>CAXXHA010000010.1:0-375517 GCA_963662265.2 Spirochaetia bacterium | reverse complement strand
CCCACCCCGGTTCGTGTGATTTGTCTAAGGTCTTGCTAAACTCGAAAGGCTTCGAGTCTCGAGCGCCATGGTGATTTTGCACCAATTATGTTGACGAACGAACCTGATGAAATGGAAACTTCACCGGGTAAGCTACTCCCCAAAGACAGGCGCAATTCTAGCCAACCTTGTTATGCATCTCAAGCACCAAAGCAGCAGAAAGCTCCCTTTTAAGAAAAATACAGCAGATAACGTGGTAAATATTCATTAAAGGAGAAAATCGCCCATGAATTAATCAAGATTAGCTCTACTCCCATGCTCAATATCTGGTTATACTAGATTGTTAATTTATTCAACCGTAATTACTCTTTATCACCGTTGTTAGAGTTGAAAAACTCAGCATAGATGGCGAATTTACGAGTAACAAGAGAATCGCGCGAACCTGACTTATGCAAAAATACGATATCAAAACCTTCCAGGGAATGATCCTCGCGCTGCAGGATTATTGGGCTCAAAATGGTTGTACCGTTGTTCAACCACTCGATATGGAAGTTGGAGCGGGTACCTCTCATCCAATGACCTGTTTACGAGCAATTGGTCCAGAGCCAATGTCGACAGCTTATGTACAACCTTCACGTCGTCCTACTGATGGCCGTTACGGTGAAAACCCTAACCGTCTTCAGCACTACTACCAATTCCAAGTAGCGCTAAAACCATCGCCAGACAATATCCAAGAGTTGTACCTTGGTTCCCTTGAAGTTCTTGGTATTGACCCACTTGTACACGATATCCGTTTCGTCGAAGACAACTGGGAAAACCCAACTCTAGGCGCATGGGGTCTAGGCTGGGAGGTATGGCTAAACGGCATGGAAGTGACACAGTTTACTTACTTCCAGCAAGTTGGTGGCCTTGAGTGTAAACCAGTCACTGGCGAAATTACTTACGGTATCGAGCGACTTGCTATGTACATCCAGGAAGTAGATTCGGTTTACGACCTAGTTTGGAATATCGCACCAGACGGCAGCAAAGTCACGTATGGTGATATCTTCCACCAAAACGAAGTGGAACAATCAACTTACAACTTCGAGCATGCTGACGTTGATTTCCTATTCGGCTTCTTTGAACAGTGTGAGAAAGAGTGTCAACAGCTCGTTGCGCTTGAAAAGCCTCTTCCACTTCCTGCTTACGAACGCATCCTAAAAGCAGGCCACGCGTTCAACCTGCTAGATGCACGTAAAGCGATCTCAGTAACTGAGCGTCAACGCTACATCCTGCGCATCCGTAACCTGACTAAGTCAGTAGCAGAAGCATACTACGCATCACGTGAAGCACTTGGCTTCCCAATGTGTAAAAAAGAAGATAACGCGTAAGGGGTCGATCTAACATGGCAAAAGAATTTCTAATCGAGCTGGGTACGGAAGAGCTACCACCAACGCAACTTCGTACTCTGGCTGAAGCATTCGCAGCAAACTTTGAAGCTGAGCTAGCAAGCGCAGAGCTTGCTCATGAAGGCATCAAGTGGTTTGCAGCACCTCGCCGTCTGGCACTTAAAGTGGCAGCGTTGGCTGAAGGTCAAGAAGATAAAACTCTTAAAATCATGGGCCCAACAAAGTCTGTTGCCTTTGATGAAAACCTTTCACCAACCAAGGCTGCTGAAGGTTGGGCGAAGAAGAATGGTGTTGACTTAAGTAACGTTAACGTCGATGAGAAGACGCAAAAAATCTATGTTGAGAAAGAAGTTAAAGGCATTAATACTTCCGATCTTATCGTTGAACTAGCAGCAAAAGCACTGGCAAACCTACCTATTGCAAAACCAATGCGTTGGGGTAACAAGACGACTCAATTTATTCGTCCGGTTAAAACGCTAACCATACTAATGGGCAGTGACCTCATCGAAGGCGAAATCCTTGGCGTCGCATCTGGCCGAACTATCCGCGGTCACCGCTTTATGGGCGAGCAAGAATTTACCATCGACTCTGCTGAGCAATACCCGGCGATTCTTGAAGAACGCGGTAAAGTTATGGCGGATTACGAAGCTCGTAAAGCTATCATCCTAGCTGACGCCAAAAAAGCGGCAGCCGCGGTTGGCGGTATCGCTGATCTAGAAGATGACCTGGTAGAAGAAGTTACCTCTCTGGTTGAATGGCCAGTGGTACTAACAGCGAAATTCGAAGAAGAATTTCTGAAAGTGCCTTCTGAAGCATTGGTTTACACCATGAAAGGTGACCAGAAGTACTTCCCTGTCTACTCTGAAGACAAGAAACTACTGCCTAATTTCATCTTTGTGTCGAACATTGAATCGAAAGAGCCTCGCTACGTCATCGAAGGTAACGAGAAAGTGGTTCGTCCACGTCTTGCCGATGCCGAGTTCTTCTTCAACACCGACCGCAAGCGTCCACTGATTGACCGCCTTCCTGAACTGGAAAACGCGATTTTCCAAAAGCAACTGGGCACAATCAAAGACAAAACCGATCGCATTACTGCACTTGCAGGCTACATCGCGAAACAAATTGGTGCGGATGTTGATAAATCGACTCGCGCAGGCTTGTTGGCGAAGTGTGACCTAATGACCTCAATGGTATTCGAATTCACGGATACTCAAGGTGTTATGGGTATGCATTACGCAACTCACGATGGTGAAGATGAGCAAGTTGCACTAGCCCTATACGAGCAGTACATGCCGCGTTTCGCTGGTGATGTTCTGCCAAGCACCGCGATTTCTTCTGCAGTGGCAATGGCTGACAAGCTGGACACCATCGTTGGTATCTTCGGTATTGGTCAAGCTCCAAAAGGCAGCGACCCATTTGCACTTCGTCGTGCTTCTCTGGGCGTACTGCGTATCATCGTTGAAAATGGCTATAACCTAGACCTGCTCGACCTGATCCGTGAAGCAAAAGTACAATTTGGCTCTAAGCTGACTAACGACAACGTTGAACACGATGTTATCGAATTCATGCTGGGTCGTTTTAATGCATGGTATAAAGACGAAGGCTTCAGTGTCGATATTATCCATGCTGTACTGGCACGTCGCCCGACAAAACCAGCAGATTTCGATCAACGCGTAAAAGCGGTATCTCACTTCCGTGAGCTAGAAGCGGCAGAATCTCTGGCGGCAGCGAACAAACGTGTAGGTAATATCTTGGCGAAATTCGACGGCGAACTGGCTGAAGAAATCGATTTATCTCTTCTACAAGAAGACGCAGAAAAAGCGTTAGCAGAAAGCGTTGAAGTGATGACTGAAGCACTAGAGCCAGCATTTGCAACGGGTAACTACCAAGAAGCCCTAAGCAAACTTGCGGACCTGCGTGAGCCGGTAGATGCATTCTTCGATAACGTAATGGTAATGACAGACGACGAAGCACTTAAGAAAAACCGTCTGACCCTGCTGAACAATCTGCGCAACCTGTTCCTACAGATCGCCGACATCTCTCTTCTTCAAAAATAAGTAACCTATAACTAAGTTACTGCCTGAAAAAGAAATCACAAGATAACCAAAGGGGAAGCATCAGCTTCCCTTTTTTGTTGGCCAAAAGATGAGATTAGCGGGAATTATTACTCATTTTGTGAACAAGACAAAAATTTGTAGGGTGAGAGAGGTTTAACTTGTTGGTGCACCGCTCGGATTGTAGAGGCTTCTTTTTGTTATAAAAGATCTGTTTATTCGGGGGAAGGACACAATGAAAAAAACAATTCTCGCACTCTCTATTGGTCTACTTAGTGCCTGCAGCCAAATTCCAGAAAATGCCATTATATTAAGCGTCGGTGATGACAAAGCCATGTTCGAACAAAACGATCAGGGGTTACTCGTCGCAGAACAAAAACTGGATAAAGGCAATTACACTTTCACGATTGCCGACAGCAAACAAAGCTGTGGCAGTCGCTTCGCTCTGGCAGAAGAAAACCGCATCAAATTTAATACACCATTAAAAATGGATAACTGTGCAACGGATGCCACTATGCCGCTGCGCATTTTCAAAGCCAATACCTACCAGTTTACGCTCAACCCAACAACCAATGAGCTGACGGTTAAGATCAAACCAAAACAGTCTCAGGTAACCAGCTTCACTTGCCCTGTCGCAAGTGACACAGCTAAAACCATCAATGTCGCGGAAACCTTTAGTGATGGCACCTTGGTTCGAGATGCTCTGACTGGGCAAGAGACAACCGTAACCAATGGTGCAGTCACCCTTCAGCCAGGCCCAATGAGTCAGGGGCTGCTACTGCTAGAGGAGGTTGAACAACAGGCGAATAAACCATTCAGTTGGGATAACGCCACGGTTTATTTCGTCATGACCGACCGTTTTTACAATGGGAATCCAGACAACGACAACAGCTATGGCCGCAGCAAAGACGGTAAATACGAAATCGGCACCTTCCACGGTGGCGACTTAGCGGGTCTGACCAAAAAACTCGATTACATTGACTCTCTCGGTGTTAACGCCATCTGGATTACGTCACCGCTAGAGCAAATTCACGGCTGGGTTGGCGGCGGCGACAAAGGCGATTTCAAACACTACGGCTATCATGGTTACTACCATCAAGATTGGACCAAGCTCGATGCCAATATGGGCACCGAAGATGAGCTGCGAACCTTCATCGATACCGCACACAACAAAGGTATCCGTATCATTTGGGATGTCGTAATGAATCACACTGGCTACGCAACACTGGCCGATATGCAGGAGTTTGGCTTTGGTCAGCTTTACCTTGATGACCAAGAAGCGCAACAAGTGCTGGGTGAAAAATGGACCGACTGGCAACCAAAATCAGGCCAGAGTTGGCACAGCTTCAACGATTACATCAAATATGGTGACGGTGAAGCATGGGAAAAATGGTGGGGTAAAGACTGGATTCGAACCGACATCGGCAATTACGATGCGCCGGGGTACAACGATATCAGCATGTCTCTGAACTACTTACCGGACCTGAAAACCGGATCAACAGAGAAAACCGGCTTGCCAAACTTCTTCCACAACAAAGACACTGCTGCACGTGATGAACAAAAGACACCGCGCGAACATCTGATCACCTGGTTATCCGATTGGGTTCGTGAATATGGCATTGATGGCTTCCGTGTCGATACCGCGAAGCACGTAGAAATGGAAGCGTGGTCAGAACTCAAAACCAGCACCACACAAGCGCTGGCAGAGTGGAAGCAAAACCATCCTGACAAAGCACTGGATGATTCGCCGTTTTGGATGACGGGCGAAGTCTGGGCGCACAGTGTGGTGAAAAGCCCGTACTTTGATAACGGATTCGATTCAATTATCAATTTCGAATTCCAGTCAGATGTCGCACCAAAAGCGCTGAAATGCTTTGCCAACCTCGACAGTGATTACCGACGCTATGCAGAGCAAATCAATAAGGACCCAGAGTTCAACGTGTTGAGTTACCTTTCTTCTCATGACACGCAACTGTTCTGGTCTGCCCGTAGTCGCAGCTTTGATGATCAGGCACGCGCCGCAAATGCGTTAATGTTGGCTCCGGGTGCGGTTCAGATCTATTACGGCGACGAAATAGCCCGAGACTTTGGTCATACTGGATCCGATACTCACCAGGGAACCCGCTCCGACATGCCATGGGATAAGATTCATGGCGAGCGTGAAGACTTACTGCAGCACTGGCAAAAACTGGGCGAGTTCCGTAAACGTCACCCTGCTGTTGCTCAAGGTCAGCACATTACCCGTAATCAGGAAGGGTACTACGCATTCGAGCGTCAGTATCAGGATGACAAAGTACTTATTGTCTACACTGGTGAATAGCACATCTATCTCTCCACCAGCAAGGGAAGCGTAGGCTTCCCTTTTTAATCCTCTTTTCACTTTATAATCCATTCATCTGGTCTGAACAGACACTTTTTTCTTCTTCGAGTGAATTCACACTTTGCGTCGTAATAACATTAGGGTAAGGTCAAGTATTACACTATAAGCTGAAGCTCAGTCAGCAATATTACACAAAGCAATCACAATGAATTAGGTATAAGTAAACATGCAGTACTCAAAGTTTGGTGAAAAATTTAATCAGTATTCAGGTATCACGCAGTTAATGGATGATTTAAATGATGGTCTGCGCACACCAGGTGCCATCATGCTCGGTGGAGGAAATCCCGCCGCCATTCCTGCCATGCTCGATTACTTTCACCAAGCCAGTGAGGAAATGCTCGCCAGCGGAGAACTCATCGCCGCACTGACTAACTATGATGGTCCACAAGGCAAAGATGCGTTTGTTAAAGCATTGGCTAAGCTGTTCCGTGAAACCTACGGTTGGAACATCAGTGAGAAAAACATCAGTCTGACTAATGGTAGCCAAAGCGGTTTCTTCTACCTATTTAATTTACTCGCCGGGCAACAGCCGGACGGTTCACACAAAAAAGTGCTGTTACCGATCGCGCCAGAGTATATTGGTTATGGCGATGCGGGGATTGATGAAGACATCTTCGTCTCGTACCACCCGGAAATCGAATTACTTGATAATGGCCTGTTTAAATACCACGTTGATTTTGAAAAGCTAAAAGTCGATGACTCCGTCGCTGCTATCTGTGCATCTCGCCCAACCAACCCAACAGGTAACGTACTCACGGATCAAGAAATCCGTAAACTAGACAAGCTCGCGCGTGAAAACAACATCCCGCTAATCATCGATAACGCTTACGGTTTGCCATTCCCGAACATCATTTTTGAAGACGTTGAACCTTTCTGGAATGACAATACGATTCTGTGTATGAGCTTATCCAAACTGGGATTACCGGGCGTACGCTGCGGTATTGTGATCGCTAATGAAGCGATTACCCAGGCTTTGACCAATATGAATGGCATTATTAGCTTAGCGCCAGGCAGTGTTGGTCCAGCGCTGGCGAACCATATCATTGGTAATGGCGACCTGCTTAGACTGAGTTCGGATGTGATTAAGCCCTACTACAAGCAGAAGTCTCAACGTGCAGTAGAACTGCTGCAGAAAGCGATCACCGACCCACGTTTTCGTACGGGAATCTTTTGCGGCAAAGGAATACGGGGCTGTTTTTATCATAGGAATCGGGGGAGAGCTTTCAGACGGTAAAATACATGACGGAAGAGCTCCTGACTATGATGACTGGAGTACACCAAACAGTGACGGATACAACGGTCTTAACGGTGATATTATTGTATGGAACCCTGTTCTCGAAAGATGTTTTGAAATATCTTCAATGGGGATCAGGGTTGATGAGACAGCTCTAGAGAAGCAGCTTAAAATAAGAAACCTTGAAGACAGAAAAGAACTCATGTTTCACAAGAGGCTCTTAAACTGTGAACTGCCCTACTCTATCGGCGGCGGTATCGGCCAGTCAAGGCTCTGCATGTTTTTCCTCAGAAAAGTGCATATCGGCGAAGTTCAGGCAAGTCTCTGGCCTGATAACGTAAGGGAAGACTGCAAAAACAATAATATTGTTCTGATGTAATCTGATAAATTATAATATAATCCCTGTCACGGCAGTGTGTTTGCTTGTTGCCGGCGGCAGGGATTTTTTTTGCTTGAAACATGTGATTTAATTTCCGGAGAAACAGTTTCACTAAAAACTGTAAATTCTGATTCAGGCTTCTTCCTGTTCAGATGCCTTTATAACTGCGTTTCTTACTGCCGGAATCATGACCGGGGCTACTGTAAATATTCTGCATCCTAAATCAAGCAGGCTTTTTGTGAAATCTGTATTCTGGGCAAGTTCTCCGCAGAGATATGCCGGAATGTTTTTGGAAGCAGCCTTTTCAATGACTTTTCTTATGAATTCCTGAACAACAACATTGCCTTTTTCATAATATTTGCTGACTGAGAGTTTTTCCCTGTCTGCCGCCATTGTGTACTGGATAAGGTCATTTGATCCTATACTAACGAAATCACTCAGTTCCAGGATCTCATCAATGGTAATTACTGAAGAAGGTGTTTCTATCATTGCACCGATTGGTATGTCTTTTTCTTTTTTCATCGCTTTTTTGAGTTTTAAAATCATTTCTTTGATAAAAACCATGTCCTCCGGAAGCGTAACCATGGGAACCATTATTTTTATATCATATTTCTGCCCGATTTTAATCAATGAGCGAAGCTGAGTTTCCAGAATGGCGGGATAGCTGCGCAGGAGGCGAACCCCTCTTACACCAAGGTTGGAATTATACCTTTCTGTAATGTTTATGTATGGAAGAGTTTTATCTCCGCCTATATCTGTGAGCCTGATAACAGATTCCCGTCTTTTAAACTTTTTTATTGTTTTTTCTATCTCACTGACAAGAAGCTTTTCTTCCGGTAATGTATATTGCGAAAGATAAAGAACCTCCATTCTGAAAAGCCCTATACCGTATGCATCATACAATAAAGCCTCCTCGGTTTCATCAGGACTTGATGCTGCCGCGCTTATAAAGACTTCTTCTCCCCTGTAATAGATCTTTTCTGATTTCTGCATTATTCCGGATAAGCTTTCCCTGCCTGTTGTTTCTTCAAGCTGCTTTTCCGCGCTTTCCATTTCCTCCTGGTCCGGATTTATAACAACATCTCCTGTTTCCCCGTTAACAATAACTGTTTCCTCTCTGTGAAGGCTGCTCAGGTCAAGGTTTTCAATGATGACAAGAGGAATATTCATTGCTTTTGAGAGAATTGCTGTATGTGAGAATTTACCCCCCTCTTTAGTTACAATTGCCTTGACGTTGTTTTTATTTATATTGACTGTATCTGACGGGAGAAGGCGGTTTGCAAATATAATTGAATCTTCCGGAGCTTCTTCCAGTATATGACTGTCTATCCCTGTAAGCTCTTTGATTCTCCTGGAAGAGATATCTGCAATATCCTGTGACTTGTTTCTGAATATTTCATCATCGAATGCAAGGAATCTCTTTTCCCATCTCTTGAATACATCCCTTACAATTTTCTCACCGTTTATTTTTTTCTCATACAAATCTTTTTTAATTTCATTGAACAGCTGGCTGTCCTTCAGAATAAGGCGGTGCGCCTGGAAAATTGCAGCATATTCTTCGCTCAGGTCCCTGTTTACCAGGTGCTCGACATCGGAAAGATCTTTTTCAACATTTTCTATTGCAGTTATGATTCTTGAGAGCTCCTTTTCCAGGTTTTCCTCACTTATATCGTATGATTCGTGTTCATGTGAGAGCAGGTCGTTGTAGATGAATATTTTACCGGCAGCCATTCCCTTATGAATCGGGAGACCCTTGAAGCTGAGCCTTTCAGAGGTTTTCTGTATGTTTATACAGCTGTTCTTCGGTTTTTCAATATCAAAAATTTTCCTGTCCTGATAGAGGCAAATCCTGCCGCCGCCCGATTCTTTGGCTTTACACAGAGATTTATCTGCAGCTGAAATGAGTTTGTGGTCTGAATCAATTCCATGCATTCCGTATGCTGCTATTCCGATATTTATCATTTTTGGAGAGGATTTTTTAAACTTCTCATTTTGAAACCAGTTCTGAAGGTTAAATGCAGTGTTAACTGCATCGTTTATATTTGTTTCACTAAGTATAAGAACATAGTGGTTTTTTTCATATGAATATACTGTATCTGTGCGGCGGACATGGCGGCTTATATTTGAAAAAAAGAATTCTGAAATATCATCTGAATCGGGATCAGGATCAATGCTTTCATCAAGGTCAAACATCAGAACAGAGAGCTGTGAGCCGTAGCGGTGCGCCCTTTCAATTTCTGTATTTAAATCTCTTGACAGATCTGATGTATCGAAGGGCTTTAGTTTTTTGTAGTGGTTTCTGGAAGGATGATAAAGTTTTCTGATGTTCAGGCTGTCAAAGACAGACGGAATCTGGATATCCTTATTTATGCTTGTGATATAGTCGAGTATTGCAACATCAATATCAACATCTCTGTGCATCTGGCTGTCCATGAATTTTTTATGGGATAATATTTCCCTGCATATTTTTTCATCTTCATTTTCACAGCAGAGAACAGATTTTATATATTCCCGGTAGTCATTTTCCTGTTCTTTATTCTTCTGAAACTTCTGCACCATATTGATTTCCCTTTTACAGGTTAAATTCTAAGTTAAAAAAAGTCGTGATGCAAACGGAACAGAAGAACTGATTATTTTTTTGTGATTTTAATGTCTTTTTTTCTTCTTCTTTTTTAGCTGACTGTCTTTCTGAAGCTTGTTACCTTCTGCTTCGGTTTTAGCAAGCTCTATTTTTCTGAATACAGCGATAACAGCTGCTCCTGTCAGAATCATCAGAAAGCAGAGAAGCTGTCCCATTGAAAAGTTGAAAAAAGAGTTCAAAGTGTGGATTGGATTGTTTTTTCCTGACAGTTCTAGAATAAAGCCGATATCTGCATCCGGTTCCCTGAAGTATTCAATGAAGAAGCGGATTACTCCGTATCCGAGTACATATGAACCCATTAACTCCCCTGGGGCATGTTTTCTCATTCTTAATATAAACCACATTACAGCCCAGAGAAAAATTCCTTCAAAAAACGCCTCGTAAAGCTGGCTCGGATGGCGGGGCAAATTTACATAGTTTCCTGCCGCTGCAAGGTCTATCCCTGCTTTCTCTGCAATTTCCACAACCCAGCCGCTTGATACAGGGAATTTTCTTGCATAGGGAAAAATCATACCCCAGTCTGCCGAAGTAACCCTTCCGTAAAGTTCCCCGTTTATGAAATTTCCAAGCCTTCCGAATGTATAACCGAGCGGGATAGATACTGCCAGCATATCTCCTGTAACAACAACCGGAAGATGCTTTTTCCTGCAGTAAATTATCATTGCGGTTATGCCTCCGAGAAGTCCCCCGTGATATGACATTCCCTGCAGCCCTGTAAACTTGAAGTTGCTGTCAAAAGGCCAGAAGATAAGCAGCGGGTTTGCCCAGTACTTTCCTGTTGTATCATATACAAGTGTTGAAAAAATTCTTCCTCCCAGGAGAATTCCCAGTATTATCCAGAAAAAGAGGTTGGATATATCATCATCGCTGATTTCAAGTTTCCGTTCTGCTACCTGCTTTTTAAATAGTATGTACCCGATAACAAAGGCTATCAGGTACATAAGGCCGTACCATCTTACCGGAAATCCGGGTATTATTTCCGGTTTAATCCATGAAGGGTAGTTTATGAATAACTGCATTTGCTTTCTCCCGCTGATTCACATGGTATAAACAGAATAATAAAAAACCAGATTCAAACAGAAGAACCGCTTACTGCTGGGAATTTCTGACTGAATCTGATGTAATTAAATCCTGTATCCCTGTTCAGATGCTTTAACAAGTTTGTTTTTTAAAAGGTTGTTTTCCTTTTTTAATTCTGTGATTTCAATCTGCTGGCTCTTGATAATATCTATCATATCGGATGAATTCAGAGTTCCGCTGTGCAGAAGCTCCTCCATTGACTGCATTTTTGTACTGAAGTCATTCTGAGCCTCTATTTCCGCATTCAGGTATGTTTCATCAAAATAATCTTCATCAGCACTTGTTTCAGCCCTGAAATCAATCTGAAGTTTATCTGCTATCCTGAAAACTGCCTGGGAAAGCACAGATCTTGGTTTATAGCTTACTATAGGGAGTCTTGAATTGAGCGCAATATTCTGAAGTTCATCCCTGTAAATTACACCAAGGTGTTCAAGGTCTAGTCCGAGGTATTCCCTGCAGGATCTTCTCAGTTTCCCCGCAATTGCAGACTGCCTGGGATCCTCAACCATATTTAGTATAAGCAGAGGTGAGAAATTCCTTATTTTTGCCTCAAACCTGTTATAGCTTTCAGGGTCTTCCCTTTTTATGTTTTCAAGAATTTTAGGTATATATATTTTCTGGATAAGACTGCTGTCCTCTTTTAGTCTGTCAATATAGCCTCTTGCCACAGTTTTTCTTCTGAAAGAGGTATCCATGATCCTGAATATTGAATGTTTTATAAATACATATGCATTAAGCGTTGCAGTAAGGGCCGGAGTTGTTACTATAATCCCCTGTCCCGATGCGAGAAAAAAATCAATTGTGTTGTAGTTTGTCCCTGCTCCCAGGTCGACAATAAGGTAGTCGCAGTCAAGAGAGAACAGCTTTTTGATAAGCGTTTTTTTCTGGGAAGCTTTCAGGTTTGCCATACCCGGAATTTCTGAATCGCCCGGTATAAATCTGACATTTTTATAATCTGTTTCATAGACAATAGATTCAAAATCAATATCAGGGGTATTTATATAATTCCCTATCCCCGCGTTAAGACCGGTTGTTCCAAGAACCAGGTGGAGATTTGATCCTCCCAGGTCAAGGTCAGCCAGTACTACTCTTTTTCCTGATTTTCCCAGGGCTATTGCCAGATTTGCCGCAACAAGAGTCTTTCCGACTCCCCCTTTTCCGCTTGCTATTGGTATTACCTGCATTGTTTATTCCTCTGATTCCTGTACTTTTTTAAAGTATCTTATAACAACATATATAAGCACAATAAAAAACAATCCATCTATAAAAACTATGTTTGCAGGATACAGAATATCTGCCACAGAAAAAGTGCTTTTTATAAACAGTTTTACAATATATAAAATGCCGGTAAAAAGGCTCAGGAATTTAGCAGCTGCAAGTATTTTCATATACTGACAGTATTTTTCTGTATCGTGAATAAGAAAATAATAGATGTAAAACAAAATAAACTGCTGAGATGTGAAAAAAAGTATCAGATCTCCATTTATTTTTGATGCAGTTGTCAGAAAAAGAGTTGTGAATCTGACAATTTCCCAGATTATCCCTGTGATAAATAGTTTTTTCATTTAAATAGTAGTTTACGGGTCATAAAACAGCAGGTCAATAAGCTTTTCATTAAAAAAACTGTATTTGAAAAGATTGCTATATATGATAAAAAATAGATAGTGTTAAAAAATATTTTAAAACCGTTTATTTTCAGATATTTTAATATTCTTGACAAATACAAGCCTGCAATAGAATATTTTATATACAGGGGGAACTATGTTTAAAAAAGAAAAATATTACTGGGTTTTTTTTAGTGTTATTGTCTCAATAGGAATTATATTCTTTTCTGTTTCTCCAACTGTATCTGCACAGAATGTAAATCAGGAACGTGTTGAATATATAACTGTTCTTGATCAGGTTATGAGATTTATCCAGAATTATTATGTTGATGATGTTGATCCGAAGAAACTTTTCGAAGGTGCGATGAAAGGGATGTTTGAGAGTCTCGATGATCCTTATTCAGTATATCTTACTGCAAATGATATGAGTGATCTTTCAGATACAACTACGGGAAAGTTCGGCGGAGTTGGAATGTATATAAGCAAGTTTTACGGCGATACAAGCTATGATGAGGAGCATCTCCCCTTTGTCCGTGTTGTTGCACCGATAGAGGGAACTCCGGCATACCGGCTTGGTGTCTCTGCAGGAGACTATATAATAAAGATTGACGGAAAATCGACTGAAAACATGACTCTTGATGAGGTTATGGGGCTTTTAAGAGGCGAGGCGGGAAGCGACGTCAATATTACTTTCCTGAGAGGCGAGGATATTGTTTTTTCACTCGATGTTACCAGGGAAAATATTGTTGTCCCGACAGTAAGAAGCAGTATGATAGATAAGAATATCGGGTACCTTAGGATTATTCAGTTTACGCCAATGACTGCCGGCAAGGTAAAGGACGCGCTTGAGGATTTCAAAAGGAACAGGTTTAAATCTGTGATAATAGACCTGAGGGGAAATCCCGGCGGACTTCTTTCTTCTGTTACAGATATAGCAGACTATTTCCTGTCTGATGAAGTCATTGTAAGTACAAGATCAAAAATACCTTCCGAAAACAAGATTTACCGCGCCGAAACCAATACAATGGTTCCTGAAGATTTACCGATTGTTGTACTGATAGACAAGGGCTCTGCTTCTGCTTCTGAAATCCTGTCCGGCGCTCTCAAGGACAACAAGAGGGCATTTATTCTCGGTGAAACATCATACGGCAAGGGATCGGTCCAGCAGGTAAGGACAATAGGAGAAGGGGGATTCAAGCTCACCATGTCCCGGTATTATACACCGGACGGCATTAATATCGATAAAATCGGGATAGATCCTGACCTTGAGGTTAAAGAGGATGAATTTACAGATAAAGAATCAGAATCTTATAAAAATATAATTGAAAAATTTCTTATCCAGGATTTTGTCAAGAAAAATCCAAACCCCGGAGAATCAGATATCCAGCGTTTTATACTTGACCTTTCTGCTGACAAAATAGTTCTCAAGGAAAGGATAATAAAGAAGCTGATAAGAAATGAACTTAACAAGACAAATAATAACCCTCCGATTTTTGATATTGAATTTGATCTTGTTCTTCAGAGAGCTGTACAGATTCTTGAAGAAGGGAAAATAGTAAAACAATGACAGTTAATAAAATTTCTGTTAAAACAGATAGAAAAGATGATTTTATTAATATTACAATCAGGGTGAAAAAAATTATTGTATCGGAACAGTTTGAAAACGGGATGTGCAATATTTATATACCCCATACCACTGCAGGTGTAACAGTAAATGAGGCTGCTGATCCCGATGTTGTCAGGGATATTCTCTATAAGCTTAACTCCCTTGTTCCCTGGAACGAGAATTATCATCATCTTGAGGGAAATTCCGCAGCCCATATAAAAACACTTCTTACCGGAAGCAGCCTGAGTATTCCTGTTATGGACGGCAAGCTGCTGCTTGGCACATGGCAGGGGATATATTTCTGCGAATATGACGGCCCCAGAAACAGATCTGCAGTAATTTCCCTTATGCCTTCCCGGGAATAGTTTTCTATGAAACAGTTTCTTCTTCCCGATGATTTCAATGGCGAAAAATGCTTTGTTCTTGGAAAAAATGACAGCCATTATCTGAAAAATGTTCTCAGGTACAGGGAAAGCGATATTTTCAATGCTGTGGATATAAATGGAGTTTACTGGACAGCTGTTTTCAAGGGATCAGACGGTAAAAAAGTCATACTTGAACTTGAAAGAGCTGGAAAGGGAAAAAACAATATTTCAGCTGAAGCTGATACTTCCGGAAAGAAAAAAGATAATGAAACCATGGAAACCGGAGAATCCGACAGCTTTGTATCTGAAAATAATATATGTGAACCTGAAATTATTCTCTGCCAGTGCCTTCCCAAGGGGAAAAAGATGGATCTCATTGTGAGGCAGGCAACAGAGGCTGGTGTTTCTGTAATTCAGCCTCTGATGAGCGAGTTTTCAATTGTTAAATATGACAGTAAGAGCTGGAAGGGAAAACATGAAAGGTTCATGAAAATAGTGCGGGAGGCTTTTCAGCAGTCTGGTTCCAAAACACTTCCGGAAGTTAGAGAACCTGTTTCCCTTACATCGCTTGAAATTGATGAAAAAAATGAAATTGGCCTTTTTTTTCACCAAAAGTCTATTGAAAATATTTCTCTCCACCAGTATCTTTTTACAGTTCCTTTAAAAATAAAACTGATAATTGGACCGGAAGGGGGGCTCTCTGATAAAGAGATTGCTTGTTTAAAAGAAAAGAATTTTAAACCGGTTTTTCTCGGCGAAAATGTTTTAAGGACAGAAACAGCAGCCTTATATGCTGCTGCAGCGGTAAAAACAATAATTCTGGAGAGGGATTCATGGAAGACAGTCTGATAAGCAGCAGAAAAAGAATAAACCTTTTAAAAATACCGGTTGATGCTGTTACTGGTGATGAAGTGGAAAAGATTGTTGAAATGCTTCTTGCAGATGGCAAAACCCATCACATAATGCTTGTTTCTCTTAAAGATCTTCTTAAAGCAAGGTTTAATACAGAATTAAGAAATAACCTGGAATCAGCTGCACTTGTTCTTCCGATTTCCGACTCGCTCCGCAAGGGTGCTGAAATGCTTAAGAGGGAGCATATTCCCGAACTGTATTTCCCCTTCGATTTTGTGTTGAAACTTCTGGGAATAATTGAAAGAAAAGGTAAAACTGTATACCTTGCCGGGGGAAGACGAGGTGTTCTCCAGGTAACAGAATCAAATATCAGAACATCATATCCCGGGATGAATATTGTAGGCCGGTGTACAGGCTATTTTCCGAAAGAAATGGAAAAAAACATTATTACTGCAATTAAAAAATCATCCCCTGCCCTTTTACTGGCAGGTTCCGGCCTTCCCGGAGGCAGGTACTGGCTGACAAGAAATAAATCTTTTTTCAACCCGGGGATATCGATCTGGATAGGAAACAGCTTTGATATTTTTGCGGGAAAAAGAAACAGGCCTGCAAAAACATCAGGTGCACGGTTCAGTGAAAAACTTGGAAAAATATTCAAAAATCCTTTAAGAATTTTCAATGTTTTTGTCTATCTCTGGTACTATCTCCTGATTCTTGTCTATAAACTCAGAAAACTGTAATTGAGTTTTCTAAGCCTGATATTATATGAGCAGTAATTCAAAGAGATTTACTGCTTTTTTTATTTATATAAAAGCTTATATATTGAATTATTATTAATTAAAAAAGAATAAAATCTGCACAGGGTGAGTCGGTTCTGCTGTAAGTTTTAAATGTTTCTAAATAAGTTTCAGGCTCTATTCAAGGTCATAGAGCTTGAGGTATTCATAGATTTCCTTGAGACGGTTTTCCATTTTTGAAGTAATCATCCTGCCGACGCCGTTTCGGAAAACCGGAAAAAAGAGAAGAAAACCCAGTGAATCTGTTATAAATCCTGGTGTGAGAAGAAGAAGGCCGCCTGTAAGAACACCGGTGAGGCTGATAAATTCCTTTCCGGGATAAGTACCTTCTTTTATTTTTATTTTAAGTGACTTTATTATTGAGCTTATTTCATTGAAAGCAATCAATACTCCCAGAAGGCCTGTTGTTGCTGCAGCTGCAAGAACAAGATAGTTCCCGAAAATTCCGCCGAAATGAAAGAGTAGGAATGTTTCTGACAGAGGGACTATTGAATATAATAAAGCCAGTAACAACAGTTTAAGTATAAAATCTTTCTGAAATAGGTGCATAATAAAATTCGTATTAAACATGGTCTGATAATAACATGAAGGAAAGCAGTAAAGCAATAATAAGGAAAAAAGATTTAATAAAATTGACTCCTCTCTTAAAAATTATTAAACTAAACATAGTGAAAATCATATAAAGGAGCTTAATGTGGGTGCTAGTGTACTGGATCAGAAATCATTTGAAGAAAAAATATTGAATAGCGGAGAAACAGCACTTGTAGATTTCTTTGCAAACTGGTGTATGCCCTGTAAAATGTTCAGCCCGGTTCTTGATGCAATTTCAGAGGAATATGCGGGAAAAGTAAACTGTTACAAGATTGATGTTGATAATGATGCGGAAGTTGCCGCAAAATATAAGGTTATGAGTATACCTGCTGTTCTTCTTTTCAAAGACGGCGAAGTTCTGGACAGTTTTAACGGATCTCTTCCCAAGGATCAGGTTAAAGAATTTTTGAAGAAAAACCTCGGAGAATAAACAATGGACAACAAGAAAGTCGTAGTACTCGGCGCAAGCAACAATGAGGAAAGATATTCCTATAAAGCGCTTAAACTGCTTGATAAACACGGATATGAACCTTTACCTGTTCATCCGACACTTGATGTGATTGAGGGATTTAAAGTTTTTAATTCTCTCTCAGAGATCAAGGATGAAGTTGGAACTCTCACACTCTATGTGGGGCCAAAGAGGATTGGGGCGATGATTCCTGAAATCCTGAATCTGAAACCGGGCAGGGTTATACTAAACCCGGGAACAGAATCTGATGAGCTTAAAAAAGCGCTCAAGGAAGCAGGGATTAGTTATATTGAGGCCTGCACACTTATCATGCTTAAAACAGGGCAGTTTGAAGTGGAATTCTAGCACAATCTGTCTGGCTGAATTTGTTAATTCAGTATGAAAAAAGCATACTGTTTCAATTGCAGACATTATGGAAGTTTAAATTTTTAATAACTATATTTACAGCTGAAGTCTAAAACAATTGATTTCAGAAAAAAAGCAGGCAATCCTTTTCCGGGACCCTGCTTTTTTTATTTCTCGTACTTCTGGAAACTTAATACCAGAAAGTAAATATTCTGTATTTTTCATGAATCAATAATTTATATTTGTTTGTAAATTATTGAATTGGGAAGGCTGTTTAAAGTTTCCGTGTTATTACCGGCAGATTCTGGTTCTTTTTCAGCATGTTGAAAAGAAAACTCAGGATAAAACCGATGAAAAGACCAGCCGCCCCTCCTGCCGCTTTAAGTGCATCTGTCTGAAAATTAAATATCTTGCCGCTCAGGAAATATCCCAGAATAAACATGATTAATGGAAAAATCAGAACTACAAAACTGGAAAAAATAGTTTTTCCGGGTGAAATAAATACTTCCACTGTATCATCTATCTGAAGCTCTATATTTTTACTGTTTAAAGCCTTAAATCTTCTGTCTTTCACATTACAGAATGTTGATGAGCATGATTTGCACTGTTCAGATTTCTCGCATTTTACAGATACGACCTTGTTGTTTATTTTTATTACCTTGCCTGCTTCATACATTGTCACTATTCTCCGCTTCGCATGATTTAGTTATTCTTGTTATTGATTCCGCTTTTCCTGTTTCCGGGTCTATATCAAGGATTACACCCTGGAGTTCCAGGTTTTCCCAGTAGTCTTTCGATCTTTCCGGAACCTGGGTCAGGAATTTTCTGATTTCAACTTCAGGATCAAGACCTCCGACAGAATTAATACTTCCAGTCCTTCCTGAATCACATATAACAGCTGTACCTCCCGGCAGCACTTTCTCATCAGCTGTCATAACCTTGTTGTGGGTTCCTATTACTGCGCTGAGTTTTCCGTCAGCATGATAAAACATTGTTTTCTTTTCCGCTGTTGTCGCAGCATGAAAATCAAGAATTATTATGTCTGTTTCTTTTTTCAGCTTGTTTACAAGTTCCGGAAGGTATGAAAAAGGGTTGCTTAAATGGATCCTGTAGAACCCAGAGTTGCCCAGAAGAGAAATAACCCCGATTTTCCCTTTCTCTGTCTGGTATACTTTCCAGCCCCTGCCGGGTACTCCGTAGGGGAAATTTGCAGGCCTCAGTATATAAGGGGCAAGCTGTATATGATCAACCATATCCTTTTTAAAGAATGTTTTTTCCCCTGTTGTTATCACATCAATGCCGAGTTTCCGGAGGTATACTGAATGGTTTTTCCCTATGCCGAATCCCCCGGTAGTCCCCTCACCGTTTGCAATTACAAAATCTATATCATTTTCTTTTTTTATTTCAGTCAGCAGTTTCTTAATACAGTAAAGCCCTGCTTTTCCTACAATTTCGCCTACAAATAATACTTTAAGCCCCAATTTAACCCACCTTGGAATTATTATTACAAATTAACAATTTATCATATAATTAGCAATCTTTTAAGACAAAAGAGGTATGAATAGTTTGTATTAATGAGTTTATTAAAACAGAATCATGCCTGTTTTTAGGCTGATGCCGACAATGCTATAAATCAGTCTTTTTTATATTGATGCAGTTCTCAATAAAACTACAGGTATCCCAAATATGTTGAAATTATTGCGGGCGGACTGTTGCTGTTTTGCATAATTATCAATATTTAAATGTTTTATAAGGGTTATTGACACCCCTTGTCAGTTGATTTATAGTCTTAATTACCAGCTCGGATGGTGAAACTGGTAGACACGCTAGATTCAGGTTCTAGTGGGGGTTGCCCCATGGAGGTTCGAGTCCTCTTCCGAGCATGAAAAAAGCTCCTCATTAGAGGGGCTTTTTTTAATATTGCTGAAAATATTTATTATTCATTCTGATGCAATATCATAATCAAGTGGCATCCCGTTAGTATTTTTCCAGTAAATTTTACTGCCCTCAATTCTGTCAACCATGTCTGCCATTTTTACACTGACCTTGATTGTTCCATCTTTTATATTGTTTATCGGGTCGAAAGGCAAAAAGATTGCTTTCTCTTCTACTCTTCTAACCTGTTCTGATACTCTTGTTATAACTGCTTTTTCCATGTCAGAAACTGAATTTCCATCTTCTGCTGTATATGTATTATTCATACTGTCAAACAGTATCTTTCTGTTTAGAATATTCCTGTTAATAAAAACAACATCAAAAAAGTGGAAGGTTAATTCATTATTAGCGGAATCAACATATATATTTGTACAAACATTAATATTTGAAATATTACAGTTTAAATCCCCATACCATATACCGCCTACTTTGATGGAATGGCCCACATTATCAAAATAAAGAACGTCTATTGTCCCCGGAATATTGTTGTCATCTAAATCATTTATTTGAACTTTATTTTTTGAAAACCTGAGATCATCAACAAGGAGCAGGGCTTTGTTATCATTATCCTGTGTATTTCCGGTGCTTGAAGCACTAGTTTTCCATTTTGATGAACCGAAATCATAGGAAAAAGCAAATATATCGGCTGAACTAATATTGAATTCTTCTACATCAATTCCAGATGAAGCTGTTGCTTTTATTATTTCGTCTGCGATTTCTGTTTCAAGAACAGCACCCCCGCTATCATCCATTTCACATCCAGTGAATAGAATGGATATAATAACTATTAAAAAGACTTTTTTCATGAAATACTCCTTTTAAAATAAAAACAAATATGGTTATTGAATTCATATTTGATTTTTACTTAGATTGACCTCTCTCTATTATTTATCCACTAACAATGTTTGTTTTCTATCTAATTATAATCTCTTGCTATGATGGTGTCATCCTTTAAATCTTTTTGGCAGTTTTTTGTCTCTTCAAGAGGGTGGAATTTAATGTTATGAATAATTCAACTCGTGCTCATTGTATTTGATTATCCGGCAATATATAATTAATCTGGATAAGAATAACTAATTTGCAAAATTAGTTTCGCATTAAGAGAGAAAAGGAGAACAAATGAAAAAGATTTTTATTACATTATTACTTGTTGCTATGGTTTTACCTGTTTTTGCAGGCGGAACAGGCGAAAAAGCAGACGAACCGAAAGTTCTGGTAGTTTCTACATGGGACTATGATATTGAGGCATTACAGGAGTTCCTGTTCAAACCATTCGAAGAAGCAAACAATTGTACTATTGAACTGGATTTGGGAAGAGACGGCGACCGATATACAAAGCTGGCGAATGAGATTGATATTACAGAAATCGATGTATTTCTTGCAACACAGGCAACTGCTCAGAAAGCTGTCAAAGACGGCCTTTTTGAAAAGATGGACAAATCAAAAATCAAAAACATGAAAAATCTGTTTGAACTTGCTAAAAATCCTAACGGCAAAGATTACGGAATGTGCTACACAGTAAACAGATTAAGAGTTGCCGGAAAATCTGACAACCTTCCTGAAACCTGGGAAGAAATCTTTGCAGATACAGGCAGCAAAGTAGCAATTCCCCACATGACATCTACATTCGGACCAATGGTGTTATATGGTGCCGGTGATGTTTCCGGAAATGCTTCAGCAAATATTGCTAGAATTGAAAAATGGGTAAAGAACGGAAATGTTGATGCCTATGTAAGTACATTCAGCACAAGAAAAGCTGTTGTAAACGGCGAGTATGATTACGCTTTACTGGCAGATTTCGGATATACTCCTGATTTAAAATGGGGAGACCTGGATAAAGTATTATTAAACGGAAATACTGTAAACATTGTTAAAGGTACTAAAAACAAGGACCTTGCAATGAAGTTTGTTGATTTCCTTCTTTCTGAAGAAGTGCAGAACGAGTCACTGGATCGGAATATTGATTCGCCTGTAAATATGAATGTTGCTTTTGAAGCTGGCCAGGAAAACTCAAAGACCAACCTTTCCTCATTTCCTAACGCTGTTATTACAGATATAGATTTAGTAAATGAAAACAGGGCTGCCTGGGTTGCCAAGTGGAATGAGTTATTTACAGAATAATGAAAATTTTAATCAGGAATATTACTGTTATTACAATGAATAATACTCTTGATATCCTGGAGAATGCGAATGTCTGTATCGAAAATGACGAGATATCAGGCATTTTTTCTGGTGAGATATCAGGGAATTATGATTCTATAATTGACGGTACCGGGAAGCTTCTGCTTCCCGGTTTTATAAATACACATACCCATGTTCCAATGACAGTTTTCAGAGGCCTGGGGGATGATATGAAAGACCGTCTTACAAGGCTTCTGATTCCGCTTGAAAATTCTTTTTTAAACAGCGGGATAGTTTACGGCTCCTCCCTGATGAGTTTGTCGGAAATGCTGTTAAGCGGAACTACATGTTATGCAGATATGTATACATTTATAAATTCAACAGCGGAAGCTTCCATTGAACTGGGTATCAGGTCATTTATCGGTCAGGGTATTACTGACGAGAAAAATGGAGAACAATTAAACAGTGATCATGGATTTGAGCTGTTTGAGAATTTTATTGGTAAGTATAAAGATAATCCATTGATAAACGGAGCGCTTGCTCCCCACTCCGTATACATGACTTCTGAATCCCTCTTGAAAAAATGTAAAGAGTATTCTGATAAGTATGAAGTTCCCTTTCTGATTCACCTGGCAGAACAGGTGTGGGAAGCCAAGCCTTACCTGAAAGAACATGGTTCAGTAGTTAAGTATCTGGAAAATACAGGTGTTTTGGGCAAACGCTTTGTAGGTGCTCACGGAATACTGGTTGATGATGAAGATTTAAAGATCCTGGCAAAACATAATGCCTCTATTGCACACTGTCCTGCAGGGAACAGTAAAAGCGGCAGAGAGATTGCTCCTGTCTATGATTACATGAATTATGGTGTAAACGTAAGTATTGCAACAGACGGGCCGATGAGCGGCAACCATATGGATATGATGAGTGTTATGAACTGCGCGCCAAAGATGCAGAAAGTGAAATATCAGAACAGAAGCATCTGTCCTGCAAAAGATATTGTTAAGATGGCTACTATAAACGGGGCTAAAGCTTTAAATATTGATCATCTGGTCGGAAGTATTGAAGCTGGTAAAAAAGCCGATTTGATAATAATCAATCCAAATACAATTAATATGCTGCCTGTATATGATTACTATGCAGCTATTGTTTATGCCATGCAGCCGAATAATATTGAACATGTATTTGTAAATGGAAATTTAGTTGTAAAAGATTTCAGGCTGGTAAATGTAAAAGAGGAAGATGTAATTAAAAAATTTACAGATGTCTATAACAAGGTAAAAGCTAAAAGCCGGGAATTGATGGAAAAGGTAGCAGAGAATGAATAAGGAAAAAGCAATTATATTTCTGCCCAGTTTATTTTTAATAGCAGTACTGGTTTTCGTACCATTAATCATGCTCACTTATAAATCTTTGTCTGTTGACGGTTCTTTCAGCATTGCCAATTATCTGGAACTTTTCAGAGATTCAACTTTTCATAAAGCTCTGAAAAATACTTTTTTAATCTCATTTTCTGTAGTACTTGCAACCCTGATTATTGGACTGCCTACTGCATATTTTATTTCAAGAACCCGGGGAAGATTGAAAACAGTTTTTTTACTGCTGATTTTATTTCCTCTTCTGACAAATGCGGTAGTTAGAAGTATTTCATGGATGATTATTCTGGGGTATGACGGTATTTTGAGCAGGCTGCTGAATACTCTGGGGTTTTTAATAGAACCGATTAGTTTCATGTATTCAAGGATTGCTGTTATTATCGGTTCAACATATATATTTCTCCCTTTAATGATTGTCTCATTAATAGGTGTTATGGATAATATACCTGAAGAGGTTGAAGAGGCATCAATAAGTCTGGGTGCATCACGGTTTAAAACTTTCTTTACAATAATAATTCCAAACTCGGTAAGCGGAATTATTGTAGGTCTTGTTCTGGTTTTTACTGCGACATTAACAGCATATACAACACCGAATATTCTGGGTGGTACACGGACTGTTGTTCTTGCAACACTGGTACAGCAGTATGGGACGACTCTTGGCAGGTGGGAACTGGTTTCTTCAATTTCTATTTTCCTGTTTGTTTTAACAGTTGTTATTATAACCCTGATAAATAAATGTGCAGATGCTGTGGGGGGATCAAATGAAGAAAAGTAAATTACTGACAATTTTTGTCTGCCTGGTATTCTTTTATCTGATCTATCCTTTGTTTATTACTGCAGTTGCATCTTTCAACAGCAATGATATATTGACCTACCCGATAGAAGGCTTTTCTCTTAAATGGTATAAAACAGCGTTTAACAGCAGCTATATATCCGGGTTTAATATCAGTTTTAAAGTGGGGATAATAGCGACAATAATTTCATTATTTTTCGGGATTCCTGTTGCCTATGGCATAGCCAAGTATGATGATAAATTTACTAAAGGAATTAAGAATATCTTCTTTTCACCTGTATTGATTCCGGGAATCGTCTTAAGTTATTCTCTCTTTTTATGTTGGGTTTTTATTGCAAAGGAATTTGATATGAAGCTGCCGAAATTACTGGTATTGATGATGGCGCATATTATAATATTATTCCCTTATACAATAAGAGTAGTGGGCGGAGCATTTGATAAGTTTGACTTTGTAATCGAAGATGCAGCTTTGAGCCTGGGGGCAACGAAGAAGGATTTTGTACTTCATATTTTGCTGCCCAGTATAACTCCGGCAATAGTGTCTGCATCTGTACTTTCATTTATTACTTCGTTTAATAATATTCCTATCTCAATATTCCTGTACGGCAGAGGAGCAACCCCGCTTCCAATAATAATGATGCAGGATGTTGAAAAATACGGGAATCCATCGGTTGCAGCTGTTTCAGTTGTTCTTTTATTTATAACAATTGGTATTACATATTTTATTGAAAAGACTATAGGTCTGAATAATTACGGTAGGTAGACATGTCAAGATTACAGCTTAATGACTTGAAAGTTTCATATGATGGAAAAGTCAATATATTGGAAGATTATAATTTAGATATAGAAAATGGAACACTTGTTTCAATTTTAGGTCCTTCCGGCTGCGGTAAAACAACCACTCTCAAGGCTGTTGCCGGGTTTCTGGATGCCCGTGAAGGGGAAATCCTGATAGATAATGTTGATTATTCAAGAGTACCCATAAATAAACGGAACTTCGGTATTGTTTTTCAGTCATATGCACTGTTTCCCAATATGACAGTTTATGAGAACGTGGCCTACGGCTTAAAGCTGAGAAAAATTCCGGCTGACCAGAGGGAAAAAAAGGTTCTGGATATACTGGAAACAGTAGGATTGACAGATCTTAAAGACAGGAAACCTGCTAATTTAAGCGGCGGGCAGAGGCAGAGAGTGGCTCTTGCAAGGGCCCTTGTTATATCTCCGAAACTGCTTCTTCTGGATGAGCCCCTTTCAAATCTTGATGCAAAACTCAGGATAGAAATGAGGGCCCAGATTAAGAAGATGCAGCAGAAATACAAAATCACAACAATACTTATTACCCATGATCAGGAAGAATGTTTTTCTATTTCTGATAAAGTAGCTATCATGAATAACGGTAAGATAGAGCAGTATGATACTCCTGAAAATATCTACAGTAATCCAGGCTCGATATTTGTTGCTGAATTTGTAGGGTTTAAAAACCTGCTTGATGTTACAAAGGTAGGCCGGGGTGTATACAGGCTGAGTAACGGTAAAGAGATAAAAGCCAGAGATCGGGATAATGTAAAAAAAATAGCAATCCGGCCTCAGAATATCTCTGTTGATCAGGAGGGCGAATCTTTAATTGAAGGTCATATAAGAGTAAGAACATACCTTGGAGACAGTTATCAGTATGAAGTGGAATCTGAATTAGGCGATATTATAGTAAACACCGGCGACAGTATAGCTCTTAATACAGGGGATACAATAAAGCTGAATTTTCCAGAAAGCGGAATATGCGTACTGGCCGAGTGACATGTAACGAATTGGTGATTATACATATTTCATAGATATACTGTGTCTTTCCTCCTTTATACGTTATATGTGAACAGAGGAAAGATGGACTTGACAGGCCAGCTGAGCTTCCCGTATTTCGGGAAGCTTTTTTTGTGACTTGATCCGCACCGGAGGTTTGTTTTTCCTCTCGTGTTCGATATTAATTAATTACCAGGTTTTTGAAGGGCTTTTTACATAATTAAAACAGAAAAAGTTTTCAGTCATAAAAGAAAAAGCCCGTAAAATATCCGGATGAAGATTGTTCGGTGTAAAAAACTCCGGCTGCCCGTTATATCCCCCGATTATTCCGGGTGTTATCTCTATTTTTTCAGATACAGCAATAAAAAATGCCATAGACTCTTCCATATAGCTGACAGACAGACCATTTTCCAGTTCATAGCTTGAAATCGGCCTTTCTATTCCGTCGATACAGTATGTCTGTAATTCTTCATCAGGCGGATAATGAAATATTATCAGAAGCTGTTTGTTGGTTTTCAATGATTCTATCCACAATTCCATGGAAGGCTCTTTTTCTGTCTGATATATATTTATTCCAAAAGAATCATCTTCGCTGTTTGAATCAATATACAAAGGAGGAATCAGTGAAAAATAATCAAAATCTGTAACTGATCTAATTAATTTTTCTATGGATTTTATATTATGATCTAAAGACATATTTTCCTCGCTTCAAGATTTGATAATCACAGCTGTGTACTTATGTTAATATATCACAGGATTCTCGGGTTGTTGCTTCCGTATCAGATAAAGATTTTCATATAATTCTTTGAACTGTATCAGAATATAGTCATATTAAATCCTGATAAAATAATATTTTTTATATTAATTTTAATTATATAAAAAAATATTCCACTGTCTTAAATCTCAGATTACACATTATTAATTGTTAAATAGTTAAAAAAAGCTGCCCGAAACACAGGCAGCGATATGATATTGAGCAGGTGAACTTAGTTTACCCAGTCCTTCCATACTTCAGGATTTGCATCCTTCCATTCTCTTGCTGCTTCGAGAGTATCCTTTTTTGAATCAGCAATGTAAACCATAAGAGACCCTATAGTTTCATTTGTCCAGTAGACATTCTTTATGAAAGCGGTAACTTCAGGAAGTTCCTCTTCAACGTCAGGCCGGCCGAGAATAAAGATATCATCGGGAGCATATATTTTTTCTTTATCCTGTTCAAGGATAAGAAGGTCGTATCTTCCGAACATTGAATGCGGCTGCCATCCCATTCCTACGATGTACTCATTTTTCTTGATTGCTGCGTCCATTGCTGCAAGCATAGCAGGGCCTGAAGAAGCTATAAGTTCTATTCCTGCGTCAACGAGACCATACTTTGGCATAATCTCTTCTTCGCACTGAATCATCATTCCAGCACCTGAGTCGATACCTGTAATCTTGTAATCAAGCTTTTTCGCTACTTCCGGTTTTGCAAGATCCGATATGGTTTTTACACCCTCTTCAGCCATATACTTCGGAATAATAAGACCGACAATACCTTTGTCATATATCTTCTTGATTTTAACAATATCTGTTCCTTCTGTGTATACAGTATGAAGATTGGGCAGCCATCCTTCCATGAAAAAGTCCTGATCCCCGTTTGCTACTGAAGATATAGCTGGAGCTACATCTGCTGCAGTAAGCTCAACTTTGCATCCATATTCGTCTTCAAGAACTGCTGCAATCATATGTGTCCAGGCCACACCTTCTTCCCAGTTTACGTAAGTAAGTTTAACTGTTTTTGTTTCTTCTTTTTCGCTGTTACCTCCTGCGAAGATAACTGCTGGTAATAGCACAGTTAAAACTATTAGTAAAAGTACTAATTTTTTCATGTAAATTCCCTCCATGTATTTTTTCCCAATAAATTGGGTAGTTTTTTAATCAAAAAAAAAGCACTCTAAACCTATAATCATTTGATTACAGAGTTAGAGTGCTTAAGCTAAGCTTTTCAGCTACTGCTTTGCTGCTAGATTAGTAGCAGTCCCATTGCCTTTTTAAAAGACCCTGGATAAGCCCCAGTTCTATGAATAAAATTTTTCAAACCAAGTTTCCAGATTATGCAACTGGCCGTTATTTACCAGTAAATGCATCAGTACTTCAAGGAATTACTTCATTTTCATGTCTGTTGTATATAAGATAATACAATAATCCCTTTTCGTCTACCCCGGGTAAAAACCCGGCTTTAGAACTTCTTATATTGTAAGAATTTATACTATTGATGAACATAGAGCAGTTTATTTATAACGATAATGCAGGAGCAAAACTTGAAAATATCAACTTTCAGATTCAGAAAATTGTATTATAATTAAGTAAATGAATAATAAAAAGAAACTGAATATCAGCCTTGATAAACGTGATGCAGGTCCCGAAATTCCTGATAATAAATTACTTGAAAAAGAAAAACTGAAATACCTCTCTAAAGTTGTTCCTTTAAGCACAGGTATGTATTTGTTTACAGCCTTTGTTCTTGTATTAATTTTGAGGAATCATGTAGATAAAAGTCTGCTTATTTACTGGTATTCTTCTGTCTTTTTAGTTTCCTCGGCAAGATTCTTTATATCTGTTTTGTTCAACAGGCAGAAAGAAAAAAACCATAAAACATTTTATTCTCTGTTTGTCCTGATGATGCTGCTTTCCGCTTTTGTCTGGGGATTTTCCGGTTTTGTTCTTCTTACAGATGATTATTCTGTAAACATGTTTATTATTGTCTGTATTCTGGGAATAGGAACCGGTAGTACTGTTACCCTTGCAAGTGATTTAAAACAGGTTTTTCTTTTTCTGTCTTTTCTTGTTATTCCCTTTACGGCAAGGCTTTTTCTTTTGGATGCTGAATATTATAAATCAGCCGCAGTTCTTCTCCTTATTTATTATTTTATGATATTAGGCATTGGTAATAAATTTTATAAAATTATTTATGAAAATATTTATTACGCATGGATAAGCAGGAAAACAACCGATGAACTTACTGCGAGTGAGAAAAAATTCAGGACAATTTTCAAACATGCACCTGTGGGGATTTTTTATTATGACATGGATTTAGTCATTTATGACTGCAATGAAGAATTCTGCTCAATTGTGGAAACATCAATAGATAATATGATTAACTTCAATATGAATAGTATCCGGGATAAAAGAATTCTCCAGGCTCTTCAGGATGCAGTCAACGAAGAGACCGGATTCTACGAAGGTGATTATCATACTACTATATCAAGCAGTAAAAAATGGATCGCAATGAAATGTTCCCCCGTTTATGACCGTAACGGTGTTCTGACAGGAGCAGTGGGAATTCTTCAGGACAGGACAGAATACCAGCTTATAGAGGAGAAAGTCCGCCATCTTGCTTATCATGATTCGCTGACAGGTCTCCCCAACCGGCTTCTGCTTAAAGACCGTACCGGCTCTGCTCTGGCGAGGGCCCGGCGAACTGGTTGTATGGGGGCAATTCTGTTTCTTGATCTTGATAATTTCAAAGTGATTAATGATACTCTCGGTCATCATGTAGGTGATAAAATTCTGATTGAAACTGCAGAACGGATAAAATCAATTATACGGGCGGAAGATACTGTTTCCCGTATCGGAGGAGATGAGTTTATTGTTCTCCTCCCGAGACTGCAGAATAATACAGAAGAGGCTATCAGATCTGCAAGTTTTGTAGCTGATAAAATACATAAAAAGCTGTCGCAGCCATATAAAATGGTTGAAAAAAAGCTCTACACATCTACAAGTATTGGAATTTCCTTGTTTTCCGGTAATGATCTCAATATCGATGATCTTTTGAAAAATGCTGATACAGCAATGTATGAGGCAAAAAGAAGCGGAAGAAGCTGTACCCATTACTTTAATGAAGAGATGAACGTCTCTATAGAAAAGAGAATGAAGCTTGAAAGCAGTCTCAGACATGCTGTAGAAAATAAGGAATTTGTTCTTAATTTTCAGCCGATTTATGATTTTAAGGAAAAAAAATATGCTGGCGCCGAAGCCTTGATAAGGTGGCTTCATCCTGAAATGGGAATTGTCTCTCCTTCTGATTTTATTCCTCTTGCAGAGGAGACTGGCTTAATTCTTCCCATGGGTGAATGGATTATTGAAGAGGTCTGTAAAAAGCTTGAAGAGTGGAACAATAAATTCAGCTATCCGTTAAAATATGTTTCAATTAATATCAGTGTTACCCAGTTGAAACAGGATAACTTTTCGGAGCTGCTCCTGAATAATATACAAAAATATAATATTCCGCCGGAGATGATTGTTCTGGAAATTACTGAAAATGTTCTGATAGAAAATATTGAAAAAACTGCAGGAACTGTGTCTGATTTAAGAAAACTGGATATTTCATTTGCTCTTGATGATTTCGGTACTGGATATTCCTCTCTTACATATCTTAAAAACCTTGCCCTGAATATCATCAAAATAGACCGGGCATTTATCAGGGATATTATAAATGATGAAAATGATTCTGCCCTTGTGGAGGCTATCCTGTCGATATCCGGCAATTTTAATATGCAAGTTGTTGCGGAGGGGGTTGAGGATGAAGATCAGGCTGAAAAGCTCGCCGGGCTGGGCTGCCGCTATCATCAGGGGTTTTTCTACAGCAAGCCTCTTCCTTCTGCTGATTTTGAAGAAATTCTGGCAAAAAACTGAATCATCACCTGGAAAATTTGCATACAATCCAAATATTGTCGTATTGTTTTATACAGGAATATCGTTCTGAAAGCCCTGTCAGTTTACAGGGCCGGCAGTTTTTGACTGACTAATCACCAGAACTCTCTTTTTCTCTTATATTTTTCAAAACACTGTACATTACAGCCCTTGTTTCCTCTGCCAGGTCGGATGCTTTTGCCCCTTCCTTGATTTCCACCGGAGGAAGAATCTCTATATATATTTTTCTGAAGTTGTTTATCACAAAGCCTTTTTTGGGAAGCAGCTGATAGGGGCCGTCTATGACAATGGGAAGGATTTGTGTGTTTGTTGAAACTGCTGTCCTGAATGCCCCTTTTTTGAATTCTCCGATTTCTCCGTTCCTGGTTCTGGTCCCTTCAGGATAAACAAACATTGATTCTCCCTGCTTTATCAGGTTCTCCATCTTTCTTATCGCCCCAAACTGGCTTTTTGTGTTTTTTCTGTCGACAAGGAGGTGCCCGCTCAATACAAGGTTCCATCCTACTATCGGCACAAGTCCCAGTACTTTTTTCCCAATCATTTTAAAGGGATAGAAGAGCCGGAATGTAAGAAGAATATCTATAAGCGACTGGTGGTTCATTACAACAATATGCGGTTTTTTTCTGTCGAGGTTTTCCTTTCCTTTTATTTCAATTGACCACAGAGGGCTTAAAAAAAGAGAAAGAGCGCACCAGAGCGATGAGTTGTAATGCAGAAGCTTTCTTTTCCTGTCAAAAAAAACTGTAAGCAGGAAAAGGAGAAACTGAAACGGAAAAAATATAACAAAACAGAGAATTATTTCACACCATGTAAACAGGGACAGGATAAACATTATTATTTTCATATGATTTAAAGATTAAATAATGAGTTCCGATAAGTCAAACATAATTATTTTCTAAATCAAAAGCCCTCTGTATTGCTGTCGGGTCCTTTCCCTTCGAATGGCCCGGTTTTTGGTTTTAATCAATGCAATAATTCTGCCTGTCTATCCACCGATGCCGATAAGGGCTGCTCCTGTGATTGACAGAACAAGGCCGATAATTCTCATTCTGGTGAGCTTTTCATGCAGAAATATCTTCTGTAGAATTACTGTTGGTGCAGGGTAAAGAGCGGAAAGTATTACCGCGAAAATAAGATACCCTGTTCTGACGGCAAGTATATAAAACACATTTGCAGCCATATCCAGGATTCCGCTGAAGACTGTAATCCTTCTTGTCCCTTTTTCCAGCCTGAGTTTTGACTTTCTGATAACTGAAATAAGAATAAAAAGCGGAACTGTTGTAAAACGGGCCGCAAGAAGGGGCCACATTCCCGAGCTTTCAGATGTACGGGACAGCAATATGAAAAAGCCTCCGAAAAGAGCACCTGAAACAAGCCCCATACGCAGGGATCTGATAACGTGGTTATTTTTATCCCCCTTTTCCCATGAAAGGAGAAGTATGGCCGGGAGGGAAAGAGCAACTCCTGTCCATGTTAAGAGGGGCGGCCTTTCTCCTGTAATAAAACCGAACAGCACTGGAAATGCAGCGCCTGAGAGAGCCGCGATCGGGGAAACAATAGATGCTATTCCTGTCGAAAGTCCGTGAAACAGTACAAGTACTCCAAGAGCCCCCGATACTCCCCCTGCCATTCCCCAGAAAATATCATAACCAGCAATATGCTCTGCACCCATCAGCGGAGCCGCTATAAGCACAGTTATAAGCCCTGCTCCCTGCGACCAGGCTACTGTGACAGTTGTTGAGTTTTTTCTTGAGGAGAAGCCCCCCAGAAAATCGGCTGTTCCAAAAGAAAAGGCTGACATGAGTGCGTAAAAAATAACCATGAAATGATATTATCAGTTCAGGCTTTTTTACAACAGCACATTATTTTATTTCTGAATCAGCTTTTGATAAAATACAGAATATTGGTTTTTCATATCAATTGTAATTTTGTATTTCATCTGATATAACGTTAGGAACACCGGAGGTTTACATGAAATTTAAATCCTTTTCTTTAATTTTATTAATAATACTTTGTTCTGTTTCTTATGCACAGGAAACAGGTCGTTTTGTTGATATAAAGAAAGCAGAAAATCAGATATCAGTTCTTGAAGCTGAAAATAAAAACCATGAAGATTCAATAGCGGATAATGGAGAAAGAAAGGCATTTCTCGAAAACCGGATAACAGAATCAGAAAACAGAATTACGCAGGTAAATGAAAATCTTGATTTTGCAAAACAGAAAAATCTTGAGGTTAACAGGCTTAACAGTGAAACACAGGACAGAAAAACAAAAGAAAAGATAGATGTCTACAGGGATGATATTGTCAGTCTGATCTGGCTGCTTAAATCTGAGTTAAAAGAATTGAACAACCAGATTAAGCTTGATAAAGAAGAAGTTGCTTTTATAGAAAAGGATTCTGCAAGAAGAGAGAGGCTGATTGAGAAAAACAATGGAGAAATTTCTTCTTTGAAGCAGGATATTGCTAGAACAGAATCAAAAAACAGTGAAATATCCACTACACTCGATACAATCAAGGATCAGCTTGATAATTACAGAAGCAATGTAACTACTGACCCGATTTCTGTTAATTAGTTTTATTTATACATATACTCTTGTTTAAGCACTCCATTCCGGAGTGCTTTTTTTTAAAGCCGGAATATCTTTTATTTGTAAATTCACTGTCCCTTTGCTATAATTTTTATAAGAGGAAAAATACCGGAGGAATAGATGAAATTGAAACCAATTTATTTACTGATGATAATGCTTTTTGCCGGCTCATTATTTTCAGCCTTTGCACAGGAAGCAGAAGAATTTAATTATGTAGACATAAAAAAGACAAATAATCGGATAGCCTTTCTTGAAACTGAAAATGTGAATCATTCTGATACAATTGCTGCCAATACTGAAAGAAAAACATTTCTCGAAGACAGAATTCAAAAATCAGAAACCAGAGTAGAAAAAATTAATGAAAATATTGATTATACTACACAGACAAACCTTGATTTAAATAACCTCTACAGGGAATCCAAAGACAGGGCTACCAAGAAACGGCTTGATCAGTACAGGGATGAACTTGTGAGTGTTGTATTTCTTCTGTCTGAAGAAAGGAAATTTCTTGAGGACCAGACAAAGTCTGATAAGGAAGAAGTTGCTTTTCTCACCCGGGACAGTGCAAGAAGAGAAAGGCTGATTGAGAAAAATAAAGCGGAGATAGAAAAATCAAAACAGGATATTGCAAAAACTGAATCAAAAAACAGTGAAATATCTTCAAAGCTTGATTCTATCAAGAGCCAGATTGACAATTTCAGGGGTGAAGTAACAACAGCACCTTCTCCATAATACTATTGAAAATAATATACAGCCTGCAGGAGTTATCTGCAGGCTTTTTTTTGATTTAACGACAGGGAATCTGCAATTTTTAAATAAATTTGTATAATACAGCTGTTTCACCAGTTTTTTTAATAACTCTCCCGCTGGAATTTGCAGTTAACGGAAATAGATATATAATATAAGTTAAGGATATTTAAAGATGAAAGATTCAACAGAAAGATTCGGGGAACTTCTTGTACGGCTCGGCGCAATAACAGATGATGAGGTGCATATAATTCTTGATTATCAGAAAGAACATCCTGATTTAAGATTCGGCCAGATTGCTGTGAAGCTTGGTTTCATTACTCCGGAATTGCTTGGCCGGTATTTTTAACAATATTAAAGGCTTGTTATGGGAAAAAGCATACAGGCTGCAGGCAAAATACAGGTATTCGGCCAGAGAGAACTGGAGGAATATATATCTGCGGGAAAATTTCACCATACACATCTCATATCAATCGGGAATCCCCATCTTTATTTTCATCCGAAAATGGAAGACTGCCTGATCCCCGAGCTGTTTAAAAAATCCTTTGAAAAAATATTGAGACTCTCTTTTTTTGATGTTGAATGCAGGAAACATTTACGACATGATATGCATCCCAAAAGAATTCCCCGCCGCAGTGATGTTAAAAAAATGATTTCTTTCTTTAAAAAGACAAGTAACGAAGCTTCCGGTTATACGATACACTGCTGGCAGGGTATTTCCCGGTCAACAGCTGTTGCTCTCGGATATCTTTATATGATTACCGGTTCTGAAAAAACTGCCGCGAAAATCCTGAGAAAAATCCGCCCCGAAGCATATCCGAACCAGCTCCTAATAAGATACTTTGACCAGGAACTGGGGTCTGATCTTACATCTTCGGCAGATGAAATAAGGTACAAGCGTCTGGGGGAATGGAAAGTAGAGCTTGATCTCTGTGCCGATGATCTTCTTGAAGAGCTTCCGGGGGAGGAATAAGAATTATTGAGGCAGGAAGCTCTGAGAATTGTATTTTCAGCTTTTTAAAATAATTATTTATAATTAAAACAATCTACCATCCTGGGTATTTTTTCTGAAAATCTTCAGTAACTCCACTGCATATCAGGTCTTCCGCTATTTCACACATCATTGGATAAAGTTCTATCTGCATTTTATAATTTTCGGGAATGCAGTTCAGTCCGTTGAGTGCTCCAAGAATATTTCCGCAGATACTGCCTGTTGAATCGCTGTCACCCGAGTGGTTTACAGCGGTGATTATCCCCTGTTCAAAATTTTCCTGATTAACAAGGGCGCAGAAAATCCCTATAGACAGGGCTTCTTCTGCTGTCCAGCCCTCCCCGAGAGATGTAAATGAAATTTTTTCAGGGTTGCGGTTTTCATAAAGAGCAAGGGAATTCTCCAGTGCTCTTTGTGTTTCATATGTGTTTCCGGGATTGATAAAATCCAGCTTGAGGCAGTCTGCCTTGAGGTATGATATAGTCTTTTTCACAGCATTAATAAGAGGTATTTTGCTGATAATCAGCGCAATCAGCATGGAAAAAGTGCCGGCTGTTATATACCCTGTAGGATGGCCGTGCGACAGGACTGCGAGCCTGCACCCTGATATAAAGGCTTTTTCCGGTTCCCGGTGGAAATAAATACCAGCCGGAGCTGCCCGCATCACCGAACCGCAGCCCTTGCTGCTGTTTGGGGGATTTTTGAAGCTGAACATTTCCCCGCTGCTGAGTGCATTAATACATGTCCGCCCCGGAGCTCTCATCCTGTTGAGTTCCACCTTGTTGACAAGGAATCCTGAATCAAGAACAGCATCAATCTGCTTCTGGTTCATATTCTTGTAAATAGATCCTGTCCCTGTAAATATCCCGCCGTTCTGGGTAATTATCCATCTGTGGTATGATCTCAGCATCACTTCATATGACGGATTTACTCTTTTCATTATTTTTCTGGTATGCATTCTCAAAAGGCCCTCTGCTGTGAAAAGGCTCAACTGGGTATCATCTGTAAATCTTGCTTTTCCGCCAGACAGATGAAGCTCTGTAATTCCCCGGGTTCCGTATTTCAGGCGTATGATATTTTCAGGGACAAATTCAACAACTCTTCCGAGTGCATCTCCAATTGCTCCACCGACCAGGCAGCCGGCAGATTTTTCTGCAAGAATTTTTTTAACAAGCATCTGATGATTTTCTTCCGTCGTTCAAGATGAATATTAATAATTTTATCATGAAGAATGTAAAAAAACATGAAAATTATCATAGAATTAATTTAGGCATGTTTTATTTTTTACTTGTGATTATCTGAATTACTGTTTCAGGATAAATTATTTCGGAGAGGAGGTAAATATGAATTCGAAAATTGAAAGCAAGATTGCTTCTGTTGAATATAAATACCGTTCAATGACTGATAAATTCATCGATGCAGTGTGGGTAATTGATGCCTCTGCCCTGAAATATCTTTATATCAGTCCCGATATATATAAACTTCGGGGATTTACACAGCAGGAATTGATAGGCAGTGAACTCAGGAAAAATATTGTGCCGGAATCATATGAAAAATTAAGTATTCTTTTCAAAAAAGGGAAAAAGGACTGGGAATCAGGAATAAATAAATCCTATTCATTGGATGTTGAGCTTTATCATAAAAATGGTTCTACTGTCTGGATAGAAATTTCTGCCAAATTCTTCATGGAAAATGATAATGTTCTTAAAATTGTGGGAATAACACGCAATATTGATAAGAGAAAAAAGGCTGAACAGAAACAGCAGGAAACCAACAGGGCGCTGAAGAAAGCATTAAGGGAAAAAAATGAACTTTTAAAGAAGGTTAAAACTCTTGAAACTCTTCTCCCTATCTGTTCCGGCTGCAGAAGAATCAGGGATGAGAATAATAAATGGTGGCCCCTGGAAAAATATGTTGAGAAAAAAGCTGATTCAAAATTCACCCATACAATATGTCCCGACTGTGTTAATATTTATTTTCCTGATAAATAAGATGGAAATTTAGACATTTTATATAAAAAAACTGTACCCCTGGCAAAGGGTACAGTTTTCAGAACTCAAAAAAAGAAAGAAAGAAAGTTGGACTTAAAAAAAGCCCATTACGGCATTAAACTATTGATTAATATATTTGTCATGGTGTGTTAGAAAAAAATGAATGAATTGTTAGAATAGTGTTAAAAATATGAAATTTGTGTTTTTTTGATAAATCCTTATCAAACTGCAGAAAAAGGATTATTTTCCTGATCAGGCAATGCCGCCGTGTATATAAAACAGTTTATATCAGTTGTTTTCAGGAATAATGCCGTATTGTCTTAAAAATTCAATTATTTCGTGTACTGCAAAATCAGTTGTTTCCGGTGAAAATATATCGCCGGCAATTACATGGCAGTTTTTATCGCCCGGATTCATTATCTCTGTAATTTTCTTTTTTTCTGTACCCCATTCTTCAAAAACATCGAGAGTCTTTTTCTGATTTACAATTTTATCTCTGGAGGAATAAAACATAATCACAGGTACATCTATTTCGGAAAAATCAACAGATTTTACATATTCAAGAAGAGCCACAACAGGAAAAACCATATCTGTCCTGTAGATATAGCTCCAGTTGTTTGCATGTTCAGGTGATATTATATGCTCCTTTTCACCGATAATTTCCCCCTCCATCAGTTTTGAAAGGGCCGGACCCCATTTATACGACAGGATAAAAATTCTTCTGTCTGCCGGTTCAAAGTTGGGAGAAATCATAACTGTTGCTTCAATATCATCAGGATGTTTTTCCATAAGCCATGTTGCAAGAGCGGTTCCTGTTGAACATGAAACAACCAGGACTTTTTCTCCAATCATCTTCCCTATTTCAAGAGCTTCCTCCGTATCTTCAAGCCAGTCGGAAATATTTACATTTTCCTGTGACCTGAGTTCATACCGGCCATGCCCTTTAAGTCTTGTATAAAAAACATTTGCCCCTGTCTTCTCTGCAATAATTTCTGTCAGAGGTGCTGTTTCGCTGCGTGACGCGGTAAATCCGTGGATATATATGATTGAGTATTCTGTTTTTTCTCCCTCTTTTTCTGCCCAGACGATTTTTTTACTGTTTCCCGGTCTCATATCATGAATTCCGGCTTCAGATTCGCCTATATATTTTTGAGGATCAGTTATTTCGGGGAGCTGCGGCATTTTCATTTCCTTATCAATTTCAGGTCCTGCCAAATAGAGAGTTATCAGTGTTAAAATAATTACTGGTAATATATATATTTTCATATTTTATTTTTCTGGAAATCCGGTATAATAATAGGGTATTTAATTATAACATATTAAACAGAAGCCTCAACAGACCGGATTATTGATTTTTTTTGTATTTATCATAACGTATGCAAAGGGGATTATTATAATCCTTAATGTCGGCTATTAAATATCAGGAAAACTGACTATTCCTGAATAAACCTGATAACAGTCTGTTTGTATATAATTGAAAAATCAAACTGTTTATTCGCAGGTCGGGCCTAATACCCCCGCCTGTGGTTGTGTAATAACCTGTAGCTTGCTGCGTAATTTTGAAAATAAGTAAGATTTAGATTGTATAAAGTTTTTGAGTCCTGAATCCGACATACAATCCATTCCTTACAGAACCATATACCCCGCTGCTTGCGGAGGTGTATGTGATTTAATCCATGCAAGGAGAAAATGTTTATGTATGATACTTTTAAGTTTATTGAGGAATACCGCGGAAAACTTTATTCAGGAGATGTGCCTACACTTCCCGAACTTTTTCTTATTTCTGTAGCCAGATTTCCTGAAAGACGCTGTTTTACCGCATATACTCCTGATGAGAAAATGCTGACCTATTCTGAAACAAAGGATAAAATTTATAAGCTGGCAGGAAGCCTGATTGATTCCGGCCTTGAAAAAGGGGACAGAGTTGCCCTGACCGGAAAAAATTCTCCCGAATGGGCTGTTTCATATCTTGCAGTACTTACTGCAGGAGGAATAGTTGTCCCTATTGATTATATGATGTCTGAGAGTGAAATGGAAAATCTCATCAGTTTTTCAGAGAGCAGGTTCCTTATTGTTGATGAGGAAAAGTATGATACTCTCCTGATGGATAAAAAATCTGAATATGTAAGATATTCACTTTCTGAAAACAAAGACAACTATGTTTACAATGTTTCAGGATCAGTTCCCGAAAAGCCGGTTTCCCTTTCTCCTGATGATACAGCTGCTATTCTCTTTACTTCAGGAACTACAGGAATACCCAAGGGAGTAATGCTGAGCCATTCCAATTTTGTAAATGATGCTCTTCTTGCACAGGGAAATTTAAATATTTATCATACAGATGTGTTTTATGCTCTCCTGCCTCTTCATCATTCATATTCAATGCTTGCTGTTTTCATTGAAACAATAGCATGCGGTGCCGAGCTTGTTTTTGCGGCAAAGCTTGTAGTCAAGCAGATTCTTTCAGACCTCAAACAGGCTAATGTGACAATGTTTCTGGGTGTTCCAATGCTTTTCAACAGGATTCTGAAGGGAATACTCAAGGGGATAAAGGAAAAGGGTATTGCTGTTTATCTGGTTTTAAGACTCCTGATGAGTTTCAGCGGATTCATAAAAAGGGTATTCAATGTAAATATAGGTAAAAAGCTTTTCAAAACAGTTCTTGATAAAGCATCGCTTTCAAGTATCCGGATATGTATAAGCGGGGGAGGCCCGCTCCCTTCTTCCACTTTTAATATTTACAACCAGATGGGTCTTGATTTTGTTCAGGGTTATGGCCTGACAGAAACCTCCCCCATTGCAGCCCTTAATCCGGTTGAGCATTTCAAGATTAAATCAGTCGGAAAGATTATTCCGGGAATTGATGTTAAGATTCTTGATCCTGATTCTGAAGGAAGGGGTGAAATAGCAATAAAAGGGCCTATTGTAATGCAGGGGTATTATAAAAATCCCGAAGCGACCAAAGAGGTGATGACAGATGATGGATATTTCCTGACCGGGGATGCTGGATATCTTGATTCAGAGAACTATCTTTACCTTACAGGAAGGAAAAAGTCCCTGATAGTAACGGAGGGGGGTAAAAATGTATTTCCCGAGGAGATAGAAGATCGGTTTCAGCTGTATGATGAAGTTGAGCAAATTCTGGTTAAAGGTTATATTAAGGACAAAAAAAATAGGACTGAGGAAATTGAGGCTCTTATTTATCCGTCCGAGGATTTCAGGATAGGCCGGAATGGCGAAGAGATTGAAGGCAGGATGAATGAAATTGTTCATGCTGTCAACAAGGATCTTCAGCCCTATATGCGGATTACAAGGATAAGAGTGCTTGACGAAGCTCTTGAAATGACAACAACAAAAAAAATCAAAAGATTTAAGGTGAAGGACTAAAGAAAATGCTTATAATACCTGCAATTGATATTATTGACGGAAAATGTGTAAGGCTTTACAGGGGCGACTACAGCCAGGTGACAAATTATTCAGACAGCCCGGCAGATGTTGCCATGCAGCTTGAAGAAGCAGGTGCTAAAAGAATTCATATTGTAGACCTTGATGCGGCCAGGGGAGATGGTGTAGACAACAGAAAGACAATTTCTGAAATCAGGAAAAAGACTGATGCTGTTCTTGAACTCGGGGGCGGAATAAGAGGCGATGATGATATCCGGGAGATCCTTGATATAGGTATAGACAGGCTTATTCTCGGAACTGTGTTTGCGCGTAATCCTGAAATCGGCGGTGAATGGATTGCAAAATACGGAAAGAATTTCATAGCAGGCATTGATGCTCTTAACGGCGAGGTCAAGGTTTCCGGCTGGGAGAAGGGTTCAGGTATCAGTGATACTGAACTTGCAGCTAAAGCCGGGGAATACGGATTCTGCAGCATTATCTATACCAATATATCAAGAGACGGAACCTTAAGCGGACCTGATACTGAGAGAACAGTTCTCATTGCAGAGGCCTCTTCCCTTCCTGTTATTGTATCTGGTGGCATAAGCTGCGAGGATGATTTTAAAAATATTGCACAAAACAGCAGCTATAAGGGGAAAATAGCAGGGATTATTACCGGCAAGGCATTTTATGAGAACAAATTCAGCCTTGCGGATGTGATAGATAAATATCAGAAAGATGATGGAGTGTTTTTTTGAAAGACTTAATGACTCTGATAATTTCAGACAGCAGTAAAAACATTATTGATATTGTAAAAACAAATGAAAAGGGATACAAAAAATCCCTTGAAAACAAGATTCTCTGGTTTGTTCACGAGGATACAGAAAGGCTTATTCCATATGGTGATATTTCAACAGGTTTAAGGCTGAGGGAAATTAAAAAAGGGAAAGACTGGGTTGAGGCTGTAGTTGAAGGGGATTCTTCTTTGGATAAATCTTCCGGAAAGGGAGAAGCTTTAGAAGCTGCTGTTCCCGATGTTATAGAAAGGCTTGGCAGGACTATCAGGGAAAGATCTGAAAAACTACCTGAAGGATCCTACACTACCCACCTGTTTAAATCAGGCCTTTCCAAAATCAGGAAGAAAACAGGCGAAGAGGCTGTTGAGCTTATACTTGCAGAAAACCGGGATGAAATAATTTATGAATCAGCAGATCTTATTTATCATATGATGGTTCTTTTTCAGGCGGAGAATATTGATTTCAGCAATGTTCTCAATGAACTTGAAAAACGGATGTAGTCATCCGGGTTGATTCTTATAATTTGATATAGACGCCTGTTCAGTACACAGGCAACAGCAGCTAGTTTAGCAGGAGTATTGGTTTGAGAATAAATTATATTGAAAGAGTTAAAGAAAATATTGTCCTTTTTGACGGTGCAATGGGAACAATGCTTTATGAAGCAGGTGTTCCTTTGAGCAGCTGTTTTGAGGAACTGTCAATATCAAATCCTGACCTGGTCAGGGATATTCACAATAAGTATATTGCTTCCGGATCCCATGTTATCGAAACAAACAGTTTCGGTGCAAATCCGGTTAAACTGAAGACTTATCAGCTTGATGATAAGGTTGAGGAGATTAACAGGGCATCTGTAAGAATTGCACGCGAGGCAGCCGGTGATGATATATATGTTGCCGGTTCAGTCGGTCCTCTGGGGGAAAGGCTTGCCCCGTTCGGAAAGATAGACAGAAAAACTGCTGAAAAAGCTTTTGAAGCCCAGATTTCCTCACTCATGAAAGAGGATATTGATCTTCTTGTTTTTGAAACATTCAGAGATATTGATGAACTTATTCTGGCATCGCGTGTTGCCGAAAGACTGAATCCCGATATGCCTGTCCAGGCACAGTTTTCCATGGGCCCTCTAAACCTTGAGGAATACCAGAAGGAAGCTCCGGGAGCTGCCAAGAGGCTTAACAAGGAAACTTCCATCGATGTTCTGGGAATCAACTGCGCTGTTGGACCTGATCATCTTCTCGAAATTCTGATGGCTGTCAAGCCGCATGTTTCAAAACCGGTTTCAGTCATGCCGAATGCAGGCCTGCCGCGGGAAATTGACAACAGAAACATGTATCTTGCTTCTCCTGCATATTTCGGGAATTATGCTCTTAAATTCTATGAAGCTGGAGCGTCCGTCATCGGGGGATGCTGCGGAACAACTCCTGAGCATATTAAAAAAGCCGCTCAGATGGTGCTTTCAATAGATTCAGGATTCAGGAAGGGAGTAATCGAAAGTTCTGAGATTGAAGGGGATATCAGGGAAGCAGTTCCTCTTGCAGAAAGATCGGCTCTTGGAAAGGCTCTTTCAGAAAATAAATGGGTTGCTACTATAGAACTTGTTCCTCCCATAGGATCTGATCTTTCAGGTATAATAGAAAAATCAGCCCAGGCTAAGGAAAGTGGCGTATTATGCATAAACCTTCCTGACGGACCTAGAGCATCTTCCCGTGTTTCCGTGACAGTAACTGCAATAGAAATTGAAAGAAAGGCGGAAGTTGAGACTATACCACATATATGCTGCAGGGATAAAAACCTTATAGGGCTTCAGGCTGAACTCCTCGGATGTCAGGCGGCAGGGCTTAGAAACCTCCTCATAATTACCGGAGATCCTCCCAAGGTTGGAAACTATCCTGATGTTACAGGTGTGTTTGACGTGGATGCTGTGGGTCTTATTTCTCTTGCAAAAAGACTGAACTGCGGCATAGATCTCGGAGGAAAAGAACTTCCTGAGCCCACCTCTTTTGTAATCGGGGCAGGAGCAAACCCTGTAACAACAGGTCTTGATCGGGAAATTGAGAGAGCATATGAAAAGGCGGAAGCGGGAGCAGATTATTTCATAACACAGCCTGTTTTTGATCCTGAACAGCTTTTATCCTTTCTTGACAAGATAAAAGGAACCAAACTTCCTGTTATTGCAGGCATCTGGCCCCTCGCATCATACAGAAACGCCCTCTTCCTCAACAATGAGGTTCCGGGTGTTACAATTCCTGATGAGATAATGAAGCGGATGGAAAAAGCTGATTCAAAAGAGGCTGCAAGGCGTGAAGGTATACTTATTGCCAGGGAAATTCTTGATATTGTGAGACCTTCCATTGCAGGCGTTCAGGTAAGTCCCCCTTTCGGAAGGATACAGTCTGCTGTTGATGTGATCAGGGAGATTTTTTAATCCACTAAAACAAAAGCTGCCTGGTAAATCACTTAGTGATTGCTTTCGGGCACTTCCTCCAGGGAAGTCCCTTTCGCTATGTCAAAAACTTTGTTTTTGGCATTATTCGAGCACTTTCTCTTCGAGAAAGTCTCTGTCTTTGCGAGCACATTCGTAAACGAATGTCTCTGAGTTGTTGTAAAACAAGTTTTGCAACTTACTCTGGTGGTTGTTGATTGAGTTTTCATATAAAAAAGAAGACCGGCCAGATGAACCTGCTTGAATAAAGCTGAATGTTCAAACCTGACCGGTCTTTTATTATCTGTTTTACTGCGGCTGTTTCTTATGAAATATTTTTCAGAAACAACCGCGTTGTTTTTCCTTTTATTATTATTCTGCGGATTCCATATCTCTGATGTTTTCCACAGATTTTACATTTACTCCGGTTGCGGAACTGTCGAGTTTAAACCTGGAAAGTTCCCTCTTAATTTCTGTAATAACCTGGTTTGTTGAATCTGCAATATGTTTAACATCATTTATAGATTTGTTTATATCATTTGATCCATTTGTTATTTCCCTGTAGCTGTTGAATACTTCGGCATTTGTTCTCTTGAATTTGTCAAGTTCCCCGGTTATCTGTATTACCCCGTTGTTCATTTCAAGAGATCCGTTTCTTACAGCATCGGTGATTGAGTTGATGTTTGATATTGCTTCAAGAATCTGTTTTGAGCCCTCAATCTGTTCTGCCATTGAATTTTCAACTTCATACCTGAGGTTGTCGATGTTTGATACTACATCCATGATCAGGTCGAATGTCTCTTCAGCTCTCTGTGAGGAATCAACAATTGAATCAATTACCTCTTTGACAGATCCGAGCTTCTGAGCAATTTCCTTTGACTGTGATGCTGAGTTTTCTGCAAGCTTCCTGATTTCGTCTGCTACTACTGCAAATCCCTTTCCTGCTTCACCCGCATGGGCTGCCTCTATAGCTGCATTCATTGAGAGAAGGTTTGTCTGTGCGGCAATTCCGCTTATCACATGGTTTGTCTCCATAAGGTTGGCAGACTGAACTGATATTTCATTTACCTGTGTATTTACAATATTGAGTTTCTTCTTACCTTCATTTGAAGTTTCAACAAGCTGCTTGTAGTTGTCGCCAAGTACAGAGAACACCTTGTTTACATTATTTATATTAGCAACCATCTGTTCGATTGAAGCTGATGATTCTGTGACACTTGCAGACTGGTCTTCAATCATCTTGTTGAGCGATTCCATTGCCCGTGAAATCTGTTCAACAGCTGAAGCGGTTTCTGTAACACTTGCCTCCTGGTTGTCAAAAAGTCTTGTTGAAGAGTTAATGTTTGCTGAAATTTCATTTACAGCTGCCGCAGTGCTTTCCATGTTTGACTGGAGAACATCGCCGGTTGTTGCAAGGCTTTCAGAAGAATTTTTTATGTTTGAAATAAGTGAGTTCAGGTTTGTTGAGAAAAGGTTGAAATTTTTTGATACATCTGCAATTTCATCATTTGTCTTTATATCGAGTCTCTGTGTCAAATCCCCGTCCCCTTCTGCTATTTCCTTGAGAAGGTGGCCGACCTTTGCAATTGGCCTTGTGATTGTCTTGGAGAGAATATAGCCAACAAAGCCGAAAACAGTGAGGAGAATTATTGCTGTAATTGCAGTAAAGAATATCTGGGCATCGACTTCCTGATATACTTCATGTTTCGGAATAAGGGCAATAAGGTTCGCGAATGAATATTCTTCGTTTTTTGTTACATAGGCAAAATGATTTTTGCCATTGACCTTGATTTCATATAATCCCGGTTCTTTTCCAAGAAGTTCTGCATATCCGTTTTCAGCTTCTTCAAGCTTTGTGAAGTTAAGCTCGGGATTTTTCGGGTCTGAAAGAATCTGGCCCATGTCATCGACAAGTATTACATGTCCTGTTTTCCCGATTGCTATATCTTTAATTGTTTCTGTTATACTGTCCAGTGTTATGTCAAACCCGAATACACCTACTATGTTTCCCTCATTATCTCTGACTGTTTTTACAGGGCTGATTACAATGGATTTTCCGTCTGAAGTCTGGTATACATCTGCAATAACAGTCTTGTCCGGTGTTTTGAGGGCTGCCTTGTACCAGCCTCTATCCGGAGGATTATATCCCGGTTTTCTGTCAGAAGTGGGGTACATTACAAAACCGCCGCTTTTATGTCCGACATATGCATATGAATATGACGGGTGGCTGTCTACAGTCAGCTTGAAGAATTTGAAAAGCTCCGCTTCAATTCCCCCGTTTTCAAGAGGTGTCATAGGAGTTTTTTCCGTATTCTGATAATAGGTTGTTATTGTTTCATCTGTGGATTTGATAAGATCCATCGATGTGATTAAGTCTGTATTTTCTGCAATAGAGTCAAAGTAGCTGTTGATTTTACTTTCTGAAATATTTAAGACTTTGAGATAATTTTCATAAGCTGCTTCATCTTCAATCATCAATATTCTTATTGATGATGCAGCTCCCAGAACAAGCAGAGGTACAAATGCTGCCAGAATAAAACTGATAACCAGTTTGTTTTTGATTTTCATAAATATTTCCTTCCTTTATTGAGTGCAAAAATTATAAGCTATAAAGACTCTGTTATCAATCAAATTTTATTGATAAAAACAGCTTTTATCTATTATAAAAATTTATAACATTAACCGATTTAAATGATATCAGGAATATTCATTCTGATGAATGTATATTTATAACCATTATAATAAAATATCGTCAGAAAAACCAGTAATGTGAACATGCATTGATTTTGCGGAGTAATTATTTTAGATTATCAGATATGGCTTTAAAATATAAATGTTTGTTTCTCGACCATGATGATACATCGGTCAACAGCACTCCCGAAATACACTTTCAGGCACACCTGGAAATAATGGAAAAAATGAGACCTGATTTCCCTGTCCCGACACTGGAACAGTGGTTTCTCAAGAATTTTGATCCCGGAATAATGGAATACCTTAAAGGTGAGCTCGGGATGGATCAGGGTGAAATTGAGATGGAATATAAAATCTGGAGAAAGTATACAGAAAGTATTATTCCCAAATTCTTTCCCGGACTGATTGAAATTCTGATTGAGTATAAAAAACTCGGCGGCCGGGTTGTTGTTGTCTCCCATTCTGAAGTAGACCTGATAAAAAGAGATTATATTGAAAACAAAAGAGTTACAGGTCTTGATTTTGAACCGGACCTGATATTCGGGTGGACATATGACGAGTCAAAGAGAAAGCCGGACCCTTATCCGGTAAATGAGGGGCTGTCCATGTTTTCTCTGAATAAAAGTGATGCAGTTATTCTTGATGACCTGAAGCCTGGTGTTGTAATGGGAAAGAGGGCCGGAGTTGATATTGCTGCTGCAGGCTGGGGATATGATATACGGGAGATCAGGGAATTCATGTCTGAAAACTGTGATCATTACCTTGAAAAAGTTGAGGACCTTAAAACGCTTTTATTCCACGGCTGAACACATAATTATGAAGAGTTCTTGCTTTTATTTTGCCAGTGTCAGCTTCAATTCTGCCGGTAGATGGTCTGAATAGCCGGACTGCCTGTAGTTTTCCCACTTCACCGGTATTGAATCATCAGTAAAAAAAGGCTCTGAATGGATTCTGAAAGAGTGATAGCTGAATCCAGATCTGTCAAATAAATTACTGTTCATGAAAAAATGGTCAATTGTTTCCCAGCTGTTCCTGTAGAAGAAACTTCCTGTTTCCTGGTTGTTCCAGACAGTAAAAAACACCTGCCTGTTTCCATTTCTTCCGGCTTTAGATGGATCCGGTGTATAGAACAGTAAATCCTCCGGTAATGCTGAAAAAAACTCTGTTTCAGGGAAAATCGCTGTCAGATAAGATCTTTCTGCCAGCACATATTCATTTATATTCTCATTCAAATCCCCGGCTATTACTATATCTGCATCCGGTTCCGAGAGAAGAATTTCAGATATTCTTCTTGTTATTACAGAAGCTGCCAGTATTCTCTCTTTTTCTGTGTTTTCAGCTCCGCCAAGTTTTGATTTCCAGTGGTTGTTGAATATGTAGAGATTGTTATTCCCAATTTCTACAACTGCCTCGAAAACAGGTCGCAGGAACAGGCTTCCGGGAGTTTCCAGTGCGTGGTTTTTTATCCTGCTGACTGGGAAGCGGCTTAGTATACCTGTTGTTACAGCAGATTCTCCCTTTTCGGCTGCTGCTGTATATTTCAGTCTGTCTTTTTTAAGTATTCCCCCGGAAAGATCCTCTATCACTTTTATATTTTCTATTTCCTGAAGGAGGATAATATCCCTGTTATCAATTGAGTTTATGACAGATGCCGTGTTGTTGAGCCTCTGCAGGTAGAGTTCCCTGTTCCATTCATCCCCGGATGGGTCATATTCCGGGTATTCTGTTCCATTGTCTGTGCTGTCGAAAAGGTTGCATACATTCCAGGAAATTATTGTTATTTCCTCCGGTACATCCTCCTCCGGGAAGCAGATACATCTTGATGCTGTGAGAAGGACAGAAACGGAGAGTAAAAAAAAAGCAGAAAGATTTTTAATCATACCTTTTCTCCTGTTTATGAAGATCCGGATATGAAATCTTTCCACCCTTGTGGGTACTTGTGCCCTGCCGGGTATTATTATGCCCTCTGGGTACTGTGCTCTGCCGGGCAATTGTCCCCGGGCAGCTGTTTCATGCTGTTACAGGCATGTGCTTTCTGTTATCAGCTGATTGAAAGATTTCAGTCCTGTATTAAATAAGACTGGATTTCTTTCTTTTCCGCTTCAGAATCAAAAGATTCTGCTGCCAGGTTTTCCCCGCTTATATTTTCATATGAATCAATATATCTTTTTGCAATTTCAGTTCTTACATCATCGGTTATTTCGGGGCATTCGCCGTCTCCCATGTAACCTCTTTCAATAAGCCACTGTCTGAAAAATTCCTTATCAAGCTGTTTCTGGTCTTTTCCTGAATTGTAGAGTTCTTCATAGGATGACGCGTACCAGAAACGGCTGGAATCAGGAGTATGCACTTCATCAACAAGAACAAGTTCTCCGTTAAGGAGGCCGAATTCATATTTTGTGTCTACAAGTATGAGTCCCTGCTTCGCTGCAAGTTCTGTCCCTCTCTTGAAGAGAGCAAAAGCTGCTTCTTCAACCTGTTTCCAGATTTTCTCATCAACAAGTCCTGTGCTGACAATTTCTTCAGAAGAAATCGGCTGATCATGTTCTCCGAATTCAGCCTTTGTTGAAGGTGTGAGAAGAGGTGTTTCAAATTTCTGATTGAACTTCATTCCTTCCGGAAGCTTGATTCCTGAAACATCCCTGCCTGCTGAATAATCTCTCCATGCAGAGCCTGTAAGGTATCCTCTTACAATTACTTCAACAGGAAGTACTTCGCATTTCTTTACAAGTATTGTTCTTGCTGAAACAACCTTTGATATATGGTTTTTAATTATATCTTTGGTTTTATCGAACCAGTAAAGCGCCATTTTGTTGAGAACTTCGCCTTTAAAAGGGATTGTTGAAAGAATTCTGTCGAACGCTGAAATCCTGTCGGATGTAATGATCAGCAGTTCCTCTCCGAGATCTATTGTATCTCTTACTTTTCCCTTAAACAGCTTTGTTCCCGCTGGAACATCCTTTTCCTCAATCCCGTAAAATGTTTTATCAAGGTTTTCCCTGATAAGTCCATCAGTCATTTTTTAAAGCTCCTCCCTTCTGGAAATAATTCTTGAGACAAGACCGTAATCAAGGGCTTCCTCTGCATTAAGCCAGTAATCCCTGTCTGTATCTTTTTCAACCTGCTTCAGTGATTTTCCTGTTTCATCTGAAATAAGCTGGTTTATCTTTTTTCTTGCTTTTTCAATTTCCTTTGCATGGATTTCAATTTCTGTAGCAACACCCCTGATGCCGCTTAAGGGCTGGTGGATAAGGTAGTGTGAGTTCGGAAGGGCAAGTCTTCTTTCCTTCGGGGAAGCCAGGAGTATAAGAGCTCCCGCACTTGCAACAAGTCCCATTCCTATAGTATATACATCAGGTTTTATAAACCTGATCATGTCAAATATGGCATAACCGGCATCAACATCACCGCCGGGAGAATCAATCATAACTTTTATAGGTTCATCGCTTTCTGCCTCAAGCATAAGCAGCTGAGAAATCACTTTTTCCGCGAGTTTTTTATTAACTTCACCTGAAAGAAGGATAGTTCGTGTTTTCAGCAGGATTTCAAATGGGTTTGGTTTTTTTTCCTCTTCCTCTTTTTTTTCTTCTTCAAAAAATATTTCTCTTTCCATAGTCATTTTTCCTTTTCTGGTGTTTATCATGTGTTTTATCTCTTGTCAATAAATATAACTTATCGAAGAATCAATGACTATGTTTTTTTGCTCTATAGGAAAATAATTTAATAATTCATCAGTATTTATTTAAAGAGGAGGCAGATTTTCTTTTATACAGATGTTGTTGGCCTGCTGTTTTCCCCGGTATTTCCTGTAAACAGATACAGAACAGGTTTTTCCGTTTTTTTATTGAATATTTTAAGATTGTTTAAAAATATCATCAGACAGATCATAAATCCGGTTTATCTAATGGATAACTAAAAATAATTAACAAAAATTTGACAAACAAATATATATTTCTTAAATTTTAATATAGATAAGTTTTATGAACTTAATCCTAAATCTAAATAGTTGTTGGAGAAAGGAAATATGGCACCGCCAGACAGGATACCCCGGTTAAACCGGGATAAAAGTTGATAAATTGTTTTTGCTAAGCTGTGTTGAAACATAGCTTTTAAGACAGTGTAAAGTTGTCCAGCTTTTATTCTGGCAGCTTTCTAAAAGCCGGTAATCATGCCGGCTTTTTTTTGTGCGCCCGGGGCGCACCTGCGTGGAGAAGAAAAACCTCGGCATACCCTGCTGGGCGCACCTGCGTGGAGAAGAAAAACCTCGGCATACCCTGCTGGGCGCACCTGTGTGGAGGGAAAAATCTTCTGCATACCCGGCAGAGCGCTGCCGGCTGGTCGGCGCAGGTTTTCCCCCGCCTTGTCAGTCTTCCTGATAATGCCAGTGGCTTTGACGCATGATAAGACAGTTTTTGTTTATGATTAAATTGTCATGCTTCCGGTTTCCGCATTGATTTAATAATATAAATAGGTTATTAACTGATTATGAAATCAGCATTTATTACAGTTTCAGGCAGACCTTCTGCCGGCAAATCGACTCTTATGAACAAAATCTGCGGTTATAAAGTTTCAATAGTATCATCAACTCCGCAGACAACAAGAAATAAAATCAGGGGAATATATACTGACGAGAGGGGCCAGCTGGTCTTTCTTGATACACCAGGTTATCACTTATCGGAAAAACTGATGAATACCCAGCTCAAGGAAGTTGCTGAGGATGCAGTTTCCGAGTCGGATTTAATTCTCTATGTAGTCGATCCCACTCGTGATATAGGCGAGGAGGAAAACAAACTTCTCGAATTTCTCTCAAAAAGCAGTTCTCCTGTTGTAATAGCCTTCAATAAAATTGATGTACTTGAGGAGAGGGGTAAAAACAAGAAAGAATTTATTGAATCTCTCCAGAATTTCATAAAAAAACGGATTACTCCTCCCGGAAAAGAAAGGGAAATTTCTTTTTTTTCTGTTTCCGCTAAATCAGGCGAGGGTGTTGATAAGCTTCTAGGCAGGATATATGAACTGTCTCCGGAAGGGGAAATGATGTATCCTCCCGATTATTATACGGATCAGGATGTCCAGTTCAGGATCTGTGAAATTATCAGGGAAAAAGCGATAAACAGGACAAAAGAGGAAATTCCCCACAGTGTTTATGTTGAGATTTCCGATGCCGAGATGGGTTATAATCCGGACGGAACAGAAAAACTGTGGGTAAGGGCTTTTCTGGTTGCAGAGAGTGAATCGCAGAAGGGAATCCTCATCGGCAAGGGCGGTGAAAAGATCAAGGCAATAAGGATTGCGGCAAAGAGAGAGATAAAATCTGTTTTCCCCTACACTGTTCAGCTTGACCTGAGGGTAAAGGTTCATAAAAACTGGCGAAAGAAAGGGGCTCTTCTGAACAGGCTTATAAAATAATAATCCAGTATGTTTAATTATATCTTCAGAAAAGGAAATTTAGTATGAACAGCCATGCCAGGAATCTTCTTGAGCTGTCCGGATGGATTCTATTTTTAATATGCTCAGTATTTTTCATTATTTCCGGGGTAAGGAATAATGACCTGCTTGTTACTGCCGGCAGCATTGTTTTCTTTATTGCCTGTCTTTTTTTCCTGATTCCCCTTTTCTTCAGCCTGAAGAGCAAATCTAAAATAACAGATGGGTAAAATTCAAAATTATCTCTATGTTTCTGTCTCCCAAATATAAAAAAACCCCTTCTATTGTGTTTTTGTCCAACAAAAGGGGTTCGCTCCGGTTTAATTAGCCGGTCTATTTTTAATAGAATATTTTCTGGGTTTATAAAATTAAGACTGGTTATATTTCTCCAGAATCGGAAGAATCTTATCTTTGCCTGCTGTCATTATAAAACCTGCAAGACGCGGTCCTTTTGCCTTTCCTATAAGGACATTGTAGATGAGTGTGAACATATCCTTCGGATCCATTCCCTCATCCTGCGCAGCCTTGTAGAGTCCTTCGGCAAGTTTCTGCTCTGTAAGGTTGTCCATATCTGCAACTACTGCTGTAATATTCTTGAGAACTTTTGCAGAAAGATCATCTGTTTCTACCATGTTTTCTCCCGGAACAGAAAGGGAGAACCTGAAATCCTCGGGAGCAAAAACTGTAATCCAGTTCCATGCGCATTCAGCCCTGTTTCTGAGTCTCGGGATCTGATCTTCACTTACACCTTCGAGGCTTGAGATAACTGCATCAATATCTCCTCCCTGAATCTGGAGAAGGTTGCACAGGTGTCTTAACGGGATCTGGTATGGAAAGCTTTCAGGTACTTTATCAACCTGGGAAAGTTCGTAGATTCTTCTTTCCTTTGCTGTCTTTTTCTCGTTAACAGTTTCCTTTCCGAAGTAGATTCTTTCGCACTTGTCATAGTCCTCATAGATCTTGAGAACATCGAGATCGAAAGAAATTGCAAATTCTGTATTTGGTCTTGTCCCTGCAAACATGTACCTGATGATTTCCGGCTGGTAGACTTCAAGAACATCTCTCAAGGATACAACTTCACCGCTTGAAGATGATATTTTACCGCCTCTTCCCTTGATGCTTAGAAAGTCATACTGGAATGTTACAGGAGGTTCATGATTATAGATCTGTTTTGAAATTCCCCGTGCTGTGTCGAAGGAACCGCCCTCTGAGTGATGGTCTTTTCCTGCAGGTTCAAAATCAACGCTTTCGAATTTCCATCTCATGGGCCAGTCTATTCTCCACGGCAGCTTTACACATGAAGTTTTTTTAAGATCTGCTTTTTCCTTATGACCGCATGACTCACAGTGGTACTCAACTCCCCAGTCGCCGTCCCAGCCGTCAACTACTGTTGTGTCTTTGTTGCAGGAAGAACAGAAAACAGATACAGGCATCCATTCTTCAGGAAGTGGATTTGTTCTGTGTTCATCAAGCAGGGCCTTTACTTCATCTCTCTTTTCAAGAGCTTTTCTGATTCCTTCGGCATATGTTGATTTACTGTACTGGTCAGCCTGGTAGATATATTCTGGATTAACACCTACAAGAGGGAGAAGAGATTCAAGTTCAACTTCATGAGATCTTGCATAGCTTTTCTCCTTTTCCCAGGGATCAGGAACCATTGTAATCGGGAACCTCAGGAATTTTTCAAGGTCCTCTTTTTTAGGCATATTTGCAGGTACTTTTCTGAAGACATCATAGTCATCCCATGAATAGATGAATTTTACATTTTCCCCTTTATCTCTAAGCGCTCGAACTACAAGCTCAACCGATATTATTTCTCTGAAATTTCCGATATGTATTGTTCCGGACGGGGTAATTCCGGATGCGCAGACATAGGCATTTTTATCCCCTGTTAAAGAGTCTTTTCTTTCTCTGATGATTTTATCAGCATTTATGTCTGCCCAGTGAAATGATTGTGTTTTGTTACTCATAGATCTGATTATATATATAACAGGGTGTGTTGTTCAATTATTCTTTACCTGTTTAAGGTTAACTCCGATAAATTAATGATGAAGAAAGCTATAATTTTAACTCTTATTTTTTCAGTCCCGCTTATGCTTTGTGCCGATTCCTTCCAGACAGGATATGCTTCCTGGTACGGAGGAAAATTTCAGGGACGGAAAACAGCAAATGGTGAAATTTTTGATACCTATAAATATACTGCAGCGCACAAGACTCTTCCTTTTGATACAGTTCTTAAGGTGAAAAATCTTGATAACGGGAAAACTGTTGTTGTCCGGGTTAATGACCGCGGCCCTTTTGTCAAAAACAGGATTATTGACCTGTCATATGCTGCGGCAAAGGATATCGGGATGATTGAGTCAGGAACTGCAAGGGTCAGAATTCAGATTGTTGAAAGCAGCGCTGACAAGGCTGATAAATACAGCTATAAAATACAGGTTGCTGCCTACAGCAGTCTTGCTAATGCTGAAAATACACTTAAAAACCTCAAAAACAACGGAATAAAACCTGCTCTTGAAAAAAGCAGCAGCGGAATATACAGGGTTGTCATCCGGGATATTGATAAAGCCAAACTGGATAAAATAAAGATGAAGCTGCAAAGGTGCGGTTTCAGTAAAGTTCTTGTAAAGAAAGAAGTGAAAATATAGGTTCATGAAAATCTGCTCAACAAACATCAGTTCACACCTCATTAGAAAATGTATCTTTCTGTTTTCCTTTGCATTTTTATTTTCCGTATTCGCGTCTTCTGAAAGCTTCCGTTTTGAGCATCTGACTTCAGAAAACGGGCTTTCCGGAAACAGCATCTCTTCAATGGTTCAGGATAACAGGGGATTTATATGGTTCGGAACCCAGGACGGGCTTAACCGGTATGATGGCAAGGATTTTATCCTTTACGAGCATCTTCCTTTCAGGAACAATTCCCTTCAGCACAACCTGGTTCAGACCATGTATTATGACAGTGATAAAGATATTATCTGGATAGGCACATACGGCGGCCTGTCTGCCCTGGATCCTGTATCAGGAAAAATAAGGCATTATTCCCTGTCTGATATGAGTAAAAGCAGGAAGAAATTTTCCAGGGTTATTGTCAGCATAGCGAAGGACAGAACCGGCCGGATATGGATCGGTACTCTTTCCGGTCTTCTCTCTCTTGACCCTGAAAAAGGAGATATTACAGAGTATGTAAACAAAGCGGGGGATGAATCTTCGCTGCCTGACAACTCTGTAAGGGATATATATGCCGGGGATGACGGCAGGATCTGGGTTGCCACATACGGCGGGCTTGCATTTTTTCATGAAGGGAGGTTTTTCAGAACAAGCAGCAGTTCTGATATTGAATTTCCTTCAGAATATATAATGGATATTGAAAAAATTGATAAAAACAGGTTTCTTATTGCTTCCTGGGATGGCGGTATTTCTGTATTTAATGAGTCTGAAATGACTGTAACGACTCTTAAATTCCCCGACAACAGGTTTTATTTCCTGAAAAAAGACAGCAGAGGACATTTCTGGGCCGGTATCTGGGGTGGGGGAATTTATTATTTTGAGGATTTCACTTCTCTTCTTAAAGCTGATTACATTCATCTGAAAGCTGATAAAAGTAATAAGTATTCTATTTCCAACAATATAGGATATTCCTTTCTGGAGGATGATTCCGGTCTTATCTGGATCGGGACTAACGGTGGAGGAGTCAATAAGTATAATCCCGATGTAAAGGATTGCAGGTTTCTCTACAGTATCAGCGGAGATAGTATTTCAATACCTGATGAACGGATGAAAGATTTGTTGTTTGATGATGAGGGACTGCTCTGGATAGGTACTTATTCCAGCGGTCTTTACAGGTATGAAAGTAAAAAGGATAAATTATCAAGGTTTTCTCATGACAGGAATAATCCTTTTTCCCTGAGCAATGATTCTGTCAATGAATTATTTCTGGACAGCCGTGATAATCTCTGGATAGGCACAAACAGCGGGATTAACCGGCATATTCCTGGAAAGGGATTCAGGCATTATTCTTTTGATGGAGAAGAGATTGTTGATGTGACAGGCAATGAGTCTGCCGGAAGTCCGGAAAATGATATAATATATGCAATTTTTGAGGATAAACAGGGAAGGTTCTGGATTGGTTCATACCTTAACGGTGTTTATCTCTGGGATGTTAAATCGGGCAGCACTGTTCATTATTATCCTGAAGGAGAGGATGGTTTCAGAATTACCGACCAGATGGTTTTTGATATAAATGATGATAAATTCGGCAATATCTGGATAGGAACAAATTTCGGGCTGAATATATATGATATTGAAACCGGTAAAATAAGGTCTTTTCTGTATGATCATGACAGGGGTGAGGGTATTTCCAATAATGTGATAATCAAGATATTTAAAGATTCAGCCGGGGATATGTGGTTAGGAACTTCAGGCGGAGGATTGAACCGGTATAATTATGAATCTGAAAACTTTCATCATTTTACAAAAGAAAATGGTCTTCAGAGCAATAATATTACCGGAATATCGGAAGACAGACGGGGAAATATAGTAGTTACGACAAACAAGGGGCTTTCAGTTATAGACAGGAGGGAGAACAGGATCTTTACCCTGTCGTATCAGTTTGGCATGGATGATCAGGAGCTAAAAGGGGATATCGAGAAGGATGGAGACGGCAACTTCTACATATCTGCTTCCGGAGTTATCTATAAAATCGATACAGAGTCTTATTTTATTCGGAATTATGATCCGCGTGTTGTTATAAGCAGCTTTAAAGTTTTCAGGAAGGAATATGTTTTCGACAGGGGACATACTGTCTTTAATCCCGGTGTAATTGAGCTTCCCTGGAGCGACAACTCATTTTCTTTTAATTTTGCTGCTCTCGATTATACATCCCCGCTTAATAACAGGTATGAATATATACTTGAGGGATTTGATAATGAATTGGGTTTCATCAGGCAATAATAATTATGCAAATTATACCAATATTCCTCCCGGCAGATATTCTTTCAGGGTTAAAGGTTCAAACAGCAGCGGCAAAATAAGCAGTGATGAACCATATATGGATATTGTAATATCGCCTCCTTTTTACAGAAGCTTTTATGCCTATATTCTTTATTTGACAGCTTTAATCACTGTTTTTTATTCAATAATAATGATTGTGAGGGGAAAGGAAAGTGTAAAAAGGCTCAGGGAAGAGAACCGCCTGAAAAATGAACTTATTGATGCAAACTGCGAACTTGACCGTCTTATAAGGATTGATCCCCTTACAGGAGTTTACAACAGGCATCACTTCCGGGAAACTATTGAGAACGGCTGGCACCTTCATAAAAGGGCTGGGTATGCCGGTTTCCCTTTTAATGGCAGATATAGATTTTTTCAAGGCTTATAACGATACCTACGGGCATGTTGCGGGAGATAAGTGTCTGAAGAAATTCGCAGATATTCTCTGCGATGCAGTTTCCAGGAAAACAGACACTGTTTTCAGATATGGCGGGGAGGAGTTTATTCTGCTACTTCTTGATACAGATCTGGAAGGGGCATCTGTTGTTGCGGAAAAAATAAGGGAGAAGCTTGTATCTGCTGAAATTGTGCATTCAGGCAGCGCTGTTTCTAAATTCCTTACAGCAAGTATTGGAATTGTCTCAACAGATAACACAGACTATGATTACGCAGATAAAATGATTATTGATGTTGACAGAAAACTCTATATTGCCAAAGAGCATGGAAGAGACACTGTTATATGCTGATTCTTGTTCTGATTTTCATATGTGTAATTATTTTTGCCGTGTTATGAATCTCAGCCCGGGGTTTGATGGAATCAGAAGAAGCTTGCAGTTATTCCTGCAAAAATCTGATTTCTGCTGATATAATCAATAAATCATGACTGGATATCAGAATCAGAAATATGGCTGGTGATTTAAATTAATTATCATTATTGACAAACAAATGATAATTATATATATTGCAAAGGCAATTGATGGAGAGGTGTCCGAGTGGTCGAAGGAGGCAGTCTTGAAAACTGTTGACGTGCAAGCGTCCGTGGGTTCGAATCCCACCTTCTCCGTATAATTTTTCGGATTCACTGGAGAGGTGCGAGAGTGGTTGAATCGGGCTCCCTGCTAAGGAGTTGTATCCATTGCGGGTACCGAGGGTTCGAATCCCTCCCTCTCCGTTTTTTTTTATCCAAATGCTGCATATAATTAACACAACGTCCTGCTTTGAGATATCAGGTATGTATTGATTCAGGTTCTAACCTGTGCAGTATTTTTCGGGGCAATACTTTTTTACTTGTGCCCATAGCTCAGCTGGATAGAGCATTAGATTGCGGATCTAAAGGTCGGAGGTTCGAATCCTCTTGGGCACACTTTTCGCTTGGAGAGATGCGAGAGTGGCTGAATCGGGCGGATTCGAAATCCGTTGAGCTGTTTACAGTTCCGAGGGTTCAAATCCCTCTCTCTCTCGTTTTTATCTGTGGCAGATAAGCAACAATCATGCTTTTTGCCTTAAATACGGAGGTTGAAGTGGGATTTGATCTCCTGCAAGCGCCCGAAAGGGTAAGACCGGCAGGACGCCGGGGCGCCAGCTTGCCGAGCGGCCTGAAAAGGTCGGACAGGACGTCCGGACTTGTAAGGCAAATCCCTCTCTCTCCGGAACACATTGATAGTGGCTGAAATAGGAGAGATGTCCGAGAGGCCGAAGGAGTGCGCTTGGAAAGCGTATGTACCGCAAGGTACCGGGGGTTCGAATCCCCCTCTCTCCGTATTCCTTCAGTTGTCAGGCCCTGTGCAATTGCTTTTCACCCAACCCCGTCAGGACCGGAAGGTAGCAGCGGTAAGTGACTGAGCAGTGTGACACAGCCAGCTTGACAGCTGGAGGTTTTTTTTTTGCTCTTTTTATAAACTTTTCTGTTAATCTGCACGGATTTTTCCTGATACAGAGAAATTCTTTTTTATTTTATTACCGATTTCCATTGTTTGTTTAAACGGGATTGTCTTTAGTGCGGAATTAAGGTTATTATTTCAATAAAGAAGAGAAGCACTCCGTGTTTTTCTGATTGTTTCATTTATCCCGGAATTTTTCCGTGGAAAATATCTTATAAAATGTTAATTTAGAGGTGCCCGTAAATAACAGATCATGGCATATGAAGTAACTGCATCCAAAAAAAAGACCAACTACGTTTGATCAGCTTGCAGGACAGGAATTTGTTGCTACAAGTCTGAAAAAATCAGTTTTAAACAGCAGAATAGCGCATGCATATCTTTTTTCCGGTCCCAGAGGTGTCGGAAAAACATCTGCTGCGAGAATTCTTGCAAAAGCAATCAATTGTGAAAAATGGCCTGCGGAAAATCCCTGCGGGGAATGTGCAAGCTGCAGGGAAATCAGCGCTGGAAACTCGCTCGATGTAATAGAAATCGACGGAGCGTCAAACACATCTGTAAATGATGTGAGGGAGATAAAAGATGAAGTTCTTTTTGCACCCAACAGTTCCAGGTACAAAATATATATAATCGATGAAGTTCATATGCTGTCAAACAGCGCTTTCAATGCTCTTCTCAAGACAATTGAAGAACCTCCTCCCTATATTGTTTTTATTTTTGCGACTACAGAAATTCACAAGGTTCCCGCAACTATAAAATCAAGATGCCAGCAGTTTAACTTCAGGCTTATTTCTCTTGAGATTATCAAGCAGCTGCTTGAAGATGTCTGCAGGGGAAAACAATATAAGCGCGGAAAGCGATGCTCTTTTCTGGATAGCAAAGGAGGGAACCGGATCTCTCCGGGATGCGTATACTCTTTTTGACCAGGTTGCTTCTTTTTCCGACAATGAAATCACACTTGAAAAAATCAAGGAGAAACTCGGGCTTGTAGGTCTTGATGATATAAACAGCACAGTTGAAACTTTTGCCGATGCAGATGTTTCAGAATCAATGAACTATGTGAATTCCATTCTGGACAGGGGAATTTCTGTTGAGCAGTTTGTAATCGAGCTAACCGAGTATTTCAGAAATATTCTCCTGATAAATGCAGGTATAAGAAAGGAAGGAATTCTGGGGTTTCCAGCAGACCGCTTTTCCGAGAAAGCTGTAAAAGCATTTTCATCTGAACAGATAGAATACGCTCTTTCCCTGCTTCTGAAGCTTTACCGGGATATCAGGTATTCTCTCAACCAGAGATTTGAGCTTGAGCTTGTTATCAGCAGGCTGGCAACACTGTCCAGCTATATCAGTGAAAAGACAATACTTGAAAAAAATAAGGGGTCTGAAAGATGAACTGAAGACTCTGGACCTCAAGAGTATTCAGCCTGACAGCGAAAACAAGTCTGGGAAGGAAGAGCTCTCAGGACCTGAGGATTATACAGCCTACAGGGACCAGGTAGCTTCTGAAATTAAAAAACATGATTTTGCCCTCTCTTCCTCTGCATCAAAAAGCAGCAGCTGGGAAAAAAAGGGCGATACACTTATTATATTCTGCAATGATAAATTTTCAGCAGATACCCTTACCAGGGGAAAGACTGTAATCGCGGAAGAACTTCAGAAGGTAACAGGAGAAAACCTGAAAATAGAAGTCAGAATTGAGGAAAAGGGGAAATCTGAGGATAATTCTTCTGAAAGCGGCGAAGTCAGCGAACAGGTTGAACTTGTAAAAAAAATATTCAAGGGTGAAGTCCTTGAAACAAAGATAGTAAAGGATGACAGTTATGAATTTTAACCCGGAAGAACTGTTTAAAAATGTACAGGGGCTGCAGAGTAAGATGTCTGAAATGCAGGCTAAGTTTTCACAGATAAGAGCATCCGGTTATGCCGGCGGCGATATGGTCTGTATAGAAATGAATGGAAACATGCAGGTTGTCTCAATAAAAATATCTCCCGAAGCAATAGATCCTGAGAACAGCAAACTGACAGAAGATCTTGTCCTTGCCGCGTTCAACGATGCTATTGCAAATGTCAAGGAAAGAATTAACAGCGAAATATCTTCGATGACCGGCGGGCTTGGAATTCCTCCGGGATTTCCCGGTTTTACAGGGTGATTTCAAGGGCAGAATAATGACAGTTCTTGATATTCTGATTAAAAATTTATCCTCGCTGCCGGGAATCGGCAGAAAAAGTGCCACAAGGATTGCATATCATCTGCTGAAGGCAGACCTCGGTTATATTGATTCGCTTTCCTCTTCCATCAAAGAGGCGCGGGAAAGGATAAAAAACTGTTCTGTCTGCGGCAACTATACAGAAGATGATATCTGTTCTGTATGCTCTGATGAACAGCGGAACAGAAGTCTTATCTGTATTGTGGAAATGCCGCAGGATATCAGCGTAATAGAATCAACAGGCGCGTTTAACGGGGTTTATCATGTCCTTATGGGGCTTCTCTCCCCGATAAACGGGATCGGCCCGGAAAAACTCAATATTGGAAAACTCATAAGAAGAATTGATGACAACAATGTGAATGAAATCATTATTGCCACAAATCCCTCTGTAGAGGGAGATACAACAGCTCTCTATATCCGGCAGAAGCTTGAAGGCAAAAATATTAAAATAACAAAGCTTGCCTCAGGTCTCCCTGTCGGCGGTGATATTGAATATACAGATAAATTAACACTTACACGGTCTCTTCAGCACAGACTGCCTGTATAAAGTCTGCAGGCATATCATTCAGGCTACAGGAAAATAACCGGAAATAATATGAAAAAATTAACTAAAGATGAAACCAGGTTCTGGCTGACATCCTTTATTGTCTCTGTATCTCTGCTGGGTGACGGGATGATATATACAATACTTCCCTCTTCCCCGGAATTTTTCAATATCAGGATATGGCAGATCGGTATTCTTCTTTCGGCGAACAGGATTATCCGTCTTATAACAAATGAAATTGCAGGCCGAGTTGTCAATAATGATCCCACACTGCGGCCCCTGATTTTCGGGGCTCTTCTGGCATGTCTCATTACCTTCAGCTACATCATACCCTGGGGATTTTACGGAATCCTTGTTTCGAGGCTCCTGTGGGGAGCGTGTTTCTCTCTTCTGAGAATTGAGGGATATCTTTCCGCATTAAAGGTCTCAACATCAGAAAACAGGAGCAGGATATTTGCCGTCTACCAGACTATAACCAGATTCGGAGCAGGCGGGGGTGCTATGCTGGGCGGAATTCTTGCAGATATTATTGGAATAAAACTGACATTTGTCCTTTTCGGCCTGATTGTATTTTTATCAACATTTTTCATGAAGGGGCAGGAGCATCTTTCAGCAGGAAGGAAGGCCGGCGATGCAGGAAGCAGTCTTGATAACCGGAAAGATGTCAGGACTCTTGTTTTTCTCGGATTATCTGTTTTCATGATAGTTCTTGTGGACCAGATGCTTACAAATCTTACAGGGCGTATTGTTGTGGACAGGATTGTCCCCTCTCTCCCTGTTACTCTCGGGGCAGCCTCCCTTACCGGGATACTTGTCGGGTCAAGGCATTTTATTACATTCATAGCTCCGCTGATAGGGTGGATATGCGACAGGACAGGGCGGAAGAAGGCTCTTGTATTTTTTATACTCTCCGAGATTGTTGTAATTTACTTTTTTATAACTGTTGAGCTGTGGTATGTGCTTCTGGCACTTATTCTGGCGCACTTTATTATTTCATGTGCCAACGGGATTATTATCTATTCCTATGCTGGAGACAGGGCTCCGAAAGACAGGCAGGCGATTTTCATGAGCCGGTTTACAACATTCAATGACTGCGGTACGGCAGCCGGGCCTCTTATCGGTTTTGCTGTTTACTCAGGGGCCGGCTTGTTCTGGGTTGGGGCAGCTGCAATTCCGCTGCTGCTTGCTGTTATTTTCATTGTGAGGAAGGTGTGATAGTTGTGGCCGGGCCTTTTTAAGCTTTTTTACTGAAGCAAATATCAGCAGCTTGCTGCAGGCTGCGGAAGACGGGACCCTTTTGGTGAATAAAAACAAATTATTCCCGGAATTCATCATGAGGAGGGGCGGTAAATTGCCGTTGAAGTCTGAGTAGGGATTAACTGTCTAGAAATTAATAAGCTTCTGTTTATTTTTTTTCAGGAGTGCTTCACTGTTCTCTGAAATAAACTTAGCCAGAAGCTCTGAAGCTTTATCAAGAAAAAGAGGGAGAGCTGCCTCCTCATCTTTTGTGAACCGGCCGAGAACATGCGAATCCACGCCTCCTCTTGAAGGCCTTGAAACTCCGAGCCTGAAGCGGTAGAAGGAATCAGTCCCGAGGTGCTGTTTTACAGATCTCAGCCCGTTATGGCCTGCTGCTCCCCCCCCTTTTTTAAACGAAGCTTCCCCGAATTCAAGTTCTATATCATCGTGACAGACAATTATATTTTCAGCCTTCAGTTTGAAGAAGTCTGCTGCCGCCCTTACAGATTCCCCTGTTTTATTCATAAATGTTTCAGGTTTCAGCGCAATGCAGCCTTGAGTGAAAATTTCCTTTGAGTAAACACCCTTGAATTTTTTCTGCCATACAGGATTTTTATATTGCGAAGAATTGTCCAGGAGGAGCCATGCAAGGTTGTGGCGGGTCATTGCATATTTGTTTCCCGGGTTGCCCGGGAAAACAGCAAGCTTGATGTCAGAAATTTCTTTCCTCCCTGATTTTTTCATAGGCTGTATTTATTTCCCTGAATTTCTCTGCTGAAAATTTTGTAAATTCCTCGGGAAGACCTTTTGAAGCAATGATGTCGGGGTGATATTCCTTTACAAGTCTCTTGTATGTGCTTTTTATAGTATCTGTGGAATCGCTTCTTCTGCAGCCGAGTACTGAATAATACTTGTCTGTGCTGCTGAAATAGCGGGCTTTCATGTTTTCAAGTGTTGTGCTGCTTATATTGAAGATTGAAGCTGCCTGGTTTATCAGTTTTTCCTCTTCCGGGCTCAGTACTTTATCTGCGATAGAAACCTGCAGCAGTATATCCATCATCGTGTTGATAAGCTGTGGCTGTCCCCTGAATGCTGAATAAAACTGATGGGCGAATTTCTCGAAAGATTCTGAAGAATTTGCCGCCGTATTTACTATTCTCATTGCAAAGCTTTTTTCCTGGTTTCCGAGTCTAAGTGTTGAAGTCATGAAACGGTCAATTGTGTTTATCTCCTCCTGTGATACATGGCCGTCCGCCTTTGCAAGTTTTCCGAGCATGGAAAATGTTGCCACAAAAAAAGTCATCTGCGCCTGATCTGTTGCAGTGAAGCCTGCACCGGCAGAAGTCCTTCCTCCGCTGTTGTAGCTTCCCTGCCCTTCAGCTCTCTTGTCAAAACTGTGACCAATTGCGGCGCCGAGTATAGCTCCGAACGGGCCTCCCAGAAAAGTGAAGCCTATGGCTCCACCGATAAATTTACCGTACCATCCCATTGTGAAATCCTTAATTATTATTCTGTCTGATTATTTCATTAAGAGTCTTTGCCATATCTTCGAGCGATACGACTTTATCAATATTGTTGTTTTCAATTGCCACCTTCGGCATGCCGAAAACAACAGAAGAATCCATATCCTGTGCAAGGGTTATTCCCCCGGCTTTCTTTATTTCCCCGATCTCGAATGAACCGTCCTTGCCCATTCCTGTCATGATAATGCCGATGGAATCAGCTCCAAACTGCTCCGCAACAGAGTTGAAGAGAACTCCTGCCGAAGGGGTATGTCCGTTTACATTCCCGCTGCTGTCCAGTGTCACAATTGCGCCCAGTCGTTTTTTCTTCACTTTTATGTGACTGTTCCCGGGAGCGATTAGCACCCTTCCCTGCTTGATCAGGTCGCCTTCTTCCGCTTCCTTGACATTCATGTGTGTCAGCTTATCAAGACTTTTTGCAAATTCACCGGTAAACCCTTCAGGCATGTGCTGAACAATTACTATCGGAATATTAAACCCCTTATCCAGCTCTGAAAAAAAGTATCTCAGGGCGTTTGGCCCGCCGGTTGAAATACCTATTGCAACAAGCTCTATTTTACCGGTAGTTTTCTTTTTCGGTATTGAAAATTCTTTTACAGTTTTCTTTGTTTCAACCGGCTCTCTTTTTTCAACAGTTTTCTGCTGCAGGGTATCTGCCCTGAGAGCTGGCCGGACCTTTGCAACCGAGTTCTTGAGTACATACCCTCTTATCATTGAGCACAGCTGGTCAGATACATAGCTTATGTCAGCTTTCTGTCCGTCCGGTTTTGTAATAAAATCAGATGCCCCTGCAGAGAGAGCTTCAAATGTTATTTTTGCCCCTTTCTTGGCAATTGATGAAAGTATTATAACCGGGATATTTATCCCCTGTTTTGTTTTTTCCTTCAGGAAATCAATTCCGTTCATTTCCGGCATTTCAAGGTCCAGTATGATAATATCAGGATTGAGTGAAGGGATTTTATGAAGGGCAAATAAACCATTCATCGCCTTGCCGACAACTGTCATGTCATCCTGTGATTCCACAATTTTACTGATTAATGCTCTCATCAGGGCTGAGTCATCTACAATTAGCACTTTAATTTTGTCAGTTTCCACATCGCTTCCTTAAATTGATCAGTCTAATATCTTTGTATAAAAGGTTGCCCAGTCTGTTTTCTTGAATTTGAATTCTGTTTCCATTCCAAAAAGTGATTCAGAGTGTCCGATAACAAGGTATGAATGTCTGTTCATGGAATTCCAGAATCTGTCTATGACATTTTTCTGGGCTGCTTCGTCAAAATATATAAGCACATTTCTGCAGAAAATAATATCCAGGTTGGTAAGGCCGCTGTCAAATTTCAGGTTATGGTAGTCAAATTTTATTTTATTTTTAATGCTGTCTACAACCTGATATCCGTCAGAAGTTTTTTCAAAGTATTTTGAAAGATATTTATCGGGAATGCCTGTCATTCTTGTTTCCGGATAGAACCCTGTTTTCGCTGTCATCAATGATTTAAGGCTCAAATCAGATGCTGTAATTTTCCAGTCAATTCCCGGCGGGAGAAATTCGCTGAACAGCATAGCTATTGTATAGGCTTCCTCTCCCGTCGAACAGCCTGCGCTCCAGAATGTGACAGAACTGCTGCCTGATTTCTTTTTATATTCTACAAGTTCAGGAATTATGTAGTATTCAAAAGCCTGCATGTGTGCCTTGTTCCTGAAAAACCTGGTTAGGTTTGTTGTCACTGAATCAAGCAGGATCTTCATTTCCTCTTCCTGTTTGATTATGAGACTGTAATAATCTGCTATTGTCTCAATATTTGTCGATTTAAGCCTTTCATACAGCCTGCTTTCCAGAATTGATCTGTTATTTTCTGAGAAGTGAATTCCGCTTTTATCATATATGAGATCTTTAATTTTGTTGAAATCTGAGTCGCTGAGTTTAAAAAACATTATTTTCCTTCGTTACTCATAAGTATTATTATTTTAATTTCAAAAGTCAATTTCTTTTTTAATTTTAGGCGCATCTAAAAACTCTCTTTTCCCGGTTTTTTAACTGGCAATTTGGTACAGATTTCCCTGGTATTTGCTCTGAATACACCTCTCCCGGAGGGGGGTAAGGTTTCCCTGAAAGGGAGAATCTGTAAGAAAAAAAACCTTGTTTAAAGTATACATTAAAATAATATAATAAAAGAGTCTAAAGTTTAAGTTTTTTAAACATTATGCAAAATTAAAAAACATGGTTTTTGGAGATTCTGTCATATAATTGCATTCCAGCTGATTGACAATATTTTACCGGTATAAAATAATTCAACTTATGAATAAGTATATATTTGTTACAGGCGGTGTTTGTTCAAGCCTTGGTAAAGGGATTGCAGCCGCATCTCTTGGAAGTCTTCTTGAGAGAAGAGGACTTAGTGTAAGAATGATTAAAATTGATCCCTACATTAATGTGGATCCCGGGACTATGAGTCCTTACCAGCATGGTGAAGTCTATGTTACTGAAGACGGTGCAGAGACCGACCTTGATCTGGGTAATTATGAACGATTTACTTCATCTCCCCTGAGTCAGGCAAATTCAATAACAACCGGCCAGGTTTATCAGTCGGTAATTCAGAAAGAGCGTGAAGGTAGATACCTCGGAAGAACAGTTCAGGTTATCCCTCATATTACTGATGAAATTAAAAACAGAATTATTTCTATCGGAAGTAAACCTGATGTAGATATTACTATAATAGAAATCGGGGGAACTGTCGGAGATATAGAGTCAATTCCTTTTCTTGAAGCAGCCAGGCAGTTCAGACATGATCTGGGCAGGGGCAATGCAATTTATGTGCATCTTACCCTTATTCCTGAAGTTGCAGGGGGGGAGCTTAAAACAAAGCCGACACAGCATTCTGTTAAAGCCCTGAGAGAGCTTGGTATTCAGCCGGATATTCTTCTCTGCCGTGTTCCGTTTGAAATGGATAAATCAATGAGGAGCAAGATTGCCCTTTTTACAAATGTGGATGATGATGCTGTTATTTCCGCATGTGATGTGGATACAACTATTTATGAAATACCTCTTGTGTATCACAAGCAGAATCTTGATGCTGTTGCTATTCAGAAGCTTGGTATTGATGCCGGCAAGGCAGATCTTACTCCATGGGAAAATGTTGTAAATATTTTCAAGAATGCGGAAGAAACAGTAAAGATTGCCCTGGTTGGAAAGTATATTCATCTTAACGATACATACAAGTCAATTGTGGAAGCTCTTTTTCACGGCGGAATTGCGAACAAGGTTAAAGTTGATATTGTAAAGATTGATTCAGAAGATCTTGAAAAAGCCTCATCAGACAAGGAAGCAATTGCTGAAATGTTTGACGGGATAAAAGGTGTTCTTGTTCCCGGCGGATTCGGCCAGCGGGGTATTGACGGCATGGTAATTGCCGCAGAGTATGCACGAACAAATGGAATCCCCTATTTCGGAATATGCCTGGGTATGCAGATCATGGTTATTGAGTATGCAAGAAATGTTCTTGAATACAGGAATGCAAACAGCACTGAATTCTCACCTGAAGCCGAATATCCTGTTATCAGCCTTCTCGAAGAGCAGATTGATATAAAGTCTTACGGCGGAACAATGAGGCTTGGCGACAGCAAGACATATCTTCAGCCTGATACAAAAATAAGAAAAGCGTACGACGAAGATATAATCATGGAAAGGCACAGACATAGGTATGAATTTTCAAATAAATACAGGGATGTTTTCAAGGATGCCGGTCTTATGCTCAGCGGGTTTAATCCGGAAGGAACTCTTGTCGAATCTGTTGAATGGGGCAGCCATTCATGGGGTGTAGGTGTTCAGTATCATCCTGAATTCAAGTCAAAACCTTTTTCTCCCCATCCTCTGTTTGTTGAATTTATAAGAGCCAGCCGGGAGTATGGTAAAAAATAGTATTCTTCTTCTACTCATATTTTTATTCCTCATATCATGTTCTCATGATTATGAGGAAAGTTTTTTTGATGAAGAGCTTTCTGATGAAACTCCCAATTCAGTTGTTATCAATTTCAGGGAAGTTGTTATAAAGGGGGGGGAACCCTCCTATATTCTTGAAGCAGATAAAGCAGAAACTTTCAATAAAAGAAAATCAACAGTATTTACAGATCTTTATTTTATCGAGTATAACCGCTCCGGGGAAATAGCTACCGAGGGAGCCTGTGTTGAAGCTGAATATTTCAATGATACGGAAAACATCGAATTCCGGGAAAAAGTCATTCTAAATGCTGCAGAACAGGGTTTTTTCATCGAAGGTGATTATCTGTACTGGGACAATAAACAGAAATCCCTTGCCGGAGGGGAGAATTCCCATGTTACAATAGGCAGGGATGACGGGTCTGTTATTGAAGGAAGCGGATTTTATACTTCATCTGCAGAAAGAAGTTTTGCATTCAAAGGTAAAACAAAAGGTAAATATGTATCATCTGACTAAAATTATATTTATTTTAATCCTCGTATCATCTCCTGTTTTCTGTGAAACATTTGAATTTTCAAGTGACAGTTTTTCAACTGTCATGGCAAGGGGAAGAGAATATACTGTCCTGTCCGGCAATGCGCAGATTATTTCTGATTCCACAGTGATAAAATCGGGAAAAATCGAACTTTACGGCGATGAATATAAATATGCACAGTGCAGCGGCCGGGTTGAGATGGAGGATAATGAAAAAGGGCTCCGTATTGCAGCAGATTCAATGCTTTTCAACCGGAAAGATGATATAACCCGGTTTGAGGGGGGAATTGTTCTTGAGGACCTTAAAAATGAGGTTATAGTCAAGGGAAGTTATATGGAGTATTCAGGCGATACCGAGACTGTGATTATCCAGGTGGGGGTCCGTATTTTCAAAGATGACATGGTCAGCCGTTCAGAATTTGCAAGATATATAAGAGATGATGATATTCTCGAACTGTCAGGGCTTCCTCTTGTTTTCTGGAAAGGTGATGAATACAAGGCTCTTAAAATTACTATAAACCTGGATACCGATGAAATATTTCTTGAAGGTTCTGTGAGCGGAACTATTTATACGGAAAATGATGAAGAACAGACTGATGAAAAGGATTCTTCTGGTACTGAAAAGTCTGAAGGAGATGAATCAGCCCCTGCAGAAACTGAAATCCAGGAACAGGATCCTGTTTCTGAAAATACTTCTGTAAATCCGGCTGCCGGCAGTCCTGAAGCGAATCCGGATTCTGAATAATGTTGAAAAGTAAAGTTTATCAGGAGTTTGATAATGCCTAGTAATAATGGTCTGCTGGTTGAAGGGCTTAATAAGAAATTCGGGAAGAAAACAGCTGTCCGCGATGTCAGTTTTTCGATGGAGGATGGCGAGGTTGTCGGCCTGTTGGGGCCCAACGGGGCAGGCAAGACAACTGCTTTCTACATGATAGTGGGTTTCATTAAGGTGACAGGCGGGAAAATTTTTCTTGACGGTGAAGATGTCACAGGGTTTCCGATGTATAAACGGGCAAGGCTCGGTATTTCATACCTTCCCCAGGAAGCTTCAATATTCAGAAAACTGTCTGTAGAGGACAACATCTATTCAATACTTGAGACCAGAAACGACCTTACTGATGGAGAAAAGAAACAGCAGCTTGACGGGCTTCTTGAGGAACTGGGAATAGCAGACCTGCGAAAACAGAAAGCATATACATTGTCGGGGGGGGAAAGAAGGAGAACAGAAATTGCAAGATCCCTTGCAATAAGGCCCCGTTTTCTTCTTCTCGATGAACCGTTTGCAGGAATTGATCCTATTGCTGTATTTGAAATAAAGAAAATAGTTAAAAAACTCTCTGATAAGGGGATTGGTGTTCTGATTACAGACCACAATGTACGCGATACTCTTGAGATAACAGACCGCTCATTTATCATAAACCAGGGGGAAATTGTTGTTTCCGGGGGAAGAGATGAAATACTTTCAAATGAAACTGCAAAGCAGATTTATCTCGGACATAACTTCTCCATGTAACGCAGAATATGGTATAATTATCCTGTTATTTATTATGAACGAGTATATTTAAAAATTAGCCAGAGTAATTAAATATTTGTGCCAACCTGTTTTTAATTTTCATTTATTTGTTGACATTCCTGCCGGCTAAACTTAAATTTAATATATACAAGTCCTGGAGAATGTGTTGCAGTATCAGAAACCTGTTTTAATACAGGAACAGAAAATGAAATTGAGTCCTCAGATGTTTCAGTCGATTCAGCTGATGGCTCTGCCGGTTCAGGATCTTAAATTCCGTATACAGGAAGAAGTGGACCGGAACCCCGCTCTTGAAATCAAAGATCAGAAAAATGAAATCTCAATAGATGAAGTAGACTCTGGAAGAAAGGATGAATATGACTATTTTGAAAATTCATCAGATCCCGGATTTGCCACGGGCTCCGGTTCTTCCATCGAAAGCGACAGCAAGAGAATGTTTATCGAAGGTGTTCTCTCCCGCGAGGAATCGCTTCAGGAACATCTTCTTTCCCAGCTGAGTATTCAGCCTGTAAGGGAGGAGATCTATAAAGCCGGAGAACTGCTTATTCAGAATCTGGATGAAAACGGGTTTTTCATTGAAAAGCCGGAAACTCTGGGTGTTGATATTCCTGAAAATGTCCTTACCGAGGCAATTGAGCTTATCAACAGGTTTGATCCACAGGGGACCTGCACTGCAGGCTACACGGAATCACTGGTTGTACAGGCTCAGCTTTCTGATGACCGGCCTGAATTTACAGTTGAAATACTTGAAAATTATCTTGAGCATCTTGAAAAGGGGCGTTACAAAGAAATTTCAAAAGACTTGAAGATCAGGGAAAACAAGATCATAGAAGCTTTTGAATTCATCAAAACACTCAATCCTTTTCCTGGACGGCAGTTTGCTTCAGAGCAGACAAGGTATGTTATTCCCGACCTCCTTATAAAGGTGTCTGACGGGGAACTTGTAATACGGCTTAACGAAGAGGAAATTCCTGTCCTGGGAATCAGTCCCTCTTTCGGTGATCTTTCAAGTGAAGATCTGTCCGGCGATAAATCTGCAAAGAAATTTGTGAATTCAAGCATAAAAGATGCAAGATGGTTTATTCAGACCATAGGCCTCAGAAACCAGACTCTGCTGAAGACAGCAACAGCAATTGCGTTTTTTCAGAAAAATTTTTTTCTCAAAGGGCCCCGTTTCCTTAAACCGCTTACTCTGAAAGATATTGCAGAGGAGGTGGGGGTTCACGAGACAACTATTTCGAGGATATCAAACAGCAAATATATACAGACAGACTGGGGAATTTTCCCCCTAAAATACTTTTTTTCAACAGCCCTTGCAAGAACTGATTCAAAAGACAGTTCTGTTTCCAGGGAGAGTGTGAAATTCATGCTTAAGGAGATTATTGAAACAGAAGGAAAGGACCGTCATCTTTCAGATCAGAAACTGGCTGATTACCTGAAAGAAAAGAACGGAATAAAAATAGCAAGGAGGACCGTCGCAAAGTATAGAAAAGAACTTGACATTGCCTCTTCTTATGATAGGTAAAATAAATTTCAGGAGGATTTAATGAATTTACAGGTTAAAGGTATTCATTACGATGTTAGTGACAGGACAGTTGAACAGATTGAAAAGAAAGTAAAGAAACTTGAATTTGCAAAAGACATGATAGTTGATCTTCTTTTCAAGATAGAACGGGAAAAGACAGGGTATGTCATTAATTCTGATGTTAATTTCCGGTGGGGGTTGAGTCATCACATTAAAGTATCCAATCATGATCTTTACGATGCGATAGACAGTATTGTTGATAAACTTAAACATAAAATTGCAAAGGAAAAGGAAAAGATACAGGAGCATTGATTGATTTTTTAAGTGTCTTGTATTCTTTTTTCATGTTTTTATTATCAGGTATAATAAATTCCGCAGTAAACATACTGTGAAAACTGATTTTATCAGTACATCCTGAAAAGTTGTTTAAAAGGCAGACAGTTTTTCTGTGGAAAATTAAGACTTGTTTTAGATGTTAAAAAAGAGATATCACGGAGACCGGCAGTGTGCCGGTCTCTTCCATTATTTTCACACTTGATATAATATAGGGTATATGAAGAAATTTACTATTCTGGATCTGCTTGATCTTGATTTGAAGGAAAATGACGCTCTTTTCCTGAAGTGTATTGCAGGAAGAGCGGGACTCGGCAGGGAGATAACTGTCGCATATCTTGACCGTCCCGGACTTGCCCTGGCAGGCTATTTTGATAATTTTGCCTACCAGAGAATACAGGTTTTCGGCCGGGGGGAATATGCATTTATAAAAAAACTCATTGAAGAGGACAAGACAGAAGTCCTTGAGAAGTTTTTTTCATTTAATTTCCCATGCTGCATTTTTCCGTATGGAGCAGTTCCTGAAAAGAAATTCATAGAAATTGCTGAAAAGGCTAAATGTCCTGTTCTTCAGACAGAACTTTCATCGCCCGAGCTTTCACAGCGGCTTATAAGGGTTATTGAAAGAATATTTGCTCCTCAGCAGGTTGTCCACGGTGTGTTTGTTGAAGTATACGGTATAGGGGTTCTTATCAAGGGTAAAAGCGGTGTAGGTAAGAGCGAATCCGCGCTTGAACTGATAGAACGGGGACACAGACTTATAGCAGATGATCTTGTTGAAATTAAGAGTGTGGCAGGAAACCACCTTGAAGGCAAGGGGGGCAATGCTTTTCTTGCTCACCATATGGAAATAAGAGGTCTCGGCATTATAAATATCACACATCTGTACGGTGTGGCGGCAATCAGAGATACCAAACAGGTACAGCTGATTGTCAATCTTGAAGAGTGGGATTCAAGTAAAGATTATGACAGGATAGGTACAGAGGAAAAAACCGAAGAAATTCTTGGAGTTCATATTCCAAGCCTTCTGATTCCGATAAAACCTGGACGGAATATTCCGATAATTATTGAAACAGCTGCAGCAAATGAGCGGCTCAAGAAAATGGGTTATTATTCGGCCAGGGAATTCAATCAGAATGTAGTAAAATGGCTTGAGACAGATTCGGTAGCTTCTTCCGAACTTTACTGATTTAATAACCGGAGTTTAGTGGATGATAGAAAAAGAGGTTGTAGTAAAAAACAGGGCAGGCATTCATGCCAGACCTGCGGCAGCAATTGTAAAGACAGCTAATCAGTTCAGCTGTGATCTGAAATTCAGAAAAGACAATGATGAAATAAATGCGAAATCAATTATGGGTATAATTACACTTGCGGCAGGTTATAAAACTGCGCTTACAATAATAGCGGAAGGGGAGGATGAAGAAGCTGCTGCTGATGCGGTTTTTCAGCTTTTTGAAAATAAATTTGAAGAAGAATAGACTTTTTTTATTTCTGTTTATTATCGGATTTCCTCTTTATGCTTTTCAGCTGGACAGTACCCTCGACAGCACAAACCATCTTGTCTGCTCGGTTTCCGCCGATGATGTCAGGGGGCGAAATATCCTCCGTTCAATGGAGATTGGTCACAGGGCTGAAATCGAATACAGGATAAAGATTTACAGGAAGGACCGCAGGGTGTTCAGCCTGTTCGGGGATAGCCTGGTCAGGGATCTCACCTGTTCATATATAGGTAAAAAAGATTTGATAAACGGCCAGTTTCATATTGTCAATGAAAAAAGCGGAAAAATAGTTTACAACACTGAAAAGGAATTTCTTGATAATTTTTATATTCTGAATAATCTGGAAATTGATCTTTCGGATGAAAAACCGGGCGATTATTATATTCTCGGAAAAATTAATCTCAAAGTTATAAAACTGGTACCACCGTTTAACCTTTTTTCATTTATCATACCTGGAATTGTGGAGAGTACAGACTGGATTAAAGCTGATAAGTTCAGGATTGAATAGTGAAAGGTCCCCATCCATTAATCACATCGCGGGCAGGTCTTTTAAGTGTTCTTCTGGTATATGTATTCATAATAACTCTGATACTGATATTTGCCGGGCAGATATTTTCAGATCTTTCAACCGATAATATTCCATCCCGAATCATACTTGTTCCGTTTGCAGTGCTTCTTCCGGTTTTTCTTCTTGGAAACATAATAGTCAACATTGTCAGGATTATCAAGGAGAAGAGGGAAAGAAAAGCCGGTGTTTACTTTAAGATAAAACTGATACTTTTCTTTTCCTTTGTTTCTGTTATTTCCGCACTTCCGCAGGCAATAATTACAATGAGTTTTTTAAATACAGCTGTTAATTCCTGGCTTGACCAGAACCATTCGGGAGCGGTCAAGGGGGGAATTGATGTTGCACTTGCTCTTTACAATGAAAGGGTGGAAAATCTTGAAGCTGTTCCCTCTTCCTCTTATTTCAATTATTCCTCCCGCTATCTCCCGTATAATCCTCCGAAAATGTGGAATGAAATAAAAAGAGGGTTCCCGTTTATTCACAGTTTTCAGATTCTTGAAAACGGAAAGACAGTCTTTTTTTCCGGGGAAGAAGGATCGGAAATTCCGGATGAAGAAGTTCTCAGGGGGGAAAAGGGGCTTCTGACAAGGGTAACTTCCGGGGAAAAGAGTCTTGTCAGGATACAGAAGGATATTTATAAGGGGGAAGACAGCTATATAGTCATACTTGGATCATATCTTCCTGATAATTTCGGGAAAAAAGCGGAGAAGCTTTCCCTTACATTTGATATTTTTACACAGCTTGAAAATTATCAGTCTTTCTTCATTGTGATAATTATTGCAGTCCTCGTATTTTTCTCTCTCCCTATTTTTCTGCTGTCCCTGATAATAAGCTTTAAACTGTCTGAAGAGACGCTTCAGCCTATAATCCATCTCGAAGATGCAACCAGGAGGGTTGCGGAGGGTGATTTTTCCTTCCGGATACTGACCCGCCCGGGAGACAGTATTTCAGTTCTTGTAAATTCATTTAACGCGATGATCAAGGAACTTGAAACTGCCAGAAAGAAAAACATGCAGTCTGACAAGATCAATGCATGGAAGGAAATCGCGAGAAGGATGGCTCATGAGATAAAAAATCCCCTCACTCCGATAAAACTTTCATCTGAACGGCTGAAGAAGAGATATGAGATGGATGACCCCAATTTTGAAAAGATTCTTGATTCTTCTGTAAATGTTATTATCAGTGAAGTTGACAGGTTGAATAAGCTTCTGACAGAATTCAGCAACTTCGCAAGGATGCCTTCCCTGGTTTTTGAGCTTTCCGCCCCTGGTGATATTATAAGGGAAGCTACAGAGATGTTTTCTGTGAGTCATAAAAATGTGAATTTCGATCTGTCGGGAGTCAAGGATTCAGAGAAGATATATATGGACAGGGAAAAGATAAAGCAGGTACTTATTAACCTGCTGAGTAATTCTGTGGAAGCTGTTGACAGGTCTGGTTATATTCAGGTAAGAACAGATGTTATTAACAAAGAGAACATACTGTATTACAGAATACAGATTTCAGATAATGGTTACGGTATACGGGATGAGATCAAGGAGCAGGTTTTTTCCCCATACTTCACAACCAGAAACAGCGGTACCGGTCTCGGACTTGCAATTGTAGAAAGAATTATTTTTGACCATAACGGTTCAATATGGTTTGAATCGGAACAAGGTGTGGGAACAACTTTTTATATAGACCTGCCTGTAGAGGAAAATTATGTACAGAATACTGGTTATTGATGATGAAGAAAATATATGTGCTGTTCTTTCCGGAATACTCGAAGATGAGGGGTATGAGGTTGATACAGCATCTGACGGTCCTTCCGGGCTTGAGAAGGCGGTAGGCGGGGATTTTGATCTTGTTATTCTTGATGTCTGGCTTCCCGGAATGGGGGGGCTTGAAGTTCTCGAGGAGATAAAAAAGGCAAGGAAAGATCTTGAAGTGATAATTATTTCCGGTCACGGAAATATTGATATGGCTGTGAAAGCTGTTAAGAAAGGGGCGTTTGATTTTCTAGAAAAACCCCTTTCTCTTGAAAAAGTAACTACCCTTGTAAGAAATGCGCTGACAATAGAAGGGCTTAAGAAGGAAAACCGTGAACTGAAAGATGCTGTCCTCCAGGAGGACAGGATGATCGGATCAGGGGAAGAAATGGATAAGGTCAGGAAGGTTATCTCTCAGGTTGCTGATTCAGACGCAAGCGTAATGATTCTCGGTGAAAACGGCACAGGAAAGGAACTGGCGGCAAAAGAGATACACAAGCGCAGTTCAAGAAGGGATAAGCCGTTTATTGAAGTAAACTGTGCATCAATTCCTGATTCCCTCCTTGAAAGCGAGCTTTTCGGGCATGAGAAGGGGGCTTTCACAGGAGCGGTAGCCAGCCGCAAGGGGAAATTTGAACTGGCTGACCGTGGCACACTGTTTCTTGACGAAATAGCTGACATGTCGCTGTCTGCCCAGGCTAAAGTGCTCCGTGCAGTACAGGAAATGCGTTTTGAACGGGTGGGAAGCGAGAAAACCGTAGCTGTTGATGTCAGAATAATAGCAGCGACAAACAAGGATATACTCCAGGAGGTAAGGGACGGCCGTTTCAGGGAAGACCTTTTTTTCCGTCTCAATGTCATACCTCTCTATCTGCCCCCTCTCAGGGACAGAAAAAAAGATATCAGGGAGCTTGTTCTTTATTTCTTTAAAAAATATGATATCCAGAACAGCTCTGAAGAGAGAAAATTTTCCGAAGAAGCTTTTGATATAATAGGCAGCCATGTCTGGAGTGGTAATATAAGGGAACTGAAGAATTTTATCCAGAGAATTTCTGTCATGACAGAGGAAAAAATTATTTCCGGAGGAACTGCTGCATATTATCTTGAAGACCTCAGTGAAAACATTCCGGAAGAAAAGAAAAAAAGCGAATTTGGGGAAGATTTCTCCAATGTATCTTTTTCCGAGGCAAAAGAGCTGTTTGAAAAGAAATTTTTGATTAAAAAACTTGAAGAAAACAGTTATAATATAACAAGAACTGCACAGGATATCGGGATGTATCCCGGTAACCTTCATAATAAAATAAAAAAACTTGGAATAAATCTGAAATGAAGAGTCTTACAACAAGACAGCGGGAAGTTCTCGATTTTATAAAAAATTATAAAAACAGGTGTTCATATCCCCCTACTATCAGGGAAATTGCAGAGAATTTCAGTATTTCTGTTAAGGGAGCATACGATCATCTCAAAGCGCTTGAAAAAAAGGAATCAATCCGGTGCAACCTCAGAAGATCAAGGGCAATAGAGGTCGTTGAAGATGAGCAGTCCTGTAATGAAATTGCGGAAATTCCCCTTCTCGGTAATGTTGCTGCAGGAAAGCCTTTAATGGCGGAAGAGAATTTTGACGGCACAATTCCTGTCCCTTTCAGTGTTCTTAAAAACGGTAAACATTTTGCACTTAAGGTAAAAGGGGACAGCATGAAGGATGCCGGTATACTTGAGGATGATATTGCCCTGTTCAGGCATCAGAATACTGCTGAAAACGGCAATATTGTTGTGGCAATGCTGGATGATGAAGCAGTTACACTGAAAAGATTTTACAGGGAAAAAAACAGGGTTAAGCTTAAAGCTGAAAATCCTGTTTACCCGCCCATATATACACAGAATATCAGAATTCTGGGTAAACTGATTTATGTAATGAGGAACTATGACTGACTCGAATTACCTGCTTCTTGGTCCTGAACTTGGCGAAAAGAAGAATTTCATTAAGAACCTTAAAAACAACCTGGAAAAAAAGTACTCGTCTCCCCCAGAGGAATATTCTTTCTATCCGTACGATACGGAAACAGGTGAAATAATTTCGACTCTGCAGAATATTTCCCTCTTTTCCTCTTCAAAGCTTGTAATAATTAATAATTTTACAGAAATCAGGAAGAAAGATCTCGGCATGATTGCTGATTATCTGAAGAATCCTGCAGATGATTCATATCTTGTTCTCTCTGATGACGGAATAAGGGCAGACAGCAAAATTGAAAAGCTTATTCCCCCTTCGAATAAAAAGATATTCTGGGAGATGTTTGAAAACAAGAAAAAGAGCTGGATAATTAATTATTTCAGAAGGGAAAACATTGAAATAGAAAAATCTGCTGTCGAGTATCTAAGCGATATGCTTGAAAGCAGCACAGATGTACTGGCGGAAGAATGCAGCAAGCTAATCCGGTTTTTCAATCCGGGAGACAGAATCACGGAAGAAAGGATTGAATCTTTTTTCTATGACAGAAAAGAGGAAAACATGTTTTCCCTCTTTGAGAGGCTTGCTGTATGCGATCTTCAGAAATCACTTGAAACAGCAAAAAATATTTTTCTCTCGGGAGAAAGCAACCCTGTGCAGCTTCTAGCAGGTCTTCTGTGGCAGCTGAGAAACCTTCATGAGCTTAAAATAATGACAGAGAGCAGAAAACCTTTTCAGGAAGCCTGCCTTGCCCTCAGGATAAGAAGCAAGAAAATGCAGAAAACATTTCAGGAGGGGCTTAAAAACTATTCCCTTTCAGATATTGAGAGCCTGATATCAATGACTGCCGAGTATGACTGTTTCTTCAGGAATGTCAGGCAGGATATACAGCAGATAATGTTTCCTGTTTTTGTTTACTCTTTCATTGAAAAAAAGGGGAGAGAGGCTGTTTCTCTTGTTGAATATTCGGCATAATGCTTTTTATTTCTAATGAGACAGATATCTGGTCTCTGCTTTGTTGCAGACGTAAACCAGTATGACTTTTTAACCGACTGCTGAACTACTGCTGTTAAGTAAATATTCTTATTATGTCTGCTAAGTGCCCCGGCACAGGGGCTACTTACAGACTGCTTCTCTACTTCTTTCCGTTTAGATAATTTATTATTTTCTCTGCTGCTGTAAGCGGTATTCCTGTCCTGTCCTTAATCTCATAGGGGCCTGCGTTTCTGATGTTTTCAAGGCTCTTGAACTCATTCATTATTTTTACACTCCTGGCAGCCCCTATCCCGGGAATGCTTTCAAGTACTGAAAATTTCACATCTTTCTTTCTCAGATTCTTGTTGAAGGATGTTGCGAAACGGTGCGCCTCATCCCTCACATACTGGAGAAGGTTTCTGGCAGGTGATGTTTCTTCCAGTATTACAGGATCTTTTTGCCCCGGCAGATATATCCATTCGTGCTGCTTCGCAAGCCCTGCGAGAGGTATGTTCCCTAGTCCTATTGCCTCGAGTATCCCTTTAGCGGCAGCTACCTGCCCCTTTCCCCCGTCTATAAGTATCAGGTCAGGCTTTCTGAGATTTTCATTCAATACTCTGGTATATCTCCTGGCAACTGCCTCCCTGATAGACCCGTAATCATCGATGCTGTTTTCAGGAAGAGATTTGATATGGAAATACCGGTATTCTGTTTTATCAGGTTTACCGTTCAGGAAACTTACCATTGATGCAACAGTGTGTTTTCCTCCCAGCTGGGCTATATCAAAACCTTCTATTCTTCTCGGGAGGGCAGGAAGTGACAGTTCTTTCATCAGTTCCTTAAGCGGAACCTTGTATTCGGCCGCTTTTTTCTTTCTGAGAAGTTCAAGTTTTCCGTTTTCCTCTCCCATCCTGATGAGCGATGAATCTCTCCTGTCTTCCGGAAGCTGCGGTATCAGTTTTATGCTTTTTTCTGAAAAATATTTTTCCACCATTTCTGATTCAGGCATTATGTTTACAGTGATTCTTTCAGGCAGCCCCTCTTTTGAATGAAAATTCTCATCAAAATACCTGCTGTAATACTGGATGATGAAGGATGTCATGGCAACATCGCTGCTTTCAGGATTCTCCGACAGGTAGGCGGATTTTCCTGAAAGCTTTCCGTTTCTCATCTGCAGCACAGTAAAGGCGCTGTAGCTGTCTTCCCCTGTATATGTAATATAATCTCTTTTTTCACTGTCAAAATCCTCTACAAGCTGCTGCTCATTGATACTGTTGATCGAATTTATAAGATCCCTGTATTCGGCAGCCTTTTCAAATTCCAGGGCGGCAGAGTATTCCTCCATCCTGGATTTGAATTCCCCGATAAGATGTCCTGTCTCGCCTGTAAGGATTTTTTCAACTTCATGGATTTCCCTGCGGTATTCTTCAGGGTCTGCAGCTCCTGTACAGGGGGAAGAGCACTGTCCGATATGATAGTAGAGGCATGGGGCATCCCTTTTTTTTAGTTTTCCCCTGCATTTCCTTATCCTATATCTCCTGTTAACAAGTTCCAGGTAAAGGTCAATGCTTCTTATCCCGGGAAACGGGCCGTAATAGGATGACCCGTCGTTTAAAATTCTCCTGGTCCTGTATATGCATGGAAATTTCTCTTTTGTGATTTTTATTACAGGAAATGATTTCCCGTCTTTTAGATCAATGTTATATCTCGGCTTCCACTTTTTTATGAGATTGTTTTCAAGTATAAGGGCTTCATATTCTGTTGATGTTGTAATTATTTCAATATCTGCAATTCTTTTGACAAGGTAAGTTGTTTTAAGCTCTTTTGTCCCTGAGAAATAGGATTTAACTCTGTTTTTAAGGTTTTTTGCTTTTCCTATGTATATAATATTATTGTCGGCGTCTTTCATTAGATAAACACCGGGACTGTCTGGCAGGTCCTTTACAAGCTGAGTAAGATATTGTCTAATTTCTTTTGTATCTTTCATTTTTGCCGATAATTCCAATAAGGTTAACTATATAATAATAATTACAAAGAGATTTTGACCAGTGAAAAAGATAGTATTTTTATTAATAATCCCTCTGTTCAGTGTTTATTCAACGGACAGGGTATATGAAGTTGGTGATAAATTCTGGCCCCTTGCTGAAAGCCGGAATATTGTACAGAAAACAGAGAATAATTCCATTTCCATCTCTCTGAGGGATAATGAAAGAACTGCAGACCGCAAAACAATAATACTTCTTCACTTCAATGAAGATGATATGTATGATTCCACCGGCCGCTGTAAAATATCAAATTTGAATATATCTAAAAAAATCAGGAAACTCGGCAGTGGGGGCGGAATTTTCAATGAAGGAAACGGCCCTGCATCACTTGATTCCGGAAAAAGAAGTTTTTTTCCCGACAGGATATATTCGGGAAATTTTACTGTGGAATTCTGGCTTAACAGCAGAAATACTGCAGATGGTGAAACTTATTTCCTCTATGAAAACTATACAGATACCGGGCGTAAAATACTTCCTCAGCATTTCAAATGCTTTCTGGAAGACAGAATAATCTCCTGGAATATAAAAAACCTTTTTCTTTCTTCCGACATGGAGCCTTTCAGTATAACTCTCAAGGGGAGCAGAAGAATTATCCCGGGAAAATGGTCTCATCACATGCTCCGCTATAATTCCGATACAGCGCTGCTTGAATATCTCTACAACGGAATACCGGAAGCTGTCGCGCATGTAAACCGTGAGGGAAGAGAATCCGGCCGCACTTATCCGTTTTATGCCGGAACAAGCAGCAGGATTGAGCTGGGGGAGAAATTCACCGGCTCTATCGATGAATTCCGGATACAGGGTGAGTGGGTGGAAGAAGCCAGCCTCAGCCGTATAGGTGATTATTCTGGATATTTTATAACAGAGATGATAGATCTCAAACACAGCAGGTCTGAGCTTTTCAATGTGGGAATAAGTGATACTGTCCCTCCCGGTACAGATATTAAATATTATTACTGCCTTTCAGATACTCCTTTTATTCCGGATAACCTGGCTTCAGCTGATTCTTCCGCCGGGGGGGATCAGGATTGTGACGGATGGAATATTCTGGAAAAGGGCAAGGTCCGGATTTCAGGAGGAAGGTTTCTCTGGCTCAAGGGGGTTCTTTATTCAGACGGTGAAAAAAACATTTCCCCTTCTGTAAATACTATTACACTGCGGTATGACGAGAAAAGCCCCCCGCCTCCGCCCGCTGTTGTCAAGGCAGAAGTATCTGACGGGAAAATACTGCTCCGCTGGTCATCTGTTCCTGATTCAGGAATTGCCGGCTATCTTGTTTATATCGGGGAAAAACCGGGTCATTACTTCGGATCCGGAAGTAAATTCCCCTCATCCCCGATAGATGCCGGATTGAATAATAATATAGTTATAGATAATCTTGAAAATGGTAAAGTATATTATATGGCTGTAAGTTCCTATTACAGGACAGCATCGGCAATCGGTAAAATTATAAAAAAAGGTGGTAATTATTCTGCTGAAATCAGTGCAAGACCGGCAGCTGGCAGCAGGTAAATAATATGTTGAGCAAAGAACTTTATGACAAAATATCATCTCTGATTCAGATTAAGGATTATAAAAAAGCTGAAGAAACAGTCTTTGAAGCACTTGAAGATGATCAGGACAATGACAAACTCCATATTACTCTCGGTAATATTTATTTCCTCCAGGGTGATCTTGAAAATGCAGAAAAATACTATAACGAGGCATTCTCTGTAAACCCGGACAACCCTGACAGTTATTCCAATATCGCTGTAATTTACAGGCAGAAAAATAATCCTGACAAGGCATTATATTACCTTGAAAAGGCACTCTCTCTTTATCCGGACAGTCCGGAAATCAACTATAATATCGGGAATATCTATAAACAGAAAAATGATTTTACAAATGCTGAAAAATATTTTCTATCCGCAATTCAGCTGAACAGCAGCTTTGTCCAGTGTTACAATAATCTCGGCACACTGTACCAGAATGCCGGCGAAACTGAAAAAGCTGAGCAGGTTTTCCGGGAAGGGCTTAAGGTTGATGAAAACAACCCATCACTTTTGTATAACCTTGGAATACTATATGACAGCTTGGACAGGATTGATGATGCTATCCAGATGTATAAACACGCACTCTCTTCGCAGCCTGTCTGGGTAGACAGCCTCAACAACCTGGGAATTGCATATAAAAAAAACAGGCAGCATAACCGAGCGATAAAAACATTTCATGATGCTCTCAGCATTGAGCCCGGGAACCCCATGGTGAAAAACAACATTGGAACGACATACAGGGATATCGGCAGCAGGGAGGATGCAAAAAAGTTTTTCCGCGAGGCAATTTCCGATAATCCGGGATATATAAAAGCTTCGATTAACCTGGGAGAAATATACCGGGAAAACGGGGAGTTTGATAACGCGCTCGAGGAGCTCAGCCGGGTTGAACTCCTTTCTCCCGAGAACAATGATATAAAACTGCACAAGGCATCTGTCTATCTGGACAAGGGGGAGACAGAAAAAGCTGAAAATATAATTGAAAGAATAATTGAAAACGAACCTGATAATATTACTGCAGTCTCCTCCAGAGGGATGCTTCTTCTCAAAAAAGGGAAAATCGAAGAGGCTGAAGCGGTTTTAAACAGGGCGGAAAGCAAGGCTCCTGACAATGCTGCTCTTAAAACAGCAAAATCCCAGTTATTGATTGCATCTGGTGACAGGGACAATGCGGAAATACTTCTCAGGGATCTGCTTAAAAAAGACCCGGGAAATTATCCCCTGCTGATCAACTATACAGATGTTCTGAAGTCCCAGGGAAAATATGAAGATGCATTGAATGTTTTAAAATCACTAAAGGGTGATATGCAGAATTATCCCGAGACAATATCATCGTTTGTAGATGTATATAATCAGATTGGTGACAGGGAAAAGTCGGTGGAGTATGCAAGCCGGCTTATCGGATCCCAGGAAGATATTGATATTGAAATGCTTGGAAAGGGTGTTGAGCTTTTTGACAAGGCCTCAGATTCTTTTGCAAAACAGAACAGGGATGAAATTGACAGCAGAATAGGGGTGTTTATAAAGGAATTTGTCAGGGAAGATACAGGCGAGCCTGAAGTGCTGGAGGAAAACAGCTTTCTTCTGGATTCAGTATCTGCCCTGGAGGATGAATATGTTCCCATAATTGATGTCGGGGGAATTGAGCCTGTAATAGAAATCAATGAAGAGGAAATACATGTCCGGCTTGATGAAATAGAAGAGGAATTTGATCCTGATAAGAGTGAGGGATATTTTCAGGAGAAAGAGGAGAAGATCCGTGAGGAAATTACAAAACAGGTTGAAGCCTCCGCACCTCCTCAGTATACACCTGTCCCTGTATTCATGCCTCCCCCTCCGCAGTACATGCCTCCACCCCCGGCTGAGCCTGAGACAAAAGAGGAAATAACGTCTGAACCGGAGATAAAAGAAGATACGCCTGAAGAAAAAAAGGAAAAAAAGCCGGAGCCTGAAGAGGTCCCTGAAATAGATGATAATCCTGTAAATTACAGGGAGGAATCAGGTTATGAAAACCCTCTGATTTCAAATCTGCTCGGGCATCTTGAAGACATGGCTGAGGATCTCAAACCTCCTCTTCATGATAAATTCAGGCACAGCATGACAAGGCTTCGGATAGATTCGCTCAGGATGAAGCTGAACGGGAACAGGGGCCTGATAGATTCTGTAAAAACAGAGGATAAGAGTGAAGTTTCAGGGAATTCCAGTGAAGTTGATGGAAATTTGACCGAAAATGAAATAGCAGGTACTCTTTCCTATATAAAATCACTTGCTGATTTTCTTCCGGAGAAAGATACCGGAAAAGCTGTCAGCACACGGCTTGATAATATTCTTGGAAAGCTTAAAGAGGTAAACAATGATGAAGGGTAATCGGCTGAAAGTTGTCTCCAGCTACATCAAAAATATGCCGAGTCTGCCTGTTACTGTTTCCAAGGTTCAGGAAATCTGTGATAATCCAAAAACATCGCCTGTAGATCTTTATAAAGTTATAAGCCTTGACCCTGTGCTTATGGGCAAGGTCATGAAACTTATTAATTCTGCCTATTACGGCCTTTCCGATAAAGTTACTTCTCTTGTCCGTGCAATTATCATGCTTGGAATGAATACTGTAAAAAACCTCGCGCTCAGCTCCGCAGTCATGGGGCTTATGTCCGGGGAAAAGAATTTTGTGAAAATGAACAGCGATAAATTCTGGGAACATTCCCTCTGCACCGGGATTATTGCCAGAAAAATTGCATCAGACACAGGAATCAGCAGAGCCGAGCAGGAGGAATACTTCATCAACGGACTTCTTCATGATATAGGAAAAATACCGCTGATATCATGTTTTCCCGGAGAATATACAGAGCTGGTTGAAAAACGGGCAGGTGGCTTTTACGGCTCTACAGCAGAAGCTGAAAAAGAGTTTTTCGGAATGGACCACACAGAAACAGGGCTGATGATTGCTGAATCCTGGAATCTTGGAGATCCTGTTAAAAATGTTATTGTTTCACATCATGATATTAATTCTGTGGATGAAAAATATAAAAAACTGACTTATACTATAATTCTGGCAGATTACTTTGCAAATCTTTTCGGCTGTTATTATTCCGGAAACAGATGTCCGGATGTTCCGATTGCCTCTGTTTATAAGGAAGCCGGAGTTGATGAAACATATCCTGAAAAAATAAATGACTATGTAAAAGAGGAGATGGACAAGGCCAGGATATTTCTTGAAATTAAAAACTGAGGAATAGTCTATGCGAATAAAACTCTGGGGAGTGCGGGGCTCTATACCGAGTCCCGGCGCCGATACAATGAAATATGGCGGAAATACAACATGTCTTGAAATTGATCCTGAGGACGGCGGCTGCGAAATAATTATTGATGGTGGGTCAGGTTTGAGACTTCTCGGAAACTATCTTGTAAAAAAATATCTCCCGGGAAAAAATATTGATCTTGATTTTCTCATTACACATACACACTGGGACCATATTCTCGGGTTTCCTTTTTTTACGCCTATATATATTCCCTCGACAAAGCTCAGGTTTTACGGACCTGTAACATATGAAGAGGGCGGTATCGAAGAAATCATAGGCAGCCAGTTTCAGTACAGGTATTTTCCTGTTATAAAAAGTGAACTTTCTGCAGAAATGGAATATAACCCCCTTAGAGAAACATCTTTTTACCTCAGGGACGGAATTAAAATAACTACAAAATATCTCAACCATCCTGTACTCTGTCTCGGGTACAGAATAGAATGCGGCGGTAAATGTTTCTGTATTGCCACAGATTCAGAGCCTTTCAGAAATGTATTTCCAACCGATCCTGATGATCCTGATTATGACAGTGCTGCAGCCGAAGAGGGTGAAGCAGCAGCTGCCGAAGAGAACAGGAAGCTTGTAGAGTTTTTCTCAGGCGCCGATATTCTTGTTTATGATTCGCAGTACACAAAGGATGAAATGGAAAAGGACAAGCTTGGCTGGGGGCATTCTAGCTTTGAGTTTGCAATAGAAAAGAGCTACAGTGCGGGAGTAAAAAAACTCCTTCTTACACACCATGACCCTGAACGGACAGATGAGGAGCTGGATTTTCTTATAGATTTCTACAGAAACAAATATGCAGATATCCACCGGAAAATGGAGTTTTCACTTGCTGTAGAGGGGAGTGAATTTTTCCTTTAAATAAATCAGGAGATTACATCAAGAAAAGTGTTTGTAAGCGCGAGATTCTGTCTTGCCTGTGTATATTCCCTGTTTTCCCTTAGAGCCTGGCTGAAATATTTTTTTGCCTCTTTATAATTCTCCTGAGAAAAATAAACAGTTCCTATATTATTGAGAATTACAGATTTGTCTTCTGCTGTTTCGAGTGCTTTTTCATAACAGGACAGCGCCTTTTCTGTATTGCCCATTTCCTGATATGCAAATCCGGCATCTGTCCAGATATCAGGATCCGTGTTTTTAAATTTGAGAGCTTCTTCAAATATTTCAGCCGCATCAGAGAATTTTTCAGTCTTCAGCATTACTATTCCAAGATTATACAGGACTATGTGATTGTCCGGATAATTTTTCAGAGCTTCCCTGAAGATCTCTTCCGCCCTGTCAAAATCATTGTTATTTGTTGCTTCAACACCATCTATAAGTATCTGATTGAGATTTTCCATTTATAATACTCCTTCAGCAATTTCCATATTATTCCCAGAACTTTTATATCACAGATTTAACATATTCATAACCTGTTGTCTGCCGGAATTTTAATAATTGCAAAATGCGGAAAGGGATCAGGCAGAATCTGCCTGTGTTGGATCAAGATTAAAAAAAATGGTATAAATAAATTTTTACATGCAAAATTAAATAAACTATAATATTATTAATATGGACCGGGGGATTTGATGGAGCAGAATGCAGATAAGAAGAAAATTCTCATTATTGATGACAATGAATTTATTCGGGGAAGTATAGCAAGACTCCTGGAGACAGTAGGTTATGATGTTGTAGAAAAATCTAATGGCCTTGAAGGACTTGAATACCTGGACGGCAATGATGCTGATCTTGTTATAACTGATATAAAAATGCCGGTAATGGGAGGGATTGAACTTCTCAACAAAATACATGAAAAGGATATAAATAAACCAGTGATACTTATCACCGGTTTTCCTGATATAGAAATTGCTTTTGAGGCAGTTAAGAAAGATGCTTTTGATATACTTATCAAGCCTATAGATTTTGTTATCCTGAAAAAATCTGTTCATAAGGCTCTCCGTTTTATAGAACTGCTCAAGATAGAGGAAAACTATAAAATAACTCTTGAGCAGCGTGTCGAGGAACAGGACAGGGAGCTTTTCAAGGCATATGAAGAGCTTAAACTTGCAAATACTGAAACAATTATGAGGCTGGTTTCTGTCTCTGAGTACAGGGATTCAGATACAGGCGCTCATATTTTAAGAATCGGCAACATATCAGCCAGAATTGCTGAAAAACTCGGGATGGACAGGAATTTTATTGATACTATCAAGCTTGCAGGCATGATGCATGATATAGGAAAGGTCGGAATTCCTGACAGCATTCTTCTGAAAAACGGTCCTCTTACAGATGCTGAATTCCAGCTGATGAAGGAACATACAACTATAGGATATAAAATACTCAAGGAATCCACTTCCCCCCAGCTACAGATGGCGGGAAGAATTGCCCTCTCTCATCATGAAAAATACTGCGGCGGAGGGTATCCGAATGGTCTTTCAGGAGATTCTATCCCTATTGAAAGCCGAATTGTAATGATTGCGGATCAGTATGATGCATTGAGGAGTGAAAGGCCCTATAAAAAGAGTTTTGATCATGAGACTGCTTTCCGGATAATTACCGAAGGGGACGGAAGGACAGATCCTTCACATTTTGATCCGGATGTCTATAAAGTCTTTACCGAGATCTCAGGAGATCTTGAGCAGATTTTTGCTGAAACAGTTGCTCTTGAATAGTATTGAGATAGTAAATCCGTTCCGGAACAGTATAGTTGCCGGGTTTGAATTATTAAAAAATTAAAAGAGTTTTATTCTATTTATTTTACTGAAGTGGGAAGAAATTCCATGCCTGAAATCCTTTCATGATTCAGCTATGCTGATTCAAATTCAACAGGACAGTCGAAATAGTTTCTGAAGTAGTTTTCTACAAGATCCTCATAGCCGGTTATGTACCCGAAATCCTGGCTGTATCCGGTAATTTTAACATTGTCATGAGATACAGAGACATAGGCCCCGCCTGCGACTGCTCCTCTCTGAACATTATTTGCATCAGCAATATCCTTGTGGTAGAGGCTTCCCTCACCGTAAGTTTCCTCGAATTTAACAAACAGTTCGGGATCAAAAACAACTTTTCCGGGAGTGACAATGAATTTTATGTGAACAGTCCTTCTTTTAAGAATATCGTGGCTGATACCGAGTATTTTTTCTGCAAAGTCTCTGATTTTTCCGCTCATAGGGTGAGTTTATAATTATTCACCCCTTTTTAGTCAAGAGGATTAAAACACTGCCGGAAAATAATGGTATATTTAATATCATCCTATACATGAGAAATTATCATGAAGAGCTGTTGTTTTCCGGATATAAAAAAAGCTGATAACCTGTTCCAGAAGTGGTTTATCAGCTTTTTTACAGAATAATATATTTACCTACCACCTTATTACAGGCGATATAATAACCTGATTTGTTGTGCTGTATTCAGATTCAATATGTGTAAATCCTAATCCCAGCTGGAAATTGTTGTTGAAGAGATAGGAAATGCCACCCCCCGCTTCAAAAAGCTCCCTGTCTTCATCCATTGATTCATAGTCTCCGCCATATGTTACCGCAAAGCTGAGGGCATTTTTATTATAGTATTCCAGTGTAATATTGAGGCTTACAGCAGATGTGCTGAATCCTGATCCGTAAAGATACTGAATATACTGGATTGTTGTGTAGCTTATATCTGTAAAATAATAACTGAAAGATGGTTTAAGAATTGTGAGGTTCTCATTGCTCTGTACAGGATTGTTTATATCCTTGAATGCAAGATGCTCTACAACCATTCCTGCTCCGATATTTCTGTTTATACTGTAGTTGGCCTGCCCCGCAATCTTGAAGGCTTCAGTCAGTTCAGGATTGACAGCCGCTGATATATCTGCAGCAAGTGCAAGGTTTTTAACCCCTTTAAATGTGGCTCCAGCAGAGAATATACTGTCTGATTTGCTGTCAGCAGAAAGAAAATCATATTTTACACGCAGGTCCCACATCTTGTTCAGCCTGTAATTGAGAAAAGGAGACAGTTTAAGGCCGAAATCTCCCCCTTCGTAAAAATCCATTTTTAAAATAGATGGGGAAGCTTCGAATTTCATGAACTGGGGAAGGGTTGCGTAAAGTTCTTTTGCCTCGGGATTATCAGGATCCTCCTCCAGGATAATAAGCAGTATTTCTTCAGCTTTTACCGATTCATTCATGTTGAAATATATCTTTGCAAGATTCAGCCGGGCTTCTGTTACGCTGTAGTTGTTTTCTATTGCAAGGTTAAAGTAGTCTATCGCTTTCCTGTATTTCTTTGACCAGAAATAAACCCTCCCCAGCCCCATTGTTGCATCAAGATCTCCAGGTTCCATTTCTAGGAATTTGTTGTAATAATTTATTGATTCATCATAGTTTTTTCTGCCAGCTGAGAACCTGGGCTTTCCTGAAATACGTTTCACTGTTGCCAGGATATTCCTTTTCCAGGCGGTTCAGTATTGAGAGAGCTTCCTCTGTCTGTTCTGTCCAGCTCAGAAGCTTCGCAAGCCTGATAAGAGCAAGGAAATTTTTATCATCCAGCTGAAGTACCTGTCTGTATGTCTTTATTGCTTCATACAGATTATTATCTCTTTCATACTTTATTCCCCGTTCCACAAGCTTGTCCACATCCCTGTTTTCATAAATATTCTGTGAAAAGAGCGGAAAAATTATCGAGAATAATAATATGAATAATAAAAAAGTGAATTTTTTCATTGCAACCTCATTTTCTTGAAAAAAAACTGTTTATTATTATTTTTAATATATAATAATTAAGTTATCAAATTATCGGTAAGGTATTTTATGAAAAACAGATTATTGTATTTTATTTTACTTATTTCAGCAGCTGTTGTCCCTGTTTCTGCTGATTCCCCCTTCAACAAGCCGGAAAATACAGATCTCAACAATGCATATGAAGAATCCCTGAGATGGCTTAAAAGACAGATAGTGCCAAATTCTGTTGTTGAAAATCCATCTCCCGACAGGAGAAAACTTATTCTCAGCTATAAAATACCTGAAAACGATCCCGCATACCGCTACCTGGCAAGAAGGTCTTTTGCATATGACAATGCTGTTGCTGCAATCGCTTTTACAATGGCGGGAAAATACAGGGAAGCTGAATCAATACTTAATTCCCTTTCACGATTGGTCCGGGAAAACGGAAGTCTCTGGTTTTCGTATAATACACATAACAGCTGGCCTGATGAAAACGATCATGAGGGGGCAATGATCAGAAGCGGTGCCCTTGCCTGGGCAGGTTATGCTCTTTCCCATTATGTCTCTGTCAGGAATACAGAGGAGAGCCGTTTCTATAAAGATGACATAGCAGGCAGGCGGTATACAGAGGCTTCTGAAAGAATTGCTAAATACCTCCTTGAAAACCAGGTGCGTGAAAAAAATGATTCCCGCTACGGCCTTGTCACAGGAGGGAGGGGAACTTACAAGGTAGAATATTCAAACGAGAAAGAAAGTATTGAAGAGGTTTACAACTATGATCCTGTCGGATGGGTAAGTGTCGAACATAACATTGATATCTATTTTCTCCTGAAGAGCCTCTACCTTGTAACAGGCGACAGGTTTTTTTCTCAACAGGGGAGAGCTGCTGAAAAAATCAATTCTTAAAGCATTCTGGGATAACAGCTCCGGCCAGTTTATTCGGGGGATTAAAATAGACGGTAAAAGAGATACCGCACTTCCGCTGGACGGCGCTTCCTGGGGCGCTCTGTTTCTTGAAAGCATAGGGGCTAAAGGAAAAACCAGGACAGCTCTGGAGACTATGGACCGGAATTTCATGACAGAAGGGAACGGTTATAAAGGGTATGGCCCCTATTATAATGAACCGGTTTATGAGAACAAGGCTCTAAACAGGCACCAGTTTGACGGTTCTGAAAACACAGAATGGGATGATATAAATGTTGTATGGTCTGAAGGTTCGCTTGGCGCAGCTGCCGCATGGATAAGGGGGGGAAGCCCTGAAAAAGGACTCGAGATCATAAGGAACATGACAGAAATGTCGGTGGACGGCGGACTTGTTTATTCTTCTGTTAATCTCCCGTATCTTTTCAGTGATTATCCCTCTGTTGCCGGAACTGCCTGGTTTATCATAGCGTGTGAGCTTTACAGCGATCCTGATAAATTATTCTGGAGTGAATAAAAATTAATATGGAGAGACTTTATGAAAGTAAGAAATTTTACAGTTCTCTTCCTTCTGTTCATATCTGCTGCAGCATACTGTGAAAAAGATGTAACAGAATCGGTAAAAGCCGCACTTTACAAACCCGGTACATTAAAGGGTTATTCTGCCGAATTTACAGCAATGAGAAGGATTTTTGATATTCAGGGGATACCATACAGAATTCTTGAAGATATTGAGGATATTTTTGATTATGATGTTGCATATGTTTCAGGGCCGCTCATTGAAAAGAATATTAAATCAGAAATAATAAATACTATCTACGATTATGTCGAAGGGGGGGGAACTCTTTTTGCGGCAGGGCAGATTTCCAGGAGACTTTATCCCCTGTTCGGAGTGAAAAACTATTTACCATCGAAAAAGAGGTACCGGCTTTCTTTCAAAGGCAGGGATCCTGTGTTTGAATATATTGACCATGAAGCGGAAAAGACAATATCTCTCGGGAACGGCGAGGACAGATTTTATGAAGAGGTGATATGGTCCCACGGCTATGAAGCTGACGGTTATTCAGATGTGCTTGGCGAATTCAGCGATAAATCAGCTGCTTTTATAAAAAACATCTATGGAAGGGGTACTGCATATCTACTGGGGCTTTCTTTTGTTGAGGCAATAATGCTTCCCCAGGTGGGGGATGATTTTGAGGCGCAGAGGAAATATGTTAATTCCTTTGAACCTTCCGCCGATGCGATAATGCTTATAATGAAGGCCCTCTACCAGAACTACAGCAGAAAAAGTCTGATAATCGGAACAACTCCTCATCTTAAAAATCCGGTACTGGTTCTGAGCCATGATGTCGATGCACAGACCTCGTTTGTCGATTCTCTTAAATATGCCGCGCTAGAAAAAAAATATGGAGTAACAAGTACTTTCTTTGAAAATACAAAGTATTTTACCGATTACCTTGATATTGATTATTACAATATTGGGGAAAATGTTGATGCTATCAGGAAACTGAAAAAGATGGGATGGGATATCGGGTCACACACTGTCTCCCACTACAAAAAGCTTTCGAAGGCGGAAATGGGTGAAAAAGATGTCACCTTTGCCACATATGATCCTCTGAAGAGAAAAACCCTGCGGGGAGAGGTCGCGGTTAGCAAGGAGCTCCTGGACAGGGATATTTCGGGGCAGGATACAATAAGCTTCAGGGCAGGAGACCTTGAATACCACAGCTCACTTATAAAGGTTCTTGAGGAATACGGGTATCTCTATGATTCTACTTTTTCATCAAACGATGTACTCACCTCTTTTCCCTACTATGCGTTCAGGGAGAGACAGCCGGGATCTCCCGAGACAGATATCATTGAAATACCTGTCACTCTTGATGATTCTCTTGGTTATCTTACACCTGATACGGTTGATAAGGCTGTGACTGTCTGGAAGCGTGTTGTAAAACTGAACAGCGACAACTCTGCTGTAACTGTTCTTTTAGTGCATCCTTCCGATACAAGGGACAGTAACCACAAGCTTGTTGCCCAGGAAAGGCTGATGAAATATGTAGATAAACAGGACGGGTGGATGGGAAACCTGACAGAATTCGGGGAATTCTGGCGTAAGAGATCTCATCTCGAATTCAGAATTCTTGAAGCAGCCGGAAAAATTACAATAAAAATTGATAATGATGATTTTGATCATTCTGCCGGATTTATTGTCTCGGGATTTGAAAATTCAGAGATTGCTGTTTCTGATGTAAACGGGGTAATTCCCGGCTATAAAGCGGAAATAAAGGGCAGAAGAGTCAGAATTTATAATAATGAGACACGTTGACACCGATAATTTAAGCGGACCTCGGTATATTCCATAAAAAAAGTGATTTCAGCAGGTTCTTACCAATACCAGGAGTATTCTTTTGAATAAAGCTGTTTTCAGAATTTCCGATTCAGTCTACAGGATCGGGGTGAATAACGGGAGTAGTGAAAGTCTTGTTCCCAATATTTTTCTTGTTGAATGCGGAAAAGAGTTCATTCTTATAAATCCCGGCCCCTACAGCAGCTTTGAATCTGTCAGAGACAGTATTGAATCCCTGACTGATATACAGAAAATATCTTTAATTGTTCTTACAACAGTATCCCCTGACATGAGTTCCTCTCTTCCTCTCTTTTTGAACGAAGTGAAAAAAGCAGAAGTTGCACTTCACTGGAGAGGGTACAATACATTATCAAAATGCTATCCAGAATGCGACTTTTTTGTGATTAATGAAAACAGGTGGGAATATGATACTGCCAACAGGGAGAAACTGCTTTTTCTTCCTGCTTCAAACCTTTATTCCCCTGAAGAGATTCATCTTTACCTGGTAAAGCAGAAAATCCTTTTTTCCTCCTCCATGTTCAGCAGCTTTTCCTTTGAGAATAATCTGTACATGGAAAAAGAAAATTACGGAATGATGAAGAGTTATCATGAGCATTTTTTTTCAAATACAGATCTTGTAAATTCCGCAGTCGAAAAAATCAAGCAGCTTAAAGTTGACATGATAGCGCCGGCAAGAGGCGGGATCATAAAAAATGATTTTTCATTTTTTTATAATAAAATAAGCAGAATTGAATGCGGAAGCTTTAAAAATGTTGAGCGGATGAAATTTGACGGCTCGCAGGATTATATAACTCTCTGTGAAGAGGTTATAGAGCGGCTTGTCTCTCTGTACGGATTTGATGAGATTGATGCCATGCTTGAAAGCGGCGGTATTCATATAAATTCTAAATGCCGCATAATCAGCACAGGCAGTAAAAAAAATATAAGTTCAGAAACTTCATCCCTTTCAGATATAAGCTTGAAAATTGACGGCGAGTCTTTATGGGAAAAGCTTTTCCAGGTAATTCTCGACAGCAAGGGGATGGAATATCTGAGTATGATTGAAACCCTTGTAAGGAAATTTTCGAGGCAGTATTCAATCAGGTATCCGGCAGCATTTAAAAGGATACTGATTAACCTGAAATCGAAAGATGTTGCACTTGATAAAGAAGCTGTCCGTCTTCACGGTACAAAAAACAGGATGAGGAGAGAGCTGGAGGAAACAGAAGACTCTCTTACCAAATGCCCTGTTACCGGTCTCAGGAATGAGATGTTTTTCAGGAACTATATGGTAAAGGAAATTACCGGAGCTCTTGAAACAGAAACAAACAGTGCTGTTTTTTTTATCGGTGTTGATAACATCATGGATATTAATGCCCGTCACGGGAGGGAAGGGGGCGATGAAGCGCTGCGAGGTGTTTCATTCCTTATAAAGAATTTCATATCTGCAGATTACAGCAGGGTAACCCATTACCTTTTCAAGCTGGGGAGCGCAGCCTTCGCTTATTATATTCCCGACTGTACAGTCCAGTTTGCTCTTGAAACAGCCGACCATATCAGGCGGGAGATTGCTGAATCAACTTCATTCCTTGAAGAAATTACATCTTCAATCGGAATAATTTATATGCATGAATATTTCAACGATACAATGCCTCCCGAAGAGATAATAAACAAGATTATTGATACAGGTTATTCCAGAATTCACACAGCAAAAAAAGGGGGAGGCAATACACTCTGTGATAAATCAGAGGAAAGCGGTGAATTTACCAGGCTGACTGACCCTGTGGTTATTATTGATCCTGATGTGAAATATGTTGAACTTCTTACCGGGCGGCTCAGGGAAATGGGATTCAACAGCAGGATTCTTAATAACGGCAATGATGCTATTCGCTTCATAAAAAAGACAAGGCCTCTTGCAATTATCTGTGAAACAATGGTTCCCGGCATAAACGGTTTTGCAATCAAGGAGAGTATGCTGTCAGATTCCACTTTGAATAATATTCCTTTTATTTTTACATCACACAAGAAAAATGAGGAATATATAGAAAAAGCAATTAAGCTTAATATCCTCTATTATTTCAGAAAGCCTTATTCCATAACAGAAGTCTCCGGACTGCTGGAAAATCTTTCAAGGAAAGAGGCGGATTAGTTTTGTCCCAGTTATACCTGATTTTTTTTACAGTTTTATTTCTTGATGCGGCCGCTGTCCTGATGCTTGTAATTCTCTTTGTTTCAAAGAGACTGAATATGAAGAAAAGAAGCAGTATAAGGGAATATTTCAGCGGAAAAATAAACAACAGGGATACCGGATTAATATTAAGGAAACAAAACTGGAAAATTATTCTGAAGGAATATATGGAGCTTAAGCAGTCAGTTGATTTTCCTTCCGGTGTTGAAGTTGAAATATCTGAATTGCTTGAAAAATGGGGGATAGTCAACAGGCTTCTCAAGATGCTGATGCGGGGCCGGGGCTACAGGAAAACTTATGCAGCTGTATGCCTTGGATATGTAAAATCTCCAAAAGCTGTAAATGCCCTCATGCTGTCCCTTCTCAGGGAAAAAAGCAGTGCCCGCAAGCTTTACATTATTAATTCTCTTGTCGAACAGAAAGACTCTGCAGTTATCCCCTCGATTATTGACAGTCTCAGAGATGTCCCTGAAAAGATGCAGGAAAAAATACGAAGTGTTATTTCAGGTTTTGAAGACGGGTTTCTTGATTATTTTGAAATCCTTAAAAACAGGCCTGAAAAGGAAATCCAGTTTCTTCTTTTGAGTTACGCGTCGTATTATCCTTCATTCCTTTTTGAAGATTATGTTATTGAAAAAATAAATTCCGATGATATTCACGTATCACGAATGGCTTTTGAAACTGCTACAAGAAAATATATTTCCGCTATAGATATTAACAACTACCTGGATAACAGCGATCTTGAAATCAGGAAGCTTGCTGTCGAGTCTCTTTCAGAAAAACCGGACCTGAAAAATGTTGGAGTTCTGATAAAATATCTTTCCGACTGCTGTGTCCAGGAAAACGCAGTTGTTGCGCTTTCCAATATTATCAAGAAATCTCCCCAGTATTTTAAAGTCATAACAGAGTATTTTTTCAATGATATCAGTGAGGAAATTTCAGAAGGGCTGCTTGATGTAATATCAAACCGGCTTGAGTATGTTCTTGAATCTCTTCTTGCTGTTGATAAAAGCAGGATAGATATTATTGTCAAGAAACTTGTCTACAGAAAAAAAGTCAGCAGTCTTATTAATTTTATGAACAAGAACAGCAACCGGGAGCTTGAGGATGAGATAATTTCAGTACTCAACAGTGTTGACAACCCTGAACTGAAACGGGATTTTGAGTTTTATCTCGATGAAAGACTCATTATAAAGGCCGGACTCAAGCGGAGAAATTTCAAGGAGAGGAAGAAAAAGAGCAGAGAAGAGAGCCGCCTGAAATTCCTTTATACAGCCCTGATTCTTACATTTGTAACAACTCCAATTCTGTATATGATCTTTCACCATTTCTGGGAGGGGCGTTATCCTTTTGAATTCCATTTTCGGAATTATTCTGCTTTTTTCAGCTGGCTGTTTGCTGTGTATTCAGTATCTCTTAACAGTATATATCTCATAGTGCTCTTATTCTCATTCAAAGGGGTTGTAAAACAGGCCCGGTACCAGGAACTAAAACAGCTTTCCTTTCTTTTCAGGGAAAACATACTTCCCTCCCTTTCAATAATAGCTCCTGCTTTCAACGAGGAGAATACAATTATAGAAAGTATTAACTCTCTTCTGAATCTCAGGTATCCCGAATATGAGCTTATTGTTGTCAATGACGGTTCGAAAGACAACACGCTTAAAAAAGTGATAGATTATTTTGAACTTGAAAAAACAGATATTGCTGTGATGGAATCCCTGAAAACCAGGGGTATCAGGGCACTTTACAAGGGGAAAAAATATCCTGAACTTCTGCTTGTTGATAAAATCAACGGGGGAAAAGCGGATTCCCTTAACTGCGGTATCAATGCTGCCTCCGGTGAATATTTTGTCGGTATAGATTCAGATTCACTCCTTGAACGGGATGCCCTGTTAAGAATAATGGGCAGCTTCCTCGATTCTGACAAAGAGGTTGTTGCGGCAGGCGGCAATATATTCCCGGTAAACGGTTGCACTGTGGAAAACGGATTCATAAGCAGGATAAGGCTTGGGAAATCCCCTCTTGTCAAATTTCAGACTGTAGAATATATAAGGTCTTTCATGGCAGGAAGAGTTGGCTGGTCTGAAATTGCACTGCTTATAATATCCGGTGCTTTCGGTGTTTTTAAGAGAAACAGGGTAATAGATGTCCATGGATATCTTACCGGCAGTGAGTTTTTTGAAAAAGATACAGTGGGCGAGGATATGGAGCTTGTTGTCCGGATAACCAGGATGCTGAATGAGCAGAAAAGGGATTATGATATTAAATATATTTACAATGCAAACTGCTGGACAGAAGTTCCTGAAAGCTGGAAAGTGCTGGTACGTCAGCGTGACAGGTGGCAGCGCGGTCTTATTGATATAATGAGCTATCATTTCAAGATGTTTTTCAACCGCTCATACGGGGCTGCTGGTGTTATTGCATTCCCGTACTTCTTCTTCTTTGAAATGATGGGACCTTGGTTTGAAGTGCAGGGGGCTGCAGTTTTCCTTATTGCTGTTCTTTCAGATTCTCTTCAGCTTCCATCCATTGCTGTAATATTCTCAGCTTCTGTTCTTCTTGGAATTTTTGTTTCTCTCTGTTCATTGTTTATTGCGGAATACAGGGCCAGGTATTACAGCATTTCTGATAAGATAATCCTTGTTTTCTATGCTTTCCTTGAGAATTTCGGTTTCAGGCAGGTGCTGGGTCTTGTCCGGCTCAAGGGATATATCAGCAGCCTGAGAAATGTTTCCGGCTGGGGAAAAATGGAGCGGAAAGGTTTCTGAAAAAAAACCGTTAATATAAAAATCTGAATATTGTATTTGTTTTTGTTCCCACCGTGAGTTATCATTATTATATAATATTAATTCTGATTTCATTTTTAAATAATCAATTAAAAAAGGAAAAAAATTATTTTAAGTTATTTACCGGAATTTGATGCTTCAGGCTGTTTGTTCAATTTATTTTTGCTGGAATCAGAATAGAAATAACATGAGAGGTTTAACATGAAGATCAATTTAAATTCACTGAAACTTAAAATAACATTTATTGTTCTTTTGACTGTAATTTTCCTTTTTGTTGTGAACGGGTATATCACTTTCACGAATTTCAGCAAAACTCTCCTTGAATCCACATTCAGTGAGGCATCTGCAACACTTGAGGCAACTGTAAATAATGTTGAAGGGTTTCTTGCCAGGAAGATGGCAATACCGGACAGCATGTCTAAAAATCAATGGATAATTGATCTGATGAGAAAGAAGGAATACAGAGAGTATTTCTATGAATCCCCGATAGATACTGAATATGATTCTCTTCCGGATCATATCAAGAAGCTTGCATCAACAATTAAAGTTGCCACCCCTGATATGGAGAGGGATCCTGAAATAATGGGACTTTATTATAACGCGGTTGAAACATTCCGGAATATAAAGAAGAGTGACGATTCCATCATGCTCACATATGTCGGTTTTGAAAAGACTCAGGACTTTATTGCTGATCCTGAGGATTATGCCGGAGACAGGTATTATTTTCTCAGAAACAGGCCATGGTATTCCGGAGCAATAGAAAAGGATTATACATCAATTACAAGTCCCTATATTGACGGGATTACCGGGACAGTTGTTGTCAGCCCGATTACTCCTGTAAGGGACAACGGGATACTTCTCGGTGTGACCGCAATTGACCTGTCCATAGACATAATCCTCCAGCTTGTGGATTCATTGAAGCTTCATGATGACAGTTTTGCATACCTTGTAGATACAGACGGTACAGTAATTGCCCACCCGGATAAGGAACTTATTCTTAAAGGCAATATACTTGAAAGCGATGTCTTTCCTGATGAACTGAAGAGTGCTTTTGAAGGTGTTAAAGCGGGTAGCAGGGAGACAATTGAATATCATGGAGATGACGGCAAAAACTATATTATATTCCCTGAAGTAATTGAGCAGACTGGATGGCCGGTATTTCTTGTTGTAAACAAAGACCGGATCATGGCCCCTGTAAGACAGCAGCTTGCACAGTTTATTATTGTCAGCCTAATCATACTGGCAGTAGTATCAGTCCTGATTTTCTTTTTCATAAGCAGGACAATAAAGCCTATCGGCGATGCAGTATCTCTTGCTTCTCACATTGCAAACGGAGACCTTACCTTTGATCCGCCTGAGGAATTCCTCAGGAAGAAGGATGAGTTCGGGGAACTGGGAAGATCTCTCAATACCATGCTTGATTCTCTCAGAAGTATAGTAAGCCGGATAAAAGAGGCGGGAGAAAGGCTTTCCACAAGCAGTGAACAGATAAACGGTTCCTCTCAGCAGATAGCAACAGGAGCCTCTGAGCAGGCATCCTCCTCTGAAGAGGTATCAGCTTCAATGGAAGAGATGAATGCTTCGATTAAGCAGAATGCGGACAATTCCAGGACAACAGGCGATATAGCCAAGAAAGTTGCGGTTGATGCGGCTGGTAACGCAACTCAGCTTGGAAAGTCTCTTGAAGCAATGCAGGATATAGTTGAGAAGATTTCAATTATTGAAGATATTGCCAGGCAGACAAACATGCTTGCCCTCAATGCCGCTATAGAAGCTGCAAGAGCCGGGGAGCACGGTAAGGGGTTTGCTGTTGTTGCATCTGAAGTCAGGAAGCTTGCTGAAAGAAGCCAGGTAGCTGCAAGTGAGATAACAGAGCTTTCAACCCAGACAATGGGAACAGCAAAGGAAAGCAGCGATCTTCTGATGGCACTTGTTCCTGAAATAGAAAAGACTTCAGAGCTTGTACAGGAAATAAGCTCTGCAAGCGGAGAGCAGACAACAGGAGTTGAACAGATTAACAGGGCTCTCATTGAACTTGATAATGTTATTCAGCAGAATGCGGCAGCCTCTGAAGAACTTTCCGGCACATCGGGAGAGCTTACCAATGAAGCAAAGGAACTGATAAGAGTTATAGACTTTTTCAAAATTGATTAACAATATATAACAGCAGGTAAAGCACATTACCTGCTGTTCCTTATATCCTTAAAATATTAAGACAGATTATGGATATTCTCTGAACCTGTATATTTCTATTGTATCATCCTGAAAGTTTGAGAAAATAAAGAAAGAGCCATCAGGTGATATATCAAGGCCTGTCGGCTGCAATCCCCCTTTAATTACACATTTTTTGTTTTTGCCATGCAGATCAAGTAATGTCACAAATCCCGGTTCTTTGCTTTTAAAGAGATAGCCCTCAGGATTGTTTTTCCCCCGGGACGAGACAGCCAGGTATTTATTATCAGGTGTCAGTTTTATTGTATTTGGATTGGTGAATCCTGAAAATGATTTTGTAACCTTGAAACTTTTTGTATCAATCCTGTATATTTTTCCGATACCCATGGCGCTTGCATACAACGTTGAATCATCCTGTGTAAGGGCAAGGTGCCGCATTGCGGAATCCTCAATTTTTATTTCTGTAATCTTTTTCCAGTCTTTTGTCCTGTATTTTGTTACAGTTCCATCATTGTATGATGCCGCATAGAAGAAATCACCTTTGCCGGAAAAAATTATACCCCGCGGTACAGATATTTCATCTATCTGTTTTAAAATTTTTCCGCTTTCATAACTTATCAGGGAAATTGTATTACTGAGCCAGTTGGATACAGCTATTATTCCCAGTTCATCGTTGTAGGCAACAACCTTGCTCCATTTTCCTCTCGTATTCAGTACTCTTCGAAGTTCCGGTTTCCTGCAGTTGCTTACATCATATTCATATACCTTCCCTGTTGTCATCTGGGAAACAAGGTAGGTGTTTAAATCAGGGATAAAACATCCTTCTACAAAACCTTTCTTTTTCCCGTCAGTTCCCGGAGATATTGTATTAATTATTTTTTTCCTTTTTATATCAAAAATCTGAAAACCTGTACCATTCAATAAAGTAATATAGGCACAACTGCTGTCCGGCGATATGTTTACCTGTTTCGGCTGACTTCCGCACGTGTAAAGACCTTCAGGCGTAAGCTCAATATTCCTGATATTGTTTCGTATTTCTGGATCCCTTATCAGCATGGAGATTTTCTGATCCACTGTGACTGGAATTGAAAGTCTTTCATTATTGCTGATAAGGAATAAGCTGTAATTCCCGTTTTCTATTGTCTGGTTAATTTCACTCCCTTTTATGTTCTTCCCGTTACAGTTCAGCAGGAGATGCGCTTCGGTGTTCTGTGAAAGCATTTTTATGTGCAGGGGATATTTGATTTTCTCCAGTCTGAAATTATATACATTGTTCTTCCCCGATATATTTGCAAGTTCCGTTTCTACCGGTATGTATCCATCTTTGTTTATAGATACATATATGTTTCTTTCTTTTGTTTTGAATTCTTCTTTGCTGATATATTCTCTGTTATTTATTTTTATATCCGCATCGTGAGGGACCACATCCAGAACAATTACATGAGCGCATGAAGCAAGAATTAGAATATATAATAACAATGACGGGATAGACATTTCAATTAATCTGTATCTGATAATGGTTCTGTTCATTACTAATATATGATTTTATCTTGAAATATACGAGTAGACAAGAAAATAAAACCCGTGTGCGGTGTAACAGCAACCGGGTGAATACACATAGTTTTTATGCATCAGTTGGGTTTTTAAAAACGAAAGAACAGAAAGTCTTTGAAATAAAATAATGATCTCATTCGTAATATTGCTTCGGATCAGGTTACAAGTTATGATTTGATTATGAAATACCCGGAATTGACAGTAAGTGCTGTAATCTTCAATACAGATAATAAAATATTGCTCTGCAAATCCCATAAATGGGATGATAAATATGTAATCCCAGGCGGTCATGTTGAACACCTGGAAAAGATGGAAGATGCTCTCAGGAGAGAGATTCTTGAAGAAACTGGGCTGTCTATTTACGATATAAAACCTGTCGGATTAAAGGAATGCTTCTACAGTAACGAATATTATTCTGACAGGCATTTTATTTTCATGGATTATACATGCAGAACCAGCTCCAATGAAGTTGTTTTAAATGATGAAGCCCAGGAATATGTATGGGTTTCGCTTGATGACATATCTGGCTACCCCCTTGGCGGCTTTACGGAAACACTGCTGAATAAAATAAAAATTGAGGACAATATTGATCAGGAATATATTTATTATAATTACTGATTTCTGAATATATTTAAAAAGGAGTAGATATGGTTTCATTATTCAACATTATCTGGTTTATATTTTTTGGATGGTGGCAGGCCCTTGTTTTTTTTGTATTATCAATCCTGTTTTCAATTACAATAATAGGTATTCCCCTTGGTAAGGCATGCTTCAACTTCTCAAGGCTCTCTGCTTTTCCCTATGGCAAGGCAATAGTCCGGGAAACCTTTATAAAGGATAAAGTTTCAGCTGTCAGAAGAGTTGGAGGAATAATTCTCAACATCATCTGGATCCCTGTTGGTATTGTATCTGCTGTTGTCTATCTGATATCAGGAATATTCGCCTTTTTTACTATAATTGGAATACCTGTTGGAATAGTTTATATAAGGATGGGAAAATTTCTTGTCTTTCCAGTAGGCTGCAAGGTTGTTGGGAAAGATGATGTTATGGCAAAGAAGATAGCAGACAGAATCAGTAAGTAAAGGATGTCTCTTTCTGTGAAAGAGATGATTATTTTTATTTTCTGATAATGCTGAGCCGCAATAGTCTTTTATTGAAACTCTTGCATGTTTTTTGTGAAATTGAATAATAAATGTTTGGATAATTATTACAGTAAAAAGTATTTATTTTTTAAATAGGTTAAAATATTACCGGCGATCGGACTTGAACCGATACAGGGTTGCCCCCGGCAGATTTTGAGTCTGCTGCGTCTACCAATTTCGCCACGCCGGCACAGATAAAAGCTTCTGATCTGCTGTTCAGCTAAGAAGCTTATTTAAAATATCCCGATACTTGCTGATTTGTCAATTGCCTGCATGTTTTTAGTTGATTTGCATCTGTTAATAATCACGTGTGAAAAGGAATTTCCTGCCTGAATAGAATCCTTTGATTTGCCGTTTTGTTTCAAACTGCCAAAATGTAAAATATTTAAACATGCTGCATGTTTTGATATTGCTGAAATGCATTCAGATTCCGAGTAAAAAAATTGCTGCATTTCCTTTTCTTGATAAATCCCTGTATTTTCCCTATTATTTTCATGTGAAAGATATAACAGCTTATTACAGGTCATGTAAATTATGTCCCCGGAAATGCGGTATAGACAGAACTGCCGGTAAAACGGGGTACTGCGGTCAGTCATCAGAAATAAATATAGCAGCCGCTCTTCTCCACGGCGGCGAGGAACCTCCTGTCTCCGGAAAAAATGGATCAGGAACTGTTTTCTTTACCGGATGTACCCTGAAGTGTTCCTTCTGTCAGAATTCCCAGATAAGCAGGGAAAGCATGGGCAGAACAGTTTCAACAGATGAGTTTGCTGAAATATGCCTTAATCTTCAGGAGCGGGGTGCGGAAAATATAAACCTTGTTACAGGGACACATTTTATTCCCTCTGTGGTTGATGCTCTTTCAGCTGCTAAAAAGAACGGGCTTGTGATCCCTGTTTTATGGAACAGCTCTGGTTATGAGACTGAAGAGGCTGTTGAGAGGCTTTCCTCCCAGGTTGATCTGTTTCTCCCGGATTATAAAACGGCTGATGCATCATTTTCCTCCCGTTTTTTTAATGCGCCTGATTATCCCGAGGCTGTCTTCAAAGCAGTCTCCCTTATGTGCAGTCTTAAAAAGACAGATTTTTCCATATTTGAAACCGGTGAAATGATCAGGGGAGGGGTAATAATAAGGCATCTTGTAATGCCCGGCTATATTGAATCGACTGAAAAATTCATTAAAATATATGCTGAGAAATTCATGGACAGGGCAATCCTTTCCCTGATGTTCCAGTATTCCCCATCTGCCGCAGGAAAAAACGGAGAAAATCCTGAACGGTCAGTTTCCTCTGAAGAAAGCGACAGGGTATATGATCTTCTTGATTTCCATGGTATTGAAAACGGATTTATTCAGGAGCTTGAAGACAGCAGTGACTGGATCCCTGATTTTAATAATGCAATGCCTTTTCCCGGGGGATCAGATAAAAACACTGTCTGGCACTGGAGAGAGGGATTTATCAGGTAAATGCTTAACTGAAGAATATAATATCCATCGAATATCGCTGATTATCTGCTGTTTTTTTCTGAAAAACAGTTAAATGTATGAATTTGTGTGTTCCTCAGGTCTTCGTGTTAAATCATCAGTGCCGTATATCATTCATGTCTCAGGGCAGGCGTCCTGTTCCTAAACCTGAATATCTATCTGGTTTTGTACGCAGTATAAAAAGGCGGCCCTGTCTGCCCGGTGTCATCTGTATTGCCGGGGCATTCCAATACCTTCGGTTCATGCGAAAGTGGATGATCTCCTGTCATATACCTCGTTTGCGGGCGTCCATGCCAGCCCGGTATACACCTGTCCCCTTGCGGGAATGACATCCTGTCATTCGCCTCGTTAACGGGCGTCCATGCCAGCCCGGCATGCATACGTCCTGTATGCAAAACAGCCTGCATAAAATAAATTATACAGGCTGCTGAATACCGTGGATTTACTGCAGTTTAAGAGTCTTAGATTCTATCTCCTGAGTTTCCTATTCCGGACCTATAAGAGTCCCTTCAATCTCATCGTGTCTGTCCTGAAGGATCAGATCAAGGTTCTGTATGTCCCTGCCGCCTGCAACAATAACCTGCATGCCGAGTTCAGCCGCTTTTTTTGTTGCTACAGGATCAAACGGAACATTTTTGCCTGGTATCCATTCTTCACCGACAAGCTTTTTGAATTCTCCCCAGTTCATCTTATCCATTGGAACTGCCGATGGATTGATTTTAGGATCTTCAGAATAAACCTTTGAAATGTTTGAGAGATTGATTACAGTTTTCGCATTGAATTTTTCCGCGAGAAGAACTGCATCGAAATCTGTTGAGAATCCGGGTTTCCATCCGGCAGCCACAAGAATTCTGTCATTGAATTCCTTTACAGCTGTAGGATCTGCAACAACAGCATTCTTACAGAATTCACCGAATACAGACTTGAGAAGTTCTCCGTTAAGCCTTGTTGCTGCAATGCCGATCCAATCCTGCCTGTCGCTGGATGGTGTATCGGCAATTTCCCTGTATGCTTTCTGATAGCTTCTTGCAGGTCCCCCTCCTCCAATTACAAGGATGAGTTTTCTGCTTTTATCTTCCTCAAGATATTTCTTTATCAGTGAATGAAATTCTTTTAAAAAGGCTGTATCAACCTGTTCCGGGGCAACAATAGAGCCCCCTAATGATATTACTTTAACCATAAAATTATTATATAAAGAAGGTCTCAATTCATCAATAAGCAGCCGGGCTGCATGAGTTGAGAGAATGTTAAGAACTTACAACTATATACAGAAATCACTTTACTTTTTGATTTATTAACAATAAATTCATATAGAGGATATTGTTTTCGGAAAGAGATGATAAAGATGGGGTGAATTTAATTGTCACAGAGTATAAGGAAGCTTCTTGATGATTGGAAATATGATTCCACTAAAAACATCAGGATAATAAATGACAGCCGCGGAAATCCTGTGATGCAGGTCAGGGAAATGATGGGGATAAGTGAATTTGTCCTCGAAGGAAGGCCTGACGGCAGCAAATACATGGGGTTTGATACTGTTCTGGATCAGATACAGAACAGGCTGGATGTTTCGGAAAAAGAATTTATTCTTACTGATAAAGATCTCGAGCTTCTTGATAAGGAAGCAAGGATGTTTTATTACCGTTATCTTCTCTGTTTCCAGATAAGCGATTTCGGGAGGGTTGTCAGAGATACGGAGCATAATCTGAAAATCTGTGATCTGACTGAAACCTACAGCTCAGACAATAAGTTCAGAATCAGTATTCTTCAGTACCGCCCTTTCATCGTTAAAATGAATGCAATATCCCGTGCAATGATTTCTCTTCAGAAAAATGTAAAAGAACTTGCCAGGGATATTCTGGAATCGGCGATTGTTACGCTGAAATCTCTGCCTGAAGTTGACTCTTCCATCTTTCTTATGGAAAAAAGCCGTTCCATAAATTACCTGGAAACAGCTCTTAAACAGCTGGGCTACTGTAAATCAGATTCAATCGATTGTATGAAAAGAGAGCTTCTGGCTGCTGTTGAATCTGAGGACTTTGAAAAAGCTGCAGAGCTCCGTGACAGAATAAAGCAATTGTCTAAAGAGATTGAATAGCTTATTATTGGATAATCCTATGATCTGGAGAAATAATTACTAACTGATATGTTCTGGTTTTTCAAGAAAAATAACAACTATGAGCCCGGCATTGCTGTAGAGGAAAAGGCTGAGGAAAAATTTGCCCGAATTAAAAAAAGCAGGTTTATTCCTGAAAGAAACAGTTCCTATATTACAGAAATCCACAAACACAACCTGACTCTCCGCTTCCTGAAAAAGAACCTTTTCGCCTGGTGTGAAAGCCGCTTTTTCAGCTGCACAGATTTCATTGCAGAAGCAGATTTCAGTTTTGAAACAGAAGGAGCATATACATCAGCTGGTGTAATATTCAGAAAAGGGAGTGAATTCAACTATTATTACTTCCTGGTCTCAAACAGGGGGTATTTCAGGATTGACTGTGTTTTCAACGGCAAACCCATGCCCCTGGTTGAATGGACCGCTTTAAGCACAGATGTTGATAAAGAGGTTTTTATTAAAATTGTCGGACTTGGCGGATATTTCAATTTTCATGTTAACGGGGAAAAAGTATGTTCCCTGCATGATGAGGTAATCGGGAAAGGGGATATTACATTCTGCGGCCAGAATTATGACAGTTCAGAGCTTTCTGAAGTCAGTCTCAGTCGTTTTCTTGTCAATTCGGTCAGTTTCGATGTTGAATCAGCATACTCTGATGAAAATGATATCAGTACAGACCAGAAATACAGCCTTGCAAAGTCGCTCTTTGAGAGGGGTAAATTTGAGACAGCCGCAGTCTGGATGGAAAACATAATCAGGAGTACCGGGGACAGCGATCTCCCTGCCTCTTTTTTCACATTGTATGGAGAAATCCTTCTTAACCTGGGAATGTATGATGATGCGCTGAAATGCTTTGACAGGGCGCTTTGTGATGATCCGGGCGATGAAATGATTATTCTTGAAAAGGGAAATCTTCTCTACCAGCAGGGAAGATATCTGGATCTTCTTGAATTCCTCGATAAAAATAAAAAATACTGTTTCAAAAATCCTGTTTTTCAGGATCTCAACGGACATGCTTCATATTTCCTGGGGCGTTACAGCGAAGCGCTTGAGTATTACATGAAAGCTTCGGAATATGATCCTGATAATCCTCTGTATATTTATAACGCGGGTAAGTGTTCTGAACAGGATGATGTTGAGGAAGCTGCCGGGTTTTATAAGAAAGCTCTGTCTCTTTTTTACAGACAGGACAGCCTGGAGGATGTTGAAAATCTTCTCTCATGGTTTGACAGCCGTCAGTATGAGGATTCTGATGTAGAAAGCATACGGGGCAAGCTTTATTTCAGCAGCAGTAATTTTGAAGAGGCTGAAAAAGTATTTGAGAAGCTCATTGAAAAGGGCCAGGCAGAGAGCGAGATCTATTACCTGAATGCTCTTCTGATGTACAGAAAAGGCGAAATCAGTGAAAGCATTGAAAATCTGAAAACAAGCTGCAGCATGGAAAGCGGATTTGCGCTTTATTATTTCAGACTTGCAGAATATCAGTTTGCAGCTTCTCTTGATCCTTCGGAAGCTCTTGAGAAAGCGCTTTCTCTGGATCCGGACGATGAATGGATTAATAATCTTGCAGGAGTGATTTATCTCGAACAGGATAATCTTGAATCAGCTTTAAGGTGTTTTGAAAAGGCATTTGGAAAAAAATCTGATTTAAATATTGTTCTCAATTTCTCCGAAGCCCTTATCAGGTCTGAAGATTATGAAAAGGCACTGTCTGTTCTTGAAACAGTAGAAGAAACACCTGAAATAATAATCAGAAAAGGAGAAGTCTTCTCTTCATCAGGCAGATATGAGGAAGCTTCAGAATATCTTGAATCCGCCTATAAAGATGATCCTGAAAACATGGAAATAATTAAGAAGCTAGCAGAAGTCTGCTATGAGTCTGAAAAGCTGAGCAGATGTGAAGAGCTTCTGTATCTTCTCGAAGAAAAGACGCCTGACAGTATTGTTTATAATATGATCGGAAATACCGCAAAGCTGAAAGGGGAATTTTCCCGGGCAGAGGCTGCATATCTGAGAAGCCTTGAACTTGATTTCAATCCTGTGGTTGTTCTCAACTATATTGAGGGACTCTGTGATAAACAGGATTATACTGAGGCATATAAAAAGATAAATGAATATCTCAGTGAAAAAGAGATCCCGGAGAGTCTCAGAGAAAGATATGACCGGATTTATTCAAGAATATGCAGAGAGGCGGAAGTGGTTCTTTCCTGTTCAAACTGTGAAAGAGAGTGGAAAATTCTTAAGAACGCTGTTATGAACAAGCCGGTCAGAATTGTCGGGGAACCTGACCCTGCTTCCCCCGCCGGAAAATGTCCCTCCTGCGGTAAAATATTCTGTGTGGAATGTGCAATGCAGTGGCTTGAAGGTCAGCGTTTCACATGTCCTGACTGCAGGGAATATCTCAAGCTCAATGATGACCACCTGAGGTATCTTGTATTCAAATATGCGGAAAATATAACAAAATCTCAATTATCTTGACAAACAGCATTGTTTAAGTAACTATGTTGTTTAAAGACCGGTTCGATTTCATCATTAATATGATAGCTGCAAATATTTTTAGTCTGAATAAGAAATTATTCAATTCAGATTATTAATGTTATAATTCAGATATTGCTCCTGAAATATTAAATGCTGAAAATACTTATCGGCAAAATAATCAGTAATGACAGAGTTGATGAACAGAGTGAAAAATCTAATTAAATACATAATAACAGCAGTAATTTTTCTGACTGTATCTTTCGTATCATTCTCACAGGATATTATGACTGCTACAGCATATTTCGATACTGTTTCTGAAAATTACGCGGTAGTTGAAGATTACCAGGCAGATATCGTGATTAAACGGGAAAAAACAAATATGTCAGGAGTACTCTTTTACAAGAGTCCCGACATGATAAGAATTAATTTTACAGAGCCGAAAGAGCAGGTCCTTGCACTGGACGGGGAGCAGCTGTCTATATATATTCCGCAGTACCGTGTAATTATGGAGCAGAAGATTGAAAAGGACAGTACGGTAGCCGGGGGCGCATCTGTAGTAAACAGGGAAGGGTTAAAGCTTCTCAAGAGAAACTACTCAATAGCTTATCTGAAAAGTCCTGAACCGGTTAGCCTTGAAGAGGATGATCCGTCTTCTGAGAAAGTAGTCAAGCTCAAACTTATCTGGCGGTCCACCGATGAAAGTTTCAGGCAGATTGATCTCTCAATAGGGGAAAATGGCCTGATCAGGCGGATGATAGGTTACGACGAAGAGTATAATGAAATTCAGTTTGATTTTACAAATATAATTGTAAATCAGAATATTCCGGATGCAAGGTTTGAATTTGACGGCCCTGCATCTGCAAATGTTTATGAAAATTTTCTTTTTGAACCGGAGAATTAATCTATAACCCTGCTGATTTCAGCGGGATAGATTTTGCTCTTTAGGGTATTAGGCCCGCCTGCGAATAACAGGACTAAATTGAAAAATATTTACAACAGGAAAGACTATGGAATCAATTGGTGAAAAATTTAAAAAAAGAAGAGAAGAAAAAGGATTATTTGTTGAACAGATTGCAAGGGATACAAATATTTCAAAAAAATACATTGATGCAATTGAGAATGAAAACTTTTCTGAAATGCCCGGCGAAGCCTATCTTATAGGTTTCCTGAGATCTTATGCGGAATACCTGGATATTGATCCTGAAGAAATTGTTTCAATATATAAAAACACAAAAATACAGGAGCAGCCTGTACCTGAAGAGCTTATACCTGCGAAAAAAGGGTTGTCTGCGCCTGTTCTTATTGTTCTGATTGCTGTGCTGGCAGTTGCAGCCGGAGCTGCAGGGTTCCTTCTCCTTGGCAATGATGGTGAAAAAAGCGTGGAAATGGTTGAGGCAGGCAGTTCAGAAGAAAAAGATGTGAAAATTTCTGAAAAAAATACTCCTGTGTCAGGAAGTGAATATACTATGTCGGACGCTTTCATTGAAAGACGTTTTGAAGAAGGCGATGTTATAAAAATTGCGCTTGACGGAAAATTTTACAATGTTGTCTGTTCTTCAATAGGAAGTGTTGTAAAGCTTGGTCTTCCAGACAAGGTAGCCGAGCTTGCTGCAGGCAATGATTCTCTTTTTGATCTGACCGGCGATAATAAAACTGATATAAGAATCATAATCAGAGATATAGATAAAAAGGGGAAAGGGGCTGTCATCAAGTTTGACCGGTCGACAGAAGCTCCATCTATAGCAGCTTCAGAAATCAACAGCTCTGAGGAGCTTTCCGAAGTATCCAGAATTGCATCTGAAGTGAGTACTCCCAACGGTTCCTCAAATCACGATTCAAGAAAACAGAAAACTGAAAAAATACTGTCAGCAGAAAAGGCTGAGCCTTTTACCCTGAGCATTGTTTTCAGGGGATACTGCCTGATGAGGTATCTTGTGGATGAAAACCAGAGGGATGAAAGATATTTCCATAAAGGGGAGACCTTCCGGCTTGATGTGAATGAATCAGTAAGGCTCTGGCTTTCCAATGCGGGATCAGCCCTGATAAATATCAACGGGCAGGAATATTCTGCAGGAAGCAGCGGCCAGGTAGCTGCAAAATATATAAAATGGGACAGTGCTTCAGACGGAAGCAATTCAATAATTTCTGTCCCGATGTATTAATATGAAATTTTATTTGGAAAACCTTGGATGTGCCAAAAACCAGGTTGATGCTGAGCAGATTATTACCTCCCTGAAGAAAAAAGGGTGGGAATACTGCTCTGTCGAAGAATCAGATATAATAATCGTAAATACCTGCGGTTTCATAAAACCAGCCAAAGAAGAATCAATAAGCACAACTCTCGACTTTAAAAAAAATTATCCTGATAAGAAGATAATAATGGCAGGATGCCTTGCCCAGAGGTATGGAGAAACTTTTGCAGACAGTTTCTCAGAGCTTGACGGTATTTTCGGGAACAGGAATCCTGAAGCAGTGACAGATGCTGTTGATTTTTTTGAAAAAGGGGGGAAGGTTTTTTTTCCCGAGGAAGCTGACAGCTCTCTGGACAGGGAACTTCCGGAAGCAGACAACAGGACAGAATTTCTCTCTTTTGCAGGCAGCACTTATGTGAAAATTGCTGAAGGGTGCAACAACAACTGTTCATACTGTGCCATTCCGCTGATAAAAGGGCCTCTCAAGAGCCGGAAAAAAGACAAGGTGCTGAATGAGATTAAGACTCTTCTCAGTGAAGGGTTTTTTGAAATAAATCTTATTGCTCAGGATCTTGCCTCATTCGGTTCAGACAGCGGAAAAAGCGAGCTGATTCCCCTTCTTGAGGAAATATCAGAAATTGAAGGTGATTTCTGGATAAGGCTCCTCTATATGCACCCGGACCGGTTCGATATCCGGGTTGCGGATATCTGCAGGAAGGAGCCCCGGATTGTTCCCTATTTTGATATCCCTTTCCAGCATGCTTCTGAAAAAATCCTGAGGAAAATGGGAAGGACCGGGAACAGCGCTTCATACCTGGAGACTATAGCCGGAATAAGGGAGAAGCTTGATAATGCTGTTATCAGGTCTACCTTTCTTCTAGGTTTTCCGGGCGAGACGGGAAAAGATCTTGATATTCTCGAAAAATTCATAAAAGAGGCTGAAATTGACTGGGCAGGTTTTTTTGTTTATTCAAGGGAAGAGGGCACTGCCGCATACAATTTCAGCAACCCATTAGGGCGGTATCTTTCTGTAAAAAGGGCTGAAAAAAAGAAAAAAGATCTGGAAAAACTTCAGCATTCGATTTCTGAAAAAAGACTCTCCCGCTTTGTTGGGAAAAATATAAAAGTGATTGTCGAGGAAGCTGTGGAAGGTGAGGAGTTATTCCTCTGCAGAGGTTATATGAATGCCCCTGATATTGACGGCCTTGTCGTGCTTCATTCAGGCGGGACTGTATTCCTTCCGGGACAGGTTGTTGAATGCAGAATAGTCAAAGTAAACAGTGTTGATCTCGAAGCAGTTGTGCAGGACTGATACAGGATATGATTCCCGGATATCTTAAAGAACTTAATGATATGCAGTATGATGCTGCTGTTCACATGAATACACCCCTGCTTATACTTGCCGGAGCAGGATCCGGAAAAACCAGGGTAATAACTTCAAAAATCGCATATATGATGGATATACAGAATGTCCACCCATCATCAATTCTTGCTGTAACATTTACAAACAAGGCTGCCAGGGAGATGAATGAAAGAGTTTCTGCGCTGCTTCACAGTTATTCAGACACAGAACCTGACTATCCCCCGATGATAAGAACTTTCCATTCATTCGGTGCATGGGTTCTCAGGCGAAACAGTTACTATGCAGGTCTTGAACCTAATTTTACTATTTACGATGACGAGGATGTACTCACACTTCTTCAGGGGCTTTACAGCACAAGGACAAAGAAAGAACTGAAACCCTATGCCTCCATGATAAGCAGGGCAAAGGATTATGCCCTGCTTCCGGGGGATGATCTTTCAGCCATATCATTTGATCCTGATTTCCCTGATATGTACCAGAAGTATCAGACAGAGCTTGATAAAATAGGAAATGTTGATTTCGGGGACCTTATATTGAAACCATATCTCCTGTTTAAAAATCATCCCGAGATCAGGGAAAGAATGAGACAGCGGTTTAAGTATGTGCTTGTCGATGAGTACCAGGATTCCAATGTAGCCCAGTTTGAAATGCTTAAAGAGCTCTGCGGAGAGGGGAAGAACCTTACTGTTGTTGGTGATGATGACCAGTCAATATACCGGTTCAGGGGTGCTGAGGTGAAAAACATACTCACCTTTCCAGATTCGTTCAAAAACACGAAAATTATAAAGCTTGAAGAAAACTACCGCTCGACAGAAAATATACTTGATATAGCATCTGCTGTTGTCAGCAACAATACAGGAAGACTTGGCAAGACCCTCTGGACCAGAAAGAAGGGAGGGGCAAAAACAGTAATTTCTGTTTTTAATTCCCAGAATGAGGAGGCATCATACTGTGCGACTCTTCTGGATAAAAGCAATCTGAACAGAACTGCTGTTCTTTACAGGACAAATGCCCAGTCTCTTGCGTTTGAATCTCTTTTCCCGAGGCTTGGAATTCCCTACAGGATTGTGGGTGCTCTGAAATTCTACGACAGGGAGGAGATCAAGGATATTCTGGCATATCTTTCATTTCTTCTTAATACAAAAGATATTGTCTCTTTCAAGAGGATAATAAACAAGCCTTCAAGAGGGATAGGAAAGAGCAGCCAGGAAAAGATAATTAATGCTTCTCTTGAAACAGGAGGCGACCTGTTCAAAGCTGTAGGCGCTCTTTATCCTTCGCTTAAAGGAAAAGCTGCAAAAGGGATGGAGGTCTTTTCTCAGATTATCTCTGATCTGAATGAGGAAATGAGATTTGATGATGAAAAGGAAAACCTTTCCGACTTTATCAAGAAAGTTGCTGTAAGGTCAGGTTTTGCAGACCATTACAGGGAAACTGACAGGAATTCAGATACACAGAAAGTCCAGAATATTGAAGCTCTTGTTAACCACTCTTCCGAATACAGCTACAGCATGGATGGGTTGAATAATCTTCTTGAAGAAATTGAACTTGACAGAACAACTCTTGCATCAGGTGAAAATCAGGAAGATGAAGGTGTTACCCTTATAACAATGCACAACACCAAGGGGCTTGAGTTTGACAGGGTAATAATAACCGGTATGGAAGAGGGGCTTTTCCCCGGGTTCAGAAGCATGGAATCTGAAGATCTTATTGAAGAGGAGAGACGGATCTTCTATGTCAGTATTACAAGGGCGAGAAAAGAGCTTTATATAACCTCCTGCAGAAGCCGCCTTATATGGGGTAAGATAAATTTCTTCTCCCCGTCAAGGTTTCTCTCTGAAATCCCTTCAGAACTTTATGAATCATCCGGATTTTCCAGTTCCTCAATATCTGAATCCTACTCCCGGGGAGACAGGGTTTATCATGATGATTACGGAAGCGGCGTTGTAATGAGCATTGAACCAAAAAACGGTGAAAACTGTATAAAGGTGGTTTTTGAGACAGGCCGGAATGCTGTTTTTCTTGAAAAATACTGCCGACTTGAAAAACTTGCCGATACAGACTGGTAATTGCTTTTTTATCTTCCAAACCTTCAGGAAAATAATCTTCAAATCCATACTCTAAAAATATGAAAAGCTGCCATGAAGGCATGCCGCTTTTGAAATTTAATAACAGGAATAAAAAATTTGCATATATAGTAAGTAACGCCCTATATTTATATATAGAGAAATGATAAAAACCTGTTTTTATCATTAGCGGCAGAGACTTTCCGGAGGAAAGTGCTCGAAAGCATTATGGAGGTTGCAATGAAGCATAAAATTGAAAGATATCTGAAAATCCTGAAAATTGAACTTGAAGATCTGGAAAATGATATTTCATTCAGTGAGGAATTGCTCCGGCAGAAACATGATGAGCATAAAATTACTGATTATGTTTTCTTGGAAAATCTCTCCACATTTAAATCAGAACTTCTCGGAATCAGGGAAATGGAAAATGAAATTGACAATCTTATAGATAAATATGATTCCCTGGATGACCTTGTCAAAGATGTCTATAAGTTTTTTGAAGACAAGGTCAGAGATGCAGGACTTCCGGAAGTCGTATTTGTTCTGATAAAGAGAAAACTTGATAAAGTTTACCAATACCTGGCTATAAAAGCCTGCTGAAATCAATTCAGTCATAAAACAGTTACCTGAAACTCTGATTTCTGTGGTAAAAACTGTATATAACTGATAATATCGGATTATGAACAGAGGTTTACTGGAACAGCTTCCTGAAATAAGCCGTGCTCGCGGTTACAGATTATATTGTAATAATGGAAAAAGAATTATAGATTTTTATCAGGACAGCGGGAAAGCTGTTCTGGGGCACCGTGTTTCCGGCACTTCCCTTTCCATGAAACAGGCAGTGGATAAGGGTGTCTTTTTTTCCTGCAGAACCAGGTATGATATCCGTTTGAAAAACGCGGTTAAGGCCTTTGCAGGGGACTCTGTCTTTTTTTCTGTTTTTACTGACTACAGAACACTTTTTGCGGGACTCGGCAGGGAAGAACCTTGTTTTTTCCCTGTACCTGAAAATCCTTCAGCAGATACTGTTTTCTGGCATCCCTTTTCCGGTTATTCTATTTCTGATCTTCTTGAAAAATACAGATATGTAATACCTGTTATTCCCATGTCGGGAAGTTTTTCACCTGCTCTTGTATTAAGCCTCAAACAGCTGCCTGAATTCCCTTCAGGTGATTCTGTCTCTCCTGTACTTCTAGCCCCTTTTATTAATGTAATTTATAAACTGATTGAATCTTTGAAAAGCAATCTGTATGAAATATGGGATGCTGAGGCAGAAGAAATAAAAAAACTCTGGGAAAGGAAAGGGGCATATCTGATTCCATGTTATGATGAAAAAAATCATGAAAAGGTTTTTAAAGCTTTTCTTGAACGGGGATATCTTCTTTCCCCTGTTTACAGTGTTCCTTCTGTTCTCCCCGGAGAGATTTCCAGAGGAGAGATGGAAAATTTCATGATTACGGTCAATAAAATATCGGGAGAGATTAAATAATGAGTACACATATGGTGTCAATGCTTCTGAATAATATATTCTGGGCTGCCGCTGTATTTACAGCAATTATTATATGGACCAGGGCTAGAGACAGCTGCTGGATTTTCATTATTCTTTCGGTTATTGCTTTCTATGTATCAGTGGTATACAGAACCCTGATCTTTTTCGGTATTATTCTGCCTGGACTTCTTATCTACAGGGAAATTGATATTCTTTCTGTTGTTTCTGAAATATTTCCTGTTCTCATGCTTCTGATTGCCTTGATTATCAAGGCTGTAAAAAACCTCCGGAGATAAAAAAAGCCCGGATTGCTGATATACAATTCCGGGCCGTATTTTATTGTCAGTTTTTATAAAAATTATTCTTCTATTTCCATATGAAAACTTTCTTCGGTTTTCAGGTGTTTGAATCCGAGATGCTTGTAAAAATTATGGGAATCAATTCTATTGTGTTCTGATAATATGGTAAGGCTTGAGCAGTCCTGCTCCTGGCTCCATTCCTTTCCTTTCTCAATAAGCATTTTACCTATTTTTCTTCCCCTGTAGTTTGGAATTACATAGACACCTGTGATATTGCAGCATTTATCCTGGAGAATGGAAGAACATATTTCCAGCTGAATCCATCCTATAACTGAGTTTGAATTATCAACTGCAACAATAACAGTTCCCTGATGGGATTTCATCACATCTCTGACCCGTTCCGACATGTGCTCATATCTGATGTTGTATCCGCCGATTCCTGAACATATTTTTACAAGTTCTTCAATATCCTGCCTTTTTATGGCTCTGAAATCAATATCCACGTAATATCTCCTTTGCAGAGAAAGATTAAATTATTATGGGCTTTAAGGACTTCTTTATTGTTTTAATTAAATAATGTTATCGATTATATATTTTAATTATCAATAATTATCTATATCCTTAAATCAGGTTATTTTACCTGTAAAGAAACGTTTTAATCAAGCAAATTCAATACTCCGCCTCTTGACTAAAGAGGATATTTTAATAAACTTTTAGTACTGTATAAGTGCTATATATCAGGTGCAGGTATTTTTCCAGAGCTCTGCGACCCGTTACACTCAGCTTAGCTGTGCAATAACCGAACCTGAAAAAATAAATTTGAATACAAGGGCTGATTTTTATGAAAACAATTTTCGTAAAGCCGAAAGATGTTGAAAGAAAATGGTTTATTATAGATGCTGAGGGCGAGAAACTCGGCAGGGTAGCTGTAAAAGCTGTAAACCTTTTAAGAGGCAAGCACAAAGCATGCTTTGTCCCTCATCAGGCGCTAGGAGATTATGTTATTATTGTAAATGCGGAAAAAGCAGTAGTAACAGGCGGTAAAGAAGACAAGAAACTTTACTACAAACACACCGGTTATCCGGGCGGGTTAAAAGTGGAAAGCTATAGAAAGGTAATCGCAAGAAAACCTACTTTCCCAATGGAAAAAGCTGTAAGAGGAATGCTTCCCAAGGGAGCTCTCGGCAACACAATGTACAGAAATGTTAAGATTTATGCCGGAGCGGATCACCCGCATGCAGCTCAGAACCCTGAAAAGTATGAGTTATAGGATTAGGAGTGTATAAGTGGTAAAAAATCTTGCTTTAGGAACAGGACGAAGAAAAACTGCTGTAGCACGTGTATACCTCAGAAGCGGTAACGGAGCTATAACAGTAAACGGAAAAACTGTAGAAGAATATTTTGTAAACCCCGAGCATGTTTATGTTCTCAAACAGCCTCTTGCAGCACTTGACTGTGAAGGAAAGTTTGATCTTGTTATAAATGTAGTCGGCGGCGGTATTACTGGACAGGCTGGTGCCTGCAGACATGGGATTGCAAGAGCTCTTGCTCACAATGATGAAACTAATATTTCAACATTAAGAGCAAACGGCTTTCTTACAAGAGACCCGAGAATGGTGGAAAGAAAGAAATTTGGCCAGAAAGGTGCAAGAAGAAAGTTCCAGTTCTCAAAACGATAATTTCTTTATTCAGAATATATCAGAAAGGGGTTCTGCAGTTGAGATTAAGTTCTCATACAGTTCCCCTTTTTTATTACTGAATGAGGATTTTAATGAGGCCGGAATTACAGAGGGCGATGAAATATCTCTCGACAAGTACAGTGAATTAAAAAATCTTGATGAAAAAAGAAGTGCGGTAAACAAATCCATCAGCCTGCTCTCAATTTCTCCCCAGACAGAATACCTGCTGAAAATGAAGCTCCTGAAAAGAGGTTTCTCCAGGGAAGCTTCGGAAGCTGCCTGTTTATATCTCAGGAATAAAAATCTAATAAATGACAGGGAATATGCCCATCAATGGGTCAGTTCACGTCTCAGGAAAAATCCTGCAGGTCCCTATATACTGAAAGGGATGCTTTCTTCACGCGGAGTGGACAGGGAGACTGCGGAATCTGTTGTTAATGAAATTTTTACCGAAGAAACAGCCGAAGATGCTGTTACCAGGCAGGTCGAAAAACTCAGGCGAAATAAAAACAATACAGACGAAAAAATAATCAGAAAACTCATCTCAAAAGGCTTCTCAATGAAAGAGATAAGAAAATACTTTTCTAATAATTTGTAATATTTTTTTAACAGACTATAATTAAAAACACAGGATAAAATTTAAACCATATCTATGTAATTACTGTACAGGTAAGAGGAGATATTATGGGCAGTCTTGAACTGATTGCTACAGACCCGTATCTTGAACCATACAGGTCTTCTATCGAATACCGGATTGGAAATTTTCTTGACACAGAGAAAAGGATTGCTCCGGACGGAAATCTGCACGGATTTGCTTCTGCCCATCTTTTCTACGGTGTCCATAAGAGTGGTAAAAAGACTGTCATAAGGGAATGGGCGCCCAATGCTGAAGAAGTTTTTCTTATCGGAAATTTCTCTGACTGGAAGCCGATCGAAAAATACAGGTTTTCCAGGATAAATAGGAGAGGCGACTGGGAACTTGAACTTGAAAGTTCCGTTATGAAACACGGGACACTGTATAAGTATTATCTGAAGTGGCCGGGAGGCGAGGGAGAAAGGATTTCCCCCTATGCGAGGCGTGTTCTCCAGGATGAGAAGACTCATATTTTCTCCTCCCAGTTCTGGGATCCTGAAAAAAAATACAGATGGAAATATTCTCCTGTAAAAAAGGATACAGAAAAGAAAGAAGATTCTGTTTCAGAAAAAGATATGCCCTCTGATTCATCAGTTCCCCTCCTTATTTACGAGGCCCATGTCGGAATGGCCACGGAAAAATACTGTGTAGGCAGTTTTTCTGAATTCGCGAAACATGTCATTCCCCATATTGTCAGGGGTGGTTATACCGCTGTCCAGTTCATGGCGCTTATGGAGCATCCCTATTACGGTTCTTTCGGATACCAGGTGTCAAACTTTTTTGCACTATCCTCAAGGTTCGGGACACCTGAAGAGTTCAAGTCGCTGGTTGATAAATGCCATAAACACGGACTCAAAGTCATAATGGACCTGATTCACTCCCATTCTGTAAAGAATGACAACGAGGGGCTGAGGAGTTTTGACGGCACAACATACCAGTATTTTCATGAGGGGGGAAAGGGTGACCATCCTGCATGGGACTCCAAGCTGTTTGATTATAAGAAACCTGAAGTTCTCCATTTTCTCCTTTCAAACTGCATGTTCTGGGCGGATGAGTACAGAATTGACGGATTCCGGTTTGACGGTGTTACAAGCATGATATACCACAATCACGGCCTTGAAAGCAGTTTTTCAAATTATGATTACTACTTTTCTGAGAACACCGATGTTGAGGCGCTTACATATCTTACCCTGGCCAACAGGATGATGCATGAAGTTAATCCTGACTTCATTACAATTGCTGAAGATATGAGCGGCTATCCCGGGATGGCATTCCCTGTTGAAAAAGGGGGAATCGGGTTTGACTACAGGCTGGGAATGGGGATTCCCGATTTCTGGATTAAAATTATCAAGGAAAAAAGGGATGAGGACTGGAACCTCGAGGAAATCTGGAACCAGCTTTCAAACAGAAGGTGGAGTGAAAAAAACATTGCCTACTGTGAATCACATGACCAGGCCCTTGTAGGGGACAAGACAATTGCTTTCAGGCTGATGGATGCCGAGATGTATTACCATATGAAAATCGGCGATGACTCTGTTTTAATCTCTCGCGGTATGGCGCTTCACAAGATAATAAGGCTCCTGACTTTTTCATGCGCCGGAAACAGTTATATGAATTTCATGGGGAATGAATTCGGTCATCCTGAATGGATTGATTTTCCCAGGGAAGGTAACAACTGGTCGTATCATTATGCCAGGCGCCAGTGGTCTCTTGCAGAGAACAGGGAGCTTAAATACCATCTGCTGCTTAATTTTGACCAGGCAATGATAAGGGAATGCAGCAGCTCTGTCGACTGCGGATATGCAGAACTTATCCATGTCCACAACAGTGATCATGTCCTTGCATACAGCAGGGGGGGGCTGTTTTATTTTATAAATACAGATCCTTCTGATTCATATGTTGATTACAGTTTTCAAATCGGAAAGGGAAAATACTCTCTTGTGCTTGATTCAGATTCAGAGCAGTTCGGAGGATACGGCAGGATTCCGGAAAAACTGGAACTTGAAGCACAGAAGCGGGGAGATGATTATTATCTTCCACTCTATCTTCCCACAAGGACTGCTTTGGTTTTTCGTAAATTATGAGGGCCTTGAAAGGCATTTTAAATATCTGATAGGCATTTACTGTTATATCAGAAACAGGGCTGATGATTTTACTGATCCTGATAATGACTTCAGGATATTAAGGCTCCAGTATCTATTGAAAAGCTATGAGCTGGGAAATAAGGTATGGATAATAAAATTTCTTTTAAAGGCGAATATCCTGTAACTGATATTGAATGGCTTGAAACTGACGGAAAGGGGGGATATGCCTCATCAACAGTTTCTCTCTGCAATACAAGAAAATATCACGGGCTGTATGTTGTTCCGGTAGAGGGGCTTGAGGGGAGGTTTCTTCTGCTCTCAGGTATAGAGCCGGTGATTGAAGACGGGGATTCCGGGTGTGAATTTTCAAACAGCCAGTATCCCGGCGAAATACATCCTGACGGATACTGCTACCTTGAGTCATTTTCCGATTATCCCTTTCCTTCATGGAAATACAGAAAAGGCGACTGTGAATTCACTCTTGAAATTCTGATGACACCTGAAAACGGGCTTGTTGTCAGGATGAAAAACAGTTCCGGAAAGGAGAAAAAGTATTCTCTAAAGCTTAATCTTCTTTTCAGTCTCAGGAATTCCCATCATCTGGCAAAGGAAAACAGTGATGCTGATATCAGAATGCGGAAAACCGGCAGCAGCTATTCTTTTTCCTGTTATGATTCATTTCCCGGTATCAATATCAGCTTCAGCAGGGAAACAGATTTTGCTGATACCTCATACTGGATAAAAGATACTGAATATCTGAAGGAACTGGAGAGGGGATTTGATTTCAGGGAAGACAGAATAATGCCGGGAACATTTTCATCTGACTTTAATACAGGCGATGAAATATTCATGGGAGTTTCCATTAGAAATAATGAAATAATCTCTCCTTCAGATTTCGGGAAAATTTATGAAGAGGAAAAAAAGAACAGGCAGAAGGAAAGAAGAAAATACAGCAATGAGAAAAACAGCCTTCTGAGAGTTCTCAGGGAAAAGGCCGGCTGTTTCATAATTGTAAACAGCAGCGGCTTGAGTTCCATTGTTGCAGGATATCCATGGTTCGGTGAATGGGGCAGGGATACAATGATTTCCCTTCCCGGGCTGACATTTTACAACGGAAGGACTGAAACAGGCATAGAGATACTCAGGTCATATTCAAATCTTATACGAAATGGGCTTCTTCCAAACACTCTTTCAGGTACACAGGGTTTTGAATCCTATAATTCGGTGGATGCCTCTCTTCTGTATGTTTATGCAGTGCAGCAGCTTTACAGAAATGTCAGGGGAGGCAGGAAGGCTGCTTCGGAATTCCGTGAATATATAAAAGGGATTCTCGATGCATTTTTCGATGGAAGTGCCACTGATGTTTCAGTCAGTGAGGATGGGCTTCTGACTGCAGGAAGTGAAAATACACAGCTTACATGGATGGATGCCATGGTCAACAATATCCCTGTAACTCCCCGGGGAGGATCCCCTGTCGATATAAATGCGCTATGGTACAATGCCCTCCTTTTTTTCGTTGAACTTTCTGAATTCATGAAAGCTGATATCCCTGCAAAATATAAATCAACTGCAGATAAAATCAGGAGTGTTTTCAGGGAAAGATACTGGGTGGAATCTGGTGGATCTTCTACTTATATCAGTCAAGAAGCCTCCTCAGAAGCTTACAGTTCAGATAAGAAGAGGAAAATTTCTGAAGGCTATCTTGCTGATACTGTAAGCAAATCAGGAAAAGATTTTTCAGTAAGACCCAATATGCTGTGGGCTGTTTCTCTCCCCTTTTCCCCGATAGGGGAGGCTGAAAAGAGCTCTGTGGTTGAGGTTTGCAGGGAAAAGCTTCTGACATCATCCGGTCTTAGAACTCTGAGCCCTGATCATCCTGAGTTTAAGGGTGAGTATTCAGGCGGGGGAAATGAACGGGACAGCAGATACCATCAGGGGACTGTTTGGCCCTGGCTTTTCGGAATTTATACAGAAGCTTCTCTCAGAGCATCTGATGATAAGGAAAAATCTGCTGAAGAGATAAAGGCATTTCTTGACAGTTTTCTTGAACAGCACCTTTTCAAAGAGGGGGCCGGATTTGTTTCTGAAGTCTTTGACGGGATGAATCCCGGCAGGGGAAAGGGCACTTTTGCACAGGCTTGGAGCAGTGCAGAAATTATTCGAAGTTATTCACTGATAGACAGGATAAAAAGGGGGGAAAGCATATGAGTGATAAAAAATCGGAATCCGTAAAAAACAATAACAGCGTAAATAAAGATGCTGAAAAAATAACATCTTCACGGCGGGGCGCTGATCCTCTCTCTTTCTATGCTGGATTTGATGAGCACCTCAGGTTTTCCCTTGCAGCCAATCCTGAAACTGCAAGCAGGTATGATATGTATAATGCTCTTGTTCTTACAATAAGGGACAGGCTTATCGACAGATGGGTAGAGACAAAAAAAAAGCAGGAAGAAGCTGAATCAAAGCAGCTCTATTACCTTTCTATCGAGTACCTGATGGGAAGGGCAATAGGAAACAATGTGATCAACCTTGGATATGAAGATGTTCTCAAAGAGGCTATGGAGAAAAACGGCATACCATGGAAGGAGCTTAGAGCCCTTGAGAGGGACGAAGGGCTTGGAAACGGGGGGCTCGGAAGGCTTGCCGCCTGTTTTCTTGATTCTCTTGCAACAATGAATTACCAGGCCATAGGCTACGGGCTGAGATATGAATACGGTATTTTCAGACAGGAAATTATCAACGGGTACCAGGTGGAGAAACCTGATGACTGGCTCAAGAACGGTAATCCCTGGGAAATCAAACGCCCTGATATCCCGTGTACAGTCCAGTTCGGCGGAAGACTCGAAAGGGATGACAGCGGGGAAATCAGGTGGGTTGCTACAGATGATATTGTCGGCATCCCGTATGATATGCCTGTTGTCGGATACGGGGGAAAGACTATAAATACACTCAGGCTCTGGAAGGCAAGAAGCCTTGAGCAGTTTAATTATGACAGGTTTAACAGGGGTGAATACTACTACTCTGTAAACAAGCAGGCAAAAGCCGAAAGCCTTACAAAAATTCTCTATCCCGATGATAATCTCTATGAAGGGAAGGAGCTCCGTTTCAAACAGGAATATTTCTTTGTTTCATGTTCCATCCAGGATATTATAAGGCGCTTCAAGGGGCTTGGTCTTCCTTTTACAAATCTGCCTGACAAGGCAGCTGTTCAGCTCAATGACACTCATCCCGCTCTGGCAGTTCCCGAACTGATGAGAATTCTTGTGGACAAGGAACATCTTACATGGGATGTTGCATGGAGCATTACCCGAAAGACATTCAGTTATACAAACCATACTCTCATGCCTGAAGCACTGGAAACATGGTCTCTGTCAATGTTTGAAAACCTGCTTCCCCGGCACCTTGATATCATTTACAGGATAAACTATGAGCTGATTGATAAAATATCAAAGAAATATCCGGATGATCATGACAAGATTGCCAATATCAGCCTGATAGGTGAAGGGGGGGGGAAACATGTCAGGATGGCCAATGTTTCCATCGCAGGATCACACAGGGTTAATGGTGTTGCAGAGCTTCACACAAAGCTTATAAAGGAAAAACTCACTCCCGATTTTTACCATCTGTATCCTGACCGCTTCGTAAACATGACAAACGGGATAACACAGAGAAGGTGGCTTCTCAAGGCCAATCCCCCGCTGGCATCACTGATAACAGATACAATCGGGGATAAATGGATTACAGACCTCTATGAACTTAAAAAGCTCGAAAAATATGTTGATGACTCATCATTCCTTGAAAGCCTTTTCGAAGTAAAGCAGAAGGCAAAGATGAGTCTTCAGAAACACTGCAGAAAATCTTTCGGCATAGAATTAGATCCGGAAACAGTCTTTGATATTCACGTAAAGAGGATTCATGAATACAAGAGGCAGCTTCTTAATATTCTTCATATTGTCTATCTCTATAACCAGATAAGAACAGGCCGAAAAATTATACCAAGGACTTTCATATTCGGAGGCAAGGCTGCTCCCGGATACTACATGGCAAAGCTTATCATAAAACTGATCAATAATGTGGGTTATGTCATAAACAGGAACCCTCATGTATATGACTCTCTGAAAGTCTGCTTTCTCTGGGATTACGGGGTTTCCCAGGCTGAAAAAATAATTCCTGCCGCAGATATTTCTGAACAGATTTCAACAGCAGGGACAGAGGCCTCAGGAACAAGCAACATGAAATTCATGCTGAACGGGGCTTTGACTGTGGGAACACTTGACGGCGCGAATATAGAAATAAAGGAAGAAGCGGGGAGTGAAAATGTTTTTATATTCGGAATGACAGCAGAAGAAGTTGCTGAAAGGAAGAAAAACTATAATCCTCATGACCTTTACGACTCAAATCCTGTTATTAAGGAGACACTCGATCTTCTCTTCAAAGGCCATTTCGACCTCAATGAGCAGGGTGTTTTTGAACCGATAAAAAACCTTCTTCTGCAGCAAGATACATACATGCATCTTGCTGATTTTGATGATTATATCAGGGTTCATGAAGATGTAGAAAAAGCATATTCAGACAGGAAAAAATGGATGAAAATGTCTCTTTTCAATATTGCAAATGCCGGCAAGTTTTCCAGTGACAGAACAATAAGGGAATATGCTGAGAAGATATGGAATATCAAGCCGCTTGTTGATTAGCAGGAAATTTTTCTGCTGACAAATCAATAAGGCTGCATAACAGGGGATTTGATTAATTACTTCAGGAGGGGTAATCCTCCGGAAATTACGGGGTTGAACTATGGAAAGAAGATCTGTACCAGTACTCAGAACAGAGAAAGGGGAAGCAGATGATATAATGTTTCTTTATCCCTACAGGAATGAAACTATAATCAGGACATACCGTGACAGGAATCTTCATATAGAAATTGAAATCAGCAGAGCCAATTCTGATACTGTTGCGGAAATATATGCTGATTTTCCCGACATGGACCGGAAGACACGGTGGTCCTATTACAGGATGGAAAACAGCGGTGACCGTTTTTACATGGATATTATTTTCTCAAAATGCGGAATTTATGAGCTGAAAATCAGGTATTCATATGACGGAGGGAAAAAATGGCTGTGGAACAGCATCCCTGATAGGAAAATCCTGGTGGATCCCCCGGGTATGAAAAACCTCAGGATCTATACCCTTATCCCCAATTCTTCAGGAAGTATTACAGATTGGAAGAAAAAGCTTACTGATATCAAGAAGCTCGGCTTTAATGCGGTTCATCTGCTTCCTGTCACAAAAATGGGAAAATCAGAGAGCCCCTATTCCGCATTTGACCTCTTTGATATTGATCCCTCATACCTTGATCCCTCCCGGGAGGAGAGCGGCCTTGATCAGTTTGAAGAGTTTGTCGAAAAGGCGAAAAAACTGGGCATAAGGCTCTATCTGGATATAGTGATAAACCACATCAATCCCGAGAGTATCCCGGCTGTTGAATGCAGGGAATGGATAAAGAAGGACAGCGGCGAGAAGGATGGTTTCAAGAGGGCCGGATGCTATCATCATAACTCCTGGATAAGGTGGGATGACCTTGTTCTTATAGACTATGACCATCCTGATCCGAAAGTGAATTATGAAATCTGGAACTACATGTACCATTATGTTGATTTCTGGGCAAACTATGCAGATTACACAGGCGGGGGATTGCGGTTTGATAATCTTCACAGCTCCAACTCCCTGTTCATGGTCTTCCTTTCCGGCAAGCTTAAAAATGATTATCCCGACCTGATTCTCCTGGGGGAGTATTTCACCTCAACCGAGAATTTTCTGAAAAATGTTCCCCACTGGCAGCTTAACCTTGTACTGGGTAACCCCTGGGAATACAGACTTCTTCCTGACCTGAGAAAATATATAAAAAGCATACACAACGAGGGGGGACTCAAGTACCTGCTACCCCTTACAACCCATGATACAGGAACTCCTTCAATGGAATACGGAAGTCCATGTTCTACTGTTCCCAGGTACATGTCATATGCACTCTGCGGAACCGGACAGACCGGAATAGTCCAGGGCTCAGAGACAGGAATAAAGGATAAGATAAAATTCATAGGAAGAAACAATGTTCTGGACGATTCAGGGGAAAATGACTATACCAGGGAAATATTTGCTGTCAACAAGCTGCTCGAGAAGGAGCATGTTTTTCATGATATAGGGAATCTCAGGTTTGTCGACAATAATCACCCCTCAGTTCTTGCCGCTCTCAGAAGCGACATAAGGGGAGAAGATGCCTGGCTTCTTCTTGCCAATTTCGATATTCACAACAATGCATCAATTGAACTCCATCAGCGGGATTTCAACCTTCCGATCAGGATGTTTGTTCTTGAAGATATTATTTCAGGGAGGGAGATCTCTGTTTCTGATATGATTTTCGGCTTCACACTGGAGCCCTGCGGTATAATGATTTTTAAAATAAAAGGAATGAATTAATGATAAAAATTCTCATGGTAACTACTGAACTTCTGCCTTATGCAAAGACCGGAGGACTTGCAGATATGGTTACAGCTCTTTCTGCCGAGCTGAAAAAGGATCATACAGATATAAGGATAATAATTCCCAGGTATTACAGCATAGACCGTGCCGGGCTTGAAAAACATCCCTATCCTCTGGGCATACCAGTCCCGTATGGTGAGGAATGGGCAGGTCTTTATGAAACTGTACTGCCGGGAACAGATATACCTGTATATTTTGTAGACCATGAAGAGGCTTTCGGAAGAGACGGGATATACAGCCATGCCGGGCAGGAGGGTTTTGAAGATAATGCAAAGCGGTTTGCTATTTTTAACAGGGCTGTTTTTCAGGTATGCAGGGCAATCAACTGGATTCCTGATATTTTCCACTGCCATGACTGGGCCTCTTCTCTCGTCCCCTACTTTCTGAAGAGGGAGGAAAGGTTCAGGGAATTTTCATCATCATCTTCTGTCCTTACAATCCACAACCTCGGATACCAGGGGGTTTTCTCCCTTGATGATGTTTCCTATATCCAGCATGAAAGGGATCTTTATTCTGTCTCGACACTGGAATTCAGTGGAGCATTGAATTTTCTCAAAGCAGGCATCATTAGCGCTAACCAGATAACAACTGTTTCCCCGACATATTCGGAGGAGATCAAAACAGATTACTACGGATACGGTCTTGACGGCATTCTCCGCTACAGACAGGAAGATCTTCACGGAATTCTCAACGGGGCTGATTATAATCACTGGAATCCTGAAACTGATATCTATCTTGCCCCTGATAATTATTCCCCGCAGAAAACAGCTGCAAAGGCAAGGGTCAAGAAAAGACTGCAGCAGGAGTTGGGGCTTCCTGTTGACAGCACGGTCCCGGTTGTCGGGATGGTAACACGGCTTGTAGCGCAGAAGGGGATACGTGAACTTGCTGCCCCTAAAGAGGGAAGCCTTTATTCAATACTTAACGATATGAATGTTCAGTTTGCAATACTCGGTTCCGGTGAAAACTGGTGTGAGAAAGAGCTTTCCCATCTGTCCTCTGTTTTTCCCAACCTGAAGGTGTGGATTGGCTACAATGAAAAGCTTGCACACCTTATCGAGGGGGGAAGCGACTTTTTTCTCATGCCCAGCAGGTATGAACCGTGTGGCCTTAATCAGCTTTATTCTCTTAAATACGGAGCTATTCCGATTGTGAGACATACAGGAGGCCTTGCAGATACAGTTGAAAACTACAACCAGGAGACAGGGGAGGGTACAGGCTTTGTGTTCAATGATCTGAACCCCCATGTGCTCTACAACGTTCTGGGCTGGGCTGTATCAACATGGTATGACAGAAGAAAGGATATAACCAGGATGCGGAAAAAAGGGATGCTGAAGGACTATTCCTGGAAAAAGTCGGCAGACAGGTATCTGGAACTTTATGCAAATATTTCGAAAAACAGATGAATTTGTATTAAAATAATTTTTAAGGGGCGAGTAAATGGATAATGTTTCTTGTGTTATTTTAGGAGGCGGAAAAGGGGAGAGACTTTACCCTTTAACTAAGGAACGTGCTAAACCTGCAGTTCCGTTCGGCTGCAGCTACAGGCTGATTGATATCCCTCTTTCAAACAGTATTCATGCCGGGATCAGAAATATCAGTATACTTACCCAGTTTAATTCTGATTCACTCAACAACCATATTGCATCTGCATACTGGTTTGATTCGTTCTCGAAAGGATATGTAAAAATCATTGCAGCAAAGCAGTCTTACGGCAGCGAAACCGGCTGGTATACAGGGACTGCAGATGCTATTAGGAAAAACTTCCCGTCATTCAGGAGCCAGAATCCTGATTATTACATGATACTTTCGGGCGATCAGCTTTACAGAATGGATCTTAAGCAGTTTCTGAAAGAACACAAGGAATCAGGGGCCGAGATCAGCATTGCCGCCACTACTGTTACAAGAAATGATGCTTCCCAGCTGGGAATACTGAGTGTTGATGAAAAAGGGTTTATCAGCAGTTTCCTTGAAAAACCAGGTCCTGACAGGGATATCTCTGATATGAAGCTTCCCAATAAAACCCGCGGCGGTGATAAGGATTATCTTGCCTCTATGGGGATATATATTTTCAATGCCGATATTCTGGAAAAGGCGCTCTCTTCAGGGTCTGAGGACTTCGGAAAGGAAATCATCCCTACTGCCATAGGAACTTACAAGGTCAAGGGATTTGTATATGACGGCTACTGGGAAGATATAGGAACAATAAGGAATTTCTATGAAGCAAACCTTATGCTTGCCTCAAATAAACCGCAGTTCAACATGTATGATGAAATGTATCCAATCTATGCCAGTAAAAATTATCTTCCCCCTTCCAAGGTTAATTCCTGTACATTCCAGAATTCTCTCACCGGGCAGGGCTCTATCATTACAAATGCCTTTATCAGCAATTCGCTGATAGGAATACGTACAATAATTGATTCCGGGGCAAGCCTTGAAAATGTCTACTGCATGGGCGCTGACCATTATGAAACAGAAAGGGAAAAATGGGAAAACAATGAAAGAGGGATACCGAATATAGGTATTTCATCCGGCACGATAATCAGAAATGCTCTTGTTGACAAGAATGCCCGGATAGGAAGAGGCTGTAGGATAGGTATTGACCGTAAAGACCGTCCGGACGGTAATTATGAAAATCATTCGATCCGGGACGGAATAATAATTATAAATAAAGCTGCTGTTCTCCGTGACGGGACAGAAATATAAGTAATTTAATTTAGCAGCTATTCCTGCCTGTCTTCAGGCAGGTTTTTTATATTCAGGGTAAAAAAGTAACACAGATGTTTCTGATAATATGCTAGAATAATTTAACTGTTGAATAATCAGAAAGGTCTTTTATGGGAAAAAAGGGGAAAAAACTTAAAATCTTTTCTGCTCTCGAGGTTGCAAACCTCTGCGGTGTTGTTAATCAGACAGCTATTAACTGGATTAAAAACGGTTATCTTAAGGCTTTTACAACTCCCGGGGGACAGTACCGTGTATATGCCGAGAATCTCATTGAATTCATCGAAAACCGGGGAATGATCCTTCCCGAGGAACTTGTTCCCTATAAAGCGGTAAAAAATTCCGGATGCAGGATACTTGTTATTGATTCGGATCCCCTGTTCGGAAATCTGCTGAAAGAAAAAGTCTCCCTTGAAAAAAAAGAATATGAAATCAGAATTTCCCTCAATAACATGGAAACAGGATATCAGTGCGCAAAGCTGTCTCCTGAAACAATAATTCTGAAAACATCATTCCGTGATACAGATCCTGAAAAACTTAAAAGTTTTTTTGAGAAAGAGAAAATATCTGTTCCCTTTATTATTACAATTACTGATACTACAGATGTTGAACACAGCAGTCACAGTGATATAACCATGAAACATCCAGTGGATTTCAATGTGCTGTTTGATCATATTGACAGCAATTCCGGAAAGAAAAGAAATGGAGCAAAAAAATAAATCTAAAAAAAGATACTCTGTAACAGTTTTCGGAACAGTTCAGGGTGTAGGATTCCGTTACTATACAGTACGGGCAGCCGCAAGATACAATGTTTTCGGATGGGTCAGGAATAAATCTGACGGAACTGTTCAGCTTGAATGTGAGGGTGAGATAGAAAACATCGACAATTTCCTCCTCTGGCTGGAGCAGGGCGGTCCTCCAAGTGCAAGAATCCTGGAAATCAGGAAGCATGAAAGACCCTACCAGGGATATTACAGGACATTTTCAATAGAATACTGACTGAGTTTTCCTGCAAGACTTTCCGGTACGGACGCTTCAATTATTACAGCATCATCAAGATATTCCTCATTATATACAGTTCCCGATGATTTTATCTTTGCAATAATATTGTATTTGCTGAGAGGAATTCTGAATGTAAGTATTTTTTCCCCGCTCTTCAGAATTTCTTCGACTTTCCTCAGAAACATATCAATATTTTCTCCGCTCCTTGCCGAGATAAAGACAGCCTCCCCAAGTTCATTTTCAAGCATGTTCCTGAGGAATGGATCGGATTCCGAATCAGTCTTGTTTACAACCTTCAGCACCGGTTTTTCAGACGCGCCTATTTCATCAAGGACTTCCATTGAAGTCCTGTAATGGCTCAGTACTTCAGGATCAGAACCGTCGAGAAGAAGAATTATTAAATCGGAAAGAACTGTCTCTTCAAGGGTCGATTTAAATGCTTCGACAAGCTGGTGCGGGAGTTTTCTTATGAAGCCGACAGTATCGGTAAGGAGTATTTCCTTTCCACCGGGAAGTTTCATCTTGCGTGTTGCGGGATCAAGGGTATCGAAAACCCTGTCGTTCGCATCCACATCAGAAAGAGTAAGCCTGTTCAGAAGGGTGGATTTTCCTGCATTTGTGTAACCGGCGATAGCGCAGGATGCTGTTTTCCTGCTGCTTCTCAGTTTCCTCTGAGTACTTCTCTGTTTTTCAACAGCCTTGAGATCTCTTTTAAGCCTGCTGATCCTGTGGAGAATCATGCGCCTGTCAAGCTCAAGCTGTTTTTCCCCTTCTCCCCTTGTCCCTGAAACTCCACCTTTCTGCTTTGAAAAGTGTGTCCATGCGCCTGTGAGGCGGGGCAGTGAATAGGAAAGCCTGGCAAGTTCAACCTGGAGAGAGGCCTCTTTTGTGACTGCCCTGTCTGAGAAGATGTTTATTATTATCTCCTGCCTGTCTGCAGTTTGTCTTTCTGTAAACTTTTCCCAGTTTCTCTGCTGGCTGGGGCTAAGTTCATCATCGAAAATAATATAATCAGCTTCAAAATTTTCAGCTGCGAATTTAATCTCTTCTGCCTTTCCTGTTCCTACGAGAAACCTCGGAGTCGGCGATTTAAGAGGTGCAATTATTTTTTCCACAGTATTGATGCCTATGGTCGCTGCAAGAGCTTCAAGCTCATCGAGATGCCGTTTTACAGTTTCGCTTTCCCTGTTATAGTCTATCCCGACCAGTACAGCAGTTAATTCTTTTTCTTCCATACAGTGATGCTATTCTGAATTATCATTAAAATATAATCAAGGATTGATTACGTTAAAAAATATCTGGTATCATGAATACATGGCAGAAATAAACACCCCCCCAGACTGTCTGAAATGTATTTACTTTAAAGTGACCTGGGATAAGCGATTTCCCCGCTCATGCTCTGTTTTCAACATTAAAAGCAGGGAACTCCCTTCTGTTGTTGTCTTAAGAAATACAGGTAAAAACTGTCCCGCGTTCAAGCTGTCAGGTAAAGTAAAAAACAGCTGATATTTCTTTATGAATTGCATGTTTTCGGAGTATACTGTTTACAGGCTGATTAATTCATGAATTACAGAAAAAGAATAATACTTTTTTTATTGTTTATTTCGATTATCTCTTTTGCTTATGCTGAAACTGTAATCATCATGCAGCTGGATCCCCCCTCAGAAATAGCTCCTCATGCCTATGCTGATAAAGATGGCAAGGCTTCCGGCATTATGGTTGAACTGCTTGAACAGATTGCGGAAAAACAGGGTATAAAGGTAATTTACAGGATTTTACCGCGCAAAAGGGCTGAAAAAGCTTTATCTGGCGGTTCAATTGATGCCTATGCAACATCAAGAACTTATCTTGAAAAGCATGAAAACTATATATGGACAGAAGTAATTGATACCAGTCATGATTATCTGTATTCATTGAGAGAGGATGCTGTTGTTTTCAGAAAAACTGAAGATCTTTTCGGAAGAAGGATAGGAACCAGGCTTGGCTACAGATACAAGTTTATAAATTCTTTTTTTGAATCAGGAAAAATTATCCGGGATGATGCACTGAGAGAGTATCAGAGCCTTCTTAAACTTCTGAGAAAAAGAGTGGATGCTGTTATTGTAAATGAATTGATTTATAATAATCTGGTTGAAACACACAGTAATTTATTTAAAAATAAATTCATAAGATCCAGTAAAGCTGTCGACAGCGCCGATCTGTGTATTGCTTTCAACAGAAAGTGGGCGGAATTTGTCCCTTTTTTCAATTTTGAATTGGATGTAATGAAGAAGAACGGAGAGTTTCAGAAAATAATAGATAAATATAAATAGTCTGTCAGCCTGTTGTTTACCCGAAAAAATGAAGCAGCGACATGTAGACGGCAGTCCCCCCGAAGATGCTTAAGAGAGCATTCCTGAATTTAAGATGTACGGCAACAACAACTGCAGCTCCTATCCACGGAAATATAACTGAGTTTTCTGTAATTTCAAGACTCAAGGGGAGGCTTGTCAGCACAAGAACTGCCATTACTGCTCCTGGTATAAGTCTTGCCCCTCTCAGGAATTTTTCAGGAGCTTTTCTTCCGGAAAAAAGGAGAAAAGGAAATGCTCTTGTAAAAAGAGTTACAATACCCATTGTTATTGCTGCGATTAATACCTTATTCATTTACTGTAGCTCCCTTTTTTGCCATGAAAAAACATGATGCAGACCCGATAACTATACCGCCTGTAAGCGCCTGATCTGTAAGCCCTATCAGGGTAAAGAAAAGTACTCCTGCTGCTGCCGCAAGAAACGGCCCCGGTCTTTTAAGTGATTTTACCTGTTCGACAAGCAGGACGACAAAGAGGGCTGTCAGTGCAAAATCAAGTCCCGGTGCATCCCACATAATTACAGATCCCAATAAAGCCCCTATAGTGCTTCCAAGTGTCCAGTAAGACTGGTTGAAAAGAGTTATCAAGAAATCGAATTTTTCTTTGCTGCTGCCTTCAGGAGGTTCCACAGTTGTCAGCAGTGCATATGTCTCATCGGTGAGTCCGTATATAAGGTAAGGTTTTGCCCATTTGAATATTGAAAATCTTTCTATCAGGGAGAAGCCGTATACCATGTGGCGGGAATTCATGAGAAATACAGCAAGCGCCATTTCCGGAACAGTTTTCTGCTGTGTAAACATTGTCAGAAACAGAAACTGCGCAGCTCCTGCAAATACAAAGATACACATAAGCGGGGCCCAGTACCACTGAAGGCCTGTTTTTACAAGAAGAAAACCATATGCCATTCCTATAGGTACGTATCCGAATAAAACAGGTATTGTAGCTTTAAAAGCCTGAAAAGAGGTTGATTTCTGAACTTTATTCATAATTAAAAAGTTAAGGAATTTTATAGAAATAGTAAAGAATAATTTCTGCTGCAATAATGTACTATGCTTCTTTAATTTATTCATATTATTTTGATAAAAAAGGAGACAGCTTAATGAGTATTTTATCCTTTATATTATACTGTTTTATTGTAACAGCTACCCCGGGTCCTGCTGTTGTTATGATCCTTTCAACTGTAAATAATTCTGGAACAGGTAAAGGGTTTGAATTTACTCTCGGAGTCACAGTTGCATTTGCCTCTCTGATTTTTTCATCTGTATTTATTGGCAATGCACTTCTTGATTCATTTCCATGGATTATTACTCTTATGCAGGCCACAGGAGCATCATATATGCTTTATCTTGCCTGGAAAATTTATAATATGAAGTTTTCTGAAAACACAGATAAATCCGGAAGTTCGGATTTATCTGGAAAAGGTACATTTATTTCAGCTGTTCTGATGCAGTATTTAAATCCAAAAGTTGTAATATTTACACTGACAGTTCTCCCGGCATTTGTTATGCCTTTTTATAAATCTGTATCAGTACAGCTTCTATTTGCTGCTGCTGTAACATGCATCGGATTTGTTTCCTGCATTCTCTGGGTTGCATTCGGCACAGTGTTCAGGAATGTCATGATAAAATACAGAACAGCTTTGAACCGGATTATGGCTTTTTTTCTTGCATATTCGGCTGTTACGGTTTCTGGAGCTGCAGATATTATTAAGGGGTATTTCTCTGGATAAGTTTATCTATAAAAAATTCGATGGTATTACAGTTCTCTCTGCAAGTATAAGTGATTTTCGTTATAAGAAACACTGTCATGAGGAATATGCTTTCGGGGTGACTCTCCATGGAGTGCAGAATTATAATCTTGCAGGAAGTTTTCAGTCTTCCAGACAGAGCTGTATAATGCTTATAAATCCCGAGGAAATGCATGATGGCTGGTCATGGGAACAGAACAGGCTTGATTATGTTATGGTCTATATAAAGGCTGACAAATTTCTCGAACTTCGCGAATCTCCCGAAATGATGAAATTTTCTGATCCAATTATTCATGACAGAAAACTGATGAAAAATATTATGGATTTTACATCATCTGTAATCTATGAACACGAGGATGCTCTCTGCAGCGAATCTCTTGTAACTCTGATGAATAATTTTTCCGGATCGCTGATAAGCCGGAGGATTGGTTCAGATGACAGGCTTATAAAAAAATCAAAAGAGATAATTAACAGTTCCCTGAATGAAATTTTAAAGCTGGACAGAATTTCTGATGAATTCGGATTATCAAAATATCAGTTTATAAGAGCTTTCAAGGCAGGATCGGGACTTTCCCCCTATCAGTATTATATAAACAGTAAGATTGTGAAAGCGCGGGACATTCTTGATAAATACAGGGATGCATACTCTGCTGTTGCGGAACTTGATTTTACAGATCTTACCCATCTTAACAGGCATTTTAAACGGATTTACGGTGTTACTGCATCAGAATATGTTTCATGTATAAGCTGAAAAAGGACTGGTCGCAAGCAAAGCTTGCTGCTCGTCCATGCAGCCGAGGAGTAATTACATAATGGAAAATACAAAAATAGTAATAATTATCGATGAAGATTTATTAACATGGCAGAAAATGAATGTTACTGCATTTTTAATGAGCGGGATAGCTACTCAGGATATAATCGGTGATCCTTATGTTGATGCTTCCGGAATAGAATATCTTCCAATGAGCGGTCAGCCAGTAATGATTTATTCATCAGAAAGAGAAGTCATAAAAGATATTTTAAAAAAGGGCTTAAATAAAGATGTTGTAATAAGTATTTTTACACAGGAACTCTTTCAGACATTTAACGATGCTGATAACAGAAAGTCAGTCAGTTTATTTAAAACAGATGATTTAAATCTTGCAGGGATTGCCATGTGCGGAAAAAAGAATCATATCGACAGGATGACAAAAGGATTATCCTTTCATAAATAAAAACTATTATATTCTGTATACCTGTCTGTTTAAAGGATCTTTTGTTGTCATCGGAAAACAGCAGTTGAATTCCTGAGATATTGGCTTTAAAATTACTGTATGCTTATAACAGATTTGCTAAATAAGAAAAAACACTCAGAGTCCCTTTCAAAAGAGGAAATCAGCTTTTTCATTAACGGGTATGTTGACGGAACAATACCTGATTACCAGATATCAGCGCTTCTGATGGCAATATGGTTCAGCGGTATGGACAGGCAGGAAACTGCAGACCTTACAATTGCAATGGCAGAATCGGGTGACCAGGTGGATCTCTCCGCGATTGAGGGTATTAAAGTCGATAAACATTCTACAGGAGGGGTGAGTGACGGTACTACTCTTGTTGTTGCTCCTCTTGTAGCTGCCTGCGGAGGCAAGGTTGCAAAGATGTCGGGTCGGGGACTCGGGCATACCGGGGGAACCCTGGATAAGCTTGAATCAATACCCGGGTTTTCCGTTATGCAGAGTATGGATAAATTTATCAGAACTGTATCTGAAATAGGTCTTTCTGTTATAGGCCAGACAGATAACCTTGTTCCCGCAGACAAGAAACTCTATGCTTTGAGGGATGTTACAGGAACTATCGATAATATCTCGCTTATTGCATCGAGTATTATGAGCAAAAAAATTGCATCGGGAAGCGATGCAATTGTCCTGGATATTAAAACCGGCAACGGGGCATTCATGAACCGGATAAGCGATTCTATCAGGCTTGCCGAATCAATGGTTGATATCGGGAAGCTTGCAGGACGGAAAACTATTGCGGTGGTAACTGATATGAACCAGCCTCTGGGTTTCAGTGTGGGAAATACACTTGAAGTGAGGGAAGCTGTTGAAATCCTCCAGGGTCAGTATGAATCAGATCTTAAAGTTGTTGCTTTTACTCTTGCCTCCCGCATGCTGATTTCATCAGGTATCTGCGATACAGAAAGCAGTGCGGTTGATATGCTTGAGGATGCTTTAAAATCAGGGAAAGCTCTTTTTAAACTTGCGCAGATGATAGAAGCACAGGGGGGAAATCCTGATATTGTCAATGATATATCGCTTATTCCCCGGGCTTCGGAAATAATTCCTGTTAAAGCTGCAGAAAGCGGCTATATCAGGGAGATAAACACTCCCGAGGTAGGGTACTCTGCAATGCTTCTCGGCGCCGGCCGTGTCAGGAAAGAGGATGAGATAGATCATTCAGTCGGAATATGGCTGAGAAAAAGACTGGGGGAATATGTGGAAAAAGGTGATGTGATTGCTGATTTCCATGTGAATGACGGGACAAACCTTGATGCTGCTGTCCGCCGGTTTCTTGATGCCTATAAAATAGGGGCTGAGCAGCCGGATGAACTGCCGCTCATATATACAATACTGGATGAGTAAATATTCTATATCTTAAGAAAAAATCAGTTCAACTGAAAAGAAATTCTCATTTACCTGTCATCTGAAATTTATTAAATTAATTGTATTAAACTTAATTGGTAAGAAAGGCATAATAATTTATTTAAAATACTATGGATAAGGCGGCGGAATATGGATGCAGTAATTCTTGTTATAGACAGTTTCGGTATTGGGGAATTGCCTGATGCTGATAAATACGGGGACAGGGGATCAAATACTGCCCTTCATATATGTGAAAATGTAAAAGAGGTTAAGTGGCCTGCTCTTAAAAAAATGGGACTCGGCAATGTTTCAATGCTCCTTGGAAATTCTCTTCCCGGGTGCGGACCTGATAATAATCCAGTATCTTTATATGCTGCTGCTGCTGAAAAGTCGCCCGGAAAAGACACAACAACCGGGCACTGGGAAATTGCGGGAACTGTCCTTGATAAGGCATTCAGAACTTTTCCCCCTGATTATCCCTCCTTCCCTGAGGAGCTTCTCGATCGTTTTGTAAAAGATGTATGCCCGGGGTATCTTGGAAACAGGGCAGCCTCCGGTACGCAGATTATACAGGAGCTCGGAGACGAGCATATAAAAACAGGGTATCCGATAATTTATACTTCTTCCGATTCTGTTTTGCAGATAGCTGCCCATGAAGATGTTATTCCTGTTGATAAGCTCTATGAGATCTGTGAGAAAAGCAGGGTAATATGTGATGACTTCATGGTAGGGCGTGTTATTGCCCGTCCGTTTATTGGAAACAGCTCTGGCGGTTTTACAAGGACTGAGAGAAGGCGGGACTTCAGTATTCCTCTTCCCGGAAAAACAATGCTTGATCATCTGTCAGAGAACAGTGTTAAAACAGTTGCTGTCGGCAAAATAGGCGATATTTTCAATGAACAGGGAATTGATGAAAGTTACCATGATAAGGGAAATCTCCTCTGCATGGACAGAACAGTTGACCTTTTAAAGCATAAAGAGGCTTCTGACAGGTTGATTTTTGTTAATCTAGTTGATACAGATATGAAATACGGACACCGGAGAGATATTCAGGGTTATCATGATGCTGTTGCAGAAATAGACAGTAGAATAGATGAAGTTGTATCTCTTCTTTCTGAAAAAGATGTCCTTATCATCACTGCTGACCACGGCTGTGATCCCTCTTTTAAAGGAACTGATCACACAAGAGAATATGTACCTATCCTTTTTTACAGAAAGGGTGTTACTGATCAAATAAGCGGGGACAGCATTGAAAAGAATAACGGGGGAATAAGAGAGTCCTTTGCAGATATTGCGGCTACTGTACTTAAGATTTTTAATATAAATGTTTCTTCTGAAGGATCTTCTCTGATTTAGCTTTTTATGAAAAAAAACACATTTATTATACTTATCTTCTTTATTTTATGCAGTCTTGCTTTTTCTGAAGCTTTTGATTATACGACGCTGAACGGGGATCTTTATCTTACTGATCAGCCTGTATATTATGGCGAGGAAAATTTCAGGAAGAGGATAAACTGCCATGAAACAGGTGAAAAACCTCTCGGTCTTGTTTTCTCAGGCGGAGCGGCAAGAGCTTTTGCACATATAGGTGTTCTTAAAAAACTTGAAGCTGAAAACATATACCCTGATTTTATTGTTGCAAATTCCATGGGATCAGTTGTGGCTCTTCTCTATGCTGCGGGATTTTCTCCCGACATGATTCAGCAGATGATGCTTGATTATGATACAAAGGAGCTTTTCCAGTTGAAAATGCCAGTAGACGGGGGAGTTCTGGATTCCGGCCGGTTCATTTCTGTTCTTTACGAAGTTCTGGGCGATATTGATATAAAAGATCTAAAAATACCTGTTGCTATTATTTCAGAGGATCTTGTTTCCAGAAGACAGATAGTTTTTATGGAAGGAGATTTTTATAAAGTCCTTCAGGGCAGTATTTCAATGCCTTTCAGTTTCCCTCCTGTTGAGTATAACGGTATGAAGCTTATTGACGGGGGAGTGACGAATTTAGTCCCTGTTGACGGCGCGGCAAAGTATACAGACAGGATTATTGTCTCAACTGCACTCTATAATCTTGAAAGCAGCTTCAACAGCTTTACTTCTGTAATCAACAGGGCTTTTGACATTGGAAAAACCCGGAAAGGTGTTTATCAGCTGAAGACACTCAAACCGGTTCTTATAAGATGTAATGTAGAGAATTATTCATTCATGGCTTTTCAGAAAATGGATGAACTTTCAAAAATAGGCTATGAATCTGCTGAACACGCCCTTTCAGAGCTTCCGCCTGATTTAACCATAAATTTATCTGAAAACAGAAATGTGAATATGATAAAGATTCTCTCTGAGGAAAGAAAGTCTGTTGAAAAGCGTTATGAAATAAGCAGAAAAAAATATATAAAAACATCATTCATTCCGCAGAAAGATCCTTCCTTCTCTTTCTCCGGAGGGTTCCAGATGTACAGCGGAACAGCAGATGATTATTTTCTTAACGATATAAATTATCTCAATCTAAGGCAGAAACTTGAATACAGGTATCTTGAAGCATCGGTGAGTGAATACTGGGGAGGAGAAAATGCCGGATTTGACAACAGGCTTAATTTTGTCCTTTTTGATTTCCTCCGTTTCAAGAACAGGATGCTGTTTAACTGGGAAGATTTTGATTATGAATATTCCTATTATTACGGGAGAGGAGATTTCAATCTTTCATCATCCCTGGAAACTTCTATCCTTCCCTTTGCTGTATTTGAGTCGGAATTTGATCCGTCCTATGAGATAGAAAAATCAATGCTCAGATCCGGGCTTGATCTCTATTTTGCAAGAGGTGATTATTACCTTTCCGGATTCTGGTTCAATGAAGGGGACGGGAAAATCGGCAGTGAAACATCTGTTGCCGGTATGGGATTCAGGGATAATTTCAAGATCAGGTTTACTGATCATTTCGGGATAAGGCAGAAAACAACTGTCAGGATGCCTCTGGATAGCAGTGATACTCTTGAGCTTTACAGAAATGACGGGCTCAGGGGATATTCGGTAGACGGCAGGTTTGACAGAATAATTGTTACAAACAACAACTTCTCTTTCTTTGCAGATTCAGATATCTCTCTCGGGGAAATTCTTATTGTAAAAGATATTGAGGCATCAGCTTTCTGTGATTATTTTCAGAGAGATGATGACGGTATATCTACAGGGATGTCCCTTGATTTTGATGTCTCATTTATAGGATTGACCTCGGTTATCTTTTCAGCTTATGCAGGATATGACTGGGAAGCGGAAAAGATATTCGGGGGAATTACTGTATCATCGGCAGACTGACAGATTTTTTCTGACAGTTCAGGCTGCCGGAGACCGGTATATTCTCCTGTTTCCCGGCAGACATGTATTTTGCTTTTTTTTTAAATTATTTCCCATGTATATAAAGAATTATTGATTTCTATTGACAAAAATTCCTACTCATTTTACGTTGATTTATAAACCTTAAAGGAGAAATGTGTTATGAAAATGGGGAAAGCATTATCTAAAATAGTTTTAATAATGATAATTGCATTAAGTGTTTTAGCTGTGACAGGCTGTAAAAAAGAGGAAAAAAGCGCTGCAGCTGCTGAGGAAAAAAGAATAAAGGCCGGATTTGTTTATGTAGGCCCTGTAGGGGACTATGGATGGTCATATGCCCACCATGTCGGCAAAGAGTATGCAGAATCAAAATTTCCATGGCTTGATACAGTATATGTTGAAAGTGTTGCTGAATCTGACAGTTCAAGAATTATAGACAGATTTGTACAGGAAGAAAAATGCGATATTGTTTTTACAACAAGTTTCGGTTATATGGATGATACTATTGCTGCAGGAGAAAAATATCCCGATACAAAATTCATGCACTGTTCCGGTTTCAAGCAGTCTGAAAATGTTGGTACATATTATGGAGACCTCTACCAGATGTATTACCTGAATGGACTCATGGCTGGTTCCCTTTCTAAAAGCAATAAAATCGGATATGTTGCTGCTTTCCCTATTCCTGAACTTTACAGACATATAAATGCTTTTTCCCGTGGTATCAAGGAAGTCAATCCGGAAGCCAAAGTTTATGTAAAATGGATCTATTCCTGGTACGGACCTGACAAGGCCAGAGAAGCTGCTGAAGCTCTTATTGCAGAAGGCTGTGATACACTTGCTTTTACAGAAGATACACCTGCTGTAATTGAAGTAGGCCAGGAGCATACAGAAAAAGGAAACCAGATTTATACATTCAGCCATTACAGCCCTATGCAGCAGTACGGCGAAGACAGTGTTGTTTCCGGTCACCTTGCAAACTGGGGTGTAATGTATGAAAAAATCTTTAAAGATCTCTACGAAGGAAACTGGAAGAGTGAAGATCTCTGGTGGCTTGTAAATAAAAAAGCTGTAGCTCTTGGAGGAAATTTCGAAGAACAGATCAACAGCAAATTTATTGATGACCTTGCAGGTATCATGACAAACAGCAAGGATTTCGGTGAAATATCCATTCTTGATCTTGTCAAGAAAAGACTCGAGCAGATGCAGCAGGAAAATCCCGAGTTTGATCCTTATGACGGCCCGGTTTATGACAATGAAGGTAACCTGCAGATTGCTGAAGGGGAGAGAGGTGATAAGGACCACCTTCTTTCTATAATGTATTATGTGGATAATGTTGCATCAAAGCTTCCTAAAACCAACTAGAAATTTAATAATATGAATACCCCGGTGTACGGGGATATACAAAAGCGCTGGTCATCTGATCAGCGCTTTTTTTATGCCTGTGAAAGTAACAGGCACAAGTCCCCTGTTTTGAAGTAAGCAGGAGATAGTGATCTGACAGCATTATAAGGCCCTAATCAGGTAGAGAAGAGCATATAGAACCGGGATTTGGTATATATCGATACATCTTTATACATAAATAAATAACGATATCTAAAAATGAATATATCTTGACAAAATCCCTTTAGTATATTTATTATTATACATAAATAAATATTATTATTCGTTGTAGAATATATAGCAGCATTGTTTTTAAAATAATGCTGCAAATTATGGAGTGATAATGCAAAAAAAATACTTATTTGCCCCGGGGCCGGTATTAACTACTGATAAAGTAAAAAATGCGGCGTTAATCCCTGATTTGTGTCATCGAAGGGGAGATTTTGAAAAAATATATTCTGAATTAAGACAGGGTATTCTTAAAATTGTTAATGCTTCTGAAGAAAACTATTCTTCGGTTGTACTTACAGGTTCTGGAAGTGCTGCCAATGAATGTGTCATCTCTTCTGTTTTTTCGGAAGATTCAAAGGCTCTTGTTATCAGCAATGGTGAATTTGGAAGCAGGCTTGCAAAATTTGTTGATTGCTACGGTATTTCCAACACAGTACTGGATTTTGACTGGGGGGGATATCCTGATATCAGCAAAATTGAAGATGCTCTTAAAAATGATTCTTCAATTACACATCTGCTGATGGTTATGCATGAAACAAGTTCCGGTATGATTAACCCGGTTAAGGAAGTTTCTGAGCTTACAAAAAAATATAATGTTCTTTTCCATCTGGATGCAGTAAGTGCGGTAGGGGGAGAAGCTATTTATCTTGATGACTGGAGTGTTGATTTCTGTACAGGAGTTCCCAATAAAGCGGTCGGAGGACAGCCGGGTGCTTCTTTTGTTATTACAAAAAGAGAGAGAATCAGCGAAATTGCGAATACACCTGTAAGAAATACATATCTGAGGCTTCAGAAGCATATAGAGCTTGCTGAATCAATCAACCAGACACTTAATACGCCGTCAGTTGTTATGTTTAATACATTTCTTGAGTCAGTCAGGGAACTGCTGGAAGAGGGGATGGACAGACGTATTGCAAGATACAGAGAAAATGCCGGAATAATCAGAAAGTATGTTGCAGATATGGGGCTTAAAGTTCTTCTTGATGATAAAGTTTCATCAAATACAGTAACATCTGTTTTTCTTCCGGATTCGATTCCTGTACATGATTTTATTGATAGAATGGAAGAGGAAGGATATGTGTTATATCTGGGAAAAGGGCCTTTTCTCGAGAAAAACATGTTTCAGATAGCAAATATGGGTCTGATTTTTCCTGATGACTGCAGGGCTTTTGTAAAAGTTCTGGAAAGTGTTTTTAAGGATATGTCAGGGAATTAAGAATACTTATTTCGGTAGTAATTAGAAATTGTCGTATTTGCCCGGTAGTTTCTATTTTCTAACAACAGGCATTTTGCCTGTGAATATTTTAGTTTTAAGTTTGGTTTAGGGGGATTTTGTGAAAAAGAAGAACGTTGGAAGATTTTTCTTTGTTATCGGACTTACTGCAATGGTAGTAATGGCTTCTTTGATTTTTACCGGCTGCGGTAATAATGCCGGCTCTGGAGATGCAGGCGGAAATGCAAAGAAAGAAACAATCAGATGGAGGCTTCAGACATATGCAGGGCCTTCAATGAATGATGAAATCATCGGCAACATGATCAAGGAATTCAATGAGATTGCAAACGGTGAAATGGTAATCGAAATTTTCGGGGCTGACCAGCTTGTACCTCATGGAGAACTTTTTAATGCTGTTCAGAGCGGTACTGTAGATATGGCTCTCAGTGATGATGAATCAATGGGTTCACCTGCAGATGTTGCAACATTCTCAGCTTATTTTCCTGCAGCAGGAAGAATCGGTCTTGATATTGATGTTTTATGGAACAGATACGGCCTTAATGAAATCTGGAAAGAAGCTTATGATGAAATCGAAGGTGTTACATGGCTTTCTCAGGGAAGCTGGGACCCTTGTCTTGTAGCAAGTACAAAACCTGTAAGAAGTGTAGAAGATCTTAAAGGTATGAGACTTTTTACTTCTCTTTTCAACGGTAAATTCCTTGAGGCAGAATACGGTATTGTTCCTGTAGTTATGCCTGTAGAAGATGTACAGATGGCTCTTCAGACAGGAATGCTTGATGGTGTAACATGGTCAGGCGCTACTGAACTTTATACAACAGGTATTGCTGATGTATGTGATTACCTTTTAACAAACCCTATTTCAGGTGCATGGTCAGGCGGTTTCTTTGTTAACACAAAGTCATGGGAAGCTCTTCCTGATCACCTCCAGAGACTATTAAAAATGACAATTCAGGCATCCAACTATTACAGACTTCACTGGTACTGGTGGGGAGAAGCTAAGTACAGAGCTGAAGGTGCTAAAATGGAACTTACTTCAATTCCAGAAGACCAGTGGACAGGCGTAGAAGCGCAGGCTGCTAAATACTGGGATGAATTTTCCAAGAAAAGCCCAAGATCTGAAAGAATTATCAAAGCATTTAAAGAGTATGCAGAGATCAGACAGAAAGCAGGCGCTCCTTACACAGGCGGAAAATAAGAATGAAACTTTGATATTTTAATCTGATGAAAATCAGATTAAAATATCTTCAGGCTGTATTCTCTGCTCATTTCGAAGGGAATACAGCATAATTTTTTAGAAGGAAAAGAGAAATGGATTTTATAATGAAGCCGATTAAAATTTATGTAAAGTCTATAGATTCCATAAGCGCAGCACTCGGCAATGTGGTTAAATTTCTGGTTTTATTAATGATTGCAGTTTTGGCATATGAAGCCATGTGTAGGAATTTTTTTGATATTTCCAATAAATGGTCACTGGAAATTACTCAGTTTATTAATGGAACCTATTATCTGCTGGGCGGAGCTTATGTATATCTGATAGGCGGGCATGTTCGTATGGACTATTTTTATCATGAATGGTCTCAGAGGAAAAAAACTGTCTTTGATATTCTTACTTTTGCATTAAGCCTTGCATTTTTAATTTGGCTTTTAATTGGCGGTTTTTCAAGTTCAGCTTATGCGTTGAAATATAATCAGACTAATTATTCAGCATGGGCTCCGCCTATAGCCCCGATGAAAATTATTGCTACTGCAGGTGTAGCTCTTATGCTGTTACAGAATATTTCTGAAATTATTAAAGATATAGTACTTGCATTCGGCAAAGATACATCCTGGATTAAAGACTGGAGGTTTGACGATGAGTTATGAGTATATTGCACTATTAATGTTTCTTACCATGTTTGTTACTCTCTTATCGGGACGTCATATATATGCTGTTATAGGGGGAGTTGCAAGTATTTTCGCTATAGCCCTCTGGGGTGCCGGCGGAATGGAAATGGGGTTTCATTCTGCTTTCAAACTTATTAACTGGTATCCTCTGGTTACTCTGCCGATTTTTGTATTTATCGGATATTTGTTTTCTGAATCAAAAATATCAGAAGATTTGTATAAACTGATACATATTCTAACCGGGCCTCTGAAAGGGGGACTGGCAATCGGGACTATTTGTCTGATGGCTGTTATATCCGCAATTAACGGTTTAAGTGTTGCCGGGATGAGCGTTGGCAGCAGTGTAGCTCTGCCGGAAATGCTTAAAAGGAAGTATGACAAAAAGATGGTAACAGGTGTAATCCAGGCCGGAAGTTCCCTTGGTATTCTGATACCGCCAAGTGTAGTTCTTGTGCTTTACGGAATGATTGCAAGACAGCCGGTAGGTCATCTCTGGCTCGCAGGTGTTTTTCCTGGTCTTCTCATGTCTGGAATGTTCATTGCATATATCATTGTAAGATGTCACCTTCAGCCTGACCTGGGACCTGTACTGCCGAGAGAAGAATGGGACCTCCCGATGAAAGAAAAGATTAAAGCTCTGCAGGGCGGTCTTCTTCCATTATTTATTATTTTAATGATGTCCGGTCTTTTCCTTCTTGGTGTAACAAGTCTTGTTGAGAGTTCTGCGATCGGTGCAATTGCAACTGTAATTGCAGCAATTATCAAGAAAAGATTTAACTGGGAAATCCTGAACAAAGTTCTGACACAGACAGTAAGTGTAAGTGTTATGTTCATGTGGGTTGCAATGTCTGCTATGGCTTTTGCAGGAATTTTTGACGGTCTCGGAGCTGTACATGCTATTGCATCATTATTCCTGAGCCATGGTTTCGGTCCTATAGGGACTATTATTGCCATGCAGGTTTCATTCCTGCTGCTTGGAACTTTCCTGGATGATACAGCTATGCTTATTATTGTAGCTCCGCTTTATATACCGCTGGTAGTTAAAATGGGTTTTAACCCGATATGGTACGGGGTTCTCTATACAATAACATGTCAGATAGCTTACCTGACACCTCCGTTCGGATATAACCTGTTTCTCATGAAGGCAATGGCTCCTAAGGAAATAACTCTTGGTGATATATACCGTTCCATTGTTCCTTTCATCCTGCTTATGGTTGCAACAATAGCAATTCTGATTATTTTCCCGGAAATTGCTACATGGCTGCCTGACCTGTATTTTGCAAAATAGAAAATTATTCAAAGTTTGAATAACTTTATTGAGAACTTTTTTATCTGGTTTGGAAACTTCTGCAGTTTCATCTGTGGAAGTTTCTGTTACAGGGCACTTAGTCAGATTTACAGAATAAACAAGTTCATGCGAAAGAGTCTCTAAATATCTGATAATTTCTAATAATTTTTGTAGAGGTGTATATGAATGAATATATTTTATCTATTGATCAGGGAACAACATCTACTAAAGTAGTCCTCTATGATTTCAAAACCAACGAAATAGTAAAAATTATAAAACCGTTTAAAACAATTACTCCGAAAAGAAACTGGGTTGAACATAATCCTCAGGATATATTTTTAAGTATTACAGACGGAATTAAAGATGTCTTAAATAATTATGATGTTTCGCCTAAAGAAATAGCTGCTGTAGCGATAGATAATCAGGGCGAGACAATTATTCCGTTTAACAAGACAACTCTCGAACCCCTCTATAATGCTATTGTCTGGCAGGATAACAGAACTTCAGAGGATTTGAATATCTATAAAAACCCTGCGATTGAAAATTATATAGAAAAAACAACAGGGCTTTTCATGGATTCTTATTTTTCAGCTCCTAAAATGAAATGGCTTCTGGATAATATTTCTGAAATTGAAGCAGAAAATAAAAAAAACAATCTTATTATTGCTACTTCTGAAGTATGGCTTATAAATAAACTGATTAAAAAGAAAAACTACTGCACAGATGTGACTACAGCTTCCAGGACACTTCTGTTTGATATTGATAAATATAAATGGGATGAAAAAATTGTTGATTTCTTCGGCTTAAATATGAATCTGCTACCGGAGACAGCATCAACTATTTTTGACTATGGAATAACTGATCCTGAAATATGCTCCGGAATAGAAGCGCCTATTATCTCTTCAGTAGTGGATCAGCAGTCTGCATTGTTCGGGCACAGGTGTTTCAATAAGGGCGAGGCTAAACTTACATTGGGTACAGGCGGATTTTTACTTGTTAATGTAGGTTATGAAATACCTTTTAAAAAGGATAAGCTGATTACAACAGTTTGTCCCCAGTTGAAAGATGAAAAAGGTTATATAATCGACGGCGGGATATATACAGTCGGATCTGCAATTGACTGGCTTAAGAATAAAATCGGTGTCTTTGAATCAAACAGCGAACTGGAAGAGATGGTTAAGGATGGCGACAGTGAAGTCTTTTTTATTCCGGCTCTTGCTGGATTATCTGTTCCATACTGGACTACTGAAAGCAATGCTGCATTTACAGGCATGGGGCTTGATACAAGCAGGAATCAACTGGTAAAATCTGTGCTTGAATCAATAGCATTTCGTATTTACCAGATAGTGAACCTGATTGAGAAAAATGGAATCCAGTCAATCAGATCTCTTTCAATAGACGGCGGTGTTACAAATAATGCTTTTTTAATTGATTATCTTTCAAAACTTCTGGGAATTGAAATAATCAAGCCCAGGGAGAATGAAATAACAGCTCTCGGCGGTTGTTATCTTGCCGGATTAGGCCTTGGAATCTGGTCTGATCTTGATGAAATACAAAAGATTGAAAAACAAAAGGAAATTATCAGGCATGAGAAATACATGGATAATATCCGGAAGTTTGAAAGATGGGAAAAAGCTGTTGATAGAATCATAGGAAGTTAAAATTGTTTTTATTCAGAGTATTGTTTTAAATAATAATATATACTTGTGCTTGTTATGAAAACTGACTTAGAAGTCAGATATCTGTTTAATAATATAAAATAAGGTTGCGTTGTATGAATATAAATTTGCTAAAAACGTTTTATTATACTGCAAAGTTTAAAAGTTTCAGTAATGCTGCAAAATATCTCGAAACATCGCAGCCTACAGTGACCAGACAGGTTCAGGAGCTGCAGAACGAACTTCAGCTGTCTTTGATAAATAAAAGCAAGAAGCATGTAGAGTTGACTAATGAGGGATCCCGGATTTTTGAAATTGCAAAAGATTTTTTTGAAAATGAAATAAAGGTTGCTGCTGAAATCAATGATTTAATAAAGCAGAATCAGAGCCGGATAAAAATATATTCAACTGAAACTTTTGCAATACATTATTTTTCCTATATTTATCCCGATTTCCTGTCCAGCAATCCAGATAATTATGTGTCGCTTGATATTCTGCCGGATAGCCAGGTCATAATGAACCTTATAGATCTCAAGTGTGATTTCGGAATTATTTCCAAAAAAATCAAGGACTCCTGTTTGACAGTAACAGAGATACTTGAAGACAGAATTGTTCTTATCTGTCCGAAGGAAAGTAAATTTTCAGATAGAGATTTTGTGGACCCTGAAGAGATAGACGGGCTTGAAAATGTTTTCTTCATGGAAAAAAGCTGCGGAACAATAGACTCTGTAAAGAAATTCCTCACAAGAAACAAGATAACAGTAAATGTCAGAGGCGATTTTTCAAACAGCGAAATGTTGAAGAATTTTGTCAAAAACGGGATGGGATTTGGATTCATCGCGGAAAATGTTATTAAAAATGAAATTGAACGGGGCGAAATTCATGCAGTAAGAATAAATGACCCGGAACTGAAGAGAAAGTTTTACCTGGCATACAATTCCCAGAAGATAATGAAAAAAACTGTAAGCAGTTTGATAGAAGATATTTTTGACTGGGGAAAAGATTTTAAACAGTCAAAATAATTATTAAATTCATCGGCTTTTTATTCGCAGGGCGGGTCTGATACTCCGCAGTTTGTAAAAAGCCGTATCCAGCCCATATCCAGCCCGTACCAACGGAACGGGCGAAAAACCAGCCGGAACAGGCGTAAAACCAACCGGAACGTACAGCTAGAGGGGTTATTGATTCAATTTATAAAAGCCTGTTCTGAAATCAAATTTTAAAAGTCTAAAATAAACTATTCTGTATTTTCCATGTCGTGACGTCAGTTTTCTGCTAAATAACAGTTTCTGATACTTCATTTATTCCTAAATAATATTTCTTATTATTGCAGAATATCAAATATTTGAATATTATTTGATAATATTCCCGGATATGTATATCTCTTTATCTGTAAGTGATTTATTTTACTTATACTTCCTGAAACCATAAAGCCGGGAGAACTGTGAGGGGGGTACCCCGGCCATGCTGGATAATAATCAGCAGTTTTCAGCATTGTGTTCTGGTTTCAGTGCTGTCCGGGTTATATTGCCTTCAACAACAAAAATCAGGAGAAAATCTTGTGCATAGAATAGAAACCCTTGAAATGAAGGGTATTTCCAAATCCTTCCACGGATTTTATGCAAATAAAAATATCAACCTGAAGATCAAATCAGGGGAGGTCCTTGGTCTTCTTGGCGAGAACGGGGCCGGTAAAACAACGCTCATGAATATCCTCTACGGCCTGTACAAGCCGGATGAGGGGGAAATTTGTATAAATGGCGAATCTGTCAGAATCAAATCCCCGAAAGACAGTATGGGTTCCGGGATAGGAATGATTCATCAGCATTTCATGCTTGTTCAGAATCATACAGTAGCGGAGAATATTGCTCTCGGATTCAAGGATGTTCCTTTCTTTTTTCCCAAAAAATATATCAGGGAAAAGATATTCAGAATTTCCAGGCAGTATGGAATGGAAGTTGATCCTGATAAGAAAATCTGGCAGCTTTCGGCAGGTGAGCAGCAGAAGGTTGAGATTCTGAAAGCGCTTTTTCTTGAAGCAGATCTTCTTATCATGGATGAACCGACAAGTGTTCTGACTCCTCAGGAGTCAGATGATCTGTTTGAAATAATCCGGAGGATGACCCTTGAGGGACATTCAATTATTCTCATAAGCCATAAACTTGATGAGATTATGAATATCTGCAACAGGGTAACAGTTCTCAGAAAAGGGGAAACTGTAGGTGAGGCTTTTGTAAAGGATATAGATAAGAAAGCTCTTGCCAGAATGATGGTTGGCCGTGATGTCTTTCTTACCTTTGACAAGAAGCCTATGCCCAGGGGGGAAAAAGTCCTTGAAGTCAAAGATCTTGTTGTCCTGGGAGACAGGGGAAACAAGGCTGTTAATTCTCTTAACTTCTCTGTTTACAGAAACGAGGTTTTCGGTATTGCCGGTGTATCGGGTAACGGTCAGAGAGAGCTTGTCGAATCAATTACAGGGCTCAGAAAAGCTCATTCCGGGGAAATAATGCTTGAAGATGATTCAATTACAAATCAGTCTGCCCGTGTTGTAAATACACGCGGTATAACACATGTCCCGGAGGAAAGGATCAAGTTCGGGATTGTTCCCAATCTCTTCATATATGAGAATGCAATTCTGAAAAAACACCATTCAAGCCCTTTTTCCAGGCTTCTCTTTCTCGATTACGACCTGATTAAACAGCATACAACAAATATTGTAGAAAAATTCAATATTGCAGCGCCTTCCATAAATGTGCCGGTTAAATCCCTTTCAGGGGGTAATATACAGAAGCTTATTATCGGCCGTGAGATAGAAAGCAAGCCTGCTCTTCTTGTTGCTTCTCATCCGACATATGGTCTTGATATCGGTGCAACAGAATATATCAGAAAACAGATACTTAACAGGCGTGAGGAAGGGGGCGGAGTTCTCCTTGTTTCAGAAGACCTTGAAGAGCTTTTTGAAATCTGCGACAGGATAGCGGTCATATTCAAGGGTGAGTTCATGGGCATCCTCTCTGCGGGAGATTCCAATATCAAGGATATAGGACTGATGATGACAGGCTCATTGAAACTTGATGAGAATAATGACAGTGATACAGAGTCTGAAAATACTATTATTAACGGGGCTGCCAGATGAAAATTGCGACAGATTTAATGACAAACTATAAAATAGATGTAGCTCCCAGGGGAGAAGTAAAGGGTTGGGTTTCATCGCTCATAGCGCTTATTTCTCTCTTCGCCGGGCTTTCAGCAATTGGTTTTATTTTCCTCCTCAAGGGGATTAACCCTTTTTATGCAATATTCAGGATATTTTCCGGCTCATTCGGAAGCATGTACGGATTCAAGGAAACAATTACAAAGGCAATTCCCCTTATACTTATTGGGGGCGGGCTGACTGTTGTTTACAGGGGAAAGTTCTGGAATATCGGGGCAGAGAGCCAGCTTCTTGCCGGCGCCGCAGTTGCCACATGGATTGCCCTCCGGTGGGGGCCTTTTCTTCCCGCTGCTGTAGTTGTTCCTCTCATGTTTCTGGGAGGTTTTGTAGGAGGTGCTCTCTGGGGAATTATCCCTGCGCTTCTGAAGGTCCGTTTCGGAATAAACGAGGTTATTTCAACTCTGATGCTGAACTATGTTGCTGCCGAATTTATAAAGATGCTGGTAATAGGGCCCTGGAAGGGAAAGACCCAGTTCGGGTATCCCTATACAGATGATTTCCCCGAGCAGGCAATGCTTGCTATTCTGCCGGGATCAAGGATCCATGTCTTCACACTTGCTGTTGCACTTATCTGTGTGGTTTATCTTTTCTTCCTTCTTTTCAGGACAAGGTTCGGCTATGAGGTGAGAGTTATCGGTGAAAACCAGGAAGCTGCACGTTATGCAGGTATAGATTTTTTCAGAACCACAGTTCTCATGATGGTTATTAGCGGCGGGCTTGCAGGAGTTGCCGGGGTAGGCGAGGTTGCAGGTATACATCATCACCTCACATATCCCGAATCAATCAGTTCAGGATACGGATTTACCGCTATTATAGTTGCATGGCTTGCGCGGCTGAATCCTGTACTTGTAATAATATCAGGTATATTTTTTGCCGGGATCCTTGTGGGGGGAGATGCTATCCAGATATCTCTTAATCTTCCTGCTGCTACTGTAAATGTATTTAACGGAATAATTCTTGTTTTCCTCATAATGGGGGAATATTTCCAGAGAAACAGGATTTCTCTTATCAGGAAAGGTAAATAATGGAACAGATAATTATATCAATATTGAAAAGAACTCTTATTGCAGGTACGCCTCTTCTTCTCGGGACTGTCGGCGAAGTAATAACACAGAGAGGCGGTGTGATGAACCTCGGTATAGAGGGGATGATGGCTGTTGGCGCTGTTTCCGGGTTTATAGTAACTTTTACTACCGGAAACCCATGGCTTGGAATGTTTGCATCCATTGTGATGGGCGCGCTGATTTCGCTGGTCCACGGTTTTGTAAGTATCACTCTCAAGGCAAACCAGGTAGTCTCCGGCCTTGCCCTCACAATGCTCGGCCTTGGAATAAGCGGCCTGTGGGGCAAACCATATATCGGTAAACCTCTCAAGATGAAAATGGCAGCTGTTAAAATACCTTTACTGGGTGATATCCCTGTTGTAGGTGATATTCTTTTTAATCATGATCCCTATTTTTATATATCAGTTATTCTCGGGATTGCTGCATGGTTTTTTCTCTTCAAGACAAGGGGCGGTATTGCAGTGAGGACTGTCGGTGAGAACCCAAGGGCTGCGGAAACACAGGGGGTGAATGCATCGGTAGTTCAGTATCTTTGTGTCATGACCGGAGGTGCTTTTGCGGGGCTTGCGGGATCTCATCTTTCCATTGCATACAGCAAGTCCTGGATCGAGGGGATGATTGCAGGAAGGGGCTGGATAGTTGTGGCTCTTACAATTTTCGCCATGTGGGATCCGAGGAAAGCTTTTGCAGGGGCCTACATTTTCGGAGGAATATTTGTACTCCAGTATCTTCTCCAGCCGCTAGGGATTTCTCCGAATTTCCTTGGTATGCTCCCATACCTCACGACTCTTGCCGTGCTGTTCCTCTACGGCATAAGCAAGGAGGGGCACAGGAAAATGAATGCTCCCGCACATCTCGGGGAGCCCTATATCAGGGGGGAAAGGTAATAAAACAGGGCGCTGAATCCTGATACAGCAGCCTGAAGAGCTTCCGGTTCCAGAGTTTAAATGTTCTGCCCTTAAAAATTAATATCAGATATAAGCCGCCGCAAACCGCGGCGGTTAATTTCATGGACGAAATTATGCCGGCCAGCCAAGGAAGGCGTAGAGGCCGGCGAATGAATGGACGAAATTATGTCCCTCATTTTTTCGCATTATACAGCATGAAAAGAATCTCTCTCATCTGTGCCGCATCCTGTTCCACTCCTTGATCACCCTCTCCCCTGTATACAACAACGAGTTTTTCATCCGGAAGAATCCCCAGGAAATGGTTTTTAAAACCTGTATGGTAAAATCCTCCCCCCGGAAAAACTGATTCCGGTATAATGCTCCAGAGATATCCGTAGTCATCCCCGTTAAGGCACTTGAACGAATGGCTCTTTGTACTTTCCCTTATCCATTCTTCCGGGATTATCTGCTTTCCTTTCCATTTACCGTAATTCATACATAGAAGGCCGAACCTTGCCATGTCTCTTGCAGACATCCTGAAAATATAGGCAGGGTGCTTTGACAGCTTTCTTTCATATTTGTAAGAGCATATATACGGGTTGAAATCCTCCATCCCGATTTTATCTGCAATCTCCTTTTTGAAGGAACTGAATATTTTCTTATCTGTTGTCTTTTCAAATGAAGTCCCCAGTACATTGAAGTCCCAGTTGTTGTAGTAGAAGAAGGTTCCCGGTGCATGGATTCCCCTTTCCGGTCTGAGTCTTTTCATTTTTTCAGATTCAGAAGCAGCCTCATGATATATTCCCGACTTTGACATTAGAAGGTCTCTAACTGTTGCCTTTTTCTCTGAGGCTGTCAGTGACGGGGGAATATCATCAATTCCAAGTTCCCCGACAGTCATACCGGGATTTATTAGTCCCCTTTCGATAAAGATCCCGTATAATGCTCCCAGAAAAGGTTTCCTGATGGAATGGCAGGGAATGTTTTTAGAAACATTTCCCCATGAATAAAACACTTTACTGTCATACAACGCAATAATTGCAGAAGCCCCGGCTTTATCAGCATGAGCTGAAACTTTTTCAAGCTTTTCTGATGAAAAACCTGCTTCTTCAGGCGGTATTTTTTCGAGAGAATTACTTTTATAGCAGCTGCTTAAAAGCAGTATAAAAAATGTGACAGGAAAAATAAAATTGAATAAGTGGTTGAGTCTTATTTTTCCCATTTTTTATAAAACCTCCGGTATTTTATAATGGGGATTTCACTTCCTGCTCATTTTTCATCAGTATCGGCTGAGCAGTGAAATCTATGTTTTTTCTGCCTTGAAATATAGCAGCGCCCCGTTTAACTGGTCTGAAAAGGAATTGAAGCTGAAATGTCTTCCTGTGAAAATCTTTTCAAGTTCAGCTTCTGTGTGAAGAGTCCCCCTTACTGTGCTTCCTTCCGGCACTCTTTCAGGGACTGGAACACAGCAGAAAAAACATCCTCCCTGCTTCAGTACCCTGTAAATTTCTTCTGCTGTGTTTTCTGTGTCCGGGAAAAAATTGAGCGAAAGGCTGCATATGCATATGTCAAAGCTGTTATCTTCAAACGGCAGATCTGAAACATCAGATATGAAAAAACGGGCATCCTTGAATCCTTCCGATTTGAACTTTTTAACCGCATTTTTTACAAGCCCCGGGCTGATATCGATTCCTGTATAGATATTGTCTTCAGGCAGCTGTTTTGAGAGGCTGCCGCTTCCGCAGGCAAGTTCCAGTACCATTTTTTCATGAATATCTTTCAACTCCGACCTGATAGTGTTTTCATGTTTCACCATGTCGGATTTGAATTTTTTCGGGAAAATTGACTTCTCCATTATTTCATCATATTTGAAGGCAAAAAGGTCCCCCAGCCATGGTTTGAATTTAAGGATTTTTCCGTTTTCAAGCTGATAGCTGATGCCTTTTTTTGAAATTATTTTTATTTCTTTTCTTAACATTCTTATCCCTCATTTATTTCAAAGTTTTTATTTTTCAGAAATTTTTCAAGAATCAGCGAACTGAGTATGATAAGAGGTACTGATACAGAAAGCCTTACAAGTGTGAATTTCAGCCCCAGGAATGATGCTTCAAACGCTGTCATCGGAATCCTGCATACAGCAGATGCACCTATATATGTGAAAATAACGGAAAGCCTTGCCCCCTTTTTATAAAGTGTATAGGCAACAGGAAATGCCAGATAAAGCCCCCCCCACGGTTGTTCCCGCGAGAAGAATTACCCATATGTAACTCAGGAAGGATGATTTTTCTCCCAGATGTTTTTCAACAGTTTCCCTTTTTACCCACACTTCAAAAAGTCCCAGAAGTATGAATACGCATGGGATAATGCTTATAAGGTCTGATACAAAATGGGAAAAAGTTTTTCCTATTTCAATCCCCGGTTTAAAACCTGTAAACCATGACCATGCAAGAAAACAGCCGTAGAGCAGTATAATAATTCCTTTGATTATTAAATTCTTTTTCATCAGAAAATCTCCCCGAAGAAGAGTCCTGTAGCAAATGCCACAATAAGTGCTGTAATGAAACCTATCAGGTTTCTGATAACAGTTACCCTGCTTCCGAAGTATGCTTTTTCAACAGGGAATGTAAGAACTCCCACCATCATCAGAGTTGTGGTGAATGCTGAAAGTACTGTGTAGCTTACCCCTTTATCAAGAAGCAGGCCGCACAATGGATAGGTTATGAATCCCGGCATGAAAGATATAGAACCCAGAAGAGATGCGAGCATGACAGATACTGTGCGGTTGCTGTTGTCCAGTATATTAAGGAGTACTCTGTCTGAAAGGAAATAGAGGACTATTGATATTGCAATAATCATCGTGAGGAAGGGAGGTATCATTTTTTCAAATTTTTTAAGGGCTTTTTTAAATGCCTGCTTTGTTTTTTTCCTGTCAGTAAGAAAAGAAGCTGCAATGCAGAGTGCTGTAAAAATATACAGTATTTTCATTTGTTTCTGTTTCTCCTGTGTTCCGGTTTCTGTAGAATTCTGTTCAGCATTGTTCCGGGTCCATTATCATCATCAGAAATCCGCAGAATGCCGCATTGGATGGAGCAAGAGATTCAGAAACCTCTTTCTTCATGCTGTTTATTATATCTCTGTATTTTGTGTAGAAATCAAAAGTCGGTTTAGGTCTGTATACAGGATCGTGAATATCAAAAAAGGAAAGGACATTCTTTGCTGTTGTAGGTTTTACAAATATTTCCCACTGTGGATTAAAGTATTCAGGTATCACTGTTATTACAGGCCATTTTGCTATTTTCCCGGGAGTGAGAATATCAACTATTGCTGAAAATCCGGCTTCCTGGTTACTGTAAAGAAAGTCTTCAAGACCTTTTGCAAGTACCAGTTTTTCCCCTTTTTCAAGGGACCTTGCATAATCGCGGAATTTAGGTTTTTCAAAAACAGAAACCATTGAAGATCTTGTTATGATTTTAATCATGTTTTCTACAATATTTTCAGGGTTTGAAAAATTCTCTCTACTGAAAAATTCCCGTGCCATTGAATGCATTTTTTCCGGTTTGTGTTTTTTTGCTATTTCCAGCATTTCCGGAGCATTGAATCCTTCGGGATATTTTTTAAAAAACATCTGTTCTGCCAGTTTAAGTCTTTCAATGTTCAATCTGATCTCCGTTTTTCTGATTTTGCCGTCCATGTGGTTACAGTATTTTATTCAACAGGAAATTGATAAACAATTCTGATAAATAAAATTTCATATGAAAATAATTATTCTATCTGTAAAAAAACTGAATAATCAAAGTTTATGCAATGATTCATGTATGAAAGTATTTAAATTCAGTCTTTTTTTCTATATATTATTTTATCCCCTGTCATTAGACTTGTACACTCTAATCATACTATGAATTAGATATTTAGATATTACCGGAGATAAAATGGGATACAGAATAATAACTCACCATGGTAAAGCCCATATGGATGAACTTCTTGCTATATCACTGATTGCAGTTTACAGGAATGAACTTCCCGAAGAAATAACAAGAATGAATTCTCAGGAAGCTGCAGCTCTTGCCGAAACAGGTGATTACGAAAGCGATACATATTTCATAGACTGCGGCCTTTTATATGATCCTGATAACAGGATGTTTGATCATCATCAGGACATAAACCTTTCCTGTTCAGCAAAGCTTGTTTTTGACTATTTTTTCCCGGAACTTGAAGGGAGCAAGCTTAATGAATATATCAGTCTTGTTTCAAAAGTTGATACCCAGGGGCAGAAAGCTTTATTAGATTTTGAAACATCGGATGAGAGCAGAAAGTATTTTTCATTTCCCCAGAATATTGTTCTAAAGGCTTTTGAAGAGGATCCGCGCCTGATAACAGGTATTTTTACCGAAGGTCTTAAGGAAAAAATCAGTTTTGAAGAAAAATGCCTTCTTGCAGCTGAATGGCTGTCTGAAGATGGAAATGTCGGGATAAAGGAGATTGCCGGGCTTAAGGTGCTTGTTTACAACAAAAGGCCGCCTGAAGGTCTTTTCCAGGCAACCCGGTCGGCTGATAAGGATATTGTTGATAATTATACTGCAGATGCTGTTTATTCATTTGATGAGGATGATGAAGCTTCAAGAACACTTTTCAGGACAAATCACGGTTATGATAACCTTGATTTCTGCAGGGCAGATGTAGGAGAGACAATATTCTGTCACAGGGGGGGATTCCTCCTGAAATTTTTCCCGGCATATGAAGATGAGTGGAAAGATATTCTTATGCAGTCTGCTTTGTGTGAACAGCTCTGTTAAACTGCAATCCTGTTGTATCCAGTTCCTGCAGGATATCATTTATGTCACCCTTTCTTTTAAAAAAGCTGAATATTGCAATCCCTCTGCACCTGTTGCCGGTTAATAGGTTTTTTATATTTTTAACTGTTTTTCTTATTGGCCAGTTTTATAAAAAAACTCCCCGGCTTTGCGGAGAGTTTATAATGATATGAAGAGCCGGCTTAAATCAGAAGGGTGCAAAGTTGTTCATTTCAAAATAATCATTCTGGAGAGATTCCATTTCCCTGTTCAGAGCATTGTAATGGGATTTTTCCCAGTCAGACAAGCTTTTGAAAAATTCCTTTAATTTTATGTCATATGCCTGTTCAGCCATTTCTGAATAAAATTTGTATGAATCCATTTCCAGCTTCATCCCTATTGAAATAGCTGAGATTTCAAAATGTTTTCCCTTTAGTCTCTCTTTGAAATTCGCTGAAAAAATAGGATTGTCCGCTTTATCCAGAGTTATTTTTTTATCAGGAAGAGCTATGGCAAGTTCTTCCTCATCAATAAATGATTTATAAATTGACTGGAGAGCTGTGATATGTGAATTTTCCTCTTCCGCAAGAAAAGCAAAAACCTCCCTTGCCTTTTCATCATCACTTTTTTCTGAAGCCATTCTGTACAGTTCTCTTCCTTCAATTTCTCCCTGAATTGCTTTTTTTAATACATCTTTTAAATCCATATTTCCCCCGGTTTCTGAAAACCTTGATCAGTGGTTTTATTCCAAAAATACTGAATATTATCCCCTCTTATGTCAGAAGTTCTTCAATAAGCGGTTTTATATTTTCTCTTTGTGTAAAGTCTACAGGATTGTCATAGGAATCAAGCATTTGCTGTTCCTCTTCAGTTCTGTCTTTTTTCTTTTCAAGCATGTTTCTCATCATTGACATTATCAGGCGGTTTGTTAAATTGAGCTTGCTGTAGTTGAAGCCGCCTCTAAGGTAATGAAATGATATGTTTTCTTTCCTCTGTTCAGGAAAATTCTTTCTTTCAATATCAGAAAGCACTTTTCTATTTTCAGGAGAAGCGCCGCAGGCATATATGATAACTTTTTTTCCATCAGCTTTTCCTATCCTGCTTCTGAATGATTTTAATCCTGATATACCTACAGCATGAAGCGGGCCGCCGTAAATAAAAGCATCATAGGTTTTTATTTTTTTCCCTGTAAACCTGGAAAGCTCATAGATATCGCAGCCAAGTTCTTCCGATATCCATTCCGCATATTTCCTTGTAAAGCCAGATACTGATTTGTAAACAACAGCAGTTTTCACATAAACCTCCCGAAAATAATTTTATTTTTATTGCAGGTGCCGGCGGAAATATCAACTTATCCGGAATTGAAACCCCCGGCAGAAAATTCCTGATTTTATATAAATTATTTCCCTATATAATTCTTATTTAAGAATTATTTTTTTTCAATATTTATTTTCCAGAATCCTGATTACATCGTTAATATGATCTGCTTCAATATATTTATTCTTTTCTTCTTCTGAAACTTCTGCTTTTTCATGTTCCCATGTTGTATGAAACGGAATATGAACAGCAGATGCCCCGATCCTGATAACAGGCAGAATGTCTGATTTCAGCGAGTTTCCAATCATTACAAAATTTTCAGTTCTTATGCCGAGTCTTTCTGTGAGATTCAGATAGTCTCTCTCTTTCTTGTCACTCATTATCTCAATATGATCGAAATATTTTTCAAGTCCGGAATTTTTGAGTTTTCTCTGCTGGTCAAGGAGGTCTCCTTTTGTGGCAACAACCATTCCGTAACCGCTCGTGAAAAGTTTTTCAAGCGTCTCTTCAACTCCCTCCAGAAGAATCAGGGGGCGGTTGATGAGGGCCTTGCATAAGTCTATGATTTTCCCGATTTTTTCCTGTTCTATTCTGTTGCTGCTCAGCCTGAGGGCTGTCTCAATGAGAGACAGGGTAAATCCTTTTGCCCCGAAACCGTAGAGTGGTATATTGGCAATTTCTGTTTTCAGAAGTTCCCTGTTTACGGTCTCTTCTGGATAGAAACCTGAAAGAAGATCTGCAAATTCTTTTTCTGTTTCTCTGTAATATGGTTCATTTACCCATAATGTATCATCTGCATCAAATCCGATTATTCTGTTTTTCATCTGTTTATTATAAGGAATCCTTGAAACTGTGTTTATGAATTTTCATCGATATCTTTATTATTCTAAATATCTGATGATAGACGGTTTCTTCCGTTTTCCTTGCTCTCATACAGCAGGTTGTCTGCCCTGTCTATAAGGGTGTTGACATTGTCTTCTGATTTTACGAGTGTTGCCCCTATAGATATTGTTACATTAAGCTTGCCATTGCTATTCTGTATATCTGATTTTTCGACAAGTTTTCTCATTTTTTCTCCGAGATTGAGAAGGTCCTGTCCGTTGATATTGCGGATAATTCCCAAAAATTCCTCTCCACCCCATCTTCCGAAAAGATCAAAAGGTCTTGAGTTTGATATGAATATTTCTGATACTTTTTTTAGAACTTCATCCCCTGTCAGATGGCCATATGTATCATTAAAATTTTTAAAATTATCTATATCTGCAAACAGTATTCCGAAAGGTATATTAAACCGCTTTTTTTCCTCAAATCTGCTTTTCAGCTCCCGTTCTATATAATGGCGGTTTGCAAGCATTGTCAAATTGTCGATTAGCGCCATTTTTTCAAGTTCCCTGATACGTAGTTCATTGACTGTTTTTGTACTGATATCTGTAAAGAGTTCTATTGTTCCTATTATCCTGTCATTGTTATCTTTCAGAGTGCTAACCCTTACAGATACAGGTATTTTTTTTCCGTTCTTGTGAATAATATATAAATCAGTTTCAACCTGGAGAGCCTCTGAAATAGCGGTCTGTATCGTGCAGAAATTGTTGCCGATTATTTCTCCGTTTGCATCATAATAGCTTAATAAAGTCTCGGTGTATGATTTTCCAATTATTTCCTCAGCTGAGTATCCAGTAATTCTTTCTGCAGCATTGTTCCAGTATGTGATTATATTATCCTGATTGATGAAGAAGAGACCGTCATGAAGATTCTCAATGATTTTTTCATAGATATCTTTATCTGCCATTTTAAAATCCCTGATTTTGAAATTATATATTTGAATAAAGGCTGATGAAAAATGGAATTCCGGAATATCTAAATTTTACCGCTGCCTTTAAATCCTTTACTAACAGATCCTACAGAATTAATACAACAGCTGAAAACATACAGGATTGGTTTTATTATTAAATAATATCTTTAAATCTTGAGAATTGCAAATATTTAAAAAATTAAATAGGGAGCAGCCTCTGATACCCGGAATATTCCTCTCAATATTTCCTGCTGTCATAAGCCCAGTGAAGAAGCGCCTGCCTCTGTTTTTTTCTGCATTCAATATCTCCCGGTCTGCAGTTTTTCCTTATCTGAGCGATATGTCTCTTCATTGCTTTCCATCTTTTTATCTGGCGACTGTCTTCATCCTCCATTCTTCTGCCCATATAATAACGGCAGTACCACTGAAACCAGCCCCTGGGATCTGCCGGATGAATCCACCCCCTGTCCTGCCAGATACGCAGCGGCAGCGATGCATCAACATTGAAGTAATTAAGAGAAATATCTTTTTTATCCGGAGAAAGCTTTGCATTTTCAAACCATTGATCAGGAAATTCCCCTCTGCAGTCTGTCATATATTTCCCCCCGAATACGCCGAGAGACAGCATTTCTTTTGGTGTAAGTTCCGGTTTGAATTCCGGATCAAAGTTTTTTCCCTCAGGTTCCGTGATATAATAATATCCTTTCTGCATTGAATCATTTATAACAACTTTTTTCCCGATCATTTCATGATCCTTTTCATTCCTCTGTATCATCAGAAGCACATTTTTCCTGTTAATATTTCAGCAATATTTACTGACCTGTATCTGATTATTTTCTGCTTTTCCTTATTTGTAAAATAATAAAAATATCTAGAAAATAAAAATTTAAAACCATTATTTTAATGAAAATAAACCTCCATTATTCTCCATAAATGGTTATTTCCGCAGTGTCTTTATTGATACAATATGCCAGGTTACTGCTGCTGCAATTATTATCAGTATTGTTCTTCCGATTTGATTCTCTGTAAAAATGAACGCGGAAATAAGTATTGTTATCCACAGCAGTGATATTGAGCCTATCTTTGTTTTGAGCGGAATTGCCCTGTATTCCCTGTAGTTTCTTATATAGTTTCCGAGATACCTGTTATTCATCAGCATAGAGTAAAATCTGCCGGAACTTCTTGCATAGCAGAATGCGGCAAGGAGAAGAAAAGGTGTTGTCGGTAGTATCGGAAGAAAAATCCCGGTTATCCCGAGGACAAGAGATACAGATCCTGCTGTGATCAATAAAAGTCTGAATGCTTTCTGTTTTAGTGTGAGTTTTTCTGTATCTGCCTGAAATTTTCGTAAATTTTCTTCTGTATCCATCTGTCAGCCTCCTAATTCAGTAAAACTATCGAGAAATTAAGTACAGAAGCAAATGTTACCCATCCCAGGTAAGGAATGAGAAGATAGGATGCTTTTGCATGTATCCTGTGAAAGAAGAGTATTGTAACAGCAATAAGCGCCTGAAGCAGTATTATATCAAATAATCCGGCCAGCGGGTTCCTGAGTCCGAAAAAAACAGCGGACCAAAGGAAGTTAAAAAAGAGCTGTATAAAGTAAACAGCAACGGCTGGTTTTTTATTATTATTTTTAATATTCCATATCAGGAAAAAGGAAACTCCCATGAGAAGGTAGAGCAGTGTCCAGACAGGTGCAAAAACATAATCAGGCGGATTAAAAAGAGGTTTGTTTAAGGTCTGATACCATGTTGTAACTGATGAGCGTGTGAAAAAAGAACCTGTTAATCCTGCTGTTAAAGGTAGTGCAAGAGATATAATAAATTTGACAGCTTTTCCCATGTTATCCCCCTCTTCTTCACAGGACGGTTTAAGCTTCTTGTTCCCCGCTGCCTGTCATTCCCCGGCACAGGTAATGCTCTTTAGTTTGCGGCTGTGTTATTGATGTCCTCTGAAGTTTTTCATATATTCAGAAGCTGACCTGCTCATTTCAAGTGAAAATTTAGACATATATTTTCTGCTGCAGAATGCTTCAATTGATTCCGGGTTTGATTTTCCTGACTTTTTATTTCTTTTTTCATGCATTTCAAAATGTTTTTCTTCAGGCAGTTTTCTGTACCTGTTCTTAAAAACAATATATTCCCTGTCAAATCTTACCGGTTTTTTTCTCTGTTTCTGCTTTTCCGTAGGATAGCCGTAAACCAGCATTGCAGCCGGGAATACATATTCCGGGAGGTCAAGCAATTCCCTAACCTGTTCGCAGTTTTCAAGAATATCACCTATATAACATGATCCTAGTCCAAGGGATTCTGCCGCGACAACTGTATTCTGGGCAGCAATTACTGCATCTGCAGAAGCAAGAAGAATATCTCCCTCGCCCGGCTTTCTGGGATTGCATTTATAATGGCAGAATGTGTCATACCATCTCTGGTAATCAGCAAGAAAAATAAGAACAAGCGGAGCCTCTGCGATAAACATCTGGTTGTCGCAGCTGACAGCCAGTTTTTCTTTAAGTTCCTGATCTGTAATATCAAGAATCGAATAAAGCATCATGCCGCCTGCAGAAGGTGCTTCAAAAGCTGACTGTATTATTTCCTCTTTATGATTGCCCGGGATTTCGTTTTTTTCGAAGATTCTGACCGATTTTCTTTTCTTTATCTGTTCAAGTATTTCGTTCAATATAATTTTTCCTTTTATAAATATGTTCTGTATTTCAGATTAATACAGAAAGAATAGAAAAAAAAGTATAATCCGGGATTTCTGTATTAATTATTTCTTTATCCACCGGTCGGATCCATCACCCCGCAGCTTGCTGTGTAATTTTTTAAAAATAAGTGAGATTTAGAAAGAAGCCATGTCAACTTTATCTCCGGTAGGTTCTCCTTATAATTGAAAATCAAAACAGCCTGCTGTTCAGGCTGCTTTGAGAGGAAATATTCTATCTGTCAGTTTTACATACCATGCTGCAGACTGTACCTGAATAATATATGCTACTGCAATGATGAGGGCTATTTCAGATCCTGCCTTGCCGAAAACTGTCATTGCTATTGCAAGGGCAATTGAGAGATTGCGCATCACTGTTCCGTAAACAAGGGCAATCCCGTCCTCCCTGTTGAAAAAAAGCTTTGCAGCAGCTGTGCTTATGACAAAGTTGAATGCATAAAGTATGAATAGAGGGACAATCAGGTATAACAGCGAAAAGGGATTTTTTACAATCAGGTCAGCTTTCAGCGCCATTGCTGTGAAGACAATTCCCAGTACACCCAGCGTAGAAACTGGAGGAAATTTCTGTTTAATCTTTTTATGGTATTTTTCCTCACCCGCTGTTTTAATAATTATTTTCTGTGTTATCTGTCCCGCAAGCATGGGGAGGAAAACAATGAGAATAATCTGCCTGAAAATTGCAGCAAGAGGTATTTCTATCACAGTTCCCATCAGGTATTTGATATAGAGCGGTGTTGCAAGAGATCCGATAATCAGGCCGATTACAGTCATTTTGATTGCCGCATTTATATTGCCTTTTGCGAAACCTGTCCATGATATTGTCATGCCGCTTGTAGGCAGAAGTGCTGCAAGAAGGAGTCCCAGCGCTGTTAACGGTGTTTCGGCAAATGCTGTTTTGCCCAGTATAAAAGCTGCAGCCGGTATCAGAGTGAAGTTGATTACCTGGACAGCCAGCTGCAGATTGAAGTCGCCTGTCGATACTACTTTTCTGACCTGCAGGTTTACCATCATCGGATAAACCATAAGGAAGGTAAGCGGAAGTATTAAGACTTTAAGATTTGACGCATCAAAGCTTGTTCCGTAGACTATTCCAAGTATCATCGTAACCGGAATGCTCCATATTAAATTTTTCTGTATGAAAGATAGCAGTTTCCACATTATGTATGCTCACTCCCTGTTTTAGGATATTCGTTTATTTAAACAATAAATATTTTCTGATGAGATTTAAGATAAAAACTATATATATAAAAGTCAATATATATGATGTTTGATTGGAGTTGTTTACGGTAAGGCTGAAGTTTTGTTTAATAATTTCTTCATGTACAATATGATCAGTTTTTTTTCAGGGTTTCTTTTATTCAGATTAAATAAAAAATCCCCGGGTATTTCTTACAGTAATGCTTGCAGTTATTTAACCGGGGTTACAAAATTTGCAAAATTTTCCCATTCAGTAAAATCCTGCTTCTTATAAAAAGATCGTTTGTAGGATTCTGAATTTTTCTCATTATTAAGCATCAGCCTTACAGCTCCTTTTGAATCTGCGATACTGCTTAATTCATTGATCAGCTTCTGTCCGGTTGATTTTCCCCTGCAAAGTATCATCAGTCTGATTTATTAAACTATTATCCTTTTTTTGCTGCTATATAAAAAACATATCCGTAACAGGTACTGTATTTTCTGTACATTTCTATTTCATCAATTTCATCATTGATAAGTGCTGCTGCTGTTTTGCTGTTGTCATGACTGCCGAGAAATGAATGGAACTTTTTCTCGAGAGGGAGATAGTAATTATCAAGCCAGCAGCTGTCAGGAAGTACAAAGTCGGCTATTACCCTGTAACCGGCGGTTTCCAGCTGATTTTTTTTCACTTCAGCTGTAGCAATTTCCGGGTATGCTTTATTCCAGTAGTTTTCCAGTTCTGCAGGTCTTGATTCTGTCAGCCAGCTTATTTCTGTAACAGCCAGGATTCCGTCAGGCTTTAAAAATTTTCTCCATTTCTTTATTCCGTTTTCAAATCCGATATTATAGACAGCACCTTCGGACCATATCAGGTCTAATTCATTGTCTTCAAATGGAAGATTATCCATTGAACAGCAGACTGTTCTTATTCTGTCGCTGTATTTTTCATATAGTTTATTATTCTCAATCTTATCAAGAAATATCTGAAAGAGGTCAACAGCAGTAATACTGCATTCCGACATCTCTACAAGATCGAAGGTTTGTGCCCCTGTTCCGCATCCGATATCTGCAGCCTTGTAATTCCTGCTGCTGCTTAACCCGGTGAGATTGAATGCTTTTTCTGTTGTTTCTCTGCTGCCGGGGCCAAGCCTTCCGCTGTCTTTGTGGAGATCTATTAGAAGTTTCAGTTCTTCCATATCTATTATCCTTTTGTTATCATTTTAAAAGCACTCTGAGTTTTCTGCAATACAATGATCAGCTGTCTTCGGATATGGCTGAAAAAAGTGACAAAAGCGATAAAAAACCCGGATAAAGCTGGTTTGCTTCCCCGGGTTTATATGATCCTAAGGATTAAAATTCTGCAGCCTGACAGGAATAATATCTGGAAACAGAATAATCCGCATCAAATACAGCCTGTGTTATTCAGCTTTCATTTTTACAGGAAGCCCTTCAATATATCCTCTTTCCCCGATCGGCATAAGCTGAAACCTCGGGCCGTTGTTTTCCGCCCATTCATAGCCGTAAATCTCAGGATTATATTTCTTTATTGAATCCTGGACCTGGAGAATAACTTCCATCATTGTCTCATCATTTTCTTCATAGGGTTCACTCTGGAAAATCATATATTTTGATGCGGGAAGTGTAATGCATTCGAGGCCGGCAGGAACAGCTCCTGTATGATTTATTGCAACTTCAACCCCCTGAGCATAATTTGAAGTTTCTTCAGGCCTGAATGGATCCGGAAGCCATACACCCACCGGCTCATAAAGAGGGTTTTCCACTTCCAGAAGCCTCCCCCATATATCGCACCCCAGTTCCTCGCAGTATTCGAAATAGTTTTCCGCTTTTTTTCCTCTGACAAGGTACAGTTTTCTTTCAGGTCTTTCGATTACCTGTGTAAATACAGTCAGTTTTTTCATTTTTTTCTCCCTGATAGTCCAGGGGTATACTTTGTATCCCCTTGGCATGAAATGTTTAATTTCCGGCCTGCAGTTCCGGAATTTCAGGGGCGGCATGCCGAAGTATGATGAGAATGCTCTTGAAAATCCTTCCGGAGAATCAAAGCCGTGTGCAAGTGCTACATCGATGATTTTTCCACCGTTTGTTTTAAGCAGTTCCGCAGCATTCAGAAGCCGTCTGCTTCTTATGTAATCAAAAAGGTTTTCACCTGTCTTCTTTTTAAAGAGACGGCAGGTGTATTCTTCTGAATAGCAGATTCTGTCGCTGATTTTTTTCAGAGTAATTTCCTCATTCAGATGAGTATCTATAAACTCCAGGATTTCGCTGATTACATCCTCTTCATGCATTTATTATTCCCCCGTATCAAAGGATTATACGGATCCGGGGACATATTTCCTGACCGCAGTTGATATTATAGAAATCATCATTCAAGTATCCTGTGATATCTTTTTTTTGAATCCTCTATTTTTATTAGAGTCATATCCTACTGATTCGTAGAAAGCAACTGCATCATGTCTGTCTGTTTCTGTAATAAAAATAATCTGGCAGCAGTTTCTTTTTTCTGCCTCTTCTTCAAGCTTTCTTACAAGCGCTTTTCCTATTCCTTTTTTTCTGAAATTTTTATCAACTATAAGGTCCTCAAGAACCATAAAAGGACGGCAGTCTCCGTAAAGTTCAGAACAAACAATACCCATAACTGATCCTGCAAGTCTGCCGTCAACTTCTGCTGCGAGAAATATATAATTATCATTGTTTTCAAGTTCTTTATATTTTCCCTGCATTTTCTCGAGTTCTGATTTATCTCCCCAGAACTGGAAATACAGCTTACCCAGAGATTCGAGGTCTTTATATTCAATATTTCTTATTTTCATTTTTCCTCCGCTATAATATATCTGTACAGGACAGGATAATATTACTTCTGAATATTGAACTCTGCAACTTAATATACTTCAACAATAACTGTTGAGCCTGTTTAATTCTGCTAAACCTATAAGCTGCATTATTATACACAGAAGTGCATATTTATTTAAAAATAAAATAAAAGATAGGATAAAACCATTTGATAAAATGATAAAATCAATATATCCTTGTTTAAATTCCAATACTATATGGAGAAACTATGAAAAAGATCACAACACTCTTATTATTAGCAGTTCTTGTACTGCTCTCGGGATGCAGTAAGAAAAATGAAACAGCTGCTTCGGCAGAAAAGACTTATGAATTCAATTATGCAGTATTTTTTCCTGCAACACATCTTCAGGCAAAAACAGCCGAAGCATGGGCCGAAGAAGTTGAATCAAGGTCAAACGGAAGGATAAAAATATCTCTTTTCCACGGTGGTACACTTACAAAGGCAGCACAGACTTATGAAGCTGTTGAAACAGGTGTCGCAGATATCGGTATGAGTGTTTTTGCATATACAAGAGGACGCTTCCCTCTTCTCGAGGGGCTTGATCTTCCCCTTGGTTATCCAGATGGAGTTACAGCAACTAAAATTGCCAATGAAATGGTAAAAAAATATCAGCCTGAAGAGCTTTCAGGCGTACATGTTTTATATCTTCATGCGCACGGACCCGGAATTCTTGCAAGCAGAAAAAAGGCAGAAAACATTTCAGATATGAGCAGCATGAAAATAAGGGCTACAGGACTCTCAGCTAAAATTGTTTCCGCCCTCGGGGGAACTCCTGTTTCAATGAGCCAGGGAGATACATATGAAGCTCTCCAGAAAGGTGTAGTTGATGCAACATTCTGCCCGGTTGAGACTCTTAAAGGCTGGAAACAGGGCGAAGTTATTGACTATGTTGTAGATACAAAAGCAGTGGGATATACAACATCTATGTTTGTTGTTATGAATAATGACAAATGGAATTCCCTTCCTTCAGATCTCCAGGCAGTTATGACAGAAGTCAGCAATGAATGGATTACAAAGCAGGGAGAAGCATGGGATGAAAGCGACAGCCAGGGCGATGCATTTGTAAAGGAACTCGGCAAAACATATATCTCTCTCAGCGATGAGGAAAACAGCAAGCTTGTTGCTGCCATGGATCCTGTATACAGGGAATATGTTGATGCTGCAGCGGCTAAAGGTCTTCCCGGCTCTGATTTTCTGAAAGACATCAAAGAGATGTTAAAATAAACAATGAAAATATTTTCTTTAATAAGCCGTCTAATTATTGCGCTTGCCTATGCGGCAGGCGCTGCAATTCTTCTGATGATTGTTATTACTGTTCTGGATGTTGTGATGAGAATATTCAATACAGGAATAACCGGGGCTTATGATATGGTCCGTGCCTGCGGTGCAGTGGCTGTAGCATGTGCTCTTCCATACCTTACAGCTGTCAAGGGTCATATTGCAATTGAATTTTTCTATCATAAATGCGGACATTTCTGGAGGGTTATACTCGATACTGTACTCAGGATTCTATCGCTTGTAATCTTCGCCGTTCTTGCTGTGAAGATATTTCAGCATGGTATGTCATTATTCAGGGCAGGGGAAGTTTTTCCAAACCTGGGGCTTCCGGTTTTCTGGATACCGCTTCTTATCAGTTTTAACTGTTTTCTTATGATGGTTGTTTTTATCTATCACCTTGTACATCCGGGAAAGGAGCTGATTAAACCATGAGTCCTGTTCAGATAGGCATCTTCGGCTGCCTGATTCTTTTTACAATGCTTCTGACAAGTATGCCGGTGGCTTTTGCCATGCTTGCCGCAGGTGTAATCGGTTTTGCCATGATAATATCTCCCCAGGCTGCATTCAGCATGGTGACTGCGGACCTTTTTGAAACTTTTTCATCCTATGGTCTTACAGTTATCCCCCTGTTTGTAATGATGGGGCAGGTCTCTTTTCATGCAGGTATAAGCAGGCGTCTTTTTCATTCCGCATATGTGTGGATAGGTCACCTTAAAGGGGGCCTTGCAATGGCAACAGTTGGCGCCTGTGCCGGGTTCGGCGCTATATGCGGTTCCGGGCCTGCTACAGCAGCGACAATGGCTGCGGTGGCCCTGCCTGAGATGAAAAGATACGGTTACGCGGATTCTCTCTCCTCCGGCACGGTAGCATCGGGGGGATCGCTTGGAATGCTTATTCCTCCGTCAGTTGTCTTTATAGTCTATGCGCTGATGACAGAGCAGTCTATAGGCAGCCTGTTTCTCGCAGGCATAGTTCCGGGAATTCTCATAACAGCAATGTTCTGTATCAATATATATGTAAGATGTACAAAAGATAAAACTCTCGGCCCGGCCGGACCGAAGCATTCATGGAAGGAGAGGATTCGTTCTCTTAACGGAGTTGTTGAGACAATACTTCTTTTCCTTCTTGTAATGGGAGGAATGTTTTTCGGATTATTTACACCGATCGAGGCTGCCGCCATAGGCGCTGCAGGGAGCTTTGCGATTGCCTTTTTCCAGAAAGAGCTGAATATGCACAAGATCAGGCAGATCCTTCTTGAGACAGTAAGAACATCAAGCATGATTTTCTTTATTGTAGCAGGCGCTGTCATATTCGGAAGATTTCTGGCTGTTTCCCGTATTCCTTTTGCAGCAGCTGAATTTTTTATATCGCTTCCCCTGCCCGGGTGGATGGTGATGATGGTTATTATCCTGTTCTTTCTGGCTGCAGGGTGTATAATTGATGCGCTGGCTCTAATACTTCTTACAATACCGATATTCTACCCGGTTGTTCTTGAACTTGGTTTTGATCCTGTATGGTTCGGTGTAATTGTTGTTGTTATTACCCAGATGGGTGTTATCACGCCTCCTGTAGGGGTGAATGTATATGTCGTGAGCGGCATGGAAAGGGATATTCCCCTTCCTGTCATATTCAAGGGTGCGATTCCGTTTTTGTTGATGCTCATAATATCCGCACTTATTCTGATTCTGGTTCCGGATATATGTCTTTTTCTTCCGAACCTGCTGCATTGATAAGGTGCTTTTATTTGGAAAGTGCCTGCAGACAAGAGGCTTTCGTTTCTGGAAGAGTGCTCGATAGTCAGGAGATTTCATTTTGAAAGTGCCTGCAGACAGGAGACTTCTGTTTCCGAAAGTGCTCTTAAGTCGGGCATTTCTGTTGGCGGAAGTTCCTCCTGGTGGCAGAGACTTCCTGCAGGGAAGTGCCTGAAACAGCAGAGCCTTTCTCGGAGAAAGTGGCTGATAGCGGTGTATAAGCGATAAAGGAGTTTTAAATGCCATACAGAAATATTTTCAGTAAAATACTTTTCTGCACTGACTTTAATACAGATGCGATGAAAGCGTTCCACTATACTCTCAACATTGCTGCCGGCAATCCCGGCAGCGAAATAATAATGTTTCATGTAATTCCTGAACCTGATGCACAGTTCTGGAAATCATATATTTATGAAGTTGATGATGTTGATATCAAGGCAAAACAGGATATAGACAGGAAAATTGAGAAGGATTATGTTCCCCTTATCCCCGAAGGCATAAAATGGAATACAGGATATGTTATCGGCAATGTGGGAGAGGAAATTCTTAAAGAGGCGAAGAAGGAAAAAGTGGACCTGATAATAATAGGCCGGGGAGCCGGCAAGAATATTATCAACAGGATGCTTGGCAACTATACTGAAAAGCTTATAAGAAAAGCACTCTGTCCTGTCCTTGTAGTCCCGGAAACAGCCGAGGATGTCTGACAGGCCTATAATATTAGAATCCTTTATAAAATTGATTAAAATACGGGGGGAGTCCTGCTGCTGACCGGGCTCCCCTGCTGATTACAGTTCCGCTTTTAAAGCTTCAATATATTTTTTATATTCAGCCTCTTCAATATAAACTTTGTTTTCAGGCATCATGTCAAATATTTCACCCCATTTCACCCCGTTTTTGTATTTCGGTACAATGTGGAAATGGATGTGCGGACCCTTGTCTCCGAATGAAGCATAATTTAGCTTATCAGGGCTGAATACTTTCTGGACTGCATTTGAAGCTTTTGCAAGATCATCCATGAGATTTCTTCTTTCATCTTCTGTCAGTTCAAAAATTTCCCCCTTGTGCCCCTTGTTGAAGGCAAGGATGCATCTTCCGGGATGTGTCTGCTCCCTGAAAAAGTAGAATGTTGATACTTTCAGCTCTGCTATTTCAAACATCAGATCTGATACTCTGCTGTCTCTCATGCAGTACATGCAGTTTTTATCGATTGCCATATTTTCCCCCTGATTGAATTATTTCAGGCCGAATTCCCGGTAACTGGTTTTTATCTGAATATTTTAATTTAATGCTTATTGCGCATCATCAATTCATTTTTCCTGATTAACTGAATGAATTATTTTTATAATATTCCTGGAAACCAGGACCGGATATTCGTCCTGTTTAATATTTTCACCTATATGTTCAGATTATCCTACAAAGCGATATATGTGAATAGCATTTCTTAAAAAAATGTTCAGTATTGATATTGTTTTTCAGCCACCTGTTAAAGCCAGGAGCCTATGCCCTTCCATGCTGCTTCAAGTTCTCTTCCTGCTGTTGTTCCGAGTGAAATTGAAATTCTTAAAGCTGCAATTTCCATCCCCTCTTTTCCTGCCTGGTTATTCAGGGACTGGCCGATTTTAACAGCTTCAATGTTTCTGCTGTTTTCATTAAAACTTCCGCCCGGCTGAAGAGATAAAAATCCCTCTGAACTGCCTATTTTTTCAAGCTGCCTTATTTCTTTTTCAATATTTTTGCCGGCATATCTGTCGGTCAGAGATTTAACAGCATTTTTAAAATAACTGTTGTCCGGTTCCCTGTGACTGATAAATTTATAAAGAGTCTCTTTTGTCCCGATTTTACCGAGAGCGTAATAAGCAGCTTCTCTTGTTGATTCATATTCATCTGTAATAAAATTCATTGCAATATTTCTTGATTCTTCAGTGTCATGGTATGAAAGAGCCTTAAGTGCAGTGTTTCTTGTTGATGGAGAATTCAACAAATCAGTTATTATGCTGAAATCGACAGGAATCTGCCAATCGGTTAAAGCTGTTAAGGCAAAATGCTTGTCTTTTCCTTTCAGGATATTTATGAGAATATTCTTCCCGGATTTCATCCTGATTCTCCAGATAACCCATGCAATACGGGAATGGAACTTTTTCTTTTCTGCATGTTCACTGAACTTCAGTAATGCTGTTTCATCTCCGTGGTTCAGTATAAGCTTTTCAAGGAGATTCAATTTTGCCTCATTTCCCCTGTCCTTTGTTATCAATGATTCGATGAGATATGTTATTGCAGGTTTTCCTGTTTTAAGCAGATCTTTTTCCGCTTCCTCTTTCCTGTTGTCTTTTTCAAGATTTTTGATATTTTTTCTGATAATTTTTAAATCTGACATTTTATCTCCTCAGATATATATTACTATGACTTTTCCTCTGAGTAAAAACTCATAGTAATAAATATACTGATTTTCAGGGAATTTAATGCTCATTGGTTCATCTTTAGCAGTACATTCCCTGTTTTTTCACCTGATCCCGCATATTTATATGCTTCAACAGCCTGTTCAAGTCTGTATTCCCTGTCTATCAGAGGCCTGAAAAGCTTTTTTTCGAGAAGGTCTTTCATGTAGACAACAGTCCCCTTGAGATCATAGGGGTAGGGGAATTTAACCACTCTTTTTCTGAAAAGGGGGCTGAAAAGCGCCAGGAAAATATTCTGTGAGAATTTACCGAGTTCTGATGATATATAGATCCCGCCCGGTTCGAGTACTTTTCTGCAGATAAAAAAAGAGCTTTTCCCCACTGTATCAAAAGCATATTTGTATCTTGCGCTGTCTTTTGTAAAATCCTCCCTCTGGTAATCAATGACTCTGTCAATTCCCAGTGATCTGATCAGGTCAATGTTTTTGGTTCCGCATACAGCTGTTATATCTGCCCCTTTATGCTTCAGAAGCTGTACAGCAGCCGATCCTATGGCCCCGGTTGCTCCGTATACAAGTACTTTATCCCCTTTTTTAAGGTCAACTTTATTGATGAAGTTGATGGCATAATGTGCCCCTTCACAGCTTGATACAGCCTCCTCAAAGGAGCTGTTGTCAGGTATTTTATCCACTGCCTGATCTGACCCGATTACCAGATATTCAGCATGTGAAGAGGTCCCCATGTCATTGAAGCCGAAAACCCTGTCGCCCCTGCTGAAGGCTTTGACAGACTTCCCTGTTTCTTCAACAGTTCCTGCAAAGTCAGTTCCGGGCACCGGATTTTTCGGCTTCAGCAAACCTGTTGCAAGCCGCATGAAAAAAGGATGGGCGATGATTGCTGCGCAGTCTGTCCTGTTAACTGTTGCAGCATGCACTTTTACAAGAATTTCATTATCGGCCGGGACAGGTTTTTCAATCTCCCTTATCCGGAGAGTCTCAGGCTTTCCGTATTTCTTGTTATAAACTGCTTTCATAATTTATCTCCTGTAACGTTAAAGACACTTGTACATCGCTTATATATTTCTGTCAGGTACTTCCCTGCATGAAGTCTTTGCCTGTGTAAAAAAAATATTTATTATTCCTTCTTAAATTATCACCTGCTGCCTGTTATTTTTATGACTATTTTTCCCTTCGCATGACCATCCCCGAGATACCTGAGTGCTTCAGGTATTTCATGAAAGCTGTATTCCCTGTCAATTGCCGGTGTTATTATCCCTTCTTTTACCATGGACAGCCGTTTTTCTATATTGCTGTTGGTTTTCAGTGCAAGGATTCCCATTTTTTTCCCGCTGAAAAGTGATATAAAGGGGGAGAAAAAGAGGAGCTGTAATATAACTGACATTGATCCCCCAACCATCCAGTAAATACCCTTTTTAGCGAGAACTCTCTTATAATCTGCGACAGGGTGATAGGCCGCAAGATCAAGTATCAGGTCATAGGATTCACCTGAACTTGTAAAATCTTCAGTTTTATAGTCAATTGCCCTGTCAGCTCCAAGCGAGAGTATGAAATCCTGCTTTTCCGGGCTGTCGACCCCTGTCACGTCGGCCTTGAAATGTTTTGCTATCTGGACTGCAAAGGACCCTGATCCTCCCCCTGCTCCGTTGATTAGAATTTTCTCCCCTTTCCTGATACTTCCTCTGTAGAATACTCCCTGAAAAGCAATTTCTGCTGCCTGCGGTATTGCAGAGGCTGTTTTGAAGGATATTTCTCCAGGTATTTCTGTAAGCAGTTTTTCAGGGACAGATACATATTCTGCAAATCCTCCGAAGTTCTCAAATATATCTCCGAAAACCCTGTCGCCGGGTGAAAATTTCACAGCATTTTTACCGGCAGCTTTCACTGTTCCCGCAATATCTGTTCCTAGTATTCTGTTCTTCGGTCTGAAAAGTCCGAATAACCTGGTAAAAAGAGGCTTTCCTGTTAGAAGTTCATAATCGGAAGTATTGAGCGAAACATACTCTGTCTTTACAATAACTTCACCTTCTCCCGGCACAGGTTCCGGAATATCTGCCAGTTTCATGACATCGGGGGAGCCGTATTTATCATATATGAATGCTTTCAATTTATTATCCTTCCTGTGTCCTTATTTTATTTTCTGCATTTCATGAATCTGCTTGAGAACTATTTTCCTGGGCATAAAAGGTATTATTGATGTCAGGATTTTCTGGGAAAAGGTCAATCCTGAAATAACATTAAGCTTCCCTTTCAGCATCCCTTTATACCCGTCCTCTGCAACTACCCTGGGAGAGGTTGTTTTTGCAAAGAGTGGTGTTTTCTCCATTCCGGAAACTGATGCAAAGCCGGTATCTGTTGCCCCGGGGAGAAGTGCTGTTACAGTTATTTCAGTGTCGCTTAATTCCTCGGCAATTGCATTGCTGAAATAGGAAACATATGCCTTTGTGGCATAATAAACAGCCTGAAGAGGTCCTGGCATCAGGCTTGCAGTTGATGATACATTGAGTATTTTTCCGCTGTTTCGTTTTACAAAATCGGGGAGGAAGAATCTTGTTAGGGCCGTAAGAGCAGTAATATTCAGGTCAATCATTGCCCTGTCTTTTTCCCATTCCCTTTCATGAAATTTCCCCCATCCTCCGAAGCCTGCATTATTAATCAGGTAATCGATTTCAATTCCCGATTTTTTAACTTTATTATAGACTTCCTCTGCAGCTCCCGGTTTTATGAGGTCCTTGTCAATTACTGTTACTTTTATATTATGGGCCTGTTCAAGTTCCGCCTTCAGTGAATTGAGTTTATCATAGCTTCTTGCTACAATAACAAGGTCTCCGCCGTGTTCTGCATGAATACGTGCAAATTCCTTTCCTATGCCGCTGCTTGCCCCTGTTATCAGAGCTGTTTTATTCATAGATTTCCCCCTGCTAATAAATCATAGGAAATGACAGCTTCAAAATCAAATTCCGGGGGCTTATTTATTATGAGTTTTTCACAGCTTCCCTGTTTTGCCTGATAGAATCGGGAAACTCCGGTAATACCTGCAACACCAGCAACCCCGGTTACTCAGGCAATCCCGGTAAACCCATGTTCACCATAGATCATATTCATGTTTTTTCTACTGCGTGGCCTTTTTTCAGGACGCTGCTTATGCTGCTTCCCATGAAGACCCCTGTAAGAACAAGGGCTGTTCCCGCTGCTGTGTAGACTGAAAATTTTTCATTGAAGACAAAATGCGAAACAACCGCTGCAACAAGGGGATTCATGTAGTTGAACACAGATGTTTTTGCCGCCCCTATGTTTCTGATTCCCCTGTACCATCCGTAATACCCTATTATTGTGCAGAATACTGCAAGGTATAGAGCTGCAAGGCAGGTTTTAAGTTCAATTTTGTTGATGATGTGAAGTATTGAAACTTCAGAAAACGGATTATCAGTTAAGATAACAGGCATGAGAATAAACAGCGCTATAATGTTTATAACTGCGACTACAGTGAAGGGGTTGTATTTTTTTACCATATCACTTGCGCTTACAGTAAAGACTGCAAGCATTACAGCATTGAGAATCATCAGCATGTCTCCTGAAAAATGACCTGCTGCAACTATACCTGCAGGATTTCCCCCTGTAATAACCAGGATAATTCCTGCAAAACTCAATGCTATTCCTGCTGCCTGAATTTTTCTTAAATATTCCTTTCCTGAGAAATGCATATAAAGGGCAATAAATACAGGCGACATCCCGATTATAAGGGATGCATTGACTGTCGTTGTAATTGTCAGTGCTGTGTACTGTATTGTAAAGTAGCCGCTTATTCCTATCAGGCTCAGGAAAAAAAGCCTGGGAATATCTTCCTTCTGAATTTTTCTTTTTGATTCAGGCATCAGTATCAGGACTGCTGTAAAAATAACAGCTGAAAACAGCAGCCTCAAAAACAAAAAGTGAAGTGGATTGAGGCTTCCCATCCCTGCCTTGGATGCGGCAAAAGATGTCCCCCAGAAAAATACAGTCATCAGTATCCATAAATATGTCATTCCGTTCTCCGTCAACAATTAGTCAATTAATATTCATACATGAGCAATTAAAGCTGCCCTTCGAAAAAAAGAATGATCATTCTGGCCGGTTTCCATGCTATCATGAGGAGTTGAAACAGTAAAACGGATAGTTTAGATAGAAGCTATCGGAATAATCGATGACTATGCTTGTTTTCAGAACAGGATAACTGAATATGGTACAGGGGGAAATCATGGAAATCAGACTTCTTAAATCTTTCAATACAGTTGCAGCTCTTAACAGTTTCACCGCAGCTTCAGAAGAGCTTAATTATTCCCAGTCAAGTATTTCCGACCAGATCAGGAAGCTTGAAGCAGATCTTGATACAGTGCTTTTTGAGAGGATAGGAAACAGGATTGAACTTACTCATGACGGGAGAAAACTTCTTGAATATTCATCACGAATCCTGAACCTGTGCAGCGAGGCTGAGACTGCAATGTCATCCTCTGATAAGGATACTGTAAAGGGGGTTCTTAAAGTGGGAATGACAGAATCGCAGTGTTTTTACAAGCTCCCCGACCTTCTGATGCAGTATAATAATCTCTATCCCGATGTTGAGCTGAATCTTAAAATGGGAAGCTGCTATGATTTCCCTGACTGGCTCAACAGCAGTGTTATAGATATTGCATTTGTTCTTGATGATGAAACAGATTACCCGAACCTTGTTACACATATACTTTCCGAGGAAAAACTCGTAATTGTTGCAGGGGGGGGAAGCCGTATTGCTGATAAACATGAGCTTTCCCCCGAAGACTTCAAAGACCAGACTCTTATTCTCACACCGCAGAGGAGCAAATACAGGGAGCTTTTCGACAGGTATCTTGACGAAAAAAAGATTAAGTATAAATCACACCTTGATTTTGAAAGTATAGAAGCAATAAAGCATTTTGTTAAAAGCGGGCACGGCATCTCGTTCCTTCCCGAAACAACTGTAAGGAAGGAGATAGAAAGTAAGGTCCTTGTCAGCTTTGATACTCCTGATGCTGAGCTTTCAATCTATTCCCAGGTCCTGTATCACAAGGATAAATGGATTTCCCCCGCGCTTAAGGCTCTGCTGACTCTTTCAGATAATTTTGCAAATTAGCTGTGAATATTATTATATTTAAGATGTATCTGATCTATTTTCAGTGAACAGGGGGAAGAATTATGAATTGTCCTGATTGCGGCGGAAAACTCAACGGGGCAGGGAGCTCCTACCGGTGCGGGGAATGCGGGGTAAGGTGGAAAGTCCTATTCAGCTGCGAGGTATGCGGCAGTACTCCGGTACAGGTTGAGAGCTGTGGTTCTGTCAGTTTTTTCTGCGAAAACTGCAAAACAGCCAGGTCGAGAGAGAGTATGAATAAGAAGTTTGAAAAACTGTAAAACTGTTATTATTTCTCGTTACTTTTATGTTGCTACTCATGTGTGAGAAAGTTCTGTTATAAAATATCTTCGGTCAGTTTTTGCCGAAACGGGTGCTGTATATTTTTCTGGGAAAATCCCCGAATGCGTAATCTGTGAATTTCAGCCCGGCAGAGAAGGATTTATCTGCATATGCTTCAACGACATCTCCTATAATCAGAACCTTGTCCCCTGTCTTTTTCCTGCCCGCATATCTGCATTCCATATGCGCGATACATTCCCCAATTACAGGAGAATGTATTTTTTTTGCTTTTACTGCTGAAAACCCTGTCTCTTCGAATTTATCCACATCTCTCCCTGAATGAAAACCGCAGTAATAAATCTGTGATGAAAAGTCCTGAAGAGGAATATTTACTGCAAACTCCCTGCTCTCGGTTATAAGCTCATAGGAATATGAGTCTTTCGTGATTGCAATTGCAATTTGCGCCGGCTTCTTTGATACCGGCATGCAGAAACTCACAGCTGTAATATTTTTCCTGCTTTCTATATTTCCGCATGTGATGAGAAAATGGCGCATAGGCCACATGTATTCGAGAAACTCGACATCAGTCTTCATTTTTCCTTCCTGAAGGAAATCATATTTCTTTAATTCTATATAATAATTATATACAGAAATGATGATAATGCTTAATCATCGGCTAAAAAATCCTGCAATGCTGAAATACTGAACTGGCTGAACACTCTTATCCCTGATTTTTCAAGGAGAGCTGTGGTTACCCCTTTTCCCTTTACCAGTCTGCCGGAGAAAGTCCCGTCATATATGAGACTGCTTCCGCAGGAAGGGCTTCTTTCCGCCAGGACTGCCAGCTCGATTTTTTCCTTTCTGCAAAGCTCAAGCGCCAGTTCCGCACCTCGTATGAATTCTTCTGTAACATCAGCCCCTGTTTTATCCTTTACTTTAGAAGATCCTGAAATAACATCTTCTCCCCCTCCGCTGCTTATTTCAGCTGGTGTGCGCGGAATCGGCAAGCCTGCTGAAACTTCCGGGCAGAATGATATAATTTCATTTTCCCTTATTATTTTTTCAAGGATTTCATTATCCGGTTTGATATCTGTCCCGTTGTAGCGGACTTTACTGCCCAGGAGACATGAGCTTATCAGTATTTTTGCCAATATGTATTCCTTTTCTATTATTTAGACTGTTTATCGCTTAACAGGACTCTTTTTCTGATATCCTGTCTGGTTCCAGAGTTTTTGATTATACCTGGTTACAGATCCTTTCTGAGGATATAATCCCTCTGAATATATAACGTGTCATAGCAGGTTTCTCTTCCAATTTCAATTATTGTTTCAAGGTCTGCCCGGCTGCATTTCATTAGTTTCATTTCATCTCCAGAATCATTTCATACTGGCTGATACTGTTTACAAATCCCAGTTCCTTTAGTTTCCCGTCCATATATGATTCATCTTCCACGTTTGATACTGAATACCTTTCTTTTTTAAGCACAGAATGTATTTTTCCGAGAAGGATTCTTTCGAGTCCATTGTCTCTTTCTGATTCTTCAACTCCCAGCTGTAAAATAGATCCGTTTACCCTGTGTACAATTGCATAGGCTGCAATATTTCTTTTTCCGGGAATTATGAAAACTTCATGAACATCTTTGCTGTTGAAGTATGCTGTCAGGCAGTTCTGCCATGATGGCTGATATGAACAGTATTTTTCTTCATCCAGTTTTTCAAGATAATCAGCGGAATCTGAAAAGCTGTATCCCGAAGTATCTATGTCAGCTATTCTGCCTGAAAGTTCATAGCAGTTGAGTTTTCTTGTCACTTCAAAACCGTTATTCAGATATATTTTCTGCGCAGGCAGATTGTTAACAAGTACTTCCAGCTGGAAATAATCAATATCATATGATTTAAGGTAACTGATAAGTTCTTTTATGATAAGGCTGCCTATCTTCCTGTTCTGGTATTTCACCCTTATACCTGTTCCGGTATCATAGCAGTATTTTTTCCTGTTTATCTCCCTGTATCCTGTGAGGCTTACACCAACCAGTTCCTTCCCGTCAAAACACCCGAAAGATAGTTCTGCCCTGTAGTCCCTTGTTTTCATCATCTCTTTCAGCTTTTCGAGGGGCATTTCTACTTTTACCTCATAGTTTGAAAAAGCATCTTCAAATGTGGATCGGATAATTTCAATATCAATACTGCTTAAATTCCTGCATTCATACATTTCCTGTAAGTTCTCCTTTTTGAATTATTTATTGTTTCCATTAACTTTCTTTCATATGGGTTAAATCATATCATGTCTGCTGGTCTTTTTCCCGGTTTTATTATCAGAGATTTTCTGCCATTTTAAAAGATATTTTTTATATCCTTTATTTCTCCCTTTGCTTCCATGAGTTTAATTATTATACTTTCTTTAAGTTATGGAATATATACTTCCCGGATTTTATACATCAATACAGATTCTTGTGCTCATGAGCATAGGTTTTATTGCAAGAAAGGCTGGCCTGGTAGATCAGGGGTTTCAGAAATCAGTAAGCGCTTTTCTTGTAAAGGCTGCTCTTCCCCTTTATTTTTTTGCAAAGATGGGAAGGGCGGATCTGAATGTTTTCAGAAATTCCCTATACATGCCGCTTGCAGCCCTGGTCAGTTTTTCTGCAGCGTTTCTGCTTGCATTTGCTGTATTCAGATTTCTTCCCCTGAAGACAAATGAAAAAAGAGCCGGTACAGCTCTGGGAGCTTTCGGCAACTCAGGATATGTTCCAATCTCCCTGATAGAAATATTTCCCATGACAATTCCTGTTTTTTCCAGGTACTTTGACCTGGATAAGGCAGTAATCCTTATTGGTATTTATATTTTTCTTTACAGTCCTCTTCTGTGGTCCCTTGGAAATAACCTTATTACCAAAAGGGGACATGATTTTTCACTCAGGAATTTTATTTCTCCCCCCGTGTGCGGTATACTTGCAGGGCTTTTAATTCCTCTTTTCCACCTTCAGGAAATTGTTTTTAATCCGGAAATGCCACTTCTCTATATCTATACCGCAATTGAAAAGCTGGGAACAATCCTTGCCCCCCTGATTCTTGTGACTCTCGGAGCAATGATTGCAGGGATTCATCTCCATGATTCCGTAAGGAGGCAGATGAATACTGTTCTTGTCGGTGTCATTGCTGTAAGATATGTGCTGCTTCCTGTTATTTATTTTCTTTTCTGTATTTTTATCCTGAAACCATTGGGAATAGATAAGGTTATAATATTTGTTCTGTTCCTTGAATTCCACATTCCCCCGGCTAATAATTTTTCCACAATGGCCATGAATGCCGGTGTAAATGAGGATCTTACAGCCTATATTCTTTTTGTGACATATATTCTGTATATTGTCCTTCTTCCCCTGTATCTGATGATATTCATGTCAGTCCTTGTGTGAATTTTATTATCTCTTAAGGAGCCTGTTTATTTATTTTTCTGTAAAGAAGCATTTCTGTATTTTCCGGCCCCGATTTTTCTGTTAAAATCCAGCGCTCATATTCTTAACTGAAGGGATTGTTGATATTATCTTTAACAGCAATCTGTCAAATGATACTGTCCTTTATAGGACGGAAGGTTTCAGTAATTTTTCGAAACAGCAGAAAATCCCTTTCCTGAACCTGACAGTTCCCGGGATACTGTATCCAAGTTTTTCATAGAAATTTACCGATTTGTGATTTTTTTCAAACGCATCAAACCGTATAGCTGAATATTTGTTTTCAGATGCAAAAATTTCGGCAAAATTCATCATTGATTTTGCAATTCCCCTGTTCTGGAAATCCGGATGAACTGCAAGCCTGTGAATTATCAGTGAATTGCCATGATCATACTGCCATTCCACTTCATCATATTCCCTGTCATATTTTTCATTAAGAACAATATAGGCTTCAGGTTTATTTTCAATAAAATAACCGAAAGCAGATCCCGAAGTAATATCTTCTGTTAATATATCGTATGACGGGTATTTATCATCCCACTGATCAATACCGGCAGAACTCATATCAGCAGTCACACTTTTAAACAAATCTTTTACTATGTCAAAATCTTTTAGTGTAATTTTTTTTATCATGAAATATTTTACTCCATGTATTTTTCCATATACAGTCAATTCTGCATCATTTTTTATAGTTTATATTTTGCAGGAAGATATAAATTATTTTATATCACCAGGCAATTTGTCTTTCCGCATAATGGCTGACTCTTGAAATGAATAAGCAGGATTTCCGTATTATGAGATGGATTTCATGATATTCATGAACCTTGTATTGCTGATAGGGTGGTGGCTCAGTATTTCCCCGTTATATATCAGTGCGAATGTCCCGAAAGGGCTGGGATTTTTCCTGGCATCTTCATGCCCGTTAAGATCAACGACTACCGGGTTAAGCCCCATTTTCTCTGCTGTTCCTGCCATTGCTTTTACATTCTTTTCCGTGTAGGGACATTGGGGAGAGCGGAGAATGAAAAGCCCTTCCTTATACTTGTCCGGAAAAATATTTGAGAATTCCGGATTGTCAGGTGATGATTTTAATTTCAGTTCCAGTAATTCAAAGTCAGGTTTCCTTTTATCAACAACACAGAATCCTTTTTTTATAAATATATCTTTCTTTGCCATGAAAGATCCCTTTCTTGTTACGACAACAACACCGATCTTTCCGAGTTTTTCTGCTTCGCTTATGCAGCTTTCTATCAGGAGGCTTCCGTAGCCCTGGTTTTTGTATTCCTTCTTATAGCCGGTAAAAAGGCAGTGAATAAACATATAGTTGTCTGCCTTTACAGGGCGGTGAGCATACTCTCCCGGAATATATTCTATCATCCCCTGGCTGCCGTTTTTTTTCTGACATGAGAATATTTATTCTGAGACCTCTGGGATAATACTTTCTGAACCAGTCTGCCTTTCTTGTCATTTCCTTGTGTTTTGCTGCATCTTTATATCCGCAGAATCCGTATTCCAGAATATTTTCCGGTGTAAGGGGGATGATTTTCATTTTTTCAGGAAGGCTCATATTTATCCTCTCAGTATTTACTGGATTATTTATATTAATTTATGTTTCAAAATAAGTAAAAAGATTTCCCATATTATAAACCTGGTTTGCTTCTCTTCAGTATAAAAAAATTATCCTCAAAGTTAATATTAATTACTGTCCAGAATAACATCTGTTATTTTCCGGACAGGTGCATTCAGTTTTGCCGCAATCTCCCTGATAAGTTCTCCCGCCTCTTCTGTGACAAGAATTATTGAGGGGATGTTCCGGGCGGGAAACCTGGCGGCTATTGTAAGGACCTCTTCTCTGAGATCTGCTCCCTGCTGCATTGAAACAGACGGCCGGCCGTCAGTGACCAGAATCATCTGGGTAACATCATCCGGATGTCGGATACGTTCCGATTTTAATCAGCCTGAGTACTGTATGAAGTCCGTCTGCAAGCGGGGTGCCTCCGCCTGTTGCGACAGCCTGAAGCGCACGGCGGGCTCTGGCAATACTTGTTGTCGGGGGAAGGGCTACTTCCGCACGGGAATCCCGGAATACAACAACACCGACCCTGTACCTTTTCTGATAAGCCTTTGTCAGCAGTCCGAGAACAGCCCCTTTTGCAAGCTTCATCTGCTCTTCAACCAGCATTGATTCTGATGAATCAATCAGGAATAGAATTGTTTTTCTCACAGGCTGCACCCGGAGTCTCCGCCTGAGATCCTGTTCGGTGATGATGTTATCTGCATCAGAAGAGGTTCCCGTTGCCCTTCGCAGAGCTGCTGCCAGGCAGGTTGCCAGTGGATCGATTTCATTTACATGTTCTCCCTCTTTGAACGGGACAGATGCTATATGGCGGCCGCAGCTTGAGGGTTTCAGTTTTTTCCGCATTGGTAAACTGCTTTGTTCTTCGAATGAAAGGTGGAGTGGTGTTTCGTCAGCTAGGAGAACAATGCTGGGTGCTTTTTTTTTAGGAATGAGAAGATAGTCATGCCGCCGGCATGGGAGCCGGGGAATATATCATCATCAGGTCTGTATAAGGGGAACCTGTCATCCTCTTCTGATTCATCCTCAAGCACAAAAGGCATTTCCCCGAATACCTCTTTCAGCGCATCTTTCAGTTCCTCCGGAAGATCAGCTCCCCCGTGCTCGATAAAGCGGTCAATCCTGTGAGGAAGTGCCATTGTTGCAGCTTCAATAATATCTTTATGTGTTACTGTTTCCCGTTCCTGAAAAGCTGCAAGTACTGCCGCAACCTTAGTCATTGTGATTTCCGCGCGGTGCCCCTGGGCACCTGCTTTTATTGCAAGTTTTGATGCGGAATCTATTACATCATCAGGTATGGATATTTCCTTTAAAAGAATACGCGCCTTCTCAATCTGCTTCCGAAGTGCATCCTGGGCATTATCCCATGAAGAGCAGAATGTCTCAGGATCTTTTTCAAAAGCAAGACGGCGTCTGACAAGTTCACTCCGTTTTTTCACATCAGGTTCCCCTGTAACCCCGATGCAGAGGCCGAATCGGTCGAGAAACTGAGGCCTGAGTTCTCCCTCCTCCGGATTCATTGTGCCTATCAGTATAAACTCGGACGGATGTATTTCTGAAAGCCCCTCCCTCTCTACCCGGTTTATACCGGACGCAGCTGTGTCGAGAAGAAGATCCACCAGGTGATCATCCAGAAGGTTTACCTCATCGACGTAGAGTATGCCCCGGTTGGCTGCTGCAAGCAGGCCTGGTTCGAAAATCCTTTTTCCCGAGTGGATAACCTGTTCTATATGAAGTGATCCGACAAGCCTGTCTTCTGTGGCCCCGAGAGGCAGTTCAACCAGCGGAACAGGGCATTCAACAGAAATGAAGCTTTCTCCTCTTTCTGCTTTCTGCCTGCAGTCATCATGTATATAGGAAGATGCATCAGGCGGGCAGTGGTATGGACAACCTGCAACAACCCTGATACGCGGAAGAAGATCTGCAAACGCCCTCACAGCTGTACTTTTGGCAGTTCCTTTCTGGCCCCTTATCAGTACTCCGCCTATTGACGGATCAATAGCGTGGATAATCAGGGCTGTCTTCATAGCCTCCTGACCGACAATTGCTGTGAACGGGTACATTCGCATTTATTACTTACCTCATACTGTTAGGTTTCAGGCAGAAAGGGCTTGTCCCCTGTCTTTTTCGATAGATTCTTTTATAGTTTTTAATGTGCCTGATTAAAGCATACATTGGGCATTGCATGCGGTCAAGAAAAAGCTCTTTTTTCCATGCGTTTATTGTTAGTTATATGCAGCAACCATTCCTGCATGAATTATGTCTCTATCCGCAGTAAAAGAGAAAGGTTTTATTTACACTCACGGCTTGTTTAAAATCCTGAGAATTTCCTCATTCAGGTCCTGTACTTTTAAATCATCATATGCTGATTTTCCGTAAAATCCATGATTCCCCGGTATGATTTCCGATAAAACATTCTTTTTCATATTCAGGATATTGTTTATCTTTTCAATATCAAATGACGGTTCTCTGCAGAAAAATAAGTTTGCATCAGCCGCAGGTTCAATCTCCAGGTAGTTGCGGATTCTGGAACCGTAAATTCCGATTATTGTTTTTACTCTTTTATTTGCAGAATGAAGCCAGGCAACTGTCGCACCTGTACTGAATCCAATCAGAACTATCTCTTTCTCCCTGTTTTCCTGAATAATTTCATTAATTATATTGTATGCTTTTTCAAGACCTACTTCTGAATAGAATTTATCATAAGATATCTTTTCATCGGATCCTTCATAATTGTCTTCATATAAAGAAGGGAGGGAAACTGTGAAGCCGGATTTTACCAGTGTGTTTTTTAATTTGATGAGATTTTCTGTTACTCCGTATATTTCATGAATAATTATTATGTGTCTGTTCATTGTTTTTTATTCCCCGATTTTGTGTCATTCATGCCCTCCTGTCATCAGCAATTATTTTGTTTAAATCTTTAGAATCAGATGGCAGGAACATTATAATATTGATTGTTATCTATTCAGGATTTTTATTCAAAGTTGTGGTTTTCCAGTTTAATGATATTTATCAGGGGCTCTTCATATGGATGCAGTTCCCTGATTTTTTGTAATACATCCCTGACTTTTTTTTCTTTGCATCTGATTTCCAGTTTGTATTCCCTGCCGTAGTTGACTGTATTCTTTTCTCCCGCAGCTGGAGCTGAATTTTCAAGCGGTTTCCAGCAGCCTTCTATTTCATAATATGATGCAACATTGTCATAGTTGCCTACTCTGCATGCGCCTGATTTTGTGACTTCAGCAAGCATCTGTGGTATCAGTTCTCTGGATAAATATATTTCCAGTTTGTATTCTGTCCTGTTTTCCCTGTATTTGTAGAGCTTGTTTTTGGGAATATGACAATAGTCCCCGGGAAATCTCTGAAGCCTGTCCTGATGCTCATCAGCACTTCGTATGTAATTTACAAGAGGCAGAATTTCCACCACTATTTTTTCTGCATCGCTTCGTTTTTTTATGAATTCTCCGGCTCTTCTCAAGTGCTCTCCGGAAGTGCTGTATATACCTGTTCGGTATTTTTTTCCTATATCATTTCCCTGTCTGTCCCTGCTGTATGGATCGATGATTTCGAAGAAATATGATAATAATTGTTCCAGTGATATTATGCCGGGATCAAACTGTGTCTTAACGCATTCTGCATACCCGTCATAATCGCTGTCCAGTGTATTTGCTGATCCATTAGCTCTTCCGGCTTCGGTGAGTGTAACGCCGGGCAGGTGCCTCAGATACTCCTGAACTCCCCAGAGGCATCCTCCGGCTAAGTATATTTCTTCCATGTTTTTCTCCTGAAGGATATCTGGCACCTCCATTTTTAATAGTATTTACAAAGAAGGAACAGATCAATAGCCATATCCTGTTATGTCTCGGGACAGTATTATCTTTAATTATTTTTATTTCTGATTTTCGGAATTATGAAAAGAAGATGATTGAACAACCAGAGCCGAAGCATATATTCGTATACGAAGACAGTTCGGCTCTCTGTAATACAGCCTATTCAGGTTTTAAGGGTATGCAAATCTCACAGGTAACAGGCTCAATTGTTATGTCAATTGCAGCACCTGTATACCTTTCAAAGACAGGCCTGTCATCAATTTGGTAACCGCTTTCCGGTAACCAGGAAGTGAAGATATCTTTCCATGCTTTTTTAATTGCTTCAGCAGAATGTTCAGCTCTAATAATCCCGTATTTTCCTCCCGGGAGTCTGCTTTCACATACCCTGTTTTCCAGCTCATAGTCATCTGAAATTACTAAACAGGTATCATAGCGGCATTTCTCTGCCGGTGTAATGCCTGGGTCATCATGAGCTATTCCGAGTATTACTGATGATTCAGTAAGAAGGCCTCTTGTAATTGCCCATTTCTTCAGTTTCTGCATCAACTGAATATTTGAGGATCCATAAGGTCCTATCTGCCGCATATAAGCGATACGGTATTCCGGCAGTTCTTCTATCTTTACATTCATTTTTTCCCTCCATGTGTATAAATCTGCTAAATCATTGTCTGTAATATACTCATCAGTAAAAAATGAATCTTTGTCCGGATTGCTGTTATATGTTCCATTCTTGCTGTTTTTTATGGAATTAAGTCTGCGGTATTCAGATGGACTTACTTTTAGGTGGTTTTTAAATGCTTTTGAGAATGAGGAAGGGGTTGAGAATCCGTTGTACAGGGCAATATCAATAATTTTCATATCAAGATTTGAAGATAGCATTGTACATGCGTTTTCCAGTCTTTTTCTTTGAATAAAATCATAGAGATTTTCTCCTGTAATTTCCTTAAATATTCTATGAAAATGGAAGGGGGAGAAGGCTGCAATCCGGGCCAGTTTTTCAAGACTTAAATTTTTATCCAGGTGAGTGCAGATATAATCCTGAATAAAATATATTTTCTTTTCATACATAGATCTTTTCCCTTTTCTTCCCTGAATACTGCCTGGGTAGCTGATTCGAAATTTTTCTTGTCTTTTCCAATGATACCGGTATTCTCTCTACCCCCCAGGTATTACGGGAAGTATCTCTTCACTCTTATTCTTCATTATAAATTACAGGCATTTTAAATTTCCATTTTTCCCAAAGCTCTTCATTGCTGACAAGCTGTGACATGAAGTGGCTTACATTTATCCTACTTGTTTTTCCGGCATTGAAAATCGGACTTCTCTTTAAAGATTCATAGTCACTATATTTACTTTCAACTTCTTCATCAAATAATGTGTCCGGGCGTACAGCTACCCATTCAATATTGCTGCTTCTCCCTATTTTCCTGTTAAGATATTTACCCGCTTTTATATTATCTTTATGAGGTGGCAATAACAGCAAAAGCAGAGAAAATATGATTTTTTCTCCTATTGTATTTTTTTCTCCATTATTTTTGTTTGTATAAGCTGTTGTACTCATAAGGATAATCTTTTTTAAACTGCTTTCATTTTTTGTTATTGATTCACAAATCTTTTTTATTGCTGAATATACCAGGTAATGAGGTTTTCCGAATATTCCCTTAAATGTAATATTATGTCCAAGACATGAAATCACGGCTGTGCAATCTTCAAGTAATGTTATAACCTGTTCATTATTAAAATCATTAATATTCCCCCTAATGATTTCGACATTTTTACTTTCTAGTATTTCTTTCGGGAGAAAAGCGCTTTCTCTTACCAGGATACGTACATTAATTTTCTTTTTCACAAATTGCATTGTAACTAACTTCCCTGTTGCTCCACTCGCTCCAAGAATTAATATTTTCATTCTTACCTCCTAAATCCTCCGTCAAAGTTTTTTATTATACCCAATGTTTCTCATAAATGCTTATTTACCAACATCCAGTTCAGGTGAAGCGAAAAGCTGAACTGCATATTTGTTGAAAAAAAACTATTCTGGGATCGGCAAATTATGTACTTTTAAAAAACTGAGCTTATCCCAATAACCTCTCTGAAAAATTATTTTATCATTTAAGATATGGAAAAAGCCGCAGCCCCGTAATCCTAAAGGATCTTTCCATTCAAGCATTTATTAACCAACACTCCTTTTTAAATAAAAAACATGGAATTATTTTGTTGTTGTTATATTCCACAATATTTTTTCAAAGTAGATATATGCATTGGAAAGAAACTATCTATCTCTTCAAGCAGTAGTCTCTTTAATTCTTCTTTCGTTATCCATCGAATATTTTTCGACTCATCACTTTCTTTAATCGGGTCTTTTCCGTCATTAACAGTACATAAAAATACCTGTACTAAGATCGGATAATCTCCAGATATATTCTGACTGCTGGAATAAGGTTCATATGACAGGACTTCATAATTATTGATTTTTATAATTTCTGATAAGTCCTCACCATCAATTTCTTCAACACTCAAGCCGGTTTCTTCATAAATTTCTCTTCTTAAACAAGAATAGATATTTTCAAATTCTCTTATTTTTCCTGCGGGGATTTCAATGATTCCTTTCATGTTTTCATAATTCGGTTTTACTCTGTCCTGAACAAGAATATATTCCTGCGAATTATTATTATATTTTCTTATTATTCCGCCTACACCTGGTATTGCAAATTTTTCAACCACAAATATTTTCCTTTATCATTTTATGAGTCCTGATGTATGAATCCTGTTTACCTTGTGTTCATCCGAATATCTGCCTTAGCTTTATAATTCCTTTCTTATCACAATAATCCAGGCTCCATTAGTTTTGTTCCGGTAAAATATTTATCTGAACTTTCCTTATTAAACTGTTTCAACATTGTTTTTTTATTTTTAATGAAAATTGTCCTCCCGGGCATGCTTTTTTAGCTCCGCAGTCAGGACAGATCAATATCATCATAAACAAGAAATAAGCTGAAATTATAAAAAAATAAAAAGCTAGATATAAAATACTTAATTTATATATGAAATAGACCGGATATAAAATTATCCCCAAAAAACCTGTAAAAGCAATGCTGCAGAGTATTTTATATAATTTCTCAGAACTCTTTATTTTCATATTAATTAATAATTTTCCAATAGGACTTGATAGTACACAAAAACCGCCGGCGCCTGGGCAAAGAGTTCCAACATGTGGACATTTCCAATATATACAATTATAACTCTGAAAAATAATTGTTATAGTAAATAAAGTGATATAAATGATGAGATTAATATTACCTATATTGTTTAAATAATATCCTATTAATATATAAACCAGAATAAGCGGCAATGTAATCAGGATATATAATCCTTTTTTCTTATACGGAATTGAATGATTATACATAATTTACTCCTGACGTGTATTTCTTACCTTCCTATTAAAGGATGCGGAAAGATTTTTATTAGCCGCAGATATTTATAAAAATTTCTTCAGATAAACCATGTCAATAAGCTGTATTCCGTCTTCAAACATTAGATGGTCATAATTATCTGTAAAAAAATTCCTGATAACATGAGATTTTTCAAATCCGCAACTTTCATAAAATGACAATATTTTGGGAGTTTCTCCTGTTCCGACAAGCATTGTTTCATAGTCGTTTTTGTAATAATCTGAGACAAATTTAATTAGAGCTTTAGCATATCCTTTACCCTGGTATTTTTCATATGTTGCTATGTTTTTTAATTCGCATGTTTCTTTGTCTATTGCGGCAACAACACAAACAGTCTTCAAGTCATGATCGAATAGTGCAAACATATCTCCACTTTCCAGATATCTGTCAATCATATCCTCTTGCTCATCTGCCAATAGCAATAAATCAAGGTGCTGCTTCTTGTTCTTTTTAATTTTTTCTATTCTCATTACTTTTTCCTTTTTTCAATAATACTTGTAAAAAAACATTTGAGCAAACAGCTTTTGCCTGTAAATCTCTCTTATTTCCTCTAGGCCACAGTGTTTCCTTCTTATTTTAAATTTTATTATATAAAGTTTTAGTTGGAATGCTATATTTACTGCAAAGCCGGCAAATTGCTGTTTTTAAGAGAAGCTGAATGATGAAGTGCATATTTGCTGTTAAGAGAAGTTTTCTATTCTGGAATTGGCAAGTTATGTGCTTTTAAAAAACTGAGTTTATCCCAATAACCTCTCTGAAAAATTATTTTATCATTTAAGATATGAAAAAAGCCGCAGCCCCGTAATCCTAAAGGATCTTTCCATTCAAGAATTGCCCAATCTCCATCTTGAAAAATATTTTCAACTACACAAACCATTTTTGCAGCAGAAAATTCCTGTTTAAACATATCAGTTATTGCAGATTTTCCTTCAACTGGTTCATTAGCTACCTGGTGGTTAACAGCATTTTCTGCATAGAAATCGGATATTCTTGTTGCATCTCCATCATTAAAAGCATCTACCCATAATTTTACTAATTCTTTTGGCTGTATATATTATAATTCTCCCAGTAATTCCAGAATCTTTTTTTTATCATATTATATTTAATCGGAAAAATCCCTTGTTGTTTCAGAAAATTGCGATGCTTTCTTTATCTCCTTGAAAGTTGTTTTAGGTGGAATTGTGATTCCATTCAAACATTTATTTTATTCCTTGTTGAAATAATTTTATCAAAAATTGTTACATATAACATTATAAGATTAGATCTTGTACGATTTTTACTATTTTCCAGCCTTTCTCACCATTATTACAGTATCTATTCCAGCTGGATTTTTACCGGCTGCATTAAAATCAGTAAATCCATTATTTAAATATAGCTTTCTGGCACTATTTCCAACCTCAGCATTTTCAGAAAATGTTTGAACATAGATATTCCCATTATCAAGTAATTCATCTACTGCTTTTTTTACTAAAATATCACCTGTTTTATTACCTCTATACTGTTTCCTAACAGCAAGCCAGGAAATTTCATTTTGTGTCCTGTCTATAGCAATTATACCGGTCACAATTCCATCACTGTTAGTCGTACAAAATGAGTCACCTTTATTGATGCATGACTTAATCCCTTCCTGAAAATCTTTATTTTGTACCATCGGTCCAAATAAATGCTCAACTTCTTCTGCCATTTCAAGCCAGATAGAATAATCCTTTTCATTCAGTTGTCTTATCATTATTGTCCTCTTTAAGGTGTTATTAAACAAATTGTAATGTATTTAACGGTTCAAGAATATGCTAAGTTCCCGGAGTTACTGCGCAGAAATTTTGACATAGGCCATATGCCTCAGGCCAGTGAGCTTATAGCAATGCGACATAGCCCCTCTTATATGCTTTGGTTCAACATTCAGAATATTAAACAGAGTTCGGTCTGGATTCTAAATCTCTGGATCAACAAACTTCTTTATAAAAACATTAAGTTTATCGAGCACCCTAGTTGCTCATATTAATAATTTCTTTGCAAACTCTTGAGCATTTTTTATATCTTCATCATTTGGACGACCTCGATTCATTCCTCCGAAATATTTCAAAAAACTATTGGTGTTAAAACCTTTACAGCTAAATTCCCCTATAATTCTATACTCGTTGTTTTCTAAAATATTTCTCAATTTTAAATGATCGTTTTTCATCTTATCTTTATTGTAAATCGCGCTGGTCGAAAAGATAAACGCCTCTTTTCCTTCATTTTTTTCTATTTTATCTATAAACTCGATTAACTCTTTATAGTGTTGACAACTATCAATTCCTGCTCCAAAACCTATCAATTTATATTTATCAATATTTATTTGTTTCAACTCTTCTATTGGATAGACTTCTGCTTTTAAAATATCGCCTATTGCTTTTGCAATCTTTTCAGTATTTTTATGATGATAAGAATAGTATAAAATTATGGTATCAAACTTATTTCTAATGTTATTATCTTTTTCTATAAAATTTTGTTCATTCATAAACTATTTTCTCATAAAAAATGGTTTTTTTCACCAGCTAATTTAATTACCACATCATGAAGTGTTATTTTAGTCTGTTGGCTGGATGTCCGGGCAATGTTTTTCTTGGGGGACAAATTGCGCCAAACGTTTCAGAAATATGCAAAGAGAAGCAACGCTGCATTTGCGAAGGCCAAGCCTGTAGGGCTGTGCATATTTCTTGTTACGTCTAGTTTTTTTTTATGCCACTTCATGACAAGCTCATTTTCTCCTGTCTCATTATCTTTTGATTCTGAAATTACAGAAAAACCTTTTGATTTATAGTATTCTATACTCTTTGCATTTTTGCAGAATACTTTTAATTGCAGATTATTGCGAAGACTCATTGCATGGTTTAATAATAAAGATCCAATTCCTCTTCCCTGGAATTCAGATTTTACAAAAATTGCAGCAAGATAATCATCTAATAATGAGATAAATCCTAATATATTTTCACCATCTGTTGCTTGAAATGTTTCAGACATTGGTATGTATTTATTACTCATTTGATCTTTGTTCGCTCTCCAATATTCGCTGGAAATAAATCCATGAGCTTGAAGAGAAACTTCATACCAAATGTCTACAATTTCAGGGATGTCTATTTCAGTAATTTCTTTTATTTCTATATGTTTCATTTATGTTCTCTTTACAAAATATAATTAGATATAACGTTTAAGAAATATATGAAGTCTAGCACTAAGTAATGGATTTGGCGAGCCCGTAGCTGGGCGGATCATATATTGTCTGTTCTTGAAAGTTTAAATTAAGTGTTTGCTTATCAAATATTTGTAGGATCAATAGCGAGATTTCTATAATTCAAGTCTTTTCTATTTATAAAGCCTAAAGATTCCCAGAAGTCATTGCCTTTCTGATTGCTTGAGAAAACAACTAATGCGACTTTTTTTATTCCCTCTTTGTCCAGCGAAGAAATAACTTCTTTTACAAGTTTTCTTCCAACTCCCTTTCTCCGGTAATTTGGATGTACAGCAGCATGATAAATATAACCTCTTCGACCATCATGCCCTGATAAAATGACACCAATCAATTCACTGTTATTTCTGCAAACAAAATTTGTGTTGGGATTTCTCTGTAAAAAAGAATCAATACCCTTTTGTGAGTCATCAAGGGAGCGTAGTCCCATCCCTTCAGTATTTGACCAGAGTTTAAATGCTTCGTCATAGTCAGCTATTGTCATTTTAGTAATATTCAAATGAAAACTCCTTGATTAAAATCTTAATTCAAAATTAACTATAATGTTTTGTAAATATGCGATGTTGGTCAACGGCATTTTGGGAGATGCTGAATGCTGAACCACATATTCACTGTTCTTGATAGTCTCCCGGTCTCCGCTAATTGCTTACCTTCTCTTTATACCGCAACTGGACTAATATTGCACCGATTGATGCAATAATCATGCCGCCGATATTGGTCCCGGAGAGGCCCTCTCCTAGAAAAATCCAGGCCAATATAGCGATTTGAATCAACATTGTTCCGTTGATGATACTTGATTTCATTGCTGTAAGGTGACGAAGAGATCGGTTCCAAAGTGTAAATGCAAATGCGGTATTTACAACTGATAACCAAATCAGAGATATCCATGACCGGAGTGGTATACTTGGTATTCCTTCAATGACAAGCCCGGTAATCAGGAGAAGCATTGAACCAAATGACATCGAAATTAATGTAATTGTAAACGGAGTAATTTCTTTATCTCGATTTATATTTCTTCCTAAAACCGATGAAATTGCATTTGAAATAATGCCAAAGGCCATAACAATCAATCCTATTAACTGCGCCCCGAGATTTGATAAAGGTAGAAAATAAACAAGAGCTCCTGCAACAAAGATGAATACTCCCGCGACTTGTCTTTTCACCGGTTTTTCATTAATGAATACGACACTTAGTATCATAACTATTACAGGAGTAAAATTGAGCATTAAGCTGACAGTTGTGGAAGGCAGAAGTGATAGACCTATGAATTGTATCCCCTGGGTAAACACATAGAATACCATGCCTAAAATAATCAGTTTACCCCATTTATTTTTACCCAATTTCCGGATTTCAGATTGACGTTGCGGCATAAATGAAAATGGCAACAAGCAAAGTGATGCAAAAAAGTATCTTAGGCCAGCAAATGTCAGAGGTGGTATTGAGAGCAATCCCTTTTTGATGATAATGAAAGATGTAGACCAGAGAAAAGTCACGAGGAGTGCCTGTAATATGCTTGTCGTATGCTTTTCCAGCTTGATTCTCATTATCTTCCTCACATGTTGATCTTAAGGGATATTGCCAATAACGTTCTTGGGTTATGTGATGTTTGGCTTAGGCCAAAAATGGTGCAGCACGAAGCCCGACTTGGCGGAGTAAATAGCCCCTGTTATGAACAGTCAGTAGTACTTGGGAGTATTATTTTCCAATCATCTTGCTGATTATATTATAGGGAATTGTATCACAGATTTTCTCAATAAATTGTAGATTCTGATAATCACCACTCGCAATTCCTTTTTTCAGTATGACTGGTGTAAAATCCAAATCCTGAGCGCCTCGATATGTAGATAAAACACAATATTCTGCACAGTATCCAGTTATTACAATTACATCGACATTTTCTTTCTTTAGGATATTTCCACATTCTGTTTTATTAAAACTATTTCCATATTCTTTGAAAATACTTATTTCATTATTCTGCTTCTCTAGTAAATCAATAATTTCAAAACCTTCTGAATCTGGAACAACTCCACATTTTTTATCAATATCCTGAACCCAAACAATAGGCAGTTTTCGTTCTCTGAAATACCCTAAAACTTCATTTATATACTCGGATGCTTCGGTCATTGATTTTTTTGCAAGACCAGTGAAATATTCTTTTTGCATATCAATTATCATTAATGCAGCTTTCATATTAGAACTCCTTTAAACTAATCAATTTATTAATTGCTTATAACGTTTCACGAATATGGGAAGTTGGTCAACAGCAGGAAAATATTTATCAATTATTAAAGATCTTAACGATATAATATCCTTTTCAGTCAGGAAATCATGAGTTGAACGTACAGAAGTTTCCCATATTTCAATTAACTGTGAATAGTCTTTTTTGCTGACATTTTCAATTCTCATTCTTTCTCCATAAGTAATATTGAGATTTTAATTAACCTCACTACTATATATCACATACTCACTATCTTTCTTACTGTATTAGCTGTTCGAATTGTAATCTTATCACTTATGTTTGAGCCAGCAGTCCCTGACCACCAATTTGTCTTTTGATAATCTTTCCGTATAAATGACCAGAAAATAACATTGCTGTAATTATGCACTTTTTCATATTCCGCTTTAGGATTGCCGATTACATCATAAAACTCCTCATAAGATAAAGGAGGCATCATAAAAATGAGATTATCATATATTTCTTTGTTATCATTTCCCCACCAACCGGGAGCATGATTTAATAGTTCTTCTAATTTTTCTTGTAAGACAACAAAAACCGGTATGTTTAAATCAAATCTTTCTTTTATCATTAACTTTATTTCATTTGAAAGAACAGCTTCATTATTATTAATACATGAAAAGATCACATTACCACTATTAAGATATGTCACAACCTCTGTAAAACCATGTTCTGTAAATCCATTCTTTAATTCAGACATGGATATCTTGTTTTTTCCACTTATATTAATTCCCCGCAACAAGGCAATATATCTTTTCATATAATATTTTTCCTCTGATATTTTCTATCCAGGAAATGTCTTTTACTTCAAAAACATCGCCTTTCTCTTTAAAATCTTTTTTGCCTTTAATCGCCGCTAATGACGATAATATTTTGATATGATGTACAACGTATTGCGAATATGCGATGTTGGTCAAAGGCCAATTTGCGTAAAGCCGAATGCAGCACCGCACATGCGCTGTTATAGGAAGCTACAATTCAAAGTTCGCAGAAATATCGTTTCTGAGAATCCCGTATTGTAATTCATCATACCAGATTCCATCAATATTCAGAGACTTACGTTTAGTCCCTTCATATTTCATTCCTACTTTTTTTAACACATTCTCTGATGATTTGTTGTCAGCTACACTTGATGCTTCGAGTCTATGAAGTTTCAATTCATTCAGAAAAAAGGAAATAATAGTATTTGTTGCTTCAGTAGCATATCCATTTCCCCAATATTCTTTCAAAATTGTATATCCCAGAATACCGATACCATCTTGTATTTCTTCGCTAATAATTTTTCCAGTTATCGTACCAATTTGCTGCTTTGAATCATTCGCTTCAATTATTAAAAAATACTGTTTTCTCTTTTGTAAACATTGGGCTTTAATCAATGATTTCATAAATGATTCAACCTGATCATGATTCGAAATTGGGAGTGGTATAAATTTCATTAAACGCTTATCGAGTAAGATTTCTTCAAGAAAAGTAATATCTCTCTCTTCGATGTTTCTCAAAGTAAGTCGTTCACTGTTTATCATTAAGTCTCCTCAGAATGTAGTTGCCTGTAACGTTTCAGGAATATGCGAAGTGTGGCAACTCCGTATTTGGTTGGAGTGAAGCAGAATCGTATATTTCTTGTTGTAACCCAGTTTTTGTTTTTAGAAATTATTGATTATATCCTCTGCCAAATACATGGATATTTTTGGCTTCACATTTTCACTAATATCTTTCAGTCTGTACGTTACTTATTCGTCTTTTATTCTTTTTCACAGGTACTTTAATTACTTTTTCAAGCTCCTCGATAATTTTACTAAAAAGTTCATCATCTTCAACATCAACTATATAATGTTCTTTTGCTCCATTATATGGAAATCCACATTCCTTTTCCTTAATAAATGGCTTTATGCAATCCAATTTTTTTGCATAAACTATATTATCACATACAAGCAATATCGGTTTGTCATTTACGTAAACCATATATTCTCCAAACATTTTCCTATATCGTTTATTCCATTTATTATCAATCTGATCAAAGACAAATTCAATAAAATCCGGTGTAGTTGACATATATCCCCCTCTATCAATCTTTCTGAAATGATCCAATTTCAATTAAGTTTCCTTCAGGATCTGCCACATAACACGTTCTTTGTCCCCAAGGTTCTGTTGTTGGCTTAAGAATTGATATTGCCCCTTTTTTAATTACTTCATCGTATGTCCTATCGACAGCACTAAAGTTTTCAACTGGCATTCCCCTGATTCTGTAGACACTTTAATCTGATGAAAACTTATCTTCAAAATCAGCAGGGCTTCGCTTTCCTAAATGACCATGCCGTCTTTTTGTATTGTAAAACATTTCAATATAATTAAAAATATCTTTTCTTGCCTCCTCTCTGGTTTTATAAATTTTATTCCTGATTCTTTCTCTTTTAAGATTTGAAAAGAATGATTCAACTACAGAATTATCCCAACAATTACCTCTTCTACTCATGCTAATTTCCAAAGAGTGGGCCTCACAAAAATCCTCCCAATCCTTACTTGTAAACTGACACCCTTGATCAGAATGGATAAGAACAGACTTTGTAGGTCTTCTTCTTTTTACTGCCATAAACAAAGCATCCATAACAATAATTGCTTTCTGATGATTCTTCATCGACCAGCCAACAACTCCTCTGTTAAATAGATCAATTACTACTGCCAGATATAACCAGCCTTCATAAGTTCGGATATATGTTATATCAGTACACCAAGCTTGATTTGGCTCAGCAACAGAAAATTCTCTATTCAAAGTATTCTTCTGGTAAATTTCTCCAGGAACCCAAGGTACATGATGCCGTTTCCGTCTGTAAGCACCTTTTATTCCAGCTACTCTCATCAAACGAGCAACCCGATTAACACCGTAGCTATAACCTGCTTCTTTTAGATCCTCATGTATATTTGGACTTCCATATACTTGACCGCTTTCTTCCCAGTAAAAACGGATTAGTTCTGTCACTTTTTTATTTTCTATTGTTCTAGGAGATTCTGGTGTTTTTAACCACCGATAAAATCCTGATGGATTAACTTTTAATATCCTGCACATAGGGCGAATTGGAAACGCTTTTCTGTTGTCCCGAATAAAAGCGTACTTTACTGGGACTCCTTCGCAAAGTACGCTGCGGCCTTTTTTAAGATATCACGCTCCATCTTAAGCTTTCTGATCTCTGCTTTTAATTCTCTGTTTTCCTTTTCTGCTTCTGTTAATTTTTTCTTTTCTCGAGACTCCCCGGATTTCCACCCGGCCTTTCTAAGCCAGTTATAAAGAGTAACGTCACTTATTCCTGTTGCTTTTGATACTTCAAGAACACTGTGTTCTTCTTCCATTATTTGCTTTAATATTTCGTCTTTAAATTCTTCTGTGTAGGGACTCTTTGGCACTTTAATACTCCTTAGTTTCTAAGTATATCAAGTGTCTACAGTTTTGGGGGAATGCCATATTCGCTGTTATGTTCAGTTTTTGGTCTCATCTGGTTGTATCTTAAACATTAATCTTCTCAATTAGATACCTAATGACATTAAAATTATTCTGCATGGTTAAGTCTAGATTTTCTTTATGATTAAAGATATGCCCTGCATCAGAAACAATTGTACATAAGCAAGAAGAATTATCTCTTAATTTTGAAATGATGTCCTCATCATAATATGGATCATCATCTCCAATCACATAAATCGAAGAAATTGTATTTTTTAAAATAAAATCAGATATCTTCCTATTAGACTCTGCAGGAGTAAGCCATACAAATTGATTCTTTAAATCTTTCATGAAAATAAAATCATTTTCTAACATTTTATATAGAATGGTTGTGCCAAGAGATTTCGCAATAAAGCAATACTGCTCGAAATTAAGATTTTCTTCTAATTTTTTTTTCATAAGTAAAGCTTCAGTATTCAAATAATTCATTTGTTCAGGGTCAGATAACTTCAAAAAAACTGAATCTTCATTATACCTATAATCTAGAGTTAAAACTGCCCAATTTTTTGATAAAAAATGTATTTTTAGAAAATGAAATAATGGGGCTTCAGTAGGATATCGATAACCGGAAAAGAAAATGACAATCTTTGATGGATTATCAACATTAGACCAATATGTATTTTGAATTTGTCTTCCATTGACGCCTGTTAATTCCAAGTACATTTCTTTTACCATAATGATTCCTTATTGGATAATTACCTTTTAAACATATTTTAGACCAAAAATTGAACATAACGTTTTGAGAATACCCGAAGATGTCGGATGCCTCAGATATTTGATTAATCATATACCCTCCAGTTTCCACCTGCAACAAGAAAGTTCCGACATTTTGGGTGAAAGGCTGTTAAGCCCCGAACTTTTACTGCTTATGCCTGAACCGGGTATTCTCTGTTATGTATAGTTCCTGACCATTAAGATATTTCATTCTCAAAAGGACATGGAAGTCCTTTTGAGACAGTAAAAGGTAAAAGTATAACTAAAGGTTAGAATATTTGTATTTTCAACTCTTGACACCCTATTGAATAGGGTGTAATAATTAATCATGACACGAGAATTTGTGTATATGCCAACATTCGAAAAACAGTGGGCAGATGCCAATTTGACAGATGATGATCTCAAAGATCTTGAGATATTGCTTTGTGAGAATCCTGAAGCTGGAAAAATGATTCAAGGAACAGGGGGCTTGCGAAAGCTTCGATGGTCAGTTCCAGGAAAAGGTAAAAGTGGTGGCGTAAGAACACTATATGTTGATTTTGCATCATTTGAACAGATTCATATGATTGCCTGTTTTAGAAAAAGTGAAAAGCAAAGTCTTACGAAAGGTGAAAAAAACAATATTAAGTCTTTGATAGATCAGATTAAGAATAATTTACGTACGAACGGAGGGCAGAAATGAAAAACGATGATAAAAATTATTATAACTCAATTATCTCCGGACTCAATGAATCTCTTGAATATAGTAAAGGTAAATTACCTTCAGTAAAAAGAAGGAAAGTCAGTATTTCTCCAATTCCAAAATATGATGCATCCAAAATAAAACAAATCCGGTTATCATTGAATTTATCACAGACTATTTTCGCAGAAGCACTTGGTGTATCTGTAAAAACGGTTGAAGCCTGGGAATCCGGTAGAAACAAACCTCAAGGACCAGCTTCTAGATTTTTGCAGTTGTTAGAAATGGATGGTAATATTCTGGAAGATCATAAAATACTAAGTGTTTAATACAATATAAGATTTTCTATTTCTTCACGAGCCATGGATGGCGAGTATAAAGGTCTCTTCTTGGTCAGGAATTATTCATAACGTTCCGCGAATATGCGAAGCTGGCCAAAGGCCAGTTTGGGTAAAGCGAAGCGAAACCGCATATTCGCTGTTATGTGCTTTGAGCCCGACATCCAGACCGTTCAACGGAGTTAGGTCTGGATTCTTCATTTATACTTTAAAAAAAATAGCCAAGACTACTGAAACTATTTTTTATGTTTCATTTATGAAACTAGACATATCTGCAATTTTATAATTTTTTAAAGAATTCCAGATCATTATAAATTCAGGTTCTGAGGCAAACCAAATAAGTGTATTTGGTGCTATCGAAGATATATTTTTCTTAAAGGGTGCTGAATTCCTATCTTCAAATACCGTCATAAAAAATACATTCTCTCTTTTAAATGAAGATTCAGCTACAATTTTCAGCAAATCATCTTTTCTTTTTCTGTTAATTGGGCCGTCTGTTGCAACTATTTCAATAAAATATATTAGCGTATTGTCATCAGTAAGATCAGCGATTATCAGATCTGGTAAACTTTTTTCCGCTGGAATATTAAATCCAATTGATTTTGCTAATTCATCATCTTTAAGTACTACTTTATTCCCTGATTCACTAATGAAAATTACAACGGGATTTTTTAAAAAAGATTTACAGAATAATTCTACAGTTGCTTTTGTAAGAAATGAACTTGGTCCAGGAAGCATTTTTCTTCTCTGACCATCTGGCAGATCAATCAAAATATTTTCATTATTAGTTTTTGATTGTTTTGATTGACCTAATAATTTTACCCGAGCTAATGATTCAGCAGATAAATATTTATCTTGCCAATTTTTAATAAAATCATCTGCATTTTCGTCAACCATAAATAATTCATAGAATTCCCGTTGTAGAGCATATCTTGGTTTTGAAGATGTTGTAGGTAAACCTGCGCGCTCTATTACCGCATTATACACTATCAGACCGTATCTTAATGTTTCATCTCTAATAGGTTCTCTTGTATTTGCAGCATACCATCGATCTTTAATATCCTTCATAGCTCCAGGACGAAGTGTCATTTCATACCATTCTTCTCTTTTATCAATATCGGTAATGGCTGCTTGCTTATCAGTCATTTTTGTAATTTGATCAGGTCTAATCCAAATATCTGTTCCTTCAACTGCTGTTGAATAAATCATAACAAATATTGTCTTGGCAGCCATTTCTCGAGTCAAATAACCTCTGTTTTCTAAACCCTGAGGAAATATTTTATCCAGTTTGTCTTGTATCGATTGAACTGTAGGAAGTTGACTCATCAATATTGCCTCCATAAATATCTAGAATATATTCTTCTATTGAGCTTCGTTTATCATTTTTAATTAAGAATTTTTTTAGATTCAAAATCTTTTCTGGGGATGGAAATGGTATTGAATTTAACTCATAAGCAGAAACGGCTACACTGCCATTAATACAACGAAAAATTCTATCTATTGCTATTGAATTTAACAAGATATTAAGTGTAACTAAATCTAAAACTGTTTCTTCATTCTGTTCTATAATATTAATATGGTTTTCAATAACTACACCACCATATTGACTAATAAATTCATTTGGAAGTATTGAAGATATTAATCTTCTACTTTGTTCTTTAGATGTTGTTCGCTGTAATATAATACATTCTTTATTTGTGAGTAAATAATTTTGTTTTCTTTCCAATTTAAAGTATGGGAAATGATTCTTCTTTGTATATTTAAATTCAAAATTTCCATTTCTTAATATGGATTCGGCCCATATTAAAGGATAAGAGTTTCTTTTTGAACTTGATAATTGTTCCTTGTGTCTGTTCCATACAAGTTGTCCAGTACGGACCTTAAATCCATAGTCCCGTAAAGTATACTCGAAGGAAGAAATATTCTTATATAACGATAATTGATCTTTTTCTCTTGGAATAAGCCAGGGTTTTTCTGTATTTTGATTAACTAGCAAACTTCCAATTTTTATAATTGATAAGGAATCAAGATTTTTTGTAGTTGATAATTCAGATATTTCAACTTTTTTTACAAATTTTGATTTTTTATATATTGCTAGTGCTGTTTCTTGAAGAACATCACTAAAAACGCCACTTCTATCTTTTATGAAATCAATAGAAACTAAAGGAGAATTTTCTCCTAAAAGTTTTCTTAAATTCTTAAAATAATTTCCACCCAAAAACGAAGTTGGAGTAACATAGGCTATATATCCATTTTCATTTAAAAGATTTAATGCTAAATCTGTAAATAATCCATAAAGATTGGCATGTCCATATACGCTATTACTGAATTTCTCTCTTAAGTTTTTTTCAATTGTTACTTTTCCATAAGGGGGATTTCCTATGATAAGGTCAAAATTCTTGTCGTAATTTTCCTCAAGGGAATTAGTTACAGAAATGATTTTTTTTATTCTTTTATTTACTTTGAGATATAGATCATATAATTCAAATTCCAACAATGTTTGTGAGATCCATGCTGCAAAAGGATCAATTTCATACCCTTGTATGTTTTTTTCAATAAAGGAAAATAAATCATCTGCTGATAATTCATGTTTATATTTTTCAATAATAAATCTGGATATACTTGTAAGAAATGCAGCTCCACCACATGAAGGATCCAATATTTTACTATTAATCCAATCAAATCTATAGTTATCAATAGATGTTAATAATCTTTGTACGAGTATTGGAGGTGTGTAATAAGCGCCGTTTTTTGACCTGACATTCTTCGGAAGTAATGATGTATAAATATTTCCAATAAAGAAACCAGCATCCTTATTTGGCATTGCAGATAATAACTGTGCGATTTGATCAGCAATAATTATTGGTTGCCCTTTCAGATATCCATATAGCTCAGAATTATACGGAGTAATTGAATATTTTGTATCAGAGATATTAATCTGCCAATATGTTGATATTAATCTCTGACAAAATGAAATAGCAAATGTAAGCATCTCATCATCGTTATATTCATTTTCATATTTCTTTGCTGAGACTGATAAATCTTCAATAAGAACTGAAAGACTCGTTTCCATCATAAAATTATACCATTTATTTAATTGTTATTGAACGTATTCTACCAGATATTTAAGCTATTCTTAAAAATATCGTCAGCAATACTATTTGTAAAAAGTAATTACATTCTCTATTTGTCTTTATTTCAGAGGTTTGGATTCTTCACCATTATAATCTTCTTAGCTAGAATATTCATATTATCATTATTCTAAGAACGCATCCATCCACTCTTTGAATTCATCTTTATCACCATATTTCGCCATTTTTTTCATATGCTGATATTCCATATGTGGCCATATAAACTCAAGAACATCATTTGGTCTAATTGTTAATTCTTTTCCAATTATTTTTTTCGCATCACAAGTGTTAGTGTATCTAATATCTTTATCATACTTTGTTTTCAATAAATCTGGATCAATATAGTTCTCAGGTTCTCGTTTATTTGTTAAATATCCGATTTGACCATTTGTATTAATTTCATTTATTTTAGTAATGTTTCTAGAATTATTTACTGGATCTCCTAAATCTGAATCCATTAAAATAAAATATTCTATTCCCATTTTATCTATTATGCGTTTGGTTATCCAATGTTTAAGATTCCCGCATCCACCAATAGGTATTGGATATATTTTTGAATCACTTAATGTTGACGTTATTTCTCCCGCATTCTTATATTCTTCACTAATTTTATTCAAAAATGTTATATCACTATGACCTTCAACTAATATAACTTTATTGGCTAAAGATATTTCTTTTTCAGGCATTATCCCTAAACTTTCTGTAGCTAATTCTAAAACATAATCATTATGCATATGAACTTTAATTTCACCTAATCCGATTTTCTCAATAAATCTAATAGAGTTAATTTCTAATCTTTCTGCCAATGCTGGAACATGTGTTGTTAATAAAACCTGACAATTATCATTTTGTGATAATGCTATCAATGAATCAATCAATAATTGCTGATAATTCGGATGCTGAGATGTTTCAGGTTCTTCAATTGCATATATTACATCAGGAGAATGATTTTGAATTTTCTTTCTTTCAGCTTCTGCTCTAAAGAAATTTAAAAGAACAAGTCTCCTGACCCCACTACCTCTCTTATTAATTGGAATATTTTCATCACCATCAATTGTAAAACTAAAACTCCATTTTGGTGTTTCTTTTAATCTTGGGTTCAATTCATTAGCTAAAGAAGGATCCATTTCATTCATTTTTTCTAGCGTTCTTTCTGCAACCTCGAAAACACTTTTTTCTATTTTCTCTTGTAATTCATTAATTTGAGCTTCATAAGTTTTTTTTGCTTCATTTACTGCTAATTGCATAGGGTCTTTCGCTTCGGGATCAGAGTCACTACTTTCTCTATCTGATCGGAAAAGAGCAAATGTTGGCATTGCTTCACTTATTCTTGTATATAATTTTTTTGATTCTGTGCTTAATTGTGTAATTTCAATTTCAGATTTTTGTATTTCCAAATTATCAGTTGAAGACCAAATCGCTTTTCTCCAATGAGCACTAATTCTCTGATCTTCTACGGTATCTTTAATACCTAATTCTTTTCCTCTCTTCTTTAATTCGCCGATTTTTAAACTATGTAAGTCGTCATAACCAGTTTTACTAGGATGATTTGCTATTATAAATGTTTCCGGTTTACTTGCAGTTTTCTGTATTTTAAATCTCTTTAAAACAACCAAATCCTCATTTTCATTTGTAAGATATTCATCTATAAATGATGTCTCATTAGTTTCATCAATAATGACTTTTTCTGGAAGATCCGTAAAAACACAACCAATATTCACAATATTTTCTAATGAACGTACAAATTTATCATCACCATCAATTTTAATAACTTTACTATTAAAAAATATCTCAAGAGCTTCAAGAATTGATGACTTACCACTATCATTCTTTCCTATAAAAGATGTTAGGTCTTTGGAAATGGTAACATGAAATCCCCATAGGATGGAAAATAAAATTCCCCACCCTATAGGAAAAAAAAGAGTCAAACCTTAGTATGTAATCACGACAAAAACTACCAGGAATGACTCAAATGATTACTATGAATATGTACCAAAAAATAAGAGTTTTCAAGAATAGAGGATATTCAAAAAGGAAAATATCCAGAGAATTAAAAATCGACAGAAAAACAGTTAGAAAATACTTTGAAATGTCGGAAGCAGAGTATCTTGAATACCAGATAAACAGTGTAGAAAAGGAAAAGATTTTTGCTCCTTTCAAAGATGAAATACTGAATATTTTTAATTTAAATAACAATAAAATATACACTTCATCAATCTATGATGTTCTTGAAGAAAAATATGGAGAACTTCCCGGCACTGAAAGGACTTTGAGAAATTATCTCATTTTCTTAAAGAAAACAGGAGAAGTAGATAATTACGAATACAAGAGAATCTATACACCGGTTGAAGAACTTCCACATGGAAAACAACTACAGCTTGATTTCGGAGAAACTGAAATAGAAACCGGTGAGAAAGTATATATCTTTGGAGTCATTCTATCTGTAAGCAGATTCAAGTATGCAGCAGTACAGAAGAGGCCGTTTAAATCCATAGATGTGATAAATCATTTACTTGATACCTTTGAAATAATAGGAGGGGTACCTGAAGAAATCGTGATTGATCAGGACAAAGTCATGGTTGTTAAAGAAAACAGCGGAGATATTAAGTATACAAAAGAATTTAAAGCCTTCAAGGATGAGCAGGGGTTTAAGATGTATGTCTGCAGAAAAGCAGACCCTGAGAGCAAAGGTAAAGTCGAAAACTTTGTGAAATTCATCAAAAGCAGTTTCTTTTCAGCAAGACATTTCACATCCTTTGATCAAATACAGGAGGCATTAAATAATTGGCTTTCAAGAAGAGCTAACGGTAAAATATGCCAGGCAACTGGAATAATTCCTCAAGAAGCTTTGCTTAAAGAGATTCCACATTTTAAAAAATTAAAGCCGTCTATTTTCAGAAGGGAAAGCATCATAAATAAAGAATCAAGGGAAGTAAATAGTAAATCATTGATAAGTGTTTCATCTTCATTTTACTCTGTCCCTAACAGGTTCAGAAAAAAAACTGTCTGGATTTACCAAACAGATACAGACCTTTTTATCTATGACAAAATAGATGGAGAAGAGATTGCCAGGCACAAAATCTCACCGATAAAGGGGAAAAAAATAACCAAACATAATCATTTCAGGAATTATGATTCCAAGCCCGATGAAGTTATCAAAAAATTAAAGAACAGATTTAGCAGTAACTCATGGAAACAATATGTTGATCAGAATTACAAAAAATACAGCAGGTATTACAGAGATCAGCAGCGCGAGCTTTATGCTTTCATAAACTCAAATCCTGATGATAAGTTAATAGCAAAAACTGCAGATTTATGCATTGAAAACGGAACACTATCTGCAAGGAATTTTGAAGAGTCTTATCTTTATGTAAGAAGCTGTGAAACTGAAAATTATCCGGATATTCTGCCACAGCTTCTTACAGGAATAAAAGCTGTAAAACATGAGAATAAAAACATAGAAGTAAAGAAAAGGGATTTAAGTTACTACACCTCACTTGTAAGTCTTTTAGGAGGTGCTTTATGAGCTGTTTTGATTACTGTACAGGAATACTTGATAGTCTAAAGCTTAAAGGAATATCTGTTAATCTTGATGAGGCACTTGAAAAAGCAACAAAGGAGAAAATATCTCATCTTGATTTTTTAAGCATCCTTCTTACAGAAGAAGTACATTTCAGAAATGAAAGACGTCTTCATAGAAATCTTACAGGTGCCCATTTTCCTGTAATTAAGGAACTTGAGACATTCAATTTTTCAAGAATAAAAGGGATAACTGAAGAACAGTTAAATAATCTCAAGGATTTCAGGTGGATAGATAAATCTGAAAATATCATGTTCTTTGGACCTCCCGGCCTTGGGAAAACACATCTATCAATTGCTCTCGGGTACAAGGCAATTGAAGCCGGATACACTGTCTGTTTTGAAAGGATAACTTCACTAATAAAACTGTTGAAAACAATGGAAACTATGAGATCAAGTTCATTCAGAATAAACAGGATTCTCAGATCTTCGTTACTAATTATTGATGAAATAGGCTATACGCCTATCGACAGAAAAGAGGCCAATCTTTTTTTTAATCTTATCAGCGAACTCTATGAAAGATCGTCAGTAATAATTACTTCAAATAAAGGTTTTGATCAGTGGTCTGAAATGATGGGTGATGAAATCATGACAACAGCAATGCTTGATAGGCTTTTACATCATGCGCATGTTTTCTCCCTTGAGGGAGATTCATATAGAATTCAGGAGAAAAAGGGGGTATAATTTTTTCTGCAGGTGGGGGATTTTTAATTTCCTAAATGTGGGGAAAATGACTTGCCATTTCCAGTCTTTTTCAAAATTAATTAAATTTACTCCAGAATAGCCTCGGAAGTTCTCTAATATTAATGCCTTCAATCTCATTTTTACTCCTTCTTTCGATATAACATATATATATTATCTCTTCGCCCGTCGGCCGGAGGTCCGGGCGTCTTCCTCTTGTCGGGCTCATTGTACATAACGTTCTGAGAATACCCGAAGATGTCGGATGCTCCAGATATTTAATTAATCTTATACCCAACAGATTCCACCTGCAACAATAAAAAGTCCCGACATTTTGGGTGAACGGCTGTTTTGCTACATGCTTCTACTGCTTAAGCCTGAACCGTGGTATTCTCTGTTAAGTGCTGTTCTTTGCTGAATTTTAATAAATTCCAGAAAGTACAGGGATGTACTTTCTGGCAGTAAAAAATTAATCTGAAATTATTTCTAAGATCTCACCATCAATAGATGTCTTAGCAGTAACAGAATCTAAGACGATACCTCCAAAAACATTTGCACCCCTAAAATCTGTTTTAACTATTAAATGATCTCCTTTATCCCAGTAAACAGTTTTAACATGTTCATAACTTTTTGCGTCATTCATACTTTGTTTGATTAATTCTGTAAGTTTTTTATGCGAACCATCCCAAAGAGAAAATCCAATTTCAATATTATTTTGACGATCAGTAAAATATTTTTCTAGTTTTTCTTTTCCTCTACATGCAAAAATGATTTTATCATTCTCTTTTTTTGATATAAAAGAAATATCAGCTTTCTCGAGATATGCTGCCCAAAAAATATTGTTAGTTTGTTCAAGAGTTTCAGGATTTCCCCAATCATTCCATTTTTCATATGGAACTTTTCTGTTTATTAAATTTTTTAGCTCTTTATTTTTAACTACTTTGTTTATATTAAAATTATTTCCGATATAATAATATTTTATTCCATCTTTTTCATATACATTTTCATTTTCAATTAGAATCATATTTTTTAATTTTGGTGATTCGTTTTGAGTAGGAATAAATATTGCTTCTAGTGTATAATCTCCATCAGGTATAGCATCTCCATTAAAAGAGAATGTATGTTCAATTTTTCCATCTTTAATAGAAACTTCTTCTTCATATAGTGGTTTAAGATTTAATGAAATCATTGCACCATCCGGAAGATTTGTTGATCCTGTAATTTTTAAATCATTCTCAATGAAGTTTGCATCAATACCAAGTTCTACATTAAATTCATTATTAGCACATGAAAATAATAAAAACAGTGCTAAACAATAAATAATAATTTTTTTCATTTTGAAATACTCCTTTTCTAAATCCGAGCCATGGATGGCGAGGAAAAAATATATTAAGCAAAGAATTGCACTTAACGTTCTGAGAATATCCGAAGATGTCGGATTCTCCACGTATTAAAATAATCATATACCTACCAGATTTTACACGCAACAAGAAAAGCTCCGACATTTTGGGTGAACGGCAGTTAAGCCCTATACTTTTTACTACTTATGCCTGAACCGGGTATTCTCTGTTATCGGGAGTGACAGGCTTCAAGATCTACAAATCAATGTAAGTCAGAATTTCTTCATGGCTTCTTCAAATTTAATTCTCGGCATTTTAACTATTCTTAATATTTCAATAATTAGCATCATAATTCACAATTGAATTTATACAGCTGTGTTCCTTGCCATGAAGAAAGAAGTCAAGAATCAATGACTTTCTAAATTTCCAAAGGCCTGTCATTTACGATAACTATAATTGTCTGTATTGCATGATAATTTTAAAGTCTGCGGGTGTATAATTCAAGCAGAATTACTTTTTCCCTTGTTATACATACTAGGGGGTCGTTTTTCATGAAAAATTATCTTGAAGATTTTACAAGGGAGCTTAAGAACCGGAATTATTCGAAAAATACTGTAAGGATTTATACGGGTCATCTGAAGCATTTTCTTGAATATTCCCGGAAAACTGATTTTGATCCTGAAAGGAGGATTGCTCTTTTTCTTGAAAATGAAGAGAGTTCGAGTGAGCAGAGAAGGCTTGCCTGGTCAGCGATAAAGCTGTTTTATACTCTTGTACTGGACAAGCCCTGTCCTTATAAGCTTGACAGGGTAAGAACAAGGAAAAGGCTTCCCGATATTCTTTCAAGGGAGGAGGTCCTTAAGCTTCTAGGAAATATTGAGAACAAAAAGCATCAGCTTATTATCTCCCTTCTTTACGGCAGCGGTCTCCGTGTGAGTGAGGTCTGCAGAATAAAAATAAGGGATATTAATTTCAATGACTTATCGCTTAAGATAAGGGATTCCAAGGGGAACAAGGACAGGATTACTCTTCTTTCGGAAAAGTATTCAGAATCTTTAAGACAGCTTACTGCAGGGAGAAATGCTTCTGATTATGTTTTCAGGACAATTTCAGGGAAGAAATATTCTGTAAGGACGGTCCAGAAAATATTCGAGAATGCTCTCAATAAGAGTTTGATTCAGAAAAGTGCAACCTGCCATACTCTCAGGCATTGTTTCGCCACGCACCTGATAGAGGCCGGGATTGATATCAAGACAGTTAAGGATCTTCTGGGGCATAAATCGGTCAAGACAACAATGATCTATATAAACCTTGCAGACCCTGTATCAAAGAGGGTGAAGAGCCCGTTATAGAGTTATGTGTATTTCCTGATAAGTCTTAAAATCCAAATTGTCTGTATTGCGTGATAACACTGCAAGGAAAGTCCGGGACTGTTTACTTCATATCCTCTCTCACAGGTGAAAACACATCAAGTATTCTGCAGTTAGTTATTGCTCTTCCTGTATGGGGTATATTGGACGGGATAACCACAATGTCGCCCGGTTTGATAATCTTTTTTTCTCCTCCAACTGTAAGTTCGAATTCCCCTTCAAGAATGTTTACAACCTGTTCATGAACATGAGCGTGTTCAGGGAGGTCGGCTCCCTTATCAATGTTCCAGTAGGCATGTGTCATGCTCTCGGAATGGATAAATCTTCCCCTGAATCCCTTTACAACTTCCCGTTCTTTAATCGAATCAAGATTAATATCTATCATTTCTCATCCCCCTGTTTTTCCAATAATAACATGTGAATAAGTTTTTTTTACAAGAAGTTTTCCTGATCTGTTATTTTGCTGAAGTTTTCAGTCTGCGTTATTTCCCCTCCTGTCCTGTAAAGAAGAAGTTCCTGCCCAAGGGCGGATAAAATATAAAGGTAGTGTTGCGATGCTTGAAAAAAATGCAGACCTGTTACAAGGGGGTTCTGTAAAGAAGCTGTAAAGCTATCAGTAAAAAGGGAAAGATCTGTAAAAAAGTTTCAGAATGTTTTGATTCAGATGGGATCAGAACCGGGTGAATGGTGGTGCTTTTTCTGGGGCAGTTTTTTCCGGATTATCCTGTTTATAGATAATCCGGAAAATCTTAAATATTATTTCCTGCTTGAGCTGTCATGCATATCGATGTCATCTGCATCCCACGGGTAGCAGCACCAGTAATCAGGTATTGTTTCCCCTGTGAAGTATCTGTTTATTTCCTCAGGTATTACACCTGCCTTTTCCTTGTCTTTCTGGTGAAGCACTGCAACTGCGATTTCCTCTGGTTCATGCTTGAGGAGCTCTCTCAGGCAGTATTCCAGGGTTGAACGGGAATCATCAACTTCATCGACCAGAAGTATTTTTTTCCCCTTGAGCCTTTTTTCCACCTCATCGATCCACTGGATTTTTTCAGGTTCACTCTGAATCTTGTTGTTGCTGTCATAGTACTTGATTCCGACTGTGAGGATAGGAAGGTTAAGGAATGTTTTCATGATTCGTGCCGGGATAAATCCCCCTGTTCCTATCGCAACCATGAGGTCAGGTTTGAAATCTGATTCTGAAATTTCTATAGAGAGTTTTTTTATTGTTTTATGTATGTCGTTATAAGTAAAATATAGTTTTTCGCCCATTATTCTTCCCTGTTTTGATCTGTTTGTGACTGTTTCTCACACTTAAAAATAAATAGTAATTGATATTTTATCAAGTGTGACAGGCTTTTAAAGATTCAGGATTTCAAGGCTCTTTGAATATATAAATATTCTGAATGCCTGATTATTGCTGCTAAAACAGTTCAAGCTGTCCTTCAGTTCTGCTGTATTCCATTTTATGATTCTTTCTTCCGGGCGGGATGAGGTTTTCAGGTGTGAATTTCCTGTAGTTTGTTTCAACTCCGTATTTTGCAGCATATTTATTGAGTTTTGCATAAAAACTGTATTTAACTTCTTTATCGAGTTTTCCGCTTACATACACATTCCTGATTTTCTCTTCCAGTTCAGGGCTTCTCTTCTTCAGCTTTTCGAAAAAGACGTTTCTGATATTTCCCGTGAGATACAGAAACCCCGGCATGAGATACCTGCATCCAGAATCAGCAGCTGACGATACCACCGATTCAATCATATCCTCGGTATCAGATATGAATGGTATTGCAGGAAAGAAGTGGAGGGCAGAATTTATTCCCGCTTCTGAAAATTCCTTGAGTGCTTTTATTCTTCTTAAAGGTTCATGTGTTCCCGGTTCAAATATGGCGGAATGATCAGGATTAAGTGTTGATATTGAAAAAGCAATGTTTACATATGTCAGCCCTGAAAGTTCCCTGATAAGATCAATGTCCCTCAGTATCAGGTCAGACTTTGTGCTTATTATTACAGGAACTCGATGTTTTATCAGCAGCCTGAGTATATCCCTCATTGCTCCGGTTTCCCTTTCACTCTCCTGGTAGGAATCGGTAGATCCCCCTATGTTTATTATTTTTCGGCTGAAGTCTTCGCTGTAAAGTTCCTTTTCAAGGAGCTCTGTAATGTTTTCCTTGTATCCTGTTTTCCCGCAGTCTCTTCCTGTTCTCTGTATCCTCCTGGCCGCGGCATAGCAGTATATGCAGCTGTGGCTGCATCCTGTATAAAGGTTCAGGTCTGTGGAGTAGGGTAGGTTTTTCCTGTTGTGATGATGCAGTGCAGATTTTGCCCTGTACCTGTAAAAATCAGCCATCCCTGTTTTACCGTCCTGTTTTTTTCCTGAGAATATCCAGTATTGCGGTCAGAAAAAAAGCTGTAACAAAGACAAGCAGGGAAAGAAACGGGAACCAGTCTCCGTGCCTTGTGTAAAATGAAAGGGACCTGTTGTTTTCATTACTGATCGGAATATCTATATTCATATATTCCCTGCTGTAGAAAGGTACTGTCTCAAGAATTTTTCCTGTCCTGTCAATTACACCAGTAAGTCCTGATGCAGTCCCTCTTGCAACATGTCTCCTGTTTTCGACAGCCCTGAACAGGCTGTTTACAAAATGCTGCATCCCTTCGGTTTCTGTGAGAGACCAGTAATCGTTTGATATGTTTATAATCATATCTGCACCGTTTATCACAAAGCCCCTGACATAACCGGGGAAAAGGTCTTCGAAACAGATAGGGGTTGAGAAGCTGAATTCGGGATGTTTGAAAACTGTCCTGACTTTTCCCGGTTCCCAGAGGTATACATCCATCTTTATCAGTATTTCATACATCCATGGAAGCTGCTTTTTGAAGGGAAAGTATTCTGTGAACGGGACAAGCCTGATTTTCCTGTATGTATCAAGCCTCTTTCCCTTGTCGGAAAAAAATACTGCTGCGTTATATTCATTTCTCACAACACTCCCGTCGCTGTTTTCAATAATCTCGTAGTCATCGTTTCCCGTAACGAGATAAAAATTTCCCTCTCTCTGGTAATCGAGGAATTTGTGTGTAATCCGGGTGAGTGAGTTGTAGTCTCTTTCAAGTGAACCCCACCTTCTTATGTTAGGGACAAAGGCTGTTTCAGACCATACCACAAGGTCTGTTTTCTCAAGGCTTCTTGCCTCATCTGTAAGTTTCTTAAGCGATTCAAAGCTTTCTCCGTATCCTGTTTTCCTCGGATCCGCATTCTGCTGTATGAGAGACAGGGAGACCTTCCTGTCTGCTTTTAATCTGCTGTCTCTTTCTAGCTCATAAAGGCCGAATATCAGGACTGCTGATGTTACAGTCAATGCTGTTATTACAGGTATGTATTTTTTCAGACTGCTGCATGGCTTGCAGAATAATTTTTCCTTCCTGCCTCTCTTCTCCGCCTGCCCTTCATCATAAAGGCCGCTTGAGCCTTCAGTGAGAAGTGTGAAGCTTTTTTTGGCTGCTGGTTGTGCAGTGTTATTCTCACTGCCTGATGCAAGTGTTGTATACAGTAATTCTGCCAGCGAAGTGTTTATAAGAACAACCATGAAGGATATTCCCCATATACCTGTGACAGATGCGATCTGGATAAGGGGAAGGTATTTGTAAATAGCTGATCCTGTCAGGCACCACGGATATGCCGAGAAGCCGGAAGATCTTGCCCATTCAAATACAATCCATGCAAAGGGGAATAGAAGCCACCCGATTTTTGATTTTCTGTAGATATAGACGGAAAACGACATAAAAAAAGTAAAAAGAAGGGTGTAGAGTATTGTGACAAACTGAAGAGATACAAGGCTGAATGTTGCGAGCCAGTAGTTGATAATCATTGTCTGAAATATTCCGAATGCTATGCCGTAGAAAACAGCTCTCCTGACTGAAGAAATCTTGAAAACTATCAAAAGCGGTATAAATGCAATAAATATAAGTATCCCGAAACCTTCAAGATGCAGGAAGGAGGGGAATGAAAAAGCGTATAAGAGGGCAGACAGCAGTGTGAGGGGAAGCCTCATGCTGTTTATGGAAAGAAGTTTTTCTCTCCTGAAAACTAAAGAAGCAAATATATCTGCCGCCAGGATCGGGGTAAAAAGCAGCGCTGTTATAAGCCTCTCTGTTCCTGTGTCAGGTGCAAAGCTGAGAACATCTGATGTTTTTGCAAATCTCTGGACATATTCGAGTCCTGCGTTTGCGGCGAAAAGGTAGTTGAATAGAAAAAACATCAGTGTGGAAACTATGAAAAAATCTGGAAGCCTCTGTGCGATATTCCCCTGTTTACCTTTAAGCGCTGAAATCATAATTATCCAGGCAATGTGAATAATTATGGAAGCTGAAAATAATATGTCGGAAATATCTTCAATCTTCAGTTTTAATACAGCGCTTTTGTCTGTAAGACAGGGTGAAACTGCATAAAGCACTGAAGATACAATTACTGCCGATATTAATGATGCTGATACTCTTGTTGATCTTGTGTTTAATCTTTGCATAACACGTTTAATTCTATCAGATTATCTGTAATAGGCAATAAAGCATAAATCTTTGTTTGTTAAAAAAATATGTAATTTCAGATAATTATGCTATTATTGTTCTATGGGAAAGGAAAACAAATGTAATCCCAATTCAAATAACTCTCATAAGATCCTCAACAACAGAATATTTCTCGAATTTCTTGTCAGTTTTATTGTTTATTTTTCTGTTATTATTTATATGACTGCTAACGGTCTTATTCGTGAAGTTTATGAAGTTTACAATAATTCGATAATAAGTTTTGTCCTTTTATTTACAGCTTATATAATTTACAGGGAATTCAGATTCAGGCTTGTTTCGCTTGCAATACTTATCATGTCTCTGGTTTATTTTCTCGAATGGTTTGAAGAAATATTCTGGTTTGCTGAAGATGGTGTTGTCGATAAAATTGAAGATTTTTTTGCTGATTATATAATGCTCATATCTGTTGCTGTTCTTCTGCTTGGCTTTGTTGTTATTACGAAAAGGAAGGACCGGAAAATAGTAACTCTCAAGCATACATCTCTTCATGATTCCCTTACCGGAATTTATAACAGGAGGGCCCTTCTTCAGCTTTATGGAGATGAAATGATTACAGAATCTGTTACATTCTGCTATATAGATCTTGACGGATTCAAGGAAATAAATGACAGACACGGCCATGATACAGGGGACCGGATTCTCAGGGATTTTGCGGAAATCTTAACACGGTACAAGAGAAGCAGTGATCAGTTTTTCAGGCTGGGCGGAGATGAATTTGTTCTTGTTGTCGATACAATGGAGCTTGAGGTGGCAGGCGGAATAATTGAAAGGTTCAGATCCCTGGTCAGAGACGAGATAAGAGACTATGAAGTTGATTTTACATACGGTCTTGTTCCTGTCCACTGCGATATGACACTTGGAGAGGTCCTCAGAAGAGCAGATACTGTCATGTATAAAAACAAGTCGCTGCGGAAAAGATAATGCTCAGAATCCTGTCATAAAAGGATTCTGTTGCTACGAAAATCGAAAATTATTCCTAATCTGATTTCAGCATGTATTCTTTCCTGGAAGCTTTTTTATTCCTGAAATTCTCCCATAGTTCAGAAAACAGTATCCCTCCGATTATGAGTGCCATGCCGCTGAATTTTGCAGCAGATTTTGATTCGTTGAGAATTATTATACCCAGAAGAACGGAAAAAAGAGGTTCGAGTGAGTATATAATTACTGCTTTTGTGGGAGTTGTATATTTCTGAAAACGGTTAATAAGGTAGATTGCTACAACGCTTCCAAGTATTGAAAGGTAGGCTATTGATAATATGAGGTTCAGATCAAACACGATAAAGGTTTTTTCAACCATTGGAGCTGTAATAAAACCAAGCAGCCCGGTTATCAGAAACTGCACTGATACCAGGAATCCTGCGTCTTTGGCCGAAGAATAGACATCAATATATACAATATAGAAGGCATATGAAAATGCGCTAGCAAGTGTCAGTATGTCTCCGAAATTTATCCCCTCTGCCCCGGGGGATGTTATAATCATCATCCCTGTAAATACAATTAAAAGGCCTGTAACATTTCCGGCAGATGGTTTCTTCCCTGTTATTATATACTGAAGAGGAGGGGTGATGACGGAAAACAGGTATGTTACCAGGCTTGATTTTGCGACTGTTGTGTATTCAAGGCCGATTGTCTGGGCAGCATATGCTATGTAATTCAGAATTCCCAGAATCAGGGCATGTTTCCACATTTTCCCTGTCGCGTTTCTGAAGCTTTTCCTGTTTAATACTCCCATAATGAGAAAGGCTGCTGTAAACCTGATTCCTATGAAGAGTACAGGGGATGAGCTTTTAAGCCCCTCTTTTATTATAACAAAGGTTGCTCCCCAGATCAGAGTTGCTGTTGCAAGATATATTTCCGCCCTGTATTTCTGTTTAATCATATCGGGAAGAATCTAACAGATAAACAGATGTTTTGCCATCCATGAAGTGTTATTAAGTTGCTGAATCAATAACAATATATTCCGCTTGTTCTGCCATGACAAAAAGAGGTTTTATTCACTCACAATTTAGAATATAATCGGTTATCCCTGCAGAGTTTTATACCGGGAAAATACCGGTGTATCCCTGTTTAAAGGGATTCTGAACTTCTGAATACTGATTTCAAGGAAAATACTATGAATCTTGTTGTTGATTTGCATTCTCATTCCCCGTACGCCGGGGCTAGCGGTAAGGTTGATTTTGAAAGGCTCCGGTTTGTAATGGGGGCAAAGGGTATAGATATATATGGAAGCGGGGACATCCTCCTGGAGAAATGGGAGAATGAACTTGATGCTGAATTTGAGTTTGACAAAGAGAGGCAGCTCTGGAATATAAGCCGGGGAGGCGAGTCTCACTATCTCTTTCCACAGACAGAGGTGATAATAACACTTCCCTATTCCCGTAATGAAAAAAAGAGAAAGCTTTTTCATATGGTTATTCTCTTTAAAAACAAGGAGAGTATCCCTGAAGCCCGCAGGATGTTTCTGAAACAGGGAAGCAAGCTCGGGATTGGACGTCCTTTCGTCAAATTTGATTCTGCCCAGGAGATGCAGCAGTTTTTCTCAGACTTTAAAAGAAAGATTCCGTCTCTTCTTATCCCAGCCCATGTGGTTACACCTGACGGGATACTGGGAGGGAAAAATCCTGTTGATTCAGTATCTGAAATATGGGGAGAGTGTGAGAACCTGATTGATGCACTTGAATCAGGATTGAGTGCAGACCCCGAGATGCTTTCTTCTGTATCCGGGGCTCTCGGTGTCCCTGTAATATCATCAAGCGATGCGCACTCTGCTGCATTCAACAGGCTTGGGAGAGAGTTTACCGAGATTGATGCGGATGAAATAAGCACGGAAGGTGTTTTCAGTTCTATAAAAAACTCTTCAATAGTAAAGACTGCCGAATTTCCCCCATTCGAAGGGCGGTATTACCTTACAGGACACAGGGGAGACAGGGATGGACATGCCGGTGAGGATGTTTTTTTTCTCGATAACCCTCCTGAAATATGCCCGGTATGCGGAAAACCTCTTGTGCATGGGGTAAGGGAGAGAACTTCATTCATATACAGCGGAGAAAAGAAAAATACTCAGCCTTTTGTCTACCAGATCCCGCTGATTGAGGTTATTGCAGAAAGCCTCTCCTGCGGAGCCGGCACAAAGAAGGCTTCTGAAATTTACATGAATATTATAATGCAGGCGGGCCGGGAAAGCGCTATCTGGCTGGAAGATGATCTTCCTCCCTTGAAAAATATTCCGGATGCTGTTACAGAAGGGATAAGCCGTATAAAAAACAATACATTTGATATAGTTTACGGCTTTGACGGTAAATACGGAAGAATTGTACTCTGATAAAAATTAATTTACAGAACACATGAGAATGTTATAAAGTTGTAAATAGAGGAAATGCCGGATTTTGATAGTTGAATAATGGCTGACAGATCCGGGAGATTCAATATAAATAAAGTAATCTGTTGCAGATTAACGGGAGTTGGTAATAATGAAATATACACCATTCAGACTTGAAAGGTATTTTGCTGAATTTGAATTTTCAGTTTCAAGGCAGCTCAGCTGCTCGGACTGTGAAACTCTTTCTCTCAGCCGGATCCTGAATCTTCTGGATAATGAAGAGAAGAACGATTTCATGAATATGAATCTCGGGTATACAGAATCAAACGGTTCTGCTGCCTTAAGAGATGAAATTGCCGCTCTTTACCAGGGTTTTTCAGCCGATGAAATATTTGTTGCAGCGCCCGAGGAATGTATTTATCTTACCCTCAATTCGCTTCTTGAGAAGGGAGACCGGGTAATGTTTTTAAACCCGATATATCAGTCTTTTGAATCCATACCTGAATCACTCGGCTGTGAACTTGCAAAATGGGAGCTTGAAAACAGGGACGGGGAGTGGTTTCTTGACCTTAATATTTTTGAAAGAGAAGTTAAGAAGGGGCTTAAAGCGCTTTTTATCAACTTTCCTCACAATCCTACAGGATTTATCCCTCCCCATGATGATTATATGGCGATTATTGATATTGCGCGGAAAAATAATGTTTTTATATTTTCCGATGAGATGTACTGGCTGCTTGAGCATAATTACAGGGAGCCTCTTCCTGCCTGCTGTACTGTTTATGAAAACAGTGTTTCCCTCTTTGGTCTGTCAAAATCATTCGGTCTTCCTGGACTCAGGATAGGGTGGATTGCCGCGAGAAACAGGGAACTGTACAGGAAAATTGCCCTGATGAAGGATTATACAACTATATGCAACAGCGCCCCGTCTGAAGAGGTCGCTAGAATTGCACTCAGACACCGTGAGTACCTGATTACCAGGAGCAGCGATATTGTGAGGAGCAATCTTGATTATGCCGAAGGTGTATTTGAGGATCTTGCAGATATTGTTCAGTGGAATGAGCCTTCGGGAGGTTCTGTTGCATTTCCCTGTTTCAAAAAGGATATTTTTGCCTCTGATGTTTCAGAAAAGCTGATAAAAGAGGAAGATCTTCTCCTGCTTCCGGGAAAACTTTTCGGTTATAATGACAGGTATTTCCGGCTGGGGCTGGGAAGAAAGGATTTTAATGATTCTCTCTATATTTTCAAGAAATTTATAGAAAGAAATTACTGCTGATAACTTCTGAAGCTTTTTTTGAAAGTACCGCTTAGAGAGGAATCAGGCCGGATTCCCGGTTTTAAATATATAATATTGAAAAATTATATTATTTATTCAGATATAAATGAATTGATGCTTTGAATAATTCATATTACTCAGATTAAAGAGGATCCCTATGGAAAGACTTGTCAGTGCTCTTGAAAAATCAAAATACTGTGTTGTATTTACCGGCGCAGGTGTTTCCACATTATCAGGGATCCGGGACTTCAGGGGAAAGAACGGTCTCTATAAATCTGCCGATGCTGAAAAAATATTTGATATCAGGTATTTCAGGAAAGACCCCCTCTTCTACTACCAGAATTCAAGGGAGCTTATCTATAATCTTGAGGAAAGAAAACCTTCAATAGTCCATACAGAACTTGCGCGTCTTGAAAAAATGGGGATTGTTAAGGCTGTAATAACACAGAATATTGATCTTCTTCATCAGAAAGGGGGATCGGAAAATGTTATAGAAGTCCATGGCTCCCCCTCTGTTCACAGATGCCTCTCCTGCGGCATGGAAATGGAATATGAGTCTGTTTGTGAAATCGTGAAAAAAGGGCAGTATCCTGTCTGCAGTCAGTGCGGCGGGGTAGTAAAGCCTGATGTCACATTTTTCGGCGAGATGCTTCCTGAAGAGGCGCTTGGTAAAGCAATTGATGAATCTTCCAGGGCCGATCTGATGCTGGTTCTCGGATCCACCCTTGTTGTACAGCCTGCTTCCTCATTTCCCTTATATGCCGTCAGAAACGGCGGGAAGCTGGTTATTGTGAATAATATGGAAACTCCCCTCGACAGCACAGCATCTCTCAGGTATTCCGATCTTGCTGAAGTGTTCAGCTTTCTGTCTGATAATATCTAGAAATTATCTCTGAATCACAGCCCCTTTTTTGTGTCTGCCTTATCAGGTCTGCAATCTTAATCTCATGCCACATAAATCCCTGTTTTAATACTCATAAACCTCTTTTTAACATAAAATCCACAGCTCCCGAAAAAATATGAAAAATATTAATTATTTTCACTTTATAAGCTTGACCGGAGCAATAATCCACCGTATAATACAAATATACATGATAATGATACGAAATTTAAATAATATATGTATCGTAACAATACATAAACATAGGTTTGGAGGTTTATGATGACAGTAGGATTTATTATAGCAGTTATCGGAATGTTGACAGTTTTCTCACTTCTTGTAGTGATGATCGGTGCAGTTAAACTTCTGGCCATGTTTGATGCCGGGAAATTGTCATTCGGCAGAAAAAGCAACAGAGAGAAAGAAATTGCAATTGCGATTGCAGCTCTTCGTCATTCAATGAGCTGAGCTGAAAAATAAATAAAAAAAGAGCCCATTTGGTATTTATACCTTATGGGTTTTATTATGCCCTGAAGAGTGATTTTATCACCCACATGGCAGTTATAGAGGCTGTAATTCCGGAGAAGGTATTGCTGCAGTGTAATATCTTAAGCCTGGAAATGTGTTTTCTGTATACAGATGTATTATACTGTAAAGATAGAAGTACTTGAAAAGTGCCTGTAAAGAGATTCTTTCAGTATTTATAAAAACATCGGGAGGCATGTTTCTGTAATGGAATTTCAGCTGCATACATATTAATTAAGGACAGGATTCATAAATGAAAAAAAAGATTGATTTTATGGTGACTGCCTTCCGCGACGGATTTCAGTCCTATTTCGGAAGCAGGGTAAAAGGGGCTGACATTCTGCCGGCTTTTGAAGCAGCGTGTGAAGCAGGATTCAGACATTTTGAAGTTGGGGGAGGAGCTCAGTTTCAGTCTTTAATTTTCTACTGTAACGAGAATCCTTTCGAAATCATGGATAAATACCGTGAGATAGCGGGACCTGATGTAAATCTTCAGACCCTCTCAAGAGGTATCAATGTTATTGGGCTTGAGTCTCAGTCATCTGATGTGATTGACCTTCATGCCAAACTTTTCAAAAAACACGGTATAACAACAATCAGAAATTTCGATGCATTGAATGATGTCAACAATCTTATCTATTCCGGTAAGTGTATCAGCGGTGCCGGTCTTAATCATGAAGTAACAATTACAATGATGGATATTCCTGATCCTGTTAAAGGTCTTCATGACAAGGAATTCTACACAGAAATACTCAAGTCAATTCTAAAAGAGGATATTCCTTTTACATCTATCTGTTTCAAGGATGCTGCAGGTACTTCAACACCTAAAACAGTTCATGAGACTATCAAAGAGGCAAGAAAACTTGTCGGTGATGACAAGAAGATTATATATCACAGCCACAGTTCGGCAGGTACCTGCCTTTCAGCCTATATGGCAGCTGTTGAAGCTGGTGCTGACCAGGTTGACCTTTCAATTGCCCCTGTTTCAGGTGGTACTGCTCAGCCTGATGTCCTTTCAATGGCCCACATTCTCAAAGGTACAGATTATTATCTCGATATTGATCTTGCAAAGGTGAGAAAAGCTGAAAGTGCTCTTAAAAAGGCTCTCTCAGACTATGTATTCCCTGTAGAGGCCAGAAAAACTGATCCGGATATTATCTCTTCTGCAATGCCTGGTGGCGCTCTTACTGCAAATACCAATATGATGAGAGACATGGGTATTGAAGAGGAAAGATATACAAAAGTAATGGACAGGATGAATGAAGTTATTGCCTGCGGGGGGGGAGGAACAAGTGTAACTCCTGTTTCCCAGTTTTATTTTCAGCAGGCTTTTAATAATGAGTTTTTCGGACCATGGACAAGGATTGCAGACGGTTACGGCAAGATGATTCTGGGATATTTCGGAAAGACTCCTGTAAGTCCTGATCCTGAAATCATCGGGATTGCAAAGGAAAAACTCAATCTTGAGGAATTTACAGGTTCTGTACTCGAGTTTAACGATAAAGACAAAAACAAGGGAATATCTTCTGCCATGGAGATGCTCCGCAGCGAAAACCTTGAAGAAACAGATGAAAATTTATTTATAGCGGCAGTATGCGGCGAAAAAGGTGTTAATTTTCTAAACGGTAAAGGTGAGGAAAAGGTTTTCAAAGTGGTCGGCATCCCTGCCGCTGGCAGCGCGGCAGAAGAGGTTCAGCCTGAAGACAAGGGAAGCAACGAGTATGTTGTAAATGTCAACGGAACCGAGTACAGGATTAAGATGGATGGCCAGAAAGCTATTGTAAATGATGAGCTTATTGATGTAGATATCAAGGCAATCAAGAAAGCTGAAAAACAGGAAAGGAAGGATCAGAAGAAGAAAGCCAAAGAAGAGAAAAAAGCAGAAAAATCTTCCTCCTCATCAGATGATTTCGACGGAGTACTGAGATCCCCCCTTCCGGGATCTGTATTTAATATGAAGGTCAAAGAGGGTGATGAAGTATCTGAAGGCGATGTTGTAATGATTCTTGACAGCATGAAGATGGAAGTTGAAGTTAAAACATATCATTCTGGTGAAGTTATAAATATAAATGTAAGAACCGGTGATCAGGTAAAAACCGGAGATCCTTTGATGGTTATAGAGGCTTAATTTTATGGAATTTTTAGAAGCATTAAGTAATTTCTGGGCTTCCAGCGGAATTTATAATTTCGATATCAAGACAATAACTATGATTGCAATCAGTCTGCTGCTGCTTTTTCTTGCTATTGTAAAGAATTTTGAACCGCTTCTTCTTCTCCCCATAGGTTTCGGAGGCCTTCTTGCAAACATACCAATAGCCGGTATTGCAGGGCCTGACGGTTTTATCGGTCAGATATATTCATTCGGTATTGAAACCGGAATGTTTCCCCTCTTCATATTCATGGGTGTAGGGGCAATGACTGACTTCGGTCCGCTGATTGCAAATCCGACAATGTTTATTCTCGGAGCTGCTGCCCAGTTCGGCATTTTCTTCACAATATTCGGGGCTATTTTTCTTTCAAAACTCCCGTTTATTGACTTCAACCTCTTCGATGCAGCATCGATAGGTATTATCGGTGGGGCGGACGGGCCGACAGCGATCTTTCTTGCCAGCCAATTCTCGGAACGCTACCTGGGGGCGATTGCGGTAGCCGCGTATTCATATATGGCTCTTGTGCCTATTATACAGCCCCCTATAATGAAGCTTTTTACAACAGAAGAGGAAAGAAAGATCAAGATGGTCCAGCTGAGGGAAGTTTCAAGAAGAGAAAAAATTCTTTTTCCCCTTGTTGTTCTTACAGTGACAATACTTTTTCTTCCGACAGCAACCCCTCTGGTTGGATGTCTGATGTTTGGAAATATTCTCAAGGAAAGCGGTGTAACTGACAGACTTGCAAACACTGCTAAAAATGAACTCATTAATATTATTACTATAATGCTTGGTCTTGCCGTGGGATCAAAGCTTCAGGCTGATAAATTCTTGAATCCTGAAACTCTTGCAATACTCCTCCTCGGATTAGTTGCTTTTGCAATCGGTACTGCATCTGGAATTCTCCTTGCCAAATTGATGAATAAGTTCAGAAAAGATCCGATCAACCCGCTTATCGGGGCTGCCGGAGTTTCTGCTGTGCCTATGTCAGCCAGAATAGTAAATAAAGTCGGTCAGGAGGCAAATCCTGAAAACTTTCTCCTCATGCATGCTATGGGGCCTAATGTGAGCGGTGTTATCGGGTCAGCTGTTGCTGCCGGAATTCTGCTGGCTATTATCCCTGTGCTTGCCTAGTGCCTTCGGGTGCGTAGAGTTGTTCTAATGGCGGGTGGCTGCACACTTGCCATATAATCCATCCATTGCAGCCTGGCATAATCCGGAGCAGTCCGGGAGTCATACTGCCTGTGGCGGGATTATTGATTTTCACGACCGGGATCTGGATAAGAAAACTTACCACGGTCCTTTTCCCGGACGTTATGCTGAATAATGAATATTAAACAGCATGAAAACCTGATTTAATCCTGATAGCTGATACGCCCTTTGTTACTCAGTTATCAGGATTTTTTATTGCCGGCAGTTTGCTGACCTGCTTCGGTTTATCAGTTTTTTTTCCGGAAAAATCATGAAATAAGATTTAAATGCAGGTTTCCATCTGATAATTTTTTGCAGATCTTATTATTCAGGAAGTGATTTTTACCTTAAAAGCTGAGTCTGCAAATTCTTTTGACTGTGAAAACAGTTTTTTTACTGTATAATATTGCATGGGACGCATACATTGTTGTATGTTTTTCTTTAATATAATTTAACTAAGAGATATTACTATGAACCTTGATAATTTAAAGTCCTTTTATTACACCGCAAAATTCAGCAGCTTTACAAAAGCTGCAGGCCACCTTGATATTACCCAGCCTTCAGTCACAAGGCAGGTGCAGGACCTGCAGGAAAAAACAGGTCTCACCCTTATCAACAAAACCGGAAAGAGATTTGTTCTGACTGATGCCGGTGTAATGATTTACAATCTGGCTGTAGATATTTTTGAGACAGAAGCCAGAATTGAAGAAAGCATTCGTGACTATAAGAGGCAGAAAAGAGGAAAAGTTGTAATAAATACCATAAACAGTTTCAGTTCATATTATCTTCCCGATTTTATGCCGGAATTCCTGAACCAGTTTCCCGATATCAAGGTCTCTGTTTTCGCGATGCCGAATGAGAATGTTGTAAACACTACGATAAGAATGGAAAATGATTTCGGGATTGTTTCTCATAAGGTTAAGAATCCCAAGATAATTTCACGGGAAATATTCAATGAAAATTTTGTGCTGATTTCTTCCCCCAATTCAGAACTTGCAGGCCAGAGCAAGGTTGACCCTTCAGAACTTGACCGCCTTCCGATGATTCTTTTTGAAAAGGGAAGCGGTACAATGGATACTGTTGAGCAGTTTACAAAGCGTAATAAAATTAAATTCAAGACAGTCTGTACACTCTCTGATACTGAAGCTGTAAAAAACATGGTTATGCAGGGTGCAGGATATGCTGTTATTTCCAAAAAAGTAGTTGAGAAAGAGGTCCAGTCGGGAGATCTTGCCGCGCTCCATATTGATGATGCTGATTTGAGCCGAAAATTCTATATGATTTATCACGTGGACAAATATTTTTCAGATAATTTAAAGAATTTTATAAATATCATGTTTGCCTGGGCCAAGGGGTACAGCAAGCAGTAAGGCTATGTAAAATACTAAGCAGTACTTGCTGAAAACACATCCTTTTCCATGAAAAACAGGAAAAGCATTGTTGCAAGTATGTCAGCGCTTCCTCCCGGGCTTATATTCTTCTCAATAAAATCTTTATCAAGTTTTTCAAGCTCCTCTATCCCGTTATCCCGTATTACTCCACCCTCTTTAATAAATTCCCTGCATTTGTTTTCTGTGTATGAAAGAGTTTCTATGGAGTTTCTTCCCGGAATATTTGTATCTTCAGTTTCCGCAATAATATGGATAAGCGTGTCTGCGAGGGAAAGGTTGAAATCCCACTCATCTTCCAGATGTTCCTTGAGAATTGAAAGCGCCCTGAGAGAAGACTTAAATCCCCCTTCTGCTTCTCCTCTTGCCCCTTTAATCCCATACTTTAAGTAAAGTCTTTCCCCTGTGGTTATTTCTTTATTCAGTCTGTTTGAAACCTGCTTTGATTTTGCAGAATCTGCTGATTGCTTGAGATTGTCTGTAATTGTTTCGGGAGATCCTGGATTATCTGAATTCAGACAGGATGATTCTTTTACCTGTTTAAAATCCTTTTCAGTAATTCCCTTTACAATTTTTTTGCCTGTAAGGCAAAGCAGTTCAGGAGTTATCTCATCCCTGCTCTCTGAAACAAGATATCCTGCAGCACCCGCAAGTATTCCTATTGAAAAGATCAGCCCCTTCTGCGTATTCACACCTTTTGTTATCCTGAACATTTCCTTTTCTCCTTCAATGCCGATCTTTCTCAGGGGTTCAAGAAGACGGTGAAGCTCTTTTTCAGAATCTTCTGGACATGAATTTCCCTGTTTACCTTCTGTGCTTTCTTCTGCTCCGGCTGTGTTTTTTCCCGCCGCATCTTTGCGGCCTTCAGTCTCTTCTTTTAAAACTGAAGAATCAGTTCCGGAGTGAGAATTATGTTCAGGACTTATTTCTCCGCAGCTTCCGAAGCTGCAGGCAGTTGATGCCATATCGTAAAATGTTTTTACAAGAGCGGTTGTGCTGTCTGTAAATGTGAATATATCCATGTCAGTGTGAGCACCTGAGTTAAGCCTGTCGACAAGTCCGGGTTTTGGCGTAACAAGAACTTCACTCATCATTGCCCTTGCTGCATTAGATGCAGTTTTCCAGCAAAGGGAATCAAAATATTTTTCTGCTTCTTTATTTATATGATCTGTAATTTCGGCAAGGGAATGTCTTCTGCTTCTCGCGCATTCAAATGCAGGACTGTCGCAGATAAAACATTTTCTCATTTCCCTTCCTGATTTCACCTGTTCAAGATTCCTGTCAAAAAGATCAATATCAAAGATTCTTCCCAGCGGGTGGCTGTTTTCTATTTCCGCAGTTATTTTTTTTACAGACAGAAGATCATCTTCTGAAACCGATATGTATGCCTCGGGTCCTGTCCCGGATTCCGGCATACTTATTTCACTTACAGAGAATCTGATATTATTTTTATTGAAATTATGTTTGAGAAGCCTTATACCTGTGTTGAAAATCCTGCGGTAAAGAGGAGTATCTTTTATACTTCCCGGTATATTCAGTAAAAACAGGATAACCCCCTGTCCGCTGTTTTCGAAATGACTGCTGATTTTTTCCATTCTGATATCTCTTGCCCTGCAGATATCCCTGGTTGTGACTTCCTTTCTCATCTCTCTGTTATGCTCCTGTCTGGTGAAAAATGCTTATTAATAAAAGTTTACAACAGAATTGTGCTGCTATGAAATATTTAATTATTAAAATAATCTGGTTATACTTTTGTTTGATCTAAATAAGTTTTTAATGAAAAATTAATTATTCTCCGGTTCTGTAATGGCTGACTATAGTACTGGTTTTTCAGGTAACTCAGAAAATACACTGGTAACAATGCTTAAATGCTGAATAATTTATCAGTTTTTGTTATAGAGCCTTTATCCTGTTAAAAAATAAAAGGGGACCATACTGATCCCCGTATACTTTTAATATGATTTTTTTTTAAACATTATCCTGAAAAATTATTGCACATTAAAATCAGGATGCCGACTTTTTTGCTTCCTTGTTTTTTACAATAAATGATTTTATAAACGGGTAAAGTATTGAAATTATTGTAAGAATAAAAAGAACTATGGAAATCGGTGATGAAAAGAAAATACCCATTTCTCCATCTGCTATTTTATAGGCACGTCTGAATGACTGCTCCATATTGTTTCCGACTATTACTGCCAGTATCATAGGCGTTGCAGGAATATTTACCTTGCTCATTACAAATCCCATTACTCCGAATAGAATAAGGAGATAGAAATCCATGACACTGTAGCTGATTGCAAATGCACCTACAAAGGAAAGACCGAGTACTATCGGGTAAAGAATTCTTGGAGGTACAGAAAGAACTCGTACAAGCGCTCCTGCAAGCGGGATATTTACTACTGCGAGTATGATGTTTCCTATAAACATACTTGCGATAAGTCCCCAGATAATAGTTGACTGCTGCTGGAAAAGAAGAGGTCCAGGCTGAAGTCCGAGCATGAGAAGTGCTCCCATCATTACAGCTGTAGTTCCTGACCCGGGAATACCCAGGGTAAGCATTGGAATCATTGCGCCTACAGATGCTGCGTTGTTGGCAGCTTCAGGTGCGGCAACGCCTTCTATTGCCCCTTCGCCGAATTCCTCGGGGTGGTTTGACATCTGTTTTTCATTGTTGTAAGCCATGAGGGAGGCCATAGTACCTCCTGCTCCGGGGAGAGCTCCTACAAAGAACCCGAGAGGAGAACTTCTAAGGATAGGCCATACAGATCTTTTCCATTCTTTCATTGAAATCCATATCTTTCCGAAATTCTTCTGTACTGTCTTTTTCCCCTCTGCAATATTCTTGAAACTCTTGAATACTTCGCCGAGAGCATAAACTGCAATAATTACAACGAGGAAATCAATTCCTGACTGGAGCTCTAGTATTCCGAAAGTAAATCTTTTTACCCCCGACTGCCCGTCAATACCTATAGTCGCGATCATAAGCCCCAGAGTCATTGACATGAATCCCTTGATTCTGTTTCCTTCAGTCATTGATGCTGTTGCTGCAAGAGCAAAGACAAAAAGCTGGAAATATTCTGCAGGGCCGAATTTTATTGCAAACCTTGCAACTGGAATTGAAACAAATACCATTATAATAGTTGCAAGAATACCGCCTATAAAAGATGCAATTGCAGATATTGCAAGAGCAGCTTCAGCTTTACCCTTTAAAGTCATCGGGTATCCGTCAAAGGTTGCCGCTACTGCTGCGCCGTCGCCCGGTGTGTTTATGAGAATTGATGCACGGGAACCTCCGAACATTGCTCCGTAATAAACACCGCCCATTGTAATAAGGGCTGCAACAGGTCCCATTGTAAATGTGAGCGGAAGAAGTACTGCAACACCTGTTGCAGGTCCCAGTCCGGGAAGCATCCCGATTATTGTTCCAAGCACGCCGCCGAGTGTTACCCACATAATGTTCATCGGCTCAAGCGCTACTGTGAAACCCTGTAAAAGAAGTGATAAACTTTCCACAATTACCTCCTAAATCCAGATGAACGGAGTTACCGGCAGATAAACTCCCAGCATCTTGCTGAATAATATATATATGACAAGGCTGAATGAAAGAGCAATAATTGAGCAGGATTTCCATTTTTTTACACCGCTGAAGAGTATCAGCTCAAATCCCACAAAAATAAACGTTGATATAACATAGCCTGCTTTTGCAAAGAGAAATGAATAAACAAGTGCATTTAAGACAGTTAATAAAATATTCTTCATATTTGAATCAAACTTGAAAACACCTTTTTCTTTGTTTGTTTTTTCTTTTTGCCCCTTTTTGATAAGTTCCTGTCCTATAAGGGAGATGCTTAAAATAATCATCAATGCTCCGAGTCCGAGAGGAAACAGCTTAGGTTCGTGGGCCCTTCCGACTGAAGCTGCAGGCAGATATGCAGCTGCAAGAGTGTAGCTTGTTCCGATAATAAAGGTTATTAAACCTGTGATAAGTGATATACTCACGTTAATCTCCATTAAAAAGCCCCCCGAATCCCTGTTCCGGGATTCAGAGGATAGCTTTAATTAGTTTTTAAGCATTCCGATTTCTGAAAGAATACCTTTGTAATCTTCATTAACCTGCTCAAGGAATGTTCCGAAATCAGGTCCGTCAAGATAAGCATCGTCCCAGCCGTTTGTCTTTTTTGCAGCTGTCCACTCATCTGTCTTTACCATTTTTGCGAAAATGTCTCTCCAGTATGAAACAGCATATTCAGGCATTTCTGGAGGTCCGAAAATTCCTCTCCAGTTAACAAATGTTGCATCAATACCCTGTTCCTGACATGTCGGGATTTCACCTACAATGCCCTCGCCAACTCTGTGGTCTGCTGACTGTGCAAGAGCTCTGAGGTCGCCTGATTCGATGAGACCCTGAACTTCTGAAAGACCTGTTGAGAAAAGGTCGATGTGTCCGCCGAGAACCTGTGCAGAACCTGAGTCATCAAAACTTACATAGTCGATTTCCTTAAGTTTTTTGATTCCTGAAGCTTTGGCCATGATGAGGAACTGAAGGTGGTCCATTGATCCAACAGATGAGGCCCCGCCGATTTTTACGCTTTTAATATCTTTTTTAAGCGAATCCATTACATCTTTCATTGTTTTGTAAGGAGAGTCAGCCGCAACAACATATACTGCATAGTCAGCAATGAGCCGTGCAAGAGGAGTTACATCTTTGTAGCCTAAATCAGTAGTACCGTTGAGGTTTGTGAGAATAAGTGGCGGTGAATAAACTGTTATAGTTTTATCTGAGCCTTTCATTTCCTGAAGACTTGTAAGGTGAACAGATCCGCCAGCTCCGGGATTGTTTCTTACAGGCATTGGAACTTTTACAAGTTTTGTGTCTTTGAGAACTTTTGCTGTAGTTCTTATTGTAAGGTCCCATCCGCCGCCGGCTCCGCCTGGTGCTACAAAGTCAAAGTTGCCTTTGGGGTATACAACTTTACCCCCCTTTTCACTTGAGCCGCCTGCAAATACTGCAGATGCTGATAAAATCAGCATGATTGTAATGATTGCTGTGATTTTCTTCATTTTAATCTTTACTCCTTTTTTTTTTTCTGAATAATCAGAAATAGATACTTTTGGAAAACAGTCTTTTCCAATGGCTGTTTCTCTGTTCCCTGCACTGTTCCAGCAGAGCAGGGAACTTTATATCATCAGCAGATGTTCAGTGGACGGATGTTGTCTGTTCCGTCCATGTTCAGCGCTGAAAATATTTTGTTTTCTTCAGACTAGTTTTTAACCTGTCTTATTACGTCAATTATTGTTCCGTCCCTGTATTCAACAAGACCGACAATTTTCTTTGTGAACTTGATCGGATCAGGCCTTCCTACAATTTTTTCAGCCTTTTCCTTAAGATCATCTATTGAGAAAACAGGAAGATCAGCTTTTTTGAGCCTTCTTTTAATTTCCTCACGCCTGGGATTGACTGCAATTCCCCTGTCAGTTACAAGTACATCGACTGTTGAGCCGGGGGTAATAACTGTCTGGACTGAATCTATTACTGTTGAGGTTCTTCCTCTTATGAGAGGCGCAACTATTATTGAAAGGCCTGATCCTATTGCAGTATCCGAGTGTCCGCCTGATGCTCCCCTGATAACGCCGTCAGAACCTGTTATTACATTGACATTGAAATTTGTATCAATTTCAAGCGCACTTAGGATAACAACATTGAGCTTGTTGACTGCACATCCCTTGTTAAGGGGGTTTGCATAGTATGAAGCATCGATTTCGGAGTGATACCTGTTTGCCCCGATTGATCTGATTGCCTCTGTGTCGAAACTCTGTACATCGAGGAGCCTGTTTATGAATCCCTCTTCATGAAGCTTGACCATGGGGCCTGATATTCCCCCCAGTGCCCAGCTTGCCTTTATGTTCCTGTTTTCCATGTGCTGCCGTAAAAAGCGGGTAGTGGCTACAGAGGCGCCTCCCGAACCGGTCTGGATGGAAAACCCGTTTTCGAAATATCCCGAGTTGATTACAACTTCTGAAACAAGTTCTGCAAGAAGGAGGTCTCTGGGGTTCTTTGTAATTCTTACAGCCCCTGTTGAAATACCTTCGGGGTCACCCACTTCATCGACAACAACGATTGAGTCGACCTGGTCCTGGTGAATACTGAATGGTGTATTCGGGTATTCAACAATATTATCTGTAATAAGGACTACCTTTCCCGCGTATGCGGCATCTACCCTTGCGTATCCCAGCGAACCGCAGGCAGAAGTCCCTGTGTAGCCGTTTGCATTCCCGTAAACATCGCATGACGGAACTCCAAGGAAAGCCACATCAATCTTGATCTGTCCTGTTTCGATACCTCTTGCTCTTCCTCCGTGCGAATGGATCAGAACAGGGATATCCATGAGGCCGTTTGAAATTTCCTCGGCAAGCCTTCCCCTGATGCCTGATGTAATAAGCCGTTTTACAGTCCCTTTCTTAATATGTTCAACAAGACCTGAATGGGCTGATGTAAGCGAACTGGCTGCTATTGTAAGGTCTTTGAACCCCATTCCTGTAAGGACATCCATTACCATTGGAAGGATCTTGTCGCCGTTTCTGAAATGGTGGTGGAACGAAATTGTCATTCCGTTTTTAAGACCGGATTTTACAACAACCTCTTCGATTGAATTTACAAGCTTGTTGAGTTTCGGAAGCTGCCTGTTCCCCTTTTCCTTTTTTACAAGGGGAGTATGCGCATAAGCACCTTCAAAAGGTTTAAGCGCGCCTATATAATCAATTTTTTTAGGGATTACTCTGCCCAGTTCGTTTTCAGTCATTTTTCCCTTCCTTATAATCTTTCAGGACTCCTGATGCTTTTGCAAGTTCGAGAATCCTCTCTGCTCTTTCTACAAAAGGCTTATCAACCATCTTGCCGTCTACAGCAATGACTCCTGATTTTTTCTTTTCCGCTTCTTTAATCCCCTTGATGGTTTTCTTTGCATATTCAATTTCTTTTGCAGAAGGAGCGAAAATCCTGTGTACAGGTTCGATCTGACGCGGGGTAATAATTGATTTGCCGTCAAACCCGAGCTGTTTGATATGTCTGATTTCCTTTTCAAATCCCTCTTCGTTGTTGAGGTCTGAATAGACAGTATCAAGGGCATATATACCTGCAGCCCTTGCCGCATTCAGTATCTGGCTTCTTGCAAAAAGAAGTTCTGTCCCTTCCGGCGATCTTGTTGTCTTCATGCATGTGACATAATCCTCAGCACCCAGAGCAATGCCGATCAGTCTTTTGCTTGATGTGGCAATTGCATAGGCATTGAGAACTCCCAGAGGTGATTCAATTGCAGCCATGAGACCTATTGTCCCTTTCTTATAGCCGCATTTTTCCTCTTCCTTCTCTATGAGTGACTCAATTTCATGGATATCATCAGCAGTCTCTGTTTTAGGAAGTCTTATTACATTTGGTTTTGCCCTTACAATTGCCCTGACATCTTCTTCCCCGAAACCGCTTTCAATTGAATTTATTCTTACTACTGTTTCGATTCCGCCGTAATCAAGAGTTTTCAATGCCTTGTAAACAAGAAATCTTGCAGTGTCTTTTTCATTGACAGATACCGCATCTTCAAGGTCAAACATTACAGAATCAGACCTGTAGATATGGGCATCTTTAATCATTCCCGCATTATTACCGGGAACATAAAGCATGGTTCTTCTAAGTTTAGCCATTATATATTCTCCCAGTCATAATCAGTTTTTCCCGATGCACGGTATACAGCTGCTGCAAGCCTCGCCTCAATAGTACAGTCAAGTGCACCCCTGTCATTGATCTGAACAAGTCCGTCCTCCACCGAAAATTTCTCAAGAAAGCCTTTGACAACTTTCCTGATCTGGTTACCAAACTGTTTTTCAACAATGCTCTGAAGGTGTATCTCATTCCCTTTGCCGGGATTTTTCCTGACAGTAATCATCACATCGCTGGATTCAAGTGTTCCTGCCATTCCTGTTTTTACAATCTTCATTATTTTCCCTTCTTCCGTATTCAATCGGGGGCATAGAGCTGTGTTAGCAAAACATGACTTTATGTCCCTATCTTGAGCACTTCCCGTCTATTATCCGGTCAGTGTTGTTTCTATTTTTTACCTGGTTTTAACCGGGTAATAATTTCAATGTTTCCTGTTATTTCCAGCAGTCTTTCAACTGCCGCCCTAACAATTACAGACTGTTTTTTCTCCTGAGGATTTCCCTTATCTCATTACCCTCTTCAGATGTGAGAAAGCTGTAGGTTGACTCCGGAACAATATTTCTTATGTTTTCATAATCTTCATCAACAAGGAGTTTTCTTACACGGGAAGCACTTACCGGCTCACCCTCTTTTTCAAGCCGTTTGATAATTTCAAACTCAATTCCTCTCTCCGGGAGTATCTCGCTCATGAATTTGTTGTAGTTTGAAGTTACAGGACAGAGCGGCTCATCCCCTGCAAACCTCTTGTTTATTCCGAGCGCCGGGGCTATTTTTTCAGAATATATGCCCAGGTCCAGTCTTGCATGAAGATCAACTATTTTTTGTGAGTCTTTTATGAAATATGAGGGAAAAGTGGAGTTTGAAATTATATAGTTTGATCCGGAATGAAGTACAAGGGTTTTTAATATGTTCAGTTGCTTCTTTTACAAGAGCGTATCTTACCGGGAAAGGAAATACTGATCTATCCTCTTCAACAACAAAAAGGTGGAGGATATCTGATTCGTTTGCAGCTTTTTCTATCAGATAGAGGTGACCCTTTGTTATGGGATTGCAGTTTAACTACAATTGAACCTATTTTGTTTCCGGAAAGATTTTTCTGTTCTGTTTCATGTATGAGGTTTTCAATGAAGGTGGAAAGCCCCGAGGGATTGTTTTCCATCAGGACCACATTGTCTTCAATTTCATAGACGGGAAAGAAGCCTAACTGAACAAAAATACTCTTATTATCCGGTTTTGTGAAAAGGAAAAGATCAGTATTGCCTTTCTGGTATTCTTTTGAAATAAGCTGTGTCAGGAGGTTGCCTGTGAGATTCCTGTTTTTAAAGGAATCGCTGACTGCTATGCATTTAAGGACATTCCCCGAAATTGAACCTGTGGCAGCCGCTTCTCCGTCTATTCTCAGCAGAAGAGTCTCCTTCTATATCAGAATCAAGTGTCAGGCTGTTGTCTTCAAGCAGCTTATTTATCTGAGATAAAATTTCCCCTTCCGGGTTTGTTATAAACAGACTTTCTTCAGAATTATTCATGGCTAATACTCTGATTAAAAGTGTAGGGTGAAAATAGTCAGCTGTATGTAGGTGGTTCTAAAATTCGCCTGTAGGAATAATCCTACAATTATACTGTTATTGGAAATAAAACAATATGGTTTAATCGTGAAGTAATGAAATCCGGAAAGCAGGCAGGCTGTGACGTCACAGGTTGCTTATCAGGTTGTTTTTCATCGCATAATAGGTGAGGTCCGAGTTTGTATGCAGGTTCATTTTTGTAAGGAGCCGTGTCCTGTAGGTGCTTACTGTTTTTATGCTTAAGTTAAGCTTCTCTGAAATCTCGCTTATGGTTTTCCCTTTTGCAAGTAACAGCATGACCTGGTATTCCCTTTCCGAAAGCTGCCTGTGGGGAAGACCTGTACTTTCCGATGTGATGTTATTGAGCAGTATTTCGCTGACCGCATCATTGAGATATCTGCCGCCTGACTGTACTTTTCTTATTGCCTCTATCAGTTCCTCGGGGGCTGATGCCTTGTTCAGGCATCCTGATGCTCCGTATTTAAATGCCCTGACAGCATACTGGTTTTCCGGCTGTATGCTGAGCATCAGAACCGCAATTTCAGGATGCTGTATTTTTACATCCTTGAGTATTTCTATACCGTCTTTTCCCGGCATTGAAATATCGAGAATCAGCACATCAATTTTTTCGTTTTCAAGAAGTGTAAAGACTTCCGTGCTGTTCCCTGCTTCATATACATTTTTTATGTACTTGCTGTCGGAAAGTATCTGCATTAGTCCCTTTCTTATAAGAGGATGATCATCTGCAATAAGTATATTCATTTCATGTCCAGTGTATCATATAAAGTTTTATTGACAGATGTTTTTTTCTTTTTTGTTTTCCTGTTGAAGGGGATAACCAGTTCCACTTCTGTTCCTCTGTAATTTGAATCAATCCTGAGTTTTGCCCCCAGCATGTTGCTCCGTTCCTTCATTCCTATAATTCCGAATGACGAAGTGCTTTCAAGCTTTTCATCGGGAATTCCTTTTCCGTTGTCTATGATTTTCAGAAGGAGGCTTGTTTCATTTTTTCTGAATTTTATCTGCACCCTGTCAGCATCTGAATGCCTTATGATGTTTGTAAGGGCTTCCTGGAATATTCTGAAGATTACTGTTGCTGTTTCCGGATCAGGATTAGTTTCTGTTTCTTCTATATCTGCAATGCATTTGATGCCGGTCCTTCTCTGGAAGTCTACAATCTGCCATTGTACAGCTTCCGAGAATGAGAGAGTATCCAGAGCTTTAGGCCTCAGCCTTGTTGAGAGGCTTTTTACTGATTCAAGAGCCATGTTGACCAGGGAAAGCATGCTTTCCTTTTTTTCCCCGTCTTCTGTCCTGAAAATATCTATTTTAAGAGCAGTCAGCAGCTGCCCCAGTTCATCGTGGACTTCTCTTGCAACTTTCTTTCTTTCCTCCTCCCTGATTTCAAGTATATGTGTTGAAAATTTTCTCAGTTCCCTGTTGTGCCTTTCAAGTGCAAGTGTTCTCTGTTTTATCAGGATAAATATAATTCCAATGAAAACCAGGGCTGAAGCAGTTCTGAAATAAATGGTCTGCCAGAAATAGGGCAGTATTTTTATACTTACTTTAAGCCTGTTTTTTGTTTCATAGCCGTTATGATCCTTTCCCCTGACATAGAGAGTGTAGTTTCCGTGCGGCAGGGAGTCGAATGTTACGTAGTTTTTTCCTCCGCGGTACTTCCAGCTGCTGTCATATCCTTCCAGCATTGTGAAATACCTGTTTTTAGCGGGAGATGTGAAGTCAAGGATGGAATACCTGAATGTGAAAAGTTTATCGCTCTGTGTAAGAACAACCTTTTCTGTTTCAGTTATTGATTTCTCCAGTATTTTTCTTCTGTTAAAAAGGGTATTAATTCCGATTTTTTCTGTTAAGTATGCTCAGTTCTGTCATCACAATATCTGAACGGTTTCCGCCTGTTTTTATTTCTTCCGGATTGAAATAATTAATCCCCTCTGTTCCTCCTGCAAAAATATATCCTTCTTCAGTCCTGCAGATAGCCTTATGTGTGAATTCGTTGCTTAGTAGTCCGTCTTCCCTGCTGTATGTGTATATTGAACCTGTTTCATTATCCAGGTAGTTGAGGCCGTTGTTTGTTGTTATCCATATATTCCTGTTATTATCCTCAGTTATTCCAAGTACATTGTTTCCCGCAAGACCCTCTTCGGGAGTAAATGATTTAAATGTCATTTCCCTTTCATTGAAGAGGTTGAGTCCTCCCCCTGTTGTTCCTATCCAGATCTGCCCCCTGGAATCTTCAAAAATTGCATTGACGCTGTTGTCGCTGACTGTAATATCTGATTCAGGATCAAATATGAAGCGTGAGAATTTTTCTGTTTTCCTGTTGAAAAGGTTAAGCCCCCCGTCCCAGGTACCAACCCAAATTCTTCCCTTTGAATCCTCAATAACATCTTTTATGGAATTTCCGTTCAGGCTGCCGAGGTCTTTGGGGTCATACTTGAATGTCTTGAAGGTGTTATCTTTCCGTTTGTATAGTGTAAGACCTCCCCCTTCTGTCCCTATCCACATGCTGTTTCCGCTGTCGATGTATATGTCCCAGACTGTATTGCTGAGTATTGTCCCCTTTTTTTCTGAAGAAAAATTTTCCAGCCATTTTTCAGTTGCAGGATCAAATGCGGAAAGCCCTCCACCGTCAGTTCCTATCCATATTATTCCTTCCCTGTCCTCTGCCAGGGAATAGCACTGGTCGCTTCCGAGTTTCCCGTTTGTATTTTTCTGTGTATATTTTTTTATTTTTCCGGTTTTTCTGTTGAAAACAGAAAGCCCTCCACCGTCCGATGCATACCAGATAAGGCCGTTCCTGTCTCTTATTATTTCTCTCATCTGATGTTTTTTTTCAATTCCGGGAGTCCCCCCCTTGAGAGGCAGGGTTTTGAATTTTGATGCTTCGGGATTGTAGAGATTTACCCCCCCGTCTCGTGTTCCGATCCATATGAGATTGTTTCTGTCTGCGTGAATTGACCGTATTGTGTTGCTGGAAAGTGTAAACCTGTCATAGTCTTCCGCCCTGACGGTTTTCCATGTTTTATCAGCAAGGTTGAAAATATAAATCCCCTCTTTTTCCGTTCCAATCCACAGGTTTTTCCTGCAGTCTTCATAAAGGGCTCTTACTGAAATGCTTTTCTGATCTGCGAACCCCGGAATTTTGAGCGGCATGAATGCTCCTGTCCGGGGGATGAATTTGACTATTCCGCCGTTCTGAAGCCCTATCCATATGTTTCCCTGTGAATCTTCTGTTATAGCTCTTACTGTATTTGAAGGTATTGAATAAGCCTGTCTGCCGGCTGTATATGTTTCAATCCTTGTCCTTCCTCTTCTCCCCCTGCTTATTATGCTTAAGCCGCCCCTCTCTGTCCCTGCAAGTATGTTTCCTGATGATGTCTCATAGAGGACCCTTATTGTATCGCTTTTAAGGCTGCTTTCTTCATTGTCGGATTTCCTGAAAGAAATAAATTCCCCTTCATTAACCATTTTGTTGATGCCGCCGCTGTCTGTTCCGATCCAGAGGTTTCCTTCTTTATCTTCTATAATAGAATTAACCTGGTTGCTGCTTATGCTGAAAGGCTCGTAGGGGTCATGTGTGTATGAAGTGAATTTATCCGACTCAGGCAGGTATCTGTTAAGTCCTCCCCCGTCTGTTCCTATCCAGAGCCTTTTTTTTGAATCTTCAAACAAGGAAAAAATCAGGGAGCTTGTAATACTGCCCTGGCCTGTTCCCGGTCTGTATACTGTAACTTCATTTCCATTATATTTATTCAATCCCGATAGGGTCCCTATCCACATGAATCCTTTTGAATCCTGCTGGAGGCAAAACGCGAGATTGCTGGAAAGCCCCTGTTCCATTGTCAGATGGGTAAAACGGAAATTTTCCGGATACAGGTAACTGGGGAATAATGTGCAGATAAAAACCATAAGACTGATTCTGATAAAAAATACTTTTCTGATAGATATCTCCTGTATCAGCTGTCTTTCAGCAAAATTGTTGCTGTTAAATAATTATATTGTATTAATCTATATTACAGGCATAATCCTGTTAAATAAATAAATTTAAATAGACTGTTTAAACAGTTATATAAGAAAATCATGAATCCTGGTTCCCGATCATTTCCAGGAAATTGTAGTAATGATCCCCTTTCCAGTATATCTTACCGCAAACTGTGCATTTTTTAAAATCATTATGATAGATTGCTGTTTTTTCAGGCAGTTTATCGATAATATTTTTTTTCTCTTCTTTCTCCAGCAGTCCGTTGCATTCAGGACATCTTGAGAAAAGGTTTTCAAGCCCTTCAAGCTGGAATCTTGTTACAACTTCCCTGTATTGTTCCGATGAAACCTGGCTTCTTATCCAGTATCCCCGTTTAATTATTGTCCGTTTCAGAAGTCCCCTGTCCCTTGTAATAACAGCGCGTTTCTGCTCTTCTGCAATTTCCGCTATTTCAGAGTCCTCATAGTTGTTGCTGTAGAGAGTGTCGAACCCTGAAAAACGCAGATACCTTGCAAGTTTTCCCAGATGCACATCCAGAATAAATCTGCTGCTTCTCAGGGGGCGGTCTTTAAGCAGTGTAACATCTTTTATATTGAATGATTCAAACACAGGGTAGACAGATATTCTGTCATATTCCTTTACCTGATAACTGAAATCAACAGATTCTCCATTTATGATAATCAGGTCGACTTCTGTGTGCGGAACATTCTGGGATTCAATAAGATCTTTTACAGTCTGTCCGGGGGCTGTCTGTACTTCATAGGGGGTTTTTTTCTGTTTATTTTCGAGGAAGTCGTTCAGCTCCTCGTAGAATCTGATAACTGCCATTATTTTTAGTATATATCAGACTTGATAACTGTTTTTAACTTTGTTTATAAAATTCCGGAAAATTCCTGCTGATTATACAGAACCATGATAAATAATCCTCTGAAGCGGTTTCAGGCTTAATTTAACTCTTGTTTTGTGATTTTTTTTAACACTGAATTTTTCCTGTCATTATTTGTTTCATAATTTGCCCGAAATTATGAAACAAATGTTTTATATCTGCTTAAAATAGGTTTTAAATGTTCTAAATGAAACAAAAGTTTAAAATATGGCTAAAAATGAAAAAAATGTTGACAGGAAAAAAGAACACGCTTAAGATATTGTTAACCAGAATTTTTAATAATTTATATCCGGGATACTATGTATTAACATGGTATTCCGGACACCTTGAATAAAACACTGAAATAAATATCAGTTTTAGCTGATCACGGTTTTCATGCCTGGAAATTTCTTTACCGGAAATTTGTTTATACAGTTACTGCTTCGGAAAAACAAGTTGTTTTCGGAATATTGTGTCTTTTTTTCTGAGGCAGAATTCAGGTGTAAATGAAAATGGAGGATTTTATGAAAAAAGCGGTTCTGATTCTATTGATTCTTGTTCTCCCGTGTATGATTTTTGCCGGCGGAACCAAGGAAGAACCAGTAAAAGAAGAAGCTGTATCTGCAGTTGTTGAAGAAGACTGGGATGCAATTTATGAAGCTGCAAAGGAAGAGGGTAAGGTTGTAATTTATGCTCTCACATCAAGAATTTTTGATGCTGTTGAAGAGTTTAAGACAATGTATCCGGGTATTGAAGTTGAAGCAGTTGATATTCCAACTGTTCAGCAGATTGAAAAGCTTAAAAGAGAGCAGGCTGCAGGTGTTTACAATGCAGACGTTCTTCTTCTTGCTGACAGAACTTCAATTGAAAAAGATATTCTTAAAAAAGGACTTGCAAAAAACTATGTCCCTGCAACTCTTGTTGACGGAGTAAAAACAGAAGATGTGATTCCTGAAAATTACAGAAAAGACATACTTCAGCATTCAATCGAAGCAAAGGTAATTTTCTATAACACAGACAGTTATTCACAGCCACCTGTTACAAACCTCTGGGATTTCACTGAACCTGAATGGAAAGGAAGATTCCAGATGAAAGATCCTATGCAGTCACCTGAAAACATGAACTTTCTCCAGATGGTTGTTAAACATTCAGATGAAATGGCGGCAGCCTATGAAAAGAAATACGGTAAAAAAATTGAGCTTTCTGATGGTATCGAAAATGCCGGATATGAATGGCTTGACAGAATTGTGAAGAATGACATTGTTCTTACAACTTCAGATGGAAAAACAGCTAAAGCTGCAGGACAGGCAGGACAGGAAAATGCTCCTCTAGGTATTTGTGTTGCTTCATCAAAAATCAGATACAACAAAAAAGGAACAAAACTCGGTATTGCTTTTGATGTTGAGCCGAAATTCGGTATTGTAAAGAGCAACTTCCTTCTCATGACAGCAGAAGCTCCTCATCCAAATGCTGCAAAACTTCTTATCAGATATATGCTTGGTGATTCAGAGGGCGGAAAAGGTATGGCTCCTTTCTTTGTTCCCGGACAGTGGGCATCAAGAAGCGATATAAAACCACAGCTTGACAAATCTCTCTCAGAAGTATCATCACTTGCATGGTCAATTGATCCTGACTTTGTATACTACGATGGTCTCAAAGTAAGAGATTTCTGGCTGTCCAGATAAACAGCTTCGGAGGATTTACCCAAAATGAATAACAGCAGAATAATGCATACTATAAAGAGGCTGAAACCTGAAAATGTATGGGGCTGGATAATAGCAGTTTGTCTGTTTGTCCTGGTACTTAGCCCTGTTCTCTATATGGTTAATGCTTCGTTTGTTTTTGATGAAAATGGTCCCCGAATGGTACGCGGTGCTGAAGAGGGCGCATATACAATGTTTAACTGGCTCAGGGCGCTTAAAGGCGATCTTGCAAAGTCGATTTTCTACGAACCTGCGTGGAACAGTCTGACAATATCTGTCGGAATGACTGCTTTTTCGCTGATTGTCGGCTGCTTTTTTGCATGGCTGATTGTAAGGACAGATATCCCGTGTAAAGGTTTCTTTTCCACAGTGATGATTATTCCCTACATTGTGCCGTCCTGGACAGTTGCAATGGCCTGGATTACTGTTTTCAACAGTGAAAAATACGGCGGTACTCCGGGGCTGTTGAATATTCTTTTTGGAGTGAATCCTCCTGATTGGATTATTTACGGTTATATCCCTATAGTTATAGCTCTGGGTGTTCACTATGTTCCATACTTTTTCATAATGCTGCGCGGCGCGCTTGCAAATGTTGACTCAAGACTTGAAGAAAGTGCAGAACTTTTAAAGGCTTCTAAAAGTGAGATCCTTTTCAGGATAACTCTTCCCATGGTTCTTCCTGCATTGGGAGCTGCATTTGTTCTTACATTCAGCAAGGGGCTGGGAGAGTTCGCAACCCAGGCTTTCCTTGGTCTTCCTATAAGGTATTACACATTTTCTACAAGAATTTATGCCTCTCTTGAAAACCAGCTTTACGGTGAGGGATATGTTCTTGCACTTATCCTGATTATTGCAACATCATTTGTTGTTTTTATGAACCAGCTGCTTCTTGGGACAAGGAAAAGATATGTAACAATTAGCGGTAAGGGCTCCAGGAAAAAACCTGTAGCACTCGGCAAATGGAGAATTCCGCTAACAATACTTATTTTCGCATTTATTATTATATTTATTTTCGGACCTCTTTTTATTCTCGGGCTTCAGACTTTCTTGAAAAATGAAGGCTCTCTTGCTCCTGATAATTTTACACTGCATTACTGGATTGGAAAGAGTGATCCGAATATTGCAGAAGGTCAGCCTGGTATTTTCAGGAACAAGACAATTTTGTCTGCAATAAAGAATTCTGTCTCGCTTGCGGGAATTACATCAATTATAAGCGGTGTACTGGGTATTCTTATAGGATATACAGTAGTTAAAGGACGTAAATCGTTTCTTGCAAAATTCATTGAAAACCTCACATTTACACCATACCTTATTCCAGGGGTTGCTTTCGGTGGTATTTATCTCACAATTTTCGCAAGAAGCTGGGGGCCGATTCCCAGTCTCTACGGTACTTTTGCCCTCCTTGTACTGGTCTGTGTAATCAAGTATCTGCCGTATTCTTCATCTGCAGGTATTACAGCTATGCACCAGATCGATCCGTCTCTTGAAGAGGTCGCAGTTGTGCATAACATAGGCTGGGGTACAAGATTCCGAAAAATAATTTTTCCCCTTTCAAAAACAGGGGTACTTTCAGCTATGCTTTTAACATTTATTACAACAATGAGGGTCCTTGACCTTGTTATACTTCTTGTAACACCAAAAACAACGCTGATGACTTCAATAATTTTCAGATACACAACACAGGAATTTATACAGCATGCCTACGGGGTAATGCTTCTTATAGTACTGATAATTATTTCCGGTCACCTGACTTTACAGAAACTCGGCGGAAAGGTTGAACTTTAAAAAGAATGAAAAAAACTATGTTTTTTCATTCAGCACAGAGACTTTTTCGCAGGAAAAGTGCTCGGCGAGGCAGAGACTTCATCATAGAGGAAGTGCTCGAAAGCGAATAAGCAAAGGGGGAAAAAGATGAGCTTTATCAAATTAAACAGACTTTTAAAGAAATTCGGCGATATGATTGCTGTTAAAGAAATAGATCTTGAAATTAAGAAAGGGGAATTTGTTACTTTCCTCGGTCCTTCAGGATGCGGAAAAACAACAACTCTCAGGTGTATTTCAGGTCTTGAAACACCGGAAGGGGGAGAAATACTTCTTAACGGAAAACCTGTGTTTTCTTATGATGAAAAAATAAACTACCCTGCAGGGGAGAGGGGGCTTGGCCTTGTATTCCAGAACTACGCACTCTGGCCCCATATGACTGTTGAGGGAAATATTGGTTTCGGACTCAGGAAACTGAAAATTCCCCAGGAAGAGAAAAACAAGAAAATAGTGAGAGTAATAGATGCCATGGATCTTCAGTCACTCGAAAAGAGATATCCGCATGAACTTTCAGGAGGTCAGCAGCAGAGGGTTGCACTTGCAAGGATGATTGTTAATGAACCGGGGATTCTTCTTTTTGACGAACCTCTTTCAAATCTTGATGCAAAGCTGAGGATGAAACTGAGGTCTGAACTCAAAAGACTCCATACAGAACTTGAAGCAACTTCCATCTATGTAACACATGACCAGGTTGAGGCGCTTGCTCTTTCAGACAAGATTGTTGTCATGAAGGAGGGGGTTATCCAGCAGATCGGTACTCCTTACGAGGTTTACCATGATCCTGAAAACCTTTTTGTAGCCGATTTCATGGGTAATCCTGAAACAAACCTCATTAAAGTGAAAGTTTCAGGCGGCAAATCATTTGTTCCTGAAATTGAGCCGGAATGCAGCATAGGTTTTTCCGGAGAACTCAAGACTTCAGCTGTAGAGGGGATTACTGTAAATGCGAGACCTGAAGATATTGAAATCAAGTCTTCGGAAAATGGTGATTTCTTTATCTACACCATACAGCCGATGGGGTCTGAAGTTATGGTGCACCTGAAATCTGTAAACAGAAAGCTGGACATGATTGTAAAGGGTCCGGAAGAAAATTACCTTAAATATAAAGTAGAAGAAAAAGTTGATGTCAATGTAAGGAGAGGTAATATTTACTCTTCTGAATCTGGTGAAAAAGTTGAGTCTTTCAGGGGATAATTGCCATATGAAGGATTGTTATCAGGAAATACAGGACAGATATGATTCTTTTCCAAGGCAGCAGAAAAAGATTGCGGATTTTATACTTACCAATGTCTCAGAGGTAATATATTATCCGCTTTCAAGAATTGCCGACGAAATTGATGTAAGCAAGGCTTCAATAGTCAGATTTGCCAAAAACCTCGGGTTTAAGGGATTTCCTGAGTTCCGGGAAAATCTTTTTTCCAACTACAAGGAGATTTTTTCTCCAGGCAACAGGGTAAGAAACCTTATTGATGATTTCAAAGGGGAAGAGCTTTCTTTTAAAAGCATTACAGAGCAGGAAATATATTACCTGATGAAATCAGTAAATACTGTGGATGATAATTCCTTTTACGGGACAATCAACCTGATCTGCAATGCAAAAAGGATTCATGTAATGGGAGTGGGGCCGAATGAAATGCTCGGGCGCCATCTCTCGTTCAGGCTTAACAGGTTCGGAGTGGATGTCCTTCATCACAAGGAAGGGGGAATTCATCTTCTGGAAGGGCTGGTTTCTGTAAAGGAAGGCGATATTGCTATTGCCTATAATTTCAACAGGATCTCTGATGATCAGAAGATGTTTACCGGAATAATGAAGAAAAACAAAGTTCCTGTTGTCCTTATAACAGATATGATGACGCCGGGAATAATAAGGGACTGTGAGTATGTCCTGTTCGGGGAAAGAGGCCCTCACGGCGCATTTCATTCTCCCCTTGTTCCGATGGCAATAACCAATGCCCTTCTCATAGGGGTTGCCAAGAAACTTGATGCTGATGCATATCAGACGCTGGATCTCCTGGAACAGTACAGGCAGGATTATTATTTCAACTATTGCGGAGATGATAACAATGAAACTTGATATGGTTTTTTTCGATATGGGAGGTACTCTGGATATCTATCCCGGAGACAGTGAGGCAACAGATTTATCATGCAGGAAAATGGCAGATATTCTTATTAATAATGGAGTGTCTGAAATTGCAGGATATTCTGCAGAAGCTTTCAGGGAAAAGGTGCTTGACGGAATAAAAAGATACAGGAAATGGCGTCTTGATGGTTTTATTGAGCTCAGTCCCGAGGAACTTTGGAAGGATTTTATACTTGATGATATCAAAGTCAGCCAGGATATTCTCGATGATATAGCTGAGGATCTTACATTCCTGATTGATACAGGTTTTGTTAAGAGGAGTGCGAGAGTTGAGACTGCGGAAGTCCTGGAAATGATTAAGAATAAGAAAATCAGGATGGGAATTATCAGCAATGTTCTTTCAAGGGGGCAGGTCGCCTACTCCATGAATGAGTATGGTATTACAGATTATTTTGATACAGTAATACTATCTGCTGAATTCGGAAGAAGAAAGCCTCATCCTGAAATATTCCACTACGCGTGCCGAAAGGCTGGTGTTGAACCTGAGAATGTTCTTTATATCGGGAACAGTCCGTCTAAAGATATCAAGGGAGCAAAGGATTCAGGAATCGGCTGTACTGTGCTGATAGAGTATGAACATAATTCTCCCTCAGACAAAGGCCCGGAAGCTGATTATACAATATCAGATCTGAGGGAACTGCTACCTGTGATTGAAGAGGTAACTGCCTCTGAAAAAAAATAAGAATTAATAAAGAGTAGTAATCTCTGTTTTTTATTTAAATTATTTTGAGCCTGGGGAATCTTCAGGCTCAATTTTTATGTGTTTTTTCCTCTGCAGGCATAAAAAGTTTACTTATAAATCCCGTTTTTGAGAACTGAAAAAAAGAAATCCCAGTTTTCCTGATAATCCTTCTTGAGTTCAACAGCATCTGCAGCCTCATCAAGTTCTATGAGAAAATCATATCTGGTCTTCAGAAGCAGCCACATGAGAAGATCGAATATTTTATCTTTATCATATTTTATAGAATCATCCTCGATAGTTCCGAAGATTGACATGAATTCAGATGTGAAAATATTTCTTACTTTTTCCTCAATCTCTACATCATGAATTTTGTAGGTTTTTACAATAAGCTTTACATATTCCGGATGCTCGATATAGAAATCTATGGCAATATCTGAAACAATTTTAAACCTCTCAAGTATATCTGACGGGAGGGGAGAATGTTCCAGGTTTATTTTTTCCCTGAGATAGCTGTATAGTTTTTCATATGTGAAATTTACAATATAAAGATAGAGGTCTTTTTTGGAATTGATATATTCATAAAGCCCCCCTTTTGAGATTCCTGCACGTTTTATTATATGTTCAGTTGAACTTTTATCATATCCATTTTCACAGAATTCATCGACACAGGCTTTTATTATCCTGTTTTTTTTTGCTTCTGGAAGATTATTAAATGTCTGTTTCATAATTACCTCCAATCTGCGGAAATCATATTTATGGGCACCTCTGAAAACTCGCTTTTGCGAGTTTTTTCCTTAGATTTTTGCCCTTATAATAATTCCAGATTCTGAATAAATATTTATTTCGAATATACGAAGTCAGATCCCGGTTTCAAGTATGATGCGTTATAACAGTTTATGAATAATAACAGATTCTTGAAAGTTAATACAGATTTATTGGAAAGTTTAAATAATTATACAGCTGATTTCAAATATATAAAAAAGCACAGCAGGATAATTGTATCCTGCTGTGCTGATATCAGCCTGGGCTGAAAATATGTTATTGATAATTATCAGACACCTTTAAATGATATTTCCACTGTTTCCGGATTCTCAACCTCTGTATAGAGGCTTACAACTACCGTGAAAATTGCAGAAACAGGAAGAGCTATTACCAGAGGATCGACAAAAGGCCAGATACCCCCGAGAATAGTTGTCTTTCCGAACATCATTTTTGATAAACCGAATACGGCTGCTTCTTTTCCATGCATAAAAAGGAACATGAGAACTGCTGTTGATACCCCAGAAATTATACCTGCAATAGCTCCCTTTCTTGTAAGCTTTTTCCAGTAAATTGCAGCTGTGTACGGGGCAAGAAAACTGGATGCCATGAGACCGAAAAATATTGCAGTTGCCCTTGCAATAATACCAGGCTCCATTTTTATTGCAAGAAGGACAGTAAACAGTATGCTTACAAGAATTGCAGCTTTTGTCACAATTACATCCCTGTTTTTATTCCTGCTTTTCCCGTGTATTATATCTCTTCCTGCCGCTGTTCCTATAGTGTGGAACTGGGAACTTAAGGTAGACATTCCCGCGGAAAGTATTACCAGCATGAAAACATAACCGAACCATGAAGGCATTGCCTCTTTTATGAAGAGCGGAATTATTTTATCTGAATTCCCTTTTGCAAACTGGATAGCTATCTGGCTGAAATTTTTGAAGAAATATACATTTGAAAGAGATCCTACTATAAAAGCAGTTCCTGTACACATCAGAATAAAGAGCCCCCCTATTGCAACAGCCCTGTTCAGTTCCTTGTTGCTTTTTACTGTCATGTATCTTACAACAAGCTGCGGCTGTGCAAGTACTCCTATTCCGACTCCCAGTACAAGCGATGAATAAACTATCCACCATAGCGGTGTTCCCGAAGCAGGGGAAGCTGTCCATCCCTGGTGCCCTATGGCTTTCAGCGAATCAGGTACTTTGTCTGTCATTGCAGACAGAGATACATGAGCCTCTATTACTCCTCCCAGTTTTGAGTAGATTATAAACAGGAGGAAAATCATTCCGAAAAACATCAGGCTTCCCTGAAGTGCATCGGTGTACATTACCCCTTTCAGTCCCCCCATGATTACATAAACTGCAACAAGTATGGAGAATATTGAGAGAGAGTAGATATAAGGTACTCCAAGCAGCCCTTCGATTATTCTCGAGGCTCCTATGAGAACTGCTGCCGCATAAAGAGGCATGAAGACAAAGATAATTATACCTGCGAATTTCTGAATAAACCTGCTGTTCAGCCTTTTCCCGAGAAATTCCGGAAAAGTATGGGCATCAAGATTCAATCCCATTCTTCTTGTTTTCTTTCCGTAAAAAACAAACGCGATGAAAATTCCTATTCCTATGTTGAAGACTGTGAGCCACAGCAGGCTCATTCCGAAAAGCGCGGCTATACCGCCGAACCCTACAATTGCTGATGTTGAAATAAATGTTGCGCCGTAGGACATTGCCATTATATAAGGATGGATATTCCTCCCGCCGACCATGTAATCAGCCGCATTTTTTGTTTCAATATATCCCCTGTATCCGAGATAGGATATTATTGAAAGATAGATAATTATAAGCGCTGAAAGCAGTATCATATTCATGTTGTTTTCTCCTATCTCTGTTCCTTGAGTTCAAGCTCTTCCCTGAGCCATGTCTGTTCTTCAAGTATTTCCTCTTCGCTTAACTCACCTTCTTTATTCCAGTTAATGATTCCGTAAAGAATGCAGGTAAGTGCGAGGAGAAAGACCAGAATGTATGACAGAAATACTGAAAAATTTGTTAATCCGAGCATTTTTCTACCTCTCTTTTTATAAATAACCGACTGTATGGTCGGTAAAAGCCTCAGTAAATAAATAAAACAATGCCTCTGGCATAGAAAAACAAGCAGCTTGTTTTTCCTGTCCAGGTGTTAATATCTGGCTGCTGAGCAGAAATATGCAGTTTTCGCCGCAATTCTGACTGTTTTTATGCCGGAATTCATTAGTATTTGCTGAATTGTTCCAATTCTGAAAATATATATACAGAATTAATGAGAAAGAGATTTCCAGAAGTTCTCGGCAACTGATTTTACACTGTTTTAAAACCGACCGTAAGGTCGGTAATAATGCAATATATTACGCATCAGTGAGTTAGTCAATCTTTTTTTCATTTTTCTCTTCTTATTAATAGAGTTCCAGGTATTTTTCGCTGATTTCAGCTATCTCTGCTTCATTCTTTATAAAGACATCTATCAGGTTCGGGTCGAAATGAGTTCCCCTGTTTTTGATTATATGGTCCCGTGCTTTTTCATAGGGCCATGCAGCTTTATACGGCCTGTGGCTCCTCAGTGCGTCAAAAACATCTACAAGACCTACAATTCTTGCGGCAAGCGGTATATCTTCCCCTTTCAGCCTGTCAGGGTATCCTGTGCCGTCCCATTTTTCATGGTGATACCTTGCAATATCTGCTGCCATTTCCATTGTAGGAACAGGCCTGAGTATTTTATCTCCAAGGACAGTATGGTTTTTGATCAGTTCAAATTCTGTGCTGCTTATATTTCTCTGGGCAAGCAGTATTCCGTCAGGTATTCCCACCTTTCCAATATCATGGAGCGGCGAGAATATAGCAATATTTTCAACAAATTCAGCATCTGCACCGATTTTGCTTGCAAGAAGCGATGAATATCTGCTTATCCTGTTCAGGTGCATTCCTGTTTCATTGTCTCTTGTTTCGGCAAGGTCAGCTATTGCTTTGTAGCATTTGATTCTGATATTTCTTTCATGCTTTCTGAGCTTTTCTTCATCACCGATTATTCTAATGCCTACATCAATGAAGCGTTTCAGCACACCGAGAGGGACAGGTTTTGAAAGGAAGTTGTATGCTCCCGAGTCTATTGCAAGTTCTAGATCATCTCTTTCTGTTTTTGAAGTCAGGAGGATGGTATATATGAATTTACCGCAGCCTGTGAGCTGCTTGCAGACATCTATTCCGCTCAGGCCCGGCATTACCCAGTCAAGGACTGCCAGTCTCGGGGCGTTTTCAGATAAAAGATATTTAAGGGCTGTTTCTCCATCCTTGCAGGATATTACTTCAAAACCCCATTGAGTCAGTGCTTTTTCGAGAACAAGTCTTACTGTCGCGCTGTCGTCAGCTATTAATACTTTATACTTCATCACTTCTTTTTCGGTGCAGAAATTATAGCACGGCTTTAGATAATATAATTACAGATTTCTAATTTGTAAATCGATTTTTTTACTTATCATTCTGTCTGAATCAAATATGAACCAGCCCTGTGCAAAATTGCCTTTCAGTGCATCAGGAAGCCAGTAAATATCATCTTCCCACATCCTGTCATAGGGAATTTCATCAAGCAGGCAGAAGAACGGATCAGCTTCTTCTGTTTCTGTCAGCTCCCCCTCGTAACTGTCGGCAATGAAAACATGGCCGAAAAGTGAATACCCGTCTTTGAAGATAAAAGAAAGTTCAGCCCCTTTCTTTATATTCAGCGGAGTAACCCCTGTCTCCTCTATGCATTCCCTTACAGCTGCTTCTTCAGGGCTTTCCCCTTTCTCAATTCTTCCTCCCGGAGCATTTATTTTCCCGGCGCCAAGCCCGGTTTTTTTGTGTATCAGGAGTACCTTGTCTTTTACCACAATATAGACTATTACAGCCTTTTCCTCAGGTTCCCAGTTGTTCCAGTCAATTTCATGCACATTGTCAGGTATTTCATTCATATAAGTATCAGCTCCGGTAAGTTGTACTGAGTGTTGAACAAACAGCATCAGGTATTCTGCGGCAGTTTAAAAAGACTGCAACCTGCTTATTGTAATATATTGTCTTTCTTTTGTTAATATTTTCCTGCTGCAGGTACAGGGGTGAAAAAAGAACAGAACTCCTGAAATCATATTGGGAATTCAGGAATTTCCCCTGAAAAATAATTTAAAAACAACAGGTAAAAATAAAAATGTTTTGTTATAATGTTTCTCATGGCTAGCAGTAATGAGAATATCAGTTTCATGAAAAGTCTGGGATATCCCCAGCTTAAAATACATCATTCATTCAATCACTTTGATTTTTCCAAACCGGGAAGGCGTATCCTTGTTATCGGCCCGATGGGATCGGGAAAAACTGAATACTCATCCAGGGTGTGGCGGGATTCCACTGTAATCAGGAAAAAATCCTACCAGGTGGGATCAATGACAACCACATTCGGCGCTGACAGGCGTAATGTCTTTTTTGTAAGAACCATGCTGGATAAGCAGCGTTTTCCCGATTATCCGGATGATGCACTTGCATTCAGAGGCGGTTATGAAAGGTGCGGAAAAAACATTGCAGTTATAGCAGATTCATTCGATCTTGAAAAAATCATCCGGGAAAATCCTGAATGCGGAACATGGATTATAGATGAAGCGACTTTTTACGATGAAAGACTTGCATATGTGATTAAAAGGGAGTCTGAGGAGAGGGGTCTGGTTTTTATTTTTCCCTCACTGATCCTTAATTTCAGGAAGGATATTTTCAACTCCACTGCCCAGCTGCTGCTTGAAAACAGCACAAACCTGTTCCCTCTTACAGCATACTGCGAACATCCCGACTGTATGATAGATTCTTTTTATACATACCGATACTACAAAATTGACGGAAAGGAGTGCCCGGCTCTCTATTTTGATCCTCTGATAGTTATCGGGGGTGATAAGGAAGGGGAGGGATCAACTGAACCCAACTACTGTACAAGATGCGATGAGCATCATTATCTTCCGGGGAAGGAATATACCTATCTGATTCTTAAACCGATGGGGCAGAAAGCTGGCGAAGGCGATATTGAACCGCTTCAGAATGAGCTTTACTGTATCCGCAATAATATCAAAAAGTCGGAACTTTTTAACCTTTTCCATAAAAAATATGTGGATGATGTTGAAGGGGATGTAATAAACATGAATGCCCTCAATGTTGATTATATTGCGGAAAAAGCACTCATGTATCTTTTTGCGGAGCAGAACCTGATTACAGAGGAGCAGCTCAGGGAACTTTCATCCCGACTCGAACTTGATAACAGCTATATGCAGAACTGTCTCAGGGACAACGGCAGGAAAGTTTCCCTTGTTCCTGTGTAGGTATCTATTGTTTTTATATTAAAAGGATCAGTGCTGATGTTTTTCAGCAGGACTGTTCCAGATAATTTTCAGGCTGTTTCAGATAATATTGTTATCTGCCGATATATAATTTAATCAGCAACACAGTTGCTGCTGTATTTAATTCATAGAGTTAAAATATGGAGGCTGTTAAATGACTCTGGAACAGCTCAGGAAGAGCGATATAATACTTTTATGCGGCTTGCCCGGTGCGGGTAAATCCCATTTTGCCAGAAAATATTTCAGAAAATCAGGCAGGAAAAGGGTGAACCGCAAAGAAATCAGGAAACATCTCTATGAAATGTTCAGCTTCAATGATAAATGGACTGCTGACATGTTCTGCGAAAATGAGGAACTTCTTGTAAAATTCATTGAAAAGAAAATTATCGAACATATACTTTTCAATAATGAAAAAGTTCTTATTGATAATATTAGTGTCTCAGAAAAATCAAGAACCGACTATATAAGCATTGCTAGAAAGATGAAGAAAAAGATATCAGCCGTGTTTCTTGATACTGAACTGTCTTTATGTATGGAGAGGAACAGATCTCAGGATAAGGATGATATTGTTCCCGAGAGTCTCATTGCCAATCTTTCTGCCAGAATAGCATATCCTGAAACCCGGGAAGGCTTTTCCGAGGTCATGGTTATAAAAAATACGGAATAAATCACAGCAAGACAGATAGAAACTCATTGCAATAACAGTTATAATGTCCTCTATGTTCAGATTTCAGGCAAATCTATGCAGTATCGAAACTTATTTTTAATTGATAATGAAACTTTATGCCTCCGGCAGGTCTGCAGAACTTTTTCTGTCCTGAATATTTTTCATTTTTTGAAATGTTTTATGATTAAAAACATTAAAAATAACTTTAAAACTGAATAATTTAACGGGGATTCAAAATTCCGGGAATTATGTCTGAGTTGTCAGCCGTATTTCTGTCTTTTAAAATAATCTGAAAACATCCCTGATTTTAATTACTGGAGAAAATAAATGGGTCTTAACTGCGGTATAGTAGGTCTTCCCAATGTAGGGAAATCCACAATTTTTCAGGCTATTACTTCTGCACCTGCAGAGGCAGCCAATTATCCTTTTTGTACAATAGAGCCTAATGTGGGAATTGTAAGTATTCCCGATGCCAGGCTTAATAAAATTACCGAATTAATCGTACCAAAGAAAACTATTCCGGCAATTGTTGAATTTGTAGATATTGCAGGGCTTGTAAAGGGGGCATCACAGGGTGAAGGACTTGGAAACAAGTTTCTTTCCCATATCAGGCAGGTTGGAGTTATTGTCCAGGTTGTCAGGTGTTTTGAAGATGATGATATTACCCATGTAAGCGGAAATATTGATCCTCTTTCTGATATTGAAACAATCAATATAGAGCTTGCTCTCGCAGATCTTGAAACTGTCGAGAAGAGAAAAGTAAAGAATGAAAAACAGTCAAAAAGCCTGAGTAAGGAGGCTGCAAAGGAAGCCAACCAGATCAAGGGGCTTCTTGACCAGTTAATTGAAGTTCTTTCCGAGGGAAAACCTGCAAGATCAATTGATTTTACAGATGAGCAGCTTCTGCTGCTCCGGGATCTTCATCTTATAACTCTGAAAAAACAGCTCTATGTATGCAATGTAGATGAGGACAGCGTTGTTTCCGGGAATTCCTATGTTGACGATGTAAAAAAACTTGCTGAATCTGAAGGTTCTGAAGCAATTGTAATATGCGGAAAGCTTGAAGCTGAGATTGCATCTCTTGAAACACAGGAGGAGAAGGATGAATTCCTTGCAGATGTTGGGCTTCAGGAATCAGGTCTTGTAAAGCTGATTCATGCCGGGTATGAGCTTTTAGGCTTAAGAACATATTTTACAGCAGGGGAGCAGGAAGTAAGAGCCTGGACATTTCATAACGGTGATAAGGCTCCCCAGGCAGCAGGTGTTATTCATACAGACTTTGAAAAGGGATTTATCAAGGCGGAAGTATTTCACTATGATGATCTTGTTGAATATGGAACTGAGCAGAGTGTTAAAAGCGCAGGCAAGCTCAGGATTGAAGGGAAGGAATATATTGTTAAAGACGGGGATATCATGCATTTTCGTTTTAATGTCTGATCTGCCTGTAAAATAAACTGTAAAGATAAATACAGGCATAGATAAGGGATTTTTCTGATAAGCTGCTTTGTATGGATAACAGCATGCTTTTAAAAACATATATCAGGTAATAGATAAAAGAACAGGGATAATGGCTGAATATAAGTATTTTCTTACATGTCCGGGCGGATTTGAAAATCTCCTGGTTAAAGAACTTGAGACTCTTGGTATATTTACCGCAACAGAAAGCAGGGGCGGTGTATATTTTAACGCTTCGTTTGAGGAGGGGATGAATATATGCCTCTGGACAAGGATCGGGGGGCGGCTGCTTCTTCAGCTTGAATCTTTTGAAGCTGAAACTGAGAAAGATATCTACAACGCAGTCCTCGGCATAGAATGGGATGAGTGGTTTTCTCCTGATAAGAGTATTTTTATAGATTCAACTACCATAGGGGCTAAATTCAAAAACTCATCATATCTTTCTCTTGTTGTAAAAGACGGCATAGCTGATTATTTCAGAAAAAAAACAAACCTCCGTCCCTCTGTAAGCAAGGATCATCCTGATATAAGGTTAAATCTGTTTGCTGACAGGAATAATGCTGTTATAAGTCTTGATATGTCGGGTAATTCCCTTCACCAGAGAGGCTACAGGATAGAGAAGACAGAAGCTCCCATCAAGGAAAATGTTGCAGCAGGGCTGCTTCTTAGAAGCGGATGGGATGAAATGTCTCTAAAAGGGGCTGCTTTTCTTGATCCAATGTGCGGAAGCGGGACTTTTCTTATTGAAGCTGCTCTTATTGCTGCAAATATATCCCCTTCTATTAACAGGGAATATTTCTGTTTTAAAAATTATTCTGTTTTTAAACCTGATGTATTGGAAAATCTTAAAAAAACAGCTGAAAAAGCAGCATCTCCCGAACACCTGTCAAAATGCCGATTCACCGGCTTTGACCTGAGCATGAAAGCTGTCAATGCTGCAAGAGCAAATGTTGAAAACCTCTCCCTGACAAGGTGGATAACTGTAAAGCAGGGCGATATTCTTAAACTTCCTGAAAACTACAGGAACAGGAGCAAGAAAGGGCTTATTGCATTCAATCCCCCATACGGAGAAAGGCTCGGTGAAGTCGAGGCTCTTAAAAATCTCTACAGGGAAACCGGAGAAATTCTTAAATCATCATTTGACGGGTGGAAAGCATGTATTATAACAGGCGAAGGTGAACTTTCGAGAAAATTCGGCCTAAAGCCTGTCAGGGTAAACACTGTTTACAACGGGCCTATCAAATGTACAGCATCTGTTTTCGAGCTTGACAGCAGCTACAGGAAAGCGAGTAAGGGTGAAAAAGACAATACAAAAGGTGCTGTAGTCTTTGAGAACCGGCTAAGGAAGAATCTTAAAAATATAAGAAAATGGGCTAAGAAAGAGGGTGTGACAAGCTACCGGATTTACGATGCTGATATCCCCGAGTATTCTGCAGCTGTAGACCTTTATGAGAATGCGTTTGTATATCTTCAGGAATATCAGCCGCCCAGGGAAATACCTGCCGGGAAAGCTGAGAAGCGGCTCATGGATATGGTTAAAAAACTCTCTTCTGTTCTTGAAATTGAAAGGGATAGAATATTCATAAGGCAGAGAAAGAGGCAGAAATCATCCTCCCAGTACACAAGGCTTGACAGTTCCGGGGAATATGAGGTTATGAATGAGGGGGGACTCTCTTTTTATGTGAATTTCAAAGATTATCTTGATACCGGAATATTTCTTGACCACAGGGTTGTGAGAAACATGATCCGGGAAAAAGCATCGGGAAAATCCTTTCTGAATCTCTTTGCCTATACCTGTACAGCCTCGGTTTATGCAGCAGCAGGGGGGGCGAAGAGAACTGTAAATGTTGATACATCTGCCAATTACCTTGAATGGGGTATAAAAAATTTCCAGCTGAACAGTATTCCTCTCGACAAGACCTATTTCCAGAAACAGGATTCAATAGAATACCTTGAAAAGGGAAAAGAGAAATTTGATCTTATTTTTATAGATCCTCCGACATTTTCAAACTCCAAGAGCAGAGAAAACGATTTTGATATCCAGAGGGACCATGCTGAAATGCTTATACAGGCGGGAAAAAGACTTGCAAATAACGGGGAAATAATATTTTCTAATAATTATAAAAAGTTTAAACTGGACAGCGTGCTTGATGAGGAATTTTTAATAGAAGATATTACTGAAAAAAGTTTTTCTGCTGATTTCAGCCGCAATAAAACTATCCACAGATGCTGGATAATGAGAAAAAAATAGCCCGGTTTTCTACAGTCTATCGAACCGGAACAATACAGGGGAAAAGTATGAAGAAAAGAAGATTTATTTCTGATGGACATCTGATAGATTCAGGAATGCTTGCACAGATTCTCAATATGATTGTTGAAGAAGGTGCTGATTATGAAATTATCAGTTTTAAAGTGGGCAAGACAAATGCGCGTGAGTCCCACCTTGATATCGATCTGATTGCTGAAAATGAAGAAAAAATTGCAGAAATAACTTCAAAGCTCATACCTCTCGGCTGTTATGAGAAAAATACTCCTGAAGCAGTTCTTAAAGAGACAGAGAAGGATAAATGTGTTCCTGAAGATTTTTACTCAACTACAAACCACAGAACAGAGGTTTATCATGATAAAAAATGGCATTCTGTAACAAATCAGAGGATGGATGCTGTTATTGTGCTCAGAGACAGCGGGTTTGAATGTATTAAACTCAGGGATGTCAAAAAGGGCGACATGGTACTCTGCCAGTCTGATTCTGTCCGTGTTTTTCCCCCTGCAAGAGACAGGGAAGGGGAGGATTTCGGTTTTATGTCCGGCGATGTATCTTCTGAGAGATCAGCTGACTGCACAGTCACCAAGATCGCTGAAGAAATAATGAAGATGAAGGAAAACGGGGAAAAGGTTGTTGTTGTTGCAGGTCCTGTTGTTATACATTCAGGCGGCGCTTCAGCGCTTGCTTCGCTTGTTAAATCTGGCTTTATAAACGGTTTTCTGGCAGGAAACGCGATAGCTGTCCATGACATGGAATCTGTTTTCTTCGGTACTTCTCTCGGTGTTTGTCAGAAGTCTGGAAAACCTACCAGGGAAGGTCATAAAAACCATATGAGAACTATAAACAGGATTAATACATACGGTTCTATTAAAGATGCTGTCGAAGAGGGGGGACTTGACCGCGGTGTAATGTACGAAGTTGTAAAATCCGGTATTCCCTACTGCCTTGCAGGTTCAATAAGGGATGACGGCCCTCTCCCTGAAACAGTTACAGATATGATTGAAGCTCAGAAGCAGTATGCAGATATTATCAAGGATGCTTCCATGATTATCATGCTTTCAACAATGCTTCACGCGATAGGTACAGGCAATATGATGCCTTCCCATGTCAAGACAGTATGTATAGATATCAATCCTGCTGTTGTTACAAAACTGGCAGACAGGGGATCAAGCCAGGCTGTCGGTATTGTAAGCGATGTGGGACTTTTCCTGAGAGCTGTGGCGCGAAGGTGTGTTCCGGGATTTTCAGAATAATATGATGTTTTTCTGTTAAAACTGTTTTTCGGTATAAGATCTGCAACTGGATTTTATCTGAAAAAAATGTATAAATATTAGCATCAGATATTATATGTTTCTTTGCAGAGATATACAGTTTCCGCCATATTTAGTATGTTTATGCGTGTTGTAGATGCGGAGAATGAATAAATATCATCTATATATACTGCATGTAATAACTTTGATTTAGATTATAAACAGGGCAGAGTCCCTGTTTTTCATATTTACAGGAAGTTTTTTAGTTGTCCGGGAAACGGACACATACTTCCATAACCTGCAACAGGATATGTCTTTTCAGGTGTACCGTGCCCTTCGGGTGCCGGGTGCCCTGCGGTGCAGATGCATCGCAGCAAACAGGCCTGTCCCTGGCAAGGTTTTCTGCCCCTGATGTGCAATATTCCTCTGATATTATTTTTCAGCGGTTTCTTAAGCTCCAGGAGCATTCCGGTTATTTACCGGAGCAATACAATTAAATAGGAGATAGACATGGATCTGGACATCAAAAACCTGCATCCACTGGAAGTCAAGGTTCTGCTTAACTGCAGAGAAGGCGCTTTGACATCAGACAGGCTGATCAGTGAACTCGGCTTCAAACTCGGACAGTGCAACCAGGCATTCAGCTGGCTTGCTGCAAAAGAACTTATTGAGGAAAAAAACAGAACTCTTAAAATATTTTTTGAAATTACAGATTTTGGACGTGACTTTCAGAAAAACGGGACTCACAGGGAAAGAATCTTTGCACTTATAAAGGAAAAAGGGGCAATGACTCTTCCTGAAATTACAAAAGAGCTCGGCCTTGAAAACAAAGATACAGGAACAGCATTCGGATCAATGTCTAAGGAAGGCCTCCTTGCAATGGATGGTGAAAAGAAAGCTTCAATGAAGAGCGGTGAAATTTCTCCTTCAATGAAAGCTGTAAGATCTATTCTTGACAAGGCTGTTTCTTCAGAATCCGGCGAAATAGCGGAAGCTGATCTTACAGATGATGAAAAGAAAGTAATAGGCGGAATCAGCAAGAAGAGGGGAGCATCCTCTTCCCCTTTCAAGATGGTTGAGAGAGAAGATGTTGTCTATGAAGTGACTGCAGCAGGAAAGGAAGCGGCAAAAGTACTTGTTGAGAAAGGTGTTACAGGCGAGGAAGTAGGTTCCCTCACACCTGAGATGCTTGCAGACGGAAGCTGGAAAAACAAGTCTTTCAGAAGCTATAATGTTAACACTCCTCCGTCCCGTGTACTCCTCGGAAGACACAACCCCTACTCACTCTTTCTTGACAGTGTAAAAGACAAGCTTGTTTCTCTCGGTTTTGAGGAATTCGACGGACCTCTTGTAGAGACAGAATTCTGGAACTGCGATGCTCTTTTCATGCCTCAGTTCCACTCAGCAAGGGATATTCATGATGTATACCATGTTAAATCTCCGACCCGTGCAAAAGAGATAGAGCAGCCCTACCTTGACCAGGTTGCTGAAACACACAAGAACGGCTGGAAAACTGGAAGCCGGGGCTGGGGTTACGACTTTGACCGTGATTTTACAAAAAGACTTATCCTGAGAAGCCAGGGAACAGTTCTTTCCGCAAAACAGCTTAAAGACGCAAAGATCCCGGGCAAATACTTCGGTACAGCAAGATGCTTCAGATACGACAAGGTTGATGCGACCCACCTTTCAGACTTCTACCAGACTGAAGGTATAGTTCTCGGCGAGGATGTAAACCTTCAGACACTTCTGGGACTCCTCAAGATGTTTGCAGAGGAAGTTGCAGGTGCTACAGAAGTCATGTATGTTCCCGGCTACTTCCCTTTTACAGAACCTTCTGTCGAGGTTCATATCAAGCATCCTGTACTGGGATGGTTTGAGCTTGGCGGGGCTGGAATTTTCAGACCCGAGGTAACAGAAGCAATGGGTGTAAGCGTTCCTGTTCTTGCATGGGGACTCGGAATCGACAGGATGGCCCTGATGTCACTGGGCCTCAATGACCTTAGAGAGCTTTTTTCAAGCGATATTGAACACATCCGGTTAAGAAGGAGTAAATAGAATGCCTAAAATTGAAGTATATGAAGATACTCTTTACAGATATATGGGAAAAAAGGTGGAAGGTGATGACTTCATAACACTACTTTCATCTGCAAAAGCAGAGCTTGATGGAAAGGATGATGATATCCTTAAAATCGAGCTTAACGATACAAACAGGCCTGACCTCTGGTCTACAGCAGGACTCGGACGTCAGCTCAGAGTTTACCTCGGGGGGATGAGACCTGAATATCCTTTCTTCTCAAAAGAAGGTGATGTGAAAGACTGCGGCGGCAGAACAATTGAAGTTGATCCCGGTCTTGAAAACATAAGACCCTATATTGCCGCGTTTGCGATCCGGGGGAAAGGGATTGATGATTCCTCACTCAAGGATATTATACAGACACAGGAGAAGCTCTGCTGGAACTTCGGCCAGAAGAGAAAAGCAATTGCAATGGGTGTCTATAGAAGTGACCTCTTCTCATACCCTGTAAAATACAATGCAGCTGATCCTGATGCGACTAAATTTGTTCCCCTTACATTTGACAGGGAAATGTCATTGAAGGAAATTCTTAAAGATCATCCAAAGGGGCAGGAATATGGACATATTGTTGAAGGTTTTGAAAAATATCCCCATATAACAGGATCAGAAGGTGCCACATTAAGCTTTCCTCCAATTATCAACAGCAACGATCTCGGAGCTGTAGAAGTCGGAGATAAAGAGCTTTTCATTGAGATGACAGGAACAGAGCAGTATTCTCTCGTGCTTGCAGCATCAATTGTTGCATGCGACCTTGCAGATGCAGGATATGAAATACTCCCTGTAAAAACAGTCTATCCCTATGACACTCCTCTCGGAAAAGAGGTAACTGTACCTTTCTATTTCCAGGAGCCGGTTGAAGTTGAAATAGCATATGTCAACAAGCTCCTCGGTGAGAATTTCACTCCCCGGCAGGCAGCTGATCTCGGTGAAAAGCTGGGATGCAAGATAGAAGTAAAGGGAGATATTCTTAAGCTCTACCCTGCAGAATACAGAAACGACTTTCTCCACCCTGTGGATATTATTGAAGACATCATGATCGGCAAGGGTATGGCTAACTTCAACCAGATAATGCCTGACGATTTTACAAAGGGTGCTCTTACTCCTGAATCTCTTTTTGCAAGGGAAGTAAAGAATATTCTTGTTGGCCTGGGATTCCAGGAAATGGTCTACAACTACCTCGGATCAGGTAAGGACTATATTGCAAAGATGAATATTGAAGGGAAGGATACTGTTCAGATTTCAAACCCGATGAGTGAGAATTTTGAATATGTGAGACCTTCTGTAATACCGTGCCTTCTCAATTCCGAGTCTGTTTCCGGTAATGCTGTGTATCCTCACAATATTTTTGAAACCGGAAAGATTGCTCTTATCAACGATGAGGAAAACTACGGTGTGAGTACAATAAACTCACTCGGATTTCTCTCTGCCGACAGAAGTGCCAACTTCAACAGTGTAAGTTCACAGGTTTCAGCTCTCTTTTTCTATCTTTCCAAAGATTACAAGCTGGAAGAGGCTGAAGACCCCAGGTTTATACCGGGAAGATGTGCAAACATAGTGTCAGACGGCAAAGTTGTAGGTATTATGGGCGAGGTTCATCCTGCAGTGCTTGAAAACTGGGGTATTGGTGTTCCATGTACTGCATCAGAAGTTAATCTTGACCTGATTATGTAAACAGTTTACATGCAGTAATAATATCAGTAAAAAAACTCCCCTGATGCAAGGCCTGACAGCTATATCCGGGGAGTTTTTTTGCATTACCCTGTTCGGCTGATTTGCAGCCTCGATATGGCGGAATTATTCAGATTAGAGAGCTTTTATTCGCAGGCCGGGTCTGATCCCCCGCTGCCTGCAAAAAAACAGTACCCGCCGGAACCGGTGACAAAGGGATTGTTGATTAAAGAGCAGCTCCTCAGAGTATACCGTGTTCTCTGAAGGATCAGTATTCCTGAAAACAAGAGGACAGGAATATCCAGTCTTTGCTTCAGAAGCTGGTTCCGGTTAATTCCGGTGCAGCAGCAGCTTTTTACCCTGCATATAAAACACGACATGCGGAGATGCGAAAAAAAACATTTACCCCGTTGTATAAGGGGAGTATAGTAAAAAAAACGGAGAATAATTTATGGATTTAAAATTAAGTACAGTACAGATTGATATTCCGGAAAACTGTAATGTTATATTCGGACAGTCTCATTTTATCAAGACAGTCGAAGATGTCTCTGAAATTCTTATCGGTTCAGTTCCGGGAATTGAATTCGGACTTGCTTTCTGTGAAGCATCAGGTCCCTGCCTGATAAGAACTGAGGGGAATTCTGATGAGCTTGTCAAGGCAGCTGCCGGCAATGCGGAAAAAGTTGCTGCCGGCCATACATTTATTCTGTATATTAGAAATGCATTTCCAATAAATGTTCTGACGCAGATTCAGAACTGCCAGGAAATAGTGGGAATATTTGCCGCAACAGCCAATCCTCTTCAGGCAATTATTGCTGAATCGGAGCAGGGAAGAGGCGTTGCAGGTGTTATAGACGGATTTTCTCCAAAAGGTATTGAAACTGACAAGGACAAGGAAGACAGAAAATCTCTCTTGAGAAAATTCAGCTATAAATTCTAGATAAAAAAATGCAGAGGCTGTTTTTCAGTCTCTGCCTGATTACAGGATATTATATTTCTGTAGTATAATTAAAACCAGGAAAAACAGAATTGAATAAAATTGAAGACAGAACCATATTGTTTAATCTCCTTGACAGGATAATGCCTTTCAGGTTTCTTTCTGCAAGGGAAAAAGACAGACTGGTATCAGAACTGAAGGAAAATAAATATCACAAAGGCGATATAATTTACCGGAAAGGGGATTCTGATGATGTTGTCTATATTCTCAGCAGAGGTGTTGTCGAAACTGTAGATGAGAAAGAGGATGGTACAGAAAACAGGATTAATGTAATAACAGGGGGGCACTATTTCGGTGAACGGTCTGCTATTTTCAATCAGAAGCGTCTCTCGACAGTCAGGGCTCTTTCAGACATAAAGTGCTACAGCCTGTCGGGAAAGAAATTCAGAAACCTTCTTCACACATCAAAGCAGTTCTCAAAAACAATGAGCAACATCCTGAGAGACAAGCAGGGGATTTTTGCAGCTTTTGACAGGTTCAAGGCTGAAGTTGTGCAGGGGCTTACAAGAGAGCATATTGAAATTCAGGACCTGATCCCTTTTTACAAGGCAATGGAGCCTGCTCTTCATTCAAAAGTGCTTGATACTGAAGTAATTGATTTTCAGGCCCTTGACTATGCTGTAAAACGGCTTCCCTGCAATGTAACGGAAAACTTCATATATATTCTCATAGATGAGCTTTACGAGCACTATTCCGAACCATGGAAGCTTTTCAGCCCTGTTCCTGCCCAGGCACGGAGAAGGCGGGGATGGAAAATGCTTCCCGGCCAGACAATGATGCTTTACAGGCCCGGTATATCAGATATTCTCGACCTTATAACCTGTCTATGTGTCTTTACTGTTGAATCGGAAAAGATCAGAAGAAGGCTGTCTGACTACAAGCTTATACTCATGCTTAAGAAGTATCTCAACTCAGATAATAAATCGCCTAAAGAGGAGAAAAAGCTTTATAATTATCTTCCCTTTAATAATGATGAAGTTGAGGGGCTTAAAATAATATGGCCGGACGATACACTGGAACAGGTTTTCAAAGTCCTGACACACAGCGGAATATTCAGCCTGATAATTAAAAAACAGGTGGATCTCTATAATACCAGGCGTTCTGAAATGTGGCTTTCCCAGATCGGTGATGCTGCAAGAAAACTGACAGGGTTCAATCCCACCGAACTTCCGGAAAATATAAAGATCCATATTATCAGCAGCAATACACATTCTGTGCTTAACTGCCTGAATCCTGATCTCTCTGAAAGCATTGATACAATAATTGAATGGGGAAGAGAGTCGGGGCATCCAGCGCTTAATGAGGAATGGGACAACAGGTTTGATACCCTTTATGCTCTTCTCAAGGATTATGAACCGGAAGATGAAGAAGAGAACCAGCCGGAGCAGGTGGGAGATGAGTATGATAATACAGACAGGAAAGGCGAACGAAGTCCTGAAAAAAATATCAAGAAAAAATCAAAAGTAAATTTTCCTGAAGGGATAGTTACTCTGGACAGGACAGCCTCCACAGGCATCAAGGTTCAGCTTTTCAGCCTTAAAAAGCTCAAGGACAAGAAAATTGATCCGGGAGTGGGGCAGATCCCATCAGATTCAGAATCAATTATTCTTAATATTGACTATGCATTCGGCGAGCAGGCCGGGGAGATAATGCGGAACCTGCTTCTCCTTTTCGGAAAAAATATCGGCAGTATAAATATTCTGGGAAAAACCGGTTCCCTTGTAGGAAGCAGGGGGGATATTCTTCTTCCCACAGCGTTTGTGGAGCAGTCTGAAGATTTATTCCTCCCGGTGGAAAACAGGGCGATTGACAGAATAAATGATTTACAAAAAAGACTGCCCGGCCGTAAAATATATAAGGGGCCCATGCTGACAGTTGCAGGGACATTGTTTCAGAACAGGATGATGCTTTCATTTTACAGGCATATGTGGGGAAGCATTGGTCTTGAGATGGAAGGTGTTTTTTATCTGCGCCAGATTGTCGAAGCCCGGCAGTATGGTCTGATTCCTGATAAGATACCTATGAATTTTTATTATTATGTGTCTGATCTTCCTGCCGCGGAAGGAAATCAGCTGTCTATGAAAATGGAGCTTTCAGAGGGAATTCCTCCTCTTTATGCAGTTACGAGGGAGGTCCTTTCAGACATATTTAAAATTGAGACGGAGGAAAAAGTTGAAAAAAGTACTGATAATTGATGAATCCGAGATGTTCAGGGAGTATCTCGGGAAAAAATTTACTGAACATAATTTTGAAGTCGAATATGGGGTTAACGGTCTTGACGGGTCTCTCAAGCTCAGGAAAGTTCTTCCTGACCTTATAATCATGGACCACCTGCTTTCAAGAAAGAGCTGCCAGGAGATACTCACAGAGAAGCATTCAAATCCAAATACCAAAGATACAGATGTTATCCTTATATCTAATAAAATAGATAAGAGAAAAATTGCTGAATTCGCAAAATTCGGTGTGAAAAAAATATTTCCCAAGCCTGTGAAGATGGATCTACTTTTCAAGGGGATAACAGAAGTGACAGGTGTAACAATAGAAGTTGATGACACACCATGTATAATCGAGGCCCATTACAATGATGAAATACTGTTTCTTGAAGTTGCAAAAGGGCTTAATACAGAAAAGATCGAACTCCTGAGATATAAAATTGATGAGCTTATCAAGCTTTATCAGGCTGCAGTTCCCAAATTCCTTCTGATGATGAGCGGTCTTGATATTGATGACAAGCAGATTTACAAGCTCAGGGCACTGCTTGATACAATACTGGAAAAAAGCCGAGATAAACCGGAGCATATCAGGATCCTTACAAATTCTGATGTTGTAAAGGAATATGTAAAGTCAACTCCCGAATTCAGGAAAATCGGGCTGACTGCAAATCTGAGCCAGGCGCTTGATGATCTGATAGGAATCAAGGGGGACAGTTTTGCGCAGGACAAGATTGTCGGTGAAGCACTTCTTGCCAATGAACATGGCAGTGCAGACAGCGATAATTTTCAGATGCGGTTTGACAATGAAAAAACTTTCATGGAGCTTGAGACATTCGGAGATGATATCCGTATTGCAATTGTTGATGATGACCTTGTTATCAGGCAGCTGGTCAAGACAGTTTTCAGGAACCTGAAATGGGATATATCTCTTTTTGAAAACGGGAAAGAATTTGTCGATACAGTTGCTGACAATAAATATGACCTTGTATTTCTCGATCTTATGATGCCGGAAATGGATGGTTTTACTGTGCTTAATTATCTGAGGGAAAATAATATAGTAAATCCTGTAATTGTTCTGTCCGCACTTTCAAGAAAGGAGACAGTTCTCAAAGCTGTAAACCTGGGTGTAAAAAGCTATATGATAAAACCTCTTAAACCGGATGCAATCCAGAGAAAAACAGCAGAAGTACTGAGTCTTGGTATTTAATCATTATTAAGGCAGGTTAGATGAAAGCGCTTGATAAAAGTCTTTTTGATTTTTTTCTAAATTCCAGCTACGGAATTATTATTTTTGATGAAGAAGAGAAAATTATTGTCCATAATAAATCTCTGCTTAATTATATTTTCTGTGATACAGAGGATCTTTCAGGTTCTTCTGTATCCGGATGTTTTCAGAAGGAATTTTACCAGGCCTTTTCTGCTGAATTCGAAAAAGTAAAAAATGATTCTCTGTTTAAGAGCAAATTCGAATATCTGTACAGTTCTTCCGGACCTGTTGAAAAATGGGTCAAGATAAGGCTCTCATCAGGTTCTGAATATGAAGGGAAAAAGCTTTTCATAGCTTATTTCGAAGATATTACTGAACTGAAAGAGGACCACGGCAAGCTTGAAGCGGCAAAACAGCTTGCAGAACAGGCTACAAAAACAAAATCTGAATTTCTTGCAAACATGAGCCATGAGATAAGGACTCCGCTCCATACAATCATGGGTATGACAGAACTTCTCCTCGAGACAGCTCTTGATGTCGAGCAGGAGGAATACGGTCAGCAGATTTTCTTTTCAGCCGAGGTGCTTCTTAATCTGATAAATGATATTCTCGATTTTTCAAAGATTGAAGCAGGCAAGCTTGTTGTTGAAAAAATTGCATTTGATCTTTATGAAACTCTTGAAGCGGCAGTATCACTGATATCTATGGAAGCCCATAAAAAGGATCTTGAAGTTATATTATCCATTGCACCTGATGTCCCTGAAATAGTAACAGGAGACCCTGTAAGGCTGAGGCAGATAATAATAAATCTCCTTAACAATGCGATTAAATTTACTTCAAAAGGGGAAATCGCTATAAGCTGCTCTGTTGCAAAAAGGGTATCAGGCCGTGCTGTTCTGCAGTTTTCCATTCGTGATACAGGAATAGGTATACCTGAAGACAGGAAGGACAAGCTTTTCAGGTCTTTCTCCCAGGTTGATTCATCTGTAACCAGGAAATACGGAGGAACAGGCCTCGGGCTTTCAATATGCAAGAATCTTGTCCACCTCTTCAAAGGTAAGATAGGTGTAGACAGTATTGAGGGTAAGGGTTCTGTTTTCTGGTTTGCCTTTCCGGTAAAAGAGGTTGAGAGTACTACTAAGAAGTATTTTCCCCCTGACAAGCTCCCTGATAATTTTGAAGTTCTTATTGTTGATGACAATACAAGGAGCAGGAAGCAGATAAGGAAATATGTTGAGGAACTTGGTGCGACAGTATATGAAGCAGTCTCAGGCCGGGCAGCTCTTGATTTTCTTAAAATGAAAGAGAATAAAACCTATGAAAAAATTGACCTTATAATAATTGACAAAAAAATGCCTGGAATGGACGGATGGCAGCTTGCAGGAGAGCTTAATGCTGATGAAAATTTCAGTGATATTAATAAAATACTGATGACTCCTGTGGGAAAGAGCGGCGATGAGGCTAAAATGAAGCTTCTGAACTGGTTCAATGAGTATCTTAACAAGCCGGTTAAAAAGTGGGAGCTTTACAAGGCTATTTTCAAGGCACTCGACATTGTGGTTGATCTTGATACTCCCCAGAGTGATGATACCGAGGCTGAACAGAAAATTATAAGTGAACTCCTTGCTTCAAACAGGAAAAAAGTTCTCCTGGCGGAAGATTATTATGTCAATCAGAAGCTTTTCAAGACGATTCTCAATAACCTGAATATCGATGTTGTAGTTGCCAACAACGGGAAGGAAGCCTCCGATGCTGTTGATTCAGATGATTTTGACCTGATATTCATGGATATACAGATGCCTGTGATGAACGGTTTTCAGGCAACTGAGAAAATCAGGGAAAAAGGGGTGAAGACTCCTGTAATTGCGGTGACAGCCAATGCTGTTGCCGGTGAAAAAAACAAGTGTATAGATGCCGGGATGGATGATTTCCTGACCAAGCCGTTTAAGAAGGGAGATCTCTTCCCTGTAATAAACAAGTGGCTTCTCAGAGATGAAGAAGTTGCAGAGCTCGAAGAACTTGAAATTGCAGATGATTCTGAAGAGCTTGATGAGATTATAGTTGATGATCCGAAAATATCTGATCTTGGTATTTCTGAGGAAACTGATGAGATTGCCGCTGACACAGGCAGGGTTGTCTTTGATTACAATGCAGCGCTTGAAACTTTCATGGGAGAAAAAGAGGTCCTTGATGAGGTTCTTGCAGAATTCAGGGACAGGGTAACCGGGCAGCTTGCAATAATGAAGGAGCTTCTCGAATCGGAAAAATATGAGGATCTTACCAGGGAAGCCCATTCCATCAAGGGGGGCGGGCTCAACCTTTCTATGGAACGTCTTGGAGATGCAGCAGCCTTGCTTGAAAAAAGTGCAAAAGAAAAAAACAAAGAAGAATCAGGAAGCCTTATCCCGGTAGTTGAGTCAGAATTTAATATTCTGCTTGATTTTCTGAAAAAACAGGACTAAATAAAACCCGGCCGTTTTTAAGGGTTCCCCTCAGAAGCGGCCGGGCCTGAATTGACTGAATTACTCTGTTTTTAAAGGCTATTCAGCAATTATATTGGATATATGTCTGAAGAGCTCTTCATAATTATGAGCAACAGGCAGATTCGGATTATCAAGAACAATCTGTTCAGGCGGGCAGAACAGAACTCCCCCGTCAGCTTCTTTTATCATTGAAAGATCGTTATAGGAATCTCCTGATGCCGCGACCTTGAGGCCCATTGAATGAAATCCCTGTACAGCAAACTTTTTACCGTCTTTCTGCCTGAGTTTGTAACCGGTAATCTGATCATCGCTGTTGACAATAAGATCGTTGCAGAAAAGAGTCGGCCATGCAAGCTTTTTCATGAGAGGTTTTGCAAACTGTCGGAATGTATCTGAAAGTATTACAACCTGTGTGTTTTCCCTGAGTTTTTCAATAAAATCAAATGCTCCCACAAGAGGATCCATTGTAGTAATTACATCCTGGATATCTTTGAGTTTCAGGTTGTGCTCATCAAGAATACCGATTCTTTTCTTCATAAGAACATCATAGTCTGAAATATCTCTTGTAGTAAGTTTGAGTTCTTCAATTCCTGTTTTCAGGGCAACATTGATCCAGATTTCAGGGACCAGAACCCCTTCAAGATCAAGACATACGACATACATAGTATTTCTCCAGTAAAATAAAATAAAAAAACAGTCACTGCTTTCACAGCTATATAACCAAAAAAAGAGGATTTATACAACAGCTGTCAAAGGTTTGATAACATCAGGTTATTGTTTTTATGTTTTTAATTGTATCGGTGATGAATAAGCAGAATCCGCAGATTTTTTCTGTTTGAGCCGGAAATATTTCCTTATATGCTATAGATAAAGAGGCATATGCCGTTTATAAGGCTGAAACCATGTCTGGTTATATTTTGAGTAATTGCTGCAGAATTTATTTAATTGCTTTTACAGCAGAAGTACCATAAAATGGTTGTAATCGGATAATATAATGGGTAATAAACTAAAACGCCTGATCGGTTACAGCATCAGGGGGACACGAGTAGTCCCGATAACTATCAAAATTACCGGATTGTTCATAATATTGCTTCTGCTTTCAAATTTTACTACAAATTATATCAATCTCGTTCTCAACCGCGGTGTCCAGATAAAGCTTATGAATCAGCTTCTGGTCCGGGACCTCAAAGATCTTCATACTTTCTGCAATAACCAGTATGAAATTTTCACCTATAATCAGAACAGAGAAGAAGCTCTGGGGTATATCGGGGAAAGGGCTCTCAAGGAGCTGAAAGGTGAGAGATCTGTCTTTCTTGGCCTTTCACAGAACGGGGAAATCCTTTTCAGTAAATCACCCGGTAAAGCCCCGGTAAAAAAAGATCTTGCCGGTCTGGATGCGAAAATCAGTCAGCTGAAAAAAGAAAATAAAGAGGAAGATTCTCTTAACTTCATGATAGGCAGCAGTGAATTTTTCGGAGTCACAAAATACAACCGGAAGTGGGATGCTTATCTTGTAAGGGCTGAAGAAGTTAATGAATTCTACCACCAGACCAGGGTTGTCTTTATCAGGATATCAATAATAATTATTTTCATTACAATAATATGCAGCGCCCTGGGAATCTATCTTGTCAGCCATATCCTGAGGTTTGTCCCGCGCATGACTGACCAGATAATGAAGATGAGGGAAGAGCAGAAATTCGGCCTTGTTGATCTTGGCGATGCTCCCAATGATGATATTACCCTGCTGGGAATGTCATTTAATTCACTTTCCAGCAATATAGATAACCTTATGACAATATTCAGGAAATTTGTAACTGCTGATGTTGTTAAAAAGGCATACCGGGAAAAACAAATCCGTCTTGAAGGTTCTTCCAAGGAACTGACAATTATTTTTTCCGATATCAAGCAGTTTACAAATATGACAGAAGTTCTTGGGACAGATATTATCAATCTCATTAATATGCATTATCAGAATGCAATAAAAGAAGTCCACAGGAAAGAGGGTATTGTAGGATCAATTATCGGGGATGCTCTTCTTGCAATCTTCGGAACATTTGACGATCTTGCGGAAAACAAGTCGGTTGAAGCTCTACAGTCATCATACAGGATCCAGGAAGTAGCTGCGGATCTCAGGAAAAAGATGATTGAAAAAAGGGAAGAGATTGTAAGGAGAAGAGGCGCTCTTACCAGGGCTGAGGAAATTGTATACAAGGCAGTTCTCATTGAAGTCGGAGTCGGGATTGACGGAGGAGAGGTTTTCTACGGAAATATCGGCTCCAATGAGCGTATGACAAACACAGTTATCGGAGATAATGTAAACTCTGCTTCCCGTCTGGAAGGACTTACCAGGATATATAAGGTCCCTGTAATATGTTCGGAATATATCAGGGATGATGCTTCGGAGTATACTGAAGACTACTATTTTCAGGAACTCGATATAGTTAAGGTAAAAGGGAAAAACACAGGCAAGAAAATATTCTGGCCTGTTCAGGTGGATACACTTGATGATGAACTTGAAGCGAAACTTAAAACATACAACACAGCACTTAAAGAATATTATAGAGGTGACTGGAGAAGCGCGGAAAAGAATTTTTCAATTTCACGTCTTCCTGCCGCTGACGTATTCATAGAAAGAATTTCCGGCAGGACTCCGCCGGAAGGATGGAATGGAATATGGACAATGACAGAAAAGTAAAAGATATAGTAAGTCAGAGCAGAAAAACATTTCTTGATTGGAAAAACCTGGAAATAGGGAGCAAAGACCTTTATGACCTTGAGAAAGAGTTTGCTGCCACCAAAAAAAACAGGAACTACCTTGTAATAATTACAATACTCGTTTTTTTAATTGTATTTGTCGGTACAGCCTATGCTGTAACCAGGTATATTCAGGCATCAGGAAGAATTGTTCCTATTGAAATAAAGGATTTTGAAGATGTTAACCTCAAGGATATTCTTGATGTAGCAAAAAACTATGAACAGAAGCTGGAAAGAGCGCGTAACGAGCTGAAGGCTTTAAAGGAAGAATACAGCGCTTCAGTTTCAGAAGCAAAAAGCCAGAGGGAAAGAGATTCTTTGATTGTGCGGGAAAGCAATAAGAGTGATGAGGAAAAAAACAAAGAGCTTGCTGTTTTAAGGCGGCGGGAATCGCGGACTGTTGCTTCATTTGATAAGGAATACAGCAAAAAGATTGAAGAGAAGGAAAAGGAAATAAGTGAAATTGAAAAGGCAATAGCCTCCTATGATGCCACAGTTCTTGAACAGGCCAGAAAACAGGAGGAACTTCTCAACAATCAGCAGAAAAAAGCTGAACTTGAAATGGAAAATACTGTAAACATGTACGAGACCCGGATGGATGATATGGAAAGCCGGTATGACAGGGAAATCTCAACATTGAAAAGAGATAACAGGCGGCTTGTATCTGTTCTTAAAAACCGCCACAAGAACGAGCTGGATGAGATGTATCAGAAATACAACCCTGTTTTTGAAGAGGAATATAATTCCATTCTTTCTGACAGGAGAGAAGCTGTCTTCCCTGAACTGGCAGATGATGCGAATGTTCTTATCCTTGATAAAAATAAAATACTGTCAGCTGATGAAATAAACGGGGTGAGGAATGATGCTTCAGATATTGAAATTATCATAGAAAGGCTGAAAAGGGTTGAGTATGAAAATTCAGTACCTGAAGCTCTTGACCGGCTTTATGAGAGAGGCAGCAGTATAATCAACAGCTATGAAAAAGGATGGAAAAGAAGTGCTGAATCGCTGAAGCTCAGGAATGAGTTTATATCATCATTTTCATCAGCATTTGATTACTATATCAGCGAAACAGGTGTAAGCGGCTATATCCTGTTTGTTGAAAACAATGACCGGATATCTGTTTATATGAACCGGGTCCTTGAAGTAAATGAAGGCGACAGGGGATATGTATTCCGGACAGACAGTGAGCTTGTAGGTGAAATAGAATTCTACAGGGAAGAAAATGTCATATTGGCAAGACTTCTGCATTTCAACGGCGGTGAGCCCGGAACTGATGTGTCGGGTAAAGAATTAAAACCGTTTGACAGAATTCTGGTTCAGGCAGAATAGGAGAATGATAAAAACTTGTTTTTATCATGTTATAGGAGTTAAAAATGAAAAGAATAACAATATTACTGATAGTATTTACTTTATTTTCCGCAGCTTTTATACCTGCTCAGGAAATAACAGAAGGTGATATTGAATTTGAATTTATCAGCGAGGATGAACTAGGGCTTTACAGGATTATTATTCCGGGAATGGATAATGCTGTCCTTAAAAGCGCATCAGAACCGGGCAGGAATGAGAAAACAGTGATAGCCCGTTTTTATAATGAACTTTCACTCATAGAAGGGCTGGAAGTTAAACATGCTTCCATTATTTTTAACGAAACAGGTTTTGAAGCTGTTCTTGTTCCTGAGAAATTTATTATTGATGAAACAGATTACGCGCCTTATCTTCCGGCAGGGCTTTCTTTTATCCACAGAACATTTACAATGTATGATTTCAGAATGCTTAAAGACCGTTTTTTTGTAAGGATACGGGGAGAGTATTTCAGCCCTGAAGATCTTTTCGGAAAGATGAAGGCTGCCTATGATGATCCTGTTAAGTATATTGTCTCACATAACCCTGAATATATAGTAAACCAGCTGGGAAAGATTGATATTGAAAATTCCAGCAGGGACAGCAGTATTGATAAACTCCAGAAAGATCTTGAGTCTCTTTCCGAATCACATAAAAACCTGATGGAGCAGCATGAAAATCTTATGGAGGATTACGACAAACTGAAATTTGCGTTTATTGCAGCAGTCAGGAAGGGTATTTACGGGTCAAAGAAACCGGTAGCGCAGGAGACAATAGACAAGGTTCTTTCTATAAAGAAAACAAATCCATCATATACTTATGCTGAAATTTATACAGAACTGAAATCCCAGGGAATAAAGATCAGCAAAGGCAAGGTTGCTCTTATCCTGAATACTTATCTGGGGGATTTTTAAATATTCTGATAGTGCAGTAATTTTACCCTTATTTTCATACGAAAGGGTCAAATATTTGATTTGTCAATAATTAAATTCCTCTGAGATGTTAAAAAAAGTGTTTGACTCTTGAAATTTACCTGCAAAATCTGTAATATAGCACTCCATAAAGTGTTTTTCGATCTTGTGCTGCTGAGTCCTGCAGCAATTAATTATAAATTAGCTTATGCATCAAAGCAGACGCGCGATTTTTACCCTGTAAGTGGTCTGAACCGTGAAAAGGCCCGGGACAGGGAATATATAGAATAGGAAATGAGGTTAAACAATGAGTTTAGAAAACAAATTGAGAAATATTGGTATCAGCGCTCATATCGACTCCGGTAAGACCACTCTGACTGAAAGAATTCTTTATTTCTGCAACAAAATTCATGCTATCCACGAAGTAAGAGGTAAGGATGGCGTGGGTGCAACTATGGATTCCATGGAACTCGAAAAAGAAAGAGGAATTACTATTGCATCAGCCGCTACCAATGTTGAATGGAAAGGCACACCGATAAATATTATTGACACTCCCGGTCACGTTGACTTTACAGTTGAAGTAGAAAGATCACTCCGTGTACTTGACGGTGCAGTTCTTGTACTCTGTTCTGTTGGCGGGGTTCAGTCACAGTCAATTACTGTAGACAGACAGCTCAAGAGATACAATGTTCCAAGACTCGCATTTGTAAACAAGTGTGACAGAACAGGTGCCAACCCCTACAAAGTAAAGGAACAGCTTAAAGACAAGCTTGGTCTTAATGCTGTAATGATGCAGGTCCCGATAGGGCTTGAAGAGAAGCATGAAGGTATGATCGACCTTGTAACAATGAAAGCTCTTTACTTTGACGGCGGAGAAGACGGAATCAGTAAGGTTGAAAAGGAAATACCAGCTGAACTGATGGCAGAAGCAGAAGAAAAAAGAGAAGAGCTTATTGATGCTCTTTCAATGTTCTCTGATGAGCTTGCAGAGCTTTTCCTTGAAGGTGAGGATCTTCCTGAGGAAATGATACATGAAGCTGTAAGGAAAGGGACTCTTTCCAGGGAATTTGTTCCTGTATTCCTCGGATCAGCATATAAAAACAAAGGTGTTCAGCCTCTTCTCGATGCTGTTAACTCATACCTTCCAGCACCTAAGGATATTGAAAATATTGCACTTGACCTCGATAACGATGAGGAAGAAGTATATCTTAAATCAGACCCTACACTTCCGACTGTTGCTCTCGCATTCAAGCTTGAAGACGGTCAGTACGGTCAGCTCACATATGTAAGAGTTTACCAGGGTACATTGAAGAAAGGTGATGAACTTTACAACGTAAGAAACAAGAAAAAATTCAAAATCGGACGGCTTATCAGAATGCATGCCGACAAGACAGAAGATATCACAGAAGCAGGATGCGGCGATATTGTTGCTCTCTTCGGTATTGACTGTGCATCAGGCGATACATTCTGTAAGACAGGTCTCAACCTTTCTATGACATCAATGTTTGTTCCTGAGCCTGTAATTACTCTTGCAATCAATCCTGTTGATAAGAAGGCTGCTGACAACATGGCAAAAGCTCTCAACAGATTTACAAAAGAGGACCCTACATTCAGGACATATGTGGATGATGAGTCAAATCAGACAATTATCCAGGGTATGGGTGAGCTTCACCTCGAAGTTTATATCGAAAGAATGAAGAGAGAGTACAAGGCTGAAGTTGAAACAGGTATGCCTCAGGTAGCTTACAGAGAGACAATCAGCAGGAGAGCAGATTTTGATTATACTCACAAGAAACAGACAGGTGGTTCAGGTCAGTACGGTAAGGTTGTAGGTTTTATGGAACCTCTTACAGAGGGACACTACGAATTTGTCAATGAGATTAAGGGTGGTAAAATCCCGACTGAATATATTCCTGCATGTGACAAGGGATTTCAGGCTTCTCTCAAGAAGGGAAGACTAATCGGTTTTCCTGTTGTCGGAGTTAAATGTACAATCAATGATGGTCAGTCACACTCTGTTGACTCATCAGATATGGCTTTCCAGTCAGCAGCAATCGGTGCTTTCAAACAGGCTTATGAAAAAGCCAAACCTGAAATCCTTGAACCTATCATGAAAGTTACTGTAGAAGGTCCTACAGAATTCCAGGGTAACATCTTCGGAAGTATCAACCAGAGAAGAGGTGTTATTATAAGTTCTGTAGAAGACGGAAACTACTCATCAGTAGAAGCTGAAGTCCCTTTAAGTGAGATGTTCGGTTACTCAACTACACTCCGGTCTCTTACACAGGGTAAAGCTGAGTTCACAATGGAGTTCCACAAACACGGTAAAGTTCCGAAAGGTATCCAGGAGGAACTGATCAAGGAGTTCCAGGAGAAGAACAAGAAATAACTGGTCAGCTACAATATAGTGTAGTAAAATTATGATGAGGAGATCAAAGAATGGTTAAATCAGAGTTGATAAACAGAAGTCCCTTGAGGATTCTTGAAAGATCCATACAGGGCGGTGTAGGCAAAGGAAATATCGGTGTAATTGCGTCAAGAAAAGGTGTTGGTAAAACAGCATGTCTTGTACATATTGCGACTGATAAGCTTTTAAGAGAAAGACATGTGATTCATGTATCTTTTTCTAAAAGAACAGATCATATAATCAGCTGGTATGAAGATATTTTCAATGAAATATCAAAGAAAAGAGAACTTGAGAATGCAGTGGAAGTTCATGATGAAATTATCAAGAACAGAGTAATCATGAATTTCAGCCAGGATGGTGTTGAAATATCCCAGATTCTCAAGAGTCTTGAAGCTATGATTGTAGGCGGTAATTTCAAGGCAAATTCAGTTGTAGTTGACGGATTTGATTTCGATAATATTTCAGACGAAGGTCTTGGAAAGATTAAGGATTTTGCAAAAAAACTTGATCTTGAAATCTGGTTCAGTGTTTCTCTCAAAGGAGAAGAGCCGATTTTTGATGAAGAAAATTTTCCTGTGGAAATCAAAGGTCTTGTATCAAAACTTGATGTTGTACTTACATTGAAATATGAAGATCAGAGCATCAGGATGGATATTGTAAAAGATCATGACAGTGAAATTAAAGATGAGCTACATCTCATGCTTGATCCTAAAACTCTTCTTATTATCGAAGAATAACAGAATATCATTTTAATTTAATATTAAAGGCTGAGGCATACTGCTTCAGCCTTTTTTAGTTTCATGGATGAAACTCACCTGTACCTTACAGGGCATAATAATACCTGCGGTACGGCGCAGGTGTACACCGGGCAGACATGGATATCTGATAAGCCCGGTGCGTTTCATGGATGAAACTCATCTGTACCCTAAAGGGCATAATAATACCTGCTACACTCTGCATTATAAAAATTTGCATACTGATTTTTTAAATTCTATAATTTTAGGTAATGAAATTAATACAGTATATTATTGGTAAAAAAGTGCGGTATCATATAACAGTTGTTACAGGTGTTCTAGTTATTATTTCTGTAATGGCGCTTACAACTGTATCAATGATACTTTCAGTTGCACGTGATTCTGCAAATGAATCAGCTGCTAATAATTTCAAAGTCTCAAGTCTCACAGCTCTTGAAAGGACAGAGACTCTTCTTCAGCCTGCGCTTCATTTATCATCAATGACTGCAAGAATCCCTGATATAGATGTCCCTCCGGTCTCGGAAAGTGGTATAGAACACCCTGCTTTTCTCTTTTTCTCCAGAATGCTTCATGAATACAGCGCATTTTATTCCGTTTATATCGGCCTTGAAGACGGAAGTTTTTTCCAGGTAATAAACGCAAAGGACCGCCCTCTTGTCAAAAAAGCACATGATGCGCCTGATGATACAGAACTTATTGTGAGGACTGTATATGCTCAGGGGAAATACAGGATTCAGACCTTTTCTTTTGTTAATTCAGGAGGGGAGATAACCAGGGGCGGGACATCTGATGATTTCAATTATGAACACCGGGAGCGGGGATGGTATATTGAGGCACTTGAATATGATGAACCTGTACTTTCAAGTCCTTATGTATTTAATTCTCTTAAACAGCCGGGAATCACTGTTTCCAGCCGGATTCCGGGGGGGAGCGGGGTTGTTGGAGTTGATCTTACCATATCACATCTTTCCTTATTTGTAGCGGATCAGAAAATATCAGAAAACGGAGGAATAGCTCTTTTTACAGATGACAGGAAGGAAATTGCCTCTTCGGAAGAGATAAAAAGATTTTTTAAAATTGCAGATGAAATTAATCCTGAATCGGAAAAAATATTTACAGAACCTGTTGAAATAGTTGATAACAATGTTCTTTTCCAGTCAGAAATATGGGACATCGCAATTAATAGAAAGCTTGTGTTTATGTCTGTTGCTCCAATTGATGATTTCATGCGGGGGGCGGTTGCAATGCAGAACAAAATTATTATATTTGCCCTGACTATCCTGATAATAACAGTCCCTGTCGTTATATTTCTGTCGAAAAGACTGGCACTTGCCCTTATTGAGCTGACAGCAGATGCAGAGCTTGTCGGGCAGATGAAATTTGACGGGGAGCTCAAGGTAACGACCCCGATTTATGAGTTTAACAAGCTTGCTTCCGGGTTTACAGTAATGAAGGCTACAATCGCTGAAAGAACAGCCCGGCTTCATGAAACACTTAAAAAGCTTGAAATGCTTGTGGATATGGGAATAGCCATGTCGGCTGAATTTGATATCAAGAAACTTTCTGAAATGATTCTGTCTGGGGCGAAGCAGCTGTCTCATGCCGAAGGGGGAAGTCTTTACCTGCTTGATGAGAGTGAAAGGTTTCTTGAATTTACTATTGTTCTGAATGACAGGCTGGGCTTCAGCCAGGGGGGAACAAGCGGCAATCCCATAACAATGCACCCTGTTCAGCTTTATAACGAAGACGGGAGTGAGAATCACTTTAATGTTGTTACAAATACTTTTTTCAGCAAGAAAACAGAAAATATCCCTGATGCGTATCATAATGATAAATATGACTTCTCCGGAACAAGGGAGTTTGATAAATTCAATAACTACAAGTCAGTTTCCTTTCTGACTGTACCTTTGAAACTCAGGGGAAGCAACAAGGTGCTGGGTGCACTGCAGCTTATTAATTCCAAGGACCTGTTAACCGGTGAAATAATCCCTTTTCATGAAGATATTCACGGATTTGTGGAAGCTCTTGCCTCTGCCGCATCTGTAGCAATCCAGAACTGGAACCTTCTTGAGCGGCAGAAGAAGCTGTTTGATGACCTTGTGAAATTTATTGCATCTGCAATTGATGCCAAGAGCCCTTATACAGCAAGACACTGTGCAAGGGTTCCGGTAATTGCAAAAATGCTTTCCCTGGCAGCTGAAAAATCTGATGAAAAACCGTTTGAATCATACAATCTGGATGTTTTTCAGAAGAGGGAATTTGAAACTGCTGCATGGCTTCATGACTGCGGCAAGGTAACAACACCTGAATATGTCATAGATAAGGCTACCAAGCTTGAAACAATATACAACAGGATACATGAAATCAGGACAAGATTCGAAGTGCTGCTGCGTGATGCTGTAATTAAGCGTCATGAAGCAGTCCTGGGAGGCGCTGATCCTGAAAAAGAAGATGCTGTTCTCAGGGAAAGGGAAAAACAGCTTTATGAAGATTTCGCTTTTATAGCAGAATGCAATATTGGCACTGAGTATATGAGCGATGAGAGCCTTGAAAAACTTGACCGAATAGCATCAACTGAATGGCTCAGGTTTTTTGACAACAGGCTCGGTTTAAGCTGGTCAGAGGCTCAGAGGCATGAGAAGCTTGAATATGACAGCCGTGCTGATCTTCCTGCCCTTGAACACCTTATCAGCGACAGAAGGGAACTTATTATTGAGAGGGAGAATTTTGGTCAGGACTGCTATGATTTATATGATTTTAAATTCAGGGTACCAGAGCATCTTTATAACAGGGGAGAACTCTACAACCTCTCGGTAAGGAAAGGAACGCTTACCGAGGAGGAAAGGTTCAAGATTGACGAGCATGTGGCCCAGACAATAATAATGCTTGAAAAACTTCCCTTTTCGGAAGATCTTAAAAATGTCCCCAAATATGCGGGCAGTCATCATGAAACAGTTGACGGTACAGGCTACCCGAGAAAGGTTACACTGAGCGAATTGTCAATCCCGGAACGAATTCTTGCAGTTGCAGATATTTTCGAAGCTCTTACTTCTGTTGACAGGCCATACAAGAAAGACAAGACCCTTTCAGAGATTATCAGTATCATGTATAAGATGACACAGACCGGTCATATTGATCCTGAAATATTCAATCTGCTTCTTAAATCAGGTGTATACCTGGAATACGGGAGAAAGTATCTGAAACCGGAGCAGCTTGACGAGGTTGATGTCGAAAAATATATGAATTCAAAGACTGTAAGTGAAGCATAGTCCTGCTGAAGCCGGGTATTCAGTATTCTCTGTGAGATATTGTTTTACTGCCTCAATTTGTTATCTACAAAGAAAGTCACCAATTCATAACTCGTATCTCAGTATACTCTGTTTTACAGTGTAATACTTTACTGATACACGGGTATCCCCTTCTTTCTGCATTTCTTTCGGGTGCTGCAGGGTTATTCTATTCCTTAGTCTGTTCATGATTATGAATTCCTCAGTCGGAAATGCTGATATTTATCAATAATATAGTAAATAATTGTTCTCAATTTCATATTTTCAATAGAAGCTGGAAAATTAGCTGTAAAAATAACATATGTTAAATATATAATGATAAATTAGCAATTGACAAATAAAAAGAAAATGGTAATATATGGATATAACGTAACACACATGTAAAGGAGAATAAAATGGATCTTCCTGTTGAAAAACATAAAGAATTATATTTAAAAATGATGCAGACCAGGGAATTTGAGGAAACAGCTGCCCGTTTATTTGTTCAGGGCAAAGTACATGGGACTGCTCATTTTTGCATAGGAGAGGAAGCAACCGGTGTAGGAGTGTGTTCAGCTCTTGAAAAAGAAGATTTGATAACTCAGACCCACAGAGGACATAATCAGGGAATTGGAAAGGGGATGGATATCAAAAGGATGATGGCGGAATTTCTTGGAAAGGAAACTGGCTACTGCAAAGGGAAAGGGGGATGCATGCATATTGCTGATTTCTCTGTAGGATCTCTTGGCGCCAACGGAGTAGTCGGAGGGGGAATCCCGATAGCTACAGGATCTGCTTTTTCACAGAAGTATCGAAAAACAAAAAATATTACAGTTTCTTTTTTCGGCGACGGAGCAACCAATGAAGGGGCTTTTCATGAATCACTGAATCTGGCATCAGTCTGGAAATTGCCTGTGATTTTTGTATGTACAAATAACTATTATGGAATGTCGACCAGCATTTCAAAATCAATGAATATAAAGGATATAGCTGTAAGGGCTTCTTCCTATGGGATGAAAGGTGTTTCCCTTGATGGAAACGATATCATGACTATATATGAAGAAACAAAGAAAGGCCGGGAATATGTTCTTGAAAACGGACCGATGCTGATGGTTCTCAATACTTACCGCTGGATGGGGCATTCAAAAAGTGATTCCCAGCTTTACAGAACAAAAGAAGAAGTTAATGAATGGAAGAAGAAATGTCCGATAAAACGGTACAGGAAATATCTTGTTTCCGGGAAAATTCTGACTGATAAGGAACTGGATGAGCTTGATAAGAAAGCTGCAAAAGATGTTGAAGATGCTGTCGAGTATGCAGAAAAAAGTCCTGAGCCAAAAATAGAAAATATTTTTGATGATGTTTTTGCAGATTAAGGAGATATAGATGAGAGAGATAACATATGCTCAGGCTGTAAACGAAGCAATGAGCGAAGAAATGAGAAAAGATAATAATATTGTTCTTATGGGGGAAGATGTAGGGATTTACGGGGGAGCATTCGGTGTTTCCAGAGGAATGTTCGAGGAATTCGGCGATGAAAGAATTATTGATACACCTATATCCGAACTTGCAATAACAGGTTGCGCGGCAGGAGCTGCAATGACTGGAATGAGACCAATTGTCGAGATCATGTTCAGCGATTTTATTACGCTGGCTCTTGAACAGCTTGCAAACCAGGCAGCAAAAAACAGGTTCCAGTTTGGAGGTCAGGGCGCTGTTCCCATGGTTCTCAGGGCTCCGGGAGGATCCGGTACAGGGGCAGCCGAGCAGCACAGCCAGAGTCTTGAAGCCTGGGTTTCTCATGTTCCGGGACTTAAAGTTGTAATCCCCTCTACTCCTTATGACGCAAAAGGACTTCTTAAATCAGCAATCCGAGACAATAATCCTGTAGTGTTTCTCGAACAGAAGCTGTTGTACAGGACAAAGGGGGAGGTTCCAGAAGAGGATGATGATTATGTAGTACCGCTTGGAAAGGCGGATGTGAAGAGAGCTGGTTCAGACCTTACTATAGTAACTTATGGACGGATGGTTCCCAGATGTCTTTCAATTGCTGAAGAGTTTGCTGCAAATGGCACTGAAATTGAGGTTATAGATATCAGAACGCTTGTTCCTCTTGATAAGGAAGCAATAATTGAGTCTGTGAAAAAAACAGGTAAAGTCCTTGTTGTCTATGAAGCTTGCCAGACATGCGGGTATGGAGCGGAACTTGCCAGTGTTGTTGCGGAAAGCGATGCATTTTTTTATCTGGATGCTCCTGTGAAAAGGCTGGGGGGGCTGGACGTTCCTATTCCCTACAACCCCAATCTGGAAGCCCAGGTTGTTCCCACAGAGGATAAAATCAAAGAAGAAATCAACAGTATATTATAGGAGATACAGGAATAATGGCAAAACCTATTATTATGCCCAAGACAGGTATGGCTATGGAAGAGGGAACTCTTATCAAGTGGCTGAAAAATGAAGGAGATACTGTTGATAAGGGCGAAGCAGTTGCTGAGATTGAGACTGATAAGTCTGTAATGGAATTAGAGGCTGATTATGACGGGACAATTCTGAAAATACTTTCTGATGAAGGAGCTGTTGTCCCGGTAACAGAAGTAATTGCCTGGATTGGAGAAGCCGGGGAAAAAATACCGGAAAAAAGTGATGATGCAGCTGATGAGGAAAAGAATGAAGAGCCTGTAAAAAAGGTGATCTCTTCTGAAAGCAGGATGACTGATAAAACTTGCAGGATAAAGGCAACACCGGCAGCCCGTAAGGCGGCAGAAGAAAAAGGAATAGAGCTTAATAATATAGAAGGAACAGGTAAATGGGGTGAAATACTGAAAAAGGATGTTACTGCTGTTTCTCTGAAGTCTACACCTTTAGCCAAAAAAATAATGGAAGCTAATAATATATCACCCGGGGATATTAGCGGAAGCGGATATTCCGGGAAAATATTTGCAAGAGACCTTGATACAGGAAGCAGGGGCAACAGCCTTGAAAAGGTTTCAGATGAATTTAATTCACATATGCCTCTGACCGGAATACAGAAAATAACCGGGAAGCGTATGCTTGAGAGCCATCTGACTATTCCCCCGGTTACACAGAATATAAAGGCTGATTTAACAGATCTGCTGACAGCAAGAAGTGAATTGAACAGGCGGCTGAATATGAAGCTTTCTGTTAATGATTTCATTCTTTTTGCTGTTGTAAAGGCATTGAAAAAATATCCCAAGCTGAATTCTGTTTTTAATAATACAGAACTGATATTGAAGGACAGTGTAAATCTCGGCGTGGCAGTTGCTACAGAAAGAGGGCTTGTTGTCCCTGTAATCAGAGAAGCGGAAAAGTATTCTCTTACAGAACTGTCTGCCTGTGCAAAAAACATTGCCGGGAAAGGGAGAGATGGAAAATTGTCTCCTGATGAAATGAGCGGCGGCAGCTTTACAGTTTCCAATTTGGGTATGTTTGGAATTACATCTTTCACCCCGATAATTAACCCTCCTGAAGCAGGAATACTTGGTGTTTGTGCGATAGAGGACTCACTTAAGCTTAAAGAAAATGGTGAAGTTGAAAGCCGAAAAGTCATGCAGCTGTGTCTGACTTATGATCACAGAATTGTTGACGGTGCAGAGGCGGCAGTCTTTATGAAACATTTAAAAGACTATCTCGAACTGCCTCTTATGATGTTGTGAGAAGAGGTAGCAGTGTGGAAAAAAACAAGTTCGATGTTGTAGTAATTGGCGGCGGGCCTGCGGGATATATTTCCGCAATCAAAGCTGCCAGGATTGGGGGAAAAGTTGCCCTTGTGGAAAAAGATGTTGTGGGGGGGACATGTCTTAACCGGGGGTGTATCCCCACAAAGACATTTCTGAAAAGTGCTGAAATTATCAACCAGCTTGGCAAGGCTGATGCAAGAGGGATAGTCCTTGAAAGCAAAAAAGTCTCTGTTGATATGAAAAAAGCTGTAAAAGAAAAAAATAAGATAGTTAAAAAACTCACAAGCGGAGTAGAAATGCTTCTCAAGAGTAACCAGGTGGCTTTGTTCAAGGGTACAGGGGTACTTGCAGGTGATGGAAAGGTTGTTATCGATAATAATGATATTATTGAAGGGAAGTCTGTCATCCTTGCGGGAGGTTCCCAGGCTGTAAGGCTGAATATTCCGGGATTTGAAAGCAGCCGGGTATTAACAAGCAATGAAATACTTGACCTTGATAATGTTCCGGAATCACTCCTTATTGTAGGCGGCGGGGTGATTGGTGTTGAAATGGCTCTGATATTTTCATCATTCGGATGCCATGTCGATATAGTTGAACTGGGAGACAGGATACTTCCTTTTATGGACCGGGATATATCGAAACATATTAAGGCTTCGCTTGAAAAGCACGGGATTGGAATAGCGACTTCACGAAGTGTTGATGCAGTGAAAGAGACCGGTTCGGGGCTTAGCGCTGTATTTAATGATAAAACAGAAAAGGAATATGAAAATATCCTGCTCTCTGTCGGCAGAAAAGCTGATCTTTCATGCGCAGGTGATCAGCCTATCCTTGTTGAGAAAGGAAAGATTGTTGTCAATGATCATATGGAGACCAGCATTAAGGGGGTTTATGCTCCAGGTGATATAAATGGCAGAAAAATGCTGGCTCATGCAGCTTTCAAGATGGGAGAGTTTGCCGCAGAACATGCATTGAAAGGTCGCGTTGAAGATGATTCTTCGCTCAGTTATGTGCCTTCTGTTGTTTATACAAGTCCTGAAGCTGCCGGGATTGGTTTGACAGAAGATGAAGCTGCTGCCGGGGGGAAATATTCTGTTGGATTTTTCCCATTATCTGCCAATGGAAAAGCATTGGCATCGGGAGCTGGTGAAGGTTTTGTAAAAATAATTTCCGATCCTGTTTATGGTGAAATACTCGGGGTTCATATTGTGGGAGATGGAGCATCTGAGATAATTAATGAGGCTGCTTCTCTTATGAGTATGGAGATAACAGTAAATGAACTGGCAGGTATTGTTCATGCCCATCCGACAGTTTCAGAAGCGCTTATGGAGGCTGCTGCAGATTCACTCGGGTGCTGTCTACATCTTCCTCCTGGTAAGAAATAACTTGTAAGTGAATAGTTTTTATTATAGGTTAATATTATACCAAATATTCACAGGGATTATATATGCAAAAGGACCGAAATTATCTGATAGATATTGCCCGGAGATACTATATAGATGGGCTGTCTCAACAGGAAATAGCAAGAGAATTCAGTATTTCCCGGCCGACTGTATCACTTATGCTGAAACAGTGCAGGGAGGAGGGGATTGTGGAAATAAGGATTCAGGATGAATCATATTTTTCAACAGCTCTCGGGGAAAAGCTTGCAAACCTGTTTTCTCTTGATAAGGTTTTTGTGACCCGCTCAGACTCTGATTCTACTACGACAATGGCCAAGGCAGGCGCGAAGGCTGTTTCGGTGTTGTCGTCAATGTTGAGGGACCGAATTTGCATAGGTATATCCTGGGGAACAACACTGTATCAAATGGTTAATCAGATGAAGAGATCTGAAATTGTTGATGCAGAGGTTGTTCAGCTAATGGGAGGGCTTGGGGCCAGAGATCCTTCATATGATGGTCCTGAATTGGCACAGGCGCTTGCCCGCCGTTTGAATGGGAAATATTATCCTCTCTATGCCCCTGTTATGGTGAAGACAGAGGAGCTTAAAAATATGCTTATGGAAGAACCTGCTGTCAGGGATACTGTGAAAAAAACAACCTCGCTTGATATTGCTATTGTTGGACTTTCGTCAGATATCCCTGAGCGCAGTGCTCTGGTACGTGCCGGGTACCTGTCTACGGAAGAAGCACGGGAGATATATGAGCAGGGAGCCAGGGGACATATCTGCGGTTATCATTTTGATGAAGAGGGAAATATTCTTGATATATCTGTCAATAAACGGATTATTGGTGTAAGCATGGACGACTATAAAAAAATACCTGTGAGAATAGGTGTAGCCTGCGGCAAGGATAAAGCACCGGCTATTCATGCCGCTATTAAAGGTGAATTGATAAATATATTAATAACCGATGAAGTTGCTGCGCTCAAGATACTCAATTCACTTGATTGAATTATATGAACTGAAAATTATGGAAGCTGAAAAAAAACAAATCGAAACTAAAGTATTTTATTCGGGTACAGAAAACCCGTGGTTTAATCTTGCTATCGAAAACTGGATATTTAATGATATTGCTCCTGAAAAGCACTATCTCTACCTCTGGAGGAATTCAGATACTGTTGTAATAGGGCGTTATCAGAATCCCTGGAAAGAGTGCAGGCTTGAAATTATGGAAAAAGATAATGTTAAGCTTGCCCGCAGACAGAGCGGGGGAGGCGCTGTTTATCATGACAGAAAAAATCTTAATTTCACATTTATGTCAGGTGTTGACAATTACAGCAAAGAGAGAAATTTTGAAATAATAATCCAGGCACTTTCCAAACTGGGAATCAAAGCGGAAGTCTCGGGGAGGAATGATATTCTTGTTGAAGGCAGAAAGATTTCTGGTTCTGCTTTTAAATTGACAAAAGACAGGGCGTTTCATCATGGAACATTACTTGTTGATGTTGACCTTGAGCGGCTATCAATGTATTTGAATCCCGACAGGAAGAAGCTTGAATCAAAAGGTATAAAATCTGTCAAATCACGTGTTGCGAATCTTAATGAATACAATAATGAAATCGATACAGAAGTTCTTGAAAGAGTTATTACTGAAACATTTTTTGAATACCGGGGTTCTGGTGAAAAAGAAATACTTGATTTGAATGTTTTAAAGAGAACCCCCAGGTTAATTGATTATTATGAGCTGATGAAAAGCTGGGAATGGGTGTATAAAAAAAGTCCTGATTTTAATTACAGGCTTGAAAAATGGTTTGAATGGGGTACCGTGGAAATTAATCTTGATGTGAAGAATGCTGAAGTACTTGATGCTGTTATATTTACAGACTGTCTGTATCCCGAAATGATCAATAAATTTGTAAAGAAAATCAAAGGTGTTCCTTTTGAAAGAAGTTCGATTGAGGCTGTTGTTGAATCTGTTTGTGATTCCAATTCTGATTGGGTCCCATGTATGAGTGATATTTTAACTGCAGTAGTAAATGATAATTTCAACTAATCTGCTGCAGGGGAATTTTCAGTCTGGCAAAAACGGGTTTCAGAGATTCCCATAAAGCTTATAAAGCTGTTATAAAATATAGAATTACCTCCTCATTATATAAAAACTTTTACTAAACTACCTGTCTTTTAAGTCTCAATGATTTTTATACCTATTAAAAAAACTCTAAAAATACTGTCTTGATTCTGAAAAACTAATCTTTTTATTTTAATAAAAAAACTTGACAGCAGAAATATTATGCGTTAGCATGAATTCACATATATGAATTGAGATTCACAATAGTGAATGCGAGGGGCGCGCAAATGGAAGAGGAAAGACTGGATCTGCTGGCTCAGGTAGCAGTTTTATATTTTGAAGAAGGTTTGAATCAGGACCAGATAGCAAAGATGATAGGGAAATCAAGATCAATGGTTTCTCGGATGCTTGATACAAGCAGGAATATTGGTCTTATTGATGTTCGGGTAAATTATGCACTTAAGAGAAACTGGCAGCTTGAACGGGAATTTAAGGACAGATATAAGCTTAAAGATGTATATCTGCTTAATACAAAAAACATGGTTCATCATGACTTGAAAGAAAAAATGCTTGGGAATCTGGCAGCGCAGTGTATTACTACATATCTGAAAACAGGAATAAATATCGGAATAGGTAGATCAAGAACTCTCTACCGGGCGTTTTCAATAATGCAGGAAACTGTTCTAGAAAACAGTACAGTTGTGCAGATGTCTGGCTATATACCGCTTAAAGATCCCAAATATGACGGAGTAGATCTTGTAAGGAAGCTGGCCGAAAAGATAGGCGGTTCCTATGTATATTGTCCTGCACCCCTGATTGTGGGAAGTGAAGAAGTAAGGGAATCCTTTTTTAATGAAAAAGCAATACGAGAAGTTTTTGATATCTGCAGCAATCTTGATATGGCTGTATTCGGTGTAGGGACTATCAGAAATGAAAAATCCAGCCTTGTTGAAGGGGGATTTGTAGATTTGAAAAACAATGAAGATAAAAAAATTGAAGGTGACATCCTTGGATGGCAATTTGATTCAGAGGGAAGAATTCTTGATATCCCGCTTAATAAAAGGGTTATTGCTCTTCCTCATGAAGAAATAAAAAAGATCCCTGCTGCAATTGCTGTCGGGCGGGGAGAAGAAAAAGCCGGTTCAATTCTTGCCGGGATAAAAGGTGAATGGTTCAACACTTTGATCAGTGATGATGAAACTGTTGAAAAAATAATGGAAATTGATTCCTGATAGCAGAAAAATGTTTAATCGGGATTTAATTATAAATAACTTAAGGAGAAAATTTTTATGAAACGTGTGACTGTAGTTTGCTTGTTTGCTGTGCTAATCATGATGCCTGTGATTAATCTGTCAGCAGCGGGAAGCAGCGAGGAAAAATCAACAGATTCTGCGGAACCAACTGTTGTCAATCTTTATACTTCTGAGTCTCAGGACAAGGTAAATGAGATGATGAATGTTTTTTCAAAGAGCAATCCTGATATTACTGTTAATATTTTCAGATCAGGAACTGGTGCAGTTGTCTCAAAGATAGAAGCAGAGCTTGAAACCGGGGAAACTCAGGCAGACCTTATCTGGTTTGCTGATGTTGATTATTTTTCAAAGCTTGATTCAAAAAATCTTCTTGTGAAATATGATTCACCTGAAGCTAAGGATCTTGATCCCCGTTATAAATATAATGATGGGAAATTTTATGAAGTAAGACAGATTTTTAATGTACTTGCATATAATACTTTAAAAGTTTCAGATCCTCTTGTTTCATGGCATGATTTATACAATTCAAATCTGAAAAGCAAGGCTGCAATTGCCAATCCAAACTACTCAGGAGCAGCATTTCTGACACTTTCACAGCTTGTTGATAACCAGGGACTGGGTTGGGATTATTACAAATCTCTTAAAGGCAATGAATGTAAATTTGAACTCTCCAACGGAAAGCTTACAAGCAAGGTTTCAAGCGGAGAATACTGGGCAATTTCTGTTGTCGATTTTATGGCAAGAAATGCTGAAAATGAAGGATCACCTGTTAAATCTGTATGGCCTTCAGAAGGTGCGGCTCTGATCCCTACTCCTGTAGGTATTATTTCAACATCAAAAGTTCAGGACTCTGCTAAAAAAGTCATTGATTTCCTTTTGTCAGAGGAATGCCAGAAAATGTTTGTTGCCCAGGGTTATATACCTGTGAAAAACAGTGTAGGCGTACCGGAAGGAGCTCCTGCACTTGATGAAATTAAACTTCTGGACCTTGATCTTGTATATCTGAGCGAAAACAGATCATACCTTCGTGAAGAGTTTTCCAACATTTTTGAAATGAAATAATCCGAAACGGATTAGTAATCGTTCTTTAAAACTAATTTTGACAGGCAGGTTTTAAAAAGCTGCCTGTCAATTTTAAAACATATTTTTGTTATATCGTATTGATAATAAAAGGATATTTTTAATGTTACATCAAAATAAAAAGAAACTTGAAAGTACTTTTTTGCAGGAAAAAATACTTTCAAATGGCGATTTCTTACCAAACATTGTCTGGTGGGGAACTGTCATCCTGTTATGCTTTACAATATTTTATCCTTCTGTAGTTCTCATAATAAGCAGTTTTAAAACTGATAGCGGTTTTGGATTTTTTAACTATATCTATATTTTCAAAGATCCGATGGTGCTGAAAAGTATTGTAAACAGCATGATCGTTGTATTGCCTGTTACTTTAATTGGAACTGCAATAGGAGTTATTCTTGCCTGGATAGTTGCCAGAACAGATATACCATTTAAAAAAATGTGGAGTATTCTTCTTATTATTCCATATTTAATTCCACCCTTTATTGGAGCAATTGCCTGGACTTATTTGTTGGGACCTGTCGGATACATAAATCAGTTGTTTATGAAAATATACAATTTAAGCGAATCTTTTTTTAATATATACAGCAAGGGCGGAATGATATTTGTTATGTCAATTTATAAATATACCATACCGTATATTGTCGTTCTTCCTGCAATTAAAAAAATCAATGCTTCAGTTGAAGAGGCTGCAAGAATCTCAGGAGCTACCCCCTTGAGGACTATCAAGGATATTGTAATCCCCCTTATTGTACCTTCAATACTTGGAGGGATGCTCCTTCTGTTTATGAATGCTCTTGCTGATTTTGGAGTAGCAGCAGTGCTTGGGGCGCCTGAGCAGATACAGCTGATGACTACTCAGATATATCAGACTATTTCAAGGCCGGATTTACCCAATAACCTTCAGATAGCAGCTGCCAACTCAATAGTTCTCTCTCTTTTCGGGATTGTAGGACTCCATATGTCATTTGTTTTAACCAAGAAGAATAAATATGTTGTTGTAAGCGGTAAAAGCGGTTCAAGTGAAGTGACACGCATGGGCAAATGGAACATTCTGACTTTTTCAATATTATCTGTAATTTTTCTCGGAACAACTGTAGCTCCATTTCTTGTTACTCTGGTAACCGCTTTAACAAAGATTTATGGATTGCCTTTCTCATTGGACAATATGACTCTGAATAATTTTATTAAGCTCTTTCAGATTGCAAATATAAAGAGAGGATTTATCAACAGTTTTATGCTGGCAATATCAGCAGGACTCATAGTTTCCATGGTGGGAACAATTATCGCATATGTCAGTGTCCGGAAATTAAGAAAAGGGACCAGGCATGTACAGACAATGGTTACTATTCCATATGCAGTTCCGGGAACAATTATAGCGCTGGCAATGATACTCGCATTTGCAACAAGGCTGCCTGTTATCGGGCTGAAATTATACGGAACTATATGGATACTTCTTGTCGCATATCTCGCAAAGTTCATGAACCTTGGTGTTCAGACAATTACAGGCGCAATAGGGCAGATAAACCCTTCACTGGAAGAGGCCAGCCGTATATGCGGCGCCAGCCAGTTGAGGTCTTTCAGGGATATCATGTTTCCATTACTGAGACCAAGCATGTTTGCTGCTTTTTTTCTTGTCATGATGCCTGCATTATCAGAAATAACTTTGTCAGCGCTGCTCTGGACTGTTAATCATGAGACTATTGGAGTTATTGTCTATGCTGCCCAGGAAGAGGGAAAGACAATACTGACAGCAGCTCTGGCAACTCTGCTTATGCTGTTTGTTCTTGGAATGAATGTTCTGATAAATACCATAGGCGACAGAAAACTATATTCATAAGGCTAAAAATACACGGTAAATGATTATCTGGAAAGGAGAAGAATATGGGCAAACTTGAGATAAAAAATCTTACAAAACGTTATCAGGGGAATATAACAGTAGTTGATAACGTTAATATTGAAATAAATGAAAATGAACTGGCAACTATTGTCGGGCCTTCCGGCTGTGGAAAAACAACTACATTAAGAATGATTGCCGGATTCATAGTCCCGGAAGAAGGGGTTATTTCGATTGACGGAAGAGAAGTTGTTAATAAAAGCAACAACACTTTTTTACAGCCGGAAAAGAGAGAAATTGGAATGGTTTTTCAGACATATGCTGTCTGGCCGCATATGAACGTCTTCAATAACGTTGCATATCCGCTAAAAATCAGGAAAGAGGATAAGAATATCATTAAGCAGAAGACAGAAGAGGTCCTGAAAATAGTAGATCTTCTTCCGTTTTCATCAAGATATCCTCATGAACTTTCAGGCGGTCAGCAGCAGAGAGTTGCCCTTGCAAGGGCCCTTGTCATGGATCCTAAAATACTTCTGCTTGATGAACCCCTTTCCAATCTTGATGCAGCCTTAAGAGAGCAGATGAGAAGTGAGATTAAGGAAATTCAGAAGAGGATGAAAGTTACAATTATAAATGTAACACACGACCAGGTTGAAGCAATGTCTATGTCTGACAAGGTAATTGTCATGAAAAAGGGAAAACTTATTCAGATGGGAAGTCCTCAGGAATTGTATCAGGAACCAGCTAACTCATTTGTAGCTAAATTCATCGGATCGGCAAATACTCTCCCATGTGAATGGGCCGGTGACAGTTCAAAGGATGAAATGACTGTGAATATGTACGGCGAAATGGTTTCTGTAAAAAAGAGGGAAAGACTATCAGACAAGGGATTGCTGGCGGTAAGGCCAAACAAGATAGATTTTGATCAGGGTTCTCCTCTCAAAGGATGTATCTCGAGAAAACTTTATCTTGGCCATTCGATTGAATACTATATATCGGTTGAAAATGAAATGCTCAGGGTTCTTTCTGATGTCTCTAACAATTTTGATGTCGGAGATGTAGTCGGCATGAGAATAAAAGATGCTGTATGGCTTGATAAATAATTGAGGTTAATGTGTTTAAAGTCAATGTATTGGGATTTTGGGGAACATTTCCTTCTGCCGGAGGCGCAACTTCAGGTTATTTAATAACTGGAGACTCCGGGCAGGTTCTTCTTGATTGCGGCAGCGGTGTGATGAGCAGGTTCCCGTTTTACGCAAATGTTGAGAACGTATCAGCTGTTCTGCTTACTCACCTTCACTATGATCACATGTGTGATGTTAGTATTCTTCAGTATTCTGCAAACTATGCAATAAGAAGCGGAAAAATGAAAGATAAACTGCAGATATATTCACCTTCAGAACCTGAAGATGTGTGGAAAACAATACAGGGGAAGAATGCAGAGTTATATGATATGGATAAAAACAGAAATATAAATATTTCAGGTATGAACATAACATTTATGCCTGTTAACCATACTATTCCCTGTTATGCCATAAGAATCGAACAGAACGGAAAAGTAATTGTCTATATAACAGACACTGTTTATATGGATTCTCTTGCTGATTTTGCAATGAATGCAGACTTTCTGATTTGCGGAGCTGCTGTGTCCAGGGAAAGCAGGCACACTACCGGGGAAGGGCATATGAATGCTCATGAAGCGGGTTTGATAGCAAGAAAGGGGAAAGTTAAAAAACTTCTCCTATCACATATATCTCATGATTGCGATATTGAGTTGTTAAAGAAAAATGCCTGTGATTCCTTTGGAGGCGAAGTTGTTATGCCCCATATGAAATCTGTTTATACAGTAGATTGAAAAACTGAAAATGAACTTAAACACACCTTGGTAAATAAGGATTAAAAAAATATGTACAAATTATTGGCTCTTGATATGGACGATACACTTTTGGATGCGAATAGAGTCCTTACAGAACCTGTGAAAAACGGCTTGCAAAAATTGATATATAAAAAGAGAGATGTGACACTGGCTTCCGGCAGATTCCCGGCTTCTCTGTGGCTTCATGCAAAATGCATCGGGATAAAGACTCCGCTTGTTGCGTTAAACGGCGGGGCAATTGTTGATCCAGTGACAGGAGAATCAATTAAGATTAATTATTTAAAGACTGAAACTTCATTGAAAATTGCTGATTATATAAACAGTAAAAATTCATATGTACAGTTTTACGGCTATAACATTCTTTATGTAGAGGAACTCAATGAAGAAAACAGAATGTGGCCATTGAAAAATGTTGTTATAAATCCTGATCTGGAACTTACTTTTGAGAACTACAGAAATCAGGCAAATCATATTCAGGTAAGGGCAGTTGGTAATATCAGGGATTTTATCTGCAGCGGCACTGCGGAAATTATCAAGGCAACTGTTCTTGATGATGACACAGACCTGGTTCAGAAACTTCATGACGAGATGTCAGAATGGCCCGAACTTACAATTACACGGACAGGTAAAAGACGCTTTGATATAAATGCTGCAGGTATCAGTAAAAAATCCGCGCTGGAAGAAATATGCAGTGAACGGGATATTACTCCTGATGAAGTGGTAGTTGTAGGTGATTATGACAATGATATTGAGATGATTAAATGGGCAGGATACGGCGTTGCTATGGAAAATGGAAATGAAAACGTCAAAAAAATAGCTAAATATATAACAGAAAAAAATACCGAAGATGGAGTCGCAAGACTTGTAGATAAAATGATTACATCAGGATTGATGTAAAAAAAAATTATAAGGAGCAGTTATGCTGGGTATAAATAAAAAACTTTTAAAACTTGAAGAAAAAAATGAACATATCATGGCTGGTATAATTGGAGCAGGGCAGATGGGAAACGGCATGGTAAGCCAGATGTCTGCAATGAAAGGAATCAGGCCTGCAATTGTCGCTGATATAAACATTGAAAATGCAGTCAGGGCGTACAAAGATGCGGGGATGTCTGAAGATGATTATAAAATAGTTAATACAGTGTCGGAAGCAAATGACTGGATAGGTAAAGGGAAATACCTTGTAACAGACAATGCTGAGCTTGCGGCACAGATTGATGCCATTGATGTCAATATTGATGCAACCGGTGTTCCTGAAGTAGGAGCAAAAGTTGCAATTGATTCAATAAACAATAAAAAACATATTGTTATGCTCAATGTTGAAACTGATGTAGTCATCGGTCCAATACTTAAAAAGATGGCTGATAATGCCGGTGTTGTTTATACCGGGTCTGCGGGAGATGAACCTGGGGCTGTAAAAGAAATGTATGATTTTGCAGATGCTCTCGGATTTGAGGTTCTTGTAATTGGGAAGGGTAAAAATAATAAGCTTGATTATTCCTGCAACCCTGAAACAGTGTATGAGGAAGCAACAAGAAAAGGTGTAAGTCCTAAAATGCTTACATCTTTCAAAGACGGCACAAAAACCATGGTAGAGATGACTGCCATGTCAAATTCAACAGGATTTGTTCCTGATGTAAGAGGCGCGCACGGCGCTGCTGGTCAGGTAAGCGATCTTCCAGGTCTGTTTATGCTTAAGGAAGAAGGGGGTATTCTCAATAATTACGGGGTTGTTGACTATATAAACGGTGTTGCCCCGGGTGTCTTCATTATTATAAGAAGCGATCTACCTTCTGTTAATCATGAAATGAATTATCTCAAGATGGGCGATGGTCCCAATTATGTTTTATACAGGCCTTATCATCTTTGCAGTCTTGAAACTCCTCTTTCAGCAGTAAAGGCTGTTCTGGATAACCAGTCAACAATTGTTCCTATAAGCGGTCCGGTTTCAGAAACAATTACTGTTGCTAAAACAGATTTGGCAGAGGGACAGACTCTTGATGGAATTGGGGGGTATACCGTGTATGGAAGTTTTGAAAGCGCTGTAAATGCGAAAAAATCAAATGCTCTTCCACTTGGCCTGGTTACCAAAAAAACAAAAATGAAGAGAAATGTCAAAAAAGGTGAAATACTTACCTATGACATGGTGGATCTGGATACTGATTCACTTATTTATCAGATGAGAAAATTTCAGGACAGATTTTTTTAAATATATATCAGGTTACCCATCAATGTGATGGGTAACCTGACTTTAATTGTTAATAAAACAGTATATTCCAAAGAGATATCAAAATGATTACTTATGAACAGGATATAAACACAAGAATCGAAAATGCACTGGAGATGGTCTGCAATACCAGAAAAGCGGTAATCGGCTGCGGGAATATCAGAGATATTGCAAAATACTATAAACAGTCATTTGCTGAAAAAGAAGTTGTTGTAGTTGCAGATCAGAATACATACATTGCTGCCGGAAAAACTATAATGAGTATTCTTTCTTCAGATACAGAATTAAAAGTTCTTAAACCTTTTGTTTTTGAAGAAGAGATCCATGCCGAGTATAAGTATGTATTAATACTCGAAGAATTTTTAAGGAGTAATAATGCTGTCCCGATTGCTGTAGGCTCCGGTACTATCAACGATCTTGTCAAGCTTGCTTCTCATAACTGCGGCCGGGAATATATGATATTTCCTACAGCAGCTTCTGTTGACGGGTATACCTCTTACGGGGCCTCAATAACAAAAGACAACTATAAACAGACAATCGACTGTCCTGCTCCCGCTGCTGTTATGGCTGATATAGATATAATTGCTTCGGCGCCGGCAGAAATGAACGGATCAGGTTATGCCGACCTTATCGCAAAGATACCTGCCGGGGCAGACTGGATAATTGCAGATGCGATTGGTATTGACCATATAAATGAAAATGCCTGGGAAATGCTTCAGAATAATATAAGAAAATGGGTCGGCAATCCGGAAGGGATTAAAAACAGAGAACAGGATGCTTTAACCAGTCTTATGGAAGGACTTGTAATAAGCGGATTTGCAATGCAGCATGCAATGAGTTCAAGGCCTGCATCCGGTGCTGAACATATTTTCAGTCATGTCCTTGATAATCATAATTACACATACAATGGAAATATCCCTTTTCACGGGGTAAAAGTCGGGATAGGTTCTGTGGCTGTTGAAGCAGCATATGAAAAACTGATGGCAATGGAAACAGAGAAAATAGATGTCGATAAAATAACTGCAAGCAGGCCTGACTGGAAAGAAGTTGAAAAAAAAATCCGGGGATTGTTTCAAGACCGTGTTCTTGCGGAACAGGTAGTTAACCAGAGCAGAAAAAAATATGTTGATACGGATGATTTCATATCACGGTGGAAATATGTAAAACTTTTATGGCCGGAAATAAAAATGAAACTCGGTAAACAGCTGTATGGCTCAGAAAACCTGAAAAATGCCTTAAGGAAAGCAGGAGCTCCTTATGTTCCGAACCATATTGGACTTGATAACAAAACTTTTCGGGAAAGCTTTCAAAAGGCCAGGTTTCTCAGGGAAAGATATACTGTTCTTGATTTTATTTTTGAAGCAGGGATGTGGAATGAATGTCTTAATCCGGAATGGGAAAGCTGTGTATTCAAAGACAGTAATTAAACAAATCAGATTCTGATCAGAAGAACCGAGGATAATGCTTCGATAGCTTCTCCTCTTCCTGCTGCATCGCATTGTTCTTTTGTTTTTGCCTTGACTGAAATATTACCTATTTCTGTTTCAAGATCATCTGCAAGGTTCTTTCTGATCAGATCTATATAGCTTCTGAGTTTCGGTTTTTCCAGTATAACAGAAGTGTCAAGGTTTGATATTTTATACCCTTTTTCTTTAATTATTGAATATATTTTCCTGAGAAGAATCCTGCTGGATATATTTTTATATTTATTGTCAGAAGGGGGGAAATGTGTTCCAATATCATTTTCTGCAACAGCTCCAAGAAGGGAGTCTATAACTGCATGTATTAAAACATCTCCGTCTGAATGTGCCACAGATCCTTTTTCGAAGTCAATTTTAACCCCTCCAATTATCAGATCCCTCTTCTCTGCCAGTTTGTGAATATCATATCCCTGACCAATTCTTATCATTGTTCTTCACCTGAAAAAAACATTAAATCTTCGCGGTATGTTATTTTGATATTTTTTTTACAGCCGGGAACAGTTGAAACCTTTCCTATATAATGGGAGTAAATTTCTGTGTCATCATGATATTCCCTTCCGTCTGTAGAAGCCTTGATATGTGCTTCAAGTATATCTTTATATAAAAATCCCTGTGGAGTTTGTATTGCCCTGAACTCGTCCCTGTCCGGATGTTCTGATAAAAACCCGTGTTTATCAGTCTTTTTCAGGGAATCTGTTATTGGTATTACAGGGGCTGCAGCGCCATGACTTCTGGTTGATTCATATACACTTTTTATAAGATGTTTACTGATTGCAGGACGGGACCCGTCATGAATCAAAACTATATCCGGGTTTTCTTCCTTCATTGCCAGTAATCCATTGTATACAGACTGCTGCCTGGAGCTTCCCCCTTCAACAAATACTATTTGAGTTTTTAAGTTTGCTTCCTGAATAATATCATTGAACATTTCTTTATTATTGGGTGTATATGTAATAAATATTTTATTGATTAAACCAGATTTATCAAAAGGATTTGCTGTATATTGCAAAAGGGGGTGCTTTTTAATTAGAATAAATTCTTTTTTCACACCCCCCATTCTATTACTTATTCCCGCAGCAGTAATAAGCGCAAAAACTTTAAGCTTCATTATGTATCAGTTTCCAGTTTGCTGAAAATCAGCTGTTCACTTTCATCCTTTGATTTGTCGAGAGAATAGGAAATCTCATCAATTAGAAGTTTGATAGCATTATCAAACAATTTTCTTTCAAGAATCGGAAGTTCTTTCTGTTTGCTTCTGTGGTAGAGTGATCTGACTACAACAGCGATATCAGTAATATCCCCTTTCTTGAGAAGATCCAGGTTCATCTGATATCTCATTTTCCAGTCTGTTGTAAGCGGCTCATCAGGTGCTGCAACTATAACCAGAGCTTTTTCAGATTCTTTTTTCGAAACAATAGGTCTTATTCCTATTGAATCAGCCTTATCTACAGGCACCATAACTGTCATGTCGGATACTTCAAAATAAATTATGTAGTAGAGTATCTCATTGTTTTTGAACATCTTTTTTTCGATCGACTGAATGGTTCCGACACCCTGAATAGGGTAGACAATATGCTGATTAACTTTAAAAACAGTGTCAAATTCAGTGTTATTGCTCATAAAGGACATTATAAAGAAAAAACACGTTTGCGTCAAAGGGAGAAGAGCGTATATAACCAACCGTTATGTATTAAGTAATTAAAAGTTTTTGAATATTTTGGATTTTATTACATACGACCGGGTGACTGAGGTGCAAAGCCTTGAGAGGCTGTGGATCAGCGCTTTACAAGGTAGGGATGTATCTCATCTTTTGGATAGAAAAAATACTTGACCGGATGAATATCGAGCGGATTCGGGTACCAGCCCTGCAGCTGCTCCCTGTTCAGCAAGTTGACTGAAGGGGTGTTGCTGACCGGTATGACTGCCGCATCAGAGAGAAGTCTCTTTTCAGCATTTGAGAGAAATGAGTAACGCTCTTTGCCTGAGAGAGTCATTGATTGTTCAATATCGCTGTCAAAATCTGTATTGCTGTAGCCCGAGTCATTCAGGTTGCTGTCTGTTGTCCACATCTGAAGGAATGTCAGTGGATCAGGGAAGTCCCCGATCCAGGATATTGTCCCCAGTGTATAATTGTTTTCCGAAAGTTCATTGTAGTATTTGTTGTATTCAGATTTTTTAATGACAACTTTGCTTCCTGAAAAATCCTCCCATGATTCCTTGAGAAGGGATGCTACTCTGTCGCTTTCCGGATTATTGGGTATTTTGATTATAATATCCATATTTTTATCTTTAAAGGATTCCTGCAGTATTTTTTTAGCTTCAGCCTTATTCTGTCTCTTATACCCGTTTATTCTGGGGTAATTCGGGATCAGCGGCACAAGGGTATCTGCCGGATAATACAGGTACTGGCTGTTTCTTATCCCTTCGAGTGGGGATGACAGAATAAATGCTTTTCTTGCCTCGGGATTGTCCCACGGGCTTTTCCTGCAGTTGAAGAAGAAGTAATTTGTTGCAAATGTCGGGGTGAAAATTATGTTTTCTCTTTTTTTGACCACAGAAGATATGAAATTCCCGGTTGCCCAGTCAATTTCTCCTTTGTTGAATTTTTCTGTAGTAAGCTCGGGATCATCAATGAAAACAAGGTCGATAGCCTCGATTTCCACATTGGCACTGTCCCAGTAAAGAACATTTTTCAGAAGCTGAATTTTTTCTTCTGACTTTTTGTAAATATAGTATGGACCGTTCCCCGGGGCAGAAGGTAGATCTGACCAGTCTTTCTTGTTCAGGAAAGAGGGGTGTATCGGGACAAAGCTGTGATGGCAGAGTATTTTCAAAAAATGTTCTGCCGGTTTGTCGAGTGTCACTTTGAGTTTGTATTTTGATAGTATTTCTATGGCTACGCTTTTCTCGTCAGTATTGATGCCTGTCCTGTATTCTTTTGCCCCTTTTATCACATCGAGAAGAAACGCATATTGCGCTTTTGTTTCCGAATTGAGCATTTTAAGCCAGCTGTCTCTGAAATCTTCTGCAGTAACATTGACCCCGTCCCAGTAATAGGAATTTTTTCTGAGTGTAAATATATATTCTTTTTTGTCTTTGCTTATTTTCCAGGTACTGGCTGCTGCCGGTACAGGTTCCAGGGTAAACGGGTTGTAAGTTACCAGCCCTTCGTAGATCGCTGTATAAACTTGAGCTTCTGTTGCTGTAAATGTATGCAGCGGATTATATTCAATATTCGCCGGTGAAAAACTTATGGTAAGAGGTCTCTGGCTGTTGTCATTGCCGTTGGCTTCTGATGCATCGGAATTGACTGATGAGAATGAAATAAGTATAAACAGTAAAGTAAAACACTTAAGTTGTTTCATAATTAGGATTATTATTCAATTTATTAACAAAATCAAGAAGATAAAAAAAGCCGGAGAAAATATTCTCCGGCATAGGTTTCATTGTAATTCTGCGGTTAAAGGCCGAATCCTTCAGGGTTCATAATAATTATTTTACCCCTGTCTGTTCCTGCAATAATCAAGCTGTCTGCAAACACAGGTCTTGTCTTTATTATTCCGTAATCAAGATGTATTGATCTGACCTCTTTTCCTGTGAGTACGTTGTATATTCCAAAGGCCCCGTCAGTTTTTCCCGCAAAAAACAGGCTGCCGCTGCACAGAGGAGGAGTTGATGCTCTTATCGGTTCAAGCGCCTTGTCCCCGGTGTCTGCCTTAAGTATATGTATATTCTTTCCTGTAAAGACAAAAACTTTGCCTTTGTGAACTGCCAGGTCTGTAAAGATGTTTATTTTATCTTCAACGATTTCTTTTTCCCACAGAAGTTGTTTTGCCGCAAAGTTTACAGCTGCTACTTTGCCTTTTCTGTTTGCAAAATACCCCTTGTCTCCTGATACTGCAATGCTCAGGGCTATAGGCTGGAATGCTGATGTCTTTATTGACCCGGTTACAAGTTTTGTTGAAGGATCAATTATATGTACTGTCCCTTCCATGTCTGCTATTACGATATTGTTTTTCCAGACTGCAGGGCTCATTCCTGAATCTGAGGGTAGGTTTATATCTGTTTCTGAAGATCCTTTTTCAAAAGTACCCAGAGTAATGATTTTATTTTTCGGATAGATATAGCTGTCTTTGTACGGGATAATTGATCTTCCGAACATGTGGGCTGAATTCTGGTCCAGTGATTTTGTGTTGTTCAGTTTTCCTGTTTCCGCTTCAAGTGTTACCATTTCCCGTGCACCTGACATGAAAACATATTTTCCTGCAGCTACAGGGGCAGAATTTGCATTCTGTGTGTTTTTTGTGGTGTATTTCCAGCTTGATTTGCCATCCAGCTGTGCTGAATAAATACTGCCTGCTGCATCAGAAGTAAAAAATCTTCCCTTCTGGTACGCAATTGTTTTTATTACCGGTTTTGTAAATGGTGAAAGTACAAGTTCCACAGGTTTTGCATCAAGTTTTACTGTGTATGAAGGCTGTGTGTTTTTGCCGATAGTCAGTTTAAGTATTTTGTCTTTGTATCCGTTCCTGCTTATACTGATTGAAGCATTTTCTCCATATTTAAAATCAAAGGATGCGCTTCCTGTGCCGGCTTTTTTACCCTGGTACATGATAGATGCATCATCCGGAACTGTTTTTACTGTAAAGCTCTTTACTCCCTTCTGCAGGGTGAGCTCATAAACTTCCTCTGTGTTCTCACCAACAGTTATTTCGAGAATCCTGTCGTCATAGCCTTCTCCTGCTGCCCTGATATTCAGTTCTGACCCTTCTTCGAAGATGTCAGTGAAACTGCCTGTTCCCTTGTTTTCTCCATTTATGAAGATTGATGCTGTTTCCGGTACTGTGCTGAAGCTGATTTCTTTTTTCAGTACATCTTTTTCAGGTTCAGGAAGTTTTTTAAGCTCTACTTTATAAAGCCTTGCAGTGTTTTTTGTAACCTTGAATTCCATATTGTAGGGTTCATATCCCTCTTTTGAAATATGGAATTTCAGAACTTCCCCCTCTTCAAAGATGCCGGAATAACTGTTTGTTGCAAGAATTCTTCCATCTTTTTCTATTGAAGCACCTGCTGTGAGGGTGTTTATTGATACCTTGTGAAGAACAATTGCGGGAGGCGCAGCTTTTTCTTCTGCACCCTCTTCTGCCTTAACTACAGGGGTGATGGCAATCATTTTCATGTGTTCAACCTGTTTCAGGTCTTCTGCTTTTTCTACAGAGATTTCCCTTGGTTTTTCAACAGTTTTTGCAACTTCCTTTTTCTCTACTTCTATTACTTCATTCAGTTTTTCAGCAATCTTTATCTCTTCTTCCGCTGTTTCCGCTTTTGAAGCCTCGATAACCACTTTTTCTATTTTTTCTGCAGCAGCTTTTGATTTCTCAACAACTTCTGTATCAACTTTTATCTCTTCGTTTGCTTTTACAACAGGGGCAGACTCCTCAATTTTTCTGATTGCCTCTTTGACAGCATCCCCTTTGCCTGAAACTTTTTCTTCAAGTTCATCTGTATCCATGGATTTGGGAAGAATAGCTACTGCACCTTTTTTTACAGCCAGTACTGTATCGGCATTTTCTGCCGCAGATACGGAAAATTCTGTTCCCCTGACACCGCAGACAGCAGTCTGGGTTTTTACCTTGAATGATTCATTTCCCGTTAATTTCTGGACTTTGCAGAGAACATTGCCAAGCTTCATATCTAGGGAAACTTCAGCATTTCCCGGCTCAAGAGATACCCTGGCAAGGTCTACTTCTGAATTTTCCTGAATCTTTACAACAGCCGTATTTCCGAACTGAACTTCGCAGAATGAGTCTGATTCAACTTTAAGAACATTTTTTTCTGTGACAAAATCACCGATTTCAATATCGTACCATTCTCCCTCTTCGAAAACAGTAACATCACCCGAGTAATAGGTAATCATTCCCTCGATTTTCTCAGGCTGTTTAACCGGAGTAAGAATTTCGGTTTCTTTTATCTGTTCATCTTTTTCTGCTATTGTAATTTCTTCTTTGGCGCCTGTACCTGAATCTTTCGGCTTTTCAGCCTCACCTTTGGAACAGGAATATAAAGGCATTAAGAGGATCTGGACAATAACGAGAAATATCAAAGCCTTTTTTCTAAAGACTTTCATATTAAACCTCCCTGTATTTTTTTCTGATTATTATTGCGGTATATACTGTATAGAATACTACAAGTAGTTACAGGAATCAATCTTGCCGTCATGTGGTATGCCCAAAAATGTTTCCTGAATCCTTAAAATCAAATGCTGTTTCAGATGATAATTCTTCGAGTTTTTCAATAATTTGCTCTTCCACAGCAGTTTTTTCACTCTTTAATATATCTTCTATCTGTTTTCTGTTTGATGCTCCGATAAGTACAGAATCAAGCCATTTCCTGGATTTTGCCCAGCTTATAAGCAGCTGGGGGACAGAATAACCGCTGTCTGTTGATATTTTAAACAGAGTTCTTCTAAATTTGTGAAGAATATCTTCGTTTTTATACTTGAAGAACAGGAGGTTTCGCCTTCTGTCATTTGTTTTCTGTCCAACCATGTTCAGGTCGGATGCTGTAAGCAGCCCCTGGGCGAAAAAACTGTAGGCAATTACTGATATTTTGTTTTCAATACAGAATGGGATTATTTCTTTTTCACTTTCCCTCCATAGAAGGCTGTATCCAGTCTGGTGAAAATCAATTTGCCCCTCTTTCATCGCTGTTTTCATTTCACTTACAGAAAAATTGCTGACTCCTATGTGCCTGATTTTTCCCGATTCCCTGATCCTCTGCAGTATATTTACAGCTTTTTTTATCTGTTCAGTGTCTGAGGGCCAGTGCAGGTAGAAAATATCTATATAATCGGAATTCAGCCTTTTGAGGCTTAAGTTGACTTTTTTTTCTATGTCATCAGGATCAGACCTGTTTATCATCAGTTTTGTGGCGATTATACAGCTTTCCCGCACTCTTCTGAGTCTCTGCCCCGTAATCTGTTCAGATCTTCCGTAACCGTAGCTCTGGGCAGTGTCGAAGTGCGTGATACCTCCCCGCAGTGCCGCATCAATTGTTTTTAATGAGTCTTTTCTGTCCTGGCTGCCCCAGTATGATTTTCCCGGATTGTCTGTTTTTTCCTGAGTTTCCGGTTCTCCGAACCGCCAGCATCCGAGACCTATAAAGCTTAATTTCTTGTTTTCTGTCTGTTTTCTGAATTCCATAATATTCCGGAATGATAAAATTTAAAGAGATAATTAAGGAGATTATCGGCATCAGGACATTGTCGCTTGAAAAAACTGACAGCAGAATATCGTCCCGAAATTCTATTTTAAGGCTGTAAACTCCAGTAATTTTTTGTGTTTTTCCGGCTTTGACATAATGGAGAAAATGCTGAAAAGGGACTTTTAGAGACTTTAATTCCGGTATTTACCGGTAAAAAAGTGCAGAAAAATAACTTATTTTATCGGTATGAGGGGTGTGAAACTTGACTAGTCTTGAGTATTTAAGTATATATTGTGGCGATTATTTGTAAACAAATATTCTACTGGAGGCCTTATATCAAACGGGTAATTTTTATTATCCTTGCTGCACCTCTTCTGCTGTCAATAAGCATGCTGGAAGGTAGTACCGAGGTGACTGAAAAATCTGCAGTTATCGCGCAGGTTGAAAAAACAGAGCTGCAGCAGGAAATGAACAGTGAAAATGATCCTCTTTATACCTTGACTGATTATAAAGTCATGGAAAAAGAGATGTACAGAAATATATATACAAAAAACTATGTCGTTGACTACTATGCAAAGATTGCAGGATCAAGAGACATTGCTGAACTTATTCTCATGTATGCTGATAATTACGACTTGCCTTTCAGCACTGTTTTTGCGCTTGTCTGGACAGAAAGCAAATTCAAATCAAGGGCAATAAACTATAACAAGCATTCCATCGACAGGGGGCTGTTTCAGCTGAATTCCAAGTCTTTTCCTGAACTGACAGAAACTGACTTCTTCAACGATGAGAAAAATATAATGTATGGTGTCAAATACCTGAAATGGTGTCTTGATAACGGCGAGAATTATGTTGTAGCGCTTGCAATGTATAATGCGGGAAAATCCCGGGTTGAGAGAAACGGAACACCGAGAATGACGCTTGATTATATTTCAAGGATTCTTAGCAAGCAGCAGGAAATAGAGTCGGGATTCAAGCAGCATATTTCAGTCTGCATACAGAACAGCCAGGTTGCTCTGTTTGTAAACTGATTACTGCTCTTTTTCCTCTTCTATTCCCAGTTCCCTGAACTGCCTGTATTCCTCTTTCAGGTTTTTATATTCCTGTGCCTGCTGTTTTGACTTTATAATTATATTTTTTACAGCATTGTTCTCTATAACAAACCCTTTCAGCTGGCCTGCAGAAGAAGAAGATTCAGTTGATTTTTTTATGAATTTATCAATACCGCCTGCCTGGTAGGTAAATATCTTCAGCCTTGTATTTGCCTTGTCAATGAAATCGAGCAGGTAGCTTTCTCTCCCTGCAGATGTTGTAAGCGCTGTAACTTCGGCTTTCAGCTTTTTCGCAGAGAGTTCTGCCTGTAACTTCTGTATTTTTTTAATGAAATCAATTTTGTCTATTTTTTCAACTTTTCTTGAACCGGTTAAATCATCAATATATTCTATTTCAAATAATATATTCTTTGTGTTGTTTATTTTAAAGATTTTGGACAGAATTCTTATCAGCTGGGTTGTTTTTATATCGCTGATAACTGAAACATTCTCATTTATTTTCTCTGCAAGCGACTGGAGCTGGGAAGATGCGGAACAAACTGTCAGCGCGGCATTTAAAAGCATGTTGAGTGAAGGAGGCTTTATTTTGACCTTTTTTTCCTCTTTTTTCTCTTTTTTCTGCAAATTAGCTGTCAGTTTGTAAAGCAGGTCCTGCCTGAGTTCGTCATACTCTGTTGAAAACTCCTCTTCAAGTATTTCATTGATATATTCAGGTATGAATTTTTCTTCAACCATGGTTTCGTTGAATTTTTTTCTTATGACAGAAAGAGTCTCCTGTGAGCTGTTTTCCGAGGCATATTTATATATACCTGAACTTATTATTACCCTGTCCCTTACTCTGAATTTATATGCTTCCTTCTGATATATTTCGACTTCCTTCAATGCATCATCAATCAGCTTCTGTAAAGTGGCAAGCTGGTTTATTGAGGTATTTATTATTGATATTGAAAGCTGGTCATTCCCGTTTCTTATTTTTACAAGCAGCGAGGCAAGCGCCCTTGTTGTCGGGTTCTGGGATGTTTCCGCAACCATTTTCCAGTGAATATGGTTTGTAAATTTCCTGAGAAGATTTATCCTTTCTGTGTTGATATGATCTACTGAAAAAACATAGTAATGTGTTATATGCTCAAGCTGTGTATCATAAAATGAAAGCCTTGTTCCCAGCTGAACAGCTTTTTCATTTTCCATGATCTGTGTAGAGGGTGGTATCGAAATTTCTGAAATTTTCTGATCATGCTTATAAGGATCTTCTTTAATTAATGCTTTGTTAAGCAGCAGGTTTACAACAGATTTAAATGAGGAGTGATAGTTTACAAACATCTCCTTTAATTTGGGAAGAAGTTCTGTTTCCAGAAAATCTTTCCTGTATTCTATTGCGTCTCTTAATTCATCATGAAATTCAAGTGCCTTCTTCATTATATTTGTATTATGATGTAAAATTATTTATATGACAAGGAGAATGTTTTGGGAGAGATAAAACCGTTTAAAAAACATAAGCTTATCATAGGTATTCTTTCTGTTCTGAAAGACCGTGAAGGTGAAGTTATAAAGGCTCTTACCGATGAATTCGGTCCTGTTGATTATAAGAGTGAGATATATCCTTTTTCCTATACATCTTACTACGACCGTGAGATGGGCGGGGATATAGACCGATTTTTCCTTTCGTTTGAAAGGCTTATTCTGCCTGATGAACTTTCTGATGTCAAAATCCACACAAATTACCTGGAAAAATTCTTCTCTATACAGAATGGCGAGGGATTATCAAGGCGGTTGAATTTTGATCCCGGCATTCTTAATCTCAGTCATCTTATTCTGGCGTCTACAAAGGACAATGTCCATAGAATACCTCTGAAAGAGGGGATATACGGAGAAGTCACACTCGGGTATAAAAACGGATCATTCGAGCCTTTCCCCTGGACATATCTTGACTACCGCAGTCCTGAATACGGGGAAATTTTCAGCAGAATCAGGGACATATACAGGGAAAACATAGCAGAAGGTTAGTATCTGAAGCAGTATTTCCTTAAGCGCAGTTATTATTCCATGTGAAAAATAACTTGTTTATATTTCTTCTCATGATTATTCTTCTCTCCTTTTATAATGTATCCTGTATTCTTTTCAATAATCAGATAATAACAGTTCATATTCCCGAGACACCTCAGGGCTGGGATATTGTTGAGGGAGACTGCGCTGTATGTGTTGAGTATTACGCAGGAGGGAGGAAAGAAGTCGTAACCGGCGCGGGATTCGGGGATGAAATAGATATTGAAACGGGAAAGGAAATTGTTCCTGTCTGCGCTTACCCTGTTTTAAAATCCGGTGAAATAAGGCTGAAGCCTGCAGGTGCTGTTTTTCCTGCTGTTTTAAGTGATGATGAGTTGTTACTTACATGGGAAGACGGTTTTTCTGCCGAAGTAATTCTCCTCCTTTCTGAAAAAGGGGTGGATTTTTCAAATTTCAATATAAGGCGTTTTCAGAAGGTGCTTAAGGAAAAATCCGGCTGCAATCCATGGAAAATCTCTGATACTTCTGTCCTCTATTCTCTTTCTGTCGGGATTTTCAATTCAAACCAGGTTTCATTGAGAAGATCATTTGATATTCTGCTTTCCGACATCTTTTTGAAGGATGAATGGATCCTTGCAGAGCCGCTTGACAGCAGGTCTTTCAATTCTCCTGCAGGGGAAATCAGTCTTGAAAATATCTGTACCGGGAGGTTTGTCCTTCTGGGGAAGGATCTTCCCGGTTTTAAATATGCAGAACTTTTCATTAATAAGGACAGCTGGACAGTTTTTTTCAGCGGCGGGGAAGGGGGGCTTTCCGGGAGTTTGTGAAAAGTTATTCTGTTCAAAATAGAACTGGCAGGAAATAGATAATATATAATCTGGAAAATTGTAAAGCAGTGCTGGATATCCGCAGCAGTAGAGATAGTCAGAAGCAGTGCAAAAATATGAATTTCCAGAAAAAAACAGGCTGATTTCTCAGCCTGCTTCCTTCCGGCAATAAAATTAAATCTGTTTTTCTTTATTGAATTTTCTGCTAAAGCCGGATTATTCTGGAATTGGTAATTTTCTCAAATCCTGTTTCTGTGATCATGTAATCGTTCTCAAGTCTTACGCCGCCGGATTCAGGGCTGTAAATTCCAGGTTCAACAGCAAGAACCATTCCCGGTTTCAGGATTGTCTCTGTTCTCTTTAAATTTTTAAGAACAGGAGATTCATGAACATCAAGTCCAATCCCGTGGCCCAGGGCATGGGGCATTGTGAATCCATTCTTTTCGAAAAGAGAAGTTACAGCTTCTGTAAGCTTGACAGTTGATATTCCGGGGCCGAGGATGCTTTCGAAAATTTCTGTCGCCTCTTTTACAAGCGAGATCATTTTCTCCTGCTTTTCCGTGAGTTTTCCGTATGCAACAGTTGTTGTCACATCAGAAGTATATCCTTCATATTTATGACCGAAATCGATAATTGTCAGCCCTGGGGCGGGAGCTTTTTTGTCGGAGTATGACGGGAAAGGGTGTATTGAAAAGCTTCTTTCAGGCGATGCTGCAAGTGTTTCAAATCCTGTCCCTTCTGCTCCCTCTTTTCTTCCCTCGGTTTCGATAAAGAGCGCTATGTCTGTCTCTGTAAGGCAGGTTTCCTCTCTGCCAGTATTTCCTGAAGCATCATGAGCTGTTTCCGGGCTTTCACATTCCCCTCTCTCTGAATCTTCAGAAAAAGATTCTTTAAAGAATTTTTCAAGCTTGAGAAATACCCTGTCTGTTATTGAAGCAGCCTTCTTCAGGCACTCAATTTCTTCTTCAGTCTTTATTATCCTCTTTGATTCCAGGAAGCTGTCAGCCCCTTCCTCTTCGCAGCGTACAATAAACCTGCAGAGGTCCGCTTGTGCTTTACAAACAACAGGGTAGGAGGTTGATGATGAAAGTTCAAGCACAGGTTTTCTGTAAACATGTACCCTGTCATGGAGAACGGCTGTAGATGTCTTTAATTCACACTCAGCAGCAGTTTCAGCTGAGTTTTCTGAATAATGCTGATCTTTTTCCTGACTGCCTGCAGCTGCTGAATCATGTATATCTATGAATGTTTCCGATGAGTTGCCGTTAATTATGCTTTTCCCGCTTCCGGTTTTATCATTATTACCTCTGAATCCTGAAAGTTCTTCGAGGAGTTTTCTTCCCTGTTCTGAATCAAGCTTGTTTTCTGCACTTTTCCTGACTGCAAGAAGAAAGTTTCTGTTGAAATCTGTGAAGGGAACAATCTCCGATACCGAAGCAAACTGGCCTGCCAGGTTTACATCCCAGGGGATAAGGACAGAGTCTGAGTCTGCAAAGATGATAAGAAGAGCATCCATCGGATGTCCGGAAAGGTATCTGAGTGAAGAATTTCTGGAATTCTCGAAGTCAGAAATAACAGAGGCGAAAATCCCCTCCCGTTTTAACCGGGAGGAGAAGTCCGCCTGCCTTGTTTTATATGTGTCTGATGCTGAATTACTTAGCAATGATGTTTACCAGTTTGTCAGGAACAGCAATTATCTTGACTATTTTCTTACCTTCGGTAAGCTCTTTGATTCTGCTGTTTTCAAGGGCAGCTTTTTCAAGTTCCTCTTTTGAAGAACCCTTGGCCATTTCCACCTTGCTTCTGTTTTTACTGTTGATCTGAAGCACTATTGTAACTTCACTTTCAATAGTCTTTGCTTCATCGAATTCAGGCCAGCTTTCAAGAGATACTGCAGGTTTGTTTCCCGCTTTTTCCCAGAGCTCTTCCGCAATATGGGGAGCATAAGGCGCAAGAAGCCTGATGAATTTCTCCCACATTCCCCTGTAAAGCTTTGTATCTTTGTAGAGGTCGTTTATGAAAATCATCATCTGCGAGATCGCAGTGTTGAATTCAAGATTATTTGTATCGTGTGTTACTTTCTTTATAGTCTTGTGAAGGAGCTTATCAAGCGCCTCTGGTGCTTCTTCGTTGATTAGTTCTCTCTCTTCGGAAAGTCTCCAGACCCTGTCGAGGAACCGGTATACACCTGAGATCCCTGTTGTTGACCATGGTTTTGACACACTTAAAGGTCCCATGAACATTTCATACATTCTCATTGAGTCTGCGCCGAAATCCTTGATTACATCATCAGGATTGATAACATTGCCGAGGGATTTTGACATTTTCACCCCGCCCTCGCCGAGAATCATTCCCTGGTTAACCAGTCTCTGGAAAGGTTCAACTGTGCTTACAGCACCTATATCATGAAGTACCTTGTGCCAGAATCTTGAATAGAGGAGGTGGAGTACTGCATGTTCTGCTCCCCCTACATAAAGATCTACAGGCATCCAGTAGTTTTCCTTTTCTTTTGAAACAAATTCCTCTGTGTTGTGGGGATCGATAAACCTGAGGTAGTACCAGCAGGAACCTGCCCACTGGGGCATTGTATTTGTTTCTCTCTTTGCCTTGCCGCCGCATTTGGGGCATGTTGTGTTTACCCATTCGTCAATTGCAGCAAGAGGAGATTCCCCTGTACCTGTAGGAGTGTATGATTCCACTTCAGGAAGTGTGAGGGGCAGGTCTTTCTCATCAAGAGGGACAATACCGCACTCTTCGCAGTGTACTATAGGAATCGGCTCTCCCCAGTATCTTTGTCTTGAGAAGATCCAGTCCCTGAGCTTGTAGTTGACTGTTTTCTTTCCTCTTCCGGTTTCTTCGAGCCATTTAATCATCTCTCTGATAACATCGGGTGTTTTCATGCCTGTGAACTGGGCAGAGTTGACAGCAACGCCGTCCTCTTTTGCCACATAGGCCTGATCAAGTTTATAGAGTGAACCGTCTTCTGAAACAACCTGGATTATCGGAAGGTTGAAAAGCTGTGCAAACTCGAAGTCCCTCTCATCATGAGCAGGAACAGCCATGATAGCTCCTGTACCGTATGTTATAAGAACATAGTCGGAAATCCACACAGGGATTTTCTCGTCATTTACAGGGTTAACAGCATAGGCTCCGGTGAAAACACCGCTTTTTTCCTTTGCAAGGTCTGTTCTTTCAAGGTCTGACTTGTAGCTTGCCTTTTTTATATATTCTTCAACAGCTGATTTCTGATCTGCAGTTGTGATTTTCTGTACAAGAGGATGCTCGGGAGCAAGTACCATGTATGTAGCGCCGAAGAGAGTATCCGGTCTAGTTGTATAAACCTCAATGGAATCAGATGAGTTTTCCATGGGGAATACTACATTTGCGCCTTCACTTCTTCCGATCCAGTTCCTCTGCATAGTCTTGATAGCTTCAGACCAGTCAAGTTCATCAAGTTCGTGAAGAAGCCTGTCTGCATACTTGGTAATCTTAAGCATCCACTGTCTGATGCTTTTCCTGATAACCTGTGTATTACATCTTTCGCACTTGCCGTCTTTTACCTCTTCGTTTGCAAGCCCTGTTTTACAGGACGGGCAGAAGTTGATAGGCATTTCTGATTCGTAGGCAAGCCCTTTTTCATAGAGTTTCAGGAAGATCCACTGTGTCCACTTATAGTATTCAGCAGTATGTGTGGAAACTTCTCTGCTCCAGTCATAGCAGAATCCGAGAGCCTTAATCTGTTCTCTGAATTTGTCTATGTTGTTCTGTGTTGATACCCCGGGGTGTGTCCCGGTCTTGATTGCATAATTTTCTGCAGGCAGTCCGAAAGAGTCAAATCCCATAGGGTGAAGAACTGCGTATCCGTTCATCTTTAGGAATCTGCAGTATATATCTGTTGCTGTATATCCTTCAGGATGACCTACATGAAGCCCTGCCCCTGACGGGTAGGGAAACATATCCAGCACATATTTTCTTTTCTCTACAGGAATTGATTCATCTTCTGTGACCTGGAAAGTATTGTTCTCTTCCCAGTAGTTCTGCCATTTTTTTTCGATTTCGTGAAATGGATATTTACTCATGAAGGCATGATACATTTTTTGAATTGTTTGAGTCAATTAGAGAAAATTGAAGCTATCTATAGTATGCGGGAATAATAAACAACTGTTTGTTGCAATTTACAGCATCTAAAATGAGGGGGGAGCCGGTTCTGTGTGCGGAACAGGCTTTTGCCTGCAGTCCGGGTGCGGGTAACATCATTGTGCCGGAGACAGCTGCACGCTGAAATCCCTCAAGGCATTGCGAAAGAGTTGTTTTTTATAAATAAGCAATGATCATTTTTAATAACAAATATTAACAAAATATAACTTTATAAACTAACTGTTATAAGCTGTAACAGTACCTTGGCTTCTGTTGTTTTTTATATTAGAAAGGGAAGCGAGAGATGCCTGAATCAGAACAGGCAGCTCTATAATTTCTCCGGTTTGTACTTGAATACTTCCGCCGGAATATCTATCACATGTGATGCTGCCCGGGTTTTGATAATCCGGACAGCATCATTGTTTTTTCTGCCCCTTAACAGTTTTATAAGAGTTTAAAAAACTGCAATGAAAGGCAGCATAAGATAAAAAACCTGAAAAACATGAGAGCAAATGATTTCTTTGAGAAACGGAGAATCCGTATTATTATATATTCAGACCGTGATAACAGGAAATCTGATTCATAAAGAATATGGTTTTGATTTGTTATCAAACCCGGAACCGGAAAAATAAAAAAGTTGGAAAGGGGGTTTTAGTTGGAATTAATTGATCAGTTTGTAGAGAAGTATAAAGAGGATTATGATTTTTATATTAAACTGGCTTATATTTCGCAGGAAATTACTGATGATGCAATGAAGGCTGCAGGTATAAAATCAATTATATCTTCCAGGGCCAAGAAGGCTGACTCTCTCAGGGAAAAAATTGAAAGAAGATTTAAAACCAGAAACTATGAAAATGAAGAGCAGATAAGGGAAGATATATATGATCTTGCAGGTGTGAGAATAGCTCTTTACTTTCCAAATGAACGGGACGCAGTTGACCGGATAATCAGGGAAAAGTTCAATGTCGTAAAATGCAAGACTTTTCCCGAAAAAAACGACCGGAAAAGAAAACGGCCGAAAATCAACAAGGCAGAATACTGTGCCAATCACTACCGTGTTTATCTTAAAGACAGTGATTTTTCAGATAAATTCAGAAATACAATGATTGAAATACAGGTTGCCTCTATTCTCATGCATTCCTGGGCAGAGATTGAGCATGATCTTGTCTATAAGCCCAAGAACGGCAGGATTTCCTGGAAAGAGCACAAGATCCTGTCAGGTGTAAATGCCCTGATAATTGCAGGTGAAATAGCGCTTGAAAAGCTTCAGAAAACAATTGCAGAGAGGGCTGCAGAGCGGGAAAAACGGAGGAAAAAGAAGGAGATGAAGCTTCTTGCCCCGCCTGAGAAATCTGTATGATTTTTAATCCCGGACTGCAGTATTTTACATTTTCCGGATTATATATTTACCGTTTTCACTGCTGGATAAGGTCTTAATAACAGCTGCCTTGAGCCGGATGAATATAAAAAAGGCGCCCTGTAATTGATCTGATTACAAAGCGCCCCTTCTTAAAAACTGAAAAATATTTCCAGTCTTATGAGTTTCTCCTGTTAAAGGTTCATCATATCAATAGCGCCTACTCCCGGTTTCAGTATAATTCCTTTTCTGTCCTTGCCGTCAACAAATACCTTTATTGTTTTTTCAAACCTTATGTGTCTTATAAATTCATCCTCGTAAACAGCCTCTGCTTCTTTAAGGAAGTCAAGGTTGATAAATCCGTCTTTATAAAACGGGTTGATTGTGAAGTAGGCAATATTCAGTGAAGTTATATTGTGGAAGAAGTGGGTCCCCTGGCTTGGTTCAACCTGGAAATTTTCAAGACCGGATTCTATGATTACCCTTGCATTGCATATCTGGGCCCAGCTTACAGGAATACCCAGCCACGGATCTGATGATCCCAGCCTGCCCGGAACTTCGAGAATATAGTTCCTGTCTTCTTCAATAAACTGGTTGTTTATCCTGTCCAGGGTATCTGCCATAGTCTGGGTATGTGCAGGATCAAAGCTTTCATGTTTTATATAAACAAAATCATGAATTTGTTCATATTTTCCGTTTCCGAGGGCTTTATCTGAATGGATAATTTTATCTTCTTTTGTGTAGTTGTTGATATTGAGGTCAATCGCTTCAAGCCCTTCTACTATCGGCCTGATCTGAAGAAAGCTGAATTTGTGCGGTATTTCAGGATTCGGGCTTAAATTGACAGCAAATTCAATTTCAACAGGGCACTGCATTGATTCATGACCTATTGCAAGTAGTTCCTTGAGTATGTCTGCAATGGGAAACATTTTGTACTTGAGAATTCCGGCAAATGTAACAATTTTCTTTCCCTGAGCATTTACTGTGTCCTTGATTGCATTGTTCTGCATGTCATATGTAGATCCGATATACTTGAATGTCGGGTTTTCAAATGCCCTGTCAATATCCAGACGGGGAATATTTTCCTCCTGGTCTATCGAAGGAGTAAAACTGTACGGGCTTAAGTCCAGGGCGTGAAAAACTTTCTGGCTTGATTTGAGGGCAGTATCAACTGAAGAAAACATTATGTTTTTTTTTGGATGGGAAGGTGAAAATCTCAGGCCTGTTCCCCCCTCAACAACAGTCTTACCAAGCCCCAGAGCAATATCTGCTATCCCCTCTTCAGTTTTTTCATTAGGAAGAGGGTAGTAGTTGTATGATCTGGCAACTCCTGCAAAATCGGGATAGAAATACCCGTCATGCTCCTGTCCGGTCACTTCCTGGATTATTACACCCATTTTTTCCTCGTCAATTACATTTTTTGTTGCAGAAATATATGCCTTGCTTTTTCTGGAATATGTTGATGCAAAAACACTTTTTACAGCCTGTTCCAGCTGAAGACACCTGATTTTAAGGTCTTCGTTGTTGTTTGGAAGCATGTATGTTGCATAAACTCCCGCAAAAGGCTGGTAGAGTGAGTCTTCGAGAAGACTGGATGATCTTACTGCAATAGGCCTGGTTACTACAGTCAGGATTGTTTTTATATATTCATGCATATATTCCGGCAGTTCCGCCTGGAGAAACGCGTTTAACATAAGCTTGTCTGTTTTTATTGAGTGAGCTGTACTGTACAGGTTGTTTAGGTCCATGAAATCTTCAAAGACAGATGTTGAAAGAACAATTGTTTTAGGGATACTGATTGTTATGTTCTTGTATTTGAACAGAAGGTCATGCCTTTTAATTATATTATCAATGAAAGCGAGACCTCTTGCTTTTCCCCCGAGTGAACCGTCCCCGATTCTTGCGAATGATGTAAAATCATCAAACCTGTTGTTGTCAAAACTTGCGATTGAACCCTTTCCGGTCTGTTTTCTGTAGAGCTTGATAATTTCAATAAGATACTTTTTTGTCTCAAGAAGAGACCCGTCAAAATCCTTGAGCTGGATAGGCTTGAAAATTTCTGCAAGTGTAAAAAGCGCTCTTGCCCTCATCCACTTTGAAAAGTGGTTCTGTCTGATATGGTGTTCGACAGAATAGTTTGGAACAATTGCGAGTTTTTCCTGAAGCTCTTTGAGGTTTCTCGCCTTTTCAAGAGTCATCCCTTCAGGGTCTTTGAATATAAAGTCTCCGAAGCCGTAATTGTCTTTGATATAGTCTCTCAGCTCTTTAAGCAGGGTCTCAGAGTGCTTGTAGATAAAGGATGCGTTATATGTGGAGGCCTCCTCCTTAAGGTCAAGCTGGGCCGACTGAAGCAGTATGGGAACATCTGTGTTTTCCTCCCGAATCAGTCTGCTCAGTTTCAGCCCTGCAACAGGGTCTTCAACACCTTCCCGTTTATATCCGATATCGGAAATTACACCGAGAGTATTGTTCTTGTATTTTTCATAAAGCTCGATAGCCTCCTCATAGGAAGTTGCAAGGAGAATTTTCGGCCTTCCTCTCATCCTTGTATTCTGCTGATATTCATTTAACCCCTCTTCCATAATCCTTCTGGCCTGCCGGAAAAGAAGCCTGTATATGTTGGGCAGGTAACTTGAATAGTAACGGATTGAGTCTTCTACAAGAATAATTGTCTGAACACCTGCGATTTCCACATCATGCTCAACATTCATTTTATCCTCAATAAGTTTTACAATTGCCAGCAGCAGCCTTGCATTGCCGAGCCATGAGAAAATATAGTCTGCCTTGACATTTTGAAGAGCCTGAAGTTTCTTTGAAATAGCCTTTGAAAACGGGCTCAATACAACTACAGGTATATCGGGATATGCTGTTTTTATGTTTTCCGCAAGGTCAAGAACGAGTGTTCCCTTGAAGTTGAGCATTGTAATTACAAGGTCGAAATTCTCCGTGTAGAGCTTTTCAAAAGCTTCTTCCTCTGTTGAAACATGTGTGAAACGGGGAGGATAGCGGAGGTTGAGGGACACATATTCCTGGAAAAGCTGTTCATCAATTCTGCCGTCTTCATCAAGCATGAATTTGTCATATTTGCTGCATACAAGGAGTATGTCATTTATCCTTTTATCCATAAGCTGTTTAAATGGGGTTTCCTTGAAATGAAACTTGGATGCAAGAGGATTATTCATTGTAAATTCCTTAAAAAAGAATGTTCGTTTTCTTAATAATAATACACCACTATGTTAAATATCAACAATATTCATGATTTAACTTGTATAGATGTATAGATAGGCCAATATTAATACTTGATTAATATCAGAAATAGGCTTTATATATAGATAAGTAATACCGCCCTGAGGGGTGGTATTAAAATGTTTTAAGGAGCTGTTAGAAATGTATAATCTTGACGAATTTATGGCAGAACTGGAAAGAAAAAACCCAGCTCAGCCGGAATTTATTCAGGCTGCAAAAGAAGTAGTTGAATCTATTATTGATGTAGTTAACGACAACCCTGCATATGTAGATGCAAAAATCCTTGAAAGAATTACTGAGCCGGACAGAACTTTCATGTTCAAAGTTGAATGGGAAGATGATAACGGTGAAGTACAGGTAAACAAGGCTTACAGAGTTCAGTTTAACAACGCTATTGGTCCATATAAGGGCGGACTCAGATTCCACCCAAGCGTTACTCTCGGAACTCTTAAATTCCTCGGATTTGAGCAGATTTTCAAAAACAGTCTTACTACTCTCCCAATGGGTGGAGGTAAAGGTGGTTCAGACTTTAATCCTAAAGGTAAATCAGATGCAGAAATCATGAGATTCTGTCGAAGTTTCATGACAGAACTTCAGAAATATATCGGTCCTCAGACTGACGTTCCTGCAGGTGATATCGGAGTAGGCGGAAGAGAAATCGGTTTCATGTATGGTCAGTACAAGAGACTCAGAGCTGAAAACACAGGTGTACTCACAGGTAAAGGCCTTAACTGGGGCGGTTCACTTGTAAGACCTGAAGCAACTGGTTTTGGTACAATGTATTTTGCTGATGAAATGCTCAAAACAAACAATGATTCAATGAAAGGCAAAACAATTGCTGTTTCAGGTTTCGGTAATGTTGCCTGGGGTGCTGTAATGAAGGCTACTGAACTTGGTGGTAAAGTAGTGGCAATTTCTGGACCTGACGGATACATCTATGATGAAGCAGGTATCAATACAAAAGAAAAATTTGACTATATGCTTGAGCTCAGAGCTTCCAACAATGATGTTGTAGCTCCTTACGCTGAAAAATTCGGCGCAAAATTTGTTGCAGGTAAAAAACCATGGGAACTTAAAGTTGATATGGCATTCCCCTGTGCTTTCCAGAACGAGCTTACTCTCGATGATGCAAAAGCTCTTATCTCAAACGGTGTTAAATATGTTGTTGAAACATCCAACATGGGCTGTACTGCAGATGCTGCAGTTGAGTTTGTTAAAAACAAGATCCCGTTTGGTCCTGGTAAAGCTGCTAATGCCGGTGGTGTTGCAGTATCAGGTCTTGAAATGTGCCAGAACTCAATGAAATACAACTGGTCATCTGAAGAAGTTGATGCAAAACTCAAAGTAATCATGAAAGACATCCACGCTGCTTGTGTTAGAGAAGGCAAAGATGCTTCAGGTTTTGTAAACTACATCAACGGTGCTAATATTGCCGGTTTCAAGAAAGTTGCAGATGCAATGCTTGATCTCGGTTACTAGGATATAGTTTTATATTTAGCCTGATTAGGCTTATATAAATCCCGGTTCTTCGGATCCGGGATTTTTTTTATCTCCAGCCTTATTCCAGTTGTATTTATAAAGTCAAACATTTCTGGCCATCAGAAATATTGCTTGTTATCGGTAACTTGTTATCGATATAATACTATCGAAAAGGGAAAAAGTCAATACAGTCTGTAATTATTTTGTAAAAATACCTGGATGGTTGAAGTTGCATGATATGCATATAAATCGCAAGAGGCGGAATTTTATTATTAAATCTTATGAAGCTGCCGAGAGAATGGGTATTTGCGTGAAAGGGGGAAAAAAAGGCCCCTCAGCAACGCTGCGGGGCCTGGAAATAAAACTCTTTTTAGAATTTTGGAGGAATCTAAAAAGTCTTTTGTTTTACATTCCGGATGCCGATTCTGTTGTTTTTGCTGCAGCATCATGGAATGTAATGTGAAAGGTCTTCCTTTCTCTATATTGTTAATCCTGTTGTAAATTACAGACCTTTCTACTGATTGTTTTCAGTTTTTACAAGTATCTGAAATCTTCAGACTACTTTCTACCAGTCACAGCAATTTGGTGCTGTTTTTCCATCTTCAATGAATGCAGCTAAAACTCCTGCTGCAATAGCCATGATTACTAAAGTATTGATAAGTAACATGCTGGCCTCCTTAACAAGATTATTAAAATCGTATTTAAAGTTATTGATAATGTATAAAGGATAACTGAAAAAGTCAAGTATGGATACAGCATTATCGATAATATATTATCAAAATGCATGATTTTTATTTATCTACTTCCTGAACAAAGGTTATCAATGATTTTCACTGAAAAATTAAAAAAGACCTGCTGTATACGGCTCAGCAGGTCTTTTGAATAAAACTCAAAATTTAGAAGGTTTGAAGTTAAAAAGAAGTTTTAGAATTTCATTGAAAGTACAGATTCAATTGATTTTCCTGTTGCTTCTGCAACTGCCTTAATTGAAAGGCCTTCTTTTTTAATATGTCTCTGTTTGCCATTGATAAATGGTCTTTCTGATAATTTACTAAGTATTTTTTTCATTTTGATCTCCTCAAAACAAGTTTTTTCTAGATTACCAGTCGATTCCGTTAGGACTAACACGACCGTCTTCTATGAATGCAAAAACTGCACCAGCTGCTATAATAGCTACAATTAAAATTTCTAACATAATTGTCCTCCTTGAAATACTATTTATTTCAATCTCTAACTATCGATAACATACTATCGAAAATAAAAAATGTCAATATAAGATATGTAATTATCGATAAAAATTTATCTACATGGTTCTGGGTAGTTAGATAGGTAGACAGGTGGGCTCCATATGGGAATATGGGCAAAACAGTGTTTAGACTGCGTGATAATTAGAATTATTCCGGGAGGATAAAACACTGTTGAAATAAGTTTAACAGCTTTAGAGTCCTTGAAAGCTGTTAATAGGGAAATATAAGATTTCTGCCAGGTGATCAGCGGATAAGTCTGTGAAATAAATGCAGAATTATAAGTATAAAAAGCCTGTTTATGCAGCAACGGCCAGCAAAAAGAAAAACTGCAGTGAAACTCACTGCAGTTTTATAAATAACAACTCATTATTACAGGAGGTAATAATGAAAAAAGAACCTGCTGTAAAACTTACAGCAGGTTCCCATGAATAAAACTCTTTTTAGAAGGTTAGGAGGAATCTATAAAAAAGTCTTAGATTATAACTGCAAATACTGTTTTGCCGGACGTATTTGCAGTTTTTTTATTGAAAGACCTTATTTCTGATATTATTTTGCCATTTACCAGAGGTCTTTCGTACATTCTATTTTCTTTTTTTATTTTTGATTTTCTCAAAAACAAAATATTTTCACCTACAGGTTGTTTGCCCAACCTGTATGGATAATATAGTATCGAATAAGAAAAATGTCAATATTGGATACAATAATATCGATATTATTTTATATTTAAAACACTGCTTGTTTAAATATGAAATTATCTTCCGGTCCTGAAGAAAGAATTTTCGTCCTGTTTAATTTATAAAGCCTTCAGAATATCTGATTTTATTAAAATTTATTGTAAATACAGCCTCATGTAAGAGTTTCTTTTGAAAACAGATCATTTTGAAACTACTATTAATAAAAGTAAGGTATAAAATGTTTCAGGTGTTTAAACAGAAAATTCAAGGCTTAATTATTCATACTTACAGATCTCTATACAAGGAGAATTTTAATGGCTGAAAAAGCATTAAAACCTGTCCCAGAAGGGATGAACAATGTAACAGCTAATCTGTGGTTTAATGGAAACTGTTCAGAAGCTATTGAATATTACAGGAAAGTGCTGGGGGCGGAACTTGTTTTTCCCCCTTACAGTTTTCCAGGCAGTGATAAGATAATGCATTCAATGATAAGAATTGGGGATACAAATCTTATGATGGCTGATTCCTATCCGGGAGGTGTGGAGAAAGGTGCTATTAACGGGACTACTGTGAGCTTGTTTATATATGTTGAAGACTGTGATGCTGTTTACAATGGAATGGTGGAAAACGGATCTGAAATTGTGGATGAAATAATGGATGCATTCTGGGGAGACAGGATGGGGAAAGTCCTTGATCCCTTCGGCCATGTCTGGGCTATAGCGACAAATAAGTGGAAGCTTACTGAAGATGAGATGAAAAAGAATGAAAAGGAATGGCTTGAAAGCATGGGGATGTAGAATCCCTTTTAAAAAAAGACCTGCTTGTCAAAGCAGGCCTTTTTAATATTCAAGTTTGCACACAGCCTGTAGCTGATTGTATTTCCCGGTTACTTAATCCCGGTACTCTCGGATTTCCGATAAGCAGCTTCTTATCTATACGGCATAATCATCTTGGTGCAATTATCATGAAATAAGAATTTCAGATCCACCTAAAACTCCTTAAACCCTCCATCTGACATCGAATCAGTATCAGAAGGATTTCCGTTGTTTAATGACTCAGCAGCTGATACTGCCTTGAAAACTGCAGCTGTTTCTTCTGTTTTTCCCGCAGCCCCGGCAGCCCCTGATGTGATCCGAACCTGCCCGGCTCCGGCAGCCCTTATAACAGAAGCACTGCCTGAAGAGCTTTTCCTTCCTGCCGAAACACCCGCAGTATTTAATTCCGCAGCTCTGCCATTGCCGGCATTTCTTTCGGCCGGGAGAAGAAGACCTGCATCTTCCCCTGTTGAAGATGATTTATCAATCCTGAAGTAGGAAACAGTCTCCTGTAGAAATTCAGCCTGCGCTGTAAGCTCCTCGCTTGTGGCTGAAATCTCTTCAGAGAAGGATGCGTTCTGCTGAACAACCTCATCAAGCTGGAGAATTGCCCTGTTTACCTGCTGAACTCCTCCGCTCTGCTCCCTGCTTGCCGAACTTATCTCCCTGACAAGCTCGGCTGTCTGGTTAATTCCGTCTACAAGCTTTTTAAGCATTGCAGATGTCTCATCTGCTGAAGCGCTTGTCAACTGGGTAAGTTCTGTTATTTCACCGGCAGCCTGTTGGCTTCTTTCTGCCAGTTTCCTGACTTCAGATGCAACAACTGCAAAGCCTTTTCCCTGCTCCCCTGCCCGGGCAGCTTCTATGGCAGCATTAAGAGCAAGCATATTTGTCTGCCTTGCAATCTCTTCCACAATGCTGATTTTCTCATTTATAACATTCATTGCATCAACAGCTTTTTTAGCTGACTTGCTGCTTTCAACAGCATCTTTTGCTGCCTGCATCGCAATTCTCTCTGTTGTGTCGGCGTTTTCCGCATTCTGGGTTATGTTCGCGCTCATCTCCTCCATGGAAGCTGAAACCTCTTCAGTTGCTGATGCCTGGGAGCTTGTACCTTCTGCCATTTTTACAGTGTTCTGGCTCAGCTGCCTGCTGCCTGATGCAACTGTCAGTGATGTGTCTGCTACTTTTTCCACCACGTTGCTGATTTTGCCTACCATCTGCCTGAGTGTCGATGCAAGAACTCCTACCTCATCTGAAGTATTCACTTCAAGGTCTGCTGTGAGGTCCCCTTGAGCAATCATGTTTGCAAAAGTTACACCTTTCTTAAGCGGATTTGTGATCCTGCTTACAATGAGAAGGATTACAGCTGCAGATACTGCTGCAAGCACAATAAACATGATAAAGACATGTATAAGGAAGCTGTTCAGTTCTGATGTGAACTCTGTAAGCGGGTAAGTGACCATCCATATGTAATCATCGTTTTCCATGAATCCTGCATACCTGTCTTCAACAATGCCTTTTCCCTCTTTACCGGAATTTTTAATGAAATTCCACAATTCCGGGTTAAGATGTTTATCATTGAGTATTGCAGAGCTTTCAGCAATTGTTCCATCAGAATTGATAATATAGACAACACCTGACCTTGATATATTGAGGTTTTTGAGTGTGTTCCTGATTGATGATGATTCCAGAAGGTTGTTGAGCTCAAGCGGCTGAACCCCTATCTGTACTATTCCAGGTCTGTCTTTTCTCCCAACACCGATGTACTGAAAAAGGACCTTGTCTGTACCCCTCTGCTGGGGATCCTGGGCAAGCTGGAAGGAGGGATTTTTCAGTCCCGCAAGAAAGGGTTGTGTCTGATCGCTTGTATTGAAATCAAATCCGTAGAAACCAGTTTTGTTTCCCCATCTGAGGATCCCGTTTTCATCAGTAACATGGATTTCATCAATTCCTGCAGTTTCTGCAAGTTCTGTCATTTTTCCTGTTTCAAGAATACTGCTTCCATCCTTGACAGCTATTGCAATTGTTTCTGCAATTCTCAGGTAATTCCTGTTGAGAGAACTTTTAAGATTTCTGATCTGTTTTTCTGAAGATTCTACAATGTTGCTTATTTCAGACAGCTGTTCAGCTGCAGTTGTTTCCATAAGATCATGCACCATTTTTTTCTGAAGCAGGTACGAATATCCTGTAACTGTTCCCAGGGAGATTACAAGAATTAATACTACCGGAAGAAGGATCTTCCATTTTACGTTGAGTCTCATTATTTTTTTCCTCTTTAAAAATAAATATTCTTTGAGTTACTGAAATTAAATTGTTATAAGGAACGGAAATTTCCTGTCCGGGAACTTTTTGCGAGATACGTATAATTCTGGTAACTTTTTATAAACTGACATGCTGTTATGGATGCGATCCAAAGGGAAGCCGTAATATATCAATTATATGATTATCAGTCAAAGGGGAAAAAGGGAAAATAAAAATTTTTCATTGTTATTTAATAAAAATAACTTAACAGATAATTACCAGGTTATATGAACCTGATTTCAAAAGAAAAAACCCCTGCTATTGGATTTTTGTCCAACAAAAGGGGTTCATATCAACATGCAGGCTTCTGTTATTGTCATCTGACACCGGTCAGATTGTTCTGAATAAATAATTAAAGCTTTATTTTCTTCTGATAAAAATATCAGTCCCCTTTAGGAGGGATATCCAGTAGTCAAGCCTTGGATCATGCCAGAGGTGACGGAGCCGTGAGAACTGGACCCCGTACCATTCCATGTAGTCAAACTCGACATCAGAGTAGAGCGACTGCTGAAGCGCCCAGTAGCCCCATTTAATGTCAGCTACAATCTTGTAGAGCTTCATCCTTGCAAAACCCTTTTCATCCCATCTTCCGTGGTATATTTTGCAGAGTTCAACATCCATAGCTTCTGTAAGGTAGTTTGAAGTTGAATAACATCCCAGGTCGTTATAGGGATCGCTCATGGATGCATATTCAAAATCAATCATCTTCATATCCCCGGTTTCCGGATTGTACATGAAGTTGTTTGTCCAGAGGTCGTTGTGTGAAGGGCTCAAATTTATTCCGTCTGTGTTAACAGCCTCCTCAATTGTATTTAAGAGGAATATAATCCTGTCGTACCAGGGCGGCCTGTAACCGAGTTTGTCAGCTCTCTCTATCATGTGTCTTGCCTGTTCAAACAGTGATTGCGTAAGGGGTAGCTTTTTTTCGCTGTATGAATGGAACTTCAGGGCAGTTTCGGCAATTTTTGTGAAAATCTCCCTGTCATAGACATCCCCGAAAGTAAGCTGCCTGTAGCCTTCAAGCCATTCCCATATTTCAACACCTGTGTCGGGAAAGTATTTGAAAACATCCGGTCCTGAGCCTGATTCCATTGCAATCAGGTTTGCTTCATGGCAGTTGTCCCTGTCAATGAAACTGTCTGTTCCGGCCCCTGGGATTTTAAGGAAGTAGTTTTTCCCAGCTGCTGAAACTATGAAGTTGGGATTTGTTATGCCGTTGCCTGCCGGTTTAAAATCAACATCCAGTCCCTCCCATTCAGGTACTCTTTTAACAGCTGTTTCAATATCTGTCTTAATAAGTGTTTTCAAATCCCGCTCCTTCCGCTTTTTCCGATGCTGAATGACTCATCAGCATCCATCACATTTTTTACAATTTCAATATATCCGGATATCGTTTCAAGCATTTTGTCTATATTTACCCTTTCACCAGGCTTATGAACCCATTCTTCAAGACCCCACGAATAACCTATTGTGGGTATCCCGTGGATTCCGCAGCTCATGCTTCCGTCGCATCCCGATTTCCAGTACTTGATGGAAGGATTCTGACCCGCTTTTTTAAGCGCAGCAAATGCTTTTTCTACAAATATATTATCCCTCTCCATCATCCAGGGGGGATGATATTTCATGATGTTTTTACTGTAGCCTGTATAGGTTGTCTCATCGAAATACCTTGCAGAAACAGATGCATCAAAATCACTGTCCTTCTCTTTAAGGCCTTTGAATAGATTTTCAAATTCCTCAAGAAGCGATTCAATCGTCTCATCAGGCATGTACCTCCTGTCAACCGAAATCTCGCATTCATCAGGTATTACGCTCAAAGCCCCCGGCTTCACAACACAGTCGGTAACTGTAACAGTCCCTTCCCCGAAAACATCGCTGGATTTAAGAGAAAGAGGCATGGTTTTGAAAATATAATCAAGCACAGGCCCCATCTTTTCAAGAGCATTGATACCCTCTTTCGGAACAGATGAGTGGGCTGTTTTTCCCTTTGTCCTTATTACAAGCTCAACCTTTCCCCGCTGTCCAATTGCAAGGTTGCCGTCAGTCGGCTCTGCAAGGCACACAAGGTCGCATTTTATACCTATTTCGGGAAGAGTCTTTTCTATAAGATACTCCATTCCAAGCATTTCAGCAGCTTCCTCATGGACAACTGCAGAGAATACAAGGTTTCCCGGAAGTGTAAACCCCTCATCGGAGAGCTTTTTAAAGTGAAGCATGGTGAAGAAAAGGGATGAAAGCCCCCCCTTCATGTCAGAAGTTCCCCGTCCGTACAGGTTCCCCTCATCATCAAGTTCCGCGTTATATGGATGATATGGGAGCCAGTCATCCATATTTCCTTCTGGCACAACATCGAGGTGACCGTTAAGCATGATGCATGGACCTTCTCCACGGCCTGGTAGAAGTGCGACAAGGTTTCCGCACCTGTCAATGAAGCAGTTTTCAAAACCGTTTTCGATAAAATTCTTTTTAAGAAACTCAGCAGCTTCTTTTTCATTACCAGTAACAGATTGGATCGCAATCAGTTTTTTGAGAAAATCAATATAATCATTTTTACTGATATTATTATTAATCATTACTCTGCCTGTATTCCTCTGTAATTATTTAAAATAATCACATACCGGAATAATCCGGCTGTGATTTCCTGTAACTCAGGCACCGATAAATGATTTGATTAGAAATGCTATTCCGATACCTAGATAGTTTCCGCAGGCCTCTCCAAAGGCACCCAGGATAATTGCCACAGGCATGAGCGATGTCCAACCCTGAGCCCCTGCAAGCATTGCAGTTGTAGGACCGTCCCAGATAGCTGCAACAGAAGAAACAATATAGTACTGCCATTCGATCTTAAAAATTCTGCAAAGCACAAGATGAAGAAGCACAGCTCCTGCAACAACGCAGAAACAGAAGAGGGCAATCATGGGAGCAGCATTAAGCACTTCCTTGATGTTAAGCATGAAACCAATAACACAGAGGAAGAAGAGACATATATAGAAACCCAGGTCTACAGAACCTTTCAGCTTCTTGATAGGCTCAAACTGCGCCATGATAATTGAAACAGTTGTGATTAAGAGAATTCTTGTCGCACTTGCAATCAGGTCTGAGAACTGGCTTGTAACAAGGGTACAGACTGAAACTACAGTGAATGCTGTTGCAAGAAGGATTGAAATATCATGAATTGACCAGTCTATGCTTCCGAAAAGCTTTTCCTCTTCAGGAGCTGCAAGCTGTTCCTCGTTGAGAGAGTAGGGCCAGAATTTCTGAAACCATTTGGCTTTTCCGATAAGTCTCGGGAGCGCCATGAAAATAAGAATAGTGGGAAGGCCGATTGCATAGTCTGCAGCATTACCTGCAACAATAGTGTCGGGAGTAGCCTTGAGGCCCTGGGCAATAGCTGTAAGGTTTGGGCTTCCGCCTGTATATGTTCCGATAAACATACCTGCAATTTTCCATCCTTCTGCGATTTTCGGTGCAAAGATAATACCCATGGTGAGTGCAACCACACAGATGCTGAAAAGACCGAAAAGCATTGCAAGCATAGGGTTTTTTGCAACCTTAAGGAATTTTTTAACATCAATATGCAGAAGGAACAGACAAAGCGAAACAGGTACTGCAAATTCAAAAATAAAATTATAGCTGTCAGACCATTTCGGCATTATGCCGAGATTGGATAAAACAGCTCCGAGAATAATAACTGTGATAACAGGGCCGAATGATCTGAATACCCTGAATTTCTGAAGATAGAAAGCGAGTGCAATCATTATCATCATTACAGAAATGATCAGTCCGAGACTGTCGGGAGAGATAAGACTTTCCATTAAATTTCCTCCATTGTAGAATTGCTGCCGGCCGGGCAAATGAGATATGAAATGTAATTTCATTTCATATGAAAGTGAATTTCATACAGGAAGAATTATACCAGAGCATTTTCTCCTGTCAAGTTTTTTTCTATACAAAGAATCATTACTGCATATATTTTATTTTTTTATTGCAAAACCGCATTATTTCTTTTACTTTGTAAGAAATGGCGCAGGAAGATATCTTTATAAACAATCTTTTCGTAAGAATACAGAACCTCATGCCTTCGTTCAACAAGGCTCAAGTGAAGGTGGCTGAATATTTTCTCTCCAACAGGGAGGAGCTCAAACATCTCAAGATAAAGCAGCTTGCACTGAACTGCGATGTGTCGGAAGCGACAGTAACAAGATTTATAAGAAAAATCGGGTTCAGCAGCTTTCAGAACTTCAAGTATGCAGTTATAAAGGTTGATTCATCTGTAAGAGAGACTAAAGGTGAACTTGACGACCTTGACAGGATAAACACAGACGACCCTGTCGACAGCCTCATATCACGTGTAAAGAATGAATATATCTCAGACATACAGATGACTCTCAAGAACCTCGATACCAGGGAGATCCTAAATGCGATCGGTGCTATAAAGGATGCAAAAAGTATAAATTTCTTCTGCGTAGGGACATCCTGCATAGCAGCAAAAAACTCATACCTCAGGTTTTACAGGGCAGGGATAAAGACATCTGTCTACAACGACCCTGCAGAGATGGGGATTGCAGCATCATTAACAGAGAAAGGGGATGTCGCAATAGGCCTCAGTTATTCGGGAAAGACAGAAGTTGTCAACACTGCAATGAAGATTGCAAAGGATAACGGCGCTGCAACTATTGCAATAACAGGCCCGGGAAGATCCCCCCTTATAAAGATGGCAGACATAAAGATTTCCTCCCAGTACGAGGAGCTTGATGACTACCTTCTTACTTCATACGCAAGGCTTTCCCAGATAATTATCATGGATATTCTCTACACAGGGGTTGCAGAGGAGAACTACGAAAAATCGGTTGAGTCGATACAGAAGATATCTAGCAATGCGGTGGATATACTGCATCATTGATATGAGTGGAAAAGCCCATTTTAAGGCTCTGGGGAATGATATGGAATTTACAGTTTCCAATGGATTTGAGTATTTCTCTTGGAAATATGTGTAGTTAGGAGCGAATAAGCATGAGACAGATTTCAATAGAATTACCGGAAAAATGGATTAGCTGTGTGGATCTTGAAAATCAATTAAATCTGGTTGAAGGTACGACTATTCAAGATAGTACGGATTTCTTGATTACTGTTCCTGATGGCGGAAAGCTCATGGTAGATGCGGGGGTTCGGCTTTTAAGCTATCTTAACCAACTATGCAAATCAGGAAAAAATGTCTGTCTTAATTTCGAAGAAGGTGAAGATGGTGCATTTGGATATATGAATAGATTAGGTTTTTTTGATCAGTTGGAAGATGATATAACAACTGTCCCAGAAAGGCCAGATATTTCTGGTGCAGATATATTTCGAGGTACAAACTCTGGAGTTCTTGAAATTATTCCAATAGATCCTGTAAATTTAGCAAGAGATTCTTCCTTACCTACGACTTTAGCTAATAAATTGCTATCCAATATTGCTGACGAGAATATAAGGGCCTCTTTTGATACTCCCTGTTATACTTTTTTTGCTGAGCTTGTAGAAAATATCTACCTTCATAGTCAAACTGAGCTTAAAGGTTTTATCGCCTTTCAAGTTTATAAAAAAGGTACTTCTGTTAAAGTTGCTGTGTCAGATAGCGGTATAGGATTACTGACTTCCCTTCGTTCAAAAATTACAGATCATTATCCCCAATATAAAGATGCAGATGATGCAAAATTGATTGAACTGATGTTTTCCGAAGGCCTTTCAAAAGATGGTGGTGACAAAGGTTGTGGACTAAAAACATGTGCAAAACATGCTTTGAAATTTCATGCGACTCTGGATGTGCGACTCCCTCACTCCAGATTTCACCTTACACCCCTAGACTCAAAAATATTTGGGTATGAAGCTCAAGGTTCTATAACAAAAACGACAATGGATTTCGCCGGAACTCATATTACATTAGATATTGGTCTTGACAAATAGTTAGTTTTCTGTTTCAATGAAAGAGATGAAGCAGAAAAGAGAGACTATACTTCTTCGAAATCTCATGGAATCAGATGATGGGTGGGGTCGCGAACAAGGTATTGAAGTACACTCAAAACTCCTCAATATTATTGAAAAATCAACTTCTCTTCTTTTTTTAATATCATTGAAAAATGTAGGTAGATTGGATGCCTCATTTCCCCGTGAAAGTATAATGGAAGTTGCTAGGCGATATAAGGGAGATAAAGGGATCTGTCTTACAGATGTAACGAACCCTGATTTAATAGATAACCTTGATGCTGCTGCACTTAAAAAAGAGATTCCAATGTTTATCTGGAATGATAATGAGTATCAGATAATTGGAACAGAACCAAAATTGGGAATAAAAGCAGTTTTGGAGCTTGCTATTTCCAAGCCGTCAATAACAGCAGCTGAAGTAGCGAAGGAGTTGGAACTGAAATTAAACAATGCAAGCATGAAACTTAAACAATTAGTGACTGGGGGGTTTCTAATAAGACAAGAAGAAATTGCCCCGAGTGGTGGTAAAGAATTCTATTACTATAGAATTAAATAAAATTTTTTGATCATTCTCGTTCATCTGTTTCAATGAACGAGAAAATGCAAGGAGGCCGAGATGGCAAAAGGAAAGAATCAGCATGTCGTTAAACATGAAGATGGATGGGCTGTTAAAGGTGCCGGGAATAGTAAGGCTACAAAGGTAACCTCAACTCAACAAGAAGCAATTGAAATAGCACAGGATATTGCCCGAAACCAGAAATCTGATACCAAGATTCATGGTCGAGATGGAAAAATCCGTGGTGGTAACAGTTATGGTAATGACCCCTGTCCTCCAAAGGATAAGAAATAGAGGGTATATTTATGGGGACAGATGTTATTAAAGAAATCAAAATAACCCGCAATATCAAAAAAGAAATAGAGCGAGAATTGTGGGCACGAGCTGCTGGACGATGCCAATTTAATGGTTGTAATCGAATACTCTACAAGTCTCCAGTTACCCAAGAACGTGTTAATATTTCGGAGAAAGCTCACATTTACTCTTTCTCAAAAGATGGCCCCCGTGGGTGGGGTCCTTTTCAAAAAAAGCCGCAGAAACTTAATGATGTAGACAACCTGATGCTTATGTGTCATGACTGCCATAAAACGATTGATCAAGACAAAGATGGTAGTAAATATTCTGCTTCAATACTCCAGCAATGGAAAAGAGAGCATGAATACAGAGTTGTATCCGTAACAGGAATTGTAGCGAACAAAAAATCCCATGTAGTTTTTTATGGTAGTAATATAGGCGAGCAACGGTCTCCGCTTCAGAAGGATGAAGCCATAGAAGCGATGTTTCCAGAGCGCTATCCTGCTTCTGATAAATCAGTTGATCTATCAATGTTATGCTCCCACGAGGACAAAACGTCAATATTTTGGGAATCTGAATTATCTCATCAAATCAGGATGTTCAACCAGAAGATAATACCTCTTGTTGAAAGTGATCAGACAAAGCATTTCTCGCTATTTTGTTTAGCAGATATTCCTTTGTTGATTCATCTAGGGGCGTTATTCACTGATAAAGTATCTGTAGATACCTATCAACTTTTAAGAGAACCCAAAGGCTGGCACTGGCAAAATTTTCCAGAAGGATTCGAATTCATCATAAAAAAACCAAAGAACACAGAGGGACAACCAGTGCTTGTTATTTCTTTGAGCGATTCCATACATCATGACCGAATCAAATCTGTATTAGGGGATAATGTTTCAATATGGGATTTAACCGTCCCTGAAACACATATAGGAAATGACAATATTCGCAATCAAGTTCAACTTTCAATGATGCGTACGGCAATAAGGTCTCTAATGATTCAAATAAAGAATTTCCACGGTCAAAAAGATTTATCAGTTTTTCCAGCTATGGGTATCTCCTGTTCTATAGAAATGGGGAGAGCCAGAATGCCAAAAGCGGATATGCCCTGGATAATATATGACCAGAATAACAAACTGCGAAAGTTTGTTAAAACAATCACAATCGGAGGAAAAGATGACTGAAATACAAAAAGAAACGATACTTTCGAACTTGATCGAACAGCTGGAATTACCTGATCATGCTTATGAAAAAGCAAAAAAAAGATATGAAGACTTGGGGAAATGGTTTGATAGAGAAGGATCTCTACTTAAAGATAACGAGCCACACATTTTCCCTCAGGGGTCTTTTAGACTTGGCACTGCAATACGTCCGATAAATGAAAGAGATGAATACGATCTCGATCTCGCTTGCAAATTGCGGACCGGATTTGATAAAAGAACCATCACTCAAGAAGGTTTAAAGAAAATTGTTGGGTCAGAGCTGGAATTATACAGAACAGCAAGAGGAATCCAAAAAAGACTGGAACCAAAACATAGATGTTGGCGTTTAGAATATCAAGATGAAATCAGTTTTCACATGGATATTGTCCCATGTATTCCCGCCGAAAGTGTAAAGCAAGAAGCGATTTTAAAATCGATTCGATCAACTGGACTTGAAGATCCATTAGCCGCTTCGGCTGCTTATACGACAATTTCCATCACTGATGATCGTCATGAATCATACAGAAATATCTGTGACGATTGGAATATTAGTAATCCTGAAGGTTATGCAAAGTGGTTTGGATACCGAATGCAATCATTACCTATAGGATACAGGATGAAAAAAGCGCAAGTTGATGATGTTCCTCAGTACAAGATAAAATCGCCATTACAAAGAGTTATTCAATTACTTAAAAGGCATAGAGACTGTTGGAGTATCGAAAACCCGGAATCGAAGCCTATTTCAATCATAATTACAACATTAGCATCACGAGCTTATCAGGGCGAAACAAATCTTCAATTAGCTCTGAATAATGTTTTGAGCAAAATGGAAAACTATATAAATGCATCGATTCCTCGTGTACCGAATCCTGTGGACCCAGGAGAAGACTTTGCTGATAGATGGTACAGAGCAGATTGTCTTCACCTAAGACTTGAGGAGACGTTCCATTTGTGGCTAATGCAAGTCAAGAAAGATTTTTACCATATTACTTCAACTACTGATACCGAATTCATCCGGGAGATGGCAGAGAGAAAATTCTCAGTAAAACTTAATTCTGAACTTTTAAGTAAAGGACTTGGATTTGAGCAGAAGCCTGTTCATATCATTACACAAAAAAGACATCACCTTGAGGAAGCAAATCCACCAAAACCATGGCGAGTATAAATGTGCTTGAAAAGTCTAAACAATTTGGAATAGAAAAATTTCTCTCCGAATATCCGGGCATGTCCACTGCTCCATCATCTGAATTGGGTATATACCTTCGAGGAATATTTAGTTTTACTGCAGATACAAACAACAGAGGAACTATTTGTGACCAATTTAATATTGAACTTTTAGTTCCTTATGGTTTTCCTCAAGTAGTTCCGGTAGTAAAAGAAACAAAAGGGAGGATTCCTAAGAATGGTGATTTTCACGTAAATCCTGACGGTTCACTCTGTCTCGGATCTCCTCTCCGTCTATTATCGATAGTGAATAATTCTCCTGATCTGGTTGTTTTTGCAGAGAGATGTTTAATCCCTTACTTTTATGCTGTCTCTGTTAAATTAAAGTACGGTGATGATTTTATGTTCGGAGAACTGGACCACGGGAATTCCGGAGCTTTGGATGACTATTCTTTACTATTAGGTTTAGAAGAAGATTATCAAATTATCCAGGCATTTCGGCTTATGGGACTTAAGAAAAGAGTTGGAAATAAAAAGGTTTGTCCATGTGGATGCGGGAAAAAACTTGGTAAATGTTCATTTCATTTAATTGTGAACTATTATCGAAAAATGGCTCCAAGATCCTGGTTTCGAAAACAAGTAATATATTTAATGCGAGAATAAAAAACAAGTTTTATCGGTATAACTAAGATTCTTTAAATATGTATCATGGGATATTCTTCCACGTTTTAAAGCCTGATACAGGGAGTAATTTTACAATAGCTGGTATCTCAGAATACTCAGCAGCCAGTTTGATTTGTTCAGCTTTTTAACAGCGGCAGTAATATTATAAAAGATACACCACCAGGGGAGTTTTCTCCGGAAACTGTGCCTCCGTAACTTTCAACAATGGTTTTTACAATTGAAAGACCCAGGCCATGATGCCTGTTCTTGTCAGTTTCCCTTGATGTGTAAAAACGGGTGAATATCTTTTCTTTATCCTCTTCCGGAAGCTGAGGCCCTTCATTGAATATTGTTATTTTAAGCTGGTGCCTCTCTTTCTGTATGGATGTAATAATCTTCCCGTCCCGGGGGGAAAAAGAGCATGCATTTTCATAAAGATTGACAAAAATCTGGCTGAGCCTCTCGGGATTTGCCAGGATAAAATAACCTTGTTTGAAATTTTCAAAAATCCAGTTTCTGCCGGAAAAAGTAATCCTGAAACCTTCCAGTATGATGTTTAAGAAATCGGATATTTCAATCTTTTCTTTTTTCTCCCTGTCCAGGGAAGAATCAAGCCTTGAAACTTCCTCAATGCCGTTCAGCAGTGATTCCATTCTTCCTGTATTCTGATTAATCAACTGGATAAACCGTGTCTGCTCCCTGCCTTCTGTTCTTTCAATCATCTCTGCTGATGATCTGATCACTGCCAGGGGGTTTTTAAACTCATGGCTGATATCCCGTGAAAAGCTGTCAATAAACTGTATATGGCGGTCCAGGCGGTCTGTAAGATCTTTAAGTGAAAAGGAGAGAAATCCGATTTCATCTTTCAATTTGAAAGAGGTGAATGTTCCTTTAATCCTGCCTCTTCCTGTTGTTATTGATTGAGCCTCTTTTCTGAGTTTTTTTATTCTGAAAGAAATTGTTCTGGATAAGAACAGGCTTATACAGAGTGCAGCTGTCAATGAGGCTATAAATATCTTTACAATAAATAAACGGACTTCATATAAATCCTTGAGTATTCTGTATGTCGATTGACTGCTTAAAACAGCGCCTGTAACTTCATCTCCGTTAAAAACAGGTATTGCAGTATAGAGGGTAACAGATCTCTGTCCTCCCCTTGATAATCTTGTAACAGCTCCGTATTTTCCTTCAAGCGCTGCCTGGATCTCCTTACCCATGAGAGGTTCGGTTGAGTTGTAGAAAGTTTCATTTTCTACAGAGACCGGTGGATTGAATAATTTTCTATATACCCTGATTGGGAAAATTGCAATTCTGTAAAGGAGGGTATCCTCTTTATGAATCATGATTTCTTCCTGTTGTTTACTTTTAGCGGGAGCCGGAGACGGCTGCTTTGTTAAAAAAAGAGTGCTTGTGTCTGCCAGTAAGACGCCTTTATTATCAACTACCCTGAGCCTTGTTTCTGTCCTCCCTGCGAGGTTTTTCAGAATAAACTCAACATTTTCTTTTTCAATTTCACCCTGGTTGCTGAGCGCTGCAGAAAGGAGGCGCCCCTGCTGAACCATGGATTTTTCCTGTGATAACAGAAGTTTTTCCTCATATACATCAAGGTAGAGAACAGCGGCAATAGGGAGGAAAACGAGAAGGATATTAAATAGAAGAAGTCTGAGCGATATACTATGCAGCAGGCTGCCTGTATCTGTAGCCCACCCCGTAAACTGTTTCAATTTCATCAAATGATTCATCCATTTTCTGTATTTTTTTTCTCAGTCTTTTTATGTGTGTATCAATTGTTCTTGCAGAGACATAGGTTCCCTCGGGATAAACCTGGTTCATTAACACTTCTCTTGTTTTAACGAATCCGGGATTTTGAGAAAGTATTTTAAGAAGGAGGAATTCTGTAACAGTAAGTTCAATTAACTGATCTTTCCAGAAAGCCATATACTTCCCGTAATGAAGGATGAGGTTCCCGAGCTGATAAATATCTTCTGTTTTGGCATTTTCCTGCCTGGCCATCTGCCTCCTGAAAAGAACCTTGATTCTGACCAGCAGCTCCCGGACTGAGAATGGTTTACACATGTAATCATCGCCGCCGATTTCCAGTCCAAGAATACGGTCAATTTCATCATCCTTGGACGAGAGAAACAGAATAGGTACTGTCTCTGATATTTTTCTGATTCTCCTGCACAGTTCAAGCCCGTCCATTTGAGGCATTGATACATCAAGAATAATAAGATCAGGAAGTTTTTGACTGAAGGCAGTCCATGCATGAAGACCGTCCCTGTAGCTTTCACAGTCATACCCTTCATGGGTAAGGGCATATGAGATAGTTTCTCTCAAGTCAGGTTCATCATCAACAACTGATATTTTCATATATCTTAATTTATCATATGAAACATGTAAAAACCAAGACAGATGTTTTCAATGTCACAATATTGCCACATTTATGCCCTTTTCCTGCCAACTGCAAGAGTCATACTTCATCATATCAAATTAAAAAGAGGTTAATATGGGTGATAACAAAATAATTAACAGGGTTAAATTAAAGGGAAACAGCCCTATGGCAAAACTGATGGTAACTCTGGTTATAGCAGCTCTGCTTCTTCTTCCGGCTTCGGCAATAAGTAATCTTGTAAGAGAGCGTGAAAACAGAAAGGAAAATGCTGAGTACGCTGTTATAAATCAATGGGGCGGACGGCAGCATATTGCAGGACCGGTTCTGGCAATACCGGTAGAAAAAAAAGAGATAGAATATATAGATGGTAAGGATGTTCTTCGCCTATCAAGGCAGTTTCTCTATATTCTCCCCGATGATCTGAAAGTTGACGGTATTCTTGAGTCACATACAAGAGAAAAGGGAATTTTTGAGATTGAGCTCTATAAGGGCAGTTTTACAATCGAAGGGAATTTCGGAAAAAATATTGATGAGGTGTGGAAGGCTGACAGGGGGGAAGTTATCTGGAAAGAAGCCAGAATAATTCTCGGCCTGGGAGATATAAAAGGACTCAGCCAGTCTGTTGATCTGGACTGGAACGGGGAAAAATTCGCTTTCCAGGGAGGAACATCAGGGACATCAATATTTCCTGCAGGTATAAGCGCATCTGTTCCTTTCAATGGTTCTGAGAAAGCTGATTTTAAAATGTCTGTCAGCTTAAAGGGAGGCGGTGCTCTAACCTTCTTTCCTCTGGGTAGGGAAACATCTGTATCAGTCAGCTCCGACTGGATCAGCCCGGAATTCTCGGGATCTTTTATTCCAACAGAAAGAGATATTGATAAAAACGGGTTTACTGCCCAATGGAATGTCGGTGCTCTTGCAAGAAACTATCCCCAGAGCGGGATGGAAAATAACTATGACTGGAATTATATTTATGACAGCGGATTTGGTGTAAACTTTATTACACCGGTAGACAGCTATTACATGAGTCACAGGGCTATGAAGTACTGTTTTCTGTTTATTTTTCTCCCCTTCATTATTCTTTTCCTGTTTGAAGTAATTACTGTGAAAAAACTTCATCCCCTTCAGTACATCATGATAGGTTTGTCGGTCTGCATGTTTTTTCTTCTGCTCATTTCCCTTTCTGAACATATAGCTTTTTTCCTTGCCTACATGGCATCTGCAGGAGCATCGGCAGCGCTTGTATCATTTTATACAGGAGCAGTCCTTCGAAGCGCTCAGAAAGGAGCTGTTATGGCTTTTTTGAATACTCTGCTCTACCTCTACCTTTATATGGCTCTTGCTTCGGAAGATATGGCGCTGCTGATCGGATCGCTTGGCCTTTTTATAATACTTGCGGTAATTATGGTGCTGACAAGAAGAATAAACTGGTATGAAATCGGTCCGGGAAATAAGAACTGCTGAAAACTACGGGGGGTGTTTGTTCCAGTCAGTAAGGCTTTATCCCCCCGCCTGGTTTTTAGGATACGCTGTTCTTTATGTAAAATAATAAAGTGCTGCTTATTATATATTGCAATAAATAAATTCTGTATTTATGAAACATGGAGTGATTATGAAAAAAGCATTTATATTTATCCCCTATTGTTTTCTGATTGTATTGGTCATTATACTGGCAGATATCGGCAGGCTGCCTCTCTTTCTTTTATCCGGAATACCTCATTATGACTGGCTGGCTCATGCTGTTTTATATGGATTTTTCTACATCTTACTTGATTATTTTTTATATAAAAAAGAGGTGTATATCATGAAAAAGAATATTTCCTTATCTTTCCTGCTTACATCGATTCTGATAATTGCGGAAGAGTTTTCCCAGATATTATTCCCATCCAGAACTTTCAGTTTCATGGATCTCCTGATGGGGTTTACAGGTATCCTGTTATTCAGGAGGTTTGGAAAATATTTTGTATTACTGTAAAAATAAGTTTTTGTATGTTGTTGACGCTGCAAATAATCTTACTGAGAGCAATATTCTTCAAAAATGTTTTAAATAATAATAATTACTGTTAAAAATGAAGAATGGCGATTCTATTTAGAGGTTAGAATATTCCCTGTGTGGGTCAATCATCTCTTTCTGTTGTATAATTAATTAAAGAAAGAAATTTATTCTGTCTTTATATATGTCTGAATTATTAAGTGCATTGTAAATTGTTTATTCCCGGAGGCAGCGCCTTTTATAGTTGATAAGAGAAACGGAATCCCGATAAAAATCTGGACAGACAGCATAGAGGACTCGGCCCTCCAGCAGGCATATAATCTTTCAGAGCTCCCTTTCGCGTTTCATCACATTGCTGTAATGCCAGACTGCCATACAGGATTCGGCATGCCTATAGGGGGAGTCCTTGCTGCGAAGGATGCTGTTGTCCCCAATGCTGTGGGTGTTGATATAGGCTGCGGCATGTGCGCGGTTAAGACAGATCTTAAAAAGCTTGACCGGGAAGTTCTTAAAAAAATAATGAGTGATATAAGAAGAAGTGTTCCTGTGGGCTTTGCTCATCATAAAATTCCGCCTGCCAATAAACTCAAATTACCGGGAGAACCTTACCCTGTTTTCAGAAAGGAAAAAAGCAATATTGAATGCCAGCTGGGGACTCTCGGCGGCGGGAACCATTTCATAGAGGTACAGAAAGGATCTGACAGCCATATCTGGTTCATGCTTCACACCGGATCGAGGAATTTCGGCAAGCAGGTCTGTGACTACTATAACTCACTTGCAAAGAGTGAGAACATGAAGGGGGGAGGAGGAAAGGACCTTTCATCTTTCAGATCCGGTACAGAGCTTTTCAGCCTCTACATGGCAGAGATGAATTTCGCCCTCTCCTTTGCAAGGGAGAACAGGAGGCTAATATCGGAGAGGATCAAGGAGGCTTTTCTTAAGTATACAGACTGCAGCTTTCTGGATGAGGTAAATATCCACCATAACTACGCAGCAGCTGAAAGGCACTTTTATGAGGATGTAATAATACACCGAAAGGGTGCAACATCTGCAAGGAAGGGGGAGACCGGCATTATTCCCGGCTCCCAGGGTACATCCTCGTTTATTGTTGAAGGGCTTGGAAACGAGGAGAGTTTCTATTCCTGCTCACACGGGGCTGGAAGGGTAATGAGCCGCCATGCTGCCAGAAAGGAGCTTGACCTCGGTATCGAAAAGAAGAAGCTTGATGAGAAGGGGATACTGCATGCAATAAGGTCTGCCAAAGATCTTGATGAGGCATCAAGCGCATACAAGGATATAGATGAGGTTATGAGAAACCAGAAAGATCTTGTAAAGGTTCTTGTGAAGCTTGAACCGCTGGGTGTTATAAAGGGCTGATAATATCTTTATATTCTGTTATTATTCAAATCAGCAGAACCATATGAAGAAGATAGAAAAGAAACTCTCCTATATCGGGGAAAATATAAATAAAATCATAGATAAGGCTCTTTCTCTCGAATCCCGTTACAGAAGTAATCTTGAAGAGGTTCATCCGAGATTCGGCAAGAGCGCGCGAAACCTTGTTCATTATCTTGCATTAAGGACTTTCGATCTTGACAGGATACAGAGCAGGATAACAGATTCCGGGCTGATCGGTTTCGGCAGGATAGAAGATCATGTAATGTCCGGTCTTGATTCAATCAGGAAGATTACATCTTTTTTAAACGAAGATACCGAAGGCAGAAAATCTCTCAAAGGTATTACTGCGGTAAAGGGGCGAAAGATACTCAAAAAGAATACACGGGTTCTTTTCGGGCGGAAGCCGGAAAAAAGAAATACACGCATCATGGTTACAATCCCCTCTTCCGCATCTGAGGATTATGATTTCATAAAAGATCTTATCAGGACAGGTATGAACTGCGCCAGGATAAACTGCGCACATGACAATGCTCAAGTCTGGAAAAAAATGATTGATAACATTAAAAAGGCAGAAACTGAGCTGGGGCGGAAATGCACTGTAATGATGGATCTTGCTGGGCCCAAGATAAGGACAGGTGTAATAAAGTCTCCAAGGGGGGAAGGGAAGTCTTCTAAAACAGGGAATGAATCTTCCAGAGACAGTGGTGTGCCTGCTGCTGATGACCTGGTATTACCCGGGAGCAGCGGAAAGCCTCCCCGTGACTTTATCAGGCTGGGCGAGGGTGATTCTCTTCGTATTATGAGGAAAGCTGTCCCTGGCAGGGATGCCTCTCTTGATAAAGAGGGAAATGTCCTGTCCCCCGCCTGCGTATCCTGCACTCTTCCTGAAATACTTGATCATGTAAAACAGGGTGATGCTGTTTTTTTTGATGACGGCAAGATTGAGGGGGTTATTGAAAGCACAGACCCGGAAGGTGCTGTTGTCGGAATTACATCTGTAAAAGGGGCATCTGCCAAGCTCCGGCAGGACAAGGGGATTAATTTCCCCACAACAGGCTATGTTTTTTCAGGTTTTACCGGGAAGGACAGGCAGGATATTGCCTTTATTGCCGAACATGCCGATGCTGTTAACCTTTCATTTGTAAACAGGCCTTCCGATGTGGAGGCCCTTATTGAGGAGCTTGAAAAGCGTGATTCAGAAACCGGGATTATACTGAAGATTGAAACAAGGGAGGGGTTCTGCAGCCTACCGGAACTTCTTCTCACAGCCATGAAGAGATATCCTGTTGGTGTGATGATTGCGCGGGGTGATCTTGCGGTTGAGGCAGGCTGGAAAAGCTTTGCCGCGGTTCAGGAGGAGATTATCAGGACATGCGCTGCAGCACATATTCCTGTAATCTGGGCTACCCAGGTTCTTGAAAATCTTGCCAAGAAGGGGATTCCTACAAGGTCAGAAATTACAGATGCCGCAATGGGGCACAGATGTGAGTGTGTTATGCTTAACAAGGGCCCGTATATTCTCAAGGCTGTTAAAATGCTTGACCGTATCCTCAGGCGGATGGAGAATTTTCAGAACAAGCAGGATATTCTTCTTCCCGGAATAAGTGAATGCGAGGATCTAAGGCTTTCTGAGCGTGTGTTTGAGTAAGCAGCTCTTCTGTATGCAAACCTGTTGTCCTGAATATTTCTGATTATCTTTCCCAGTTTGTCATGGGACAGGATTGTATTTGGATTTTGCCGGGTCATATAAGCCCCTTTTATTACCAGAATACTCATACCTGGTAATTTTAAAATTGAAGATGATCAGTCACTGCCTCTATCTGTGTCATTATTAAGAAACCCTGAGAAAGGGTATATATATTCATTCACCGGGGGATTTATTTTTTCTGCACTCTCAATTTTTACCGATGCAATATAATAATCCTTATCAAGATCCTCATTATGGTACAGGTGTTTATCCAGTATGCCTGTGACATTTATCCATTCATTTTCCTTGAACGAATCCGGGTTCTCAACTTCACAATAAAACCCTATTACTGCAATATCTGCGGCACAGCACCACATAAGATCCCTTGCAACAACAAGTTCTGTTTTTTCATAGTTTTCTTCCCTGAAAACATAGCCTGAAACTTCTATTTTCTTTCCTGTCAGCTTATCAAGGTTTTCAGAGATCCTGTTGTAGAAGTAGAAATAGTTTTCCTCTGTCATCTTAATCTCTTCAGGAATTGTAGGTTTTGAATCACTTTTTACTGGAGTTGAATCTGAAACAGGATAAATAGTGTTCTGGCTTCGCACCAGGCTCGTGATATTGCTCCTGCTGAACAAAAAGACAGATGAGGAAGTAATCAGTGGTATCAGAAAAATAAATATAGAGTAGTTGAAGTTTCCCCGTTTTTTTAAAATGAAAATATTACAGCATTGCCTGTACAGCATCAGAAAAAGCAAAAACAGGGCTGTTAAAAAGAAAGGATAGTTCCTGGGATGAAATAATGTGGATATTTTTTCCGAAATTAATACATATATTAATAAAGAAGCATAAGATGCAATTATCAGAAGCCAGGTTATATTCAGTATTCTTGTTTTCTTCACGGCAGCCTCAGAGTATTAATGATAATATCAGGGAATTCAGAAAGCACAGTGATGTGATTGTAATAATCAGAAATATTACAACTTCCTTTTTAAAAGCATTCAGCAGCATTATTGTGTTTTTTAAATCCAGCATTGGACCAAGTACAAGAAAACCGACTATGGAACTGTCCGGGAAAATCCCTGAGAATTTCCTGGCAATAAACGCATCTGATTCTGAACATACAGACATGCTGAATGCAAGAAAAAGCATGAGCAGTATTGAAGCTGTATTGTTTTCCGAGAACATGGAAATCATAGACACAGGGATGCATGTCCGTATCAGAGCTGCGATAAATGATCCTGTAATAAAATATCTTCCTATTGAATAAAGCTCGATAAGTGCATGATCTATGCATGAAAAAATATTCTCTGCAGGGGCCCTGCTTGCTGCCCGGCATGAATGGCAGGAACATCCTTCATGGCTGTGATGATCATTTTCTGTTAAGAAACTGGCTGTGTTTTTATATCTTATGAATGTAATGATACCTGTTAAATTTGAAATCAGTATTCCTGATACAATTCTTGAAATTACTATGTCGGCCCTTCCGTAAAACGCAAGAAAAGTTGTCAGGATAACAATCGGGTTAATTATCGGAACAGAAACCATGATAGTAACAGCGAGGTGGAGAGGCAGTTTCTTGTGTGTGAGTTTTTTTATTACAGAAACAATTCCGCATTCGCACACCGGGAACAGGAGCCCGGTTAATGATGCTGCAAATATGCTTAATATGCTGTTCCTTCCCATGATTCTGAAGATAAGGTCTTCCGATACATATGAATTTATCACTGCAGATATAAATGAACCTATAAGTATGAACGGGAACCCTTCTATAATTATTACTGTAAATAATGCGAAAAATTTCTGAACTATTTCGTTTATCAGTATTCCACTTTTTGCAGCCAGGTATATGTAATATGCGGAAATAACGGCTAATATAATTTTACAGACCATGTCTGCTGTTTTTTTTATTGTTTTTGACTCTGGCATCTATTTTTCCGTATCAGGCTTTTTAAAATATACCCGGGACTGATTCTGCAGGAATTGAAATATATGCAGAATTGATGGTATTACTAAGTAATACTTGTGAATATTATTATAAAACCTGTTTACAGTCAATAAACATGATCCCGCTTTGTCCTGCTAATTTAAAAGGTTGGTGCTGTGGCTGCAGATCAAGCCGGATTCTTTCCTGCCTGCATGCGCGCATCAGGTATTTTTTATCTCCCTTTACATCCTGAAGCTGTTCTTCGGCACGTATAATCCTTTTTTATTTTTAATCCGGATTTGCCGTGTCCCTGGGTCTGTCTCTTTCTTATTGACAAAATGCTTTGATTGTCTTATTAATATAAGTATTACTAAGTAATACCAGAAATGGGAGGATATATGAAGCAGAAAGTCATAACTTTCAAGGTAGATCCTGAAATTGAGGAGCTTCTCAATAAAATACCTAACAAATCTGATTTTATAAGGAATTCAATATTAAAGGCTATGGACTGCATCTGCCCGTTATGCAGCGGAACCGGGATACTTAATGCGAATCAGAAAGAGCATTGGGATAAATTCCAGGAGGAGCACCAGGTTATAAGATGTCATGACTGTGATGAGCTTTATATTAAGTGTAACCACGAAAGTATAAGTGATAAAGGAGTATAGAGTTGAAAAAAAGTTTATTAATACTTATTGTGCTGGCTCTGCTGGGTGTTTCATCCTGTTCCGGCAAAAGCAGCGATACAGACGACGGCAGGATTAAGATATTTGCAAGTATTATTCCGCTTAAATATTTTATAGAGAAAGTGGGAGGCGATAAAGTTTCTGTTGATATTCTTGTTCTCCCCGGGAAAAGTCCAGCAACATATGAACCTACACCTTCCCAGGTTATAGCCTTGAGCAGTTCAGATCTTTTTTTCAGGATCGGGGTTCCGTTCGAGAAGAGCTTTATTGATAATGTGGAAAGCAGTTTGAAAGGTCTTAAAATAAAAGATGTTTCAGACAACATCAAAAAGAGGAAAATTGAAAGCCACCATCATTCTGAAGAGGATCACGGACATGATGGGGAGGAAGATCATTCCGATACAGAGGGTATCCATGCGGATGAGCAGGAACACCATGAGTCTGAGCCGGAAACAGGCATTGCTGAACATGATGAGCATGACGAACATCTGAATAACGATGATCCCCATGTATGGTTGTCAATGAATGCTTCTAAAATAATAATAGACAACATCTGTACAACCCTTAAGGAGATTGATCCTGAAAACAGTGAATACTATGACAGTAATTCTGAAAAAATAAAGAAGGAAATCGATACAGAATACAAAAGGATAAAAGCTGTGCTTGATCCGTACAGGGGAAAGCGATTTATCGTATTTCACCCTTCGTTCGGATATTTTGCAGATGAATTCGGTCTTGTTCAGCTTGCTATTGAATCAGGCGGCAAGGAACCGTCCCCTGCATACCTTGAGAATATAATTACAGAGGCAAGGGAAGAGGGGATAAAAATAATTATTGCCCAGCCGGAATTTTCCAGAAAGAGCGCTGAAGTGATAGCCGATGCAATCGGGGGAAAGGTTCTGATGCTGAATCCATTAAATCCTGATTATCTTGAAACAATTGATAGTATTGCCAGTGGAATTAAAGAGGTTTTTTAACTGAAACTGCTGAATGTATTTTTATATCCCGGTTGGTTTTTATTCCAACCGGGATTTTTTTGCAGTTATTTTTGTTAGGACGGAAATGTTTCTGTCACCGCATTTTGCTTTTTATGAATATACTTAATCTGAATAACAGAAAATATTTATCTTTCATTTGATAATTCCCGCCATAAAGCTATACTTTTTAATATAAAATCTTTTCATCCTCATGCTTTTCAAGATTATTTATCAGGGAGTATTTATAATGAAAAAAAAATATCTTTTAATAATGCTGATAGCTTTATTTGCTGCCTCTGCCTCTGCCCAGGACGGAATGAAAAAAGTTCTGCTTGCAATGGAAAAGACAAAATTCAAGAAAGAGCTTATTGCGGAAATGACAGACAGGCTGGAGAAAAAATCTTTTGAAGTCACTGTTGTCGATAATCATAAAAAAGAGCTTAAAAACTACAGGGCATCCGATTTTGACTATGTCTTTATTACAAATTCCGGAGTCAATTCGAAGGTAAGGCCGTGGGTTGTGGAGTGGCTCCATGCCAACAGGAACAGTAAAAATATTCTTCTTCATACAACTAAGATAAAGAAGTGGAAGGAGCAGGTGGATGTTGATTCTGTATCTTCTGCATCAAAGCCCTCTCTTGCATCCTCTCTTGCAGAAAAATATATTGATCTTTTGCTTAAAAAGTAAAGGTTCAGTGAAAATTTATATGAATGATGAATAGCCGCCGTGCAAATAATATAAGATTTTTAAAAGTCCTCTTCTATTTTGTACTTATATTTCACCCTTTTATTTTTCTGAACTTCTATCTTGCCGGCAACTGGTATTCCTTTTTTCATGATTATACAGTTGGAATGTTCTTCGGTATTACAGGATACTGCTGGCTGTGTGCAGCCCTTATCCTTTCGGGAAGGGTAAAGCTTTTCGACATTCTTATAGGGCAGGACAGGGTTATAAGAGTTCACGGGTATATTGCATCCTCTGGTATTGTTTTCGGAATTATCCATTATTTTATAAAAAAGACATATGTTGAATCTTTATCTCTTCAGCCATCTGCAGGGTTTTCAGCTCTTATTCTTTTTACTTTGATTATGTTTATAACGTTTCTTTACATGGTTGAAAAACCGGTTGTTCCAGTGCCCGGTTTTGCAGGTTTGAAGAAGATTATCAATAAAGCCGCCGGGATAGATTATTCAAAAGCCAGGATAATTCATAATTTTTTCCCTCTTGCCCATGTTTTTCTTATTGTCCATGTTCTTCTTGCTTATTCGACATCTGAAAATGCCTGTAGAATATCGGCAATGGGATTTTACGGAGCTGCGGCAGTTGCCCTCTATTTTTACCATCTTCTCTTCAGGAAGATTATGAAGCCGCGTAAGCTTTTTTCTGTGTCCGGGGTTGAAGATCTTTCTTCCTCTGTTGTCAGGATAAGGCTCAGCCAGGAGTCTCCTGTGCATGAGCGTTTTATTTTCCGTTCAGGGCAGTTCGCGTGTTTCAGATTTTTCTCCCGTGTAGTTGCATCTGAAGAGCATCCGTTTACTGTTTCATCTTCCCCTGCAGAGAGTGATATTTCTGTAACGGTAAAAAGGGGAGGGGATTATACCATGAAGCTTTCCTCCCTGGAGCCGGGAGACAGGGCTGCGGTAGACGGTCCCTACGGGCTTTTTTCCCCGCTGCCTGACGGCAGGCAGAAAATATTCATTGCAGGCGGCATAGGTATTACGCCGTTTCTTTCCGTGCTCAGGGACTGGGAGATCAAGGGGCTTTCGTTTTCCTCAACTCTTCTGTGGAGTGTCAGGTTTGAAAACGAGCTTATTGATCTTGCCTTTCTGAAGCGTGTTGAAGAGTGGAACCCTTCGTTTAATCTCAGGATTTTTATAACCGGGGATGAGTCTGATACCTACAGTAACCGGAGAATCGGGGTTGATGATATAAAGGGGGCTATTTATTCCGGGGCTTTGAAAGAGACAGATGCCTATATCTGCGGCCCTTCCCCCTTTATGGATTCTGTAAAAAAGATGCTCAAGAAGACTGGAGTGCCTGGAAGGAATATCCGCCTGGAGAGGTTTTCAAGCTGATTTATCACTTTTCATGATTTTACCCGGAATATTTATAAGCACAGATTTTTTTCTGATTTTTGACTTAAAAAAACCTGCCCGGCTGTTTAGGAGGTTTCTTCATAAGTAAATGTGAAGACCGCCGGACAGGTAAATTTAAAATACATGATTTAAATGCCGGATCATGTAAAAAAATTATGTAATTTTACATATCTGACTCTTTTTTGTATATACCAGACTCTTCTGAAATGAACATTTGTTTATAAGCACCTCTAAAACTCGTGCGAGTTATTTTTTCGCAAAATGCGGACAAGTGCCTTATATAACTGCTCCGAAAATCCATCCTGCAAAAGTTGAAAGAATTACTACAAGAATCACATAAACTGCTGTCTTTTTAATCCCGAGCTCCCCGTTGATTACAAGGATTGAAGGGAGAGACAGTGAAGGTCCTGCAAGAAGGAGTGCCAGTGCAGGTCCCTTGCCCATGCCGGCTCCCAGGAGCCCCTGTATGATTGGAACTTCTGTAAGTGTCGCAAAATACATGAATGCCCCGGAAACTGATGCAATCAGGTTTGATAATAATGAATTTCCCCCGACAAGAGACGCAACCCATGATGTTGGAATCAGCGCGCTGTGTCCCGGCCTTCCCAGAAGAAATCCGGCAAAAAGCACCCCTGTAAAAAGGTAGGGGAGAATCTGGAGGGCAAAGTCTCGTGTGGATATTACCCAGATCTGCATATCAAGCTTGTTGAACCATTTTACAAGGGAATAGATCAGGGCAGCTGCAAATGCTGCAGAGATATAGTATTTCAGGCTGTATATTGAATCCCATAAACGGCTTCCCCCTTTTGAATCTGCCCAGTTTACAAACACAAGTATACCGATCATGGAAAACATGAATACAGACATCTGGAATAGAGTTCTTTCCTTTTCCTTGCTCTTGTACCTGAACATTTTCTCATCTTCAAGCCTTGCCTCATCCTCTTTCCTGAATATCGCCTGCATAAGGAGGCCTATTACTACTGCAAACAGGATAGCCCCTGTCATTCTTGCAAGGCCCAGCTGCCAGCCGAATACTTTATAGGATAATACAATTGCAAGGACATTGATTGCAGGACCGGAATAGAGAAAGCTTACTGCTGGTCCAAGGCCTGCACCTTTCTTGTATATTCCCTTGAAGAGGGGAAGTATAGTACATGAGCACACCGCAAGAATTGCGCCTGAAACCGAAGCAACCCCGTATGCCGCAAACTTGCTTGCTTTCGGCCCGAGGTATCTGATTACTGCTTTCTGGTTTAAAAATACTGTTATTGCCCCTGCTATAAACATTGCTGGAACAAGGCAGAGAATGACATGCTCTCTTGCATATTCTCCCAGCATCATGAAAGCTTCGAGTATAGCGTCGCCTACTTCAGGTGAATCGAAAGGTATGAAATAGGCTCCGAGAAACACCAGGAATGTGAGTCCCAAAGCATTGTTTGCTGATAACTGTTTTTTAGCCATATAGTTAAGCCTCTCTGATTTCTGAATCTATTTTTCCGGCAATGCTGTTTACAAGTTCTTCCTTAATTTCTGTTTTTCCCTTTTCTATGCCGTATTCAGAAAGAAGAACATGGATATATTCAATGTTTTTGTTGTCCATTATTTTCTTTCCGCAGGCAATAGGGCATCCGTCAATAACTATGTTTTTATCTGCAGCTCTTGCAGATGCAAGAAATCCTGTAAGGTCTGCCCCTACAGCTGCAAGGCAGGTTCCCTTTCCTGTCTCCAGTTTTTTCAGTTTTCTCATTACAAGATCTGCAGCTTCACCTGTATTTGATGAGCCTGAGCAGGAATAAAGGAGGTTTAATGCCCCATCGGAGCAGCATGGACAGCTCATTATTCTGCCTCCTTCAGGATTTCTGCGATTTCATCTTTTGAAAGAAGCTGACCGACAGTTTTTACATCACCGTCAACAGCAAGCGCAGGTGTCATCATTACACCCATGTCGAATATCTCATCTATATCTGTAATTTTCTCAGTCACAGCATCAATTCCGAGACTTTCAATTGCTTCCCTGGCATTTGCCTCGAGTTTCTTGCATTTAGGGCATCCTGCGCCCAGTATCTGTACTTTCATATTCACTCTCCGTTTTATTTTCTGTCTGATGGACAGCGGTTGTTTTTCAGATCTGCAGTGAACAGTAATAATTTCCCTGTTTCATCTGTTTTTTTGTTGCTTTGTTTCCAAATTATGAAACTTTGCAACGGTGATGTCAAGTCCTTTATTGACAAAGTTTCCAAACATTGCAACAATATGCTGAGGAAACTGAATGACTGAAGATGAAAAAAAACGGTGTGATTTAAGGGCCCATATGTTCAAAGCGCTGGGCCACCCGATGAGGGTATTTATTCTTGAAAAGCTTAAGGAGAGACCCAGGTGTGTCTGCGAGCTTGCAGAAGAAATAGGGATTAATAAATCGGCTGCATCCAAGCATCTTTCCCAGCTTAAGGAGGCAGGCCTTGTTGATGATGAAAAGCAGGGGACTCTTGTTGAATACCGTCTTACAGCTCCCTGTGTACTGGATCTTGCAGCCTGTGCTGAAACAACAGTTCTTTTAAACAGAAAAAAGCAGCTGGGTCTGTAAAATCAGGCATTCTGAAATCTCTTCCAGGCAAAATAATTTGATGAAAATCTCTGCTTTGTTTAATCTTTGTTAAAAACAGTGTAAATATTTCATAATCCGGGGAAAATTTCTTATACTTAGAGTAGGGAGTCGTTCTGCTTGAGGATTTTCTCCCGAAACGGTTCTGACAGGTTCAGAATACCCCCGGCATCCTGCCGGCATCAGGAGTCTGTCCCTTTTTGCCCCTCCCTGAAAGAGCATTTATGAAAAAAATGATCTTTTTATTCCTTCTGATTCCTCTGACCCTTCCTGCAATAAACTTATTTGATCTTATTAAAAACGGCGACTACAAAAAAATAGAAACAGCAGTAAAGGAAGGCGCAGATGTTAATATCCGTGATAAAGGGGGCTGGACCCCTATTATGTATACTTCCGCTTATTTTTATGATGAAAACCTCACGCGGCTTTTTATTGATGCAGGCGCAGATATTTATGCCAGAAACAGCAAGGGAGCCACTTCATTGATGATTGCATCCTGGAACAACACAAACACCGCTGTTATTACATCCCTCATTAAAGCAGGTTCTGATGTTAATGCTGTTAAAAATGACGGTCTTACTCCATTAATTCTTGCTTCGATGAATAACCGTAATCCTGAAATTGTCAGAACCCTGATACAGCATGGGGCGGATAAGAATGTTACCTGTAACGGGTTCAGCCCTTTAATGTATGCTGCACTTAGAAACAGAAATCCCATGGTTGTGCTGGAATTAATTAATTCCGGGTATGATGTGAATTCAGCGACACCAGACGGAGGCACAGTCCTCATGATTTCTTCAGGCAATAATACCAATCCCTATGTTATTTCACTTCTTCTGACAATGGGGGCAGATATAAACGCAAGGGACAGGAACGGGCTGACTCCGCTTATGGTTGCTGCAATGTTCAACAGAAATCCTGTAATAATTGATGTGCTGATCAAGGCAGGATCAGATATTGCTGCCGAGGATAAAAGCGGCAAGACAGCATTCGACTATATAAAGGCCAACAAGGCGCTTGAGAATACAACTGCATTCTGGGCTCTCCAGGAAATGCAGTATTAGTTTTCTGAAACAGGTTAAACCGGAAACCTCATTATTATCTGCAGGAGTATCTGAATTGCAGCTTCATGATACAGCCTGCAGGTCAAACTTATCAGTAGCTGTATATATCGATTATTTCGGCAAAATCCTTTTTTGTCTGTTCTGATGTAACAAAGCTGATTGAAGCTGAACCTGAAAGAGATATTCTCAGTATGTAAATATCGGGGAATTCCGGTTCAGGTATGAAATCGATGAATTCTATATTTGAGAATGGTATATATGTGTAGTTGTAGCTGTAATCTACTGCCCGTTTCTTCTTTATTTCCATGTTTCTTGTAACCGCAACAAGCTCTTTCTCTGTCCTCATGAAGATGTAGCTCTGAAGTTCAAGTTTGAAATTAAACAGCAGGTAGTCTTTTATCGATGTATTTTCCCTTTTTACAGTTGTTGTTTTCTGAAACGATAATGGGATAAGCGAATAATTCTTTCCGGAGATACTGATAAGGTTTCTGAACAGCTGATCTGTTATTTTTCCTTCATATTCTGTTTCGATACGGCAGGGGTCTGAATCTTCTGAATATTTTTTTCTGAGTATGGTTATGACATTATTTATAATCTCTTCAGATACAGAGCTGTATTTAATGGAAAAATTTTCATCTGCGGTAAACAGTGTAAGTGAAGCTTCCAGGAGATCAATCATGTTTTTTACAGCTTTTATATCTTTGTAAAGAATCTTTTTTTCAGTAATTTCTGTCCAGGATTTTTCAAGTATTATTATTTCAGCCCTGTTAAATGAGACTATGGATCTGTAGAAGTCCATTCCTTTTTTAGCCTGCCGCCTGTCCATGGGGATGGGAATTTTTAAGGCGCATTCCACATCGCTGCTGTATGAGTATTGTTTGCGGAAAAGGTCAGGTATATCTTCTTCCGATTTTATTTCAAGTATCCATGGTCCGAATTCCCGGTACTCTTTTTCCAGTCTATCAATTTCTGTTCCATTCATAGCACTATTAATATTAATGCTTAACAAGCTGTTCAGTCAAATTAAATAAGGGAATCTTTAAAACTATGTTTTATTTTGCACCATTTTTTTCTAATTCAGACTATAAGCTCTTGTGTGGTAATAATTTCCTGTATAACAAAAACATAGTTTTTCTTATAGACTCCCCCCTTCGGGTACAGGTTCCCTGTGGGCGAAAATCTAAGGTAATTGTCCCGGCCGGGCGGGGAAAAACTGCTGTTTTCAGAGGTGTCCATAAAAAAACCGCCCCGGTTCATTACTGAACAGCAGGGCAGTATTTTTTGCTTTTGAAATATCTGTCTACAGTGGTTTTACAGGCATATGGATTGCTATGTGGTGTTTTCCCTCCGGGTCTTTATCCGCTTCGTTGAGATATAGTTCGTAGCATGGACCGTCAGCGCACTGGTATCCGCTTTCAGGGAGCCAGTCTCCGCAGAAAGTGTTCCATGCATCCCCGTATTCACTTACATCGATCCTGAATTCAGCAATTGCATATAATCCCTTTTTAATATCCATATACCCGATTTCTCCATCTGTATCTGTTCCTTCAGGTACTGTTATGCATGTGCTTATTCTCAGCTTGTCTTCATCTGTAATTTCCGGGGAATCGTGATAAATTGTCAGAAACTCGGTTTTCTCCGGGATAAACAGGTTTCTCGGCCCTGCCCACTTCATAAGTTTTGTGAAAAGCATTTTAAACAGTTCGCTGTTTCCGGCGTAAGGGCCTGTATGCCTCACATATGCCAGATGTTTTTCATCAATTTCTTTGACTTCAACATAATAGTCAAGGTTTGTTTTTTCTGATTTCATTGATACTCTCCATTTTTTTGATCTGATATCAGTGTAATCCGCCTTTAATGAGAGTTCTTTGCATTCCTTGCTGAGCTGTTGATATCTGCTGCTCTGAAGTTTGCTGTTTTTGCTGTATTCCCTTGATCCTCCGTCCCTCCACTCGCTCGGGCTCATATCAAATCTTGTCTTGAAAGCCCTGGAAAAGACAGCGGAGGAGGAAAACATGTATTTCATTGCTATATCAGTTATCGGTGTATCTTTGTCTGCCGCTATTTCTGCGGCGGCTTTTTCAATTCTCAGTCTCTGAATATACCTGAAGAGGGATTCCCCCATAATTGATGAGAATATTCTGTGGAAATGGTATTTTGAAAAAAGCGCCTTTTCCGCAATTTCTTCAAGTGTAATTTCCCTGGAGAGGTTTTTCTCTATGTGGTTAAGCGCCCTGTTTATCCTGGATGAGTATTCCTTGTTCATGAAGCTGTTTTATCCTTCGACCCTGTTTCTTCCGTTTTCCTTGCTTTTATAGAGCATTTTGTCAGCCCTGTTGACTATGTCTGATATGTCGGTTTCCTCTTCAGTGAAGACAGCAACTCCGAAGCTGCATGTGACTTTTGCATTTATATTGAAATCATTATTTTCAATATTCAATCTTATTTTTTCTGCAATCTTTTTACCGTTTTCCAGGTTTGTCCCGGGCAGCAGAATGACAAATTCCTCTCCTCCCCACCTGCATAAAATATCGCTTTCCCTTATGCTGCTTTTTATTATCTGTGCAACAGTCTTGAGAACAGTGTCCCCTGTATTATGGCCGAAATTGTCATTGAGTTTTTTAAAGTGATCAATGTCTGCCATAATTGTGACAGAATATTCGCTGGATCTTTTCATTCTGGTCAGGGTCTGTTTGAAAATCTCAAGAAACATTCGCCTGTTGTAAAGAGCTGTAAGCTTGTCATGCATAGCCATTTCTTCAAATTTTATTTTTACCCATATGTGATACTGGATAAGTAAGTAAAGAAGAAGCATTATGATTCCGCTTATAATTATCATTCCAAGTGTGTTGTTTCTTACGTATAAGAATTCTTCCGGAGGTTCTATTGAAATAATATATCCTGCATGCTGATTGCTGAAGTTTATGAGTTTCGTAGCGGTAAATAACAGACTGTAGCTGCTGTCTGTAATAGGAAGAATGAAATCAGTATTTAAATCAAGTTTTTTACTGAAATCTTTTATTCGGGGATTGTTTAAGAGTTTTTCCCGGTTGAAATCGCATGATTCTTTTCTGTTGACAGCTATATCAAGCATATAGTTGCTGTTAATACAGAATGGTTCATAGTTGGATTTTTCAGAGCTGAATACCTTTTTATCAATTATTTCTTTTTTAAGTATAAAGATATATTTTTTGTCAAACAGTTCTTCAAGTGATTTTATGACAGCGCTGAAAGAGATGCTTATCTCAACACTTCCGGCATGCTTGTCCTTGTAGAATAACGGGTAGACATATCTGTATCCGTTGAATATTCTTCCCTCCTCAAACCCTATTGATACAGTTCTGTTGAGATTTGTTATTCTTACAGTTTCCCTTACTGATGCCAGCTTGTCTCCGAATTTTGGAGGTTTATGCATTCTCAGGAAGCTCTCTGTATCAGGGAGATGAAAATGAAGCTGTCTGTATTCGTATTTTTTTATATCATTGTAAAGTGAATCAATTTTTGTCTTCAGCTTTATTCTGTTGGTATTTTTTGTTTCAGGATTTGTATAGCTTTCATAAAGCAGCTTTGATATTTCATCTCTGTTGATTGTGTTGTAAAAAAGAAAATCTGAAAAATTCCTGTAAGTATTTGTCGCTACTTCAATTTCTTTTTTCATTTCTTCAGTTTTAAACTGCTGATACTCTTCAATTCTTTTTTTGTAGCTTATATGTATAACATATGCTGTTATCAGGAAAACTGTCAGAAGTGGTAAAATCCCTATAAATAATATTTTGCCGGCTTTTTTTCTATTCATAGATCTGCTTTATATCCTTGTTTATAACTATAATAGATATAAAGCATTTTTAACAAATAATATTTTATCTGTTTTTATCTGTGAATCTTATTCAAGTCCTGTAATTTTATCAATTCTCCTCTGGTGTCTGTCGCCTTCATAATCAGTTTCTATGAATTTATCAATCATCTCTTCAACAGTTCCGTCTTTGTATTCGATTCTTCCGCCGAAAGCCAGAAAATTTGCATTGTTATGTGCCTTGCTCATCTCTGCAGTGAAAAGGTTCTGCTGCAGTGCGCATCTTATCCCTTTTATCTTGTTTGCTGCAATTGATATTCCGATTCCGGTTCCGCAGCAAACAATCCCGAAATCATAGTTCCCCTTCAGGTATTCCCTGCATGCATTTTCCGCCATGTCCGGATAATCAACAGATACCTCTTCAAGAACTCCTGTGTCGGTTATTTCATAACCTTTTTTATCAAGATGTTTTTTTATTCTTTCCTTCAGCTGGAAAGCTCCGTGATCTGCTCCTATTACAACTCTTTTCATCTCAGATATTCCTCTATTTATTCTTTTTTATGATTTCCGCAATCTCTTTAATAATCTTTGCTGTAAGTCCCCAGATAATTATATCATCATATTTGTAAACATAAATACTTGGAGTTCTTCCCTGCCATGAATTGTGGTATTTTTCGGGAAGCCCAAGTTTTTCAGCCGGGAAAAGTACGATTTTTTCACCCATGTCATTGTCATATGATGATTTTATTTCTATCTGAAGCTTATATTCCTCAGGCTCATTATCCATAAAAAAATCAACCGGGACAAGATGGATACTTTCAACTTCCTCTGCATTTGGATTCAGCTCAGATTTATCTTTTATATGGATGCTTCCTGTGAAAATATCTACAGTTGCCCCCATGTTGGCTACCATGTAACCAAGATGATAATCAATTTCTATGAGATTCCCCGATATACCCAGTTCTTCGATTGTTTCTCTCATGGCAGTCTCTGAAAAATCCCTGTCTCTGCTGCTGTCAAATACACCGCCGGGGAAGCAGATTTCACCTGCCTGCCTTATGCCGGATGCTCTTTTCTCAAACAGGATATATTCCTGGTTGTCAGCTTTTATAAACGGCACCAGTACTGCAGATTTTAACCCTGAGTCCCTGCCCAGAAGATACGGAGTACCGGTAACATTGTTTAGAAAAGTTTTGTAGTTATCAATCATCTGCTTATTATAACATTCCGTAATGATTAATTCATCCCCTGTTGATATGTTTTTGCTTAAAATATTTTCAGGAAGAGTATATGTATTTGTTTTGAATGATCTTTATTTTAAAAAGATTTTATATATAGATATTTTAAAAATATTGTTAGTAGTTTATGATTTATATCTTTTAATTAAATATATTTTCGTATAGAATATATATACTTAGGTAGATATGTAGAAATCTGTATAGGGCTATGTCAAAACTTGTTTTGGCATAGTAAAGAGACTTTCCTTTGGAAAGTGCTCGAAAAGAAAGAGACTTTCCTTTGGAAAGTGCTCGAAAAGAAAGAGACTTTCCTTCGGAAAGTGCTCGATAGCGAAACAGAGGAAAGATAAAACTTGTTTTATCATTTTATAAGGGGGAAATATGAATAAACAAGCTATTACAGCTGTTGCAAACTCAGTAAGAACGCTTGCTGTCGATCAGGTACAGAGTGCCAAATCAGGTCATCCTGGTCTTCCGCTCGGATGCGCAGAACTGGGTGCTTTACTTTATGGGGAAATCATGAATCATAATCCGGCAGATTCAAGCTGGATAAACAGAGACAGATTCGTTCTCTCAGCAGGACACGGATCAACATTTCTCTACGCACTTTTACATCTTTCAGGTTACAAGCTTTCAATTGAAGATCTTAAAGGTTTCAGACAGCTTGGTACACTTACTCCGGGACATCCTGAATACGGATGGACTGATGGTGTTGAAACAACTACAGGACCGCTTGGCGCAGGTTTTTCAAATTCTGTAGGTATGGCAATTGCAGAAGAAATGCTTGCTGCAAAATTCAACACAGAAAAAAGAAAAATAGTAGATCATTACACATATGCTCTCTCAGGCGACGGATGTATGATGGAAGGAATTACAGCTGAAGCTGCTTCTCTTGCAGGACATCTTGGCCTTGGAAAGCTTATTGTTTTCTATGATGATAACGGAATTACAATTGAAGGTTCTACAGATCTTGCTTTTACAGAAGATGTTGCAGCAAGATATGAAGCTTACGGATGGCAGGTTTTAAAAGGCGATGCATATGACCTCGAAGGTATTGTTAAACTTGTTGAAGAAGCTAAAGCTGTTAAAGATAAACCTGCTTTCATCGTTCTTAAATCAGTAATCGGTAAAGGTTCACCAAACCTTGCAGGTACTCACAAAGTACACGGTGCTCCTCTCGGAGATGAAGAAAGAAAACTGATGAGAGAAAGCCTTGGAATTCCTGTGGATCAGGATTTCTATGTTTTCCCTGAAGCTTATAAATACTTTGAGGAAAAGAGAAAAGAACAGGCTGCAGGCTATGATGCATGGAAGAAGGAATTTGCTTCATGGCAGAGTGAAAATGCAGATCTTGCAAAACTCTGGGACAAATTCATGTCTGGTGAAGTTATTTCAATCGATGATGCAGCTATGCCACAGTTTGAAATTGGAGATGCACTTGCTACAAGACAGGCTTCAGGTAAATCACTTGTATCAGCATGCGCTGCAGTTCCAAACCTTGTAGGTGGATCAGCAGACCTTGCTCCTTCAAACAACACTGTAGTTCCTGACAACGGTGATTTCTCAAGAGCAGACAGAGCCGGAAGAACTCTCCACTTTGGTATCAGAGAACATGCAATGGGCGGTGTTACAAACGGTATCATACTCCACGGAGGACTTAGAGGATACTGTGCGACATTCCTTGTATTTGCAGATTATATGAGACCGACTGTAAGACTTGCAGCGATCATGAAAGTTCCTACAACTTTTATCTTTACTCATGACTCAATCTATGTTGGAGAAGACGGACCTACACATCAGGCTGTAGAACAGGTTGAATCACTCAGAGTTATTCCCAACAACATAATGCTGAGGCCCGGCGATGCTCAGGAAACAGCAGTTGCATGGCAGATGGCTGTTGAAAGAAAAGACGGACCTGTTTGTATGGCATACACAAGACAGGGAATCAAGGTTTATGAAAAAGCTGATACAAACTGGAAACAGAACATGAGAAAAGGTGCTTACATTGTTGCGGACTGCTCAGGTAAACCGGATGTAACTGTTGTTGCAACAGGTTCTGAAGTATCACTTGCACTCGAAGCACTTGCACTTACAGACAAGAAGGTAAGAGTTGTTTCAATGCCTTCAAGAGAACTCTTCGAAGCACAGGATAAGGCTTTTAAAGCATCTCTCATTCCTGAAGGGGGAAGAGTTGTTGTTGCTGAATGCGGAGTTTCTACAGGATGGAGAGGACTTGCTTCTTCTGAAGATGATATTCTCGCTGTTGATGTATTCGGTGAATCAGGTAAATATACAGATGTAGCTAAGAAATTCGGTTTTACAGCTGAAAACCTTGCTGCAATTATAAACAGATAATAAATATTTTATTCCGGTAAGTGTTTCCTGCTCCTGCAGGAAGCACTGCCTGTTAAGGGCTTTTCCTTCTTTTTCTATGGAACGCTGGCAGCGTGTTTCATATTCCGGAGTATTTAAGCCGGAACTTTTATTGAGTACCCTGTTTTTTTGATGTTGGGCAGAACATACAGGAGCAGACCCCTTTACGGTGCTGATAAGAGTTGAAGAGGGATTCGGCAGTAAAATATTATTTAAATACATTTTTCAGGTGAAAATGTTAGAAAGGCAACACCCCACAGGGGCACGCTGTACTGTTCAGTATACCGGACAGTACAGCTTTTTTTGTTTTTGGAGTTGTATAATAATTACCGGGATTAAAAAAAAGGACTGTTTTAATAAACAGCCCTGTAATTGATTTGTACAAGATAAATATTAATATTTGATTGTTATCTCTTCAGTTTCCGTCTTGTGCTGAAGTTTTATCAGTACGGAATTTGTTTCATTCTGATATACCCACCCTGCAGAATATCTTTCAAAAGAGGGGTCACTTACCCAGTCTTTACCGTAAAGCTTGAAACCTTTTACTTCCGGAACTCCCTGTATTATCAGATATTCAATTGAACCTGCAGGGAAAGAAGTGCTTATTCTTATTTCTCCCGGCATTTTCTTTATATCAACATTTTCTGCACATGTAGCAATCCATGCCCCGGGATTGAGTTCGTTTTTAAGGCTTATGATCCTGGGCATGTACCTGGGACTTCCAAGATACATATAGGCTTTTTCAGGTTCCAGATATCCTGTGGTGTTGTTCACCTTTCCGTTTCTTATGATTATTTTTTCCGGCAAAAAACCTTCCGAATTGGAGAACGGAAGAAGCGCTGTAAGAAGTTTTCTTCCTATAGAATTGATAACCGGCCGTGTATTGTAATTTTCTGATTTTATAAGACAGTCGGCAGCCTTGAGAGTGAAAAGTGTATCAGAACTCTCTTTGTCAGCTTCCCCTGTCAGGAAAAGCCCTTCATCTGCTTTTACTATGTTTCTGAGTATTAGGTTGTCTGCAATGTGGTTGAATCTTTCCAGGGAAAGTTCAGGTTCAATATTCAGAGCCGCAAAGTCAAGATAGGCAACAGCAATGCCCAGCCTTATGAATTTGTTTTTTGTATTATAGTTTCTTTCAGCCATCTGAAAGAGTTCCTGATTGAGAGAATAAGGTCCCCTGTCAACAATTATCTTGATCAGGTTGTTGATTTTGAAAACATCAGGATTTTTCTGCTTTATCATGCTGCTGATTTTATTGATAAGTTCAACATCCTGTTTCTGGAATTCTGTATATGTGTTTACTAGATTTCCGTTTGCAAGCGCAGCTTCAAGCAGGAATGTTTCCTTGTTGAGAACTCTCGATGCATTGAACAGCCACCTGTTTCTTCTGAATTCATTTCTTCTGAAAGATTCGGAAGCTAAGGCTGATATTATTTCACTGTTGTAGACTTCAACACCGTCATGTGTTTTCCATTTCCCTGTTTTCTGGTTGAAACGGGGGGCTTTCCACCCTGAGTATCCTTTCTCAATATATTCCGCGATAAGCGCTTCTGTTTCAGCACTGTTTTCCGGATCCATCATAAAGCTTGAAAACCAGAACGAGTAGGGGTCGGATAATCCTTCCCTTGCTTCGCTTATTCTGATTCTCAAATTCTGTTCGTTGTCAGGGACAGCTGTGATTATGTTTTTTTCTATATCAATTGTGGACTGCGGTGTCGCTGCGGTGAAAAACAGGTTTTCCCCTTCTGAAAATGAAAAAACTGGAAATATTTCTGTTGGAGAAGTATCTTCCGGATTGATCAGGCGGAAAGGGACAGAAACAGACTGGATATTGCTGTTTCCTGACGGAAACACCGGTATGAGGCAGAATTCCCTTGATCCTTTGTTCCTGTTTTCTATCCTGATTTTTACATCGCCTGTCAGAAACAGCTCCATTCCGTCCCCTGTCTTATTATAGCCTCTCACAAAAAGCCTTGTCTTGTTGCCGTCGAGAGTCGTCATTATAATTGGCTTTTTTGATGAAAGAGGAAGGATGAAACCGTGAATATCAATTTCCATGGCTGTAACTGCAGTTGCCCTGTCATCGCTGTTAGCCCTGGTTTCTCCTGTAATCTGAATTGTAGAAATATTATCTGAAAAGTCTGAAGTTGTAGAAAACTGCATGTAAACAAGCAGTGATATTATCCCGATATAAAAAACCGGTATTATATAGTATTTTTTTTTAATATTTATGCTCATAGTGTGCTATTTTAGCAGTATGAAAATAAAAAAGCAACCTTGAGTAATATCGGGAATGCAGGGTATAGTAGTTGAAAACCTTGCAGTCCTGTATTCAGTTCAGGGACGTTTTCAAATTATTCCGGAGTTTTATTTATGAAATACATTTCCAGATTAACACTTAAAGACACCGTAAAAAATATTACATCATGCGCCTCTCAGCCAGGTCCCAATTCCGTCCTTCTGAACGGAAAACTGCAGAAGACCAGAAGAGTTTTTCTTTTTTTAATTTTGTCAGCAGCAATGCTTTCTCTGGTAATTTCCTGTGCATCTGTGAAGCCGGGTGCTGAAAAACCGGGAGTTAAGCCGGGTGCTGTGGAGGAAGACTCTCTGATCAGCAGAATCGAAAAAATGATTGCAGAAGGAGACTTAAAGGGAGCTCTTGAGCTTTATGAAACAGAGAACGGCTCTGATGAACTTCTCTATTCAATTCTTCTTTTCAACAATGACAGGATTGATGATGCTGAAGCGGTTCTCTCAGCTTTTCTTTCCGAAAACCCTGAAAATGAAGATGCTCTTTATTATCTTTCAATGATTTATCACATGAAAGGGGACACTGTCAGGGAAGAGGAGATCCTTGAGAAAATTATTGCTCTTGATCCTGACAATGAGGATGCTAATATTGCTCTGGGTAAGATTTATTATAATAAAAAGAAATACAAACAGGCTGAAAAAGCCTTCAGGAAGGGCCTCGGCAGCGGATCAATGGATAACGAGGCAAGGCTCGGCTATGCTGTTCTGCTGATGAAGCAGGAAAAGAATAACGAAGCGCTGAAGCAGTATGATACTGTGATTAAAAATGATCCTGAAAACATGTTTGCATATATAGACAGGGGCTACCTTAAATCTCTTAAAGAGGATTATGAGGGTGCTGAAAAAGATCTGAACGAAGCAGTCAGGCTTGATCCTGATTATATCTGGAACTATGTTGACCGCGGACGGGCAAGGCTTTATTCAGGAAAGTATGAAGAAGCTGTTAAGGATTTTGACAAGGCTATAGGTATGGATCCCGAGATGTTTATCTGCTATGCCCACAGGGCAAAGGCGCTCGAAGCTCTCGGTGAAAACGACAGGGCGCTTGCTGATTATAAAAAAGCCCTTTCCAGAAATGATGATTATTTTTACGGTTATCTTCCCACTGCAATGCAGCTTTACAGGGCAGGTGAATATAAACAGGCCTCTGAATACTTTTTAAAGGCAAATGAGAGAGAGCCGAATGATACATTTGTCCTCCTTGCTGCAGCATCAATGATGAAGGACGGCGATAAATTCAATGCGAAAAATCTTGTAAAGAAACAGCTTGCAAAGATGCCGCGTGATGAAATGATGTACCATGTTGCAAGGGTTTATGTAGATCCCCCTTATGAGGGAATAGCGGTAAGGAAAATAGAAGAGGAAAAATTACCAATTACACATATGCAGGGATATTTTTACCTTGCTCTTTATTATGACACATTTGGAAAAAGCGTACTGAGTGAGGACTTTTTCAGCAGGGTAATTGATTCCGGATTTACCGAGACACTTGAATATAAAATTGCAGAATGGAAGCTTGAGGAAGTTGGAGAATAAATGTTAGTAGTTGAAAACAGCGATACAGTTACAAGAATAAAAGAGGATGACAGGGAGATTGTATTAATCGGAACTGCTCATGTATCCAGTGAGAGTGTGGAAGAGGTTATTTCCATAATAAGGGAGGAAGCTCCCGACAGGGTTTGTGTTGAAATAGATTCCGGCCGTTACAACTCAATGAAGGCAAAAAGTAAATGGGAAAACCTTGATATATTCAAAATTTTGAAAAAGGGGCAGGGATTTCTCATGCTTGCAAATCTTGCAATGTCCTCTTTTCAGAAAAAGATAGGCGAGGGGCTTGATGTAAAGCCTGGTGATGAGATGAAGGCTGCAATTGATACAGCTGAGGAGCTTGGTATTCCGTTCAGTTTCTCTGACAGGGATATTCAGGTTACGCTTAAAAGGGCCTGGGCCAAGAGCGGCTTCTGGGGCAAGAACAAGATGCTTGCTTCCCTTGTCGGCAGTGTTTTTTCAAGGGAAAAGGTTTCCGGCGAAGATATTGAAAAAATGAAGGAGAGAAGCGCTCTTGATGATATGATGGATGAGCTTTCAGACTACCTCCCTTCTGTAAAGAAAGTTCTGATAGATGAGAGGGACAGGTATCTTGCAACCAATATCTTTACCGCTACAGGAAGCAAGGTTGTTGCTGTTGTCGGCGCCGGCCATGTTCCCGGAATGATTAAGTGGTTTGAAAAGTTTGCATCGGGAAATGAAAGTTTCGATCTGAAAGATATAATAGAAATACCTCCCCGCAGTACTTTTTCAAAAATCCTTCCATGGCTTATTCCCGCGCTGGTTATCGGTCTTATTGGAGCCGGTTTTTTCAAATCCGGATGGGACAGAAGCCTTTCCATGCTTTTAAGCTGGGTCATAGTAAACGGGACTTTTTCCGCTGCAGGCGCCCTTGTTGCGCTGGCCCATCCTCTTACAATAGTGCTTGCCTTTCTCGCAGCTCCGATTACATCCATGAACCCCACAATCGGTGTCGGCATGTTTACAGGATTACTGGAAGCAGTTCTGCGAAAGCCAAGAGTCATAGATCTTGAGAACCTGAGTGATGATATTATGAGCGTGAAAGGGTTTTTCAGAAACAGGGTAACACACATACTTGTTGTGTTTTTCCTTTCCAGTGTTGGAAGTGCTATAGGCACTTTTATAGCGCTGCCTTACCTTACATCACTGCTTTCATAGGCTTTTAAAGTCGATTCTGACTTGAATAGATATTTAATCCCTGTTTTGCGCAGGGATATTTTTTGAATAAATCGAATTTACACCGGTACTACTTACCGAAAACATCCTTAACAGCATTCTTTATATTCTGCACAGCAGAATAGGATGTCTTTATTTTCTCATCGCTGTATAGTGATCCGGGGGTGAAAAACTTCTTTATTCCGAAGCTGTTTGCTGTGTTTATTCTCCTGTCTGCCGCGGAAACCGGGAGTATCTCCCCTGTTAGGCTCAGTTCGCCGGCAGATGCAATACCGTCAGGAATAGGGACTCCTGTTCTTGCAGAGTAGAGTGCAAGAGCTATAGGTAGTTCAACACCAACCTCTTTGATCCTTATACCGCCTGCAACATTTATATAGAGGTCCTGGTCTGAGAATTTAAGGCTTGCATGCTTTTCTATAACAGCTGCGATTCTTGATATTCTCTGGCTGTCTATCCTGTCCGAGTATATCCTGGATATTCCCCCCTTTGCAGGTACTGTGAGTGCCTGGATTTCAACCAGGAATATTCTTGACCCTTCATGAACAGGAGCTATGCATACTCCGGGGGGGATTTTATCGTCTCTCTTTACAAGGAATGCATTTTCAGGATCCCCTATCTGCATGAGTCCTTTTTCCCCCATCCTGAAGAGTCCCAGTTCATCTACAGAACCGAACCTGTTTTTTGCAGCCCTCAGGACCCTGAGGTCATTCCCTGTGTGTTCGAAATACAGGACTGTATCCACCATGTGCTCTACAACCCTGGGGCCTGCGATGACTCCTTCCTTTGTCACATGCGCAACAAAAAAGAGAGATGCTTTTGACTGTTTCACCAGGTCTGTAAGTTCCTGGGCGCAGTATTTCAGTTGGCTCACAGTTCCGGGAACTGCTCCGATTTCCGTGCTGTAGATTGTCTGTATTGAATCTATTATTATGACTTCCGCCCTGGAAGAACGGATTGCCTTCAGAATTGAGGAAAGTTCCGTGTTGAAGAAGAGTTCAAGCTTTCCCTCATCTTTTCCGTTTATTCTTTCAGATCTTCCCTTTATCTGTGAAGGAGATTCCTCCCCGGATATGTATAGTACTTTTTTTGAATTTGATACTGTTCTGCAGAGCTGAAGCATGAGGGTTGATTTCCCTATTCCAGGCTCCCCTCCGATAAGAACAACAGAGCCGGGGATGATTCCTCCCCCCAGCACTCTGTTGATTTCAGTAATTCCTGTATCGAGAGGCTTTGCAGATGATGATTCAATTTCTGAAATTTTCAGGATTTTTCCATCATCGCTCCTGCCTGAAACCTTCCCCCCTTTTTCCGGTTTAACCGTGATTTCGGAAAAACAGTTCCAGTTCTGGCACGAGGGGCATCTTCCCGCCCATTTAGCCTCTTCATGTCCGCATACATCGCAGACAAATACATTCTTACTTTTTTTCATTGTATATATGTTTACTGAAAATCTATCAGTTCGACTTCAAAAACAAGGTATGCGTATGGAGGAATAACTCCACCTGCTCCTGCGCTGCCGTATCCGAGTTCTGGTGGAATTATAAGAGTTCTTTTTTCACCCTTTTTCATGTCCATCAGTGCTTCGTTCCATCCCTGAATTACCTGGCCGACCTGGAATTCAAGCGGCTTTCCTCTCTGGTATGAGCTGTCGAAAATCTGCCCGTCGAGGAATTTTCCTTCGTAATGTGTTTTTACCCTGCTTCCCATTACAGGAGAATCTGAACCGGTTCCCTCTTCTCTTACAATATACATGAGACCTGATTCAGTTTTCTTTGCTTCAGGCCATTTTTTTTCTATTGTCTTGATGTCTTTTTCAATCTTAGCCTTGAATTTTGCAGCTTTGAGTTTTTCCTGATTCATCACTATGTCGTCAAAAGCTTCCTGGTCATTTTTGAAATTTGCAGCTTCTTCGCCGACTCTGATGATAGATACTTTTTTTATCTTATCTCCCTGGGCAATTTTATCAACTATATCCTGGCCTTCCACCACATGTCCGAAAACTGTGTGTTTGCCGTCAAGCCATGGAGTATCTTTATGAGTTATGAAAAACTGGCTCCCGTTTGTTCCGGGACCTGAGTTTGCCATTGAAAGAATTCCTGGGCCTGAGTGTGTGAGGGAAGAATCAAATTCATCAGGGAACTGGTAGCCCGGGCCACCTGTACCGTTTCCTCTGGGGCATCCCCCCTGTATCATGAAGTCTGCAATGACTCTGTGGAATTTAAGACCATCGTAGAAAGGTTTTCCCTTGCCCTGGCCGCCGTCAATTTTTCCCTCGGCAAGACCTGTGAAGTTTGCAACTGTCATCGGTGTTTTCTCATATTCAAGAGAAAGAAGAATTTTTCCTTTGGATGTATCAATTTCCGCATAAAGACCATCTTTGAGATCTGTGTCTGTGCCGCATGAAGCTGACATGCTTAATAAAGTAAACAGCATAAAAAATATTACTCCTTTTAATGGAATCTGTGAAATTTTCATATTTAACTTAGCCTCCAGCTTTAAGTAAATAGATGTGGGTAATCCAGACTTTTTAAAATAATATTAATAATACCTGTATATACCGGTTAATATTGGATCTGTTTATTCTGATGTTTTGCTGAATAAAGTGCCTGGTTCCCGATAAATAAGTATTTATTTTACAGTAAGTTACCCGTTTGTAATTTTGAAATTACCACAGCAAAAGACAAAAGGCAACCTGAAAAAAAAGAGATAGACTATATCTGTTTTTCTGCTCATTATCATCATACTCATCAGGATAGAGTTTTTTCGCGCAATCAGGACATAACCCATGGGTAAAGGTGGCGCCTGAATGGTCCTCTATATATTTTTCCACTTTGTTCCAGTACCCTGAGTCATCCTTGATCTTTTTACACGATGCACAGATAGGCAGGAGTTTATTGAGCTGGTTTATTTCATCCATAGCCTTGCTGAGTTTGTCTCTCTGTCTTGATATTTCGTTTAAGAGCTGCCTTATTTCATGAAGGTAGGTAATCAGTATCTGGGAAGCAAAAATAAAATAGCCTGTCAGGGTTGATATAAATGTTACCCAGATCATTGGATTTCTGATAAGTGATTCGGCACTCTGTTTAATACTGATAATTCCTGTTGTAAAGCAGTATGAGAGTACTGTCAGGTATAAAATCATTATAAAAATCAGGGTCCATACAGTCTTTTTCGAGTAGAAAAGTGCTGCTATAAAGGCAGTAAGCTGAAAAAAGAAAATACCTCCCGCAAACATTCCCAATGTTACTGTCCCTGAAACTGCAATTATCAGGTTGATGGATATGAGGAAAAAAGCTTTATGGGCCGGTTTTATCTTTTTTCTGAACAGAAATACAATTATTATAAGGGCCATTAAAATCGTATAGATCAGGTCTCTTATTACCCATCCTATCATCAATGCCCTGATTTCTGTGATTATATATAAAAGTATACCCATGATTATCCATAGGAAAAGCATTTTTTCGATGAAATTATTTTTAATGGAATATTCCAGATTGCTGATATCAAAAGTATCTGATTTCATAACTCACTTCCTGATGTATGGGAGATGCTTCCTGAATTGTTGATCTTTTATATTGTTTAAAAGCTTTTATTAATATTTTAATGCATGCAATCTGTATAAACAAACAGGCATTATGATAAAATTGAAAATAGATGATTAAAACTATTCAGTTTTTGTTTTCTTAAGAGATTCAAGTATCTCTGATTGCTTCAGGGGATAGGCAGCTTTGAAAGGTTTAAGAGAATAGAAGAGAAGGGCCTGTTCCACAGAACAGGCCCTTCCATTAGACATGATTATTATCTGTTTATTATTCTGACAGAGATAATTCCGTCGATACCTTTAAGTTTATCAATGATGTTTTCAGGTATTTCTGTTTCAACATCAATAATGTTGTAGGCATAATCATTTTTATGCTTGTTCAGGTATTCTGAGATGTTGACGCCGTCAGCAGCAAGCATTGATGTTACCTGCCCGATAATATTGGGAATGTTTTTGTTTGTTATAAGGATTCTGTTGTTTCCGTTCATCTCCATGCTGCAGTTCGGGAAGTTGACAGAATTCTTTATGTTTCCAGTTTCAAGGAAATCCTTGAGCTGCTCTGCAGCCATTTTTGCACAGTTTTCCTCAGCTTCAGCTGTAGACGCGCCAAGATGAGGTATTGCAATAACATTGTCCATCTTGATCAGGTCTTCATCCGGGAAGTCTGTCACGTAACATGCAATTACATCGTCAGCAATAGCCTGTTTAAGGTCTTCATTATTGACAAGGCCGCCCCTTGCAAAGTTGAGAAGTCTTACATTCCCTTTCATTATTTTGAATTTATCTTTGTTGAAAAGGCCTTTTGTGTTGTCGTTAAGAGGTACGTGAATTGAAAGATAATCAGAGTCTGCGATTACGCTGTCCATGCTTATCCCTTTTTTGATATCCCTGGAAAGACCCCATGCAGATTCAACTGAGATAAAAGGATCATAACCTGTTACTTCCATACCGAGAGCTGATGCTGCATTTGCAACCATTACTCCGATAGCTCCCAGGCCTATAACACCCAGTTTTTTTCCTTTTATTTCCGGACCGGCAAACATTGATTTTCCCTTTTCAACCATTTTGGGAACTTCGTCTCCGTTTCCTGCAAGCCCTTTGCACCATTCGATAGAGTCAGAAATTTTTCTCGATGAAAGGAAGAGAGATGTTATTACCAGCTCTTTTACGCTGTTTGCATTTGCTCCCGGTGTATTGAATACTACAATACCTTTTTCAGAACATTTATCTATAGGTATATTGTTTACCCCTGCTCCTGCTCTTGCTACAGCAAGAAGAGTTTCGGGAAGTTCCATGTCATGCATTTTGAAGCTTCTCAGGATAATTGCATCAGGATTTGAAAGCTCAGATGCAATTTCATAGTCTTCTCTCGGAAGTACATCAAGACCTACGCTTGAAATCTTGTTAAGAGTCTGGATTCTTGCCATTATTTAATTTCCTCTTCAAAAATTTTCATAAAGTTAACAAGTTTTTCAACTCCTTCATAAGGCATTGCATTATAGATGCTTGCTCTCATTCCGCCTACAGATCTGTGCCCTTTAAGAGATACAAGACCTGCAGCTTTTGCGCCTTCAAGGAATTTTGCATTTAATTCATCATTTGGAAGTACAAAAGGCACATTCATAAGTGATCTGTCTTCTTTTACAGCAGTTCCTTTGTAGAAATCAGATGAATCAAGATAATTGTAAAGAAGATCAGCTTTCTTTCTGTTGTTTGCTTCAATTATATCTACGCCGCCGAGCTGTTTTGCCCATTCAAGAACAAGTTTAAGTATATAAATTGTCCAGCACGGAGGAGTGTTGTAAAGAGAACCTTTATCTGCATGGATTTTATACTGAAGCATAGTAGGAGTAATATCCATGTGTTTTCCTATAAGATCATTTCTTACAATTGCAAGAGTAACTCCTGACGGAGCAAGATTTTTCTGAGCTCCTGCATAAATTACTGCGTATTTGCTTACATCTATTTTTTCAGACATGATGTTTGATGACATATCTGCTACAAGAGGTATATCTCCTGTATCCGGAACATATTTATAGCTTGTCCCGTAGATTGTGTTGTTCATTGTAATGTGAACATAATCAGCATCTTTTGAAAATTCATTTACTTTAGGAATATATGTATAGTTTGTATCTTCTGATGATGCAATTATATTTGCTGTTCCGTATTTTGAAGCTTCTTCCGCTGCCTTTTTACTCCATGCTCCTGTAACAATGTAGTCAGCTTTTTTGTTTTTACCGAAGAGGTTAAGGGGAACCATCGCGAACTGAGTCGATGCTCCGCCCTGAAGAAACATAACTGAGTAATTGTCAGGAATATTAAGAAGTTCTCTCATGAGTTTTTCAGCATCTTTTACAATTTTGTCAAAATCTGCTGATCTGTGGCTCATTTCCATTACAGACATTCCGCATCCGTTATAGTCCATAAGTTCATTCTGAGCCTTTTTTAAAACATCAACCGGTAATGTTGAAGGGCCTGCTGCAAAGTTAAATACTCTATTCATTTTCTTCTCCTTTAAGATCCGGATAGTTCCGGTATAATAATAAACCTCCGGAAGTAGATACTGTATATCAAGGGTTTATCTTCCTTCCTATGCAGTATTTTCTGCCGGCTCTCCGTTTTCTATTGTTTATCAGTAGTTGCCATCAGTGCAGAAAGTATTCTGATTTCCTCTGCCAGATAAATATTTCTTACTATAATATTTTCAAGGTTAAGAATTATAGGGGAATAGTTAATTATTCCCTTTATTCCCCCCTTAATCAGTTTTTCAGCTGTTTCAAGAGCTTTCTCAGGCCGGACAGCAATTATTCCGAAATCTATAGACAGCTCTTTAACCTTTTCAGGTATTTCATATGTGGGAAACAGCGGAACATCTGTATTCATCATTTCCATTCTGTTTATATTGCTGTCAAATCCTGCCGCAATTTCATATCCTTCCGTACTTATATGTTTATTGTTGAGAATTGCACTTCCCATCATGTCAAGACCGACTATGCAGGCTTTTCGGGGTGAGCCGAAATCAAAGATTTTCCCTATAATATTCATAAGGTCATCAATGCTGTAGCCCTCTTTGCCGCTTTTTATGCTTCCTGCCTGGCTTATATCCTTTCTTACTGTATGGGCAGGTATTCCTGTTTTTCTCTCGATTGAAGATGAAGAAACAGCTGTTCTTCCATCCTCTTTCAGTCTGCCAAGCAGGCTGTAGACTTTGCAGAGTCTTTCAATTGTAGGTTCGGGTATCTGTATTCCCATAATTTATAATATCACCTGTGAAAAATTTCACAGATAGAGTAGTTCTTATTAATATTATTGTCAAGTCACCTGTGAATATTAGGTTACTGTAGATGTTCAGAGAATTGATTTGCTATTATTGGTATATTTAACTATTCTTTATTATAATGAAAAAATTAAAAATTGTATGTATCGGGAATTATCCTCCCCGTCAGTGCGGTATTGCTACATTTACAATGAATCTGATTGATTCCCTGGTTAATAATAACAGAGAAAAAAATATTAAGGCAGATGCTTTTGTTGTAGCTTTAAACGATCCTAATCAGGAATACCAGTATTCGAAAGATGTTACCCATGTAATTAATCAAAATCATCCTCAGGATTATCTGGAAGCGGTTAAGTATATAAATTACAGCGATGCTGATATTTGTATTCTGCAGCATGAGTTTGGTATATACGGTGGAAATAGCGGTGTTTATATTTTACCTCTTATTTATCGTTTAAAGATCCCTCTTCTAGTAATTTTCCATACAGTTTTGCAGGAGCCATCCTATGATCAGAAGAATATTGTCCGGGAGATAGGAAAAAGAGCTGCTAAAATAGTTGTAATGAGCAAAATCGCTGTTGATTTTTTAACAAGTATTTATGAAATACCGGTGGAGAAGATAGAGGTTATAGAACATGGTGTTCCTGATTTTGATTTTATGCAGAATCTCTATCATAAAAAAAAGTTTCATGTCGAAAAAAAGAAAACTTTGATAACATTCGGCCTTTTAAGCAGAAACAAGGGGATTGAGACTGTTATAAACGCACTTCCTGAAGTTGTAAATAAACATCCTGATATTTTATATGTAATACTTGGAAAGACCCATCCTGCAGTAGTAAGAGTATCAGGAGAAGAATATCGAAATTATCTTAAACTTCTGGTGCGAAGAAATAATCTCATGGAGAATGTTTATTTTGATGATCGTTTTGTGAGTACTGAAGAATTACTTGGTTATCTTTCAGCTGCAGATATTTATGTTACTCCATATCTGAATGAGGCGCAGATAACTAGCGGTACACTTTCATATGCTATCGGAGCAGGTGCTGCTGTTCTTTCAACCCCCTACTGGCATGCTGTGGAGCTTCTTGCTGAAAACCGAGGGATACTTTTCGATTTTAATGATTCTGTTAAGCTTTCAAAAGTTTTGAATGAATTACTCGATAACCCTCATAGATTAGCTACATTGAGAAAAAACGCCTATGATTACGGGAGAAAAACAATATGGCCGGAGATAGGACTTAAATATCTTAATCTTGTGATCGGGCTTATTGAAACAGAACCTGATACTGTGACAAAAGAAGACTCTGTTATCAATCCTTTGCTTCTGCCTAAGTTTGATCTTGGCCATATAAAAAGATTGACAGACAGTACTGGTATTATTCAGCATGCCAAGTATAATATTCCCAGATTCAAAGATGGATACTGTCTGGATGATAATTCGCGTGCACTTTTAATGGGAACAATGGCATACAACCTGCTGAAGGATCAAAAAGTTCTGGATCTAATGTCATTTTATTTAAGTTATATTCAATACATGCAGAATGATGACGGTACTTTCAGGAATTTTCTAGGCTTTGACCGGAGGTTTCTTGATCAAATAGGGTCTGAAGATTCATTCGGAAGAACAATCTGGGCTCTGGGAAATCTTGTCCGATATCCCCCGAATGATACATATTTTGAAATCGGAAAAGAGATGTTTCTAAATGCTTCTCCCAATTTTAAAAAATTATCCTCACTCAGGGGAATATCAAATACTGTGCTTGGAATCAGCAGCTGGCTTCACCGCTTTCCGGGGGATGAAGAAATGATCAGCATACTTAAGGAGATGATAGTTAAAATTACTGAAATGTACAGGAATCAAAGGAGTGCAAACTGGCACTGGTTTGAACCGGTTCTTGCATATGACAATGGAATTATACCTTTTTCTCTTTTTCAGGCCTTTGAAATAATCGGGGATGAGGAGGTTTTTAAAACTGCAAAAGAATCAATGGAGTTCCTTGATGAGACAGTTTTCAGAGAGGGATACATTTCCCTGATAGGAAGTGACAGGTGGTTTAGAAAAGGGGAGATAAGATCTCAGTATGATCAGCAGCCTGTTGATGCTATGGCAATGGTTCTTATGTTTAATCAGGCGTATGTTGTTACAAATGATAATCAGTATCTTAAAAAAATGTTCAGGTCATTTATGTGGTTTTTGGGCGAAAATGACCTGCGTCTGCCGCTCTATGACTTCGAAACATATGGCTGCAATGAAGGGCTTGAGAGCACCGGGGTCAACAGAAATCAGGGAGCTGAAAGTACCCTTTCATATTTAATAGCATATTTAACTGTTATTACAGCTTATGAAAATGATTTAGAGGGGGGGAGGAATGGCTCTGATAAACAGATTTGAAGGAAATCCTGTTTTAACAAGGAAAGATGTTCCATATCCTGTTTCAACAGTTCATAATGCAGGTGTTATTAAGTATGAGGGCAGATATATAATGATATTCCGCTCCCATTTACATAATGGCAGGAGTATTCTGGGCCTTGCTGAAAGTGACGACGGGTACCATTTCAGTGTTTCAGATAAACCTTTTATGATCCCGGCAGAAACCGGAATTTTTAAGGAATATGAAGAGTATGGTATAGAGGATCCCCGGATAACATTTGTTGGTGGTGAGTATCTCATAACCTACAGTGCATATTCCCGGCATGGTGTGCGAATTGCACTTGCAAAGACAAAAGATTTCAAAACAGTTGAACGTTTTTCTCTTATAACAGAAGCAGATTACAGAAACATTGTAATTTTTCCCGAGAAATTTAACGGCCTTTATGCCAGGCTTGACAGACCTCACTCTGAAATCAGCCCCTGGTCGATATGGATATCCTATTCTCCAGATTTGCGATTTTGGGGAGAGTCCAGGGTAATTATGAAACCTGTTAAATATCACTGGGATGAGATGAAAATTGGCCCCGGGGCTCCTCCCTTTAAAACAAAAGCGGGGTGGCTGCATATCTACCACGGAGTATTTCCTACTATGGACGGCTGTGTTTACAGGATTGGTGCTGCACTTCATGATCTTAATGATCCGTCGATTATTATCGGGGTAGGTGACAGCTGGATACTGCAGCCGGAAGAGGTATATGAAGTTACCGGATATGTTCATAATGTGGTATTTACCTGCGGAGCAGTTCCTGAAGGGGATGGAAGTGTAAAGATCTACTGGGGAGGGGCGGATTCTGTAATGTGTGTCGGAACAGCTCAGATTGATGAGCTTGTTTCTCTATGCCTTAACAACTCGAGATCTCCAATCTAATGTTGAATAACTGAGTATCTAATCAATTTTCAGTTTTTCCGGATAATTTAGATAGAAAATGAAGGAGAATTGAAATATGAAAGTAGCTGTATTATCACCACTATGCTGGAGAACTCCTCCCCGGCACTATGGTCCCTGGGAGCAGGTTTCATCAAACATAGCTGAAGGGCTTGCTGATAGAGGGATTGATGTCACACTTTTTGCAAGTGGTGATTCAATCACAACTGGAAAATTGAAATATATATGTAAAACTCCATATGAAGAAGATAAATCTCTTGATCCAAAGGTTTGGGAATCTCTTCATATTGCAAACCTGATGGAGAATGCTGCAGAATTTGATATTATTCACAATAACTATGATTTTCTTCCTCTTACATATTCCTCTCTGATTAAAACTCCTCTTGTTACAACTATACACGGCTTTTCTTCTCCAAAAATTATTCCTGTATATAAAAAATACAATGACAGTTCCTATTATGTCTCTATCAGTAATTCAGACAGATGTCCTGAGCTTGATTATGCAGCTACTATTTATAACGGATTGAAGCTTGAGGATTTTACTTTTGTTGAAGATGCAGGGGAATATTTGCTC
>CAXXHA010000009.1:0-59322 GCA_963662265.2 Spirochaetia bacterium | reverse complement strand
TATGATGATAACAGTAATTTCTTTGAGAGTCCTGAAATCTTTGATAATGATAATTTTGATGAAGATAATGATTTTGAAGAAGAAGAGGATTTTGAGGAAGAAGAGGAAGAAGAAGATTTCGAAGATGACTCAATGGAAGAAAGCCTGGATGCTGTAGCTGAGGAAGAGGCAGAAGGCGAGGATGACGAAGACAGTGAATATGAAAACTAGTTTTTTCAGATTCAGCTGAAACTTTTCCGCTTTTCATTATCTTAAAGAGGAAAAGGCAATATTTAAAACAGATTTTAATATATAAGCAGGTCGGATTACCGCCGGTTTGAAAAAACCGGAGGAAAGTCCGGGCTCCGCAGAGCATGATGCCGGCTAACGGCCGGACGTCTTCGGGACCAAAGCCAGGTAGGCGCTTTCGGGCGCAGCGCCGGGTTTATCCCTACGGCGATAGAAAGTGCCGCAGAAAATATACCGCCTTCTGATGAACACCTTTGGTGTTTGTTGTTGGTAAGGGTGAAAAGGCGAGGTAAGGGCTCACCGCTTTTCCGGCAACGGAAGAGGCATGGTAAACCTCATCAGGAGCAAAGCCAAGCAGCAGACAGGGTTGCTCGCCCGGGTCTTCGGACCGGTCTGCGGGTAGGCTGCTATACAGGAAGGGCAATCTTTCTGACAGACAGATGGTAATCCACCCTTTACAGGGTGACAGAACCCGGCTTACAGACCTGCTTTTTTATATATAATTTATTATTAAGGATTTAATAAGTGCAGCTGCCAGGCGAAAGATTCAGTTTCAAGCAGAGAAGAAAGAAAAAGAGAATCAGCGGAAAACTAATATTAATTCTAATGATACTGGCTGTTTCCTATCCTGTTTATAATCTGATAAAAAACGACAAGATAACTCTTCCTTTTGATAAAAAACCGGGAAAGAATGAAAAAATCGTCACATTGTGGGAAAACCATCAGTATGCTGAACTGATCGCATATACTGATGAACTTCTTATGAAGAACAGCACAGATTTTAATGCTCTCGTTTTTAACGGTTTTTCCAATTTCTACGAAGGTCTTTCCCGTTTTTCACTTGAAGAGAGAATCCCCTTTATAGACAGATCAGTTGTTACTCTCAGAAAAGCACTTGTTTTTGAAAATCAGAAACTTGCCCTTGAAATATATTATGTACTGGGTAAGGCATATTATCATAAGGGACATTTCTATACAGACCTGGCTGCAAAGTATCTTGAGAAATCCATCGAAGGCGGATTTGTCGGGGAAGATGTTTATGAGTATCTGGGGCTGATATATTCCTCAACAGGACAGAAAAGCAGGAGTGCCGAATGTTTCGAAAAGGCTGTGGAGAAAAATCCGTCAGACCTTCTATACCTTGCTCTTGCCCAGGTATATCTTGAGCTTGACCGGAATGACAAGGCTGAAGAATATCTGATAAGAACTTCAAACAAGACTACCGATAAGGAACTTGAAGAAAAAAGTTATTTCCTTCTCACAGAAATTTATGAGAAGAGAAATGATATTATCAAGATGGAGGATATGCTGAATAAAATCCTTCAGAATAATCCCCGCTCTGCTGATGCTTATTACAAGCTGGGAGAAATTTATGAAAGAAGCGGTGACAATGTAAAAGCCCGTTCTGAATGGAGAAAAGCTCTCAGGATTGATCCCGAGCATTACGGTGCCCGGTTAAAGTTATTTTAAAAAAAATTAAATGATTAATTTACATAATTATTTTTTTAACTTATACTGTAAAAGCTTAAAGTGAAATAAATTATAAAAGAAACCGGGAGGGTTATATGGGTTTTGGCGGCAATATTGCAAATGCATTTACATCGGATATAGGAATTGATCTTGGTACATGTAACACTCTTGTTTATATACGGGGTAAAGGTGTTGTAATAAGTGAACCTTCTGTTGTTGCTGTTGAGCGCGGAACAAAAAAAGTTGTTTCAGTAGGTTCTGATGCCAAGAAGATGCTCTGGAAAACACCTGGAGATATAATCGCAATCCGTCCCTTGAGAGACGGAGTTATCGCTGATCTTGAAACAACAGAAAAAATGATCAGATATTTTATTATGAAGGTTATGCCCAAGAGGTGGTTTGTAAAACCCCGAATGGTTATAGGTGTGCCGAGCTGTATCACAGAGGTTGAAAGAAGAGCAGTCGAAGAGTGCGCTTATAAGTCAGGCGCAAGAGAAGTTAAGGTTATTGAGGAATCTCTTGCTGCGGCAATCGGTGCCAATATCCCTATATTTGAACCTGCAGGTCACATGGTCTGTGATATCGGGGGAGGAACTACTGAGATTTCCGTAATATCTCTCGGAGGTATGGTTGTAAGTAACGCAATCAGGCTTGGTGGCGATGAGTTTGATGAAGCTATTATAAAGCATGTAAGAAGCGTGCATAATCTTATTATCGGTGAAACAACTGCAGAGAACCTGAAAATGAAAATAGGTAATGCATATTCAGATAAGAAGATTGAAAGAATGGAAATAAAGGGAACTGATGCAATAACAGGGCTTCCAAGGAGACTCGAGATGGATTCAATCGAAGTGAGGGAATCTCTCCAGGAGCCGGTAAATGCAGTTATCGAGGAGATAAAAAGGACACTTGGCCAGACTCCTCCTGAACTTGCAGCAGATATTGTTGAAAGAGGTATTGTAATGACAGGAGGCGGATCGCTTCTTGCTGGGCTTCCGACCCTTATTTCCAAGGAAACAGGGGTCCCTGTAATCCTTGCGGAAGATCCTCTTCTCTGTGTTGCACTCGGAGCTGGTATGTATTTTGAGCATGCAAAAAGTTCATCTGACCGGGCAATTTATAACAGTATAAATTAGTAATATGCTTAATTTAAGGGAAAAGGGCAGGACAAAAAAAAATGCTATAGTTTTTGTCCTGCTTTTGTTGATTAATACATTATTGCTTGTTACAGACTCACGTTCCAAGGATGCTCTAAAACCTTCCGAGCTTGGATTGTCGTTTGTTTCTGTCTTTCAGAAAGGTTTTACATATACTGCCGGTTTTTTTTCCGGTACACTGAATTCCATAAGCGAACTGAAAAGAGTCAGGTCTGAATACAGTAAATTAATTAAACGGATTGCCGAATACGAGTCTCTCGAGAAAAATTACCGGGAAATAGAAAGGGAAAATACTGAACTCAGGAAGCAGCTTGGTTTTGAAAAAAATTCAGCTGTTGAAAAAATACCTGCTGTAATCATAGGAAGTGATCCCGGGAATATATTCAATACACTTATAATTGACAAGGGGCAGAAAGACGGCGTTGTAAAGGATATGCCTGTTGTTGCTTTTTACGAAGGATTTCAGGGACTTGTGGGAAGAGTTGTTGAAACAGGATATTCATCATCAAAAGTAGTACCCCTCTATGATAAATCTTTCTACGCAGCTGCCCGTCTTCAGAATTTGAGGTATGAAGGGCTTATAAACGGGAGCAGCAATTCAAAGAACAGTATATTGATGAGTTATGTAAATAAAAACGGCAAGGAAAGAATCAGTTACGGTGACCTTGTAATCACCTCGGGAATGGAGTCAATATATCCTAAAGGGATATATATAGGAAGGGTGAGAAGCATCAGCGCAAGGGAGTATGAAACATCTCTGCAGCTGGAAATTGAACCGACAGTTGATTTTTCCAGGCTTGAATATGTTTTTATTTTGAAACAGGATACAGGCGCCAATGAATAAAAAAAACCTATTACTTATTATTGTGCTGCTTATTGCGGTAACAGTTATTGAAAGTACAGTTGTAAGAACTTTTTTCAAGGATATTATACTTCCGGACCTCGGTCTTGTTATTATTATATTTTATGCGAATTCCAGGGGACGTATGGAGGGGCAGCTCTGCGGTTTTGCCTCAGGTTTGACTGAAGACTTTATCAGTCTTTCTCCTCTCGGATTCAACTGCATGATTAAAACAGTTATGGGCTTTATCCTGGGATTGACACGTAATAAAGTATATTTCGACCCGATTCTCTTTCCTGTAATACTTGCTGCAGTTGCCACACTTCTCAAAGGGTTTTTTGCTGTTCTTGTAGCTTCCCTTTTTCTGAAGTCGGGAAATGCGCCTATGGTTTTTACTTCAAGATTCGGTATTGAAATTCTTCTCAATTCTGTTGCAGCACCGTTTGTGTTTGCCCTCATGAAGCTTTTTAAGCTGTACAGGATTGACGACAGGGGGATCTGATTGCCGCAGCGGGAATTTTCTCTTAAAGAATCTCTTAAAATAAGGATGATAGTCCTTTCCCTTATTATTGTCTCTGTATTTACTGTCTATTCAGTGCATCTTTTTTCGCTGCAGATTATTCAGGGCGGTGAATACAAGAAACGGGCAAGAGATGTTGCAAGACGGGAGCAGGTTATTCCCACTCAGAGGGGAGAGATTTTCGACAGAAACTATGATACGCCCCTTGTAATGAATGTTGACTCTTTTGCTGTTGAGGTGATCCCTGCAAACCTTCCGGATGATATAGAAAGTATTCTTGAAGAGCTTTCAGAAGTGCTTAATATGAGTCCAGAGGATATTGATGCTGTTATTCCTTCAAGATATAAAAACTACTACAACCCTGTCGAAATAAGGGATAATGTGGAATATGAAAAAATACTGTACCTGGCAGAGCACAAGGATAAGTTCCCCGGTATAATCTGGAGAAGTAAGCCGATAAGGAACTACACTGCAACCGGTTCAATATCTCATGTACTGGGATATGTGGGAGATATCACGAGGGAGGAGATACAGGAGCTTTATAACAAGGGCTATGCTCCCAACTCGGAACTGGGGAAAAGCGGTCTTGAAAAGCAGTATGATTCATACCTGAGAGGGAAAGAGGGAATCAGGTATAATACTGTAGATGTAAGGGGGCGCCAGATCGGGGATAGCGCCTATATGGAGAAACCTCCTGTGCTGGGTAAGAATCTTGTGCTGACGATTGACAGGCATGTTCAGGAACTCTGCGAGAAAGCGCTTGGAAAGAGGATGGGTTCTGTAGTTGTGATGAAACCGGGAACCGGGGAAATCCTGGCTCTTGTTTCCTATCCATCTTATAATCCGAATATTTTCTATACTGATGAAAGCAGCAGGTACTACAAGGAACTTTCACTTGATTCAAAGTATCCTTTCCTGAACAGGCCGGTACAGTCTTCATATGCTCCAGCATCAGTTTTCAAGATTGTTATGACTGCAGCAATTATCGAGGAGGAGATATTTCCCGAAGAAGAGGAGATTGACTGTACAGGAAAGATCTGGCTCGGCGACAGGCTTTTTAACTGCCACAAGAAGACAGGGCACGGGAAGCTCAACCTGAAGGAAGCGCTTGCGGAATCCTGCGATGTTTATTTCTGGACAGTCGGAAGGGAGTATCTGGGTATTGATAAAATAGTTGAATATTCAAGACGTTTCGGTTTCGGAGAGAAAACAGGTATTGATCTGCCCGGTGAATCAAAAGGGCTTGTTCCGACCCCTTCCTGGAAGGAATCAACATATCACACTCCATGGGTAGGCGGCGACACATATAATATTTCAATAGGTCAGGGTTCTCTTCAGACAACTCCTGTACAGGTGGCAAATTCAATAGCCATGGTTGTAAATGACGGCGTGAATTATGTTCCCCACCTTCTCAAGCAGGTGCGTGATCCGGTTACAGGGGAAGTTATAGAGGAGGTGGAACCTCAGCTTCTGCATAATTCGCTGATAAGAAAGGAAACTTTCAGCAAAGTGAAGAGAAATATGAGGGAAGTTATAACGAAGGGTACTGCAAGGGTAATAATGACAACAGATGCGGTTGAGATTGCAGGTAAGACAGGAACAGGAGAGGTAGGCTATAAAGACAGATGGACAAGTTGGTTTGCATCCTACGGCCCATACGGCGCCGAGGATCCTGATGAGCAGGTTGTGGTTGTTGTCATGGTTGAAGCGGAGAATGAATGGGAATGGTGGGCCGGAAAGGCCTGTAATGTTATTTTCCAGGGTATTTTCGCTGATCAGACATATGAGGAAGCTGTTGATGATCTTAACCTATGGTACCTGAGAAATAACAAGCATCCTGTAAGCGGAAGGGTAGAATGAGAGGAAAATACAGCGGCAGTTTTGATTTCTATATACTTTTAAGCGTAATGTCTCTTGTAGTAACAGGTATCTTTTTTATTTATTCCAGCTGTGTCGCATCTGACGGTTCAGTTGTATCAAATGAATATATAAAGCAGATTGTCTGGGCTGTCCTTGGAGTTGCAGTTTTAATTACTGTAATTGTTTTCAACTACAAGAAAGTCCAGGATTATTCTGTATACCTGTATGTATTCTTTATATTCCTCCTTGTAGTTACCCTTTTTGCCGGCAACAAGGTAAACGGGGCAAGATCCTGGCTTGGAATTATGGATTTCGGGATACAGCCGTCGGAATTTGCAAAGATTGCTACAATACTCATGCTCTCATCATTTTATTCAGCTCATAAAAAAGATGTCAGGGAGCTTCAGACATTTATCAAAGGCTTTATAATTACACTCATACCGATGATGCTTATCCTGGTACAGCCTGATATGGGTACAGCGCTTGTATATATTCCTATTTTTCTTATAACTGCATATATTGCAGGATCATCACTCCGTCACATAATGTATCTTCTGCTGACAGGATCTGTGATGATTATACTTGTGATTATACCTGTCTGGGAGGATTTTGCTGCCGAAAACACCCGGAAGATCATATCTGTAATTTCCGCCAGCAACATATATCTTTATATACTGCTGACTTTTATAGCAGTATCTGCCATATCACTGACCGGTTATTATATAGCTAAAAAGCGGTATTACTACTGGATAATGTATTCATCTTCAATCATGTCTATTTCAATGCTCGGATCACTTGCTGCCCAGAAAGTGCTCAAGTCATACCAGATCATGAGACTCATTGTTTTTCTCGATCCCTATATTGATCCCAAGGGTGCTGGATGGAATATTATTCAGTCTATTACAGCTGTAGGCTCCGGAGGTGTGTGGGGAAAAGGATTTCTGAACGGTACACAGAGCCATTACAGGTATCTTCCCCAGCAGACTACTGATTTCATATTTTCAATCATGGCTGAAGAGCTTGGTTTTGCAGGGTCTCTTGTTATTTTTCTGCTGTTTCTTGTTATTATAATAAGGGGAATAATAATAATCGGTGCTGCAAAAGACAGGTTCGGATCATTCATTGCCGCAGGTGTTGTTGCAATGGTCTTTTTTCATTTCATTGTCAACATAGGCATGGCTATGGGGATAATGCCTATAACAGGTATTCCTCTGCTTTTCCTCTCATACGGGGGATCATCTCTCTGGACAGCCATGATAGGTACAGGACTTCTTATTAATGTCTATTTCAGGCGCTACAGATACTGAAAAGCAGGCAGCTGGAATTCTATCCATTTAATGAAAATTGTGATAAAAATAACAGATCTCATTACTATAGTCGTATGAAAATTTAAAAACAGTGCTGATTATTCAGAATAAACAATAAAATTATTATATTTTTACAGGTCAGTAAAAAATACAGACCTGTTATTATATTTCGGGAAAATAGAATGACAACAGTTGCAGTTTCAGATATAAAAAACATACTCATGAGGGTTGATAATCCGGGAAGATATTCAGGGGGAGAGTTCGGTTCATATAATATTGAACCTTCTGATGATAAGCTGAATATTGCAGTAACATATCCTGATCTTTATGAGATAGGTATGTCAAACAATGCAGTTAAAATCCTCTACAACATGCTTAACAGCAATGAAAAATTCACATGCGGAAGGGTATTTGCCCCTGCACCGGATTTTGAAAAGATGCTTCGCCAATACAATGTCCCGCTCTATTCGCTGGAAAGCAGAACACCTCTTCATGAACTTGATATTATGGCTTTTTCATTCGGATATGAACTGACAGCCACAAATGTACTATCAATTCTTGATACAGGGGGGATACCGCTTCTAAACAGTGAAAGAAATGAAAACCATCCTGTCGTGATTGCAGGCGGGCCTGGAGTGACAAATCCTGTACCTTACGGCAGTTTTATCGATTTCTTTTATATTGGCGAGGCTGAGAAGACTCTTACTGAAATTCTTGAAGGGGTCTACTCCCTTAAAATGAAAAATGCCTCCCGGGCTGAAATATGCGAGTTTATAGGGAGCTTCAGCTGTATCTGGCATGCGGGAAAGAAGGAAAAGGTTAAAAGGGATATCTGGGGTGATTTCGGATCAGAAATTCAGCACAAGGGTGTTTCCCATTATCCGGTTCCATCTGTGCAGTCTGTACAGGACCACGGTGTTGTGGAAGTGATGAGAGGGTGTCCAAACGGATGCAGATTCTGTCATGCCGGAATTTATTACAGGCCTAAAAGGGAAAAGGAATTCACTGCCATAGCTGAAGAGATTGACGATCTTGTATTTAACTGCGGCTACAGGGTGATAACTCTCTCATCTCTTTCATCAGGCGATTACAGTACAATATCTGAAGTTATAACTTCATTGAACAGCAGGTATTCATCGCATGGAGTTTCCTTTGCTCTTCCCTCCCTCAAGCTGAACAGTTTCACACTTCCCCTCTTAAAGGGGTTAAGCGCGGTTAGAAAAAGCGGCCTGACCTTTGCTGTTGAAACACCTGACCCTCAATGGCAGAGAGGACTTAACAAGGAAGTAAATATTGAGCAGACAATTGATGTTATTAAAGAAGCAAAGGCAGCCGGATGGAGAGTCGCAAAATTCTACTTCATGATCGGCCTTCCCCCGTCAGGAGGGGAGGATGAGACAGATATGATTCTTGATTTTCTGTTCAGGGTCCATGATGAGACAAAAATGAACCTGAATGTGAATATAGGAACATTTATTCCAAAGGCTCATACTCCCTACCAGAGATCACATCAGTTATATGAGGAGGATGCACTTGAGAGAATATATAAAATCAAGAACAACCTCAAAAAGAGAAACATAAAGCTGGGATTCCATTCACCGTTTATGTCGTTTCTTGAAGGGATATTCTCAAGAGGCGATGAAAGGGCGGGGGATCTCCTTCTCCAGGCATACAGGAAGGGGGCGAGGCTCGATGCCTGGGAAGAGTATGTTGACCGAAAAATCTGGCGCGAAGTGATTGAAAGCCAGGACTGGGATGTTGAAAAGGAAACATGCAGGGAAAGGGAAGATGATGAGATACTCCCCTGGAACAGCATCAGCATGGGCGTAAGCAGCAGCTATTATAAAAAAGAATATAAAAGGTCTGAAGAAAAGGTTCTCACCCCTGTATGTGATGATGAGTGTGACCACAACTGCGGGATATGTGGAAAGGACGTTAAAGTTGTAAACCGGAGGGACCAGGCTTTTGATCTTCCATCTGATGCTGATGCTGAAAATCACCAGGCTGAAAATAATGAAAGCTTTAATAAAAACACTTCTGAAAAGGATATATCATCTCCTGAAAATGAGTCATCAGCTGCAGCTTTTACAGAAAAAGAAAACCCTGAAAATAATGAAGGAAACAGCCCTGAATCAGAAACAGGAAAAGAAGTTCAGCAAATTTCTGATAAAAAAAGAAGAATGAAGGAACTTTCTGAAAAGGCCAACAAAAACGCAAAAAAGGTCAGGTACAGGGCTGTTTTCTCATTCGAAAAGAGAGATAAACAGATTTACCTTGGACATCTCAATGTTCTCCGTGTCTTTGAGAAATCTTTCCTGAGAAGCCGTCTTGAGCTTAACTATACCCAGGGATTCAACCCTAAACCCAGGATAGAATTCGCACATCCCCTTTCACTCGGAGTGGAATCTCTGGCCGAAATTGCATCGGTAGAGCTTAAAGATGAAATTAATCCTGAAATTTTTATTGATAAAATGAATGCAGCCCTGCCTGAGGGGATGAAGATCAGGGACACTGTAATTTATAAAATAAACCGGGGAGACAAGATATATTCTCTCATGTCTCTCTATTCAGGAACACGATACCTGATTAAAAGCAGTAATGTTTCTGAATTATATGAAAAAATTGAAAAATACATAGAAGAGAATGAGCTTTCAGAGTTTGTATGTGCATCTGTTAAAGATGAATGTATTGATACAGTAATAAAGCCGGGCAATAAAAAGGGAAACCTTTTCAAGATGCTTAAAGAGCTTACAGAGAGTGAATATCCTCTTTCCCGTGTCGATGTGGCAGTTCTTGAGAATTATGCATCATGGAAAGATACAGGGATGGGCAGTTTTCTCGATTTTTACAGGAATATTGATTAAATCATTTATAAACTGATCCAGTATAATGACAAACCCACCCTTTTTTGCGGTGGGTTTTATTTAATATTTTATTTCTCAAGCTCTTTAGCCTCATCCCATAAGGCATCCATTTTATCGAAATTTTCAGCCCCAAGCTCCATGTTTTCCTTTTCCATGTTTTTTTCGACATGCTGGAAACGCCTAAGGAATTTTTCATTTGTCCTGTGAAGAGCAATTGCGGGATCTATTTTCATGAATCTTCCGATATTGACGATTGAAAAAAGGAAGTCTCCGAATTCCTCTTCCATCCTGTCCTGGTCTGAATTTATGCTTTCATCCCTGAATTCTTCAAGTTCCTCATAAACCTTGTTCCATACACTTTCTGTATCTATCCAGTCAAATCCTGCTCCAGATGCCTTTTTCTGGAACCTGTAGGCCCTTTCAAGGGGGGGCATGTTTTTCGATATCCCGTCCAGGAGTGATTTGTCTTTTTTCTCTACATTCTTTTTAATCTCTTCCCACTTCTTTTTAACTTCATCTGCATCGTTTATTTTATCTTCACCGAAAACATGGGGATGCCGCCTTACAAGCTTTTCAGATACTTCATCTATCACCTCGGAAAAGGTAAAGCTTCCTTCCTCCTCCTTGATCCGGCTTATCATCCCGATCAGCAGTAGAACATCTCCGAGTTCTTCACGTATATGTGCATCATCCCTGTTTGAAATTGCCTCGATACATTCATAGGATTCTTCAAGCAGGTTTCCTTTGAGTGTCTCTGCTGTCTGCTTTCTGTCCCATGGACATCCTTCAGGACTCCTGAGTCTTGTAATTATTTCGTAGAAATTGCTGAAACTTTCTGTAAGGTTGTTCATTTTTTTCCTCTGAATATTGTTTGCTGAAATCAGGCGGAATATTCAGATCATCCGCAGATTAAAACAGGATTTCAGTTTGCTATCATGGCAACTATAAAATATTGTAAGTTTACCCTGTGATATTGTCTTATTTTAAAGATTTTGAAAGGAAACAGCAATATTGATTTTAAAAGGGGTGATAAGTTTTTAAAGGGAATAATTCTCTTTGTTATTTTGAAAAGATCCTTTCCAGCTCTGTTTTTGAAACTGTATCTGAAATAAGCTTTATGTGATTGAATTCAAAGGCATCAAAAAGATCATATTCAAATACCCTGTAGAATTCATCCGGGACAAGAAGCCCTGTCTGGAAATCAGACTTGATACTGTCATATTTGTCAGTTTCAAAACCGATTCCAAGCCTGATAAAATAGCTGCACATATATCTGTCAAATATATCCCTGTTAAAGGTTTTTTCAGGAATATTTATCAGGATATTATAGGCGGTATGCTTGTTTCCCTCCTTGTTTAAAAATTTGCCCAGGAAACCGCCGCTGTTTTCCCGGGCTGCAGGAGCCATATAGAAGTCAAAATTATCTTCACTGCACATATCTCTCAAAGCTATTACATTGTCCCTGTCTTTCTCAGGGCTTACTGAAGCTGACATGTTTGTATTTATGTGAAGAACTGTATTTCTGCTTTCCATCAGATAAGAATACAGATTAAACCTTGTATTTTCCTTATCAGGAGAGCTGAAATAATCAATAGAAAAAACTGACTTGTCTGTGTTTTTATCTTTTTCAGTTTTTACCCTGACCTCTTTCTTTGACATTTATATTACTGATCCCCCCTTTTTTTTCTCGAGAAACGTCTGTCCCAGTCATCTTCGTTGTCATAACGCCTTTTATATTTCCCCTCATCATACCTGTCTGAAGAATCAAATCTGTCGTCATAATCATTGTGACTGAATGAAGAATCATGGCTGCTGTTTCTGTAGTACCCCGGCGGTTCAATCGGTATTACTATCGCTGCAATCAGGTATATCAGCCCTACAGGAAAGAATCCTGTGCTCATAAATGCCAGCACTGTAAAGAACCTTACCCAGCCTACAGGGAGGTCTTTCCATTCAGCTATTCCCTTGCATACTCCGAAAAGCATCCTTTCTCTTGAACGGTAAAGCCTTTTACCGTTGGAATAAAAATGTCTGTTATGATGCATACAGGTCCCCATTATTCATTAATCTCTTTCTTGAGCTGGTCCAGTTCAGACTGAATCTCCTGCTCAGTTTCCATCTTTTCAAACTTCTGATCAAGAGTCCAGTTTTCCTCATTCCCGTCAAATGATGCTTCATTTTCAAGATCTCTTACAGCAGATTCAAATCTTCTGAATCTTTCACCTGCTTTTGAACTTTCGGAATTCCTGACCGCTCTCTGGGCTTTTATTCTGTCCCTTGCATGATTGCTTCTTTCGATAAGTATATCATGCTTCATTATAGCTTCTTCAAGTTTATTCTGAAGTTTTGCTATATCATTTTTTGATTCATCTATGATTTTATCATACTCTTCGAGATCATTCTTGAGATATTCGAGGTTTTTGCTTATTTTTCTCTTTTCAAGAAGAGCTTCCCTTGCAAGTTCCTCTTCCCCTGCAGAGAGTGCCTTTTTTGCTCTTTCCGCCCATCTTTCAACCTTGTTTTGTGCAATTTCAATATCATCCTCAAGCTCCTCTTTTGATGCCATCTTCATGGAACAGGATGATTTCAGTTCAATAAGAGTATCCTCCATCTCCTGTATCATCATTCTGAGCATTTTCTTCGGGTCTTCAGCTTCATCAAGCAGTGCATTGATATTAGATGATATTATATCTTTGAATCTTGTAAAAACTCCCATAAGATTCTCCTTTAAACAAATAGTGTAAAGCCTTTAAAAGACTTTATAATATCTATGCATTAAGTGTGCCAATTTCTGTAAATTATTACTATTCTTTCCTTGAATCTGTGTGAAACAGCATTTTTTAAGTCATTGTTGATAAAAATCTCATAAGATAATGATTTTTCTTTAATTCCATGGTGATTAAAACCTTTAAAATTAAGCGCAGAAAGGTGTATAATACCTGTAAGAGGTAGAAAAAACCATGGCAGAAATGTTTAATAATAATCAGATTGGTGAATCTGAAGAATTCTACAGTTTTCAGGAAAATCTCAGGCGAGCCGCTTCTGTTGACAGGTCGGTGCTTCTGATCGGAGAAAGGGGATCGGGAAAGGAATTTGCAGCTTCCCGCCTCCATTATCTGTCATCAAGATGGAACAACAGCTTTGTCAAGCTCAACTGTGCAGCGCTTCCTCCTTCACTTATCGAGTCTGAACTTTTCGGCCATGTAAAAGGTGCCTATACAGGTGCGGACAGGGAAAGAAAGGGACGTTTTGAAGAGGCTGACGGTGGAACCCTTTTTCTCGATGAAATTGGTCTTATCCCGTTTGAAGTACAGGAAAAGATTCTGAGGGTTGTCGAGTACGGGACTTTTGAAAGGGTAGGGAGTTCTGAAACAAAAGAGATTGATGTAAGAATTATCGGGGCAGCAAATCAGGATCTTCCCGCTATGTGCCGGGAAGGAAAGTTCAAGCAGGATCTTCTTGACAGGCTTTCCTTTGAAGTTCTGTTTGTACCGCCTCTCCGGGCCCGGAAGGGTGATATAACAGTGCTTGCCGAACATTTCGCGCAGAAAATGGGCAAGGAGCTTGGCAGGAAGGGGAGAATAAGCTTTTCTGACAGTGCTGCTGAAAAACTTACAGGATACGGATGGCCCGGTAATATAAGGGAGCTGAAAAATACTGTAGAAAGGGCAGTATACAGAGCATCAGGCAATGTTATCGAGGATGTTGTTCTCGACCCGTTTGTAAATCCCTATACTGAAATAACTGTTGAAAAATCAGACAGTCATGAAGAGGTGTCTTCAGAACAGTCAGGCAGTACAGGAACTGATGGAAAAAGAGAAATTATACCTGCAGCTGATAAAACACAACTGGATTCCGGTTCAGATAATAATTCTCTTTACCAGGTTTCTGCTGACTGTGTTTCAGGCAGTTTTGAAGGCAGTATCATGAAAAAGCTTATACAGGCTCTGATTGCAGGGGCTGGTAATTCTGAAAGGGGCGCCGATTTTCATAAAATAACAGATATTGTCAAAAAAGAACTCATATCATCAGCACTTTCAGATACAGGAAACAATCAGAAGCATGCAGCTTCCCTTTTAAACCTCAGCTATGATCAGTTCAGGGGGATTTACCGGAAATATTTTACATGAAAAGAGCCTCTGTTTCCGATGTACTGCATCAAGCATATGATGTATGATTAGAAAAAATCAATAATTATCCGGATATACAGCGGGGAATAGAAATGTATAAAATTGGCGACAATAAAAACTATAAAACTTACTGCAGAGTGCCGATGCTTCCGGGGCCTGTATCGCTGGATCCCGAAGTGGGATATCTTGCAGGGGCTGATTACGGTAACGGAAACCTTGATGATGAATACAGATTGCTTTACAGCGATACATCATCAAAACTTGCATCCCTGATGGGTACTGAAAGTGATGTTGTACTGATGACAGGGGAGGCAATGCTTGCCCTGTGGGCAGGACTCAAAAATACAATCAGGCCGGGTGATAAGGTTGTTTCTGTTATAACAGGGGTTTTTGCCGATGGAATTGCCCAGATGGCGGAATCTTTAGGCGCAGAAGTTACCCGTATTGAGCAGCCCTATGATACAACAATCGATAATCTTGCAGAAATTGGAAAAATACTTGAAAAAGAAAAACCTCTCATGGTTACAGCTGTTCACTGTGATACACCTTCAGGAACACTGAACCCTCTGGAAGGCCTGGGGAGGCTCAAGAAAGAACTCGGTATCCCTCTTTTTTATGTTGATGCAGTTGCGTCCCTCGGCGGGACTCCTGTTGAAGTAGATAAATGGCATATAGATCTTCTTGTCTGCGGTGCTCAGAAATGCCTTTCCTCAACACCGGGAGAATGTTTTCTTTCAGTAAGCAATGCTGCATGGGAAATTATAGAAGATGTAAAATACCAGGGGTATGATGAGCTTCTTCCCTTCCGGAATATTGATGAAAAGGCGAAATTCCCATATACACCTCACTGGCACGGGGTTGCTGCTCTGAACAAGGCTGTTGATCTTCTGTTTGATGAAGGGCTTGACGCTGTTTTCAGCCGACATGAAAAAGCAGCATCTTTCTGCAGGAATGAATTGAAAAAAAGGGGATATATTCTTTATCCCTGTGATTCTGCAGTTATGTCTCCCACAGTCACATCTGTCAGGGTTCCTGAAGGGGTGGATGGCAGGCTTTTAATAAAGCAGCTGAAAAGAGAGGGGCTTTCATGTGCAGGGGGTCTTGCAGGTCTTTCAGGAAAAGTATTCCGTTTCGGTCACATGGGTAACCAGGCAGATACAGATCTTCTTGAACAGGCATTTACTGTTCTTGATAACGTGATGAGGATCTGAATACTGTCTCATCACGTTATTGTTAAAACAATTATTTAACCCTGAACATTGAAAGACTTTCTTCAAGGTAATTAAGACTTTCCTCATTTTCTGTTCCAGACTTCGCAAGTTCCTCCATGTCTCCTGCAATGCTGACAAGATCAGATACAACATTTGCAAGTTCAGTGTTTGTCATCTTTGCAATATCCTTGATATTTCCGAATGTCCCGCTTATCTCGTTGATTTTTTCCTTGATCATTGATGATGAATTGGAAACACGGATACTCATTTCCCTTAGCGTATGGATTGCATCAATAAGCTGGTGTCCTCCTGCTGCAATTTCATGGGTTGCGTTCCGTGTAATCATGAGTCCCTCAGATATTTCATTTATACTGTCAGCCATGGCTTCGAAGTATTCTCCGCTCACAGTTGTCATTACTTCATTTTCCTTGATCTGTGCTGTTATTGACTGAAGCGAATCTGAAATGATTTTTGCATTTTTTGATGAATTAATTGATAATGCCCTGATTTCCTTTGAAATAACGGCAAAACCTCCTCCAGAAGATCCTGCATGTGCAGCTTCAATCGCTGCATTCATTGAAAGAAGATTGGTCTGTTCAGATAAATCATTGATTATATTTATCATATTGCTGATTTCTTCTGTTGCTTTGCTTATTGCCTGCATATTGGATATTGATGCTTTCATATCCTCTTTTCCTTTCTTTGATGTTTCAGAAAGTTTCTGGGCAATGTTATTTCTCTTTTCTGTTCCTTTTGCAAGGCTGTTTATGGAACTTATCATCTGTTCCACTGCAGAAGTTGATTCTTCAAGCGCTGCAGCCTGGTCAGTTATAAGCAGGTCTACATTGCTGATGAAATTCTGAAATTCCTTTGTTGTTTCAAAAGAACTGCCTATATTATCGTGGAGCCTGTCTGCTTCACTGGAAAGCCTGGAAAGCTTGCTGTTCATCTCATTGACATTTTTATTTGATGAGGCAGATATCATGGAAAGCTGTTTGCTCATGTTTAGGGCGGAATTTGTATTTTCCTTTGTATGAATAACAACTTTTGAAAATTCATCAAATAAGGAATTTATTGCATTGTAAAGTTCCTGAATTTCCCGGCATTTACGTTTTTCGCTGTAATTACCTCTCTGTGTAAAATCTTTACCACTGCTTTTATTCAGCAGATTTCTGAGATCAATTACAGGGCGGGCGAGATTACCGGAAAGCTTGATAATGAAAAAAAGTGAAATAAAGGCAACAACAAACAGTATTGAAAATATAAGTGTTTCAAAATTATTGATTTTCTTGTTAATACTGGTTTTTATTATGGCAAGTTCATGGTTCATATCATCTGTATATGCTCCGGTTCCAATCCACATATCTGTACCTGGAATAGCCAGTGCTGTTCCGAGTTTGTGATACAACTTGTCAGAATTCAATTTGGTCCAGTAGAACTCATGAAACATCGAGTTGTTTTCAGCAGTCCTGTCCAGTTCCCTTATGATAAACTGGGTTTTTTCAGGATCCTGCATATCCCACAGGTTTTTTCCTTCAAGAGATTGTTTTGATCCGTGAATTACATTTATTCCATTTCCTTTTTCATATACATAGAAGTATCCTTCTTCTCCGAAGCGGAGGGGACGAACCAATCTTCTTGAAAGGGATAATTTTTCTTCATCAGACATTTCATTATCTGAATATACTGTTTCAATAATTCCTGCTGCTATCTCGGTAGTGCTCTTTAATTCCTGACGGTATTTTTCAATGAAAAGAGTTTCAGCTTCTGAAAGCCAGAGCATGTTCTGTGAAGAAAGAATGAAATTGAGCGAGAGAAAAAAGAAAATATATCCTGTTATAACTGGAAGTCCAACATTGAATAACATGTAGTGCCTGATATTTTTCTGTTTCATAAATACATCCTGTTCAGTTATATAGTGAATAAGTAAAAAAATATTTATTTAAATTATCCTATGAGGTTAAATGATGAAGGTCAATACTTGAGAGCCTGTAAGAAGGAAAAAAAACAGGAAAAAAAATAGACATGTCTAAGCGGGCGGGGGACATGTCCAGTCAAATGATGATCACTGTATGTTCTGTTGTATCAAGTAATTATAAAAAAACCCTCTCAGAGGTATATCCTGAAAGGGCTGTTATTAAGTCCTGAATAAAGATCAGATTATTGCTTACTGCATAATATTTTCTATACAGCTGTTTTTTCTTTTCCTTTTGCTGATGCAATCAATGCCAGTATAAGAGACAGGGCCATTCCTGTTACAGGAAGAGACTTAACCCAGAAACCCGGTATTGCGCTGCTCAGAATATTTATAAGAGGTGTTATTTTAGGCATGATGCCGAAAATCCCCCCGGCAAGAACAGCATAGAAAGACCACTTAGGATCAAGCGTTTTTCTGTTTATTACAAGGAGTGCTATAAACATTGCAGGAACAATTCCGGCAGTATAGAATTCGAAAGCTTCAAGGAGGAGACCTATAATGTCCCAGTTGCCCCATAATGCAGTAAGGTAGCCGAGCAGTCCGAGAACAAGGACAAGCATTCTTGTAAGACTCACACCTGATTTTTTCTCATCTTCGCTTCCCTTACCTGTTAGAGGGTATATTATATCGTGTTCTATAATGCTTGAAGTCATTAAAAGGCATGTATCTGTAGTAGAGATAATTGCGGAAAGAATACCCAGTATAAGGATTATACCCCCTGCTTTGGGAAGTTCATTTACAAATATCCATGATATTACACCTGCTCTTCCTGGATCCTCAATACTTGATTTACCCCACAGTCCGATCAGTACAATCATTACTGCAAAAATGAGAACTCCGAAACCTGCAATAAAACTTGATTTCCTTGCAGTTACAGGTGTTTTTGCAGTTAAAAGACGGCTGAACATCATTGGACATATAAAGTATGATCCCATAACAACTGTAAGATAAAAGAACAGGTCTCTTCCGGTAAAATACTGATTTAAAAGTTCAACTTTAACTGCACCGGGTGCAGGAGGTTTTACAGAATAGAGAAACATAACTGTAAAAACTACAGCTATAAACAGTATTGTGAACTGGAGGAAGTCTGTTTTCAGGATTGAAGCCTGTCCTCCCAGGTATGAATAAATAACAATAACTGCTGCTGCCAGAGTCAGAACCCAGAATGCATCAAGACCTGTGAGTGCGGTTATTATTTTCCCTGCTGCGATGAACTGTGCTGCAATTATTCCTATCCATGTAACAGTAATGATAAATGCAACAAGTATTCTGGTATTATTTCCCATTGTTTTTTCAGCAAGATCGGGTAGTGTTACAGCTTCCGATGCTCTTACCTTTTCTGAAAGGAAAATTGCCTGAAGGATAAGACCTATTCCACCCACTGCAAGAAACCAGATTGCGGGAAATCCTTTTGCAAATGTCTTGTCTGCAAGTCCCATTGTTGAACCGCTGCCAATCATTGACGCCATGAGGCTGATTGTTACAATTATCAGACTCTGTTTTCTTCCGGCAAGTACATAGTCATTAAAACTCTTAACCTTTTTGAAATCCATGATACCTATAGTCAGAAGGAACAGCAGATAAATAATTAAAATAGTCATTTTTTTATCTCCGGGGGAAAAATCTGATTTAATTATAACAGACTCATCAGGTTCAGATAAGATGGACAGGGGAAAATTCCCTCTGTTGTTTGAAAAGCAATATAATTTTTGCTGGTTCTTAATTACTTCTATCTGTGCTACTATTTATTATAATACTATTTTTATGATGTGTATCTTTATATAATTAAAGACACTTGTAATCAGGGGATGTAGTGAAAAGAATTACACTGTTCAATATATTTATAATATTTCTATCTTTCCTGCTAAGTTCCTGTGATACCGGAGCTTCAGGTGACAGATACCTTGATGACCCGATAATCACAGTTCCCGGCAAGTGGACAATAATGGTATGGCTTGATGGCGATAACAACCTGGAACCAGCAGCGTTAAATGACTTTAATGAGATGGAATTCGGACTTTATAATGCAATCAGGAGAAATTCTTCTGTTGAGAATAATATATCTGTTATTGTCCAGATTGACAGGACCTCAGGCTATCTCTCTGGCGGATATGACGGCGAGGATGACTGGGAAAATACAAGAAGATATAAGATAAAACCGGATTCTGTAACAGGAGATGCAAGAATAAGATCTGAGCTTCTTGATGATATGGCAGAAGTAAATATGGGCGATGCTGATAACCTAAAAGATTTTATCTCATACTGTAAAACAAATTATCCTTCTGATAATTATGCACTTATATTATGGAATCATGGAGGCGGCGTTAAGGGGTCTGAGAGGTTTAATTTCATTGATTATGATTATCTGACACTGCCCAAGGCAATCTGCTGGGATGATACAGATGGCAGTGATGCATTGTATATAGGGGAAATCAAGGATATTCTTACAGATACTGAAAATGTTGATTTTCTTGGTTTTGATGCCTGTCTAATGGGGATGGCTGAAGTTGCGTATGAATACAGACCCGGTACAGGGGATTTCAGTGCCGAGGCAATGTCTGCATCAGCAGCAAATGTACAGGGTGACGGCTGGGAATATGACAGGATCCTGAACTGCTTTACAGGCGCTTCTGAGGACGGCTTTAATAATCCGGCAATTACCATGTCAAAGGCTATTGTTGTTGAACATAAGAGGGAATTCAGTTCATATTCTAATGAAACAATGGCTGCATATGATCTTTCCAGAATTGAGGATGTAAAAGGTAAACTTGATGCTCTTTCTGCATTATTGGTGGATAAAAGAACTGATATTGATGCGATCAGGGGAAGTTATCAGAATTCCAATACTCTTGAATATTTCAATGAAGACAGTGATTATGAATGGGTGAATAATCCCCACTTTGACCTTTATGATTTTGCCTCTCGTGTTTCATCTTACAGCGGTTTTTCTTCATCTTCATCTATAACAACTGCAGCTGATAATCTTAAAATATCTGTAGATGAATGCGTTGTTAAATCCTGGGGGGGGAGTAGCTATCCGGGTTATGAAGATGGCAAAAACGGTCTTGCTTTTTTCCTTCCCGAGGGGAACAGGGAAGTAACATTATCTAGTCAGACTGAGATTGAATACCGTTTTCAGTGGTGGTATACAAACAAGGATACTCAGGCAATTCTTGGAAGTAATTTTCTCTATGGTAAACTTGATTTCTGTAATACAGGATCACTATCCGATACTGTGGAAACATGGAAGGAGCTTCTTGAAAGCTGGTATGATCCTTTAAACGACTATCCTCCTGATTCTTATTAATAAAACAACGGTAGGAATGAAAATGAAAAAAATATTAATAATACTGCTGATTTTATCTTTTTCCATTTTTCCGGTTTTCTCTTTCGGGAAAAAGGAGAAAAAAACCGATGTTCCGGGAGATATCAGTTCAGAATCTATGCAGGATAGTAATTCAGTTTTTGAATCAGCTGATAATGAGTCTTCAGGTTTGCCTCCAGCCGGGATATGTACAGAAGATATGGAAATAACCGGCCTTGTTGAGAGGGGATTCAGGAACAGAATATCAATAGTGGAAAATCCATCATCTAAATCACGGGTAAGCTATTATCCAGATGCAGAATCAGCTTCTGAGCTTGAAGAATATCTTGGAAAGACTGTTACTGTCACCGGCAGGATCAGAGAAACAGGTAACCCGTTTAAGAAAGAGATAGAAATTACAGGGATTAAATAAACCTGATATTTTACTTTTTCCACCATGAAGTATCAGGATCAGGTGTGTTTTCAGAAAGCATTGGATTTTCCAGCCTGAAATAGTTCCTTCTTTCCGGTTCTGCCTGTTCCGTGACATTTTTAAAGTGACTGAAAAAAAGTTCCTTCATTGAACCGTCTGAATAAACAGTCTCAAGCCCTTTCCTGATTCTTCCGGCCATGTATTTATTATCTTTGTTTACAAAGAAGTAAACAGGGCAGGGGTAGTAAAAACCGCTTTTTCTGTCAATAGTCAGCCCGGGATACTTCTTTCTGAGTTTTACAAGCTCCGGCCATGCTTCACATAAACCCACCGGCAGGTAATCAAAACTACCTGAATCAAGCATTTTATAGAGTTTTTCGTTTATATATTCAGAGTCATCCAGAGGTATTCTGTTATGCCTTAGAATTTCTATTCCAGTTTTATTCTTTCCGAACCCTGCAGTCATTTTCCTGTTGAGTTCAAGGAGAATGTTTACCGAGTTGAATTCAGGGACTTTTTCCTCTTTTATCATGAAAACATTGAAACCAAGAAGCCCCTGCATGATTGGAAATTTCACAGCCCTGAAAGTCTTCTCATAATCCCTGTTTGCAGGCATGAAGGCAATATCAACACCTGAATCTTTTTCGAGAGCTGATAATCCCCGTTCCATTGTCATTTTTGTATTAACTGTGACAGCCTTTGCTTCTCCGAATTCATCTTTTGTTTTCTCCAGTATGAGTTTCAGGAGATCAATCTGGTATGAATAGTCACTGTCTACCTGAAAATATTTTATTTTCTGTATATCTGAAAACAAAAAGCTGCATGTTAAAAGAAAAACAGATAATAAAAAGAGTTTTTTACAGTTTTTTTCCATATACGCATCCATAATAATATTGTTAAAATTATATAATGTTTTTTTTCAGAAATATATTATTTTTATATATAGAATAATATTTTTAACCGGTTTGACTTATAATTTATATATCATGAGGAAAATTTCATTTCTTGTTATTCTTTTTTCTCTTCTGCTTCCTTCTGCATCTGTTTATTCTGAAGAGTTTAAAATAGGTACGGACAACTGGTTTCCCTATAACAGAATTACTGACATTAAAAATCCCGGTTTCAGCACTGAAATCCTTGATGAAGTTTTCAGAAATATGGATATAAAATACAGCATAATAGAATATCCCTGGAGAAGGGGAATTTATAATGTTTTTCAGGGCGAGATAGATGCGCTTTGCACGGCTTTTTATACACCTGAAAGGGGCAGATATTGTTATTATCCTGTTGAACCTTTCATAACAACAGAAATGTATCTTTTTGTGAAAGCTGAAAACAAAGAGAGTCTGGGATACAAGTCTGAGGCTGATCTTGAAAACAGGATAGTCGGAGTTGTAAGCGGTTACGGGTATCCGGAACATTATATTGACTACATAAGAACACATGGGACTCTTGATTATTCTAAAGATGAAGAAACCATGGTACGGAAACTTCTCAACAGCCGAATCGATTGCTTTATCATGTCAAAACACCGAAGTGATTGTTTCTTATCTGAAGAGGAGTTCAGGGATAAAGTTGTCAGGGCAGGAAATGCTTTAAGCAGGGAAGGACTTTATATGATATTTTCCAAAATAACTGTTGATCTCCTCTTTGTTGCAAGATTTTCTGAAGAGCTCGGGGAATTTAAAAAATCGGAGAAATATAAAAGGCTTTTCGAAAAATATTTTAAAACTGTTAATCCTGAATAATTCATCAGCAATGAAATATGACTCTTTCTGTATGGAATTTATTTAATTTTCAGAGTATTTTATTAAAAAATCATGAATTCCTGCAATTCTCACTGCAGAGTAAGGCAGGCAATATCATGTATTAAAAAACCGGAAAGCTTCTTTATTAAGCAGCCAAGGAAGGTCTCAGGATGAATAAAACTCTTTTTGCATATAATAACAGTGCTTCTGCCTATGAAGATAAATTCAGTAAAAATCTGACATACAGAAACCATGCTCTTTCGTTTTCCTCTTTCTTTGCTGAAGGCAGCTCAATCCTTGATGTGGGCTGCGGTCCCGGGCTGAACTCGGCTCTCTTTGCGGAGAAGAAAATGTCGGTAACTGGCATAGATTTTTCAGAAGAGATGGTAAGACTTGCCGAGAAAAACTGTCCTGAAGGTATTTTCCATAATAAAAGTGTTGAAGAGCTTGATACAGATAAAAAATATGATGGTATATGCCTTTCCTTTATTATTGTCCATCTTGAAAACAAACAGGTTGAAGAATTAATCAATACACTTCCTCATCTGGTAAAAGAGGGCGGCAGAGTCTATATAAGTTTCATGACAGGGAAAAAACCGGGATATGAACTGTCCAGTTTTGCGAAGGATGAAATATATTATAACTACTTTGAAGTTGATTATATAATATCTCTCTTCAGTGAAAACGGATTTAAACTGCTAAGCTCTGATAAAGACCCGTATGAAGAGGCAGATGGTTCATTTACAGATGATATTTTTCTGGTATTTGAATATGGGAATTTCTAAAAAAACTGTTTTACCAGTTTTTCCCTGTATATAATAATTATGTAATTCAGTATTTCTAAAATCCCCTGTTTTCCCAGCTGCTGTCTGATTATTCAGCTGTTTTGTAATCAGTATAAAGTTTTCCCATAAACATGAAAAAAATCAAAAAAAAATTTTTTAATTATTTACTTAAGATATATAAAGTTATTTCAGTCTCATCCATTGGACATCTTTGGACATTTGTTGACAGTATTTGCCCTTGCTGTTAGGTTTACAGATGTGAAAAAACAACTGGATAAATACAGTGCTTGATGTTAAAAAGGTTGCGCAGCTTCTTGCTGTGTCGGAAAAGACAGTTTACAGATGGATTGCAAAGAAAGAGATACCAGTTTACAGAGTAGGCCAGAGCTACCGTTTCAACCAGGCTGAAATTCTTGAATGGACAAACCGGAAAAAACTGAATGTTCCCGATGAAATATTTGATGACAGAAATAAATCGGAAATAACACCGTTTACCCTTTATGAAAGCCTGAAAAGGGGGGGGATCTATTACCGCGTATCAGGAAGGACTCCATGTGAAGTTCTTGAATCTGTTGTAAATGTAATAAATCTTCCCGATTACATAGACCGGGATTATTTATCAGATGCTCTCAAGGCAAGGGAAAGGCTTGGAACCACTGCCATAGGAAACGGGATTGCTATCCCACATGTCAGGGACCCGATAGTTTTTGATCTTCAGAATCCGATTATAGGACTCTGTTTTCTCGAAAAGGCTGTTGATCTTGAAGCACCGGACGGCAGGGCTGTAGATATTCTTTTTGTAATTATTACGTCCAATATAAGGGAGCATTTATATATTCTTTCAAGGTTAAGCTATGTACTCAACAACAGGCAACTGAGGGAAAAAATAAACAGTGATAAATCAAGAGAGGAAATACTTGATGCTTTTCTTGAAGCTGTTGATTTGAATGATTCGGGGAGCAACATGTAATGCTTTTAATAATTTTTTTCTATACTGTACTTATTATTTTTACAGGTATTATCAGTATAAAAACCGGCGGGAAAAAATCTGCAGGCAGGAATATATTCCCTGCCGTCTGTATCCTCTCAAGCCTGGCTCTGCTTCTGATAATCGTGACAGGATACAATACTTTCGCCGATCAAATATATTCATTAGACTGGCAGCTTCCTTTTGCTGAATTTAAAATCGGTATTGATTATATTTCTCTTTTCTTTTTAATACCTCTTTTGTTTCTGACATCCGTATGTTCTGCATACGGAATAAGATATTTTAAAGGCAGCGGGGCTGGAAGAATGCACTGGTTCAGTTATTCCCTGCTTGCTTCAGGTATGGTAATGGTTCTTCTTTCCCGGAATGCCGTGCTTTTCATTATCTCATGGGAAATAATGTCTTTCTCCTCTTTTCTTCTGGTTATAACAGATTATGAAGATAAAAAAGTGAGAAGGGCGGGGTGGATATATTTTGCAACAGCACATGTCGGGACAGCTTTTCTGTTTACCGCTTTTTTCCTCCTCTCATCATGTTCGGGGAGTTTTGATTTTAATGCATTCAGGCTATTCAGTTTCCCTGTTGATAAAATGAACCTTATTTTTATCACAGCCCTGATCGGATTCGGCCTTAAAGCAGGATTTATCCCGTTTCATATATGGCTTCCCCTTGCTCATCCTGCAGCTCCTAGCCATGTTTCAGCCCTGATGTCAGGGATTATGATAAAAATGGGGATTTACGGGATAATTAGAATTATCCTTTTCCTTGCTCCTCTTCAGCTCTGGTGGGGGGTAACTCTTATAATTCTCGGCTCTTTTTCAGGGATACTCGGTATACTGTTTGCTTCGGGCCAGCATGATATTAAAAGGCTGCTTGCATTTTCCAGTGTGGAGAATATTGGAATAATTCTGCTCGGCCTCGGCATGGGGATAACAGGTAAGATATATAATAATGAAATTGTTTCAATATTCGGATTTGCCGGAGCTTTTCTCCATATATTCAACCATGCTCTTTACAAGGGGCTTTTGTTTCTCTGTGCTGGTGCTGTCATCAGGCAGACAGGTACCGGAGAAATTGACAGGCTCGGTGGGCTTTTTAAAAAAATGCCGTGGACAGGTTATCTGTTTCTCTCAGGTTCAATAGCAATTTCAGGGCTCCCTTTTTTCAGCGGTTTTATAAGCGAAATATTTATCTACATATCATCGGTTACAGGCGCAGTGAAGGGAAGCGACTCATTTCTTCCTATGGTTTCCTCTGTAACAGTGATTTCTCTTGCTGCGGTGGGGGGGCTTTCGTCCCTCTGTTTTTCCAAAGTCTTTGGTGTTGTTTTCCAGGGGCTGCCGCGAAAGACAGATCTTTCACCGGTTGAGAAAGCACCCCTGGTAATGAGAATAAGCATGCTGGTACTTGCCTTTTTCACACTTTTAACCGGGCTTGCTTCATTTGCATTGCTCCCTTTCCTGGAAAAGCCGGTTTCAGTATTTACCGGAAATATTACAGCCCCTTATTTCAGCATGCTTGAGGATAACCTGGTAACAGTCAGCCTGGTTCTTTCAGTATCCCTGGTTTTTATTCTTGTTATTTCGGCACTCAAAAGAAGGGTTTACAGGAAAAGATTTAAAAATATCAGAGAAACCTGGGGGTGCGGGTACCTGTTCCCTTCAAGTAAAATGCAGTATACATCTTCATCATATGCAGATGCTGCTGTTGACAAGTTTAAAGGGATTACAGCTCTTTCCAGGGAAAAGAATTTCACAGAGGAATTGTTTCCTGAAAAAAACTGGTCTTTCAGTTCAGGAGTTGACGACTGGTTTCTGTCGGGAATATATGTGAGGGCGGTGAAAGCTGCTGACAGGATTCTTTCTCTTTTAAGATGGTTTCAGTGTGGTAAGGCGGGAGTATATGTTCTTTATGCCGCCCTGACAGTTGTTGTTCTGATAATATGGAAGTTTGTGCTATGTTAAATATTTTTATCTCTATACTTTCTGCCCTTGTAATTTCCCCCCTTCTTTCAGGAATTATAAAAAAGACAAAGGCAGCATTTGCGGGGAGGAAAGGGGCTCCTCTTTTACAGCTTTATTATGATCTTGCAAAACTTTTCAGAAAAGGTTTTGTCATAAGCAGCGTAACATCATCTGTTTTTTTTATTTCACCTGTAATTATTTTTACAGTGACTGTCATATCAGCTGTTTTTATACCTGTTGCATCAACTTTAAAAGCAGTCTCCTTTACAGGGGACTTCATACTGCTTTTTTACCTTCTTGCCTTCGGCAGGTTTTTCATGATTATTTCCGCTCTTGATACAGGATCATCTTTCGAAGGGATGGGCGCATCCAGGGAGGCTTTTTTCTCTTCCTTAAGCGAACCTGCCGCATTCATATCTGTAATCACAATACTGAGGATTCAGGACACAACAGTTTTCGCAGATGCCCTGGTTAAGGCTTATACAGGTAATCCTGTTATTATGATTCTTGCAGTAATTCCCCTTTTTATTGTGATGCTTGCTGAAAATGCAAGAATCCCGTTTGATGATCCTGAGACCCACCTTGAACTGACAATGATCCATGAGGTGATGATACTTGACAACAGCGGGCCTGATCTTGCCCTCTATGAATATGCATCAGCAGTAAAGATGTGGGTCTTTTCACTTATTATTGCAAGGGCAGTTATGACTCTGCTTCCTGTCACTCCGATAGCTGAACCCTTTATTCTGATTTTTTTTATATTTCTTGTTGCTGCATCGGCAGGTGTGGTTGAGTCAGTTCTTGCAAGGGCGTCCCTGTTAAAGGTTCCTAAGCTGATTTTCAGCGCAGGGACAGCAGCTTTTCTCGGTTTTTTTCTATCTTTCAGTAAGGTTCTGGGTTAGCATTATGGGAAACAATTTATTTTTATTATTATCTCTTTTAATAGTATTGAGTAATATCTATCTTCTGGGAACAAGCAGGATAGGGGCGATGATCAGGGGGATTGCTTTTCAGGGGACTGTTATAAGTATTCTTCCTTTTTTCATCCACTTTGAATTCGGAAATATTGCTGAAATTCTTGTTCTCTCCTTTCTCAGTATAGTTATCAAGGGACTTGTCATCCCTTATTATCTCAGGAAGGTATCTGAAAATGTCAAGGTTAAAAAAGAACTGAATCCGTATATAGGTTACTCAGTTTCTGTTGTTTCAGGTCTGCTGATAACCTACGGATCATTCTACCTTGTCAGGAAACTGCCTCTTTTTTACCTGAGTATTTCCCCCTTCCATACTGCCGCAGGATTTGCCTCTGTCATTGTCGGGATGTTTATAATTGCGGGAAGAAGAAACATCATTGCACAAATAATAGGGTATCTGGTTTTTGAAAATGCTGGTTTTATCCTCGGGATTTCAATTGCATCGGGTCAGCCTTTATTTATTGAATTAGGTGTTCTTCTTGATCTTCTTGCAGGGGTTGTAATCATGGTGGCAGCAGTAAACTATATTCATATCCATTTTGATTCAGTAAACACAGATTCACTCGAGAGGCTATATAAATGATTTCAGTAGAGACATCAGCTGTTCTCACAGCGCTATTTTTTGCAGCAGGTATTTCATCCGAGTTACTGATGAAAAGAGAAAAGGATATGATAAAGGTTATTCTGTATACTTCGTTATCAGCCCTGATATTGTCAGTTTTCCCGATTGCGGAATTTTTCAAATCAGGTCCTTTCATGTTTTTCGGTAACCTTTTTGTAATTGACCATCTGGCAGTTTTCCATATTCTGCTTGTAAATATTATTTTTTTCTCATCCGCTGTTTATATGTCAGGATATTTTTCAGGGATATCAACAGCCTTTCACTTCAGGCGGTTTTCCATGCTGTGGCAGGGATTCCACCTCATGCTTCTTATGGTGATACTGTCAAACAACATAGGTTTTACATGGGTTGCTGTTGAGGCAACAACAGTAATCTCGGCGTTTCTGATTATATCTGAAAATGAATCTCTTTCGCTTGAAGCTATGTGGAAATACCTGCTTGTGTGTTCTGTCGGTATCGGACTTGCATTTATAGGAACCCTTCTGATTGCAGCATCATTAAGAGATGTTTCTGCTGCTGAACCGGTTTATACATTCACTTTTCTCAGCAGTCATGCCTCTGAACTCAATCCTGAAATCATGCTTTTTGCATTTATATTTATAGCAGCGGGATTCGGTACAAAGGCCGGGCTTGCCCCGATGCATACATGGCTGCCTGATGCACACAGCCAGGCTCCTACCCCTGTATCAGCAGTTTTTTCAAGCGTCATGCTCAATGCTGCACTTTTTGTGATTATGCGGTATCTGCCTGTTGTTGATGCTTCAATGGGGAGAAGCCGGGATGCACATTCCATACTTCTGCTGCTCGGATTTCTTTCACTTCTGATTTCAGCGGTTTTCATACCTGTCCAGAAAGATGTGAAACGGCTCCTGGCCTACTGCAGCATAGAACATATGGGGATAATTGCAATAGGGCTCGGACTCGGAGGGGTTGGAATATTTGCTGCCCTTTTTCATTCTGTAAACCATTCCCTGTCCAAGATGATTGCTTTTTTCACTTCAGGATCTATAATCAACAGTTACGGCACAAGGGATATGAATAAAATCACAGCTGTGCTGAAGAATATGCCTGTAAGGGGATTTTCATTTCTTGTTTCAATGCTCATCCTGATAGGGGTTGCACCGTTCTCCCTGTTTTTCAGCGAATTCATGATCCTGAGGGAAATGTTTGAAAAGGGACGGTTTCTCCTGTTTTCCCTCTTCCTGTTCTGCTTACTTGCAGTATTTATAAGCATATTGAAAAATATTCTTGATATGGTTTTGTCGCGGCAGGCATGCAGGGTAAAAAATACTGGTAAACAGGGGAAGCTTGAAATGATTATTATCCTGCTGTCTCTTTCTGTACTGCTTGTAACAGGTCTTTATCTTCCCCAGGGATATCAGGATTTTCTTTCCAGTGCCGCAGAAATTATTGAAAAAGGAATCAGGCTATGAAAAACAGCAGCACTGTAATAAGACATAATAAAATCATACCTGTTAATGCAATTCCTCTCCTTGGTGAGGATGAGTTCAGAAATGCTGCTCTCGGTATGATTTATTCAAGATGCAGGGTCAGTTCATTTTTTGCAATGAAAAACTGCAGGGGGGATGATGTCCTTTACCTTGTCATATGCGATGATGCAAAAGGAACTCTCAATCTTCTCTCCATGATTGTTACAGAAAACTCCTTCGAATCACTTACCCCCTTAGCCCCGCAGTTTCATCTCTTTGAAAGGGAAATATATGAACAGTCAGGAATTAAACCTGAAGGCCATCCCTGGCTGAAACCTGTGAGGTTTCCCTCATGCAATGAAAAGGCTGAAAAGGGATCCGTCAGTCCCTCCTTCGAGGGAAATGAGATGTCCTCCGAAAAAGGCAGCAGGGATAGTGAAGATAAGTGTCTAAAAGCAGGGGATATGGATTTTTTCAGGATTGAAGGAGATGAGATTCATGAGGTCGGCGTAGGACCTATACATGCAGGGATTATCGAGCCCGGGCATTTCAGGTTCCAGTGCCACGGGGAAAAAGTATATCACCTTGAGATTTCACTTGGATATCAGCACCGGGGTATTGAGAAAAGCCTTGAAGGTGGACCTTTTAAAAATACACTATACAGAATAGGTGCTGCTTCCGGGGATTCAACAATAGCCCACTCGACTGCATACTGCCAGAATATGGAAGTGCTCTCGGAATCCGGGACCACTGCAAGGGGTGAGGCTGTCAGAGCTGTTGCTCTTGAGCTTGAAAGATGCGCAAACCATATCGGCGATATAGGCGCTCTTGCGGGTGATATCGGTTTTCTACCCACCTCTTCCTACTGCGGAAGGATCAGGGGGGATTTCCTCAACATGACTGCCCTGATATGCGGTAACAGGTTCGGCCGCGGTGCTGTTGTCCCGGGGGGATGCGGTTTTGATATTGATGATAAAGTAATAAATATGCTTCTTGAAAGACTCGATGAAGGAAGGAAAGATTTTCTGAGCGCAGTCTCTCTTCTCTGGGACAACCCTTCAGTACTTGCACGGTTTGATGAAACAGGGAAACTTTCCCGGGAAACTGCTGAACTTATCGGAATGGTCGGCCCCTCTGCGAGGGCTTCCGGATGTGTAAGGGATATCCGGAAAGACCATCCTTCCGGTTCCTACAGGTTTTCTTACCTTCCTGTTTCTACTTCCCAGAGAGGCGATGTCTATGCCAGGGGCTATGTAAGATGGCTTGAGGTGCTTGAATCTGTGAAATTCATCGAAAAAATGCTTAAGGAACTCCCATCCGGAAAGATAAGAAAGGAAGCTGATTTAAATCTTTCTCCCGATTCAATATCTGTTTCTCTTGTTGAAGGGTGGAGAGGTGAAGTCTGCCATACAGCTGTAACTGACAGCAGCGGAAAGCTGCTTAAGTACAAGATTGTTGATCCCTCTTTTCACAACTGGTTCGGTCTTGCCCTTGCCCTGAGAGGGGAGGAAATATCTGATTTCCCTGTGTGTAACAAGAGTTTCAATCTTTCATACTGCGGATTCGATTTATAGAGGTAGTTTATGTTTAAAATCCTAAAGTCCAGAATACATCAGAAATACAGAACAATGAAATTCCCTGCAGTGTCTCCTGAAATGCCGGAAAGATACCTCGGGATACCTGTTTTAAAAGCTGAAAGCTGCCCGGATGAATGTAAGATCTGTATTGATATATGCCCTGTGGATGCTCTTTCAAAAAAAGGGGGGAAGCCGGTACTTGATCTCGGAAAATGTATCTTCTGCAGGAGATGCTCTGATGCATGCGCTTATAACTGCATATCATTTTCAAAGGATTTCAGCATGGCTGTGTCTGAAAGATCTTCTCTTCTTCTTACTGATAAAACAATCCTTGAGAAAACAGGAACTCTGAAGAGGGAAATGCTAAGGATTTTCAAAAGATCTCTCTCCCTCCGGCAGGTCAGTGCAGGAGGCTGTAATGCATGTGAAGCTGACACAAATGTGCTTACAACAGTAGGGTGGGACCTTGGCAGATTCGGCATTAAATTTACAGCATCACCACGGCATGCAGACGGCCTTCTTGTTACAGGACCTGTAACAGAAAACATGAAAGATGCTCTTCTGAAGGCTTACGAAGCAGTCCCGGAACCCAAAATAGTAATTGCTGTCGGAAGCTGCGCAATATCGGGGGGACTTTTTTCAGATGATGATGCGACTCTCTGCGGTGTTGATTCAGTTATTCCTGTCGATCTGTATATTCCCGGCTGTCCCCCGAACCCTGTGACAATTCTTGACGGCCTGCTTCGAATTCTTGGCAGAATAAAGACTTGAGCAGTATTTTCTGATATAATTTCAGAGGGGAATATGTTTCTCAGCCTGAAATTTTAACAGGCAGATAAAATTCCCCGCCCCTTGAAAAAACCCCGCAGTAATTATATTATACGGCTAAACTTATCTGAGAAATTATACCGCATTGATATCGGTAATTTAATATAAAATCAGGCACTATTTCAGGCCTGAAACTCATATACAAAGGCAGGAAAATCAGTTGATCAGTACCAGTAATGTAACTCTTAAATTCGGTGAAAGAGTATTATTCAAAGATGTTAACCTGAAGTTCTCTCCGGGGAACTGCTACGGTCTCATCGGGGCCAACGGATCGGGAAAATCTACATTTTTAAAAATATTGTCCAATGATATTGATAATTACGACGGAGATGTAATTATAACTCCGGGTGAGAGAATGGCTGTTCTTAAGCAGGACCATTTTGAATTTGATGATTATACAGTTATGCATACTGTAATCATGGGACACAAAAAGCTCTATGATATCATGGTTGAGAAAGATGAAATCTATATGAAAGAGGATTTCTCTGAAGAGGACGGCATGAGAGCATCCCAGCTTGAAAGTGATTTTGCGGATCTTAACGGATGGGAAGCAGAATCCGAGGCAGGTATTCTTCTTTCTGGTCTTGGAGTAAGAGAAGATCTCCATGAAAAGAAAATGAGCGAACTTGAAGGTGGTGAGAAGGTAAGAGTTCTTCTTGCACAGGCATTGTTCGGCAATCCCGACATTCTTCTACTTGATGAGCCGACCAACCACCTTGACCTTGAATCAATCAAGTGGCTGGAGGATTTCCTCTCAAAATTCAACAACACTGTAATTGTTGTATCCCATGACAGGCACTTCCTCAACCAGGTATGTACCCATATTGCAGATATTGATTTTGCAAAAATAAGTCTCTATGTAGGGAACTATGACTTCTGGTATATGGCAAGCCAGCTTGCGGCGAAACAGAGAAAAGATGAGAAAAAGAGAAGAGAGGACAAGGTAAGCGAACTCAAGGAGTTTATCCAGAGGTTCAGCTCAAACGCGTCAAAAGCAAGACAGGCAACCTCCAGGAAAAAGCTTATTGACAAGCTCACACTCGAAGATATGCCTTCCACTTCAAGAAAATTTCCGTATGTTAATTTCAAGCCTGAAAGAGAATGCGGAAAGATTATTCTCAAAGTGGATGACCTTTGCAAGACAGTGGACGGTATTGAAGTTCTCAAGAATTTCAATATGGAGATTCAGAAGGGGGACAAGATAGCATTTGTAGGCCCCGACCACCTTGCAAAGACAACACTCTTCCAGATACTTGAGGGAGAACTTGAGCCTGATTCTGGTAGTATTGAATGGGGTGTTACAATAAATCATTCATACTATCCCAAAGACAACACAGAATACTTTGATACAGACTTAAACCTTGTTGACTGGCTCAGGCAGTACACTGATATTGAAGAGGAGAGCGAGGTACGAGGCTTCCTCGGCAGAATGCTTTTTTCCGGCGATGAGACACAGAAAAAGGTGAGTGTTCTTTCCGGGGGTGAAAAGGTAAGATGCATGCTTTCAAAGATCATGCTTTCATTTGCAAATGTTCTTATTTTTGATGAGCCTACAAACCACCTTGACCTTGAATCAATACAGGCGCTCAATACAGGCCTCATTGATTTTACTGAAGTAATTCTCTTTGCGTCCCATGACCATCAGTTTGTAGATACAGTTGCAACCCGGCTCATCGAATTCTGTCCCGACAATAATGTTATTGATAAAATGATGAGATTTGACGATTATCTTGTTGATGAAGATATTAAAAAGCTTAGAGACAGCTATTACCATGGACATAACAGACTCTCAATCTGATAAAATAAAAACAGAACTTGTAATAGAAAAAATAATATCAAACGGATGCGGCCTTGCCAGATACTCGGGCAGGGCTGTTTTTATTCCGTTCACTGTCCCGGGGGAAAGAATTCTTGCTGAAATAGACCTTTCAGGAAAAAAATTCCTTGAAGGCAGGCTTCTCGAAGTAGTCGAGTCTTCTCCAGACCGTGTTGATGCCCCATGCAGATACTATACAAGATGCGGTGGATGTTCACTTCAGCATATAAACTATGAGAGGCAGCTTGAAATAAAGAAAGAGCTTGTGACTGAAGCTTTTATGCGTAACGGCAGGATAAGCATACCTGAGCCTGAAATTGTTTCAGGCTCCCCATACAGCTACAGGTGCAGGATACAGCTACACCCCGCAGGTGATGGGGAAAGCGGATTCAGGGAAAGAAAAGGAAGCAGGGTAGTTGCTGTTGAAAGCTGCCCTGTGTGCAATGACGGGATAAACTCATATCTGTCATCCGGGGAGAGGAAGATAGGGGAGAGGACAGTTGTGTTTTCCCCTGACAGCAGGGAGGTTTATCTTTCGACAGATGATAACAGCCCTGTAAAGGTAGGCCTTGGAAATTTCCAGATAGAAACAGATCCGGGATCTTTTTTCCAGAGCAATATAAGTCTTTTTAAAAAGGCAATAGAAGAAATAAGAAAACATGCAGCTGGGAATACTCTTCTTGACCTCTATGCAGGAGCTGCAGTTTTCGGGACAGCGCTTTCTGATAAATTCAGCAGGATAATATCGGTTGAAGAAAACAGCAGGGCGCTTGAGTGCGGAAAGAGAAATATTCCAGGTAGGGACAACCTTGAGAAAAAGTTCTTTCCCTGTACTGTTGAGAAGTATATAAGCTCAGGCAGGGGAAGAAAGAAGGGGAAAAACCCTGTTTTAAACCCTGATACTGTTATTACCGATCCCCCGAGGACAGGGCTGTCAAAGGATGTCAGGAGATACCTGAAAAATATATCACCGGAAATCCTTATTTATCTTTCATGTGATTATGCGACAATGGCGAGGGATGCAGGCGATCTTTCAGAGTGTTATAATATAAAAATGGTTAAAATATATGATTTTTATCCCCAGACTCCGCATGCCGAGACGCTTGCAGTCCTGGTCAGGAAATAATGAGGAAAATAATTCTTCTGCCGGTTTTTATTCTCTTTACAGCTCTCAACCTGAGTGGTTTTGATTTAAAAGAGGCTAAAAGCCTGAACAGCATGATTGGGATTGAAAACAGGATCTCATCCGGGGGGAAATATTTTACCCCCTTCTATTCTGAAGATACAGATAAACTTTATCTCTTTTCGGAAGATTCAAGGCTCTACATATATAAAAGCGGCAGGCTCATCAGAAAAATCAAACTCACATCATCACCCCGCTTTTCTCCTGCAGAGGGAAGAGACGGAACATTCTACTGTTATTTTTCCGACAGGACGCTCCGCGCATATAACAGGGGAGGGAAGCTTCTGTGGCTTGTAAAGCAGAACAAGCTGCCTATGTTTCCCCCGCTTGTAAACAGCAGCGGCAACATAGTACTTTTCTGCTCAGGCAATACTGTAAAGTCATATGCGCTGAACGGAAGGCTCAGATGGGAAAAAAAGGTTGAAATAAATCAAAAGATAAACCCTGTTTCCGCTTACCGGGGGATTATCTACCATGATAATTCAAAGTTCATGTATATTACAGACAGGGGGAAGACAGGATCTGTCCCTGAACAGAAGAATACAGTTTCTTTTTTTTCTGTATCAGGATATCTTTTTAAGGTAGACAGAATCCCTGTATCCGGCGGAAAAGCATCAGGTACAGCTGATGCAAATACAGCCGGTTCAGATACAGTTAAAAGCCGGAATAAAGAAAACTGTGAGGTTTCTCTTCTTGACAGGAATTTCAGGGAGAAGTGGTCTGTTAAGACAGACAGTGTTCCTGAAGATATAAAAATAAACAGTAGAATAATTTATCTTCTCACATCGGAAAGCACTCTTTACAGGATTGACAAATCCGGCACAATACTGAAAAAGAAAAAATTAAGCGGAGGGGGAGGTAAATTTACTGTTCTTGATAATTATATCTACCTTATAAACCGCGACAGCCATGTCAGGATATACAGCAGGGATCTTGAATTCCTTGACAGGATAGCTGTTCCCGGTGAATCTGTACACGGATTCAGTGATTCATCAGGGGGTGAATTCCCGTCTCCATGCTATGCAGGGGAGAACAGCATGGTTTTCGGGGGACTTGACTGGATTCTTTATTTTTTCAGAGTAAATGATAAAGACCGGTCAGTTAAAGAAAAATATCCCCTGAACAGCGAATCCTCCGGGAATAATCTATCCGCTTCCCTCCGGTATATCAATGAACTCTCCCTGTCGGAAAGATATGAAAACAGGCTAAAATCACTTTCCCTCATTGAAGACCTGATTCAGGAGGGGGGAATGTCGGGATATGAATATGAAATACTTGATATACTCTTCCGGCTCGGGACAGAGGGGACTGTTACGATTAACCGTAACAATTCTTCAAACGACGGCGGCGCCCTGATGCGGAGCAGGGCTTCTTCTCTTATATATTCTGCGGGAACAGTCAGGTCTTTATCAATGATAAGAAAAATGATTAATGCAGAAAATGATGAATATGTTATTATTAAAGATATAGAACTTCTCGGAAAAGGGGGAAGTGATCCTGATCTTCAGACTTTCAATGCATTCAAAGATGTTCTTGAAAGGACTGATTACGACAGGAGAATCTGTACAGCTGTTGCCGATGCAGCATCTGATATAGCATCATACAACGGATATCTGCCTGCCGAATACAGCAGACTGCTTCTCGGGATCATGGATATTCATAAAGACAGTGAACTTAAAAATAAAATAATCAGACTGCTTGTGAAAAAGCAGTATTAAAGGGGTATATTATGAAAAAGTTATTAATCAGTCTGTTTATTTCTGCTGTTGCTTTCAATTTGTTTGCATATGATGTGGACCGGGAAGAACTTGAAATGAATAAGCAGGAAGTGGAATTCATAAATTATACTGGCACACATGACAAGATTGATACCAGGAAGGAAATATATTCAATAGGTACATCACTTGGATATGATATACAGGGAAAGCAGAATGTTTCGCTGTCAGGGAAATACAGGGTACTTCATCTTGTAGATCCGACAGAACCTGAAAAACTGGGCGCAGATATCTTTATTCTTGAAAAACACGCAAATGTCGACCATATAAGAAATTTACGGCTTATCCTCTCCGGTTATCTCAAGACTGCCTATGGGTATTCAGACAGCGATTCATCTCTTCTTGCAGAGTTCATAACCTACTACAACGCTGTATTCAGGGGAAAGACAGAGTATTTTGAAACAAAATACAACAACATGGTTCTTGTTAATATAAGTTCAGAAAACGCAGGCCTTGATATTCACTACAAAAACTGGCCCGGGAAGACCCGGATTGTTATACCTCTCAGGAATGGAAAAAACGGGGATGCCCCTTCTTTAAGTCCCGGAGAGCTGTCTGACAAGGAAGTTATCGAGGATCTCAGGAAAAACGAGGATATGGGTGTAGGACCCAGGAAGGAGATGGTCGAGCTCCGGGAAAAGGAACTTGAAAAAGATCTTGATAAGGCAGCGGAAAAAGAGGAGCAGATTGTAAAGGAAAAGGAAAAGGCTTCAGAGGAAAAGGAAAAAGTTGAAGAGGATATAAAGGAGCTTGAAGAAAAGAAAACTGCAGGCACTGTGACTGAAAAGGAATATGAAGAGGAAAAAAAGAAACTCTCAGACAAGAAAGAGGAAATTGTAAAAAAAGAGGATGACCTTGATAAGGAAATTGAAAAAGTAAAAGCAGAAACAGAGGCAATTGAAGAGGAAAAAGCTGAAATATCAGAAGAGCGGGATGTTATTGCAGCTGATACAAACAAGCTGCTTGATAATAAAACTGAAGCAGAGGAAACATCATCTGTCACTGGAGAAATAAGAAAATCTGATGAAACTTTCTTTATAAAGGTATTAACAGACAGCGACGGCAAGTATGGCGAAATAGTGCTTCTTGACAGCAGCACAGGAGAGGTTGGAGAAAAAGCTTCTGTTAAAAAGTCGGGGATCCGGGGCTTCATGGAACTCCCGGGCTCATCTCTCCTGATTACAGGATCAGATGACGGAAATAAGTTCAACCTCATGAAAATAGACAAAAATACTCTCTCGGTTAAAGCACGCTCCGAAGCGAATATTTACCGCGATACTGTTATCTGTGAAAAGAGCGGATTTATCTATGCTGTTGTTGATGATAACGGAAGTTATAAAATCGGTAAATTTTCGGCCGATCTGGTTCTTGAGTCCTCTTCAGATGAAACTGCGCTTGCTGATACTTTTATTTTCCATGATCCTGAAAACAGGAAAATATTCTTCCAAAACAGCGGCGGGGAGATTAAAGCTCTCAATACTGAAACATTGTCACCGGTTGAGTGATTTACATAAGCAGTGATTAATAAAAGGAAGGGCAGCCTCTGTTGATACAGGGCTGTCTGTTTTTTTATTCGCAGGCCGGGTTTAATGTCCTGCTGTTTGCTGCGTAATTTTGAAAATAAGTAAAGATATAGATTGTATTTTGATTTAATTGAATTCTATCTGGTGGGATTTTTTTTCTGGATCGGATGGTGTACTGATATTTTAATGGGTTTTTACAGGAGAGAATAACAATGGGAATTGTAAGGGTAGGAGTGGGTGTCATCATAAAAAACAGAGAAGGGGAAATTCTTGTCGGCAGGAGAAAAACATCTCATGCCCCCTACTATTCAATTCCCGGAGGTCATCTTGAAGAGGGTGAGAGCTTTGAAAGCTGTGGGGCAAGAGAAATCCTTGAGGAGACAGGTATTGTCATCAATCCTGAAAATATGCGAGTCATAGCTGTTACAAACGATCTGGAAACATTTAAAGAGTCAGGCAGGCATTACATATCTGTTATACTTCTTGCAGAAAGCTATGAAGGGAAGGTGGAACTGAAGGAGCCTGATAAATGTGAAGGCTGGATATGGGCGGCTCCTGAAAACCTGCCGGAACCCCACTTCGAAGCAAGCCGAAGCGGGATCAGGTGCATGCTGGAAAGCAGTTTTTACAGGAGCTAAGCTATTCTATCCGGGCATAAAAAAACCGCCCCCAGTGCAGCTGAGGGCGGTTTTAAACATCAAATATGATATTATGCGGTTTATCGCGAATAAGACAAACCGATTAAAAACAATACTTACCTGGGTGATTTCTCATTCAGGAATTTAAAGTATTCCATATCTGTAGTAAGGGTTTTGCTGAATTTCGGCATTGTCTTCTTGTAACTTTCAATTGACCGCCAGAACTCGAAAAAGTCCCTGTCTTTTGAATAAGACTGTGCATAAATTCGGGTAGCCTCGGCATCAGCCTTACCTTTGATTTCCTCGGAAGTCTTGTATGCTCCTGAAAGAATACTTTTCTGCTCATTTTCAAGCTTACCGAGCCATTCAGCCTTCTTACCTTCCCCGAATGATCTGTAGGCCTGTGCAATCTGGTTCCTGTCCTTTATCATCCTGTTGTATACACTTTCGGTAAGATCATCTGAATATCTTATCTGCCTGATAATAATATCTATTAGTTCAATACCATATTCAGGAGTGAGCTTTTTAGCAGCGACAAACATCTCATCAGAAAGGTTTAGCCTTCCTTTTTCAATAGTTTCATATGATGTTTTACTTTCCGCAAAATTCGCAAGTTCTTTTAATTCTTTTTGCATTGAAGTGTCTTCAACTTCAGAACCCTCAATTCCTTCTGTTTCCACCGCAGCTTCATCTTCCAGATTGATCTGGTTGGAGTTTCTTACAGCTTCCCTTAAGAAGTTCTTTGAGATAATTGTCCTTACAGAAGAATCAATAACCTCGTCAAGCCTTCCGTATGCTCTTTCATATGAAGTAACAGATGCATAGAATTTTGCCGGATCAGAGATTTTCCATCTTGCAGTTGTATCCACCCATATGAAGAGGTTTTCCTTAGTTGGTATTCTCTGTGCTTCACCGTCCCATGCAAGTATTCTGTTGGAATATTTTACAACATTATCAACAAAAGGCATCTTGAATTTCAGCCCTGCATCCTGGTGTGAATCAACAATCTTACCGAACCTTATTACAACAGACTGCTGTCCCTCTTCGAGTATATAGAACGGACCCATCAATATAAGAACAACAGCGAGAACAATAAGTGTGAGTATTATAGTGGTTAATTTCTTATTCATCGTGTGCCTCCGCTCTGAAGATTTTTAAGAGGGAGAAAATTATCAAGGTTTTTGTCAATTAGATCTGTTTTTTCTTCAGATTTGAAAACTTCCTCTATCATTTCTATATAAAGTCGTGACCTTGTTATGTCCTTGCTTTTCCTGTATTCGTCATATACTGCATTGAACCTTGCAACATCCCCCTTTGCCTGGTTAACACGCTCTGCCTGATAACCGTAAGCTTCCTGTATGATTTTGTCTGCTTCCCCTCTGGCTTTCGGTATTTCCTTGTTGTATGCTTCCTTACCTTCATTGATAAGCCTGCTCATATCCTGCTGTGCCTTGTTGACATCTTCAAAAGAGTCCTGTACTGCACCGATTGGAGGAACAATGTTTCTGAGTTTTATTGTTGTTACCCTGATTCCAAGATTATAGCTCTTGAGTACCTCGTTAAGCTGTTCCTGTCCGTTAGTTTCAATATTTACCCTTTCCTTACCGATAACGTCGAAAATACCTCTGTCGCCTACAAGCCTGTTAATAGTTGACTGTGAAATATCACGTATGGTTTTTGTCCTGTTCTCAACATTGAAAAGCCATGCAACAGGATCTACAATCCTGTACTGAATAATCCACTCAACATCAACAATGTTCAGGTCTCCTGTAAGCATTACAGATTCTTCAGGATAATCATTTCTTGAATAGATAGTCTCTACTCCTGATTTTTCCGTCCTGAATCCGAATGACATGTTCTGGATCACCTGAGTTGGTACATTGAAATTCTGTTCAATACCGAAAGGCATTTTGTAGTGAAGACCTGGAGAAGCTATCCTGTTGAATTTTCCAAGCCTCAGGATTACAGCTTCTTCTGTCTGGTCAACCATATAAAAACTTGACACACCCATTACTGCTGCAAGAACGACAATAATAAGTATTATTATCATTTTAGGTTTTATCTTCAGCTGCGGCGGTCTGAAAGGCATCTGGTTGCTGTCTCCCATATTTCCCCCTTTTTTAAAATAATTCTGACACTCCTGTAGAGTAACGAGTGTGTTGATTTTCTGTTTTCAGAACTGTTTTATGCATAATATCAGACAGCTCTGTGTATTTAAATCATTTTTTTCAATTCCGACCTTTTCAGCTGAAAGCCGGAGAGGTCAGAATTTTTAAAATACATAACTTAAGGGTAATGAAGAGAATCTATATAGTCAAGGAAAAACAGTTTTTAATGGGTATGATGAAGCTGTTCCTGCTTAAGTTATGACTCAGTTGATTGTTTGCGTATGATATTTAAATATTAATTGAAAATATCAGAAATTCGGCACCTTAATAATCAGTATTAAACCATGATATTCATTACTCTTTGTTTCAACATCAGCATGCTTATTGACAATATAGAAAGTAAAAACATATATTAAATTGTTATGAAAAAAAGACTTGTTACATCAGCATTACCTTACGTAAATAATATTCCTCATCTTGGAAACCTTATACAGGTTTTATCGGCAGATGTTTTTGCCCGTTTCTGCAGAATGAAAGGGTATGAAACACTTTATATCTGCGGTACTGATGAGTATGGAACTGCGACAGAGACCAAGGCCCTTGAAGAGGGCGTTTCTCCGCAGGAACTCTGTGATAAATTCCATTTTATCCATAAAGATATATATGAATGGTTCAGGATTGATTTCGATAAGTTCGGACGTACATCGACTCCCAAGCAGACAGAAATCACTCAAGGGTTATTCAATAAACTGGATGAAAGGGGATTTATCAGCGAAAAGACTCTTGAGCAGCTTTACTGTAAAAGCTGCGACAGGTTCCTTGCCGACCGTTATGTAAGGGGCGTGTGCCCTCACTGCGGTTATGATGATGCAAGAGGGGACCAGTGCGAGGATTGCGGAAAGCTACTCGATCCCACAGAGCTTGAAAAACCAAGGTGCGGCGTCTGCAGCGCTACCCCCGAGGTGAAATCAACAAAACATCTCTACATTGATCTTCCTGCAATCAAGCCGGAACTCGAGAAATGGATCGAAAAGAGATCTGTAGAAGGTTTCTGGGCAAGAAATGCTCTCCAGATGACAAAGAGCTGGATCAGGGACGGGCTTAAAGAGCGGTGTATAACAAGGGACCTTAAATGGGGTATTCCTGTTCCCAAGGAGGGATACACAGACAAGGTCTTCTATGTATGGTTCGATGCGCCTATCGGTTATATTTCAATTGCCGCTAACCACACTGATGACTGGGAAAAATGGTGGAAAAATCCTGATGAGGTTGAGCTTTTCCAGTTCATCGGAAAGGATAATATTCCCTTTCACACAGTTATATTCCCTTCAACCCTGATAGGATCGGGCGAAGAGTGGACAAAACTCTACCACATGTCTTCATCGGAATACCTCAACTATGAGGGTGGTAAATTCTCAAAGAGCAAGGGAGTCGGCGTTTTCGGAACTGACTGCCGTGAAACAGGTATTCCTGCCGATGTATGGAGATTCTATATATTCTACAACAGGCCGGAAAAATCAGACTCTCTCTTCACATGGAAGGATTTCCAGGAAAAGGTGAATTCCGAGCTTATCGGAAACCTCGGAAACCTTGTCAACAGGACAATTACATTCATATCAAGGTTTTTTGATGGTGAAGTTGTCGAGGGAGACAGGGATTCAGAATTCTGGAAAACAGCAAGAACTCTTGAAGATAAGATCACTTCCCACTTTGAGAAAGCAGAACTCAAGGATGCATACCATACAATTTTCGAGCTTGCCGCATACGGAAACAAGGTTTTCCAGGAAGCAGAGCCGTGGAAGACAAAGGCGGATGATCCTGAAGGAACAAAAAAACTTCTCTCAGACCTTATATACCTTGTGAGAGACCTTGCGTATCTCATAAAACCATATACACCTTCAACTTCAGAAAAAGTTGCATCATTCCTCAGCACTGATGATATGAGCTGGGACAGGCTTGGTATTCCTGAAGGGGAAATAAAGGTTGGTAAGAGCGAAATCCTTTTTACAAAGCTTGAGGATGATTTTATTGAAAAAATGAGGGCCAGATTCACAGGCACTCAGAAAGAGAGAGAAATGGAAGAAAAGAAAGAAGAACTGTCAATTGAAGAGCAGTTTGATGCAAAAATAGACCTGAGAGTGGCTAAAATCACAAAGATTGAAAGACACCCCGAGGCAGAGAAACTCTATATAGAGACAATTGATACAGGTGCAGAAGAGGAAACTCAGATTGTATCAGGTCTTGTTCCCTATTACACAGAGGAAGAGCTTCTTGGAAAAAATATCATCCATGTAGCAAACCTTAAGCCGGCAAAGCTCAGGGGTGTTAAGAGCTACGGTATGCTTCTTGCGGCAGAAGGTGAGGATAAGACTGTTGAAGTCCTTTTTGCTGACGATTCTGTTGAGCCTGGAACTCCTGTAGTTCTTGAAGGCTCTGAAGTTAAAACTGATGTAAAAAAGAAAAAACTTTCAATCGACAGGTTTTTTGAGATACCGCTCACTGTAAAGAGTAATTCTGTATTCTGCGGAAAGAAACCTCTGATTGTTTCAGGACAGAAGCTTGTAACTGAAAAAGTTTCTGACGGGGAAGTAGGCTGAGCATAATTTATGAGCAGTCTTCCTGTTATTGAAGCATCAGATATAAAGAATATAAATAGGGGAAGTTCATTGTTCCAGAGCGGATTCTGGGCTTCCTTTAAATCTTTTTTCGGGTGGAAACCCTATTACTTTCTGATAAATGGAAAAAACTTCATTGTTCTTGTAAGGACTTTCAGGGGGATTTTTTCCATTGCCTATGTTCCTTTTGCTCCTGATTACGGAGAAGGGGAAAGTATTCTGGAAATTTCTGAAAAAATTAAAAAGTATCTGCCCGGAAACACACTTTTCATAAGATATGATCTCCCCTGGATCAGGGAGAAAACTGTACTTAACAGTAAAGGTAATAAATCAGAAGACAGCGGGAATAATAATTCCGGACCATCTGAAACTGATGCGGCCTGTGCCGGAAAAAAACAGGAAGCAGAAAATTATCTTTCAAAACTGGTAAAATCATCTGTTGATATTCAGCCCCCCTCTACAGTTGTACTTGATTTAACAAAAAATGAGGATGAAATCCTGAAAGGGATGAAATCAAAGACTCGTTATAATATCCGTCTTTCTGCGAGGAAAGGGGTTGTTGTAAAACAGTGCGGTGTCGAGGCTCTTGAAGAATGGTACGATATTTACAGAGAAACTGCTGAGCGGGATAAAATAGCGCTTCACAGGATGGAATATTATAAAAAGCTTTTTACACTTTCAGAATCAGAAAAAGATTCACCTGATTTGAGGATTTACATGGCTGAAGTTGACGGGGAAAACATAGCCGGTATTATCACATCATTTTACGGCGGCAATGCAATATATCTATACGGCGCTTCACTGAATAAAAAAAGGGAGACTATGCCGGCATATTCCCTCCAGTGGAAGGCAATAATGGATGCAAAGGCAGAAGGATGCACCAGTTATGATTTTTTCGGAATCCCTCCTGCTGATGATCCGTCCCACCCAATGCATGGACTTTACCGTTTTAAAACCGGATTCGGAGGCAAATTAATCCACCGCTACGGCTGTTATGATTATCCTTTTCACAGGATATCCTTTGCTTTCTACAGAATTGCGGAAAATATACGGAATTTTTATTATAAAAAACTGAAAAAACGTTAATATCTTTAAAATTACGTTCAGGAAATTGCAGTTAAATATTCTATAATTATTAATATATGAAATAATATTATGCTAAATGGATTTTACAGCGATATTATGATTTGTAAAGCTTGAAGAATGAAATATATATTTTCGGATTGTATGATCAGGAATATAAACTGATAATTTTAAATATTTTACGGGTTTGATATGGAAAAAGAATACAGTTACGAGGAACTTCTTGAAAAAGTTGAAAAACTTGAGCAGGAACTTAAGACTCTGCGGAAAAGGGATCAGCTGACAGGTGTATATAACAGGACAAATTTCTATGAAAAAGCACATGAGGCTTTTTCGAGGACTTCCAGATATGGAAAGGAACTGAGTATTCTGGTTCTTGATATTGTCAATATGGATGCCATCAACAGGGAATACGGCTTTGATGCGGGTGATTTTCTGCTGAAAACAGTTGCCCGGAAAATCGACAGCCTGACAAGAGGTACTGATGTCACAGGCAGGATCAGCGGCGATAATTTTGCTGTCATGATGGAGGATACAGGGCTTAATAACGGGGAAAGAGCCTTTAACCGGGTAAAGGGGTTTCTGAATGCTTTTACTGTTGATTATGAAGAAAACAGGATAAAATTCAGCATAAAAATGGGGATAAGTTCATATCAGGGATCTGACAATTCCATATATGAACTCATTAAAAGGGCTGAGGAATCTGCACTTATCTGAAGCTTAAATCTCCCTGACAAGCTTCCTGAATGTTTCACCTCTCTCAAATTCATTTTTAAACATTCCGAATGATGCACATCCGGGGGACATTATTATTTTGTCACCGGGATGAGCATCTGAAACTGCATCTATGAAGCTTTCCTGAAGAGAACTGTAGGGACCTTTGAAAATTATACTGTTTTCATCCAGTACAGGAATTATTTTATCAGTTCCGCTCCCCTTGAGGAGATATATCATTTCAGTTTTGTTTTTCAGTTCTGTGAAAATATTAAAGTCAAGTTCCTTATCTGTTCCCCCGGCAATAAGCCTTACCCCGTTTTTAAAACTTGTAACAGCAGCAATTACTGCCTCGGGAATAGTTGCTGTAGTATCGTTGTAAAAGCTTATCCCTCTTTTCTCTGCCACCAGCTCCATTCTGTCAGGAATTCCCCTGAATAAGGACAGGGCAGGCATTGTTTTTTCAGGTTCTATGCCGAAGAAGTATAGTGCAGCAGCCGCAGTAAGAAGGTTCAGCCTGTTATGCTCTCCCTTTATTTCAATGCTGCTGTCAAGTATTTTAACTGTACCGCTTCTGTCTCTGTAATAACCTGATCCGTCACTGTCAAGATATGCCCCCGTTTATTCCGTCAGGGAGGGGGTTTTTTGAGAAGTATGCAGCTTCAGCCGGTGTTTCATTATAAAAAAACTCACCGTATGCATCATCATAAGGGCAGAGAGTTTTCTGTTTTCCGTTCTGTCCTCTGTAAATAAGCTTTTTATCTTCAACATAGTCATCCATGCAGTCATAGCTGTTCTGATGATCCGGCAGTATATTTGTAATTACAGAGACTTCAGGATGGAGGAGGTTTTTGTCTTTAAGGTCAGCAAGCTGCCATGATGAAAGCTCAAGTATTACAGGATCATTTTCTTCTGTTTCATCTATGAAAGTTAAAGGGGATGTTGTTATGTTTCCCCCCAGTTTTGCCCTGCTGTCTGCTGTTTTAAGAGCATGATAAAGCGCAGATACTGTGGTTGATTTCCCCTTGCTTCCTGTTACAGCAATTATCCTGTTTTTTCTGCAAAGACGTAAGAATATGGAAATATCTGTTTCAATGATATCCGCAGCTTCAAGATAGGGTGATGATTTTCTCACTGCAGGATTTTTTATGACAATATCTGCATTCCTGAAATCTTCGATATCATGTTTTCCGAGAACATATCTGATATTGTATTGTTTCAGCTTTTCAATGGAAGGGGCAAGTATTTCCCCTTCCCTGAGGTCGGTTACTGTAACTGAGGATCCTTTTGAGGCGAAAAAGAGAGCAGATGCAAGCCCCCCTCCGTTAAGGCCAAGTCCCATTACTGTTATTTTCAGTCCCTTAAGGTCGGAAACTTCAAGTTTTTCAATATTCAAGCTCATATTCTTTCATCCCTTTTTCGTTCAGATATCTTCTGATGCTGTATTTTGAAAAAAAACTGCTGAAATCCGGATCTGTTTTAGATTTAATCTCTCTGAAAAGTGGCAGTTCCGGTGAGAATTCATTGTTTTTAAGTACAGATTCTATTTCACTCATGTATGGATAAATAAAATTGTATGCTGAGTCAAGCAGGTGGAGATGTTTTTTTCTCCCTTCTGAATTGAAATTGACAGGAAAATGGGAAACAGTCCTGTATTTACATGAGAAAGGGTAATAGGGATATGTACTGACAGATTCACTTGTGAAAATCTTTGTGAAAAACTTGGTAAGCTCTGTATCTATCCAGATACCCTGAATAAAATATCCCCTTCCTGTTTCTCCTATCCATGTCTGTGAAATTGACTGTTTTATATGTATTTCAGTCCTGTCTGCCTTTTTAACGATTTTATCGACAGGATGTATATCCACATCCAGAAATACCGACTTTGTTGAGAAGAAATGGTTTATATCATTGTTCCCTTTTTCAATTATATCGCAGTAATTCGGTTTGAAGCTGAAATCCAGCCTCACAATATAAATATAGTCATTATTTTTGTAATTATAGATTTTATAGAAACAGGGCCTTAAAAGTTCAGCAGGGTCAAAAAAGTATTCAGTATCTTCCAGCAGCGGGGCTGTGAGAGGGATTACTGTCTCAAGTACAGACTTCAGAAATGTTATATAGTTTGAATCAGGTTTTTTTTATTGATATCGTGATGTATGGGAATATGGGGTATGTTGAATGTCTGCCAGGTATTTAAAAAAAAATCCTCATTCTGGGTAAAATGAAGAGAAAAATCAGCTGTTTTGTCTTTACTTTTTTTTAATAATCCATTAATTTCATTATTAGTATAATAGATAGGAATTATGTTTAATATCTGTTCCATATAGAAAAAATATACCCTTTAATCATGAATCTTTCAACAGTATTTATGTTTCAGGGGGTTGACTCTATTATCTACGATAAGCATAATATTTGATAAGTCACTCTTCTGGAGTGACAGAAGCCTTTAGAACATTTTAATATTTAAAATGTTCGACCCCATTAAAGCTTTTTAAAAATTATTATTTTTAAAAAGCTCTGATAATTAATAGTTAGAAGGAGTGCTGCGGTGCCTTGCGGTAGAAAAAGAAAAAGACATAAAATTGCAACTCACAAGAGAAAAAAGAAACTCAGAAAAAACAGACATAAGAAGAAATAATTAACATTTTCTTTACGCAGAAAATATGCGTTTTACTAGTTTTTTAAACCCCGGATTAATAATGTTTTTATAATATTATATTTCCGGGGTATTTTTTTGAGAGGCGATTTATGAAAGCTGAAAATTCAATATTGAATGAAATAAATTCACCAGAAGATTTAAAAAACATACATCACAGGAAACTTAAACGACTTGCAGCTGAAATAAGGCAGCTTATTATCGGGGTTGTCAGCAGCAACGGCGGACACCTTGCATCAAACCTCGGGGTTGTTGAACTTACAATTGCTCTTCACCGTGTTTTCAAATCTCCAACAGATAAAATAATCTGGGATGTCGGGCATCAGTGTTATACGCATAAGATACTTACAGGGAGAAAAGACCAGTTTCATACCATAAGAAGAAACGGGGGCTTAAGCGGTTTTCCGAAAAGATCTGAAAGCGAACATGATCCGTTCAATACAGGCCATGCATCAACTTCAATATCCGCTGCCCTGGGTATGCTTACTGGAATGAGAAGTCAGGGTGAAGAGGGAAAGGTTGTTACAGTAATCGGGGACGGTTCTCTCACAGGAGGGATGGCTTTTGAGGCGCTCAACCATGCAGGTCATCTTAAAAAAGATCTTATCGTTGTGCTGAATGACAATAACATGTCTATAAGCCAGAATGTGGGCGCTCTTTCACTTTATTTAAGCAAGCTTACAACGACTCTCATCTATCAGACATTCAGGAGAAATGTTGACAGAATTATCAAATTTATTCCTCTTTTCGGGAAACCTCTTTATGAGATGGTTTACAGGATAAAGAAGGGGATAAAGGCAGTCTTTTTCAAGGAAAACCTGTTTTCAGATCTCGGCTTTGAATATGTGGGTCCTATTGATGGGCATAATATAAACCAGCTTGTAAGTGTTTTTGACAGGGTGAAAAAGATTGACAAGCCGGTTGTAATTCATGTGTCCACTAAAAAAGGCAAGGGGTATGATTTCGCAGAAGGCGATCCCACACTGTATCACGGGGTTTCTCCGTTTTCTGTTGTTGACGGCAAGATAGAAAAGAAATCACAGCTTTCATATACTGAGGCATTTACAGATGCTCTAATTGAAAAGGGGCGGACTGACAGTAAAATTACAGCAATAACTGCTGCAATGGCTGAAGGTACAGGTCTCAAGAATTTTCAGCTCAGATACCCTGACAGGTTCTACGATGTAGGTATAACAGAGGAGCATGCTGTCACATTTGCGGCAGGACAGGCTGCTGCCGGGTTGAAGCCGTTTGTATCTATATACTCAACTTTCATGCAGAGGGCAGTCGATCAGGTTATACATGATGTCGCACTTCCCGACCTTCCTGTAAAAATGGTTATAGACAGGGCAGGGCTTGTCGGAAATGACGGAGAAACACATCAGGGGATTTTTGATATATCTCTTTTCAGGTCAGTTCCCAACCTGAGTATTCTTGCTCCCTATGATCATGATGATATTGTCAGAATGGTTGATTATGCTGCAGATACGAATCATCCGGTGATTATCAGGTATCCCAAGGCGCTCTGTCCGGAAAAGAACGGATCAGACGAAGAACTTGTTGAAGGCAGGGGTAAATTTCTTTATAAGAATGACTCTGAAATACTTATGATCGGGTTCGGAGGCTATCTTGAGGAAATTGTCCGTGCTGGAGATAAACTGAGCAGGAAAGGGATCAGAAACGATATCTATAACATGAGATTTCTGAAACCTGTTGATGAAAAATACCTTGTTTCAATCCTTAAAAACTATAAGAAAGTATTTTTGTTTGACGATAAACATGGAAATAAACGGAATTGGTGAATATCTGATGACACTAATTTATACAAATAAACTTAAAACAGTTTTCTTCCAAAGGGGAATAAATGATTTTTTCCCTGAACATGCAGGAAGGGATGAACTTATTGCGGAAAACAGCCTGGATGCGGGAAGTATTGTCTCTTTTATTGAGGAAAATAACTGACAGAATAACAGCTGAAATATCAGGTTTTTACATAAGGGGGCTGTCTTGTAAAAAAGACAGCCCCTGTTTTATTTATAAGGGTTTACTTTTTTATCCCTGATATGAACTTTTATATTACATATCAATATGATTATCCTTTTCATTCGCAGGTCGGGTCTAATAAGGCTTGTCTACCTGTCTTTTACTCTCTGGGAAAGTCCGCATACAACACAGCCACTTATCCCGCTTATTTGACAATACACCCGGCTTGTGGGCGGGGTTAATACCTCTCAGCTTGCAAAAATACCCACAGGGACTGGTGACAAAGGGGTTATTTATTAAAGATCAGAATCTGCTATAATTATCTGCAGCTGACCATAAGCCCTGACCGGGATTCGGTATATAATAAAAATCCTCATTACCTATGCTGTTGTACCCCGGGTGTGAGTTTATTCCGCATCAATATCTGTCGTAAAAACTGCCTTTTTCAATAGAACTGAATCCCATAGATTCTATTTCCTCTTTCGGTTATTTTTGTGTCTTTCCATGTGATTTTAAACCTGTCTTCAGATGAGCCGTGAATAAGGTGTGCAGCCGCAGCAAGATTTTCCTTGAGATCCCTGTTTTCTCTTACTGCATTTTTTATTTTTTCGGTTCCCCCTGTACCCGTATTTCCTTATCAATGCATCCAGAGTCCTGTCTTCACCTGCTGTGGATATCCCTTTACCTATAATGATCAGTTCTCCCCCTGTTTTGACAGCCATTCTGCTCCTGTATATTGCCTTGTTGCCTATCCACAGGCTCCTGATGTTTTCAGGCAGAGATATGATTATTTTTTCTATCCTGCTTCCGAGTACTGTTATATTTTTCATTGAAAGATGCGGCAGCAGCTTTTTCATAGCATTCCCTGCTGTCCCCTGCAAATATCCCTTTTATACCGTAACTGCCTGCTGCTGTCCTTACCGGATACAGTCAGGATGTAAAAAATCGGAAGACGGGAAAGGAAATTCTCCTCTGCATAATCAAGTATTTCCCTGACCGGGTTCTCCGCCTTTCCCATTATTTTTCCATGCCGTAAACAGCGCTGACATAGTGGCTTGCATTTATTATTTCTGTTCCGCCCATACCGACAAGTATGTTTTTATTATAGTTGACATGCCTGTAACTTCATGGGGAACAACCTGCCCGATTGATATTATCCTGTCTGTCCCTTTTGTGAAGAGTTCCCTGTTGAGTCTGACCGGAATGTTCATTCCCCTGACCCCTGTTTTTCCCCTTATGAAAGATTCAGGTATAGTTCCCGCAGCTTCAAGATTTCCTTTCCAGTTGTGATTCCTGAAAAGATCTAAAGGAATAGTTCCGAACATTTCAGTTATTTCTTTTTCTGTCATTGCGGTATGGGTGCCGAGGGCAGGGATAAACCATTTTGGTCCTGTCTGGTATGCATTTGTAAACAGCTTCAGCTATTATCCCTGTTCCAGATGAAAGCCTCGAATAATCCGGAGGCAATATAATTGTATCGCCGAAAATTCCGGCACTTGAAATTATTTCATAGACAAATGAGCGTATATCATCTTCTGTAAGAAGTGATATTTCTGAATATTTTTCAAAATAACATGTCTATTAATTAGTACATAATGATTGAAAAAAAAACAACAGGTAATATAGAATAATTGCGAAAAAACAGGGGAGGTCTGAAATGGCTTACAAAATTACTGATGATTGTACTAACTGCGGTGTATGCGAAGCAGAATGCCCGGTAGAAAGCAATCAGCGAAAAAGATGATAAAAGAGTTATTGATCCGGAAACATGTACATCATGCGGTGTATGTGCTGATTCTTGTCCAGTAGAAGCAATTATTGCTGACTAAGAAGTCCGGCTAAAAATCTTTAGAAGCTGCCCTGTATTAACAGGGCAGCTTTTTTTTTAGTTACAGGATGTAACTATGCCGAGTGTGCATGGATGCACATCAACGAGGCAATACAGGATGTAACTCGTTTGTCCCCTTCAGGGGAGTTGTACATCAACGAGGCAATAAAGGATGTAAATTTATTATACCTTCAGATGCTGGCCTGAAGGGGAGAATAATATCTGCAGCCGCCAGTAACCTTCACAGATGACGGTGCAGGTTACATGTCTGTAATAGCGAATTTGTATTCCGGGTGTGGATTCATTATTCGGGGAACGATGATTACACCTTTGCCGGTGAAATAACTATGCATTTCAGCAGGGAAAGCCATTTCCCGTTCTTTTCTTCCATATTCATCTCTTCTGAAAGAATATGCTTCAAGCCTCGGTTCAGGTTTTCTGAGACTGAATTTAGCGGTGATTCAGGGTGGTTTTTGAAATATGTCCTGCAGCATTCTGGTCTGCTTATCATTATATTTTCGATGAGAAGTTTTGAAGCAAGAAACCTCCTGTATTTATTGACGCCGAATATGAGAAAGTTATCAAGAAGGCTTATCACTTCCCATGTTATCTGTTCAGCCTGTGAATATTTTCCAGCCTCTTTTTCCTGGTCTGATATTCTCAAGGGGAGATTGTTTATAATATAATCAATATTTCCGGATAGATACTCAAGGTTGAACAGCCCGGTTGCGCAGTTGAAAAGTATGCGTTTTTCCCCTGTTCTTCTGCTTCTTCATGCCATGACATGCTGTTTTGATACTGCAGCGCCTATATCGCCGCAGTTGAGTTTTCCTGATTCATCTTCAACCAGTATCCCTCCCTTGACATCGACAGGTGTTTTCAGTGAAAAATCAAACCCTGCGCTGCTTCCTGTGAGAGCCATCAGTGCGATTTCCGCAAGATCAATATTAAAGCCGATATTATCAACATTTCCCAGGTAGACAAATTTCTTGCCTGCCTCAAGCAGTTTTCTATATGTATTTTTAAGTACAGAAAAATTCTGTCCATGTCCTCCCGAGCCCAGGAGAAGCATTTCTTCCCCGGAGTATTCTGAAGAATCTTCTGGGAGTACCTTCTGCTGAATGGGTAAACGCTGCAATGAGAGGCTGGATTTCTGTAAGCACAGATGTAACATCTGTATTATTTCTGCTGATCAGATCCCTGAGACTATATACTGTTACTGTATTTTATATATTCCTCTGCAAGTGCACTGTCTGTCTGTCTGCTTGTCATCTGGAAAAACGGATAACGAATCTCCTCACATTGCCTATAATTTTTCCTGTATTTTTCTATTTTAAGAAGAAATGATCTCATTTTCAGTTCAATAAAACTTGCGCCGTTTGAATTATCGCTGTTTATATAGGCAGGAGTAATTCCCCTTGGGACTGTTTTTATATAATTCACGCAAAGCATAGAACTGATCATAACATGCTTCATATATTCCGCTGCTGAATGAACTGTTCTTTAAACTGTCTGTGTAACTGGTTGCTGCCCCACCGTTTAGAATACCAACAGAAACAAGGGGCAGAAGATAAAGGCCGATATCTTCAAGATCTTTTCTGTCGAATATAGCTTTCCCCATGCTGATTATTCCATAGTTTCTTAATTTCACCATGTCGGTATAATGCTTCAGGTTGTTTTCAGCATTCTGAAGATCCAGTTCAACAGTAAAAGTCTGCTCAGACATGTTTATTATTGATTTGTTTTCAAAAGATGGAATATCTTTAACTTTGATCGCGGAACTGCAGTTTTCTCCGCTGTTAATCCTTTTCAGTATTTTATTCGAAAATTCAGAATCAAATATGTCAGTCGTATTATTTACCATTTCGCAATCTCCATTTTATTGGGAAATGATATATATGGAGGAAACAAATGTCAATTGAAACAGGATCAGTCCATATCTCCCGGTGTAAACAGGTGTTTCAGCTCTTCCCTTGATATCTGGTTATCATTTCTCATAAAGCCGTGTTTCCTGCTCAGTTTATCCTGGATCTGTTTTGAACTTATTTTATGTTCTCCTGCAATCTGTGAGAATTCCTGAAAAAATGAGAGCAGATTCTCAGACTGGAGGTATTCCCCTCTTATAATATTTTCCAGAAGTATTACATAATTATCTTTAACAGATTTAATCCGCTTAAGATGTGTCAGGTATTCCAGACGTGAAAAATCTGCATCAGTAAAATTGATTTCAATTTTTCTTATCGCAGAATTAAGGTAAAAAAGATCTGAAACTGTTTTCTCTTTGAATACTGAGAAGTTTAGATTCATATCAAGGGTATCGCTTAAAAAACGTATCAGATTTAGTAGATAGTTTAGATCGTTCGGTAAATTTTTGTCAGTCATTTAATTCCCCTGAAAATAAAATAAAAAAAAGCTATATTTTTTTTTCGGAAAAAAAAAGTTCCTACTTGATATTATATGTTATTATTGGAACAATTGCTTATGAAAAAATACATCCTGATGATGCAGCTTTTATTAGTTTTTCTGTCTTCTGTTTTTTCCGAGGATGAAAAAATAATTTCTACTGATGAGTTTTATTATTCAGTCAACAGGAACAGGGGATTTGAAATATCAGATAAGGAAGTTCTGAATTTTGAAGAGAGAAACCTTAATCTTCCTGTCAAGATTGTCTATCCTTTTGACAGTTCCGATATCCGCTCTTTTTCTTCGCTGAATGTTAATCCTGAAAATCCCGCTTCAGTCGCTGTTACTACACCTTCTGAGCTTCATATAAGCACAGACAGGGGAGAGAGTTGGACCCAGGTAAATATAAAATATCCTTTTAAAAAATCATATTATATTACAGCATCCGCAGTTAAAGGGAATGCCTCTGATACATTTCTGATAGGAACATCTTTCAGCGGACTTTTTGAAACCAGAGACAGCGGCAAAAGCTGGAAGAACTACAGGAAGAGTCTTGACTGGATGGAAAAAGGGGCAGGGTTTTATGATGATATAAGCGCTGTCGCCTACGGAAGCAGCCCCTATTACCTATTCATCGCTTCAGGATACACAAAAAAAATCTATGCTCTTGATCTTGAAAATAACTGGTCAGAAATTAAAGTGCCTGAATCTGTCAGTATCAACGGGATTGAATCAATGACAACTGATTTCAGCAGAAATCTACTTTCTGTATACAGCGGAAGGTACTGTTTCAGTTATAATTATAAAACTGCTGAATGGGAAAAAAATGTTGAATTCATTCCCCCTGCGCTTGAAATTACTGATGCGAAAAAAACACTCAGGATGAAAAGTGCTTCCGATAAAAAGGGTGTTTATCTTTCAGCCTACAAGGCATCCGGGGACGGGATAGGAGATATATTCACCTTTCTCGAAAAGAACCGTATGAATTCTGTTGTTGTCGATTTCAAGGATGATTTCGGAAACCTGACATATAATTCGGAAATAAAAAAAGCTGCAGAAATGGGTAATGTAAAAAACTACATTAACCTTGAAGATTTTATTGAAAAGGCAAAAAAGAATAATATTTATGTTATTGCGAGGATAGTAGTATTTAAAGACAGGCAGCTTTATCATTACAGGGATTACAGTTATGCAGCCTGGGATGTATCAGGTGAAGGTCCCTGGCGGAACATGTTGAAAAACGGAGATAATCCTCCTGAGCAGAGGGAGTTCTGGGTTGATCCGTTTTCTGAAGATGTATGGGATTATAATATTGAAATTGCCCATGAGCTTGAGAAAAAAGGTGTTGATGAAATCCAGTTTGACTATATCAGGTTTCCTACAGACGGGGATCTGAGCAAGGTTAAATACCGGTACCGGAAAAAAAATATGCTTCATAATGAAGCTCTTGAATCTTTTCTTAAAAAAGCCCGGGAAGAGATAAGTATACCTATAAGCACAGATCTTTACGGATTTAACGGATGGTACAGGATGGGGAACTGGAACGGGCAGCAGATTGATATGGTTTCAAGGTATGTTGATGTTATCAGTCCGATGTTTTACCCTTCGCATTTCCCCCGGAAATTTCTTGAAAAAACTCCATATCTGGAGAGAGCAGAGCGTATATACAGCGAGGGAAGCAGCAGGGCGGCAGCTATAGTGAGAGGCAGGTCAGTTATCAGGCCGTTTGTACAGGCATTTCTTATCGGCGGGGAGAGAGAGTTTGAAAAACCTGTATATACAGATTATCTTAAAAGGCAGCTCAAGGGGCTTTCCGGAACCATGGCATCTGGCTTTACACTCTGGAATGCTTCCGGCAGTTATTACATGGTAACAGAAAACACTGCTGAACTGATTAAGGATATCAACTGATTATTATTTTTTGTTTTTATTTTCCATTGTGGAAGCTTTGATTACCTTGAAACCGGGATTTTTCTTTTTCAGGTCAAGAATAGCTCTTTCGACTTTGTTTTTTTTCCTGTATGAATTTTCAAACAGATCAAGCTGGCAGCCGTTTATATCTCTTTTTTCAAGAGAAAGAAGCGCTGCCCCGATCAGCCTTATCCCTCTCCGGTAATCCCTCTTTGTTTCCATGAGTTTTTTCAGAATACAGTATATTTCCTCGCCTGATGTTAATTCGTTTTCCTGCCTGACCTGAGTTGTTACTGTGGTGAAATCTTCATACCTGATTTTAAGGGAAACAGTTTTTGAACAGTAATTTGAATTCATGAGACGGAACATTAGCTGATGAGACAGTTCAAGCAAATTCCTGTTAATTGTTTCATCAGATGATATATCTTCTCTGAATGTCCGTTCGTTGCTTATTGACTTGCTTCTCGGGGCTGAATTGAATATACCGGGATCAATCCCTCTGACTGCCTTGTAGATAAACCCGGCACAGCCCGGTCCAAGCATTGATGAAAGAAGTGTTTCAGGATATTCCCTGAGCCTTTTCACCGACTTTATATTCATATTCTCAAGTTTTTCGACAGTTTTTTTTCCGATACCCCAGATATCCTTTAATTTCAGTGTATCAAGAAAATCCTCCTCATCACCCGGAAGTACCCGGTAAAGGCCGTCAGGTTTTCTGTAATCAGAAGCAAGCTTTGCAAGATACTTGTTTTCCGCTATTCCCACCGAAATTGTAAGCCCTGTTTTTTCAATAATCTCTTTTTTCAGTTTCATGGCGATTTCCCTGGCTTTTCCCATGTATTTTTCCATGCCGCTGATATCGAGAAATGCCTCATCAATGGAGATTTGTATAACACAGGGGGTATAGGAATCAAAAATTTCCATGATCTGTTCAGAAACTTCCTTGTACCTCCTCATCCTGCCTGGAAGAAAAATGCCCTGAGGGCACAGTTTTTTTGCCCTGACTGCCGGCATGGCAGAGTGGATTCCGAATTTTCTGGCTTCATAGGAACAGGCCGATACAACACTCCTTAGTTCAGCCCTGCCTGCAATTATTACAGGTTTACCTTTCAAGCCGGGATTGTCATGCTGTTCAACTGCAGCATAAAATGCATCCATATCCACATGAAAAAAAATATTATCCATCTGTACTTTTTATGATCTCAAATTTCTGTTTAAAAACCTTGTTATTCCCTTTAAGTTTATTATCAAAAGGAAAAGTCTCTGAAACAGCTCTTATTCTGAACCATATTGATGTGTCTTCAGGAAGTAGCATATCTATTATAAGGGGGGAGGGGGGATTTTTACCAATATGAAGAGTACCTTTGTTTATATTCTTAAACAAAGTGAATGGGTAATTACAGTCAAGAATAACAGGGTCATCCTTTGTAAAGAAATCTATATAAAAATTTTCCGGAAATCCTTCTGCCTGTATTTCCAGAATAATGTTTTTTCTGTCAAGAAAAGATGATGATTTTTTATTTACTGTTAAAAGCTGCCTGTCGCTTTTTTCAGAAACCATGTATTCTGTTTTATCTGAATTTATTGAATAATCATTGTTTCCTGAAAAAAATGATATATTCCCTGTCCTGTAGGGACTTGTTATATTGATGACTGTTTCATTTCTGTTTATATCTGTTGTCTGGCTGTACGAGACCGGCTGCATGTTTCCCGGCGGAAAGGGATTGTTCTTTATATAAAAGTTAAGAAGGAATATTATCAGCAGCGCTGTACCTGAATATATCGTTCTCCTGAGCGCCCTGTATTTTGCTGATTCTATATGTGTCCGTGAAATAAGTATTCTGATTATCATCATGATATACGGGAGAATTACAAATGAAGTGAGAATATTCCCCTTTAATTTATCAAACAGAATAGTTTCACAGATATTGTATGCCGGTTTTGAGAAAGTATAAAATACAATGTAGATAATAAAAACAGAAGATAAAAGCATGCATAAAGTTTTTATCAGCCGGCTTTTGAATAATGAAAAGAGCATTGTCCATATCAGGCCCCAGACAGCAAACAGGGAAAGTGAGACATTCATGAACTGGAATATCATTAAATTTATCAGGAATACAAAAATTGCAGCTGCTGAGTAAAAACTTCCGGAAACAGGAAGCTTTATTTTTTTCAGAAGAAACAGGGAAAGAAAGAAGAGCAGCGTTGTAATTGAAATTTTCAGTATCAGCAGAAAAAAAGGCGATTCTTTCCAGATATTATATGACGATTTAATATCAGTTATCATGACTGTGATAAAAGTTGATATCAGAAGAAACAGGAAAATCAGTATAAAGAAATAGATTAAAACCCAGAAATACTTAAAGAGTTTACCAGCATATCTTAAGACTTTTTTCCCTGAAATAACTGAAAAAGCAATCAGCAGTCCTGTTGATATTATATATATGATAATGAAACTGTATTCATCCGCAATTATATTTTCCCCGGCAGCATTCATCATGAAATAATGCCTGTCCCAGTTTTCCGGTGATTTGATATCAATGTTTCCGGAAAGATTTTCAAGAAACATTCTTAAACCTGTTATGCTTTCCAGCCTGCTGCTGTTCTGTTTTTTTTCTTCCGAACTCAGCAGTGAAACTGAAGGAATGCTGTTGTTTAAATATATATCTGCAGGTGTAGGTGTATCATAACCCATCTGGTACAGAATATTCTCCTGGGTATTAATTCTGAACTCTTCCCCGCTTTCCGTCAGGCTGTCTATAATCTGTCTCAGAAGCCACAGGGGAGTTACAACTTCTCTGCTGCCGTGAATAATATCTATTTTCGAGTATGGAACAAGATCGAGATAAATTACAGCTGTATCA
>CAXXHA010000008.1:0-154003 GCA_963662265.2 Spirochaetia bacterium | reverse complement strand
TTATCATCAGAATCTGTGTGAATGAGTATGGTTTCCTTTTTTTCATAAAGGCCAAGCTTTGATCTGTTTATGAACCTTGTTGTAAAGGATATCGCCTCAAACTCCTTCAGTGTAAGGAGTTTGAGCATTTTGTCTCTGTATCTGCTGTTGTATTTTTTCCAGCCCAAAATCAGTTCCTAATTATCCTCTTTAAACGGGAGAATTCCTTCAGGCTTTATATCGCCGGCAATTGCGGCAAATCCTGCTGTAAAAGATTCTCTCCCTGTTCCGTATACAGCAACGCCGTACCTGATCCAGTCAAGCTGGCTTATATAAACAGGAGACAGGGTTGAAAGCACTATAATCCTGTCATCCATTTTTTCAAGTTTCTTTAAAAGTTCCATGCTGCCCGGATTTGCCATGCAGTAGATTATTCTGTCGTAACCGGCTGCCGATGCCGGCAGATTCCTTAAATCCTTTTCCTGTGCCTTGAAGAATGGTGCATACGGGAAATAATAGGTATCTGCTTCCGGAAATCTTTTTTTCCCCTCGTCAAAGAAGAGTTTGAACTGGCCTGCAAGGAGGATACGCTCATTTTTATCGATTTTCGGCAGAGTTTTTTCACTTCCTGCATAGGAGATGCTTCTGAAAGCATTCTGGAAAAAGAATTCCTCAGCCTCGGCTGAAGGGATGTGTTTTTCTATATCATCTGAATTTATACTTGCGAAACGGTATCTTCCATTATCATCTTTCAGATACTCAAGCTTTATTCTGATAATTCTTTCGACACTCCTCTTAACCTGCTTTTTAAATTCCGTGTTTGTCTCTATTTCATTCAGGATCAGTCTGTATATTCTTTCGTAATCATCAACTCCATGGGACACTTCGACTATATCATTTCCTCCCCTCACAGCTTCAAGACAGTTGTCTGCAATGTCCCCGCTGACATAGTAGGAGCCGGACATTCTCATATCATCTGTTATTATCAGCCCTTTGAAATCCATTTTTTCCCTGAGAAGTTTTTTGAGGAAGAAAGGGGAGAGGGACGCTGGTATTTCTTTCCCGGTTATTGAGGGAAAAGCAATGTGTCCGCTCATTATTGCAGGAATGTTTTCCCGTATGAGAAAATCATAGGGGAGAAGGTCAGTCTTTTCCATCTCTTCAAGTGAAACATCTATCAGAGGCAGTTTTCCGTGTGAATCATCGGCTGATCTCCCGTGGCCGGGGAAATGCTTTGCTGTCGGGATTATCCCTGCTTCTCTCATCCCGTTCATGTAGGAGGTTGCAAGAACAGCTGTATCAAGCGGGTCATCGGAGAATGCACGCGGTCCTATGACATGGGCATCGTGGTTTATAAGTATATCGACAGTAGGTGCAAAATTCATGTTTATACCTAGATATGCAAGCTGATCGCCTATATGCCTTCCTGTATCATATGAATCCTTGATATACCTGTTTGCTCCAAGAGCCATATTTCCGGGTGTTATGGAAGTTGTTCCCTTGACATGCCTGACCCATCCCCCCTCCTGGTCGGAAGCGATAAAAAGGGGAATTGAAAATTCAGTATCTGCAGCAGTTTTCTGCATTTTTTTAATCGATTTCTGGAGAGTGTAGAGGTTTTTTGCATTCCATCCGAATATCTTTACACCTCCGATGTTTCTTTCCGATATCCAGTCCAGAATTTCTTTTGACGGTTTCTCACCCCAGTATCCGAACATCAGTATTTGTCCAGCAAGCTGGCTGCTGCTCATGCTGTCTGTTATATTTCTAATTATTTTTTCATCAGTTTCATCTGAATAAAAATTCAGATTTTCAGAATACAGCATGGCAGGCAGCAGTAATGTAAAGAGTATAAGCAGCAGCCTTTTAATCAACATATATTAAACGTAAGCCTCTCCCATGAGGTCATCAATATGGAGAACTGCCGAGTGTGCTGCAATAGCCCCGTCGCCGCATGCTGTTATTATCTGTCTGAAAGGGGTCGCCCGTACATCGCCGATAGCATAAAGCCCTTTTATAGATGTTTCCATATTGCAGTCTGCAAGAAGGTATCCCCCATCATCCTTTGGAAGATCATCGACAGCCTGTGTCTGGGGAACTGACCCTATAAATACAAAAACAGCATCAAATTCCTCTTCATATGATGTTTTATCATCTGTTTTCTCCAGAACAACATTTTCCACCTTCATTGAGCCTTTTATTTCCTTGCAGACAGTATTGAATCTTACTTCGATGTTCTTATTGTGAATAACCCTGTCTGCCAGTGATTTCTGCGCCCTGAACCTGTCTCTTCTGTGTATCATCACAACTTTATCTGTCAGCTTTGAAAGATATGTTGCTTCATCACAGGCTGCGTCTCCCCCGCCGATGACAAGTATTTTCTTGTTTCTGAAAAAGGGGCCGTCACATGTCGCACAGTATGATACACCCCTTCCTTTGAATTCCTCTTCACCCGGAACTCCGAGTTCCTTGTGTTTTGCGCCAGTTGCTATTATTACAGCATATGAGGTTATTGTTTTGCCGTCTGCTTCTATATAGAAAATATTGTCTTTCTTTTCCAGTTTTTTCACTGTACCGTTTATAATTTCACTTCCGAATTTTCTTGCCTGCTCTTCCATTTTCTGTGAAAGTTCCATTCCGTTGACAGGCTCCGGAAATCCTGGATAATTTTCCAGATCACTTATAAGTATAACCTGTCCGCCAGGAGCCATTTCCTCTATCATCAGTGTTCTCAGGTTTGATCTTGAACTGTACTGCGCAGCTGTAAGGCCTGCAGGGCCTCCGCCTATAATTACAACATCTTTATCCGGTGTCATTATTCTCTCCTGTTTTATATTTATTCCGGATTGTGATCCGGTATGCCGGGATTATCCTCGGCAGTTTTAAAACATGTTTTCTGCTGTTCAGATACTTTTTTTCCATACTGAGTTTATAGGCAGTAAACATATAATAATATCTTTGATTTTCCGAAACTGCTCTTTCAGCTTGATTGAGCAATACTTCATAATATATGATACTAATTAAACTGAAAATATGGAAATATTTTATTTTAGAAAAAAATTAATGCTTCTGTTTTTACTCATTATATCTGTAGCTCCCCTTTATTCATTTCAGGAGTGGGATCTTAGAATTGAACCTGAAATATATGCTGTGAAAATAGGATTAAAGAGAAGCCTTGAAAATCATGAATTCATTGAAGCTGCTCTTTATTTCTCAGGAGTTCAAAGAGACAGAATCCCCTCTTACCTGGACAGGTATATGAGCATTATCAGGCAGTTTAAATCATATGCGGCTGAGAAGGGTGTGCTGGAAGGATCTGAGCGGGAAAAAGGGGAACTTCTTCTCGAATTTCTTCACAGCCGGGTTTTCAATAAATATGAAGAATATATAACAGATCTTGACAGGCTGTTTGATGAGGGGCTTTACAACTGCGTCTCATCGGGAATTCTGTATTATGCGGCTGCCGAAGCGACAGGTCTTGAAGTTGAGGGGGTTCTTACATCAGACCATGCTTTCTGCAGGGTGATTACAGCTGGCGGGGAGATAGATGTTGAAACCACGACAGTGTACGGCTTTGATCCGGGGGTGAAAAAGGAATTTGCAGATTCTTTCGGCAAGACAGGATTTGTCTATACTCCTCCGGGAAATTACATGAAAAGAACAAAGATAGGGAAAAAAGATTTTTTAGCCCTGATTCTTCAGAACAGAATTGCACAGCTTCAGAAGAAGGGTAATTTCAAGGATACTGTCGCCCCTGCTGTTGACAGGTGTTTTATTCTGAACAGCACAGAATCATACCGTGATATGCTTAATGAATTCAAAAACTACTGTGTTGTCCTGAATAACAGGAAGAAGTATTCAGATGCTCTTTATTTTCTCGAATGCATCTATTCCGAGTACGGATTTTCTGAAATTATTTCAGATACAGCTGTTACCCTGTACCAGAATATGGTTATTGATAATCTGTCTTCTGATGATACAGTGTCTGCAAAAGCTCTATATGATAAGTATGTCAGTTTCCCCCTTCTTCCAGGGAATATAAAAAAAGATGTATTTTATGAAATAAATGAGAAAGAGCTCTATATTGAAATACAGAATGGAAATTTCAGTAATTCTCTTTCTCTTCTGGAAGAAAAGAGGGCGAAAAGGGAGATCCCTGATAAAATATACTATGAGTATTATGTCTATATATATTCCTCTGAAATTGAGCGCACCGCAAATTCCGAAGGCTGGGTCGCCTCCCTTGATCTTGTAAACAGGGCTCTTGAAAAATCTGATGATGAGAGACTGCTTCAGCTTGAAAAGGCAGTTATCTATAATATAGGTGTAATTTATCACAACAGGTTTGCAGATTATTTCAATAACCAGGATTATGAAGAAGCCCGTATTACTGTCGAGGAGGGGCTTGAAATAGTTCCTGATGACAGGAAGCTTCTGAACGATCTGAAAACTCTGAATAATCTTAAATAGCTGTATTTCCCCAGCTGCAGGGGTATTTTTCAAGTATTTTCTCATTGCCCCTCTCAGTCGCTTTTTCAGCAAAGAGGTTTAAATCAATCTTCCTGTTCAATACATCACATGCCCCCCTGCCTGGAAATAAAATACCTCATTACTTTTTTTTAAATACCGATAATCAAGTACATAGGACTTTTCCGTAAAACAACAGTTTTTCAGAAAAGTCCTGTAGGGCCGACAGGTAAAAAATCCTGCAATGTAAGGTTTTTACCTGTCTGAAAGCCTTTGCAATTCCAAAACTCAGGAGTTCTGGAATTGGCTAACTGGACTGATTTTAAGAGGTGATATTTTTGACTTTTGAAACCTACACTGAAAATCTTGAGAACCTGATGAGAAAGGAAATAGCTCTTGTAAACAGATTTTCCTCTGTTGAAGAGAAAATCAAGGAAATTCTCATCAGGAAAGACTGGCCATCGCTTGAAAAAAAGATCAGGGAAATGAATAAGCTTGCTTCCCGGATAAGTGAAATAGAAGAGGAGCGGAATTCCGTGTATCAGGCCATGAGGCTTTACTGCAGGGATGATGATGTAAAGAGCTTCTATCTTTTTGCTTCGATGTTCTGCCATGACAGGAAGGAGATCCTGATTTCCCTTTACAGGGAACTTAAGGTAGGTGTAATGAAGGTTAAAAACATCACATCCCGGATAGAAACATATGTCAATACAGTTGTTTCTACTGTTGATAAGGTTCTTGATGAAGTCTACCCGCACAGAAAAGGGACAATTTATGATGTTTCCGGATGCAGAAGCCAGGTAATCCACCAGCCCATGGTGCTGGACAGGGAACTTTAGAGAGGAGAGAAGTATGCAGTCAACTTTTACAGGACTTGAGATTGGAAAAAGAAGCCTTATTGCTCATAACAAGGGACTGACAACTGTAGGACATAACATAACAAACGCATCAACAGAAGGGTACAGCAGACAGAGAGTGAAAATGCAGCCTTTTGATCCTCTTTACGCTCCCCATCTCAACAGGGAAAATACTCCGGGCCAGATAGGGCAGGGGGTGACTGCTGTAAGTGTTGAAAGGATCAAGGATGAACTACTTGAGGGGCGGATTGTAGCCCAGAATAATCTGAAAGGGTACTGGGAAAACAGGGACAAGTATATTCTGATGACAGAGCAGATTTATAATGAGCCTGGTGAATATTCTGTCAGATCAATGATGGATAAATTCTGGGAATCATGGCAGGACCTTTCCCTGAACCCGAATGAATCTGCAACCCGTCAGGCTGTTCTCCAGAGAGGTGAAGCGCTGATCTCGGGGATTCATCAGAGATACAAGTCGCTCAAGGAAACAAGAGACATGGCAGACAGCGATATATCAGCAACTGTCTATCAGATAAATTCAATTCTTTCAGATATAGCAGGACTCAATGAGAAAATAGTGAAAGTCAAGGCTATGGGAGACAATCCGAATGATCTTCTTGACAGGCGGGACCTGCTTGTCAACGAACTTTCCTCAAAGATAGATATTACTGTCGACAACAGGGACCCTGATGAGTTCCAGGTACATACGGCAGGTCTTCATCTTATCCAGGGAAGGGCTGTAAACTATCTTTCAACAGATATTGATCCTGTAAATGAAGGGTATTCCAGGGTTGTCTGGGAAAAATCAGGGCAGCAGGCCTTTTTCAAGGGGGGAAGCCTTGCATCCCTTATTGAACTGAGGGACAACGACCTGAGAGAGGAAATTCAGAAGCTTGACCTCATGACAGTCAATTTTATTGATAATGTGAACAATCTTCACAGGAAGGGATGGGGCAAAAACGGCACAACCGGCCTTGATTTCTTTCGTGAATACCCGTTTGTCACTTCTGTTGAGGGTAATTATGACAGAAACGGCGACGGGGAATTTGATTCCACATATATATTCAGGGTATCGGGGACCAATCAGCTGGAACCGGAAGCTCTTGTAGGCCTCAGGGGGCAGATGACTCTTCCCGGACCTGACGGGAACATAGATATTGATTATTATCCGACAGATACAGTTGCAGATGTCATGGACAGAATAAATAATTCACAGGCAGAAGTAAATGCTGTTCTTGATGATGAAAACAGACTCACACTGAGGGCTGTTACTGCAAGCGATATAAATAATCCTGATTTCGCCATAAGGCATATCGAGGATTCGGGAGAATTCCTTGCAGGATATTCAGGCATTCTTCAGCTCTCGGGCGCTGAAGGAGCATTTGACTGGGAAGAGGCCGGCTCTGTTTCAGTTCTTGCAGCGGGAGAGAAGGATGCTGAATATGCAGTAGCACCTTTAAGCCACCCCTCAGGCTGGATAGAGATAAACAGGGCTATTAAAAGCGACCCTATGTCTATAGCTGCAGGTTTCGGAGAAAACGGGCGGCCTGCAAATCCTGGAGACGGCTCAGCAGCTCTTGCAATTGCATCGCTCCGTAACAAGCCGCTGATGGTGGGAAAGCTCAACAGCTTTGATGAGTATTTCTCGAAAACAGTTGCTGATATTGCACTTAAGGGTGAGGAGGCTGAAGGATCTCTCGAGACACAGGAACTTATTATGAAGGATCTCGAAGATATGAAGCAGTCAATATCAGGGGTGAATATTGATGAGGAGCTTTCCCAGATGATCAAGTACCAGCACGGATATGCTGCTGCTGCGAGGTTTATCTCGGAGATGAACACAATGCTTGATACAATAATCAACAGAATGGGTGTGTAGAGGTTAAAAGATGAAAAGAATCAGTACTGATATGTCCAGCAATGATATGAATTTCTACCTGAGGGCCAGGGAGAAACAGCTTAACGATATACAGAACAAGATAGCTGACCAGACAAGGATAAAGGATCTCCGTGATGATCCGATTGCGGCATCACATTCTGTCAGGTATAAATCCCATATCACAAGGCTCAACCAGTTCAGCGATAATATAGGAGTTATTCAGAGCAGGAGCAGAATTGCGGAAGGGTATCTACAGGAAGCCATAGGAATCATGAACAGGGTTAATGAAATTGCTGTGCAGGGGGCAAACGGTGTTTACCGGAAAGAAGACACTGCCATCATGGGCGATGAGGTTAACCAGCTCCTTGATGAACTTGTAAATATAGCAAATGCAAGATCAGGCGAGGGAACATCTGTTTTTGCAGGCGACAGGTCTTTGAGCAATGCGTTCAGGACTTTTTCCGGATATGTTGACGGAGGAGGGAAGGAAATTATCACCTCTGTTGAATATACAGGCACTGTAAAGAGAAACAATGCGGAAATATCTGAAGGTTCATATATTGAATCAAATTTCCCGGGCAACAATATTTTCTGGGCTGAGGACCAGATTATCATATCTTCGGTAAATTCTGACGATTTTATTGTAAGGGAGGATTCATCCATACTTATTGACAGCACTGAGATTAAACTCAAAGAGGGCGACAATATCCACGCTGTCATTGCAAAGATAAATGATTCAGGAGTCCCTGTAAAAGCATCTGTGGATCCGGTTAAGAATTCCCTCATGCTTACAACAACAGAACCTCACCAGATATGGCTTGAAGATGCGAAAGAAGGGACAGTTCTCAAAGACCTGGGTGTTATAAGCTCTTTCAGCTCCCGGCCTCCGCACAATATAAACACCGAAGCGAGAATATCGGGCGGATCAGTCTTTGATATGGTTATTAAACTCAGGGATACTCTTTATACGGGAAATACGCTTGATATCGGAAGCGGGGCCATGAAGGGAATACAGCAGTCTCTTAACAACCTTGTATCGAGAACTGCGAAACTCGGGGCTGCGGATGAAAGGCTTGAGCTTGTGAAAAACAGGATTGCCTATGAAATTCCTGAAATTACTGCAATGGATTCGAGGGAAACAGATATTGATATGGCAGAGGCTATTACAGAACTTAAGATGCTTGAGCATACACGTACTGCATCCCTTCAGACAGCTGCAAGGATACTGAAACCGACACTACTTGACTTTTTGAGGTAATTTAATGAAGCTTGAAACAAAACCTTTCGGAGAAATCGAGATTAATGAAAGGCAGAGGATAAATTTTCCGGCCGGAATACTTGGATTTGAACATATAACTGAATATGCACTTTTAAATGCCAAACAGTGGCCTTTCTACTGGCTTCAGTCGATTGAAGTTCCGGATCTTGCATTTATTCTTATTGATCCGAAAATAATCAAACCTGATTATACTGCCGATGTTGACAGGAATGATTACAGCGAAATATTCCCCGATTCTGCGGAATCTGAAAACATGCTTATATTTGCAATTGTAACCATACCGGAAGATCAGAAGAAGATGAGTGCTAATCTTCAGGGGCCTGTTATAATAAACAGGGAAAAAAGACTGGGCAAGCAGTTTATCTCCACAAATCCGGAATGGAAGACCCGTCATTATATCCTTGATGAACTTGCAGCAAAAGGCGGCCGCTAGATGCTTATACTGTCAAGGAAACTAAATGAAAGTATTATTATAGGCGATGATATTGAACTCTCTGTGGTAGATATAAAAGGCGATCAGGTTAAAATCGGTATAAATGCTCCCAAAAACGTGAAAGTGTTCAGAAAAGAGGTTTATGACGCGATACAGGAGGAAAACAGGGCAGCAGCCCGTTCTTCTGCAGATACAATTCCTTCACTCAATGACATGTTTAATAACTGATTATATATTTATAAAGCCGGAAATATGGTTTTGTGAAATGAAATTATCAGTCGGATTTCAAATCAAATCAGTAGACAATATTTTATTCAGTATCTGAGAGTTTTGAGAAAAGAACATCTAGTTCATTCTCAAACTCATTAGTGATATCTATGAGGTCGGGATCAAAATGTTTGCCTCTCCCTTCAAGAATTATTGAATATGTTTTTTCATGTGAAAAACCCTCTTTGTATACTCTTTTCATTCTGAGGGCGTCATAGACATCTGCAATAGCAACAATCCGGGCGGACAGTGGTATATCAGTGCCTGACAGGTTATAAGGGTAGCCGGAACCGTCCCATTTTTCATGGTGGGACCTTGCTATTTCAACTGCCATCCTGTTGGGATAGGAACTCAGGATGAAGGCCCCGTTGATTGTATGTTCCCTCATTATGTCCCATTCCATATCGGTAAGCGGGCCGGGTTTATTGAGTATATCATCAGGTGTCCCTATTTTACCTACATCATGCATTGCTGCAAGAAAGCTGATATTCATAACAAAATCCATGTCAACTTCCTCATATCCAGGTCTGTTGTAAAGTGCTCTGGCAATTCTGTGCGAGTACTGATTTACCCTTTCTACATGATTTCCTGTATCATCATCCTTGAGTTTTGATGCATCGAGAAGGCTCTTGAATGTATTCCGAAGAAGACTGTTATGTTCTTCTGTAAGATCATCTATATATGCGATATATGCTTCTGGTTTTTCTGAATCTGTTTTGCAGTCGAAATAGGGGAAAATTATCATATTTGCTGTAGATGTTATTCTGTCGCGTCCTGAAAGTTCAACCTTGCCTTTCCATGTAAAACCTGTTTTATCGGTTAAAATAGATTTATATATGTTTTTCATCCTTTCTTCATTAAGATAGGGTGAAAAAACACTGTGGATATATTTATTCTCAACTGGTGTCTCTAAATTGATAAAAGAAATTCCTGTCTCATTTATCCAGTGGATTTTAAGGTTGTTTGTGAGGAATAATACAGGTACTGATGCCTTGTTGAACTTGTTTTTTTCAGATGAGAAAAGCGCCTCGTAGTAAAGCCCTGCCGAAGATGCTGTATCAGTTAATTCTTCTTCACTCTCATCAAGAACTCCGAGCTCTTCTATTTCTTCAGGTATTTCCGCAAGTTCTGAAAAATCTTCATCTATAGATACTGTTTCATTATCATGCATAATTTTACTATCCAAAAGTTCAGAATTTTCTGAATATTTCATTATTTCCTCGTGGAAAGGGCTTCTTCAGCATCGCTTTTCCGTATATAAACCGGACCCTGCGAATCTGAATCAGTTACTCCATTATTATACAGATTTTCACAAATATCTATTAAAAAATTTATTTTACTGATCCCGAAGAAAGGATCCAGAGTAAATTTCCCTTTATCATCAAGTTTTTCCATCAGCATTCCGCAATGTGGGCCGGTCAGGAGAACTTTGCTGTAACTGCCGACTGATTCAGCTATCTCAAGAGGTGTTGCATCAATATAGTCAGTAATTCTTTTGCCTTTTGAATATACAGCAGTATAAAACCTGTTTTTCCTTGCATCTATGACAGGCAGCACGGCACCGTCAAATCCTTCATACCCCCGGCTTAAAAAATCAAGAGTGGGTACTGATATGACAGGGATTTTTTTCCCGAAAGCAAGTCCCTTGGCAGTAGCCATCCCTATCCTCAGGCCTGTAAATGATCCGGGACCCCTTGTACAGCCTACAAACTCCAGTTCATCCACAGTTGTCCCTGACAGTTCAAATAGTTTTTCAATTGAAGGAAGCAGTTTTTCCGAGTGTTTAAAACCCTGTTCTACAGATATTGAAAAAATATCTCCCCCTGCCTTCAGTGCTGCAGAAAGTTTTTCTGTTGCTGTATCAAAAACAAGTATACTCATTATTCTGTTCCTGTTATTCTAATATTTCTGCTTCCGTCACTGTTTATGTCGATATTGACATGAATCATCTTCTCCGGCAGATATTCTTCTATTTTTTCAGCCCATTCTATAACAGATATGCCGTTTGAATATATCAGGTCTCTACCGCCTATCATCTCGAATTCATCTGAATCGGAAATTCTGTAAAGATCCATGTGATACAGAGGCAGTTTTCCCATATATTCACAGATAAGTGTAAAAGTGGGGCTTGTTATATTGTCTTCAATTCCAAGACCTCTGGCTATTCCCCTTGTCATAACAGATTTACCGCTGCCTATTGGGCCTGTCATTGAAATAACTGAACCCGGCTTCAGCTGCCTGGAGAGTTTTACCCCTGCTTTCTCTGTATCTTCTGTTGAAAACGAAGTTATCTTTTTCAGGGCAGCTCCCCCTTTTTTTCCAGTTCTGTTATCAGTTTTTTCAGCTGTGCAGATGCTCCCAGCATCGGATAATTAAGATGCCGTATAAATTTTGATGTAATAACAGGAATACCAGCCGCTGTTCTTTCCACCGAGAAATAGACCGGCACAGTTTCTTCTGTTTTGCTGCTTCCATAGACAAAAACAGCATCTGCATTGTATTCATTTCTGTAAAAGAGAAATGATTCTTTTTTTACGATATTTTGTAAAGATATAATTTCCATAATACTGAATAAGAATATACACAATAAAAAATAATTTTTCAAATATCGGGATAAAAATAAACATCATTATTTGAAAAAATTAAAAATCAAAAGAAAGTTGATATATGATTATCAACAGATGAAATTTATCTATCATCTGTTAATAATCAAGTATGCTTCCTCTTTCATCTATACCGTACACATATGTATTTATTGAATTAAGGTTGGTTCTTGATATAGTTGTGAACTGTATATGCATTATTGTGGCACCGAGTCCTTCTCTTCTGGTATTCACAATTTTACCCAGAATTCCCATTTTTTTCTGACCCATATCAAGATTTATTTTTATCAGTTCCCCTTTCTGAAGGCTGTTTGATGATTTTATACTGCATCCCCCTGCAGAAATTTCAAGAATATTTCCGAGTCTGCCTTTGTTGTCAGCCATAACTGCTTTTTTCTGCCTGTTTTTGCCTCTTCCTATTGTCATTATATTAATCTTGAAGAAGTAGCAGTGCTGTCCCAGTGCTTTTCTGGGATATTTTCTCTGCTGTGACTGTATGAGTGAATTGGAATGCTGAAGCATTATGCAGGTTTCATTTTTAATCTTGCTGTAGCCCATGACCTTGGTCTTGAATGAAAAACCCTTATCGCCTCTTTCAAAGAAAGAAGCTTCAAGCTGCTGCCATTTTTTCCATCTTATATAACTTCCGTCTGACTGCAGTGGTATGCTTACACAGACTGCATCTTTAAGATTTGCTACGATATGTGTCTGATACCTGATATTAGAATCTGAAACCAGTGTTATATTCAGTCCTGATTTAAGCTGCCTTGTTGTATTGAAAGATTTCTTTGTGCCGGAATATCTGTCAAGTTTCTGCTTCACGCTGAATAAAGCTGTTTTATAACTTTCCCTGACCTGGGGCGCATAGGAGCCGTTTTCATAATCTGTGATAGCTTTTTTCATGGTTGTATTGAATACTTTAGGGTTTGTAAAAAAATTGATGGGGGAGGGAACCTTGTATCTCTTTGCTATATCTTCGAGAAGTTTTACCTGAAGCGGGCTAAGATTCAGCTTCTTTGCATGTTTTCGGAATTTTTTCCTGCCCGCCCTCGGTGAAACAGGTTTTGATGATGTGCTGCTGCCTGAACTGCTGCTCCCCTTGTTGGCATTTGCACCGATTATGAGAAAAATAATGAATACAGCAACAATACCGCCAGTTATATACATTGTTGTTTTATCAGCAGTCTGGATAATTGTGGTTTGCAGCAGTGGCAAATGGTTTAACATTTTCTTCTCCGTATCATTGATTTTTCAAGCAGATATAAACTGTTTTAATTATTGTAATCTGATAAAATATTTTCAACTACAGGAACAATTTCATATTCCAGAAGGTCTCCGACAAGTACAGAATCAGAGTTTTCAATTGCATTGCAAAGTTCAGACAACATTGAATTGAAATCCTGTATATCACTTTTATTCAGGGGAATGCTTTTCTTCATATCAAGGATGCTGAGTATTCGTGAAAATTTCTTCAGGAATTCTATGAATTCAATAACCCTGTCCATAGCCTCTTTGTCCCTGCCTGTCTGCAGCAGTATGGAAACATTTCCAGCCTCTTCGGCTGTTTTCTCAAACTGGTTTTTAAGCTGATCCAGTTCCTTTTCAGGGGACAGAATCTCACTCTTCCTGCTTTCCGCAATTATTATAATATTTTCTGAAAAAACTTTTATCTCATCTTTATGACTTTCTATATCAGATTCATTGGAAAGAAAAGTTTCAATAAAACCTGAATTATTCTCGTAGACTTTATCAATATTTATTTTCAGAAGCGGTTTAATGTTGCTGTAGTCTTTGAGAACATTGATAAGGCTTTCCCTGTTTCCCTCGTCAATATTTTTAAGCACAAGTATAAAGTACTGCTGGATTGCATCCAGCTGTGATATTTTCAGTTCGAGAAAAGAATATGTTGAAATATTGATTTTTGATATATGATCAATTTTAAGAGATGATATTTTATCTGTATCTGTGTGGTCAATTATGTTATCATCAACAGCCAGTTCTGAAATATAGTAATTTTCCGAAGATAGCCATCTGCTAAGAGCATCCAGTATTTCATCCAGTGTTTTCTCTGTTTCAAGCTGGAAATCCAGTTTTTCATTATCTATATAAATCTGCAAATTTAAACCTCGTATTTTGTATATTCAACTATCTTACACTGTATATTATATAAATCGGCATACAAAAAACAAAGATTTAAGAGATTCTTTGCATAAGCAGGGAAGGGAATGGTAATTTTTGTTTTAAAAACTAACGCGAGTTATTGTTGTTCAGGTTCTGAAGCGATTTTGATGATTTTTCCATCTCCTGCAGAGCCCCTTCCATCATTCCGTATTTACGCCTGAGTTCCTGCTCTTTCTGCTCCAGTTTCCGGTTGTAGTTTTCTATGTCTGTATCATTTCTTTTGATATTTCTGTCAATTGTGCTTATCTTAAGAGCGATAATCCCGCCGGTTTCATTATATGCCTTTGTATAGCTGTCTGCCGTATATGCTAGTCCCGAGTCAACTACAAGATCATTGTCTGTGTCATTTCCGAAAAGGTTTTTAAGATCTTCGCCATGAGATTCAATTACACTGTCAAGCTTTTCCTCGTTGATTTCCATATATCCCCTGAGTTTTGCAGCATTGACTCCGCCTGTGGAATTAGTGGATATTCCTATTTCCGCAAGAATCGACAGCGTGTTGTCTTCGTTCCATGGATAGCTGTTCATCATTATTCTCTGAAGGCTGCTTTTCAGCTGTGTAAGAGATATTTCCCCCTGAAGGAGTCCCAGCCGGCCTTGAGCTTTTTCCCTCTCCTCATCTGAGAAATATTCTATTTCATCAATTATCTCCTGGTTATTCCGTGTCAGTATCTGAACTTCTGTCAGGAGATTGTTGTAGCTTCCCACAAAGTTGATTATTGTATTTTTTATATTCTCACTGTCAGGTTTTACATCAATTTCAATGTTTCTGCTGCTTTCAGACTTCAGATTAAGTGTGACTCCAGGTATAAGATCATCAACTTCATTCGATGTCCTTGTCACTTTTATACCGTCAATTTCAAGTTCCGCATCTGATGCAGATGTGACCGGGTTTACAGGGATATAGTCCCCTCTCTCTTCCGGGTTGTAGATTTTTATATCAGATACAGTTATTTTCCTTGATGTGTTCCTGTTTCTGAAGTTAAGGGATTCTACAGTTGCACCGTAATCTTTAAGAGCTATGCTTATTTTCTGTTCATCTTCCGTGTTTGATAGTTCCTGAAGATTTTTTACAGATCCGTCAGCTTTTAAAAATATAAATGAAAAATCATCAATTTTCTCAGGAGGTGGCGGCTCTTTCCACTCAGGAAGATCTATGTTGAATGACTCATTTTTTACAGTGATTCCGCTGTAGGTAAGGTCGCCTGATTCAGGTATTTGAGGCCCCGGAGGAGGCTGGGGAGGGATGTATTCTGTTTCAGGTATATTTGTAATTTTAACAGTCATTTCAAGCACAAGTTTATCATCAGTTTTAACTGAAGGGGAAAGTGGTATTTGTAGTTCATTTCCCGGGTTCAGTGAAAGAGAATTATTTTCAATATGATATCCTGTTTCACTGAGAGGAGCTGTCCACTGCTTGATAACAGATTTATCCGGGATTATGTTTCTTAGTGATGTATTTTTTTTTTCGACTATTCCGGCATCTTCTGCAAATGAAAGAGCTTCTTTTTTGAAATCAAGCTTGTTTTCAGAGCCTGTCTTTTTTGACTCAAGTACAAAAAAAACATTATCCCTGTCAACACGGATTATGGAGGATTTTAAATATTCACCTCCCTCCCGGTTTATTATATCTGAAAAGCTTTTTAATGAACCACCTCTGAAATTAACAGAAATATCCTTGTCCCCCACACTGAATGTGTAGATTCCCCCTTTGAGTTTGAAATTCCTGTCAATGGACCGTGATATGAATTTATCAGATTTTGCGGTTTTAATTACTTTTATATTTCTTTTCTCGACAACAGCATCCCGTGTTGCGGTTGCTGTCAGAACTGCTGTATCTGATGAGTTTGCATTTTTATCTTCGAACGGATTCTGAAAACTGTACAGGTCTTTTGCTGAATCTCTGAAAGTTGATATTTTCCTGTTCAGGTCCTGCCAGACTTTTTTCGTTGTATTGTTAAGCTCATTCCGCTTTTCAAGCCTTTCAAGCGGAATTCGCTCAACTTTCATCAGTCCCTCAATAATCTTGTCTGAGTTGAATTTGCTTGTAACACCGGGGATAGTAATATCTGACATTGGAAAATTATTACCCCTGAAATGTTAAATTTGTTCGTCAACAAGCAGACCGATTGCTTCCCGGATACTGTCCTGTAATCTCTGGATAGCTTCAGGGGGTATCTCCTTAATCACCTTATCGGTGGTTTTATCGACCACTTTAACGATAATGCGGTTGGTGTCCCGGTTTATTGTGTACTTGAGATCCCTGTTTAATATTGAAGCATTATTTAATGCTTTTTTCAGGAACTTTTCAATTTCATCCCTGGATACATTTTTCTGTGTATCATGTATCTGTTTTTCTGCCAGCTCAACAACTTCTTTCTGTTTTTCATTTTGCTGAGCCTGCTGTTCCGCCGCTTCTATTTTCGGCTTTGAAATCTGAACTGGCAGCCTTCCGGCAATTCGTCCCTGAATTTCCAGTTCCATTGCTTTACCTCTTTAAAAGAGGGGAGAGGCGCTCATCTCCCCTGATTGTTAAATGAAGAGATGACGTCCAGATATCTCTTCAAAAGTTTTAAAAAAATAACACGTGTTATCCACAATTAGAGCTTACAGAAGCTGAAGCACTGACTGTGATTTAGTATTGGCCTGAGCCAGCATTGCGGTGCCAGACTGAGTGAGAATCATGTTTTTAACGTAGTTGACCATTTCTCCAGCCATATCCACGTCTCTGATTCTTGATTCAGCAGCCTGCATGTTTTCAGCAGCAATTGCTACACCTTTAGATGCCATTTCAAATCTGTTCTGATATGCACCAAGGTCAGCTCTCTGCTTGTTGACAGCTTTAAGGGCATTGTCAAGTTTTCCTATTGTCATGTTAGCTGCGTCAGGTGTTGAAATTGAGACAATTCCGTTTGCATTCTGACCATCTGTAAGCCCGAGAGCCTCTGCAGTCATTGTCTGAATAAACATAGTTTCAGACTGATCCATATTGGCCCCTACCTGCAGCTGAAGAATGTTTCCGGTACTGTTGTCTTTCGCAAAAGCACCTGTGAGCATATTCATGCCGTTGAACTGGGCATGTGAAGCAATTCTGTTGACTTCATCAACCAGCTGTGAAACTTCAACCTGGATCTGCATTCTGTCTTCAGCAGTATAGATACCGTTTGCAGCCTGAACTGAAAGTTCTCTTACCCTGTGAAGAATGTCCTGAGTTTCCTGAAGATAGCCTTCTGCAGTCTGGATGAAGGAAACACCGTTTTCAATATTTCTTTCAGCCTGATTAAGACCTCTTATCTGGCTTCTCATTTTTTCAGAAACTGCAAGACCAGATGCATCATCACCAGCTTTATTGATTCTCATACCTGAGCTGAGCTTTTCAAGATTTCTGCTCATTTCTGAACCTGAAACCCCGAGCTGTCTGTTTGCATACATGGCACTCATGTTGTGATTAATTATCATAGCCCCTCCTTGAAATTGATACAAAGGCATCCCTGCCCTTGTTTTTAATATAACCTTTATTAAGGTATATAGAATCAAGTAATACAAAAGCCTTTCAGCGCCGCCCTTGTATTGTTCTTAACCCAAAATAAAGAAATATGTCTCTCGAATGAGAGATATACTACTTCATGTTATACCAATGAAGGAGGGTATATATTTCAAAGAACAACGTGTTCCGTCATTTGTATAACGCCGCAGAATATTATCATAGGCTCTATTGACGGATTTTCAATGTCTTTAACTGTCTTTCCGGTAAAAATTATAAGTTAAAAATGTATAACAGTTAAAATTACATTGTTTTTAAAAATGTCCAGATCATTGTAAACTGTACATTTTAAAAATACAAATTAATTTAACCTGCAAAGCAGTGCAGGGCAGCCGAATGCTGCCCTGATTAAAACCCTATGCGAATGCATAAAGTCACTTAATAATAATAATACTCTATCCCAGTAATTGCAATACTGACTGTGATTTAGTATTTGCCTGTGCAAGCATTGCTGTTCCAGCCTGAGTAAGGATCTGGTTCTTGGTGTAGTCAACCATTTCATTAGCCATATCAAGGTCTCTGATTCTTGATTCAGCAGCCTGAAGGTTTTCTGCACCTACATCAATTCCTTTTATAGCTGTGTCAAGTCTGTTCTGGTAAGCACCGAGGTCAGCTCTCTGTTTATTAACTTTTTTGAGAGCTCCGTCAACGATACCGATTGACATGTTAGCATTATCAGGTGTTGAGAGTGTTAAGATAGAGTCATCGCCGACATTTCTGACGCCCAGGCCTTTTGCTGTCATTGTACCAATAAATACCTGTTCTCTCTGGTCCATGTTAGCACCGATATGGAGCCACATTGAAGCAGTTACAGTATTCTGGCCATCTTCTCTTGCAAAACGTCCTGTCAGCATGTTGAGCCCGTTAAACTGTGCGTGTGAAGCAATCCTGTCAATTTCATCAACAAGCTGTGAAACTTCAACCTGGATCTGCATTCTGTCTTCAGCTGTGTATATACCGTTTGAAGACTGTACAGCCAGTTCTCTTATTCTGTGGAGAATATCTTCTGTTTCCTGAAGGTAACCTTCACTTGTCTGAATAAAAGAGATACCGTCAGCAGCATTTCTTGAAGCCTGTTTCAAACCTCTTATCTGAGCTCTCATTTTTTCAGATACAGCAAGTCCTGAAGCATCATCGCCTGCTTTTGTAATTCTCATACCTGATGAGAGCTTAGCCATGTTTGATTCAGAAGCTCTGTTGGTATTTCCAAGTGTTCTCTGAGCAAACATTGCGCTCATGTTGTGATTAATTATCATTTCTTCCTCCCTGATATTATCACAGGCATCCTTGCCTGATTTTTTTTAAAAAAAATGTTAAAGACCCTAATTTATTACCGATAATAATAATGATAAGGGGGAAATCTGCCTTATTAGGATGAGCAGACTCAAACCCTCATTTATTTAATTCGGCATCAGTGTTTATAATCTTTAACTCAGGAAGATAAAAAAATAAAAAAAAAGATTAAATTTTTTCTGGCGGGACCGATAATACGAAGTTTCTGCTTAAATTAAAAATCAGTAAGGTTCTGTCAGTATGCTGATTCTGAATGTGCAGATGCTGCATACAGCCAAATCCTTACTGAATTTATGTACTGCTTATGGAATTACTTGTTTTTTAAATCTCTGATCTGGTCAATATACTGCTGTGCAGCAGGATCATTGCTGTCATATTCAAGAACTGTGAGAAAGAAACCTTCAGCTTCTTCAAGATTTCCTTTTTTCATTGCAACGATTCCCAGATTGGATATGATTTTTGTGTTTTCATGCTCCATTGACAGAGCTTCTTTAAGAAGTGATTCTGATTCTTTCAAGTCTTCAAGTTCCAGGTTGCATATTGCAAGTTCATTCAGGGTATCTACAGATCTTTCACCGAGATCTGATACTTTGTTGAAAGCTGAAAGCGCTTCTCTGTAACTGCCTTTTTTCCTTAATCCCCAGCCGAGAAGAAACCATGCATTCCATACATCGGGATAGGTTTTCAGGAATTCCTTTATTTTTGTTATTCCCTCGTCTTCATTTCCGAGTTTGATCAGGTCATATGATTCTTTAAACAGGGTATCCAGGGTTGTGTTTGTATTAATACTGTCAGCAATTCTCTGAGCCTTTCCGACTTTTTCCCGTTCTTCATCTGTCTCAGGCTCCGCAAGTACTGCGTATGTTGAAAAATGATGCTTTGCTTTATCATAATTGTTCTGCCCCATGAAAAAACATGCTGCACTGTAGTGGAGATCAGCGTTACCCGGGTCAATAAGGAGGGCTTTCTTGTAATAATCAAATGCCCTGTCAAAAAAATCATCAGCTTTAACAGGTTCATTTTCCCTGATCTTTTCCCCTTGCTGTTCATAGATAAGGGCAAGGTTTATAAGGTTTATGATATTATCTGATTCAAGCCCTTCTATCGCAAGGAATATTTCCTCAGCTGTTGTAAATTCATTCTGCCTTGCCTTGACAATTCCCGCATCTGTGAGCTGGTAAATCAGATCAGGTTTTACAGCATGTATAAATTCCCTGTAGTAATCTATATGTTCAAAATCCCTGTTATGGGCAAGAATTTTCAGCATTGCTGAAACAATCATTTCCCAGGAAAGGTCTTCCAGTGAGCCTTCATCCATTTTATCTGATTTTTCAACAGGCAGAGGTATTTCCGGATTAATAAAAAATCCATTAATTTCAGTCCCGAGATGTTCCGGGATTTTGATAAAAATAATATTGTTTTCCAAAATGCAATCCTGATACTGGTTTTTATGCCGGATTCTGTTTATTCAGCCATGAAGTAATTACCATGTTTATGAAAGAGGTAGAAACATCTTGCGTATGTACATGTCTGACGAGAAACAGCATATTACCGTTTAGTTATTTTTTTTTGACAGAATCAAAATACTGTTCTATCTGAAGTTTAAAACTCAAGGGTATTCTGTCTTCCTTGAACTTTATACCAAAAATACCGAGATCATTTCTATTGGGAAGGGCATCAAAACGTAAAATAGTTCCCGGAATTTCCACGAAAGAGTTGTTTTTAAGGAAAAATTTAATAATTATATCCTTGTTGAGGTGAAATTTAAAAGCTTTTACCCCGATTATTTTTATTCCTGAGCTTGAAATATCAAGAAGAATTGATTTTCTCGGTATTTCCTGCAGAATTATCTGTATTTCTCTTGATGAAAGGCCCAGCTGGCTGTAATTGCTCTGGTTTACAATTATCCTTTCATCCACTCTCTTGTTGAAATTTATATTGGCCTGAAGAAGCTTCCCCATGATAATGATAAGATCATCCGGGGGACGCTGTGTGAAAACAATGTTTATATAGTTCAGCGATGAATTCGGAGCATCATATACACCGTATCCTGTAACTTTTGCATTTATAAAAAAGGAAATAACATCATTTTTTTCAGGATCCATAAATGCCATCCTGAGTGTAATCAGATCACCTGCTTCCCTTGTCTTGTTGATGAAGTTATTTTCCGTATTGGCAATCAGCCGGGCTTTTGTGAAGGATGTTGAATAGACAATACAGGGCCTCTGCATTCCTGCAGCTTTAATATAAATTTCGTTTGTTTTCAGGCCTGTAGCCTTAATTATATCTTTATTTAAGGTTATATCTATATCTTTATATGCATTATATAAATTTGTAATCTGTGTATTTGTTAGAATTGCCATATTTACATGTATGATATTATTATTAATAAGTGATGTCAATAAAAAAGGGGAGAAGCGTTATCTTCTCCCCTCTGCAGTAAAGGCTGTTTTGCCGCCCTGTTTATATTAATTTGAACCGTTTATTTTATTAATTGCTTCTTTTGCCGCTCTTTTAACTGTTCCTGTCCATTCAGCTGTATCAACAATCATGAGCTCTTCCATGGCAGCCTTGCTTCCTGTGTTTCCCATTGCATTGATAACCGCAAGAACAGATCTTCTGTCAATAAGCTTTGTCATTCCGTCAGATTTCCATTCATTCTGCTGCTTGAGGAATTTACTCAAGGTAAGAGCAGCTTCATCTGAGGTATATGTTCCCAGGGTTTCAATACAAGTCAGTTTTTCATTGACATCATACCTGCTGAAAAGAATTTCTTCGAGGTAGGGGATTGCATTAGAAGGTTTTGAAGAAGATTCAGTTATCATTTCACAGGACAGGGTTCTGATTCTGCTCAGTTGTGTCTGCTCTGTAATATCGTTGCTTACATGCAGTAACCCCTGTTCAAGCGCTGCTACAGCAAATAAAGACCTGTTTTCATCCGGTGCTTCTGATTCATATTCAGCTGTGAGTGCCGCATATTTATTTTTAAATTTTGAGTCGCTTTTCATTATTTTTATGAGAATATCTGTCGGGTCTTTAACAATTTTTTTCAGTGCGATTCTGGCTCTGTTTTTGACATTTGATTTTGATGAATACCAGCCTGCTGACGCATTAAATACAGATTCATATGTTTCAATTACTTTAAGATCTTCAAACATAAGTATAAGAGAATAGGCAATTATTTCATCCTCTCTCTGGTTTTTTGTGCCGGTAAGTCTCATGTTGATATTTCTCAGCATGAGATTGAATTGTTCAACATATTTGGTAGAACCCATTCTTCCAAGGGCAATAATAGCTTCACCCTTGAGAATGATATTGTCTGTCTCGTTTATAATCCGGTAAATAATATCCTGGGCTTCGACAGCTTTCAGTTCTCCAAGTTTTTTTACAGCCAGAAACTGAAGATCATTATAAATCTTTTTTTCTGTCTCATTTGCTATATTGCCTCTCATCTGATTAGTTTCAATAAGAGCATCAGACAGAAGCGGTATAATATCTCTGCTGTCCTCTTCAACAATATTCTGCATTATGTTGAGTTTATATTCCAGAGTATCAAATCTCTTATAAAGTCTTATCCACATTGATGATGTTTCAGAAGAAAAAGCAAAAGAGGGGATAAGCATCATTATAATGTAAAATGTAAGTAAAATTCTTTTATTAAGCATTGATTCCTGCTCCTATTGCTTGATTGTTTTTTCTTTTTCTATAAAGTAAAATTCTTTTTCAATTATTTCAACAATCTGTCCGCCTGTTACAGATACTTCACAGGTCTGAACTGTATTGTCATTGCTGTATGAATAAGCTTTTTTTCTTTGAAGGGCTTTAGCTCCTTTATAGAAAAGTTCTTCTTTTATTAAACTGTTTTCAAAAATATGCCTGGATGATGTAATAAGGTTGTCTTTGCTGTCATAATGCTTAACCGATGTTATGTTTCCATCATTGTCAATCTCATGGATAAAATATTCTTCAAGACTTCCTGTCGGTGAAAAGCTTCTGATTTCAGTATTATTTCCTTCTTTATCGTATGAATAAGTGTTATAAGCCAGAAGCGCATTGTTTGAATCGAAGATATTCCATTTTGTCTTGAGGCTTCCTGAATATTCATATTCAGATCTTGAAATCTGATTATTGCTGCTGTCAAGCATGGAAACTTCAGTAATATTGCCTGAATTGTCTTTTTCAATCAGTTTTGTTTTTAATAATTCATTACTGCTGTTGAAGTAAAGATGTTTTTCAGAATTTTCTGTTTTTTCAGTCTTAATATACTCAAGTATTTCATCACCTGAATCATAGGTTGTGCATGAAACAAGAATATCTGTATTTTTCTCATATTCATATTTTTTGTATACATCAATATCACCTGTATGATATTTTCTTGTTTCCCTGACTACAACAGGGTAGTTGTATTTTATTACAATAAATTCCGGCTTCTCAACTGTATTTTCCAGCTGCTCAGGTTTTTCCTCAGGTACAGGTTCCTGAACTGAATTCTGTGTAGTCCCGCAACCTGCAAGAATTGATATTGTAAAAAGCAGCAATAATATGTATTTCACAATAAACTCCTTAAATTAGATGGGGATATTATATATGAAATTGATTTCATAGTCAAAAATAAGATTCGGGAGATTGGGGTAAACATGGCTGAATAAATAAAAAACCCCGCGGAGCCGCTTGGAGAAAATCTCTTGAACTCATAAGCTCAAGTGGGTTTCAACCTCCAGGATATCCTGATTCACTGCACAAAATTAAGCATGCTTAATCAAGGCCTGCTATCAATTCAATCCTGTAATATGGAATCCCCGATTTATGGTTTGACCCAAGAGATTTATATACCCCGCCCGAACCCCGCAGGAAACTAATCTTCTAAGACATTATCTATACAGGAAATTATCTTTTCAGTCAATTCAGAAACCTCTTTTTCTACAGAGGAATCCGGACTGTTGTTTTTAAGTTTGAATAATTCATCAATAACAAATACAGATGAAAGAATTGCTGTTTTTAATGGATCTTTGATCGATGTTGTAAGTTCAACCTTGTCAATTACAGTTTCAAGATACTTGAGTATCTTCTGCATATATTCCTGGTCTTCATTTACCTGAATTCTGAATGAAGTGCCAAGAACCTGTATATCAACAAGGTTATTAACTCATAATGATTAGAATATATCCAGCTGCTGTGAACTCTCTTCAGTTTCTGTTTCTCTGTCAGTTGACTCTGCTTCTGTGAAGGCGGATTCTGCTGCAGAATCAGAAATTACATCAGCTGTTACAGGAATTGCTGATTCTTCTTCAGCAGGTTCCTCTTTGATTTCAGGAGAATCAGTCCTCTGAGGGAGCTCAGCTACCTCTGAGGATTCTATCTCCTGAACTGTCTCTGTAGAGATAGTAGCAGAACTTTCAGGATTATCACTCATATCTGATGAGGTTGTGTCATCAATTGAGTCAAGATCATCAAGCTGCTGAATTGCTTTGACTATTCCCTGTTCAATTTCAAGCTGATTGTTTCTGTAGTCAGATATAATCTGTTCAAGTTCTTCAACTCTTTCATTTGCAGATTTAAGCTCTGATTTAAGGATATTGTTATCCTCTTTCATCGCTTTAAGTAATTCAACCGCTTTATATACCCTGTTTTCAAGTCTTTTTATCTGTTCCAGAGACAACATGCTTATGCTCCAAGTACTTCTTTTGCTTTTGCAACAAGTGAAGTGAATGCAGCTTTATCTTCAATAGCCATGTTTGAAAGCGCTTTTCTGTTGATTTCAATACCAGCTTTGTTAAGGCCATTGATAAATCTTGAATAGGTAATTCCCTGATTTCTGCATTCAGCAGAAATTCTTGTGATCCATAGAGATCTGAAATTTCTTCTTCTCTGTTTTCTGTGGTCATAAGAGTTCTGAAGCGCTTTAGCAACTGCATCTTTGGCAGTTCTGAAAAGAAGACTTCTTCTTCCTCTAAAACCTTTTGCATGTTTTAATATTTTTTTTCTTCTGTCGTGCCTTTTTGTTCCGGCAACCGCTCTTGGCATCTTATTCTCCTTCTACTTCAATTAGCTGTAAGGCATTAAAACTTTAGCTTTTGCAGTTTCAGCTTTGCTTAAAATACCAGCATGTCTGAGGTTTCTTTTTCTCTTTGTGTTTTTCTTGGTAAGGATGTGTCTTAGACCCTGTTTTTTGTATTTAACCTTACCTGTACCTGTAAAAGAATATCTTTTAGCAGCACTCTTTCGTGTTTTAATCTTTGGCATACTGCCTCTCCTCTATTTTTTACCTTTCGGATTTAGTATCATTGACATAAAGCGTCCTTCCATCATGGGCGCTCTATCCAGTATGTAATCACCGTCAAGAAGTTCAAGAACTTTTTCAAGTACAACTTTTCCAAGTTCCGTGTGGGCAAGCTGTCTTCCCCTGAATCTGACAGTTACTTTTACCTTATTTCCTTCATCCAGAAATTGTTTAACATGCTTTGTTTTAAATTGCAAGTCATGTGTTTCAATTAATGGCTGCATTCTGACTTCTTTAAGTTTAATAAGTTTCTGTTTTTTTCTGGATTCTTTGATCCTTTTTTCCTGATCAAATTTATACTTACCGTAATCAAGTATTTTGCAGACCGGAGGATTTGCCTGTGGTGCTACTTCAACAAGGTCAAGTCCTGCGTTTTTAGCCATTTCAAGGGCTTCTGCAGTGTTTACTACACCTTTCTGTTCACCTTCTTCATCCAGAAGCCTGATTTCTCTGACACGGATAGCTTCATTAATTCTTAATTCTTTTGCAGCCAATACACCTACCTTCTCGTTATATAAAGTTTCAAAGAAATATATCATTGAAAATAAAAAGAGTCAAAGGGTTCGTTTGGAAGGGTGTTGAAAAAACATTTATTTAATAATATTATCAGTGATTATGATTATATTCAGCCTGACTATTTTTCCTATATTGTGCATTTTTGTAAATACTATTCTTAATACAGAATATAAGAGTTTCAGTTTTTACCGGAATACCTTTATAAAAGGTATTTTGACACTTATTCCGGCAATACCTGTTGTTATTACTGTATCAGGGTTTATTACACGGACAAATTCATACTCCAATATATATCTTTACCATTTTATTTATGATTTCGCCTTTTTTTATGCAGTTGTCAACTTCGGGGTATTCTTTCCTGTTCAGAAACAGCATGATTTATAAATTAAGGGAGCGGATATCTGAAATACTGACATATACCTGCGGTTTTTTTGCAGCCCTTGCTGTTTTTGACGGATTATATATTTACAGATGGGAAAGCCCCTATATCCTGTATTTTCTTCCGTTAAGCAGGGTTGTTATGGTACTTTTGTTTTCCATTCTTCCTCCATTAATAAGTGAATCAACCGGTTTTTTGAAATTCTTATATATAATATCTTTGTTCCTCCTGCCGTTTGCAGTTGCTTTTGTCTCTTTTTTCTATTTTGTTAACAATATTCTGCTGTCGGGAATTATCCTTGCTGTTTTTGTGATATTTACAGCATGGCTTTTCTACTACTATTCACCCGTTATACGTAAGTGAAAATTCCGTATACTTTTCAGTTTTAATCAAGTCACCGGAAATAAGAAGTATAATTTTCCGGTGAAAAAGTCTTTCTTTTAATAAACATATGTTTAATTGGATTTCATTTAACATAATTTAGGTTGACAACATATGATCCCGTATTTACTATTTTTGTATTGGAAACAAAAATATTAAGGGGGAAGTAATGGGTGATTATAAAAAGGATTTTGAAAAAGCGGTTGAAATAGGGAGACCGCCTAAACATAAAAAAACTTTTTTCCCAATTCAAAAGCTCTGATTGTCAGCGGCAAAGTGATAGACAGGGCAATGATTGCAAAAGGAAAGGCAATGACAATTGCTGCAAACGGCAGGAGCAGTTTTGTAATTAAAGGTGCTCTTCAGGCTGCACAGAGGGCTAATGCTGCGATAATTATTGAAATAGCAAAGTCTGAGGGGGGTGCTTCATCCTACTGTCCGGTAAGCTACTGGAATATGGCAATGTATGTCGATAAATTCTGCAATGAGCTTGGAATTACAGTTCCTGTTGCGGTACATGCTGATCATTACGGGATAAAAAATGATAAGGATGTTGAACAGGCGAGGACAGAAATAAAGAGCATGTTTGATGCCGGAATAACATCAATAGCTGTAGATGCATCCCATCTTCCTGATGATAAAAACCTCCTGGTGAATAAGGAACTTAACCAGTATATTCCTGACTGGGCAGGTCTTGAAACAGAAGTAGGGGAGATCAAGGGAAGCACAGGGCTTTCTTCGCTCTCGGAAGCAGAATTTTTAATAGCAGGTCTCAATGCACATGATATATTCCCTGACTGGATTGCGCTCAATAACGGAACTACTCATGGAATTGAAGCAAGTTCCGCCGGAATTCAGGTTGATCTCACTGCAGGTATTCACAAGGGGCTTGAAAAATACGGTATTTCAGGTGCACAGCATGGAACTTCAGGCAACAGTTCAGACAGGCTCAGGGAAATAGCATCACAGACACATACAACAAAAGCAAATGTTGCAACAGCACTCCAGATGGTTTCCTGGGGACTTAAAGTAAATGATTACGGAAATGCTATTCTTGATGAAAATGAAGATTTTATAAAAGTTGAAGGCGAAGGTGTTGATGATGAGCTCTGGAAAGAGGTTAAAGCATTTGCTGATGAAAAAGGCTGGAAGAAAGGTGATTACAAGAAGATAAATCTTGCTTTTGAAAACAAGTTCTGCGGCCAGTCTGCTGAAATCAGGGACAGAATGGTGAAAAGAGTGGAAGATTTTGTCTATAACATGCTTATTAATGTTTTTAATGCAGGCGATACAGCTCCTCTTGCTGTTGATGCAATATTGAAAGCAGGTTCATTTGATCCCGGAGCAAAAGGAAAGAGAATTGAAGATCCTTCCGAGTGGACTGATGAACTTATCGTGAAAAAAGCTTCACAGCTTGATGTGGATAAAGGCGAAGAAGGAAATTTTGACGACTGATAACAGAATATGAAAGGAATTTCATAATTCATATATACCCTGTCTCTGTAAGCAGAGCAGGGGATTTTATCAGGTTTAAAAAATGAATATGACTAAAAAGATAATTTTATTTCTGCTTACCCTGATTATTATATCATGCTCAAAAGATAAAACTGTATATTTTATTAAAGATACATATTCTTCAGAATTGATCAGCGATATTATAATAGAAGAATTCCGGAAAAAAGCTGAAAAAAACCGGTATGATTTATCCATATTATATACAGGTTCTGCAGAAGAAACAGCTTCTCTGTTTGAAAGCATGAATAACGGAAATGATGATAAAATAGTTTTATCTGCTTTTACCTATCTTAATAATTATAATACTGATACTGACGACAAATTATTTATTATAGGTCCATATTTTGATTTTAACATTAAAAATACTGAAGTTATCGGAAATATAAAAGAGAATTTTGAAAATATTGAATTGCTTAGAGGAACTGCTTCAATATCATTTTTTATTGATGACAATAAAGACAGTTTTCCGGAATACTGGATATCTTCCGGAATTATTAAGGCTGCCGATTTAAACAGAAGCGGGATAATGTATAGTTTCAACAATATTGCAGATACAGATTCTGCTTCGAATATTCAAAATTCAGATAATCTTTCTGTTTATATTCCGGAATCCTACCCTGAAAGCCTGATAGAAGCACTTTCAAGGTTAAAAAACAGCTATATTTTGTTTGATTTTATTAATTTTTCCGATACAGAACAGTTTTTATCACTGCCGGCCCCTGTTACAGTCATGAAATATGATTATATTGGTTCATTTGACAGTATTTTGTCATATGAAAATGGTGAAAAAGGTAGGCAGATAATCTACAGCTGCAGTTTCGAAAAAAAATAAAATATTTGACAAAGAATCTTGTAAGAAATATAATTCAAATTAATAAGAATTAAAGCGGATAATGACGCAAAAGGAGAAGGTAATGAGACGAGCAGGCCTGGTATTCGGCTTTTTCATATTGATGTCTGTGCTACTCACTTTACCGGTTTATGCTGACGAAAGAACAGAAAACCTGGTATCAAGAATACTTGATAACTTTGATAATCCTGAAGAGAACGGGTGGATAGTCAAAGGAAGTAAATTTTCTCATGAAGGATTTCCTAAGAAAGCATTTCCCAAGGCGTGGCCGGCAGCTCTTTATGGTTCAAATTCTGAAGGTGAAGATTATAAGGTACTTGGTGTAAATGGTCAGTTTGACCGACATGGTTATAATTTTATTGAACTTATTCCAGATATAAAAAATGAAGAAGGGGAATTTACCGGTATTCCAATTCCGGGAAGATGTAAAATGATAGATCTCTGGGCATGGGGGTCAAATTATGACTATTATGCCGAGATTCATGTTACTGATTACAGGGGCATTACACATGTTCTTCCTCTCGGCAGCCTGAAATATGAAGGCTGGAAAAATCTGAAGGTGAGAATTCCAAATTATATTCCCCAGGGAAGAAGTTATATTCCGAAAATAAAGCAGTTAAGTCTTGCGAAAATAGTTGTCTGGACAAGACCTGAAGAAAAAGTTGATAATTTCTTTATTTTCTTTGACCAGATTAAAGTTCTTACAGATATCTTTATCACTAGATTTGATGGTGATAATCTGGCAGAAAAAGATAGTATCAATAATATGGACTGGACTGCACCAGAATCAGGAGGGGGTAACTAATGTATATGCTTAAAAGATCTGCAGCATTACTTCTGCTTATATTACTAATTACCGGAGTTTGTTTTGCTCAGCAGGTAGGCGAGGGTGGAAGCCCCGGCGATCCTGATCCTAACAATATCGGTGTTGATAAGGCTCAGCAGAGTCTGAAGGAAATATCTGTAGTAAAATTCGAAGATCCTGCTTTTTTCTATACAGCAATGCCAAGAGACCAGGGTTTCGTACTGACAAGAAGACTGGTTGGCTCTCCTATCGACAAAGAACCTATAGCTGATGAAGAAGCTATTGGACTTGAAGAAGATGACAAGTATGTTCTTGGGGTAAAAGTGCATTATGAAAAAAGAGGAGTTAACTCATTTGCAGTAATGCCGGTAAAACCTCTTCCAATAGCAGGTATCACCAAGACAATGTCTGTATGGGTAGCAGGAAGAAACAACAACCATATGCTCAGCATGATGATACTTGATTATTTCGGAAATCCGATGGAGCTGACAATTGGAAAGCTTAATTTTTCCGGCTGGAAAAAGCTTACAGTAGCTGTTCCTCCAAGTATAACTCAGAAAGATTACCATTACACCAATATCAACGGTATCAAGTTTGCAGGATTCAGGGTTGATTGTGATCCTGAAGATACATTCGGTACATATTATGTTTACTTTGATGATCTGAGAGCTGTTTCAGACCTCTTCACTGAAGAAAGCAGAGATGTCGATGACATGGCTGACGGCTGGTAAAAATTACCTTTTGTAGATATAGACCCTGCAGTATAGATGCTGCAGGGTTTTTTTGTGAGCTTAACCGGTAGGTGTCGGCATTTATTGAGTCAGCTGTCTTTATTATTTCCTGCGAAGGAAGTTTTTTTTTGCGATCGGGTATATGTGTAAGTCGGAAAGTTTGAATATAAAGGAAGTTGCTGATCAAAGCACTGTCAATATTAAAAGAAATCAACTATAACATGAGCGGCATTTTCAGATATTGAATATTACTGTTTAAATGATGGCAGGGATTATTTAAAAATATTCTAACGAAATATCTGGTAAGGAATATTTTTAACTGATATATTGTATAAAAGTATATAGACAAATTTTACGTTAATAATTAATAGTCTTTAATGATGGTATATTATTAATTTTATAAGTGGAACTTTGTAACAATATGACAGATAGATTTATGGAGAATTAATGTGCAGATAGATATTGGAGCTAATACTGTAATCGGAGGAAAATCATCTTTCGAAGGACGATTTGCTGTAAAAGGGAATCTGAGGATTGACGGCAAATTTGAAGGGAAAATGCTCCAGGTTGATCAGCTTCAGATCGGACCTGAAGGGCGTGTTAAATCAGACATAAATGCATCAAGTGTTGTAGTTGAAGGGGTTGTAATAGGCAATATATCAGCTACTATCCGTATACTTCTCCTTTCCACTGCACGGGTGCTTGGTAATATTAAAACACCTGAGCTCATTATTCAGGATGGTGTAGTGCTGGAAGGTAAATGTACTATAAACAGGAAAGGTCTTGAAAATACAGGCAGTTATATTGAAGATCAATATAACCAGCAGTAAAAACAGCCGCTTTTAATAATATTATCAAGATCCGGTCACTGAAATAAGCACTTCTCCCTTATATTAATGTAAATCAGAAAAATAATATAAAGGTATGTAAATGAGTATATTCAGAAAATCATCATTAATCATTTTTTTATTTTTGCTTTTCCCGTATTTTGTTATTTCCCAGAATGTTGCAGATAATCCGGCACAAGGTACAGTTTTCTCATTTTATCCAGGAGAGGATTTCAAGATAATAAAGAAATTCAACCTGAGGGTGAAGAAAGAGGGGCGATATGCAGGATCTGTATTTCGTGAATACAGACAGCTGTGCAGGATGTCAGATAATGGAAACGGAAAAGCTGAATATTCAGGCAAAACATTTGTTTTTGAGGAGCTGAAAAGGGAAGGGCGGCTGAATGCGAAAAAAATTGATAAGGTTGCTGATACAGATTTCACTTTTTACTATACAGGTAAAATAAAACCTGAAGAAAACAGTCTTTACCCTCTTCTAAGGGATTTTCCTGTTTTTCCTGCCGGAAAGAAATTTATACCGGGTGAAAAATGGCAGGATTTCGGTGATTTTTATGTGGACCCCCTTAAAAAAGGTATTTACACAAGAGTTCATTTTATATGCGAGTACAGGTATGACGGTATAAAGGACTTTAACGGAAGAAAAGTTCATGCAGTATATGCACAGTATGCTGTCAGATACAGATCCGGCGATGACCCGGCTGGGGATTTTGACCTGAAAAATATTTCAGGATCTCACAAGGTCATGATTTATATTGATGATCCTGATGCGGGACCTTTTTTTATTCAGGATAATATTGATGAAGTTTATACATACACTGGGACTGATATCTCTTTCAAGGGATTTTCACATACCTGGTACAAGCCTGTTCCCCGCATGGACAGGACTGCACTGAAAGAGGATATTGAAAAAGCGGTATCAGGAAGCGGAAATAAAGAACTGGAAGAAAACATTATAATAGAAAAAAGAGAAGAAGGTTTATCCCTTACTATCAACAAGCTTCATTTCAGGCCTGATCAGGCAGTGCTTTTACCTGGCGAAGAGAGCAAGGTTAGGATTATCGCGGATATACTTAAAAAAATACCGGAAAGAAGTTTTCTTGTAACAGGTCACACTGCTGATATCGGTTCTGCAGAGAGCCAGGTTGAATTATCTGTAAAAAGGGCAGAGACTATCGCAAACATGCTTAAAAATGCAGGTATTGCAGGCGACAGGCTTATTTTTCAGGGTAAAGGGGGAAGTGAGCCTGCTGCAACGAATGATACAGAAGAGGGAAGAGCTTTGAACAGGCGTGTTGAGATTATTATTCTCGAGGACTGATAATTAAGAAGATAATGAATTTTTTATTTTTAAGGCAGAAAATTATAAACCATATTATTTGTGGAATAAATATCATATTTATTAAAAATTATCTATAAAAATAAAATATTGGATATATTTATAAAATAATCCATTTTGTGATATTTCATTGACTGTCTCAGCAGATAATAAAAGCCCTGTTTCAGAATCTGTACAGGGCTTTTAATATAAATACCATGATTTACTGCGTATTGCAGTAAAATAGTAAAATTATTTTTTTATTGAATAGAAAGTTTTCTTTCCCGGATATTCAGCAGTTGTTGAAAGCGCATCTTCAATTCTTAACAGCTGGTTGTATTTTGCAAGTCTGTCTGATCTTGAGAGAGATCCAGTCTTGATCTGTCCTGTTTCGAGTGCAACTACAAGGTCTGCAATGAAGTTGTCTTCTGTTTCACCTGATCTGTGGGATACAATTGCTGTGTAGCCAGCTCTCTTAGCCATTTCAACAGCTTCGAAAGTTTCTGTAAGTGTACCGATCTGGTTAACCTTGATGAGTATTGAGTTTGCAATACCCATTTCAATACCTTTTGAAAGTCTTTTTGTGTTTGTTACAAAAAGGTCATCCCCTACAAGCTGTACAGTCTTGCCGAGTTTTTCAGTAAGAAGTTTCCAGCCGTCCCAGTCATTTTCATCCATACCATCCTCAATTGAGATAATAGGATATTTTTCACACCAGCCAGCCCAGAAATCAGCAAATTCTGCAGATGAAAGCTCTTCGCCGGTTGACCATCTGAGGACATATTTGCCTTTTTCCTTGTCATAGAACTCACTTGTAGCAGGGTCAAGAGCTATGAAGATATCCTCTCCTGCCTTGTAGCCTGCTTTTTCAACAGCTTCGATAATAAGCTCGCATGCTTCTTCGTTTGATTTAAGGTTAGGAGCAAATCCCCCTTCATCTCCTACTGCTGTTGAGTAGCCTTTAGCCTTGAGAATTGACTTGAGGTTATGGAAAACCTCTGTAATCATTCGGAGGCCTTCTCTGAAAGTTTCAGCTCCTGCAGGCATAATCATGAATTCCTGGAAGTCTACAGAGTTATCTGCATGTGAACCGCCGTTTATGATATTAGCCATTGGTACTGGAAGTGTATTTGAATGATATGCGCCAAGGTATTTGTAAAGCGGTACACCGAGGTATTCTGCTGCTGCTCTTGCAACTGCCATTGAAACACCGAGGATTGCGTTAGCACCGAGTTTTGCCTTGTTTTCTGTGCCGTCAAGTTCAATCATTGTTCTGTCAATATCAACCTGATCAAGTGCGTCATATCCTTCGAGTTCAGGGCCGATAATTTCATTAACATTTTCAACTGCCTTTAAAACACCTTTGCCCATGTATCTTGCTTTATCGCCGTCTCTGAGTTCAACTGCTTCGTGTTCACCTGTTGAAGCTCCTGATGGTACTGCTGCTCTTCCCATTGAACCGTCTTCGAGATAAACATCAACTTCTACAGTCGGGTTTCCTCTTGAATCAAGGATTTCCCTTGCTTCAATATACTCTATGAAACTCATTTAATGCTCCTTCTTTTATTAATATTTTCTACATCTAATAGTTATCTACATTATAACTTTCAGTGTCAAGACCATGACTCATATTATGGAATATTTGTGATTATCAGATGTAAATCATTATTTATAGACAAAAAAATTACGCTCAATCAGCTTAGAATTATATTATATTCATACTGATAAATTACTGAATACTCCTTAAATAATTCTCAAGATCTGTGATTTTACCTATAGATGGGATATCAAGCTCACTGTAATCAGATTTTTCATCAACAAGTAGTATATTACCCCCTATTTTCCTGAAAGTCTCAAGATATGATGGTACATCATCGACAAAAAGCACATCATTAGCTTTTTTTCCCAATGCTGATAATACATTTTCATATGCGAATTTATTGGGTTTCCCCTTGAAATTATTGAATTTGAGGTCAAATATATTCTCAAAATGATCTTTAATGCCCAGGTAGTCTGTAACATTCTTCGCATGTTCGATTGAAGAATTTGTAAGGACAGAGGAGGGGAGTGTTAGCCTTTCCATCATTGTTTTTAGGTCGTTATTAACCGGAAAAAAGTTTTCAAGATCCTCGGGATGTATGAATCTGAAGAAATCTTCAGGGTTTTTGAGTGAATATTTCCTCTGAAGCCAGTCAAGCGTTGAATCATACATGCCAGGTTCCCGGTCCCGCCTAAGTTCAGCCGCTTTTTCGACAGTTATACCCAGTAATTCAGATACAAATATGTTCATTCGCCTGATCATTTCCGTCCCGATACCGCAGGATGCAGGATAAAGAGTGTTATCAACGTCGAAAAGTATGTAATTTATCATGGAAAAGATTAAAGCATTTAATAGAAGATACTGCAATCAGTATATTAAACAAAATAATAATTTTTCTTGACAGTAAAAATCACAATTGGTATAATTTTTTTCGATAGATATTCAAAAAGGGAAGTTATTCAGGCTGTTGGCTTGAATCCCAATTACTAAAAGGAGAAATGAAATGAAAAAATATTTCGTTCTTGCACTTGCTCTTATGGCATTCGCAGTTGCTCCAGTTATGGCTGATGTAGCTATTTCAGGAGCTTATGACTACTCAGCAGCTTGGAACACAGGCGATTCAGAATTTGCTGATGCAGTTGATGATCTTAGTCTTGATTTCAAAACAGCTCTTGATGACTACAACTCTTTCGTACTCAAAACAGATGGTGCTGATGATGAAAAACTTGAACTTCTTGACTACATGGTAACAACAGACTGGGGTAAATACTTTGGTTTTGCTGAATCAGGTTTCGGTCTTACTACTAAAGTAGGTCACTGGGATCCAGAAACATCAGATCTTGTATGTTTCACAGCTTATGAAATCGAATCACAGAATCCTGATATTGCTGATAGAGCTAGCTGGCAGATCAATATGGATATCATGGGAATGGTTAAACCATATGCTGCAATGAACTTTCGATCATATCCTGACGGAAGCGAAGCTGGATCTGATTTCCTTATCGGTACTGATGTAGAATTTGCTCCAGTTGCTGCTGAAGTATACTACAAAGGTGCTGGTGCAGAAGATGCAGTTGGATCAGTTTTTGGTCTTGGTGCTATGTATAGTGCTGAAGTTGCTGACGGTGTTGTTGCTAATGCTGGTGCTACTTTCGGTATGTCTAAAGCTGATAAAGATAACTGGGCAAAGAAATATTCTGTAGCTGCAGGTGTAGAAGCTTATGGTGCTGTTGCTAATGTTGCTCTTAACGGTTATTTCCTTCCAGACGATCTTAATCCACAGGATCTTAGTTTAGCTCTTTCTAATCTTACTTTTGATGCATCATACGATATCCTCGAATGGCTTGGAGTTAACGGTGGTTTAATGATGGCTATGGGTGATTATGCAGAAAATGTTACAAATGATGAAACTTTTATCGGAGCTGAATTCGGTATCTCTGTTTCTCCAGGTGCTGTAAAATATTCACTTGGTTACATCGTGACATCTGAAGATGCAGTTTATCCTGCTGACATCGATATGCTTGGTGTTGAAAAAGGTGCTGTTTATGATTCATACACAGCTTATGATGCACCTGCTAACGGCGGAATCTACTTCGCTGTTGACCTTGAATACTAAGAATAATTTAATTCTTATATAAAATCGTGGGGGATTGTCTTAAATAAGATAATCCCCTTTTTTGTATTTTACACCCTACCTGTCATAATTTCATTCATTTAGTAGAGAAATATATTTAAAATGATAAAAATGGTAGCGCCTTTTTATCCTGAGCGTGAATTGATGAACAGAAACAGCATTTAAAACATTGAAAAACTGTATGGATCGAGAAAAATATTTAAAGTAGATTTCTCAACTAAAAATGTTAAGAAAATAAAACAAGAATAAGTATGAAGGTGAGATTATTTTTAGGGGATTTAATGATTAGTCTGAATACGCTATTTTGATTGAGAGATAAAAAAGATGGATTATTAGAAGTCATCTGAGAGCATGAAAGGTCTGAATATTTATAATAACTATTTTTGAAATATTCTGGATAAAGCAGAAATCATTGAATATAATTTGCTTTATCCAGAATAGACGAATTACCTATTTTTTGTTGTAAAGTTATAAAAAAAACTGAAATCAGCTGCTTCTAAACCATCGATTGTATAAATTGGAATTACTAATTCACTTTCTCCCCGGTCTTTAAGATTTCTCATATAAATTATATATTTAGTTACGGTTTGATTTCCCTTGATTTTTTCTATATCATTAAACATATATTGTTTTACTATTCTTTCCTGTCGTAACCTCTCAGATCCTTTTGTTACTTCGTCTTCAATTTTCATTCTCATTTTTAATCTGCTCATAGGAGTATAATTTTTGTCATTATAAAAAAAATCTATTTTTCTCTGGTCTAGTTTTATAACCCCTTCTTCAAGATTTGTAATTTCAAGCTCGAAAATAATAACAGGTTGAGGTGTCATTACTCGGTAAGGAGCCAGAAATGGATTATGTTTTGTTCCATGACGTTTAATAATGTCTTCACGATTAAGATATGTACATTTTATTCTGATACCATCGTTTTCATTTTCTTGAACTTTGTAACTATCAGTAATATGATATTTTGGTGTTATCATACAGCTGTTTAATGCAAAAATATTAAACAGAACAATTGAAAAAAGCAGTAATTTATTTTTCATTTTAACCTCAATTAATATTAAATATAAAGAAAGAGTACATTCTATATTTTTTTTTGTCAAAGTGTTATTAAATTAATTAAGTCTATTATAACAAAAGATTTATAAATATGATCTTTCATTTTAAGATATCGTTTTAAGAACAATTGTCTGATGTCCTGGGTAATTTTTATTAATAATAAAAATTATAGCTATCAGGGAAATAAAACAAAATAATAATTGAATTTTGAAGCATTGGATATAAAAGAAGAGTACTTATGAGTATATAAAATTAAAAACCTGAGAAAGGTAAAAAATGCGGAGGAAAGTGATGAATAACCTTAATTCAATTCTGATCGAAGGAAATCTGACAAAAGATCCGGTGTTCAATGAAACACCCAAAGGAACTCCTGTATCCAAATTTACTATTGCAACAAACAGGTACTATAAACAGGATGATGAAATCCAGAGCGAAGTTTCATACTTCGACATTGAAACATGGGCGCGGCTTGCAGAAGTGTGCAGCGATCACCTTGCAAAGGGACGGGGGGTAAGAGTAGTGGGGCGGCTGAAGCAGGACCGGTGGAGCGACAGTGAAGGTAAGGCAAAAAGCAGGATAAAGATTGTGGCAGAACATGTAGAGTTTAAACCTGTAACTAATCATGAAGAAACAGATAAGGGGGAAAAGCCTTGTGTAACAGAAAATAATCCTGATGCTGGTGAAAAAGTCGAAGATCCTTCAGAAAAGAATGCAGCTTTGGAGGAGCAGACAGTATAAGGGGAAACTGAAGTCACTTAAAAGCGGAAAAGCAGTGAATGAATAAGTTATATCTGCTTATAAAAGATTTTATGAGCATGAGAATGAAGCTGCAGCAGTCGAGGAGTAAGAAAATAACCTGAAATATTTTTAAAAGCTGCTTTAAAAAATTAAAAATAATGCTCCGGCACCATTAAGGTACTGGAGTTTTTTTTTATTTAAAATATAATAGTGGTGATGAAAAAAAAGTTGAATGAGCAGGAAATCGAACAGATCATCAACAAAATCAGAAACAGGTATAATGATCTTATTGTAACATATATGCTTTCTCCAAGGATAAAAAATCATTTTGAAGAACGCCTGTATCAGGTGAAAAGGGCAGGGGTAAACCCTGAACGTTTTTTCCATGATGAAATCCTTAATATAAAGAATATAGAAACAAGGGAAAGAGAAAAACTCAATAAAGAGGCAGCCGAAAAAAGAAAAATCGAAGCCCGTAAAAAGCAGAATATAAATACTGTCAAGCAGGATTTTGCAGACAGGATGATAGAAAAGATGATGCAGAAAATTGAGAAATACCCTGAAATATTTATCCATGATCATGCAAATCCGGAAATCAGAAAACTTTTCGGTACCCTCATTGATTTTGACAGCAAGCACTGGAAGAATTATGACAGAATATCAAAGAAATACAGGGCTCTGAAATATAATCTTTCATATATCCAGCTGGAAAACCAGCTCAACGATTTCTCCCGTATTTACAAGGATGATGTACCCACCAGGCTGATAAGGTACAAGACAATGCTGTCTTCCCCATTTTCAAGAACAAAAGATATCGAAAAAGAGGAAAAAATGGTCATACTGGAATCAGCTGTTCTTATCAATAACCTGAAAAAGGCTCTTTCTGAAATTGATGATACAGAACATATGACTACAGAAGATTTTCATGATATTTCAGATATGAAGGATTATCTCGAGAATGTGAAAAATGATTTCCGTCTGAATGATCTGATGGAATTCACGAAATATTAGCTGTCAGTTTTTAACAATGATTATTTTTGACTTTGACTTCTTTGCAGTTGATAATACTGATTACTTTAATCAAGTTAAATGTATTGGTTTTTCCAGATAATTGAAATTATCGATCGAGGAGTGATGATCATAATTTTTTACACATGCTCCGGAAAAGAGCTGAAACCTGAAATAAAAATTGAGAGTTCATTTTTTTAGCATTGAAAATATCTGCAGATATACCGGGCAGTTGATTTCACAGTCTTTTATGGATTAAGCAGGATTAAACTTAAAATATAGAATTGCATAAGCAGATAGATAAGATACTGAAGAAGATAAAATATTGAATCAGTTTCCATTGTTTTGACCTCCGGAAATTTATAATGGACACCTCTACAAATGCAAGTTTTTTACCCGGCAAGCCGGGACAAGTGCCTTAGAAGTTTGCCCAAAAGGGAATCTATAAGAAAAAACTATTTTTTTTTGTATGAAACAAATTACTATCATACAAGAGTCTATAGTCAAATTTATAATAAACGGATGCAAAATAAAAAAAATAGTTTTTAAAGATACCATTATATTATCCTTTCTAAGGAAAGTGTAAAAACAATAATTTCAAAAATATTGTTATGAATAAAAATAATATTTTCAAAAAATCCTATGTATTTATTTGAATGAAACATGCTGATGACTGTCTAAGGTGTATAAATATCATCAGTATTAACAGATCCGAAAGAATACATTGATGTAGGCACAGTATGCCAGTCGGATTTTGAATTACTGTCAGATGAAGATGAGCTTCTGCATATCGACCTGGTAGCTGTAGATGGATCAGGGTTTACGCAGTCTTCCGGTGAGATCTGATCTCCTGAAAAAATCCATCCCTCTTCAGCTGCCATATAATCCATTCTCTTCATGACTGAAAGGCTTCCGAATCCACGGTATTTCTCATCCGATAGCGATGTCCTGTTGCTGTAGAGAAATGCATCAATAAGGCTGCCTCCGGGACCTGAATAAACAGAAAGAACTCCGTTGTTGCCTGATAGTCCTGTAAACCCTCCCGGCCATATATCATATGCTGAATCTGATGCATCTATACCTCCTGATGCTGACTTGTCATCTGTTTCATTTATTTCATCAGGGATTCCTTCCGGTTTTGTATGGATCAGAATATAATCACCTGATAGTACCTCAATCGGGGGGAATATGTATTTATCCTCATAGTCTTCTTTTGTCCCTTCGAAAAATGTTACCCCGGCCATGTTTCCATTCTCTAAGATATAAAGTTCAACTAAATCGGGGTGAGAAGAAGAGCCCTGGGTTGTGACTTCATTCAAGAGGAGATCGGGAATAAAAGGATTGAACCCGTAAAATTCTGCGCAGAATGTAAGGGAATTGCCCTGTTTATCCCTAACTGCTCCTTTTATAAAATATTCTTCGCCAGGGTTCTGGCTGGCGGAAAATGTTATTTTCAGGGTTGATTTGATTAGTTCCATTGATTCAATTCCGAGGTCAGGTGATATATTGAAAACTTTTTCAAGAGGCTGTATATTGCCTGAGAAATCAAATTCAACAGAATCGGAATTGATTATTCTGAGATCTGTAATTTTTGGGGGGATTACATTGATACTGTTTTCATCCTCTTTCATACTGATTTCAGTGCATGATAGGCAGATCAGTATAAAGACCGGTAAAAAGAACTTAAAAAAGGTTTTTAACATGCTTTTCTCCTGTCGATATTTGTATTAACATATAATTTGTAAATAGTGATTCAAAATATTCATCGGGGGTTGTATGTCTGACAGTTCATTGTTTAATAAATTTGGACGCCATGTTCCAAACGGGCAGATAATATTCAAGGAAAATGAAGACGGGGAACAGATGTATATCATACAGGAAGGTTCCGTGAAAATAAGCAAGATGATTGCTGGAAAGGAGCATATTCTTGCAATACTGAATAAGGGTGATTTTTTCGGTGAAATGGCTATTGTGAGCAGGCTTAAAAGATCTGCAACAGCTACTGCTGTAGGTGAAGTACAGCTGCTTGCTTTCAACAGGGACGGGTTTATTACAATGATAGAGAAGAATGCAAAAATCGGTCTAAATATCATAGATAAGCTGTGCAGAAGAATTGAAAGCGCGAATCAGCAGATCAAGATGCTTGTTAAAAAAGATATTAAGAGTCTTATTGCTATGAATCTTTATTATCTCTGCCAGAGCAAAGAGGAATATGATAACCTATATTATGATAAAGTTTCAGATACTATTTCGAAGAATATGGAACTGCCGATTGATATAATCCAGGAGAAAATTGAAATATTTCAGAAAAAAGAGATTATAGAAATCAGCGGGAACAGGATTATAATCAAGGATATTGACAGGCTTAAAGAATACAGCTGAAAAAAATAAACATTTTCATTAAATATGCCGGTATACTGAACAGCAGATAGTTGTTTCCAGGTTTTGTGTGTTCTTCAGAGACCTGACTGGTAACTGGTAAAAATATGCAGAATCAATGTAAAAAATGTACTTCGATTCAGATTAGGGAGAATTATTATATGTGCGGAATAGTCGGATACTGCGGGATAAAACCTGCTTCAGAAATACTTCTTGAAGGGCTCAGACGTCTTGAATACCGGGGATATGATTCAGCCGGTATTTCTGTCGGTACTGAGGATGGATTCAGGATATTAAAACGGAAAGGCAAGATAAAAGAACTCAGGGAAATAGTGCCTGATGAACCTTTCGGCAAAAACGGTATAGGCCATACAAGGTGGGCGACACATGGAGGCGTAACTGATGAAAACGCGCATCCCCATTCAGACTGTACCGGGAAGATCACAATTGTCCATAACGGAATAATTGAAAACTACATGCAGCTTAAAAGCATACTTGTTGAGAAAGGTCATAAATTCAGATCTGAAACAGATTCAGAAGTAATTGCACACCTTATTGAAGATCTCTATGAGGGAGACCTTACCAAGGCAGTAAGGGATGCTGCTGTAAGGCTCAAGGGGACATACGGGCTTGTTGTCATGCACAAGGAACATCCAGAAACTCTTGTAGGTGCAAGAAACGGATCTCCTCTGATCCTCGGTATCGGCGAAAACGAGATGTTTCTTGCTTCTGATGTTACAGCAATGATTTCATATACAAAACAGGTAGTATATATCGAAGACGGCGAGATTATAACAGTAACACCGGATTCTTTCAGGACTTCAGGTCTTGATGCGAAGAAGATAAGCAAGAAAGTTGATGAAGTTGACTGGGAATGTGAAGCTTTTGATAAGGGTGAATTCGACCATTTCATGCTCAAGGAAATATTTGAGCAGAAAGAATCAATCACCAGGGGACTGCTTGGACGGCTAAGAAAGGAAATGGCAACAGGTCACCTCGGCGGTCTCAACATGACCAGTTCTGAACTTCTAAATATTGAGAGGGTGGTTATTGTTGCTGCAGGGACTTCATACCATGCAGGTATGGTTGCTGCATACCTTATGGAATCTGTAGCCAGAATTCCGGCAACTACAGAGCTTGCATCCGAGCTCAGGTACAGAAATCCGATTATTGAAAAAAAATGCACTCTACTTTGTAGTTTCCCAGTCAGGGGAGACTGCAGATACTCTCTATGCAATGAGGGAACTCCAGAGGAAGGGGGCAAAGGTGCTGGGGATATGCAATGTTGTAGGTTCAACTATTGCAAGAGAAACAGACGGCGGGGTTTATATCCACTCAGGTCCTGAAATTGCTGTTGCCTCGACAAAAGCCTTTACTTCACAGCTGACAGCACTTTATATATTTACCCTGATGATGGCAAGAATGAAAGATATGTCATTCGAATCAGGCAGCGAGTTTGTCAGTCAGCTGCATTCAATACCTGATCTTATCGGCATGATTCTTGACAGGAAGGATGAAGTCAGGAAACTTGCTGATAAATACTGTAAAGCGGAGAATTTTATATTCCTGGGAAGGGGTATAAACTATCCAGTTGCTCTTGAGGGGGCACTTAAACTCAAAGAGATCTCCTATATCCATGCAGAGGGTTTCAGTGCAGCTGAGATCAAGCACGGGCCTATTGCGCTGATTAATGAAGAGACACCTTCACTGTTTCTTGTGCCGGATGACAGGCTCAGGGAAAAAGTCATATCAAATATGAAAGAGGTCAAGGCAAGAAAAGGGAAGGTTATTGCTTTCTGCGTTGATAATGATAAAGATGTTGCTGAAATTGCAGATGATGTTTTCTGTGTACCGCATGCATCCGAATATATATATCCTTTCCTCATGAGTATACCTCTGCAGCTGTTTTCATATTACTGCGCCCTGAACCTGAGCCGGGATGTAGATCAGCCCAGGAACCTTGCCAAGAGTGTCACAGTTGAATAAATATATTACATGCCTGATAATTTTACTGTTATCAGGTATGACCCTTTCTTTTTCTCAGGATAGTAACAGTTTCGCATATCTTCTCGAAGGGCCCCTCCTGACTGAAGGTGTTCCGGGAATAGGTGAAAATGTTATACCCTGTTACAAGGGGATTTATCAGCTGGATGATAAGAAAATAGAAGTTTTCTATTCTACAGAAGATATTCCTGTTTTTACAGGGTGGAAAAAACTTTCAGGGGTTAAATACAGCTTTTACAGGGTCTCTGACAATGTCCTCTGCTATGTAAACAAAGATAAGTGGAGCCTCTTTATCTCATATGAAACTGAAGATGATTCTGTTTATTCAGTTGCTGATGAACTTGTTAAGAGTATGCTGTTTTTTGCAAAAACTGAAGAGTTTTTCAAAGTCTCATCGTTTCCTGCAATCATTAATATTAAAAGATAATTTTTTAAGCCGATAATCAGAATATCATGAAAATAATAATCTATGTTATTCTGTTTTTGATTCCTCTGTTTATTGCCCATCCGCAGGATCTTGCAGTCAGTGCTGATGATATTGTGCTTGAAGAGGAAGCAGACGGTGGATACCATCTCTGGATAAAGAAAAAGGGAAATATCAAATCTGTAATGATTACTGAATCAACTGCAGATCCGGAGAAAAAAAAAGCTGTATTTTCATTACGTGCCAGCGAGTATAATCCTGTAAACGGTGATGAAAAGAGGATCCTAAACGGAGAGTTTATAAGCCGGGATAAAAATCTCTATTTTCTTGCAGATTCAACTCCCGAGATGAAAACAACCGGTTTTCCGTCCAGCCTTTCCGGTGACGAATCTGGGGCTGCTGATCCTGTTGAAGCATTTCATATATTTATTCCCTATGTCACAGAATACGGTTATCCGTGGAGCAGGAGAGGGGAAATTTACCTTTCTGCAGGAACATTTATCAATATAAGGACATTTGAGAAAGAGTACTGTGATTATACAGGAAGCTTTAAGGATAACCCTTTTATGATTGATATAGTTCAGGTGCCGCTGAAAGTAATACCTCCTGATAATTACATGAATGAAGCTGTGGACAGTTTCAGGGAGATTGCGGAAAAAGGAAGCGGAGAAATAATCTATTCAGACGGGGAGGCTGGTCTTCTAGATGATATCAAGGCTGTCCTGATGCATGCGGAAGGGGAAAGTCTTAATCTTGTTTTTGCAATAGATACAACTGAAAGCATGAAAAATGATGTGCCTTTCCTCAAGGAGAAACTTGTTGAGCTTCTTGAAGAGGAGACAGAGGGATTTTCCGATGTCAGCGTCGGCCTTGTTTATTATAAGGATTACGGTGAAACATATATAACAAAAAATGTTCCCTTTACCCATGATATGGAGCAGGTAAGAAAGGCAGTCAACAGGATAAGAGTCTGGGGCGGCAAAGATCGGCCCGAGGCGGTTTACGAAGCGCTTGACAGCGCTGTTACCGGATATGTATGGACAGCCGATGAACGGATAATTATTCTGATCGGTGATGCGCCCCCCCCATCCCAAACCTAAAGGAACAATAAAACGGGAAGATGTTTTCAAAAAAGCCTCTGAACGCAATATACGAATTTACCCTATAATACTTCCTCAATAAAAACAGGCGGTTCTAAAACCGCCTGATATTTTACTTTTCATAGTGTTGGCTGTTTATATCTCTTTTCTTTCTTTATTCCTGCCATTTTAATATTCCCTTTAAACTAATAGAAGGTGTTCTCTTTTTGTGGGCCGTTCGATATTTAACGGGTCGCAGAAAGGATATTGTCCTTTAAAAGCTTTTGTTGATATGTGAAATTATGATTAAATATCCTGTATTTCTCTGAATGAATTATCGAAATATTGTATTTTATAAAAATTATTGTGTAAGGAATGTTGCTTTTTTAAATTCAGTGTTCTTAAAATGAAGAACAAATTACCGGTATTCTGAAATAAAATCACAGGAGTTTCAATCATGGGATCTGGCAGCTGGTCATATTATTTTCACAATAATGATTACCTAGAACAGATAAAAAAAAGGATGCTGTTTAAGGCATCCTTTATATAATTAAAAAGAATCAGTACTTCTTTTCTTCTTCAATCTGTTTAAGTATTTTTTCTGAAAGTATTTTTGGCCATTCAGGATAATAAACAGCATCATCTGTCTGATATTTATCAAGGATTGCCCTGAACCGTTTTTCAGATTCATAATAATTTTCTTTTTTATAATAAATTAATGCTATTTCATATTCAGCTTCAAGGATTTTTCCTTTCATGTCGGGATACCGTTTTATGAATTCATTATAATAAAACAGAGCCCTTCTGTAGTTTCCCCAGTCCACTACTGCTGACTGGGCATTCTTGAAAAATTCCTCAGGCTGCATATCTTCAGGTATTTCTTTGGGTACGCTGTTACATGAAATTAAAAATAGAAAAAATGATGTCAAAATAAAGGGTAGAACTCTTTTCATTGTATTTATACTCACTGATTACTGCTGATATAATTCATCTTTTATCGGAAGAGTCTTTTTAAGGTCTTTTAGAAATTCCTTTGGATCTCCCATTGGAATATAGCAGTCACATTCATCAAGACTTCTCCTGGCTACTGTAAAGTATTTATATACTTTTTCACCACCGAGTTTTTTCTTCCATTTTCCTGCAGCACATCTTACACGAAGATAGTACTGGGAACCGTTTCCGTCTTTTTCTCTAACCATTTTGCAATGAATACAGTTGGCACAATATACTTTTTCAGCTGGATGTACAGAATCCTGACTGGAAGCATTATTACCTTCCATCAGTACCTCCTTAATTATTGAGATAATATCATGATCGACTTTTTGCAGTCAAGAGTTTAGTTTTTAGGGGCAAATAAACAATTATTTAGTTGAACGTATGAATTCCAGTTTAAAAACCGGCTAAAGAAGAAATACGGATTATTTACAGCTGATTTCCACGTTTTAATTACGGATTGAGATGAGAGGCTAAAAAAAGCTGCAGATAACTGGTATCTGCAGCTTATTATGTAAAAGTTTTAAACGGAAACTGATTATATCTACAGAGATTCCTCATGTTCATCGATGATATTCAGATATACACTGTTTCCCTTGCTGAAACTGAAGTTATCAACCTCTTTCAGGGCTTTTACAATGCTTCCTTCCTTTGCTTCATGTGTTGTTATTACAATTGGAACATAGTTGTCAATTGTATCTTCCCCGTTTCCTTTCTGGAGAACACTTGAAATGCTTATATTGTGTTCCAGGAATGCTGTAGAAATTTTTGAAAGTACGCCGGGCTGATCCTTCACAGTTATACGTATGTAATATCTGCCCTTGATTTCCTCTGCCGGAAGAATATCCGCAGCTTCTGAAATATCAGGCCATATAGGAAGCTTGTTGAAAGTATTTTCTGTTGTTCCGAGAAGTACCGAGATAATATCTGAAATTACTGCTGATGCTGTAGGAGATCCTCCTGCCCCTCTTCCGTAGTACATTGTATGTCCAACTGCATGGCTGTATACGCTTATTGCGTTGAAAGGGCCTGAAATCCATGCGAGCGGATGTTCTGTGCTGATGAATGACGGGCTTACCCTGAGGGAAACCTTGTCATCTACAATTTTTGCCATTGCAATGAGTTTGACAATATAGCCGAGCTCTTTACCTGATGCAACATCAAAAAGTTCAAGATTATCAATCCCGGTAACAGGGATGGAATCAAGAGAAACCTGCTTGCCGAATGCAATTGAGCTTAAAATAGCAAGTTTGTGTGCCGAATCCATGCCTGAAACATCAAGTGACGGATCTGCTTCTGCAAGCCCTTTTTCCTTTGCCCCGATCAAGGCTTCATCGTAACTGACGCCGTTAGCAGTCATTTCTGTGAGAATGTAGTTACAGGTACCGTTGACAATACCGTAGAGAGCTTCGTTTTTATTTGCAATAAGGCCGTCATAAAGTGCTCTTATTACAGGTATTCCGCCTCCGCAGCTTGCCTCGAAAGAGATGGAAACATTGTTTTCCCTTGCAAGTGTGAAAAGTTCAACACCATAATGAGCCAGGAGTGCCTTGTTTGCTGTTACAATATGTTTTCCCGCTTTCAGGATTTTCTTTGAGAAATCCCTTGCAATTGTTGTTCCTCCCATGAGTTCAACAACTATGCTTACTTCCGGATCAGCAAGAACTGTATCCAGATCTTTCGTGTAGAGATTATTATCAAGAGAAAGTGATTCTGCATACGTGAAGTCAATATCAACGATATATTTAAGATAAAAATTGATACCTGTTCTTTTTCTAAGATAATCAATATCTTTGGTTAAGATTGATGCAGTTGCCCCGCCGACAACACCGCATCCCAGAATTGCTACTGCTTTTTTTTCTGAAATGTCCAAATTTAATGCTCCTTGCTGATCGCTATGAGATATTTAATCAACATTTATCCTATTGATGAGGATTGAAATTGTCAATAATCATCTGTAGTTAATATCTTGGAATAATCAGCTGATTTTGATACTATTCTTAAATGATTATTAAAAATACTACTGTCCGCGAAATAGCATTAAACACTTCTGAATATGATTTTTTTGTGAATAATGATGCTGTTGATGAAGATTTATATGAACTCCCGGTAATATCAGGCAGCGACCTTGTCTGGGGGCATAATATTGTGCGCTGTGCTATATCAGGAAACAGAAAAGATATTTTCTGCAGGTATATTGCTGCTTCTCCTGAAGAATGCCTTGTAACAGCTCTGAAGGCTGAAAACAGAAAAGATTCCTACACATGGTTTGAGAAGGAACAAATACTTGAATTTATCCGTAAAAACAGTATTGATGAGGAAAAAACTGAAGTACTTAAGCTTATACAGGAAGTCGGATCATTCATCCCCAATACAGATAAATTCTCCTCACTTGATTCTTATCTTAAAGAGATTGTCAATGACAATATTATTGACTTGAAAACAGCAGTGCGGCTCAGTCTTTTTGATAATGAAATTATTTCTAAAATTGTTGAAATAATCAGGGACTTTTCCTTTAGCAGAAAACGTCTTTTCATAAACTATATTGTTGAGCTATTCAAAAAGGGAGACAGGGACAGGGGCGATATTGCATCTCTTCTCAATAATGCAGCTGAAGCAGATGACCCCTTCGGGTATATAGCAGCATGCAGGTATCCCTCTCTTAAAAGCCTTGAAAAAGATTTCAGTGATTATACAGATAAATATCTCAAAGGGTCAGGCATACAGCTGAAATCTCCACCTTATTTCGAGGGAGGTGGCTATTCAGTACAGTTCAGCTTTAAATCAAAGAAACAGCTTTCCAGAATAATTGAGAGGCTTGAGAAAGTCAGGGAAACATCAGATGATATTTTCAGATTACTATAAGGATTACTATTACTCTATTTTCAAACGGATTTATGTTATCGGGGATGTACTTGATGAAAAACCTGTCAGGAGGGCTCTTGACAGGCTTGACAGGCTTCCTGTGACAGTTATTGACAACAAGGACCAGATCCCTGAAAAAGACCTCAACAGCAGCACTCTCTTCATAAAGAAGAGAATAGGGGAGACTGTCGGCCGCTGCCCCGGCACAAACGGCCATATCTGCTGCAATTATCTTACCGTGGACCTCTATGAAGGCTGCACTCTAGGCTGCAGCTACTGCATTATGAAAAGCTATCTTAATTTTGCTCCTATTACGGTTTACGGTGATTCAGCCCCAGCAATAGAAAGAATCAAACAGCTTGCAGAGCTTAATTCAGACCGCTTCATACGAGTCGGTACCGGGGAAGTGGGCGATTCGCTTCAGTTTGATCCCCTCTTTGAAATGACTGAGGATTTTGTAAGAGAGCTTTCATCATATGACAATGTATATTTCGAGGCAAAGACAAAGACTGATTTTGTCGACCACCTTCTAGATATAGACAGGAAGGGCAACGCTATTATAAGTTTTTCCCTCAACCCTGAAGATACTGTATGCGCTGAAGAACCTGATGCGTTTCCCCTTTCAAGCAGGCTGAAGGCTGCTGAAAAGGCTGTGAATGCAGGCTATAACCTTGCATTCCATTTTGACCCTATAATATGCGAGAACAACTGGGAGCCGAGGTATCTGGAAGTTGCTGAAAAGCTTTCTGTCTTTCCGAAGGGAAAAATCAAGTGGATAAGCCTGGGAACATTCAGGTATACACCTTCTCTTAAGGACAGGATGCAGGACAGGCCGTATCTCTACAATGAATTTGTTCCCTGCCATGACGGTAAGTTCAGGTATCTTCAGACGGAAAGAAAGGAAGTCTACAGGAAAATGCATGAAAAGCTTAAAAAGGCTACAGGAGCGCCTGTCTACATGTGCATGGAGAGTAGCACTGTGTGGAAAAAGGCGTTTGGAAAAGTCCCGGGGGAAACTGATGACCTTAAGTGGATTTTCAGGAATGTGCGGGGAGTGAAGAAGCAGTTTTCTTAACTGCTGAGATTTATTCTGCTGAGATCCGGCTCTGCAGCTTGGCTCTGCAGTATCAGAACTGCTCAGGAGCAGCAGCACTGCTCCCGGATAAAATTGTTTTCAGGGCTTTCAGTGTGTCTTATCTGGCAGTAATGCTGATGCAGTGATTTATCATAAACAATCTTCAACAGAAGCTTAAAACAATCAGAATTCGGGATTCAGTTTATACCAGTTATTTACAGCATCGTCAAAACTTGTTTCTGTTTTTTTGTTGGCAGATTCCATGTAAAGCCAGTCAAGAACTGCCTCTTTCTTGATTTTTCTCCATTCAAGCGGATGGGGCTTTGGAAATTCAAGGATATCCTCGGGCGGAATATGCCCGACAAGAAGAGGGTAATGCCTGGGAAAGGTCTGTTCATTTACAGATTTTATCGATGAAAAGCCCATGCAGATGCCGAAAGATCTTGTTCTTTTCTTTTTTGCAGATTCCATAAGTTTGTGCTGTGTCTCATGTGTAAAAAACCATTCGAGAAAATCAAATGCTCCCCGCTTGTTCTCTGCGTGTTTTGGTATTCCTGCGTAGACAATATCTTCATCAGCCATTATATAGTTATCCTTGGCAGTCCACCTGAAGTTGAGGTTTACCCGTTCCTTCTGGCTTATGGCATAGAATTTTCTCAGGTTTGTGAATGAAAAGAAAATTTTACCCTCATCAAGGAGGTTTTCGGCAGGTTTGTAAAGGTATTTATCCTCAAAAGCTATGTCGTTTTCAATTCCCTTGTTTGTTTCCTCGATAAATTTCCTGACAAAGGAAAGAGAATTTTCTATATTTTCCATGTTGTAGGAAAGACGTCCCGATCCCTTTTCCTGGAAAGATGCTCCATACAGGTCTGCGATATGTACAAGGAATTCCCTGTTCCATCTCGGTGAGAAGGCAAGAAGTGAACTGTTCTTGCTGTTGAAATCTGAGCTTATATCGATCAGGTTCTGTTCGTTCAGTACAAAGTTGCTTATGTTGTAACTTACTTCCCCTTTTCTGAACATGAGTGCCGGGAGATTGAATGATACAGGGATCAGTATCTGCCTGTTGTCAGACATCCCCTTGTCGAGGAGTTTCCTGTAAAATGTATTTCTGTCTATTTTGTTTTTTTTAAACAGCGAATCTGTTTTTGTGAAGTTGTCAATAACTCTTGCTGAATTAAGACTGCTGCTTATGACGAGGTCGGGATAAACTTTGGTCTTTCTGATTTCATAAGCCGGGTTTTTCTTGTAAACAAGTTCCGCTTTCACAGATTTCTGGGCTGTGTTGAAATTTTCTATATAAGAAATTATTGCAGGCTGATCCGTCCATATTACAAAAGTCTTTTTTGTGAAAAGACTACATCCGTTTAAAATTATTAATGCTGAAAGCAGTACAGCAGCTGTTTTTATATTGATTTTCATAGGTGGAAATTTTATGTTACAGTGATTAGAATGTCAATCAGATATGGATATAAAATTACCTTTTAACAACTATTCGAATTACCTCATAAATAAATACGGGAAAAAAGCATTCCGCGTCTCTGTCGATATCGGACTTTCATGCCCGAACAGGGGAGAAGACAGAAGCAGACCCGGCTGTACATACTGTGACGGAAACGGGGCCAGGGCCACCTATCTTGATAAATCGGTTGAAATCAGGGAGCAGGTTGAACGGGGGGTGAGGTTTCTTAAAAAAAGATATAATGCAGAAATATTTCTCCTCTATATCCAGGCTTTTTCCGGAACATACGGCGAAACAGATGAACTGAAGGAAATATATGACTACTGTCTTTCTCTCGGGGATTTCAGGGAAATAATTGTCTCAACAAGGCCTGACTGTATTGATGAAGAGAAGGCAGATCTTCTCGCCTCATACAGGGAAAAAGGACTTGAGGTCTGGGTGGAGCTTGGTCTCCAGAGCAGCCATGACAGGACACTTGTAAGAATAAACAGGGGACATACTGTAGCGGATTTTGAAAAAGCCTTTCATATGCTCAGGGAAAGGGGGATAAAGCTAATTACCCACCTTATTTTCGGACTCCCGGATGAATCATTTGATGATATGATGATGAGTGTAAAATATCTTGCAAGTCAGAAGCCTGAAGGGATTAAGCTTCATAACCTCCATGTTCCACTTTCTACTCCTCTGTTTGATGAGTATTTGAAAGGGGAGTTAAGTGTTCCGTGCGGGATGAGGCATATAACATATCTTGTAAAGGCGATAGAACTTCTGCCAGAGGATATGGTAATCATGAGAGTGACCTGCGATACTCCTGATAAGAGAAGAGCTGCTCCGAGGCGGGACTTAAGGAAAGGGGAGATATACACGATTCTTGCAAAAGAGATGATAAGGCAGGGAGCAAGACAGGGACGGCTCTATAAAGACTGAGAAAGCTAAAAATACTTGCCTTGAAACATTTTATTCGAAAAACATGGTGTTTTGTGTCATGCTGTCACAGACTTAATTAATAAGATTGACAGTGAGGCGGTTTTATCACTATTATAATTCTATGGATAATGATTTGCTGCAGGATGAATATTCTGATGAAAGTCAGCTCAGCACAGAGGAGCAGCAGCCGCTTTCATTTATAGAAAAAATACTCAGTTTTTTTGTTAATAATTCTCCGGAAGCAAAAAAGCGGAGACTTCTGAAGGATATTCAGAAAATACTCAGAAAACAGAAATATAAATTTCTCAATGTAAAGACAGAAGAGGCGCTTCCCCAGCTTGCACAGTTCTATTACCAGATCTACAAGACTGTGGCAGTTCCTGCAAGTTTTCTGGCAAACCAGGAAGAATCCCCTGCTCTCAAATACCTCTTTATCGACAGCCAGCTGAGCGAGAAACAGAAAGAACTTATTAACAGGCTTCATAAGGATAATGTGGAAAAAAGGATAAAGGAAAATCCTGCTGTTATAAAAGTTGTAAAAAAAGAGCTTGATGTTCTCTTGAAATCCATAACTGATGAGCAGAAACAGAATGTTCATCTTCTCTACAGACAGTATCTTGCATTTCTCCAGTTTATAAAATTTGATTATTACTTTCTACTCAGGAAATTTGATTCAAATTTCGGTGAAATGGATTTCAAGTATAAACCTTCTTTTACACCTATAACCTGTGAATATATCACAGAGGATATTGTTGATACAATATCAATGTTTCCTGTGATACTTAAATATCCTGACTGGGAAAAACTCTTCGCAGTTCTCGAGTTATTCAAGCAGCAGGAACTCATTCCCAGACAGCAGTGGGGTAAAGTCCTTGGTGCAGTTTCTGCGATAGAAAAATCCCAGGTTCTTCTTTATATTGTAAAGCTTCTTAACAAGGACCCTTTTTACAAGCCGGTTGTTTCCGATCCTGACGGGGAAATATTTGAGGAGTATTTCAATAAACTGAAAACATCTACCGAGCTTGTTATACAGAAAGTTATAAAAGAAACAAAGAACAGCAGGAGGGATAATCTTCTCAAGGAAATATTCGGCACCACTGCAATAAGCAGGATGAAGTATTACACTGAAAGCAACAACACAGCATTCAAGACAAAGCTTCTTGGAGGTTATCTCCATGTTGATTTCATGAATTATCTCAAGGCATTTATGCTTGATGTTGTTAAAAGCGATATCCTGAAACTCGTGAATTTTTTCGTAGTAAAGGTCGAATGGAAGTCAAATAATTACAGCAAGGAACTCTCCGATACAATGGATGAACTTGTTTCCCTTTCAGAAAAAATCACTGATTTTGACCAGTCGCTTGCTTCGGACGAGGAAGTGGGGATAAAGCTGAATACTTTCATGAAGAGAATGACTGCAGAGCCCAAGTACAAGGTTGATGTAAAGAAATGCCTTATGGATGTCAATAACCGAGCTGTTGTGCTGGGGCAGGATACTTACAGGAATCTTGTTAAAGTAGCAAACAGTCTCAAGGATCTTCTTCCGGATCTTGAAGATACAACAAAAATGTCGATTATTATCAATCCTTCAGTAGTGAAGGGGGAATATCCCGGTAACCTCCCTGAAGAGATAAAGAAAATATACAGAAAAATATATTTTTTCCTCCAGCTTACAAAACTGATGCTGGGGAAATAACAGTTCAGATATTTTTCAGGAATATTACGGCTTTCCTTTTCAGGAAAGCTGTTTTAAATTTATCTGACTTGTTACTTGATTCAGACTGCCTTTGAAAGAGGTTTTACAGGTACTTCTTTAAAACCATCTTTCTGCTTTTTTTCCCCGATCAGAACATGGAACAGTGCTTAAGATTGTCTGCCTGCAGGGCTATTTATATCTGTCAGAGCTGTGTTCTTCCTATCCCTATAAGATTCATGAATTCCTGCCTTGTTGCCAGCTGGTTGTGAAAACTTCCGAGTACTGTTGATGTTGTCATGAAGGAATTCTGCTTTTCAACACCCCTCATCATCATGCAGAGGTGTTTGCATTCCATTACAACGCCGACTCCCTCAACATCAATGGCATTTTTTATGGCATCTGCGATCTGTGCAGTGAGCCTCTCCTGTATCTGGAGCCTTCTTGCATAAACTTCCACAATTCTTGCAAGCTTGCTTACTCCAAGCAGCTTGTTTTTAGGTATGTATCCGATATGGCATTTCCCGTAGAAGGGAAGCATGTGATGTTCACACAGGCTGTAAACCTCAATATCCCTGAGGATCACCATGTTGTTGCTTTCTGTCGTAAAAACAGCTCCATTGATGACATCTTCTATATTTTCGTTGTATCCCTTAGTCAGGAATGAAAATGCTTTTGCAAATCTGTCCGGTGTTGTCAGGAGTCCTTCCCTTTCAGGATCTTCGCCTATTTCGATGAGAAGTTCTTTAATAAGTTCCTGTACTCGTTGTTCATTCATGGTGGAATTGTAACAATTATATTTTTTTAAGTGAAGTACCTGTTTTCAAGTACTTTGATTATATTCTGCATTATCCTGTTTACAGATTTTTCTATTCCTGCTTTTTCCGCCCTGTCTGCCGCAGTTCCCGATATATAGTCAATCTCTGTTTTCCTTTTGTTTTCTATATCCTGGAGCATCGAAGACCTGTTTTCAGCAGTTTTTTCCGCAATATTAAATACATTTTCTCTTATCTCTTCATAATCGAAAAATATCCCGTCAGCTTCTGCCGCTTTTACAGATTCTGAAATTATCATTTCAGCAAGGTTCCTGAGACAGGGGGATTCTGAGACAGAAATATTTTTGACCCTGAGAACTGCAGTTAAGGGATTTATTGCAGCGTTGACAATAAGCTTTTTCCATATATCCCTCCTGTAGTTGTCTGCCCGGGAGGTATCAATGCCTCCGTTATTCAGCATTGTTATGAGCTGCCCGAGCTTTTTATTGTCATTACCTGCATCTATAATTGAAAAAGAGGTCTTTCCTTTACCTCCGTATATAACAGTACCGGGTGACTTGAACGATGCCCCCTCCGATGTTGTACCTGCAGCAATTCTGCTTTCCGGGAAATATTTTTTCAGTATATCTACATTTCCCATGCCGTTCTGAAAAGTAACAATAACAGATTTACTGCTGCATACTGCACTGATTTCAGCTGCAGCAGCTTCTGTTGAATATGATTTCACGCACATGAGATAATAGTCAAAATCTTTTATTTTCATGATATCAGATTCTGCTTCCGGATAAATCCTGAAGCTTTCTCCGTTACCCGGATAGATCAGCTTAAGCCCGTTGTTTTTAATATAGTTTATTTTATCCTGGTCCCTGTCAAATAAAACTGCATCAATATTGTTTATTTTCAAAAGTGATCCGAAAAGACTTCCTATAGCACCTGCACCGATTATTGCTGTTTTCATTATTCCAAGCATAACAGAAACTCATTCTTTTGTAAGTAGTTGATAACCTTTATGTATAGTGTTGAAAAAAAAACGCTTATGTTAGATACTCAGTGTTATGAACAAGGTTATTGCGTTTTCTCCCGGTCACGTTACCGGATTGTTTTATATGAAGGATCTGATTGAAGACCCCCTCTACAGGGGATCTCTGGGATCCGGGTTTTCCCTGAAAAAGGGAGCTTTTACTTCAGTTTCGTTTAACAGCAAAATATCAGAGACTGCTGTTTCCATTAACCGTGATAAGAACTGTGATGCTCCTGTCAGCAGGAAAGTTGTTGAACTTTTTCATGATTGGGCAGATATCCCGTACAGGCAGGTCGATATCAGGCATCATATTGAGACGCCCCAGGGCGCAGGTTTCGGATCAAGCGGTTCAGGCGCCTTGAGCCTTGCATTTGCTCTGAACCGCCTCTACAATGATCCGCTGAGCGCAATCAAGGTATCCCAGATAGCGCATGTCGCTGAAGTCCTCTGCAAGACAGGTCTCGGTACAGTCATGGGAGAGACCATGGGGGGATTCAAAGTCCTTGTTGAACCGGGAGCCCCCGGAATAGGGAAGACTATTTCAATAAAGTATCCGAAAGGGCTTTATGCCGCATTCATAGTTTTCGGTCCCTATTCCACAAGCGAGGCTTTAAGCAACCCTGAAGTCCGTGAAAGTATTATGAAAAGCGGTGAAAAATACCACAGCATGATACAGGAGACTCCGGAATTTGAGAGATTCATGGAATACTCGAGAGCATTTGCTGAAAGTACGGGAATTATTCCATCCAGTGTCAGAATGATACTTGATGAACTTGACCTCAGGGGAATAAAAAGCAGTATGCTTATGTTCGGCGAGGGTACTTTCTCAATTATAGACAAGGATGAGCTTGGAAAAATGCAGAAAATATATACTGAAATAATAAAAAAGATTGATTCAGATGTTAAACCTCAGCTTTTTTATTCAAATATTGCAAAAGGGGGAGTAAGAATTGTCAGTGAAGATTAATATACCGGAAGATCATCCCCGCTACAAGGCGATGATGATAAGGCATAACCTGATAAAGGGATGCGAAAAGAAAATTGTGGCTCCGGCAGGTCTTATTGCCCAGGGAAGGGGCGAGGCTTTTGATTACCTGATAGGGGAAAAGACAGCCCCTTTTGCAGACAGGGCATGCGAGGCAGCAGCAGCAGCTTTTCTTCTGGCAGAACGTCCTGTAATTTCTGTTAACGGCAATGTCGCACAGCTGGTCCCCGAAGAACTTGTTGAGCTTTCAAAAATCTCAGGTGCAAAACTCGAGATAAACCTTTTTTACAGGGAAAATGGACGGGAAGCTGCAATACTTGAAGTCCTTGAGAAGGCAGGCGCTGATGAGGTCCTCGGTACCGAGGAGAGACTTAAAATGGGTGCAACAATCCCCGAACTCTCAAGTGACAGGAGAATAGTGGACCCTGACGGGATACTAAAAGCCGACCTTGTCTTTGTTCCTCTTGAAGACGGAGACAGGACAGATGCACTTGTTGCAATGGGAAAGAAAGTTGTAACTGTTGATCTTAATCCCATTTCGAGGACTCCCCGAAAAGCAGATATTTCAATTATTGACAATATTACACGTGCTCTGCCATGTATCTGCAACTATATTGGAAAGATGAAAGATAAAAGCAGGGAAGAACTCCAGAGTCTTCTTAAACAGTATGATAACCGGGCAGTACTCAAAGCATCGCTTATACATATTTCTGAACATGTGAAAGAACTTGCAGACACTGTGTGAGGCTGATGCTGCAAAGGAATAAAACAAACCTGAATATATAATAAAACAGGAAATGATAAGTTTTTATCATTAGCGACAGAGACTTCCTGAAAGGAAGTGCTCGAAAGCGTTTAAGAAAGAAATGATAAGTTTTTATCATCAGCGACAGAGACTCCCTGGAAGGAAGTGCTCGAAAGCGTTTAAGAAAGAAATGATAAGTTTTTATCATCAGCGACAGAGACTCCCTGAAAGGAAGTGCTCGAAAAATTGCAAAACCCTGTTTTGCAATAAGCGACAGAGACTTTCTCGAAGAGAAAGTGCTCGAAAGCAGTATTATAATAGCGTCAGGAAAGTAATGATAAAAAACTGTTTTATCATGTTATAGGAGTGAAATATGACTGAAAAACATCCCTCCCTTGATATAAAAGGCACTCTGTCAGATGATCTTTGCGGAAAGAAAATAGTGCTTTGCATAAGCGGGAGTGTTGCTGCAGTGAGAGCATCTGAAATTGCAAGGCTTCTCATGAGATACGGGGCAGATGTTTATCCTGTTATGAGCAGGGCTGCCTGCGGTATAATTCACCCGGACCTCATGCACTGGGCGACAGGAAATGAGGCAGTAACTGAAATAACTGGCAAAGTTGAACATGTTTCACTGGCAGGAAATGTCAAGGGAAAGGCAGATCTTATCCTTGTAGCTCCTGCAACAGCCAACACTGTGGGAAAAATTGCATGCGGAATAGATGATACACCTGTGACAACATTTGTCACTACAGGCCTCGGCGAGGGGATACCTCTTATCGTGGTCCCTGCAATGCATGAGCCTATGTACAGGCATCCTTTTGTAAAGGAAAACATCAGAAAGCTTGAAGAAAACAGTATTACTGTCATGATGCCCCGTGTCGAAGAGGGTAAGGCTAAAATACCTGAAAACAGCGATATACTTGAAAAAGTCATAGAAATACTGGACAGCGAGACTGAAAACAAGCCGCTTAAAGGCAAGAGGGTGCTTGTGACAGCGGGAAGGACTGTAGAATACCTTGATCCTGTCAGGGTGATATCAAACAACTCATCAGGCAAGATGGGGGTAGCAATTGCGGAAGCCGCACTAAGGGCAGGGGCGGATGTCACGCTTGTGGCTGGTAAGATAACAGTTAAGCCATCATCAAGAATAAAAGTTGTTGACGGTGAAACAGCGGAAAAAATGTTCAGGGCAGTCCACAGCGAGCTTTCAGGGGAAAAATATGACCTCTTTGCATCGGCTGCAGCTGTCGGAGACTGGCAGGCTCTTAATCCTTCATCTGAGAAGGTTTCAACCCATAACAGGGACAGACTTACAATAGAACTGAAACCCACACCGAAGATTATAGACAGTATCAGGGAAAAGTATCCTGATATATTTCTCCTTGCATTCAGGGCTCTTCATGATATGGAGGAAAAAGACCTTGTTGAAAATGCATCCTGGAGAATGAACAAGGCGGCAGCTGATATGATTGCAGTCAATGATGTTTCAAAATCCGGTGCCGGGTTTGAATCAGACACAAACGAGATGATTCTGCTCTCCAGGGAGGGACTGAACATAAAGATACCCATGGCTACAAAGCAGGAAGTTGCGGAGAAAATAATCAAGGTGATTTCCGATATACTTTAATATTTTTGGATTTTACAGAAAAAGTGAATAATTTACAAAGATTTCTGTGAATAATCTGTCATGCATTAAATATATGTGTGATATGGAAGAAATATTTCAGCTGTCTGATCTGCCGGATGTATCAGGTAATATCTGATATGGTTTCCGTTATATGGATCAGATGGGTAAAATGCCTGAAAATTGAATGACTGAAATAATGAGGAGATGTAATTATGTCAGGAAACAGCAAACTGCTTCTTAATAATCTTAAAGACATGAAAAAAGAGGGAGATAAAATATCTGTTGTAACTGCCTATTCCTATCCGCAGGCCCAGATAGCAGAGGAAGCCGGGGTAGATATGATTCTTGTCGGGGATTCTCTCGGTATGGTGGAACTGGGATACAGCGATACAGTCCCGGTTACAATGGATGATATGCTTATCCATATCAGGGCTGTTACGAGGGGAGCACCGGATACCCATGTTATTGGCGATATGCCTTTCATGAGCTACAATATTTCAAAAGAACAGGCAATAGAAAATGCAGGCATACTCTACCAGAAAGGAAGGGCCGATTCTGTCAAGCTTGAAGGGGGGACAGACTATGCCGATACAGTTAGCGCTGTATTCAAGGCAGGTATCCCGGTATGCGGCCACATAGGGCTAACTCCCCAGACAGCAGCACTTCTCGGGGGACACAAGGTACAGGGTAAGAAGCTTGATGCTGCAAAGAAAATGGTGGATGATGCTGTAGCCCTTGATGAGGCAGGTGCATATGCAATAGTGCTTGAAGCAATTCCTTCAGGGCTTGCACAAATTATCACGGAAAAGATTTCTGTCCCTACTATAGGAATAGGAGCAGGCGCAGGGTGTGACGGGCAGGTACTTGTCTATCATGACATGCTTGGAATGTACAGGAAGTTTACACCAAAGTTTGTGAAGGTTTATGCAGATATTTATTCAGAATCTGTCAAGGCGCTTTCCATGTACAGCAGAGAGGTCAAGGAGGGAAGTTTTCCGGGACCTGAACACTCATTCAGCATAAAAAAGGAAACACTTGAAGAGCTTAAAGCGCTTCTGGGTTGAAAACATGTTATAATAGCGCCGTGATATAATCCGGCGCTTTTTTTAATATATAAAAAGAAATGAAAACAGGGAGATGATTTGGCAGCTAAAATAATCAGTGGTACAGAGATCAGAAAAGAAATCCTCAGGGAAATCAAAGAGGAGACTGATTCAATAAAAGAGAAATACGGGAAAATCCCCGGACTTGTGACTATTCTCGTGGGGGAGAATCCCGCATCAGTTTCCTATGTGACACTTAAAATAAAGACGGCGGAAAGTCTCGGGTTTCATGAGGTTCAGGTTAACCTTCCGGATACTGTTTCAGAGAAAGATCTTCTTGCAGAAATTGATAAGTATAACAATGATGATTCAATCAACGGAGTACTTGTCCAGCTTCCCCTGCCGAAGCATATTGATGAGAAAAAAATCATCTATGCTATTGATCCTGAAAAGGATGTTGACGGATTTCACCCGGTAAATGTGGGGAGGCTCATTGTAGGCGGTAAAGAAGCTATATTCCCCCCCTGCACACCTGCAGGAATTATCGAGCTGATAAAGAGATCAGGTGTTGAGACAAACGGGGCGGAAGTTGTTGTTGTCGGCAGGTCAAATGTTGTGGGCAAACCGGTTGCAAACATGCTTCTCCAGAAAGGCGAGAGGGCTAATGCAACAGTAACTGTAGTTCACACAGGAACAAAAGAGATGGATGTTCACTGCAGAAGGGCTGATATACTTATAGTTGCTGCCGGTGTTCCGGGACTTGTAAAGCCTGAATGGGTAAAGCCCGGGGCATGTGTCATAGATGTCGGGGTCAACAGGATTGGTGAAAAAATAAGTAAAAAAACAGGTAAAAATATTGCTGTTCTCAAGGGTGATGTTGATTTTGATGAAATAAGCGGGATTGCAGGTTCCATTACCCCTGTACCGGGCGGGGTCGGGCCGATGACAATCACAATGCTGATGAAAAATACTCTCAATTCCCTGAAGAAATCACTGGGAATTCTTTAGAATACATATATAAAAAATGCTGCATCCAGTCATGACAGACAGATGGCCGCATTTGTTATCTTCAGATTCCCTGTCATTACTTGCAGTATAAGCGGTCTGGCAAAGAATCTGACAGATGATATTTCTAGATTAACACCCTACAGAGCAGATCTTCAGGGTGTTTTTCTTTAATTTTCAGCTGTATTCTATCAACACTGAAAGAGGCAGGTAGAGATCCCAACCTGTCATGTTGCCGCTTTTAGAAATAATCCTTCTTATTTCAAGCAGATTTATGTTTTTTAATTCCTGGAGTCAGAATATATACCTGACTCCAAGTGCACCTTCTCCGGCAGTCTTTATATCAGGTATTATCTTAAGCCCAATCCCCCCCTCAAGGTAAAGGTTCAAGGGAATATCTGTAAAATCATATTCAATTCTGATTATTCCGAGGATATCTGTTTTTTCATTGTTTCCTGCTTTAAAAACTACAGCCGGCCCTGCTGTAACCGGAAATACTGCATCGCCTGCTTCAAGGTCCAGTAATGCAAAAAGTACGCTCATTCCCCCTGCGAAATCGCCCAGGTCGAAAATATCGACAACTGCATTCAGTTCCATAATTCTTGTGGCCTGAAAACCGAATGTGATTCCTGTTACCGTGCCCAGAGAAAGACCCAGTTTAGCTTTCCCTTCAAGTTTCTTATCAATTGAATCAAGGCTCACATTTTTATCGCTTTTCCCCTCTGTTTTCAGAAGTTCAGTCTCTTCCGAATAGAGGAGGGATACTGTCCGTATCATTATCATTAAAACCAGATATTTTTTCATTATTTTCTCCGTATATTCCTGATAATTCATGCCATGCTGATGCCTGATTATGTTTAAGTACTGCAAACAATTATAAGAATTAAGGAATTTCCGGGCATTCAATCTTTATTTTCTGAAAATACTCACCACTGTTATTTTATAATTTTCCAGTCAAGATTTTCACCTGCCATGAAAGGTACAGATCCCCCTGAAATTTCAGGTACACTCCAGGGAGACATCTCAAGCGTTATTGTTCCCCTGTTAAGCTCAAGACCGTAGAATTCCGCTCCGAACCGGGAAGTGAAATTCTCAAGCATATCCATACAGCCTGATTTTTCGAAAAAAGATGCAAGAAGCGGAAGAGATGCATGTGTTATATAAATACCTGCGCTTCCTGATTTTCCGAATTTTGCATTTTCAGGATGGGGAGCGCTGTCAGAACCGAAGAAGAATTTACTGTTTCCTGATAATACTGCCTCCTGAACAGCAGCCCTGTCTGAAGGGGTTTTTACCACAGGCTTGCAGAAAAAATGCGGATTAAGCATTCCCCCCAGGAGATCATCCAGTGTGTAAAGGAGGTGGTGTGGTGTGACTGTTGCCGAAAGGTTCTCCCCCCCCTCAAGAACAGCTTTAACCCCCTCTCTTGATGATACATGTTCAAACACAATTTTAAGATCCGGGAAGTTATTCATGATTTCATAAAGCTCTGAGAGATAATCCTTTTCCCTGTCGAGTGAAAAAGATTCAGGTTTTTCCCCGTGTACAGAAAGCATTATTCCTGCTTCACTCATGGCCGAAAGCGCATCTCTGATTTCTTTCCAGTTTCGAACTCCGTCCTCTGAATTGGTTGTGGCTCCTGCAGGGTAGAGCTTCCCTGCAACAGCTCCTGCTTCCTTCAGTTTGTAAACATCCTCTTTTCCCATCCCCCTGTAGAGCTTGAAAGCCATCAGGGGGATGAGAGAAGGAGCTGCTTCCTGGACTTTATTTCTGTATGAAATCAGAGAAGAGGCAGAATTTACAGGGGGAACAGTGTTTGGCATTATAAGAGCTCTGGCATAATAAGATTCAGCAGCCTGTGCATAGCTTTTCATATTTTCACCCTGCCTCAGGTGTATATGCATGTCATCAGGTTTTCTTATTGTGATTTTGTTCATTTTCCCTCCTGTACCAGTTCTTAAGACTTGAATTTGATACCTGATCAGTAAGCTGACAGGCAGACAGAGACTGCCTGGTTAGCAGAAACCTATCAGAATTCTATCAGAATACAGCATTTGATGTAATAAAATTATCAGTTTTTTAACTCTTTTGTCAGGTTTTAAATAATTTTCCGAAAAAATATTGACAAAAATCAAGTACCGCGTTAAGTTTCTACCTAAAGAAACGATACTGTGTATAGAAACAGGAGAGATTATGATTACAGAAAAAAGGGATGATCTTGTCATCAGGATAATCCCTGGAGATAATTTTACACCATGCGCACTGGCAGAGAAACTGGGAGCAAAAGTAGTTCTTGAATCATCAAGCTACAACCTGGGGAAGGCCCGCCATTCTCTCCTGATGATTGATGAGGCATTCAGGATTATTCAGGAAAATGGAAAAGTGTATGTGGAAGGGGAAAATGCAGACTTTGATATTGATGAGTTTAATGACAACTTCACAGATGTGATCAATGCGGTCGCATCACAGCACAGGGCGCTCGAATTTCCGTTCCCTGCAGGGGGAATAGGGTATTTTTCATTTGAATTTGCATCCTGCTGCGACAAGATATATTTTTCAGAGAATAAAGATGATACAGGTGTTCCTGAGGCTCTGTTTATTTTCGGGCATACTTTTGTTGTATATGACCACTATACAGAACAGATCTATATTGTCGGCGTGAATTACAACGGAGCTGAAACAGACCTCGAAAAAGCAGTGATAGGAATTGAAAATAAAATCAACGATCTTAACTTCAACTACCTTGTGCAGGACAGAAACGGTTATGAATCTGAAGTTGTTTATGAGACTCCGTATGATGAGTTTATAGAGATGGTAAAAGAGGGGAAGAGGGAAATTGCAGAAGGAAACCTCCTTCAGGTAGTTCTTTCAAGAAAAATAATGATAAAGACAGATCTTCCCCCGTTCAAGGCATACAAGAAACTCAGGATGGAAAGCCCATCCCCGTACATGGTTTACCTTGATTTCGGTGATTTCCAGATTTTCGGATCATCTCCCGAGGTTCACCTGAAAGTTGAAAACAGTAAAGCTCTTGTAAGACCTATCGCAGGAACCCGGAAACGGGGAAAGAACCAGGCTGAGGATGACAGACTCGAAAAGGAACTCCTGGCCGATGAAAAGGAATCTGCCGAGCACCTGATGCTTGTCGATCTTGCGCGTAATGACCTTGGAAGGGTTTGCAGGGCAGGGAGTGTGAGAGTTACAGATTCAAGATCAATTGAAAAGTACAGGAATGTTATTCACATAGTTTCAGAGGTGCAGGGAAGCCTTGATGATGGGACAGACTGCCTCGATGCTCTAAAATCCACTTTTCCTGCTGGTACAGTATCAGGAGCACCCAAAATAAGGGCTATTTCCATAATTGACAGGCTTGAAAAGGAAAAGAGGGGATTCTATGCAGGCGTTATAGGTTATCTTGAACCGGGCGGAAACCTCAATACATGCATAACAATAAGAAGCGGAATGAAAAAAGGTGATATTCTAACCCTCCAGGCAGGTGCGGGAATAGTTTATGATTCAGTCCCTGATAAGGAATACAGGGAAACAGCGGATAAATTAAGATCAATTGCGCATATCGCAGGGCTGGAGGTTTAAGATGTATCTTCTAATAGACAACTATGATTCTTTTACATATAACGTTTATCAGTACCTGACTGAACTCAAACCGGGAGAAATAACAGTAAAGAGAAATGACGAGATAAGCCTTTCCGAGATCAGGGAAATGAATCCTGAAGGTATTATTATTTCACCCGGCCCGGGAAGACCTGATGAGAACGGTATAATTGTGGAATGCATACAGAAATACAAGGGTGTTTACCCCATCCTTGGTATATGCCTCGGACACCAGGCCATAGGGCAGGCATTCGGCGGAAAAATTATCAGAGGAGATAAAATCTACCACGGCAAGACTGATATTATTGAAAATGACGGGAAAGGGGTATTCAGAAACCTTCCCCCCAGAATGGAAGTTGTAAGGTACCATTCACTTATTGTTGAAAAGGAATCCCTTCCCGAAGAACTTGAAATAACAGCATTTTCATCTGAGGGTGAGATTATGGGGCTCAGGCACAGGAAATACATGATAGAGGGGGTACAGTTCCATCCTGAATCTGTCGCATCAGAGGCAGGACATCATCTTCTTAAAAATTTCCTCAATTACAAGAGAGAGTCTCTGAAACCGAAGGAAATCCTCAAGTCTATAATGAAACACAAGAGCCTCACCTTTGAAGAAGCTGCCGATTTCATGGAGGAGCTTACAGAAGGCAATCTGAATGAGGTTGTAATTTCAGGATTTCTGACTGCAATGAATACCAAGGGTGCATCCGCAGATGAGATTGCAGGATGCGCATCAGTTTTAATGAAGAAGAAAGTCAATATCAAATCCTCGGGAAAAATACTTGATATAGTCGGTACAGGCGGTGATGAACTCGGGTCATTCAATATATCCTCCTTTTCGGCACTCATAGCTGCGTCCGCAGGTGCAAAGGTTGCAAAACACGGCAACAGGGCAGTCAGTTCTCTTTCAGGAAGCGCGGACTTTTACAGGGCCCTGGGACTTCCTGTTGATATAAAGCCTGAAACAGCTGAAGATCTGATAGAAAAATGCGGTTTTTCCTTTCTTTTCGCCCCCTATTATCACAGCGCGATGAAGCATGCAGCACCGGTGAGAAACAAGTTAGGGGTAAAGAGTATTTTCAACCTTCTCGGACCACTTGTTAACCCGGCATCAGCAGACTATCAGCTTATAGGTGTCTATGACAGGTCGCTGTGCAGGACAATTGCGCAGGCTGCTAAAATGCTTGGCGTTAAGAGAGTGGTAGTTGTTCACGGATTTGACGGGCTTGATGAAATATCAGTCTCAGCACCCACAAGAGTAGTTAAAATATTTGAGGACGGCGAAGAGGATGTATATGTATTTGAACCTGAAAAATGCGGGATAAAAACATACCCTGTTGAAATGCTGAAAGGGGGGAGCGCTGCTGACAATGCAAGAGAGGCCGAAAGGCTTCTGAAAGGGGAAGGAAACGAGGCAGTCAGGACTTCAGTATGCCTTAATGCAGGTGCCGCGCTTTACCTTTACGGACTTGCAGGTAGCATAGAAGAGGGGTACCGGATTTCATCTGATACCTTAAGCAGCGGAAAAGTACTTGAAAAGGTACAGAGCCTCAGGAGCTCAATGTGAAAGACAAAATATATTTATGCACCGGTAAAAGGTTCTTGAAAAAGTCTGGAAACCAGGGAGCTTTGCGTGAAAGATTTAATATATTCAGGCGGCGGAAAAGTCCTTGAAAAGATCAGTAGATTCAGGAGCTTAATGTGAAAGACATTATATATTTAAACAACGGAATATTAAGAGATCTGTTTTATAAAACTGATCTTAAATTAACAGGGATATTTTCATGACAATAATTGATGAGATAATTGAAAGGCGTAAGGGAGAAATTGCCTCCGGAACAGATACAGGAAATTTCATTCCCCCTGAAAAGAGGGAAGTCCCGGTTATCCCTTTCGGAAGAGACCCTTTTGTAATAGCTGAAGTGAAAAAGAGATCTCCGTCGAAAGGAATTTTCACTGACAGCTTCAACCATATTGAGGCTGCAGAATCATATATAAGGCAGGGGATAAAAAATATTTCCGTCATCACAGAAAAAAATTATTTTGAAGGCTCTCTCTCTTATCTCTATGAAATCAAAAGGAAATATCCTGATATTTCAGTCCTGAGAAAGGATTTTCTCATCTCTGAAAATGACATAGAAGTATCATATAACTCAGGGGCGGATGCGCTTCTGCTGATTGCATCTGCACTAGAAAAAGAAGTTCTCGAGAAAATGCATAACCTTACTCTTGAGAGGGGGATGAGGCCTCTTGTCGAAATCCATGATGAGGAAGATCTATCTAAGGTGAGAAGTTTCAAACCGGAACTTGTCGGGATAAATTCCCGGAACCTGAAGGATTTTTCTGTTGATATGATCTCCCCCCTCATTCTGAAGGATAAGATTGACTGGGGCGCTGAAGTTGTCTATGAATCGGGTATAGGAAGCAGGTCTGATGCTTTCTTTGCTTTCTCATCAGGATTCAGCGGCATGCTGACAGGGGAATCAGTTATAAAGGATCCATCTCTTGTTTCTGTCTACACTGACGCATTTTACTGTATCGGAAAAAGAACCAGGGACAGGGAACGCTGTTTCTGGAACAGAATATTCAAACACAGAAATTGTGAAAGTGGAGAAGCCAGACCTCTTGTCAAGATATGCGGGATAACAAGCAGAAAAGACTCAGAGGCCGCATTATCAGCAGGAGCTGACATGATAGGGATGGTATTTGCCCCTTCAGTGAGAAAAGCTGATATCACTCTTCCTTATGAAATATCAGAGATTGATATTCCAAAAGTTGCAGTTGTTGTAAACCCTGATGATTCAATGATGGAAACTTTAAGAAAATACTATGAAAAAGGGCTTGTTGATGCTTTACAGTTTTCAGGGGATGAACCAGCTGATTTCTGCAACAACCTTGATATCCCTTTTTACAAGGCAATCAGAATCAGCAATGCTGATGAATATGATAACGCTTCAAGATACAGAAGCGTTAGAATCCTCACAGACAGCTTTTCTGCCGGCAGTTACGGGGGGACGGGAAGAACAATCCCCGGGAGTATTCTTGATGATGTAAGGAAAAAAGCCGGAAACAGGCTGTGGCTTGCAGGGGGAATATCCTGTGAAAATGCCGGTGATATTATTGATAAATATTCACCTGAACTGATTGATGCTTCAAGCAGCCTTGAATCATCCCCCGGTGTTAAGGATCACGGAAAGATGAAACTTTTCATAAGGACTGTGAAAGGGAATCTGTGAGTTTGAATTCTGAAACATGTGATTTGCTGAGAGATCATGTTTTGGTGTTGCATCATTTTGTTCTGATTAAGATTATGGATTTTTGTAAAGTAATAACGTGTCGTATACCAGAATATAGTTTTTTCTGCAGGCTTACCCGCCCGGGATATGGAAAACTTGTAAAGGTGCCTTGCAGGCAGGAATAAAGTTTCTTGATCCGGCATGCGGTGAAAAAACTCATAAAAATTATTTTATGAGAGGAGCATAAAGAAACAGTTTCAGTTGAATAGAAACGGAATAAATAACAGATGAATATTTATAAATGATTTCAAATGATTGAATCAACGAATATTTTCAGCTGTTTATTTTTAGGATAATTACAGCTGAATAGAAACGGAACATATAACAGATGAATATTCAAAAACGATTTCAAATGATTGAATCAACGAATATTTTCCACTGTTTATTTAATGGATAATTACAGCTGAATAGCTGCAGAATAATAAAAATTATTCACAGGCAGTAAGATAATACTGTTTATACGAAACATTCGGAGTAAGAGATGGATAAATATAATAATTTTTTCGGTTCCTACGGCGGCAGGTATGTTGCAGAAATCCTGAGGGGGCCTCTCGACAGCCTGGAAGAGGCATACATTGATGCAATAAGCGACCCTGTCTTTATCGGGGAACTTGAATCTCTTTCAAGGGATTTTATCGGCAGGGAAACACCCCTCTTGTATGCTGAAAATCTTTCCGAGAAGATCGGCGGGGGAGATATATATATCAAGCTTGAAGGTCTTGCAAATACAGGCGCACACAAGATCAATACGCACTCGGACAGGGGCTTCTTGCAAAGAGAATGGGAAAGAAAAGGATTATTGCGGAAACCGGGGCTGGGCAGCATGGAGTTGCAACAGCCTCAATATGCGCACGGCTCGGGCTTGAATGCACTGTATATATGGGTGAAGTCGATATTGCACGGCAGAGGCCGAATGTATACTACATGGAACTCTACGGGGCAAAAGTTGTTCCTGTAAAGAGCGGGACAAGGACACTCAAGGATGCAGTTAACGAGGCGCTCCGTGACTGGGCATGGAACACAGATGATACATATTACCTCCTGGGTTCAGCGCTCGGACCGTCCCCCTATCCAGACATGGTCAGGGAATTCCAGTCTGTAATCGGCAAAGAGGTAAAGAAGCAGGCTGAAAGGAAAAACCTTGATATAAAGGCAATGATTGCATGTGTCGGTGGGGGATCCAACTCGATAGGATTCTTCTATCCCTTCCTGAAGACTGGTTCTCCCCGGCTCATAGGTGTTGAGGCCGGAGGCAGGGGAAAAGGAAGGGGAAACCATGCTGCCAGGATGTGCGGCGAGGGGAAAGAGGGAATAGTACAGGGATATAAAAGCCTTTTCCTCCTTGATGATGACGGTCAGGTACTCCCGTCCCATTCAATCTCGGCCGGCCTCGATTACCCCGGGATAGGGCCTGAACTTGCATACCTGGGAAAAACAGGCAGGATAGAATACATGAAAAGCGGGATTCCGAAGTACTTGAAGCTCTGAAGATATTTGCCCGGAACGAGGGAATTCTCTTTGCCCTCGAATCCTCACATGCAGCTGCAACTGCACTGAAAGTTGCTGGTGAATATAAGAAGGGGGAGGCCGTTATTGTAAACATGTCAGGAAGGGGAGATAAGGATATATTCATATCAGCCATGGAGCTGATAGAATAACTGGATCGAATACCTGGAAAGTGAAGTTGAGAGAGGAAGAAATATGAATAAAATTTTCATAACAGGACATAACAGGTTAAGAATAAATCAGTATTATTTTCGCATAACTAATTTAAAGGACTTGAAAATATGAGTATTAAAATAATGACACACATGATAGCAGGTTTTCCCGACAATGAAACATCTTTTAAAGTGGCAGAAGCGCTTATTGCAGGCGGCGCATCCTATCTTGAAATACAGTTCCCCTTTTCAGATCCATCTGCAGACGGCCCTGTGATTGAAAAAGCATCATACGATGCTATTGAAGCAGGTTTTACTGTTGAAGAGGGATTCAGACTTATTGAAAGAATAAAGGAAACAAGTGATATACCTGTCTTTATTATGACATATGCAAACATAGCCTATAAATCAGGAATAAGGGAATTCGTTGAAAAGGGGAAAAAATCAGGAGCTGCAGGATTCATAATTCCTGACCTCCCTTTTGACAGCGATGAGGGGCTCTTGAGTGAAGCTGATAAAGCAGCCCTTTCTGTAGTGCCTGTTGTCGTACCGGGAATAAAAGAGGAAAGGCTTGAAAAGATACTTTCATACAGGACTGATTATATCTATGCCGCCATGAGAAAGGGGATAACAGGAAAAGAGACTGTGATTGACAGTTCAAACCGGCAGTATCTTGAGACTATAAGGAATAAAGGGAAAAAAGACCTCAATATTCTTGCGGGATTCGGGATCCGGGGGAAAGAACAGATAAAAATGCTTGAAAAACATGCTGACTGCGCGATTGTAGGATCTGCAATAGTGGAACGGATCAACAACCCCGGTGACTGTTCTGTTTATGAAAGCGTAAAAAACTTTATGGAATCTCTTAATGCCGGATAATATGATTAAAAATCAGAAAAGCAGCAGCATGCTGAAAGGCTGAAGTGTGAATTAGTTTTATTCCGCAATTCAGGCTGACTGGTTTATAAATTTCTGAAAACAATATTTACTCTGATATCTTATATGATAAAAAGGAAATTATTATTCAAAATATATTCCTTCAAAAGCAAATTAAATAAAAACAACCCCTGTAATAAATAATAATAATGAACCAGTGTCAGTTATTTCAGGCAATGTAAGTTTGACAGATCGTGTAACTGAGAGTTATGATATAGATTAGATCCTTGTATGACCTGAATAATGACGTCAGATGAAAATGGATTAAATTAAAAACTGACAGGAAGGGGAACATGAAGAAACTTATAAACAGTGTTGAAAATGTAATTTCCGAATCTCTTGACGGTATGCAGCTTGCGCATTCTGATATCATCAAAGTACAGCATAATCCTGATATGATAATCAGGGCGGATGGGCCTGTTAAAGGAAAAGTTGCACTTATATCGGGGGGAGGAAGCGGACATGAACCTCTTCACGGCGGATTTGTCGGAAAAGGGATGCTTCATGCGGCATGCCCCGGGGATGTTTTTACATCACCCACTCCTGACCAGATGGAAGCAGCAGCAAATGCGGTTAACGGAGGATCCGGTGTACTTTTTATAGTGAAGAACTACTCAGGTGATGTCATGAATTTCGAAATGGCGGCTGATCTTGCTTCAGATAACGGAATAGAAACAGAATCCGTAGTTATTGATGATGATGTGGCTGTTGAAAACAGTCTATATACTCAAGGCCGCAGAGGTGTCGGAACAACAGTCTTTGCAGAAAAAATATGCGGGGCCGCATCTGAAAGAGGATACAGCCTGCCTGAAACAGCTGAACTCTGCAGAAAAATAAACAGTTACGGCCGCTCAATGGGGATGGCACTTACATCATGTACAGTCCCGGCAGCAGGAAAGCCGACTTTCGATCTTCCTGAAAAAGAAATGGAGATAGGTATAGGAATCCACGGAGAACCGGGTGTGAAAAGGATGGAACTAAAAGAAGCATCTGAAATAGCAGCGATGATGCTTGAAACAATAACAGGAGACCTTCCTTTCAAATCCGGAGACAGCACAATTCTGATGGTAAACGGGATGGGCGGTACTCCGCTTATTGAACTTTACCTTGTTTATAATGAAGCACTTAAAATACTCGGAAAAAAGGGAATAAAAGTATCGAGAAACCTTGTTGGAAACTATATAACATCTCTGGACATGCAGGGTTGTTCATTTTCCCTCCTGAAAGCTGATGATGAAATAATCAGACTTTTTGATGATCCTGTTCATACAGCTGCTCTCAGGTGGGGGATGTAGAAAATGGTTACATACAGCGATGTCAAAGCCTGGTTAATTAAGTTATCTGAAATATACAGTGAAAAAAAGGAATACCTTACTGATCTTGATTCTGCAATAGGTGATGCCGATCATGGCATTAACCTTGACAGGGGGTTTTCTGCAGTAAAAAAAGATATTGAGGCAAAGGATTACAGCTCCATCAGGGATCTTCTCAAGGCAGAAGCAATGATACTCATAAAAACAGTGGGAGGCGCATCAGGTCCGTTACTTGGTACATGTTTTCTTCAGATGTCAAAATCCCTGTCGTCAGAGAATGAAATAGGTGGAAAAGAACTTGTGTCCCTTTTCCGGGCAGGCCTTGATGGAATCAAGATGAGGGGACATGCAACTGAAGGTGAAAAAACAATGATAGATACATGGTCTCCTTCTGTAGATGCCATGGAGAATGCGTTAACCGAAAAAGCAACAGTTGAAAAGATACTTCTGAAAGGGGCGGAAGCTTCAGAAGCGGGTATGAATTCAACTATTGAGATGAAAGCGACAAAGGGAAGGGCAAGCTATCTCGGGGAAAGAAGCATAGGCCATCTTGATCCGGGAGCAGCATCAAGCTGTATGATGATAAAGGCAGCAGCAGATATCTGGAAGTAGTAATTAGGATATATTTCTTGTTCAGATAATATTTTTAAAAAAGAAATTGAGGAAAAAAGAATGTTCGGTATTGTTATTGTCTCTCACAGCAGAATCCTTGCAAAGAGCCTGGCTGAACTTGCAATTGAAATGGGCGGGAAAAATATTCCTGTTGCATATGCGGGGGGATTTGAAGGTAAAGATGATGAATATGGAACAGATGCCACAGATATAATGGATGCCGTTGAATCTGTTTATTCTGAAGAAGGTGTAGTCATATTTGCAGATATGGGAAGTGCACTCATAAGTTCTGAAACAGCAGTCGATTTCATGGATCCTGAAAAAGCATCAAATATTCATATTTCATCGGCGCCTCTTGCCGAAGGGGTTATCAGCGCAGCTGTACAGTGCGGTGCCGGGGCTACTATCAAAAATTCTATAAATGAAGCAGAAGAAAGCTTATATCAGAAAATTGAATACCTGGGGGGGGAATCAGAATTAACTGCAGATAGTAAATCTACTGTGTCTTCAGGTGATAAAACAATATTTAAATCTGAAGAAACCGGATTTGCAAAAAAATATACTATTGTTAATGAAAACGGACTTCATGCAAGACCTGCAGCGAAATTCATAAAAGCAGTATCAGATTCAGGATGCAGTAATGTAAAAGTTACAAATCTGACAAAAAACAGGGGACCTGTAAATGGGCGTAGTTTTAACCGTCTTTCTTCTCTTGAAGTGCTAGAAAATGACGAAATACTTGTTGAAGCATTTAGCGATGAAATATCTTCAAATGCTTTTTTCAGAGAGCTTGACTTACTTGTCGGGGAAAATTTCGGTGAGAAGATGGGAATAATCAGGGAAGGAACTGGTGAGGCTCAGAGTATAACTCCGGACAATAACACCTGTATAAGCCGTGAAGAACAAATTTTAAAAGGAACCGGAAAAGGTCTTTTAAAGCTTTCTTCAGGCATTGCACTGGGAAAAGTCTGGTTTCCCGGCAGTATCAGCCTTGAGAAAAAAGCGGAAAAAGCGGATAACAGCGAGGAAGAAGTTGAAAAGCTTCACTCTGCACTGGATAGTGTAAAAGCTGAAATTAAAAAAACTGTAAGAAAAAATAATATTGAAGAAGATAAAATGCAGATCATAGAAACACATCTTTTTCTTCTTGAAGATCCTGACTTGAAAGATGAAAGTATAAGAAAAATACGTGATGAAAATTATAATGCATCATCTGCCTGGAGTATTTCTGCAAATGATGTTATTGAGAGGTATGAAAGACTTGAAGATGAATATCTGAAAGCCAGAGCTGCTGATGTCAGAGATGTCGCATCACGTGTTTATTCATTTCTCAAAGGAAACAGACAGCAGGAATATCATGAAATACCTTCTGGAGCAGTCATTGCTGCAAAATGGCTTTCGCCGTCACAGATTCTGCAGCTGGATCCGGAAAAGACAGAAGGTATAATTCTGTCTGACAGTGATGCTACGTCACATGCTGCAATACTCATTAAATCACTGGGAATCCCTGCGTTGGGAGGATATTCAAAGTTAAGTGAAATAACAGAAGAAGATTATATCTGCTTCGATGCGGATTCTGAATCTGTTTTTGTAAATCCTGATCATGAAACACTGGATACACTGAAAAGGAAAAAAGAGGCTTATATATCAGAAAGAGAAAAACTTATTCGAGAAGAACGCGAGCCTTCTTATACAAAAGACGGGAAGAGAATTAATATATATGCAAATATTGCCTCTGTTTCAGAAGCAGCTGCAGCGGTAAAAAACGGAGCAGATGGAGTTGGAGTCTTAAGAACAGAATTTCTTTTTCTTGAAAAAAACTCACCTCCGACAGAAGATGAGCAGTTCAGCTTTTTCTCTACAGTCTTTAAAATAATGGAAGGAAGACCAGTCACAATCAGGACTCTTGACATAGGGGGGGATAAAGTAATTCCCTACATGAAACTTCCTTATGAAGACAACCCTTTCCTTGGGATGAGGGGAGTAAGAATCTATGAAAGTTACAGAAAACTTTTAAAAACCCATATCAGGGCAATCCTCCGAGCAGGTCTGGATAACGATTTGAAAATAATGATACCTATGATTTCACAATATGATGAATGTGAAAAAGCCTATAATCTGATAAATGAAGTACATAAAGACCTCCTGACTGAAGGGATAAAACATATCTGGCCGGTTGAAACAGGAATTATGATTGAAACACCCTCATCTGTATTTATGTCATCCGAACTTGCAGGTATCTGCGATTTTTTCAGTATTGGAACAAATGATCTTACACAGTACATGCTTGCCGCTGAAAGAGGAAACAAAAACCTGGCTTCTTATTCAGATCCATATGATCCAGCTGTCATACGTGCTGTCAGGAAAACAGTACTGTCTGCAGAAAATGCGGGAATAGATGTAAGTCTCTGCGGAGAACTGGGAGGAGATCCTGATGCCGCAACTTTATTAATCGGAATAGGTATCTACAGCCTGAGTATGAATCCCTCTCAGATCCCGCTGGTGAAAAAAGCTGTTAGAAATATTTCTTCAAAAGAATGCAATGAGAAATGTGTATCAACTTTGTTTAAAGCTGTAAGTGCCGGTGATGTAAGGAAATTTATGAAAAAATGAGAAAATATCACTGTAGATATTATATCTTACAAAACAACAGTTTTATGTTTATCTTCACTTAAAATGATGGAACAATAGTTTTCAATTGTTTTTTGTTCAATTTCTGGCTTACAATTTCAGATCATCGAAAGGACTGACAACCCCCAGTTTATTCTTTTGCGCAATGTGTGTATAAATCATTGTTGTTCTTATGTCTGAATGTCCCAGAAGCTCCTGTACTGTCCTGACATCATAACCGTTTTCTATTAAATGGGTTGCAAAACTATGGCGTAATGTGTGAATAGATGCATTTTTTGCTATTTCAGACTGAACAACAGCATCATGAAAGGATTTCTGCAGCGTTGTCGGATATATATGATATCTTCTGATAATTTTTTCTCTCGGGTCGAAAGATAATTTATCAGAGGGAAAGACCCAGTACCAGCCCCATTCAAGGCAGGCATTTTTGTACTTTTTTTCCAGCGCATCAGGAAGTGGAACACCTTCAACTTTTTCTCTCCTGTCTTTATCATGCTTCTTTCTTACAATGATCAGGTGATTCTGCAACTTAGGAACAATAGATTCGGGAAGGAGAGTAAGTCTGTCCTTGTTTCCTTTTCCTGAATGCACAACTATACACTGCCTCTGAAAATCCAGATCCCTGATCCTCAGTGACAGGCATTCTGAAAGTCGCAAGCCGCCTCCGTAGATAATTTCTGCCATTATTCTGTATATTCCTTTCATTTTACTGATAACCAGGGCAACTTCATCTTTTGAGAGAACTACGGGGAGTTTTTTATATTGCGATGAGCGAATAACATTGTTGAGGTCTGATATTTCCTTGTTTAAAACATTTCTAAACAGATAAAGCAGTGCAATAAAAGCCTGTTTCTGAGTAGAATCGGCGATACCTTTCTGAACAGCAAGGTATGTCAGGAAATTTTTTACATCTGATTCGTTGACATCAACCGGAATCTTACCAGAAAGGTATTTCTGAAATGATTTTATCCAGTAAATATAGGATTTTTCAGTGCTTAACGATTTATACTGAAACCTGCATAGCTCTTTTGCTTTAGTTATCGCTTTATCCCAGTCATCGGGTGGATGAATTATTTCAGGCTTAATTTCTGCATAAGTATTGTTGTAATATTTGTATAAGTTTACAGCTTTCTGTGCCTGGTTAACCTGCCAGGACTCAAATCTTTTGCTCAAATTTAACAGAAAATCATTTAAATCTGAATCACTATTATGTAATTTGAAACTCTGATATTCAGAAATCCATTTCAGGTAGTAAAAAACATGCTGTTCTTTTACTTTGCTTTTGTTGATCAAAAAATCCTCTAATGTCATACCAAACCTCCTGTTTTCTTTCTATGAGGGGAAAACAACAGTTTTATATTTTAAAACAGGTTTTTAAGTATTTCTGATTCAGATTATGTTTATTTTTACTTAGTTTTAAAAAACGGCTTTATAGGGTAAAATATTATACAAAAGTATTGAATATGTAATGTTATATTCACACAAGTTAGCGGAAACCGTAAAAACTGCCAATAAACTGGTAACCGCTTAAATAATTAAGGATTTTTTGGGAAATGGCTTGCAGCATATTGAGGCCCGCCATCCTCCAGAGCCTGCCAATTTAGGGAAAGAAATTTTGGGCGGGGGCATTTCGCACATATTGCTTCATTTTCGAAAAGCAATTGGATTATTGATCTTCTTTTTGGCGAAATGGCCAGCGCCGATGCCGTCCAATATAGGGTAGGAATTTACGGGCTTGATCATTTCCGAGGATCGCCGAACGATTTGGGTGCAAAAGTCTGGGCGGTGAGCCCTGCCGAAATGATCGCCTGGCAGTTCTGAATAGAAATATTGAAGATCTGCAGTTTATCTTCGGGTTGGAAAATGGGGAAAAAGAACTTGCCATTTGACCTTGCGAGGATTTAGAATATAACAAAAAGTTGGAGCAGACCCCGGTTTTGTCATGGTTTTTGCAGAAAAAAAGTAGAATTATAAAAGAATTGTAGCAGTTATTTACTACTTCCAGATTTGTTTTACAGCAAAGAAAAGAATGCAAAAACACATGCCAATCCTTCGCTTCGCTCAGGAACCACCGGAGCAGCTCAACTTGGTGTTACATGCAATATGTTTAAAACTAGTTGGTAAAAGTTATGCTAATAATGATAAAGTAATATTTTAATATATTTATGAACTAATAAAAGATCATTAAAAAAATGGAACTATATATTGGAGTAAAGTGTGGAAAATGAAAAGAATAAAAAAGAATATTTATTTTTTTTAGATAATATAACTGATGAATTAAATAAATATTTTAAAAATAATAAAATTACTAAGTTATATCATTATACAAGTGCATATGGATTAAAAGGAATTTTAGAAGAAAATACTTTATGGGCTACTCATTATAGTTATTTAAATGATCCTAATGAAATTAAATATGGTTTAAAAATTATAAAAGATATATTGGAAGATGAATTCGATGAAAATAGCACAGTAAAAACAGCAATAAACATGTTTTTAATTATAATGGAAGAAGAATATACAGATAATAATATTCTAGATAATGAAATATATATAACATCGTTTTGTGAACATAATAATTTGTTAGGACAATGGAGAGAATATGGTCAAAATGGAAAAGGATATTGTATAAGTATTAATAATACAGAGGAATTGATAATTGGACCTTATTGGGAAGATATAAAAGATGATTCAAAATTTTACCCATGTTTATTACCAAAACCAGTACTTTATGACTATAAAAGTCAGAAAGACTTTGTAAGAACAATTTTTAAAAATACAGTTATTGAATTAGATAATGATTTTCCTGAAAATAATATTACTTCTGATGAAAATTTAAAATTTCGGATAATTATTGAATATTTAAAAGACTTAATAGTATATATATTACCATTATTAAAGAAGAAAGAATTCGAAGAAGAAAAGGAATGGAGAATTATTTCATTTCCCAAAAAAATGAACAATGAAATACATTATAGAGAAAAAAATAATTTACTGATTCCATATCAAAAATTAGCATTTTATAAAGAAAATAAGAAAGAAGCGACAAAAATGCCTCTACCAATAAACCAAATAATTTATGGTAACTCATTAAACTCAAAAAAAGCAGAACATTCTCTTAAATCATTTTTAAGATATAAAAATATTGAAAATATTGAAATATTAAAAAGTGATATAGAAATAGGAGAATAAATCCATGTAACAATCAGTTTGAGCAGATTTGCCTTTTGTCATGCAAATTGCTTACGCAATTTACACGCCAACCCTCCGGGACAGTCAAACAGCTCAACTGGGCGTTACACGCCCTTTCAGGGCTTTTTTGAAGAAAATTACATAATTTTGAAGCAGAAATAATAAAAATGCAGTATAGAGCTGCATGGAAAATGTAAAATTCGTTGAATTACTGGATGAATTAACCGGTGAAATATTATCACCGGAAATGTCGGATATCAGAAACATAATCGAAAAATATAAAAACTGCCGCACAATAAAGATGGGAGGGCGAATTGTTGAATGCCCGAATTGTAAGGAAAAAATGGTATTATACAACCCCTGCAATAAAAGAGGATGTCCTGTTTGCGGAAAGAAAAACCAGCTGCAATGGAAGGAAAATATAAAATGTCGGCTGCTTGAAATGGGCCATTATCATCTGGTAATAGTGCCCCCTGATATGTATACAATGATCTGGATGTATCATAAGCATGCATTCATAAGTTCTTTGTTCAACTCTATAAATGAATCCTTTAAGAAATATCAAAAGAAAAAAGGACTGCAATATGGAATGACAATGGTCTTTCAATCGGTAGGTGAAGGATTAAGTTATCATCCGCATGTGCATTGTATTATTACCCCAGGAGGAATGAATGATGAGCACGAGTGGGAAGATGATTTCAGTATGAATTATAGCGAAATACTGGAAGAAGTAAAGAAAAGTTTCAGCTGCGGATTTCTAAAAAAGCTGCCGAATGATGCAAAGAAAAGATATAGAATGATAGATAATTTTACAAAAGACGAGTGGGGCTGGAATGTTACTTTTCATCAGAATAGTGGAGAATCAATAGTCAACTATTTATCAAAATCAGCTTGCGGAACAGTTGTAAATCCCGAAAAAGAAATAGAATGGGATAGGTTAAACAGAGAAATAATATATCAGCCGACAGGTAAGAAAATAACCCGCTTACGATATGAAGTATTCATGGAAAGATTTTTTAATCACATTCCCCCCAAAGGAATAGTCCTTGTGAGAAACTATGGACTTTATTCAAACCGGCATAAAGAAGAACTAATTGAACTGAAAGAAAAGTTCGGCTTCGAAGTAAAAAAAGCAGAAGAGTATGAAGAAGAATGCCCGAAATGTAATACAGAAATGAAAGTCCTGTATCAGTTCAGTTATGAGGATATTCCGGAAATTATCAAAGAATATTTAAGAATAAATAAGTCCCCTCCAGAGCATGAATGCAGTCTTGAAACAGCTTAAAAATCTCAAAATTATCTATGTTAAAGGATTATTAACTGCAGCTGTAAATATGCTGAAAATGGTATAAAACAGCTGTATATTATTAAAAAAGTTTACATGGCACCTCAGGTAGAGTAATATCAACTTATAGAAAGAAGAAAAATCTTACATTTAAGAGAAACACGTGTGATTGAAATTCTATATATGGAAGAATAATTCGTGTAACAAAAAATTGGAGTTGACGCCTTCTCGTCGCTGCGCTCCTGCGAGGGCGCAACTCAATTAGGCGTTATATTCCACCAAAATTTGGGGAGCTGTAAAACGTAGCTGAATTCTGGAAAAAGTGGATGATGTTGGTTCAGACCGGATTAATGATGTCCTGGCTGCCTGGCGATCCCTGACAGTCCAATCTTGGGTAGACATTTCCACGGCCTGGCAGGGATTGAGGGCGGTGAAGTAGGGAAATAATTGCCCACGCGATTCGTGGAAATGGAGCCAACTCGGCCCACGCTGGGCCCACGCAGGAAGAAAATACTGGCCTTTTGATTCGGGAAGTGAGCCGCGTGAAGGATTATGATATAATTGGGAAGATCTTGATCCTTGATCTATTTTGGTGTTGTTTTGAAAACTGAAAAAGAATTTCGAATATAACAAAAAGTTTGAACAGACTTCGCGACTTTTTACTTTCAGGATTATTTCAAGCAGCAAAGAAGTATGTTTTACAGTGATTGCTAAGCTGCTCAACTTGGCGTTATCTACCACTTCGTGGAAAATTAGAGAATAAAAGGAAAATATGATATAATTTTAAATAAAAATAAGGATTTAAAAACGATTTCAATAAATAAAAATTAGAGAATTATTATGTAGGATCAATTAATGAAAGTAAAACATGAAGTAAAAGTACTACTACTAATAATGAAAATTATAGTTTGTGGGTGTGTACTAGAAAATACAGATAAAAAAAACGATTTCATTATACAGAGTACCGAAATATTTGAAAGTGATATTTTAGGGAATGAGTATAAAAGAGAAATTGAAGAAAAAAATAATAATGGGGAAAGAATCTTATATAAACGATTTAGTCTGAATGATGAAATTGTTTATTCTGAAGAACGTAAGTACAACAATGATATTATTGAAATATCATGTTATGATATAATATTTGGAAAGTATATAGTTGTAAATACTAAAAAAAATGATCAAATCGTATATAGTAAGACAATATTTGAAAAAGATGATATCCCGGTTTCAGAATCTACATTTGAATACGATGAATTTGGAAATTTAATAAAACAAGAAACAATAAATGGGGAAGAAGAGCATATTACTTTAATAAATTATGAATACGATGGTGAACTCATTATAAGAAAAAAGCAAAAGACTTTAAGTCCAGAAAGTAAAACAAAAATAATAGTAGAAAATGAATATGAAGGAAAAGACTTAATCCGACAAATTAATATTATTTCTAATGAAGCTGTTAGTAGTTGGGTAGTTATCAATAATTATGATGGAAAAGGAAGAATTAAATCAACTGAAGAATATATAAATGATGAATTAAAAAGTAAAAAAGAATATAAGAATGGAAATATAAGATTTAAGATAACATATAAAGATAATAAAGTTACTGATGAAATAAAATATAAATATACATTTGACAATAAAAAGAATTGGATTATTAAAAAAACTATGCATAAGGGAAAAAATGATAGAATATTTGAATTAATAACATCAGAAAGAAGAATAATATCTTATTTTTGAAAAAAATAGATAACAAAAAGTTGGAGCAGATTTGTCTTTTGTCACGGTTCTTGCAGAGCAAGAACACGCGCCAACCCTTTGGGACAGACAAACAGCTCAACTGGGCGTTATATTCACAAAAGTTAGTGGAAACCATTAAAACACTCAATAAACGGGTAAACAGTTTGAAAAAGATTTTTTTGGGGATTGTTTGCAGCGTCTTAAGCCCCTTCATCCTGCGCAGCCGACCATTAGGGAAAGAAAATCTGGGGTGTGAAATGGGCCTGACAATGCCTGCCCACTCATGAATAGTAAAATCTTGGGCTTGATCATTTCCAAGATATGCCCCTCGAGTTAGGGTCAAAAAAATTGGGGAGGTATGGCCTGTCAGGAAATGATCTCCTGGCTGTTTTGTTTCGAATTATTGAAAGAGCAACTGCGTATAGGCGGGTCGTTAAGAGATAAATCTTGCCTTGCTAATTGACCTTGCGAGGGTTTAGAATATAACAATCAGTTGGAGCAGACCCCGGTTTAGTCATGCTTTTTGCATAGAAAAAGTAGAGTTATAAAAAAAATTGTAGCAGTTATTTGAATCCTTAAGTTGATGTTTTAAAAGCAAACATATAAATGCAAAAAGACATGCCAATCCTTCAGCTTCGCTTCAGGCACACCGGAGCAGCTCAACTGGGCGTTATATTCCACCAAAATTTGAGGAGCTGTAAAACGTAGCTGAATTTGGGAAAAGTTGGATGGAATTGGTTCAGACCGGATTATTGGTGTCCTGGCTACCTGGCGATCCCTGACAGTCCAATCTAGGGTAGACATTTCCACGACCCTGGCAGGGATAGAGGGTGGTGAAGTTTGGCGATAATTGCCCACGCGATTCGTGGAAATGGGGCCAACTCCCCACGCTGAGCCCGCGCAGGAAGAAAATAATGGCCTTTTGTTTCTGAAAGTGAAACACGTAAAGGTTTATGATATAATTGTGAAAGTCTGGATACTTGAACTATTTTGGCGTTGTTAAAAAAACAAAAGAGAATTTAGAATATAACAAAAAGTTGGAGCAGACCCCGGTTTTGTCATGTTTTTTGCAGGAAAAAAAGTAGAATTATCGAAAATTGCAGCAATTATTTACTACTTCCAGATCTGTTTTTAAAGCAGAGAAATTAAGCAAAAACACATGCCAATCCTTCGCTTCGCTCAGGCATACCGGTGCAGCTCAACTTGGCGTTACATACACAAAAGTTATTGGAAACAGTAAAAACTGGCGATATTGTGGTAGAAGTGATAAAAAAGATATTTTTAGGATTGTATGCATCATCTTGAGACCCTCTCGGCAGAAAAGCGATTTTGTTTTGATTCAATCCAGATTCAAAAAGAGGTTAGAGTATAGTTTTGTGTGGACAGCCTTTTACAATCGAAAATAAAAGATATAACTGTTTAATGAAAAAACAGCTAAGCGCTTTTCAGCCGAAAAAGAGCGAGCCGAAAAAATATTGTGACGGTTATCCAAGGATTATGTTTTGGTATACTCCCTGCATAAAAAATGCAAAATAATTAAGATCTGCAGGATATATTTGGGTTAAAAAATGGATAAAAAGAACTTGCTAATTGATCTTACGAGGATTTAGAATGTAACAATAAGTTGGAGCAGACCCCGGCTTTGACATGGTTTTTGCAGGAAAAAAAGTAGAATTATTAAAAATATGCAGCTAAAAAACACTTATTTTACATATTTTTCTAACAGCAAAGTATAAATGCAAAAACACATGCCAATCCTTCGCTTCGCTCAGGCACCGCCGGAGCAGCTCAACTTGGCGTTAAATGCACCTTGATTTTTCATGTGCCTTTGATAAATCTTGAAAAATTAAAAAAGATCTAGAAACGACTGACTAAATATTGAATTTATCAATTTTGATAATTAATATAAGGTTTGTTGAGAGGTATACAGTATGAATGAAATAAAATTAAGCATAGAGATTAACTCAGAACATCCTTCATATATTTGGGCAAAGAACCAGTCTGATTCTGTAAATGCTTTTGGGCATATAGGAACTCATATAGATTGTTATAGTAAAGTACCAGATAAAACGCATTTTGAATTAGAGGTTGTAACAGTAAACTGCTTGGATAAAATGCCTTTAAGCAACGAATTATCATCGCTTGATATTTCAGGTAAGGCGGTTCTCCTTTATACAGGAAATTTGGAGAAAAATGGTTATGGAACACCTGAGTATGGAGCAAAATGTACTATTTTAAAAGAAGAAGTCTTAGATCAGCTTTTGTCAAAACATCCATCGTTCATTATGATCGATAGTTATGGTATAGGCAGCCATGGAGAGGAGCACATATCCTTTGATAAGAAATGTGAGTTTCATAATTGCTTTGTTATAGAAAATCTTAACGTCTCAGAAAAGATTGCTGAATCAATAAGAGAAGTTATTATTGAGATTGATAAATCATCTGGTTCTACAGGTAAAAGATGTTTGGTTACAGCAAAATATAATTGATTACTAACTATGGGCATTTAACAAATCGCATTGACCAGTCAAACCTTTTTGGCACGGATTCTTGCTCAGGCAAGAACCGCGCCAATCCTTCGGATTACCTCAGGCCAGGTTTGCAGGTCATGCGGCCGTTATATTCACACAAGTTAGCGGAAACCGTAAAAACTGCCAATAAACTGGTAGACGTATAAAAATTAAGGATTTTTTGGGAAATGGCTTGCAGCATTTTGAGGCCCGCCATCCTCCAGAGCCTGCCAATTTAGGGAAAGAAATTTTGGGCGGGTGCATTTCGCACATATTGCTTTCAATTTTGAAAAGCGTTTGTTTTCTTGATCTTCTTTTTGGCGAAATGGCCAGCGCCGATGCCGTCCAATATAGGGTAGGAATTTAAGGGCTTGATTATTTCCGAGGATCGCCGAACGATTGGGGTGCAAAAGTCTGGGCGGTGAGCCCTGCCGAAATGATCGCCTGGCAGTTCTGAATAGAAATATTGAAGATCTGCAGAATATCTTCGGGTTGGAAAATGGGGAAAAAGAACTTGCCATTTGACCTTGCGAGGATTTAGAATATAACAAAAAGTTGGAGCAGACCCCGGTTTTGTCATGGTTTTTGCAGGAAAAAAGTAGAATTATAAAAGAATTGCAGCAGTTATTTACTACTTCCAGATTTGCTTTCAAAGCAAAGAAATGAATGCAAAAACACATGCCAATCCTTCGCTTCGCTCAGGAACCACCGGTGCAGCTCAACTTGGTGTTATCCGGCCCTTCGGGCGGTAAATATAGCAAAACTGATAAAATAAACCGTAAAAATTATGAAATCCATGATCTTTGAAATAAAAAAGAATATTTAACAAGCTTCGAGATTAAGAAAATAGAGAAATATTGAAAAAAATGATAATATAAGATATATGGGAAAAAATATGATATTTAATAAATCCAATAAGTCATTATTAGAGGATTATTATAATTTTACACCTATCAAATTATATACTTTGCATCATGATAAAAAATCAACTTTAAGAATTAATGAAAAATATTTTATAAATCAAAAATAATAAATATTGAAAAGAATAATATTTGTGGAGAAGTAAATATGGAATGTAAATTTGAAAAATTAAGTATTGAACATCAAAATGATGTAATGGAAATATTTAATTATTATATAAAAGAAACAACAGCTGCATATAGAGAAAATACTGTTAAAAAAGATCATTTCCTAAATTTTCTTGAAGTAACTAAAAAATATCCTGGGTTTGCAATTAAAGATGATAAAAATAAAATTCTGGGATTTTGTATGCTTAAACCTCATATATCTTTATCTACTTTTTCCGAAGTTGCTGAAATTATGTATTTTATACATCATGAATATACAGGTAAAGGAATTGGAAAACAAGCTTTAAATAAACTTGAAACTGAAGCTGAAAAAATGGGAATAAAAAAAATATTAGCAAGTATTTGTTCAGAAAATAATAATAGTATAAAATTCCATAAAAAGAATGGATTTATAGAATATGGAATATTTAAAAATATTGGAAAAAAATTTGGAAGATATTTTAGTGTTGTTTGGATGGGGAAGGAGATTCAGTAATTTAAGGATTAATAATAAAAGCTCCACCCTGAAAAACATTATGTTTATTGAAAAAATTATTTTATAAAATTAATTAAGTCTATGGATATTATCATGGAATGATGAAACGGATAACAAAAAGTTGGAGCAGATTTGACTTTTGTCACGGTTCTTGCTTTTGCAAGAACACGCGCCAACCCTTCGGGATCAGTCAAACAGCTCAACTTGGCGTTATCTTTATTCAAAATGTCCAATAACTTTGAATGATAAGTATTTATGTTAACATAAATGAATATTATTAATATAAAAGTTGTAGAAATATTAATATCTAACTAAAATAAGTATAATATTAAAAATATTAGGAGTATAAAATGGCTTGCCCAAAAGTTTTTATAAGTTCAACATGTTATGATTTAGCAGATGTAAGAGATAATCTTATTGAATTTGTTAAATCATTCGGATTTGATACAATTCTTAGTGAAAAAGGCGATGTATTTTATCATCCTGATTTACATACTCATGATGCATGTATAAAAGAAATACAAAATTGTCAGCTATTTATATTAATCATCGGAGGACGATTTGGTGGTAATTATATTGCAGATATTAATAAATCTATTGTCAATGCTGAATATATTGCCGCTAAAGAATTGAATATTCCTGTATTTACATTTGTCAAAAACGAAGTAAATGAAGATCATCGGATATATATAAAAAATAAAGAAAATGCTAATCAAATTATTTTTCCATCAATTGAAAAACAAGATTTTGCTATAAATATATTCAAATTTATAGATTTAGTTAGATCTTCAAAAGTAAATAATGGATATTTTAGTTTTCAGTATACTAATGAAATAAAAAACTATCTAAGAAAACAATGGTCTGGTATGTTTTATGATTTTCTTGTTCAAAGGAGTCAATATCAAATTTACGAAAAAACTCAAAATGCATTAACATCAATTTCTGCAATAAATGAAAAAATTGAAGATTTAACGAAAAATATATTAAGATCTGTTAATAAAGACGATGCTGATAAAGTAATTTTAGATTTAGATAATGAGAATAATGCAAAACAATTCTTCATTACAATTAAAAAAGAATTAAGTATAGATAATTATGCAATTTCAATAGAGTTATTTAAACAAAGTATAAAAGAAAATGAAAACTGGTATGATTTTATGACAATGTTTTCAGAAATTGATTTAGAAAATAATATTAGAATTCATGACAGTAGAAATAATTTAGATAGAAATTGTACTTTTTTAATTAATAATAAGAGTAATCGTGCAATAGTTGTAAATGGTGATCTGGATAAATTAGAAAAGATCGAAACTGATAAAAAACAAAAGCTTTATAATTCCTTGAGAAAATTAGATGAATTTACAATAGAAAAAATATTTGATGAATGTATTGATATACCATTTTAAAAATATAAAAGATAACAATCAGTTGGAGCAGACTTCGCGACTTTTTTCTTTCAGGATTATTTCAGCAGCAAAGAAGTATGTTTTATTGGTACTGCGAAGCAGCTCAACTGGGCGTTATGTGCACGAAAAAGTGATTCTACATCTTTAGAAGATGAAATATAATAAAACATTCATAAGTAAGAAGGGTCGAATGCCAATAACACCTTTACATTTTGGTTAAAATGCAAGCTTTGGGATGATTCTAAAGAAATATATAAATATTCCAATGTGTGTAATATCAAATATAATAATTGATATACAGCCATTTTTGGTTGTTTTTTTTGATTGTAACTTCGAATTGCATGGATTCAGCCATACGATAATTGGTGGTTCCGCAATTATGCTACCAGTATCAATTATATTTGGTATAATAATGAAAAAAATAAGAATTAAGGACGTTACAATAATTTCATACATATTAGGTGGAGAAGCAGGTGTTTTATCACATCTATTTTTAGATTCCTTGATGCATAAAGATTTGAGAATATTTTGGCCATTTAGTGATTTTACAATAGCAAATGAAAATACGATAAAATTGGTAAGTTCAATATGGATAATTGGATATATTATGATGATTGCACTTTTAATTACTAATAGATTAATAAGACATGGTAATCTAAATGATTAAGAAAATTTTAGGTATAGTTATTATTATAATAGTACTATTTATAATTTTATTACCTATTTTCGTATATTATAATGCATTATCATATATTGATAATTATCCACAAAAAGTATCTAGTTCCATAACTGAAACAGATTTTGAAAAAAAATGGGAATTATATGAACCAAATATAGATATTGATGAATTTCATAAATTAACTCCATATTGGATGTATAAATGGTTAATGGGAGGTATTTTATCTTGTTCAAATGAAAATATAAATGAATTTCCATTTACTGATATGTCAATAATGGCCTCTAAAATTGCCATCTATCATATGAGAGAGACAAATGTTGTTGAAAATACAAAAGTATCAGCAACATGGCATGTAGTACATATGAATTTAAGTATATGGATACAAAGAAATTGGAATAAAAAAGAGATTTTATCTTATTATGAAAATATAGTTTTGAATCATTAAACGAATATAAATTGGGAGTAATAAAAAAGGGAAAAAGAATTATATAGTGAGATGTAGGAATATTTATATATAATAAACGGCACATAACAAGAGATTTGGAGTAGTCAAAATTTATTGTCACGATTCTGGCTAAAGACGTTCGCTGATCGCTCACTCCAGAATCGTGACAATTCGGCGAAGACGCCGATCAATTTTGCTACTCAAATCGTCGTTACACGCCCTTACAGGGCTTTTTAGATAAAACAAAGAATATTATTTATATGATTGTCAAAATAAAGATATAAATATCTAAAAAATACTATATGATAGTATCAATTGTAAAAAATATTTTTTAATAGGAATACTATAAATATGTTTTTATTAGGCCTAATTTTTATTACTTTAATACTTTATAATTTGATTAAAGGTTTAAATGGTATAAAAAATAAATCTATTTCAATTTATGCTTTTTATAAAGTATATACAATTACTAACAAACTTGCAGTGAAATATTCAATAATGTTAATAATAATGTCAGGATTAATTTTAATACTTTATCTTGCATTATTATTTATTTATTATCATGCTTATTAATTTTAAGATTAAAAATATTAATAAAAAATAAATATAGGACTAAAAATGAAATTAGTTGAAGAATTATTAGAAATATCAGAGGAAGATACAAAAACTCTATTTAGCTTGGATAAAAAAGGAGATGATTTTAATAAATCAAGAACTGTAGATTTTACATTTTCTTCTGAGGATAATGATAAACTAAATATTGTAGCAGATTTTATTACAGATAATAATTATGGGAAAACGGAAATACAGTATATTGATGAAAATGATTATAGATTAAATGTTTTTATTGATATGCTTATTCAACAAAATATATTATGTTCAATTTCAGCTTTATTTGTATGTATTAGTAAATTATTTGATGTAGAATATAATGGTTGGGGATGTGTTATCCAGGCTTAAAATTATTTACATAATATATCAGGGATTACTTAAGAATGATTATTTATACTATATATTCAAATATTGAAGAATAAATCGTGTAACAAAAAGTTGGAGCAGATTTGTCTTTTGTCACGGTTCTTGCAGAGCAAGAACACGCGCCAACCCTTCGGGACAGACAAACAGCTCAACTGGGTGTTATATTGTAAATATTTAGTAACATATAACTTTATCTGTCTGATTTTAATATTTGGGTGTACAATTATAATATTATCAATAATTAAAATATTTAGGAAAAAGTATGAATATTAGTAAGTATTTTAAACTAGATAAAACTCAATATGAATTAGATTTTATAGATATCAATATTGATAGTGATATGCCATTATTTATTGATCCTTATTATCTAGGAACATGTGACTTTGCATGGGCAAATAATGCAAATAGAACTCTTGAAAACTTCTTTTCATTATTACTAACATATTTACAGTCAAATCAAATAAAAGAAGCAAAATACATTTTTTCGCATTTAAAAGAACCAAATGAAACACATTTAGGATTATCTAAAGGTAAACCTAATGGAAGAGGTGTAGGTCCAAAAGATACTGAAAAGATATTTGATAATTTATTAAAAAGTAAAGCAATAACAACTGGAATTGTTGAAGACATTGAAGATTTTAGAATATTTGTTGAAGGTGTAGATAAAGATAAAATGTCAGATTTAACAACAAATATCATTAAGAAACATCTAATAGAATATACTATAAATCAGTGTAAATTGTGGGGAATGCCTTTACAAGCAGGAGTTCCTTCTGGATTTTATTGGGAAAGAAAAACGCAAGAATGGAAGAATGAATATATTGAAAGTCTTATTGTTAATAATATGAAAATATTATTAGTACCAAAAAGAATTGTCTCTTTTTCAAAAGATTATACTCCACAAAAATATACAACACACTTTGTTTTAAATTTCCTTCAATATGATCATTTAAAAATGGATTCCCATTTAGTAAAAATTAAACGAAATAAAAAAGGAAAAATAATTAAAAAATATGTAACAAAAAAAAGTATAAGAGAAGATATAGGACATATAACAAAAGATTTTTTAGCAAGTTTTACAAAAAAACATCCTAAAGTGTTTGAAAAATTTAAAATGGATACAAAAAATCAAGTAAGAACTCTTAGAAATGAAGAATTAACTCCTGATTTATTGAAACAAATTATAGATTATTTAATAAAGTTGATTGATGAAATAAAACCTGGAAATGATGATGCAACTAAATATCATAGGCTTTGTATAGGAATATTGGAATTAGTTTTTTATCCTCAGTTAACATCTCCTCAGATAGAAAAAGAAATCCACGATGGAAGAAAAAGAATTGATATTTCTTTCGATAATGCAGCTGAAAGAGGATTTTTTTATAGATTACCAAATACTTATCAAATTCCTTCGCCATTTATTTTTGTTGAATGCAAAAATTATTCAAGAGATGTTAATAATCCAGAGTTAGATCAAATATCCGGTAGATTTAGTCCTAACCGTGGAAAATTTGGTATTATTTTGTGTCGCAAAATTGATAATATGAATAAATTTATTAAACGTTGCAGAGATACTTATAAAGATGAAAGAGGATTGATAATTCCTTTAGTTGACGATGATCTTATTAGTATGCTCATGAATTATGAAGAAAAAGGAATTGAATTCTCCGAGAATTTATTACAGGAACGATTTAGAGAAATAGCTTTATCATAATGACAATATAACAATCATTTGGAGTTGACGCCTTCTCGGCTGCGCCAGCGATGGCGCAACTCAAATGGGCGTTAAACGGCATCATAGTTATTATTGTAACTCAAAAGAATATTTTTGCATAAAAAATTACTTAAATTTTGATAAAAAATGAATAAATATTGAATAGCAATAATTATGTAAGATAGAGAAAAAATTTAAATAAGGAAAAATAATGGTTAAATTCGAACATATTTTCCCAGAAATAATAGAAAAAACCGATGAATACAAACTCCACATGGCTATAGGTCGATTAAATAAAAAAGAACCATTATATAAATTAATAAGAAATGAATTCAAAGAATGGCAAGAATATCAGAATAATAAAAATTTTGAAAGAAAATATATTATATCACTTATTTATTATAAACCAAATTATTGGATCTACGGCGGTATTTATGAAAAATTGGATGTAACTAAAAAATATGATAAATCAAAAGAAAAAGAATATTTTTCATATAAGACAAATTTAACAGAGTTACAAAAAGATTTAATTGGTCGACTAATAATTAAATTTAATAAAGATTTTCGAGCTTCATATCTATTACTAGAAAAACACATCAATAATTTTGAAATTAGCGAATTACTTGAAAAACCGTATAAAATTGAACCCTTTCCCGGATATGAAAATTTATTATTGAACTATGAAGAATTACAAGAAGTAATTAATGAAGAAGAAGCATCTTGGAAAAGTGCATTATCAAGTACAAAAGGTGTATATTTAATTACTGATAAAACAAACGGAAAATTATATGTTGGTTCAGCATATGGGGAAAATGCTTTTTGGGATAGATGGAAAAATTATTCAAAAAATGGACATGGAAATAATATTGATCTAAAAAAAGTAATTGAAAAAAATGGAATTGAATATGCAAATAATTATCAATTTTCAATACTTGAAGTAAGATCGTCAATTACTGATGATGAAATAATAATTAGAAGAGAAGCACATTGGAAAAATATTATGAAAACCAGAGAATTCGGATATAATCTGAATTAAGTATTGAAATTTAGCGTTTAACAATAAGTTGGAGCAGATTTGACTTTTGTCACGGTTCTTGCTGTTGCAAGAACACGCGCCAACCCTGGCGGGGCAGTCAAACAGCTCAACTTGGCGTTATATTCCACCAAAATTTGAGGAGCTGTAAAACGTAGCTGAATTTGGGAAAAGTTGGATGGAATTGGTTCAGACCGGATTATTGGTGTCCTGGCTACCTGGCGATCCCTGACAGTCCAATCTAGGGTAGACATTTCCACGACCCTGGCAGGGATAGAGGGTGGTGAAGTTTGGCGATAATTGCCCACGCGATTCGTGGAAATGGGGCCAACTCCCCACGCTGAGCCCGCGCAGGAAGAAAATAATGGCCTTTTGTTTCTGAAAGTGAAACACGTAAAGGTTTATGATATAATTGTGAAAGTCTGGATACTTGAACTATTTTGGCGTTGTTAAAAAAACAAAAGAGAATTTAGAATATAACAAAAAGTTGGAGCAGACCCCGGTTTTGTCATGTTTTTTGCAGGAAAAAAAGTAGAATTATCGAAAATTGCAGCAATTATTTACTACTTCCAGATCTGTTTTTAAAGCAGAGAAATTAAGCAAAAACACATGCCAATCCTTCGCTTCGCTCAGGCATACCGGTGCAGCTCAACTTGGCGTTATGAAGATAAGGAGATTTTGTGGCAATTGAATTAAAAACCTTAGGGAATAAAATAACTCAATACCGTAATTTATTTTCCGTATCGGAACAAGATTTATCACAAAATACTGGAATTGAAATAGAAAGACTAAAACAAATAGAAAATGGCAAATTAGAGCCTTCAGGAGATGAAATATTAATAATTGCTGACTTTTTTAAATGTGACTATAATTATTTTATATCTAATCAAAAAAAATCAGTTTTTGAGCAAACTGATAAATTATTTAGAAAATTTGAAGGTGAATTAAGCAAAATTGATAAATGGACAATACAAGAAGTTTTATATACAGCTGAATGTGAACACTATTTAGATGAAAGACTAGGTATTAAACAATCTAAATATGAATTTCTTCCTCAAGGTACTTATTTTAAAGAACATGGGATAAAAGCCGCAGAGTCACTAAGAAAACATTTCAATTATAAAAGAAATGAATTGAGTTTAAATGTTTATCAAGATTTTAGAAAAATTGGTATAAAGATTTATCGAAAAAAGTTAGAAAACAGTAAAATATCTGGAATTTACATTAATCATCCTATTGCTGGTGATTGTATAATTGTAAATTATACAGAAGATGTTTATCGACAAAGATTTACAGCTGCACATGAAGCTGGTCATGCAATATTTGATAAGAAAGATGATATTAATATTAGTTTTTCTAAAATGGGATAAGAGTGATTTAAAAGAGATAAGAGCAAATACTTTTTCATCTTATTATTTGTGTCCAACTGATATAATTGAAAGCATCCCCGAAAATAAAGTCTGGACAAGGGAAAAATTAATATTTTGGTCAAAAAAAATACTTGCAAATCCAAAAACATTATTAATTGCCCTAAATAATAACAACAAAATTGATTCTTCAAAATATAAAGAATTAGAAAAAACTTGGATCAATAAAAGTGAAAAAGTTGATCCAGAATTAACTTCATATATCAATACAAAAAGTTATGAAAGAATCTCTCATATACTTGAAAATGGATTGTCAATGATTTATTTGAATAAATGCTTCATGGCCTATGAAAATGATTTGATAACTTTTAATAGAATGATGGAGATATTATTTCTTCAACATAATGAATTATTAGAAATATTTAAGATATTCAACAAGAGATTATATCGAAATGAGTAAATATAAAGAAATAAAAAAATATTCAGTTATTGATACATGCTCAATTTGGAATCTTATTTCTTCAAAGTTGTTTTATAAAACCGTAATTAATGAAGGTTTTACTTTTAGTATTACAAGTTTTGTACTCTATGAATGTTTACATAAAGAGAGAAAAAAAATTGATAATAAACAAATTGAATTAATTAAAAGATTTGAGAAGGAAAGAACCGGAGCTCAGTTTAGAGATTATACAATTTCGATAGAGGATTTACAAAGTGCTGATGTTCTTAAAAACAGTAAAAGACAATCGAAAGGAGAACTTACATCCATAATTTTTGCAAAAAAAACACGGCAATCATTTATTACAGACGATCAAGGTGCAAGAAAATTAGCCGCCAAATTATTAGATTTGGTAGATATTAATACTAGTCCAATTTTACTAGGACATTTAGTTTATACTGGAAAAATATTAGATAATCAATTTGATAAAATAATTGAAGAACATGAAGAGTTAGAAGGATCATTAACAGAATGGTATAAAAAAGCATTCTATGAATCCTTGGAAGAAAAATTAAAAGAGACTTCATAACAATCATTTGGAGTTGACGCCTTCTCGGCGCTTCGCTTCTGCGATGGCGCAACTCAAATGGGCGTTATATTCACAAAAGTTAGTGGAAACCATTAAAACACTCAATAAACGGGTAAACAGTTTGAAAAAGATTTTTTTGGGGATTGTTTGCAGCGTCTTAAGCCCCTTCATCCTGCGCAGCCGACCATTAGGGAAAGAAAATCTGGGGTGTGAAATGGGCCTGACAATGCCTGCCCACTCATGAATAGTAAAATCTTGGGCTTGATCATTTCCAAGATATGCCCCTCGAGTTAGGGTCAAAAAAATTGGGGAGGTATGGCCTGTCAGGAAATGATCTCCTGGCTGTTTTGTTTCGAATTATTGAAAGAGCAACTGCGTATAGGCGGGTCGTTAAGAGATAAATCTTGCCTTGCTAATTGACCTTGCGAGGGTTTAGAATATAACAATCAGTTGGAGCAGACCCCGGTTTAGTCATGCTTTTTGCATAGAAAAAGTAAGAGTTATAAAAAAAATTGTAGCAGTTATTTGAATCCTTAAGTTGATGTTTTAAAAGCAAACATATAAATGCAAAAAGACATGCCAATCCTTCAGCTTCGCTTCAGGCACACCGGAGCAGCTCAACTGGGCGTTATATTTATAATAAAAATAGCGGATAACGATGTAAAAGATATTTACATGTAGATTTTAAAAGTTATAATATTGATAATTAAAAAGGTAGTATTATGATAGGAAATGAAGATGATATTGAAATAATTGCACATTATACAAGTTTGGATAAATGCTTTAATTTAATATTGAAACAAAAACAGATATTATTGAATAATATATATAAAAGTAATGATCCATTTGAAAATCATAAATATCATTTTAAACTACCACATAAATATTTAACTGAAAATAATAATAATACAGAAATTGAATGGCCGCAGATAATATATGATAATTTTAAGAAATCACTAAATAGTGAGATTAGTGATATTTTAAAAGAAAATATTAAAATAAGTTGCTTTTGTAATACCGAAAATAATGAACCGTATAATTTACCCAGGATGTGGGAACAATATGGTGATAGCCATTCTGGAGCTTGTTTATTATTTAAAAAAGATAAAATAATTCAAAAAATGAAAAATAAATATAGAGATTTTTGCCGTTGTGATAAAATTAAATATTCTTTAAATACAATTGAACAATATCTTACAATACAAAAAAATCATATAAAAGATAATAAAATTATTAGTAATGAGTATAAGAAATATATTAGATTAAACAAGTATGAAATATTTTATTTAAAAAATAAAGATTGGCAAAGTGAATCAGAATTCAGAATACTTGTTGAAGATAATAAATGTGAAGAAACCTATATTGATATAAGTGATTGTTTGTTTGGAATTATTGTTGGTTATAAAGTATCTAATGAAAGTACTATTCCAATAAGTATAATAGCAAAAAAATATAATATCCCTATTTTTAAAGCAAAATGGAAAAATGGTGTTTTATCAGAAATATCAAAAATAGATCAAACTATTTATATAAAATTATTCATAGAACAAATCGATGAAATAATAACAATATTATCAGTAAAATATAATATTGTTAATAGTTATAGTTATACAACATTTAATGATTTTATTGATAATTTGAAGCATCAAAGTAATAATGAAATATTTGATATTCTTTTAAATCTTTATATATCTTTTGATGAATCATACATCGAAATTAGAGAATCTAAGAATAAACAAGACAATAAATTGGTTGAATTTTTATGAATACTATTTAGAATTAATTGAAAAGATTGTTCAAGTTAATGAATTAAAATATAACAAAGTTTTGGAGCAGACAAATCTTTTGACATGATTCTTGCTTATGCAAGAATACATGCCAAGCCTACGGCACAGCTTTTGCAGCTCAAAACGGCGTTACACGCCCTTACAGGGCTTTTTAGATAAAACAAAGAATATTATTTATATGATTGTCAAAATAAAGATATAAATATCTAAAAAATACTATATAATAGTATCAATTGTAAAAAGTATTTTTTAATAGGAATACTATAAATATGTTTTTATTAGGCCTAATTTTTATTACTTTAATACTTTATAATTTGATTAAAGGTTTAAATGGTATAAAAAATAAATCTATTTCAATTTATGCTTTTTATAAAGTATATACAATTACTAACAAACTTGCAGTGAAATATTCAATAATGTTAATAATAATGTCAGGATTAATTTTAATACTTTATCTTGCATTATTATTTATTTTATTATCATGCTTATTAATTTTAAGATTAAAAATATTAATAAAAAATAAATATAGGACTAAAAATGAAATTAGTTGAAGAATTATTAGAAATATCAGAGGAAGATACAAAAACTCTATTTAGCTTGGATAAAAAAGGAGATGATTTTAATAAATCAAGAACTGTAGATTTTACATTTTCTTCTGAGGATAATGATAAACTAAATATTGTAGCAGATTTTATTACAGATAATAATTATGGGAAAACGGAAATACAGTATATTGATGAAAATGATTATAGATTTGGCATTCCCCTGATTCTGTAGACACTTTAATCTGATGAAAACTTATCTTCAAAATCAGCAGGGCTTCGCTTTCCTAAATGACCATGCCGTCTTTTTGTATTGTAAAACATTTCAATATAATTAAAAATATCTTTTCTTGCCTCCTCTCTGGTTTTATAAATTTTATTCCTGATTCTTTCTCTTTTAAGATTTGAAAAGAATGATTCAACTACAGAATTATCCCAACAATTACCTCTTCTACTCATGCTAATTTCCAAAGAGTGGGCCTCACAAAAATCCTCCCAATCCTTACTTGTAAACTGACACCCTTGATCAGAATGGATAAGAACAGACTTTGTAGGTCTTCTTCTTTTTACTGCCATAAACAAAGCATCCATAACAATAATTGCTTTCTGATGATTCTTCATCGACCAGCCAACAACTCCTCTGTTAAATAGATCAATTACTACTGCCAGATATAACCAGCCTTCATAAGTTCGGATATATGTTATATCAGTACACCAAGCTTGATTTGGCTCAGCAACAGAAAATTCTCTATTCAAAGTATTCTTCTGGTAAATTTCTCCAGGAACCCAAGGTACATGATGCCGTTTCCGTCTGTAAGCACCTTTTATTCCAGCTACTCTCATCAAACGAGCAACCCGATTAACACCGTAGCTATAACCTGCTTCTTTTAGATCCTCATGTATATTTGGACTTCCATATACTTGACCGCTTTCTTCCCAGTAAAAACGGATTAGTTCTGTCACTTTTTTATTTTCTATTGTTCTAGGAGATTCTGGTGTTTTTAACCACCGATAAAATCCTGATGGATTAACTTTTAATATCCTGCACATAGGGCGAATTGGAAACGCTTTTCTGTTGTCCCGAATAAAAGCGTACTTTACTGGGACTCCTTCGCAAAGTACGCTGCGGCCTTTTTTAAGATATCACGCTCCATCTTAAGCTTTCTGATCTCTGCTTTTAATTCTCTGTTTTCCTTTTCTGCTTCTGTTAATTTTTTCTTTTCTCGAGACTCCCCGGATTTCCACCCGGCCTTTCTAAGCCAGTTATAAAGAGTAACGTCACTTATTCCTGTTGCTTTTGATACTTCAAGAACACTGTGTTCTTCTTCCATTATTTGCTTTAATATTTCGTCTTTAAATTCTTCTGTGTAGGGACTCTTTGGCACTTTAATACTCCTTAGTTTCTAAGTATATCAAGTGTCTACAGTTTTGGGGGAATGCCAATTAAATGTTTTTATTGATATGCCTATTCAACAAAATATATTATGTTCAATTTCAGCTTTATTTGTATGTATTAGTAAATTATTTGATGTAGAATATAATGGTTGGGGATGTGTTATCCAGGCTTAAAATTATTTACATAATATATCAGGGATTACTTAAGAATGATTATTTATACTATATATTCAAATATTGAAGAATAAATCGTGTAACAAAAAGTTGGAGCAGATTTGTCTTTTGTCACGGTTCTTGCAGAGCAAGAACACGCGCCAACCCTTCGGGACAGACAAACAGCTCAACTGGGTGTTATATCTACATTGTAAATAGCGTTAAACGCTAATAATATTTTAAATATTGAGTATATTATGGAAAATGTTGAGAAAATAATAAAAATACAAAAAGAAATGGAAAAAAATAATGAATTCAATGATTATCATCTGCTTAATAAATATGATCAAGAATATTTTAGAAACAAGTATTTTGAACAAATAAATAAAATTCATAAAGAAAAAAGAAAGAGAAAAATATGTGTATTTCCTGCGTGCGAGAATAAAACAATAAAAAAAAGTCATTCAATCCAAAAACAAGGGCCTCTACGGGAAATAGCTGAGAAAGGGAAATTAATATATCCTCAACCACAAAATTCTATAACAAATATTGATTTTGTTGAAATAGGTATTGAAAATGCATCAACATTTCCAGGATTTTGTGAAAAACATGAAAAATATTTCTAGTTTTTGAAAAAAATAATGATTATTTAAATAATATGATTATATTACAAAATTTTAGAACATTAAGTAGAGAAATTGTTAATAGGACTATAACTGGAGATATCTGGCAAGAAAAACTATCTGAATATTTTAATGACCAATTAGATGAATATAGTAAAACTGCTAATAAATATTATGATATTAGTCCTATAAAACTTACTGGTTACGAAGACTATATTACTAGGAACTTTGAGAAATTAATAAATGATAACAATGAAGTACTGTCCTTATTGATAAATATTAATAAGGAATTCTGAAAAAATATTAAAAGAAGAGGATAGCGAATTATTTCATATTAATATAGACACAGATCTTTTTCTTCCAATCACTTTATCGGGATTTTCTTTGATACCGCTATATATTGAAGAACTTGATAAGGTCTATAGATTTTTTTTACTCTGTTCAATTTTACCACATAAGAAAGGTACTGTAATAACATTAACGACTCTTACAACTTATGAAAAATTAGCAAAATACTATATTGAAAAAAATATGAATTGTCATTTGAATATCATTTCTGCAATAGAATCATGGATGATATATGGAACAGATAATTGGTACATGAATCCTACATTTTATAATAGTTTAAGTGATGAAATTGTTAAAAAAAATGAAAGAAGAATTTATAAATTTAAATAAAACACCACAAGATGATGTGAGTTTTTCTATCTTTACAGATATTAGAAAGAAGATAATAAGTGAAATCGAAGAAGATTTAAATTTAAATAAAAATGAATATTTGTATCGAAAAAAAATTATTAAATTTGCAAATAACAAATTAAGATATAACAATGATTTGGAGCAGACAAATCTTTTGTCATGATTCTTGCTGATGCAAGAATACATGCCAAGCCTTCGGCACAGTTTTGCAGCTCAAATCGGCGTTAAACGGCATTATAGATATTTTTTAACCTCAAAGGAGTATTTTTGCATAAAAAATTACTTAAATTTTGATGAAAAATTAATAAATATAGAATAGCAGTAATTAAATATGATAGAAAAAATATTTAAATAAGGAAAAATAATGATTAAATTCGAAAATATTTTCCCAGAAATAATTAATAAAGCCGATGAATGCAAACTCCATATGGCTATAGGTCGATTTAATAAAAAAGAACCATTATATAAATTAATTAGAAATGAATTTAAAGAATGGCAAGAATATCAGAATAATAAAAATTTTGAAAGAAAATATATTATATCGCTTATTTATTATAAACCGAATTATTGGATCTACGGTGGTATTTATGAAAAATTGGATGTAACTAAAAAATATGATAAATCGAAAGAAAAAGAATATTTTTCATATAAGACTATTTTAACAGAATTACAAAAAGATTTAATTGGTCGACTAATAATTAAATTTAATAAAGATTTTCGTGCTTCATATCTATTGTTAGAAAAACACATCAATAATTTTGAAATTAGCGAATTACTTGAAAAACCGTATAAAATTGAACCCTTTCCCGGATATGAAAATTTATTATTGAACTATGAAGAATTACAAGAAGTAATTAATGAAGAAGAAGCATCTTGGAAAAGTGCATTATCAAGTACAAAAGGTGTATATTTAATTACTGATAAAACAAACGGTAAATTATATGTTGGTTCAGCATATGGGGAAAATGCTTTTTGGGATAGATGGAAAAATTACTCAAAAAAATGGACATGGAAATAATATTGATCTAAAAAAAGTAATTGAAAAAAAAGGAATTGAATATGCAAATAATTATCAATTTTCAATTCTTGAAGTAAGATCATCAATTACTGATGATGAAATTATAATTCGAAGAGAAGCACATTGGAAAAATATTATGAAAACGCGAGAATTTGGATATAATATGAATTAAGAACAGCAATTTAGCGTTTAACAAACAGTTGGAGCAGATTTTGCCTTTTGTCATGCAAATTGCATACGCAATTTACACGCCAACCCTAGCGGGGTGGAAATGGTAACATGAAATCCCCATAGGATGGAAAATAAAATTCCCCACCCTATAGGAAAAAAAAAGAGTCAAACCTTAGTATGTAATCACGACAAAAACTACCAGGAATGACTCAAATGATTACTATGAATATGTACCAAAAAATAAGAGTTTTCAAGAATAGAGGATATTCAAAAAGGAAAATATCCAGAGAATTAAAAATCGACAGAAAAACAGTTAGAAAATACTTTGAAATGTCGGAAGCAGAGTATCTTGAATACCAGATAAACAGTGTAGAAAAGGAAAAGATTTTTGCTCCTTTCAAAGATGAAATACTGAATATTTTTAATTTAAATAACAATAAAATATACACTTCATCAATCTATGATGTTCTTGAAGAAAAATATGGAGAACTTCCCGGCACTGAAAGGACTTTGAGAAATTATCTCATTTTCTTAAAGAAAACAGGAGAAGTAGATAATTACGAATACAAGAGAATCTATACACCGGTTGAAGAACTTCCACATGGAAAACAACTACAGCTTGATTTCGGAGAAACTGAAATAGAAACCGGTGAGAAAGTATATATCTTTGGAGTCATTCTATCTGTAAGCAGATTCAAGTATGCAGCAGTACAGAAGAGGCCGTTTAAATCCATAGATGTGATAAATCATTTACTTGATACCTTTGAAATAATAGGAGGGGTACCTGAAGAAATCGTGATTGATCAGGACAAAGTCATGGTTGTTAAAGAAAACAGCGGAGATATTAAGTATACAAAAGAATTTAAAGCCTTCAAGGATGAGCAGGGGTTTAAGATGTATGTCTGCAGAAAAGCAGACCCTGAGAGCAAAGGTAAAGTCGAAAACTTTGTGAAATTCATCAAAAGCAGTTTCTTTTCAGCAAGACATTTCACATCCTTTGATCAAATACAGGAGGCATTAAATAATTGGCTTTCAAGAAGAGCTAACGGTAAAATATGCCAGGCAACTGGAATAATTCCTCAAGAAGCTTTGCTTAAAGAGATTCCACATTTTAAAAAATTAAAGCCGTCTATTTTCAGAAGGGAAAGCATCATAAATAAAGAATCAAGGGAAGTAAATAGTAAATCATTGATAAGTGTTTCATCTTCATTTTACTCTGTCCCTAACAGGTTCAGAAAAAAAACTGTCTGGATTTACCAAACAGATACAGACCTTTTTATCTATGACAAAATAGATGGAGAAGAGATTGCCAGGCACAAAATCTCACCGATAAAGGGGAAAAAAATAACCAAACATAATCATTTCAGGAATTATGATTCCAAGCCCGATGAAGTTATCAAAAAATTAAAGAACAGATTTAGCAGTAACTCATGGAAACAATATGTTGATCAGAATTACAAAAAATACAGCAGGTATTACAGAGATCAGCAGCGCGAGCTTTATGCTTTCATAAACTCAAATCCTGATGATAAGTTAATAGCAAAAACTGCAGATTTATGCATTGAAAACGGAACACTATCTGCAAGGAATTTTGAAGAGTCTTATCTTTATGTAAGAAGCTGTGAAACTGAAAATTATCCGGATATTCTGCCACAGCTTCTTACAGGAATAAAAGCTGTAAAACATGAGAATAAAAACATAGAAGTAAAGAAAAGGGATTTAAGTTACTACACCTCACTTGTAAGTCTTTTAGGAGGTGCTTTATGAGCTGTTTTGATTACTGTACAGGAATACTTGATAGTCTAAAGCTTAAAGGAATATCTGTTAATCTTGATGAGGCACTTGAAAAAGCAACAAAGGAGAAAATATCTCATCTTGATTTTTTAAGCATCCTTCTTACAGAAGAAGTACATTTCAGAAATGAAAGACGTCTTCATAGAAATCTTACAGGTGCCCATTTTCCTGTAATTAAGGAACTTGAGACATTCAATTTTTCAAGAATAAAAGGGATAACTGAAGAACAGTTAAATAATCTCAAGGATTTCAGGTGGATAGATAAATCTGAAAATATCATGTTCTTTGGACCTCCCGGCCTTGGGAAAACACATCTATCAATTGCTCTCGGGTACAAGGCAATTGAAGCCGGATACACTGTCTGTTTTGAAAGGATAACTTCACTAATAAAACTGTTGAAAACAATGGAAACTATGAGATCAAGTTCATTCAGAATAAACAGGATTCTCAGATCTTCGTTACTAATTATTGATGAAATAGGCTATACGCCTATCGACAGAAAAGAGGCCAATCTTTTTTTTAATCTTATCAGCGAACTCTATGAAAGATCGTCAGTAATAATTACTTCAAATAAAGGTTTTGATCAGTGGTCTGAAATGATGGGTGATGAAATCATGACAACAGCAATGCTTGATAGGCTTTTACATCATGCGCATGTTTTCTCCCTTGAGGGAGATTCATATAGAATTCAGGAGAAAAAGGGGGTATAATTTTTTCTGCAGGTGGGGGATTTTTAATTTCCTAAATGTGGGGAAAATGACTTGCCATTTCCACGGGGCAGTCAAACAGCTCAACTGGGCGTTACACGGCCTTTCAGGCGGATTTTAGAAAAAACTAATAATTTTAGTTAAAATGAAGAAATTAAACAAATAAATTGAACACTTAAAAACCCCAGTGGTAGAACAAATTAGGGAAAAAAATATAAGGAAAATCGTCTTCGACGATAGAAATACCAGAAAATATACTTAAAATGAGTATTTAAAAAGTTGTTTTAACGTACTATTAATAGTATTATTAATAGAGAGGTAAATGTGATGAATAATATAATCACCGCAAATGAATTAAAAACCAAAGGTGTTTCAGTTATAGAAGAAATAACAAATCAAGATAGTGAAGCAATTATTACAGTTCGTGGTAAGAATAAATTTGTTGTTTTATCAATTGAGGAATACAATCATCTAAGGGAATATGAATTAGAAGCAGCAATAAATGAATCCTTAAATGATATAAAAGCTGGAAAAGTATATGATGAATCAATAGATGATCACATGAAGAGAATATCCGGTGTATAAGATTATCTTCACTGAGAGTTATGTAAAAAGGGCAGTGAAATTTGCTAAGAAACATCCAGATTTACTTAAACAGTATAAAAAGACACTTCAGCTAATGGAATTAAATCCATCCCATCCATCATTAAGACTTCATAAATTAGAAGGAAGATTATCTGATTATTACAGTGTTTCAATAAATATGACATATAGAATTACTATAGATTTTATAATTCAGGATAATGAAATAATTCCAATAAATATTGGAAAACATGACGAAGTATATTAAATAAAAAATTCTACGTGTAACAATAAGTTGGAGCAGATTTGACTTTTGTCACGGTTCTTGCAGCGCAAGAACACGTGCCAACCCTACGGGACAGTCAAACAGCTCAACTGGGTGTTATCTACCCCCTTGGGGGAGAGAGTAATAAAAATTATATATTTATAATGATTTTTAAAAGCATTTACTATAAAATAATCATTAAATAATTAAGAATTATGGAGAAAAAATGGATAGGGTAACTAAAAGTTTTGTAACTGATTTTAAAAAAAGCTTTGGATTCGAAACTATTGATGATGAATCTTTATTATTTGAACATTTTTCAAATTATACAGTGATTGAAACAAAAACAGAATATCGTTTTGATATCGAAAGAATTAATATTGGAACTAATGGTACTATTGGTATAGATGGTTTTGCATTATTATTAAATAAACAATTAATTGATTCAAAGGATGAACTCGAGGATTTTTTGGAGCAGCATAAAAAATGTTCTGCTGAAATAGTATTTGTTCAATCCAAAACATCTGCTAAGTTCGATTCAAAAGAAATTGGGAATTTTGGTTTTGCTGTAAATGATTTTATTGCTGAAAAACAAACATTGAAATGGTCAGATCTTGCTCTAGAAAAAATTGAATTATTTAATTGTTTTGTTAATAGAATATCAGAATTAAAAGAAAATCCTGTTTGTAGTTTATATTATATAACTTTGGGTAATGATGAAAATGATCAAAATGTTTTAGCAGTTAAAGAAGGTGTTAAAAAAAATATAGCAGATGAAAATATTTTTTCTAAAATAAATTTTGATTTAATTGATGCCGCTGATTTACAACATCGTTATAAAAAAATTGGACAAGCAGTTGAAAAGTCTTTTGATTTTACACGAAGAGTTACTTTACCAGAAATACAAAATGTTAAAGAGGCATATATAGGTGTGCTTGATGCTTCATCAATTATAAAAATAATGACAGATGAAGATGGATCTCTTTTATCCAATGTTTTTTATGATAATGTAAGAGATTTTCAAGGTGTAAATAAAGTTAATGGCGAAATAGCTGAAACTATAAATTCAAGTAATAAAGATTCTTTTGCTATTTTGAATAATGGAATAACAATTGTTGCTGAAGATCTACGGACGACTAGAGATACTTTTACAATTACAAACTACCAAATTATTAATGGCTGCCAGACATCACATGTACTTTTTGAAAATAAAGAACTCATAAATACAAGTGTAAAAGTACCTATCAAGCTTATTATTAGTGGGAATGAAGAAGTTACATCAAGAGTTATCAGATCAACAAATAGACAAACAGAAGTAAAAGAGCAAGATCTTATTGCTTTCTCGAATTTTCAAAAAAGGTTAGAAGATTATTATACTACTTTTTCAGGTGAAGAACGTTTATATTATGAAAGACGTTCAAAACAGTATAATAACAAAGGTGTTGAGAGAAAAAGAATTATTGATAAAACTACTCAAATCAAAGCAATTGCAAGTCTATATTATGATAAGCCGGATATGGCAACAAGATATTTCGGTACTCTTTTTTCAGAATTCGGAGATAAATTATTTATAGATAATCACGAAATGTTTCCTTATTATGTTGCTTCGTATTCAATATTTAAAATTGAATCATTATTTAAAAATAAAAGAATAGATAAAAAATATAAAAAAATAAAATATCATTTATTAACGATGGTAAGGCATGAAATTGATAATTCAAAATGTCCTTCATTTGAATCAAAAAAATCCACAAAGTATTGTCAAAAAATATATGATATTTTGAAAGATGAAAAAAAGATAATTGAAAATATAAAAAATGTAACAAAAAAAATTGATTCATTAAAATATGATTTAAATGATAATGAAATATCAAAATCGAAAGAATTTGTAAAAAAATGTTTAGAAAAATATAGATAACAAACATTTGGAGTTGACGCCTTCTCGCTTTGCTGCGATGGCGCAACTCAAATGGATGTTATATTCACACAAGTTAGCGGAAACCTTAAAAACTGCCAATAAACTGGTAAACGCTTAAAAAATTAAGGATTTTTGGGAAATGGCTTGCAGCATTTTGAGGCCCGCCATCCTCCAGAGCCTGCCAATTTAGGGAAAGAAATTTTGGGCGGGGGCATTTCGCACTTATTGCTTCATTTATGAAAAGCAATTGGATTATTGATCTTCTTTTTGGCGAAATGGCCAGCGCCGATGCCATCCAATATAGGGTAGGAATTTACGGGCTTGATCATTACCGAGGATCGCCGAACGATTGGGGTGCAAAAGTCTGGGCGGTGAGCCCTGCCGAAATGATCGCCTGGCAGTTTTGAATAGAAATATTGAAGATCTGTATGATATCTTCGGGTTGGAAAATGGGGAAAAAGAACTTGCTATTTGACATTGCGAGGATTTAGAATATAACAAAAAGTTGGAGCAGACCCCGGTTTTGTCATGGTTTTTTGCAGGAAAAAAGTAGAAATAAAAAAGAATTACAGCAGTTACTTGAAACTTACAGTTTTTACTTTAAAGCAAAGAAAAGAATGCAAAAACACATGCCAATCCTTCGCTTCGCTCAGGCACACCGGAGCAGCTCAACTTGGTGTTATGTTCCACTAGAGTAGGATTGCATGGTTAAAAAAATTGAAATATCAATAAATACATATTAAAATATAGAGAATTTAAGAGGAAAATATGGCGTTTAATGAGTTCGAATTAAGAAAATATCAGCAAATATTAGATAAATTTATTGAAAAAATTAGACCTCTAGAAAACATTCGAAAGGAATTAGATATTTCATACAAAATAACTAATCAGAGTGTAGAAATATATGAAATCAGACCACAATATGATAATCCAAAAAATATTCTAAATATTGAAATTGCAAAAGCAACATATGTAAGAACTCAAGATATATGGAAAATATTTTGGATGCGATCTGACTTGAAATGGCATGGATATGAACCAAATCCAGAAGTAGATGATCTATCTGATTTTTTAAGTATTATTGATGAAGATAAGTATGGATGTTTTTGGGGATAGTATGAATAAAAAATTAAATCTATTTGTTCCACAATGGCAAGTCTCAGGAGCTTTAAAAGAATTATATGGTGGAGCTTGTGCCTTAAAAGAATATATTGAAAATTCAAATGTTGTTTTTGAAAGAATTGAAATATCTCAGAATATTGAATTATTGAAAGAAAAAAATATTCTTGGTTATAGAACAATTAAAAAACCAATTAAATAAAATATCTCAAAAATTACATGAAGAAAAACCAGATAAAATTCTTACTGTTGGTGGGGGATGTGGAATTGAAATCCCAATAGTATCATATTTTTCAGATAAATATAAAACGTTAGATGTATTATGGTTTGATGCACATGGAGATTTAAATACGCCTGAAAGTTCTCCAAGTAAAAATATTCATGGTATGTCTTTGAGATTTTTACTCGAAGAAATACCAAATAATGATATTTCATATAAATTCAATAAGATTAATCCGCAAGACGTTGTATTAATAGGTACGAGAGATTTAGATAAACCGGAAGAAGAATTCATTATTAAAGAAAATATAAAAATTAAAAATAATTTAAATATTTCAGAATTATTAAATAATAAAAATGAATATGTTTATATACATATAGATTTAGATGTTTTAGATCCAGCAATATATAAAAATGTAAAATGTCCGAGTAAAAATGGTTTGAAAATAGAAGAAGTTATAGAAATAATCAAAGAAGTAAAAAATCAAAAGAAAATAATAGGTATTAGTCTCCTGGAAAATACAGAAACTGACATTAAGAAAATAGAATTAATTGATGAAATAATACAATTGGGTATAGAATTTTAGAACATAACAAAAAGTTGGAGCAGATTTGACTTTTGTCACGGTTCTTGCAGAGCAAGAACACGTGCCAACCCTGCGGGACAGTCAAACAGCTCAACTGGGCGTTATATTCCACCAAAATTTGGGGAGCTGTAAAACGTAGCTGAATTCTGGAAAAAGTGGATAAAGTTGGTTCAAACCGGAATATTGGTGTCCTGGCTGCCTGGCGATCCCTGACAGTCCAAGCTTGGGTAGACATATCCACAAGGCCTGGCAGGGATAGAGGGTTGTGAAGTTGGGCGATAAATGCCTGCGCGATTTGTGGAAATGGAATGGCCAACTCGGCCCTGCATTCGCCCACCCGGAAGAAAAAAACTGGCCATTTGTTTCGGTAAGTGAACCGCGTATAGGATTATGATATAATTGGAAGAATCCTGATCCTTGATCTATTTTGGTGTTGTTTTGAAAACTGAAAAAGAATTTCGAATATAACAATAAGTTGGAGCAGACTTCGCGACTTTTTACTTTCAGGATTATTTCAGCTGCAAAGAAGTATGTCTTTTTGGTACTGCGAAGCAGCTCAACTTGGCGTTACATACACAAAAGTTATTGGAAACAGTAAAAACTGGCGATATTGTGGTAGAAGTGATAAAAAAGATATTTTTAGGATTGTATGCATCATCTTGAGACCCTCTCGGCAGAAAAGCGATTTTGTTTTGATTCAATCCAGATTCAAAAAGAGGTTAGAGTATAGTTTTGTGTGGACAGCCTTTTACAATCGAAAATAAAAGATATAACTGTTTAATGAAAAAACAGCTAAGCGCTTTTCAGCCGAAAAAGAGCGAGCCGAAAAAATATTGTGACGGTTATCCAAGGATTATGTTTTGGTATACTCCCTGCATAAAAAATGCAAAATAATTAAGATCTGCAGGATATATTTGGGTTAAAAAATGGATAAAAAGAACTTGCTAATTGATCTTACGAGGATTTAGAATGTAACAATAAGTTGGAGCAGACCCCGGCTTTGACATGGTTTTTGCAGGAAAAAAAGTAGAATTATTAAAAATATGCAGCTAAAAAACACTTATTTTACATATTTTTCTAACAGCAAAGTATAAATGCAAAAACACATGCCAATCCTTCGCTTCGCTCAGGCACCGCCGGAGCAGCTCAACTTGGCGTTATATTCCACCAAAATTTGAGGAGCTGTAAAACGTAGCTGAATTTGGGAAAAGTTGGATGGAATTGGTTCAGACCGGATTATTGGTGTCCTGGCTACCTGGCGATCCCTGACAGTCCAATCTAGGGTAGACATTTCCACGACCCTGGCAGGGATAGAGGGTGGTGAAGTTTGGCGATAATTGCCCACGCGATTCGTGGAAATGGGGCCAACTCCCCACGCTGAGCCCGCGCAGGAAGAAAATAATGGCCTTTTGTTTCTGAAAGTGAAACACGTAAAGGTTTATGATATAATTGTGAAAGTCTGGATACTTGAACTATTTTGGCGTTGTTAAAAAAACAAAAGAGAATTTAGAATATAACAAAAAGTTGGAGCAGACCCCGGTTTTGTCATGTTTTTTGCAGGAAAAAAAGTAGAATTATCGAAAATTGCAGCAATTATTTACTACTTCCAGATCTGTTTTTAAAGCAGAGAAATTAAGCAAAAACACATGCCAATCCTTCGCTTCGCTCAGGCATACCGGTGCAGCTCAACTTGGCGTTATGTGTTAATAAAAATTATTTAATGTGTGTTGAAATAATAAAATAATAGGAAAATAAATATGTGTAATAGAAGAAAACCAATAGAATCAGATTACATATCAAAAATTGAAATCCCTGCTTCTGTGTTTTCTTTAGAAAAAGATGAAATCTTTCCTTTTGAAAGATTGTCATATAATATATTAAGAATTGGTATAGAAGTTTTAAACAGCAAGGAATTACCTGAAAAATTAAATGTTATTTATAATCGTTACAAATGTAATATGAGCCCATGGGCTATAAATGCTTGTATAAAAATTAATCATGATAATGATGGTTGCCCAAAATCTTATGATATAATTATACCTGAAATGTTACCAACACTCTTATATTTATATACATCATATGTAGGTAATTATTTCTTTAAAAAGAATAATTATGTCAAACATTTAAATGATAATCAATTATATGAAAAAATAAAATATTTTATTAATGGCGCTAATTTAGCTGTTAAGGAATATAACGACAAAGGATTAGCACATGCTATAAGAACAAGTTATAATTATTTTCATCATGATGTATTTGATATGAATGAATATGGTAATGATTACGATTTAATGTCAATGCATTTAGCTTATCATGAAATTGCACATGTATATACGATTAGTAATATAAAAAATCTTACTAATCCTGCAAAATCTTGTGCATTAGAAATAATTGCAGATTTGGTTGCAGTAACATGGATTTATAGTTCAATGATTAAAAATACTCCTGATACTAAAGAATATAGAGAATACAGAGGTTTAAAATCTTATTCAGAAACAATTAAATCTAATTCAATAATATGTCTAAATTCAATAAAGACATATAGTTTATTACTAGGAATATCAAGTGCCCAAAACAATAATGGCGAAATTAGATATGATGGAACATTATCACATCCAAATAGTCTTTTAAGAGTTGTTCTACAAGCTATTCATTTATTAACATTGATATCAACATATTTTTCAGATGTATTGACTGAAAATCAAATTGAAGAATTAAATAATGAGTATAAAGAAAAATTTAATTACATTCTAAATTCTGGATTTATAAATAAAGAAAGTAGAATTAATTTTTTTGATAAGTCAGAGTTTGAAAATATGGAAAAAGCAATAGAGTTAATTAAAGAATATGAAATTAAAGAATTAATAGATATGGTAGATTTTTTAGAAAAATATGTTGAAGAATATAATAATAAGTATTAAACACATAACAAAAAGTTGGAGCAGATTTGGCTATGTCACAATTCTTGCATACGCAAGAATACGCGCCATTTGACGCCAAACAGCTCAACTGGGCGTTAAAAACACTTTTAAAAATATAAAAATAAGAGTATACTCTAATTATAAGAAAATAATATAGGAGTATGATCAAGTGATAAATAATTTTATTACAACCTATAAACGCCTTCTCCAAAGTACAAAATATAAGCATCATAGATATATTTACGATGATTTTAATACAAATAACCGTTTAACTGGATTAATTGGTCCGCGAGGAACAGGAAAAACCACATTATTACTTCAATACATCAAGGAAAAAATAGAAGATAAGGATGAATGCATATATGCATCGATAGATAATATATATTTTTCCAAAAATCTATTAATAGATTTTGTAAATGAATTATATGAAGATTATGGAATAAGATATTTTTTCTTTGACGAAATACATAAATACCCAAACTGGAATCAGGAACTTAAAAATATATATGATTCATACCCTGATATAAAACTAGTATTTTCCGGCAGCTCAAGTATAGATCTTATAAAAGGAACATATGATTTATCCAGAAGGGGAGTTTTGTATAGAATTAATGGAATGTCATTCAGAGAATATCTTTTATTCAATGATATTGTTGATATAGAAACAATTTCACTCAAGGAATTAATAAATAACCGATCAGATTTTGAAGAAAAGGTTTCAGGAATAAAAAAAATTAAAGGATACTTTAAGGATTATATTGGAAAAGGATACTATCCTTTTTTTATGGAAGATGAAAATACATATCATCAGAAAATATTAAGAATAATTGAAAAAACAGTTTATGAAGATATTTCCAATTTCTATAAACTAAAAACAGAAAATTTAGCATATTTCAAAAAAGTAATATCTTATCTGGCTACAATTCCTCCTGGAGAATTAAATAGAAACAGCATTTCAAAGAATATAGGATTAGATAATAAAACAATACAGAATTATTTAAATATTTTGAATGAAACAGGATTGATTGAATTATTATCAGAAAATAAATCAGGAAGCAATTTATTAAGACATACAGAAAAAATGTATTTGGATAATCCAGATTTATATAACGCAATTATTGAAGAAATAGGATTTGAATCAAAGATAGGAACAATAAGAGAAATATTTTTTATAAAGATGATTAAAAATTCCGGGAATAAAATATTTTATAGCAAAACTGGCGATTTTGAAGTTGAAGGAAATATCTTTGAAATTGGTGGGAAGAATAAAGATTGGAAACAGCTGAAAGGAATAAAAGAAAACGCTTACCTTGTTAAAGATGATATATTGTATGGAAATAAAAATGAAATACCGTTGTATTTATTTGGATTTCTGTATTAATAAGAATTTAGTTTTTAACAATAAGTTGGAACAGACTTCGCGACTTTTGACTTTCAGGATTATTTTAACAGCAAAGAAGTATGGGTTTTTGATACTGCGAAGCTGCTCAACTTGGCGTTAAACGGCATCATAGTTATTATTGTAACTCAAAAGAATATTTTTGCATAAAAAATTACTTAAATTTTGATAAAAAATGAATAAATATTGAATAGCAATAATTATGTAAGATAGAGAAAAAATTTAAATAAGGAAAAATAATGGTTAAATTCGAACATATTTTCCCAGAAATAATAGAAAAAACCGATGAATACAAACTCCACATGGCTATAGGTCGATTAAATAAAAAAGAACCATTATATAAATTAATAAGAAATGAATTCAAAGAATGGCAAGAATATCAGAATAATAAAAATTTTGAAAGAAAATATATTATATCACTTATTTATTATAAACCAAATTATTGGATCTACGGCGGTATTTATGAAAAATTGGATGTAACTAAAAAATATGATAAATCAAAAGAAAAAGAATATTTTTCATATAAGACAAATTTAACAGAGTTACAAAAAGATTTAATTGGTCGACTAATAATTAAATTTAATAAAGATTTTCGAGCTTCATATCTATTACTAGAAAAACACATCAATAATTTTGAAATTAGCGAATTACTTGAAAAACCGTATAAAATTGAACCCTTTCCCGGATATGAAAATTTATTATTGAACTATGAAGAATTACAAGAAGTAATTAATGAAGAAGAAGCATCTTGGAAAAGTGCATTATCAAGTACAAAAGGTGTATATTTAATTACTGATAAAACAAACGGAAAATTATATGTTGGTTCAGCATATGGGGAAAATGCTTTTTGGGATAGATGGAAAAATTATTCAAAAAATGGACATGGAAATAATATTGATCTAAAAAAAGTAATTGAAAAAAATGGAATTGAATATGCAAATAATTATCAATTTTCAATACTTGAAGTAAGATCGTCAATTACTGATGATGAAATAATAATTAGAAGAGAAGCACATTGGAAAAATATTATGAAAACCAGAGAATTCGGATATAATCTGAATTAAGTATTGAAATTTAGCGTTTAACAATAAGTTGGAGCAGATTTGACTTTTGTCACGGTTCTTGCTGTTGCAAGAACACGCGCCAACCCTGGCGGGGCAGTCAAACAGCTCAACTTGGCGTTATGCACCCTTTTAGGGCAATTTAAGAAAAAAGGAAAATATAATATAAAATGGATAAAAAAATGAATAAAAATATTATTGTAGTAATATTAGTATTGGTCATAAATATTGGTAATATATATGCAAATGATATCCCAAATATAAACCCTGTAGATGATAATAAAATATTTTATTCACAAAGTTATGGAAAAAATATACATGCATATACTCGAGAAACATACTTCCATAAAGGATTGGATATTGTAAAAGCAAGAGGTACAAAAATAATAGCTCCGGCAGATGGATTTATAGAAGAAATAGGAAATGAAGAATTAGGAAGAGGTAAATATGTTGAAATAAATCATAGAAATGGTTTTAAAACAATATATAATCATCTAGATAAAATACTAGTAAAAAAGAATCAAGAAGTTTCAAAATATATGTTAATAGGATTAATGGGAAAAACTGGATTAACAAATGGAGCACATTTACATTATGAAGTTTTAATAAATGGTATTAATATTGATCCTGAGATTGTAATAAATCTTAAACAAGATTTTTATAAAAATAAAACAATTGAAGAAGTAAAAAATAGTATATTATCTTTAAAACCTGCTGAAGAAATAAAAGCTAATGAAAAAAGTAGTTATGCTCATATTATATTAATTGATGATGAGAAATACGATTTTTTACAGTTATTTAATATAAATGAATTATATAATTATAAAAAATGGGATTATGAAACAGATATTACTTATGAAGTGATGATAAATAATGATTATATATATAAAAAAAATGAAGAAAAGAAAATCCATAAACTAGAGATCCATACCGAAAAAATTAAAACATATAATGATGTTACAATTAATGACAGTTTAAGTACATTGATAAAACAATATGGTAAACCTGAATATATAAAAATAAATAATCAAATAAATAAAGATTTTTTAATGAGAAATTATAATAATGAAGAAATAACAAATTCATTAGATGAAATGACTTTATTTTATTCTTTTAAAGAAAATTATAAAGATGAAAATAGTATATTACGTTTATCATTTGTAATAGACCATAGTAAAATTATTAAAATATTATATGAAAAATATCCAAATAGTATGTAAAAAATTATTTGCATAACAAACAGTTTGAGCAGATTTAACTTTTGTCATGCAAATTGCATTCGCAATTTGCACGCCAATCCTTCGGAACAGTTAAACAGCTCAACTGGGCGTTATGTTCATTTAGGAAATAGCGGATAACTGTAGTAAATGTTTATTATTAAAGTATCCAATTGTTGTGAAATATAGAAATGCCATGATAAGTATAAATGGTTTTAGTAAAAAATATAATATGGAGTAATAATTTGGAAATATCAGAGTTTATCTCAAAAAAAGATGACGAAATTAGTGATATTATAAAAAATAAAAAAAATATTACTTTAATAAATAATTCAGTTGAAGAAGAGTATGAAATCATTAGAAATATTAGTGAATTGGAGCTTTTCCTTTCATATACAGTAAAATTCGAATCAGATCAAATAATTAAAATGCAAGCAGCAGGTGGGATTGCATGGAAATATCCAAAGCGCAAGGCTGTTGTGGCTTTTAAAATAGAAAAAGATAATAAACTTTTTAATATAGTTCATAATATTTATAATATTATTTTTTTGGAACTTGTTTTTCGGGATGTAGAATATTTATTATTTCATAATTGTATTTTTAGAAAGTTAGTTTCAATTACAAATACTTCTAAAACAAAAAAATTAGGTTTACATTTAGAAGAGTCGATTTGCAATGATAGATTTGAAATATCTGGTGAAGTTGATTTTGTTGAAATTAATAATACTATTTTTAAAAATAGTGGTTCAGTTAATATTAGATGTAAAACAATTGAATCAATTTTGATACAGGGTGGAATAATAAGGTCAATTATTCAAGGAGTAAGGATTGGGAAGATACAGATAATTGATTCAATAATTAGTTGGGTAACAGTTATTGATGTTATAATAGAAAATAGTATCATAATGCAAGACATTATAATAAATGATAATGGTAATTTATCATTTGATAAATTTATAATTCGAGGATATGGAGATATAGGAATAAAAGAGATATTAGGAAAAATACAATTAAAAAACACAGATTTCAGTAATACAAAAATCGATTTTAGGGCTATCGAAAATAATAAATATCAGTGTTTATTATCAAGAAATACAAATAATTATATTGAAGAAATTGAGAATTTTATTAATTTAAATGATATCGCTGAAAAATGTAAAAATAAAAAAGTTGAACTTCATACAGAATATTTAATAAAGAAATATCAGCGTCTAAATAGATGGAATGTAAAAAAAGGATTTATGAAATTACTATGTATTCCATTAAAAATGATAGAAAAAATTATAGAAACATCAATTGGATATTTTTGTAAATGGGAGGTAATGTTAAGAAGCATTATTTTAATAATATTGAGTTATTCTATAATTTACTTTTTATTTCCAGATGGAATAACACATCCGAATACAAAAAATTATCATTTATCAATGTTAAGCTTGATAAATGGAGGTTTAATTGAGTTTCCTGAAGTTTTAAGTCTATTAGCTGATTCAATATATTTTAGTATAATAACATTTGTTACAATTGGTTATGGTGATATAGTTCCAAATAATAATTCAATATTTAGATTAATTGCAGGTAGCGAAGGTTTATTGGGAGTTATTTTTGTTTCTTTTTTAACTATAACAATAACAAGAAGATTTACTAAATAATAATATTATTGTTCAGTTGTAAAAAATGTTAAAAAACATAACAATCAGTTTGAGCAGATTTGTCTTTTGTCATGCAAATTGCATTCGCAATTTACACGCCAACCCTCCGGGGCAGTCAAACAGCTCAACTGGGCGTTATCTACCCCTTCGGGGGGTGAATATATAAAAATGAAGTATTAAAAACATGGAGAAGTTAAAATGCCAATAAATCAAGAGTTTTGGGAAATAAATGATTCAATAAACAAAATAGAAGAATCAATATTAAATTCAGAAAATGAATTAGAAGAAATAATTGAACGAAAAATTGATATTTTAAACCCAAACTGGTTAATTATTGGTAGACAAGTTATAACAGATTATAACAAAAGAATTGATTTATTAGCTATAGATAATGCTGGTGATCTTGTAATTATAGAATTAAAGAAAAATAAAACTACAAGAGATGTTGTAGCCCAAGGATTAGATTATGCATCATGGGTAAAGAAATTATCAACATCAGATATTGAAAATATCTATAAAAACTATCAAATAAAATATTTAGAAAATTCTGAAATATTATCTTTGAGTACCGGATTAAATAATAAATTTAATATGGAATTTCAAGAAGATGAAATTAATAAATCACATCAAATAATCATAGTAGCTTCGGAATTAGATAATCATACAGAAAGAATTGTTAATTATTTATCAGATTCTGAAATCCCAATCAATATAGTATTCTTTAAAGTTTTAAACATTAATGGAAATAGAATAATAAGTCGAGCATGGCTCAGCGATCCAGCAGATACTGATGAAAAAGCCTCAAATATTAAAATAAATGAAAAGAATGCAGTTGCATGGAATGGTGAATATTATGTTTCATTCGGAGAAGGAAAAACGAGAAACTGGAATGATGCAATGAAATATGGTTTCATTTCTGGAGGCGGAAAGCCCTGGTACAGTAGAACTCTTGGTCAACTAAATATTGATGATAGAATATGGGTGAACATCCCTCATACTGGTTATGTTGGGGTAGGTATTGTTTCTGATACAGTTCAAATGGCAAAAGATACAACATTTGAAATAGATGGTCAGGAAAAAAATCTTTTTGAATTAGATTTAAATGGTAATTATTTAGCTGAAAAAAAAGAAGATGAAGATAATGCAGAATATATTGTAAAAGTAAACTGGATAAAAACATTTGAAACTAAATTTGCAACAAAAGAACTGGGATTTTTTGGTAACCAAAATACTGTATGTAGACCAGGAAATTCAAAGTGGATATTTACTGTAGATTATCTAAAGAGAAAATGGGAAGTCAATTAATAAATTAATAGATAACAAAAAGTTGGAGCAGATTTGACTTTTGTCACGGTTCTTGCAGAGTAAGAACACGCAGCCAACCCTTCGGGACAGCCAAACAGCTCAACTTGGCGTTATCTACCCCTTCGGGGGCATTTTAGAGAAAAAAAGAAAAACATGATATAATTTTAGATTATAAATAAGGATCTAAAAATGATTTCAATAAATAAAATTAAAAATGAAATAAAATCGGAAAAATATAACTACCTGTCTGAAGAAGATAAAACTCAACTGGAAAAATATAAGAAAATAGCATCTTTCTGGGAAGTATTATCTGATAAGGATAATATTGGAATTATAGGATTAAAAGAAAATAGTGGAATATCTGAAATTGTTATATTGGCTGCAGAAAATAAATATTCAGAAGAAAGAATAGAAATAAAATTATTAGAAGAGATTATTGAATATTCTAAGAATAACAAAAAACATGTAATATTAATTAAAATTTATGAAGACAATACAGAATTATTAGAAATCCTGAAAAGCTGCGGATTTATCATTGAATCGAATAAGAATAAATCAAATATACTTCAGGTTAATGAAAACGATCAGTTATTATTAAAATATAAAATATATGAAGAAAATGAATTAACAGAAATTATTAAAGAATACTGGCAAAGATTTATTAATAATAATCCTGAATATGAAAATAAAGAATATGAAGTTTGGAATTTCTGTTATGGAGAATATCTTCCCAATAAATTGCTTAAATTAGTAAAAGAAGGAAAAAAGACAGCAACATCATCAGCTTTAGATATATTTGAAACAGCTGAAATTGATGAAAAAATACTGGAAGAAGGCGATATTTCAATAATAACTTACGGAAATGGGCTGCCAGGATGTATACTGAAAACAGAAAAAATAAAACATAAGAAATTTAGAGAAATAACTGAAGAAGAAGCAAGATTAGAAGGTGAGGGAGATCTTTCATTAAAATATTGGCAGGATGCTCATAGATATTTTTTCCAGCTTGAATATGAAGAAATGGGGAAAGAATTCAATGAGGATATAATAGTTATATTTGAACAGTTTAAAGTTATTTATGATGAAGATAAAATGAAATAGATAACAAAAAGTTGGAGTAGACTTGTATTTTGTCACGGTTCTTGCAGAAGCAAGAACACGCGCCAACCCTTCGGGATCATACAAGCTACTCAACTTGGCGTTATCTTCACTAAAGTTTTATTACATACGTATCGTATAAAAATCTTGAAAAATATATGATTTAAACGTATAATATGGTTATGGAAGAATTATTATATCAATATAATCCCTGGTGGGAAGAAGAATACACATTAGAACATATAATTGAACGGTCACAATATATAAACTTTCTCAAAGATAATATTGAAAATAAGCATATTATCTTTTTAACAGGATTAAGAAGAGTTGGAAAAACAACTTTGATGAAAATTATCATTAAAGAACTACTTAATCAGCAAGTAGATAAGAAAAATATACTATATGTAAGTGTTGATGATTATCTGCTTCATAATAAAAATTTATTTGATATTTTAGATGAATATAAAAAAATTAACAAAATCAAAGTTGAAGAAAAAATATATGTTTTCTTCGATGAAATAACATATCAGGCCGATTATCACCAACAACTTAAAAATTTATATGATAAATATAATATAAAAGTTTTTGCTACTTCATCTTCAAGTTCATTATTAAGAGACAAAAAAGCATTTTTAACAGGTAGATCAATAACTCTAGAAGTAAAACCATTGGATTTTGAAGAATATAAATTATTCAAAAATATAGAAGTAAAAAAACGCGATGATATTTTAAATGAATCATATTTTAAGGATTACATGAAAGAGGGTGGGTTACCTGAAAATGTCTTAAATCCAAATAGAGAATATTTAATGAATCTTATAGATGATATAATTCAAAAAGATATAACCGCACATCATGGATTAAAAAATCATCAGCTAATGAGAGATTATTTTACTCTCTTAATGGAAAGAAGCGGAAAGCAGCTAAGTATTAACAAAATTGCTAATATATTAAAAATATCCCCTGATACAGCACGAAGATATCTAAATTATTTTGAAGAAACCTTTTTAATTCACCTCTTACCAAGATGGGGAAAAACAAATGAAAAATTACTATCACCGAAGAAAATATATGCATGTGATTTAGGAATAAAACATCTATTCATGGGAGATAGAGATTTAGGAAGCTATTTTGAGAATTACCTTTATTTAAAGCTCAGAAATAAAAAAGAATTATTTTATTTGTATGAAGAAGGAAATGAAATAGATTTTTTTACTTCAGATAAAATATTAATAGAATCAAAATATAATGCAGAATTGAATGAGAAACAAAAAAAACTATTTGACAATTACAAAGCAGAAAAAAAGTTAGTAATAGATTCGGTTAAAAAATTATATCTACTGGATGAAATTTAAAATCGGAAGATAACAAAAAGTTAGAGCAGATTTGGCTATGTCACGATTCTTGCATGCGCAAGAATACGCGCCACTTGACGCCAAACAGCTCAACTTGGCGTTATCTTTATTTAAAAATGGAGATTTATAATGATAAAGGAATATTCCCATAATAAATTAAATAATTGGTATAATGATTTAAATACTGCATATGTTAATTTTGTAAGCGAATTTACTAAAAAACCATCAATTGTTGGATATAATGAAGAAAACTACAAGAAAATATGTCTAATAACAAATCAAGAAAAATATAGAATTACTGATGATTTAGGAAATAATCCCGAGAATTATGATTATGTAAAAATCGGAAAAATAAAAGTAGAAGACGAAAAAGAATTAGAAATATTAACATCTGATGATTTGCCAAAAGACCGATTCGTATTAATGGATAAAATACCAGATGGTGATGATGGCGAACCATATTATACTTTAGAAATGCAAGAAATTAAAAAAATTATATAAAGAGGAATGTCATGGTCTATAATATTGCTGAATTAAAAAAAGATGAGAAAAAAATACCTGATTATAATAATGAAGAAATAAAATATGAGGAATTAAAACAACCAGAACAATTAGAAAGAACTTATATTAGAACCTATAATAATTATTTAAATACAATAAACCAGTTTAATTTTGAATGTGAAAGTGATTTTTGGGCAGCAATTGGAATTGTTTACAGCTGGATGCCTACAATTTTAAAAATCAAAAAAACACCAAAAATTGATAATATTTTAAATATTTTGAAAAAAGTCAAAAATGGAAAGCAAATCAATTTAAAAGAAATAGAAGAATTAAAAAATGTAATAAACAACTCATTAACAGGAACTAGTAAACTCCTCCATTTCGTAAATCCTAAAAATTATGCCATATGGGATAGTAGGATAGCAAAAAGACTTAATTATAAAAATATTAATGATATACATGACTATTTAAAATATTTAGACACATTAAAAACTATTGCTTCGAATGAAAGTGAATTTGAAAAAATAAAACAAAAAGTAATAAAGAAGATTGGATATGAAGTTTCTGATTTAAGAGTTTTGGAAATATGCATTTTTAATAGTTATAAATATATAAATTAAAAAGATAACAATCAGTTGGAGCAGATTTGACTTTTGTCACGGTTCTTGCAGAGCAAGAACACGCGCCAACCCTGGCGGGTCAGTCAAACAGCTCAACTGGGTGTTACATACACAAAAGTTATTGGAAACCGGTAAAACTGACAAAAAGTTGGTGGAGTAAAGAAAAAAATATTTGGGATTGTATGCATCATCTTGAGGCCCGCCCGGCAGAAAAGCTTATATGTTGTACTTGAAAAAACCCGATTCAAAAAGAGGGTAGAGGATAGTTAGTGTGGCCTGCCACTTTGACACTCGAATATGAAAAATAAAACTGTCCAATGAAGTAAAGAAAATAGGCGCTTTTCAGCCGATTTGGAGCGAGCCGAAAATATAATGTGACGATAATCCAAGAATTATGTTTTGGTATCCTCCAGGCTGAAAAATGGCGAATTTATAAAGATCTGCAGGATATTTTCTGGTTGGAAAATGTAGAAAAAGAACTTGCTAATTGATCTTGAGTGGATTTAGTATGTAACAATAAGTTGGAGCAGACCCCGGTTTTGTCATGGTTTTTGCAGGAAGAAGTTAAATTATTAAAAAATGCAGCAATTATTTGATACAAATCGTTTGTTTTAATGCAGAATGATAAGCAAAAACACATGCCAATCCTTCAGCTTCGCTTCAGGAACCACCGGAGCAGCTCAACTTGGGAGTTATGTACCCCTTCGGGGGGAGTGAATGACGTTTTTTATCAAAACCCTAGTCCAGACCATAGAAGTAGGAAAATATTGGAATTTGTCTGGACTTTATTTATTAATATATTCAAGAATTATGAATGAATTTTCCCAGTGTATTACTAATATAGATTAAAAATACTCAAATATTTGAGAATTATGCCTGAATCCAGACAAAGGTAGAAAGATATTGGGAATTTGTCTGGATTCAAGAAGAAAATTGACCTACACAATATATTGTGTTAAAATATACACATAAACTGATTGGAGGTTTATATTATGGCTACAAATCTTGCAATTGATGATAATCTATTAATTTTAGCTCAAAATATAGCTGGTTTTAAGACGAAAAAAGATACAGTAAACCAGGCATTAAAAGAATTTATCCAAAGAAGAAAACAGGAAGAGATTATAAACCTTTTCGGAAATGTTGAATACGATGATGATTATGATTATAAATTAATGAGAAACAGAAAGTGAAAATACTCGTAGATACATCTGTTTGGTCATTAGCATTAAGAAAAAAGTCTCTTACTGAAGATGAGAAGAATATTGTTAAAGAATTAAAAGAATTGATTTATGAATTAAGGGTAGTGTTTATAGGACCTGTTAGACAGGAATTATTGTCAGGTATTTCAGATGATAAAAAATTCATGAATCTTAAGGATAAATTAAAAGCTTTTGAAGATTTACCATTGAAAATAGATGATTATGAAAAAGCAGCAGAAATATTTAATACTTGCAGAAAAAATGGAGTTCAAGGATCTCACATAGACTTTTTAATATGTGCTGCTTCAATAAACAATGAAATAAGTATTTTTACAACAGATAAAGATTTTGAAAACTATAAAAAGTATATTAATATAAAATTGCATACAACTCGTGATGAACTTAATAATTAAATATTTTACATAACAATAAGTTGGAGCAGATTTGACTTTTGTCACGGTTCTTGCGGAGCAAGAACACGCGCCAACCCTGGCGGGGCAGTCAAACAGCTCAACTGGGCGTTATGCGTCAAAAATAAGCTTGAAAGACTTAATAAGTAAATATATAATATTATGAAATAAAAATGAAAATTAAAAAAATATATTTAGCAACTTCAATAATTTCACTATTAATAGGTGGAATAATATACTTATTATTCCGTAGTACTGATTTATATATGTTTAAATGGTTAGATTCCATAAATCTTCTTTCTAATCTTCAATCTTATAGGTTAATAGTTACTGATTTTGAAAAAATTATTCCTAAAATTGTAATTTATAGTATCCCAAATGGTTTATGGCTATTCTCTGGAATATTGATTATTAAGGTTATTTGGTGGGAAGAAATAATATACCAGAGAATATATATAATATTTTTTTGTATAATATCTTTTTTATCCAAAATACTTCAGTTATTTAATATAGTTCCAGGGGTATTTGATATTTTAGATTTAATTATTTTGGTTATATTTTCTTTTTTAGAAAAAATTATAAACAGCGGACTGCCCCACAAAAAGTGGACACCAACTATAGTTAGATTATAATTATAAGGGGAGTGTCAAATGGCAAGAAAAAAGGTACAGGCGTATACCGAAGAGTTTAGAAGAGAAGCTGTAAAACGATCAGAAAAAGAGGGTAGTTCTGCAGCTAAAGTAGCAGAAGAACTGGGGATAAGCGCCCAGCAAATTTATAACTGGAAGCGTCAATTTAACAGGCTAAGCGATAAACAATTTAATTCCTTAAATGGAGTTGATTATTCAAAAAATGAAAGTGAAGAAGTAAGAAAACTACGCAGAGAAAATAAGAAATTAAAAGATGAAATAGAATTCTTAAAAAAAGCTGCTGCGTACTTTGCGAACGACCAGAAGTGAAGTACGCATTAATGCATCAATTTACAGGTCAATATGAAATATCACTGATGTGTAGAGTCCTGGGAGTTTCCAGATCCGGATATTATAAGTGGATAAATAGAAAACCAGGAAAGAGACATCAATATAAAGAGAAAATAGAAGAACTGATTAAAAATACTTATGAGGCATTTAAAGCCCGTTATGGTTCAAGGAGAATAGCAGAAGAATTAAATTCACTTGGCTGGAAATGTTCAACAAACTTCATAGCTAAAATTATGCAAGAGAATGATATAAAGGCTTTGAATGGTAAGGGGTTTAAGTATAGCCGGAAAAGCCAGTCAATGAATAATGTATCAGATAACATATTGTGGAGAGATTTTACTGCAGATAATCCTAATAAAAAATGGACTACAGATATTACATATATTTGGGTAAGAAACAAGTGGATGTATTTGGCCACAGTTATGGATCTATATTCAAGAAAAATAGTTGGCTGGGCATTAGATACAAGTATGACGGAAAATCTTGTAATTGAAGCATTATCGATAGCATTCGGAAGAAGAGGATTTTCTGAAGGATTAATACTTCATTCAGATCGGGGAGTACAGTACCGTGCTCAAAAATATATAGATTTTGCACAATCAAAAGGTTGTCTGCTAAGTATGAGTAGAAGAGGAAACTGCTGGGATAATGCCCCAATGGAATCATTTTTCAGCAGACTGAAAGTAGAATTAATTTATCCGAATAACTATCAGAGCGTTGAAGAATTAAAAGCTGGTGTTTTTGAATACATCGAGATATTCTATAACAGGAAAAGAAAACATTCAGCAATTGGGTATATAAGCCCGGCTGAATATGAAAAGCAAACAGCAATAGCTGCATAGTTAGGTTGTCTACTTTTCATGGGGCACACCAATGTTAATAAAAATCAGGAGTATGGTTTTGAATGAAAAAGAAATTAAAAAAGAAGCAAAGATTGAATTAAATAAAACAATTGAAAATATGGCAATAGATATAATTCGAGAATCAAATTCAATACCAAGTCAATATTTGTCAGTAGAAGAAAACATAGATATTATAAAACATTTAATAAAAAGACTTGATCTTCAACAGTTAAATACTATAAAAAAGCAAAAACTTACAAATATTTTACTTATAATACTTTCAATAATTATGGCAATAGGTTCAGTATTCTCAATTTTACAATTTTATTGTGATTAAGATGAAAAATAATCTAACTATAGTGTAGACATTTATATATGTGAATGTTCAAGACCTGCAATAGAAAATTATATTTGTTATCATATAAATATTGGAGGAAAGACAAGGAAGTTGATTATAATTATAAGTTTATAGAATGGTTAATATATTTAAAGAGAAATATTGAAAATGAATGCAAATAGTGAATTATATTAAATATCTTAGTGTATATTTACAATAAGTAATGTATCTCAAAACAGGAGGTTATAGTGAGTGTAATTGAGAGGATCAAAAAATTATTTTCATTACCAGAAGAATTAATACTACCTGATGTTAAAAATAATTTAAAGGATGGTGTAAAAGTAAAAGATTTAAAGCTTAAGAACCGATACAAAACAAATTTAATTAAAAAGACATGTGAATGTCCAGAATATATTAAGTATCAACATGATAATTATAGAAAAAATGATATAAGAAGAATGTGTAAGCATCTTTTAACTTTATATAAAGAATGTATTGATTTTTCAGAAGCGAGTGAGATTAATAAGACTATTATAAATAATGGATATTCTGTGAGAGGAAATTTTATTTTAATTTTATTAAAGAATGAAGATGAAGAGATAAATGTTGGTATTACTTATAATAGAGATAATTCATGGATTGATATATTTGCACCAGATGATAAGAAAAAATATAGACGATATGGTTATAATATAGATGAATTAATATGGGCTAAAAAAGAAAAACCTAATTTAATTTATAAAGAACTTGAAGAATATATTCAAAGGAATATCTAATATTTATAAAAAGAAAAAATCCATATAACAATCAGTTGGAGCAGATTTGCCTTTTGTCATGCAAATTGCTTCCGCAATTTACACGCCAACCCACCGGGACAGTCAAACAGCTCAACTGGGCGTTACATACACAAAAGTTATTGGAAACAGTAAAAACTGGCGATATTGTGGTAGAAGTGATAAAAAAGATATTTTTAGGATTGTATGCATCATCTTGAGACCCACTCGGCAGAAAAGCGATTTTGTTTTGATTCAATCCAGATTCAAAAAGAGGTTAGAGTATAGTTTTGTGTGGACAGCCTTTTACAATCGAAAATAAAAGATATAACTGTTTAATGAAAAAACAGCTAAGCGCTTTTCAGCCGAAAAAGAGCGAGCCGAAAAAATATTGTGACGGTTATCCAAGGATTATGTTTTGGTATACTCCCTGCATAAAAAATGCAAAATAATTAAGATCTGCAGGATATATTTGGGTTAAAAAATGGATAAAAAGAACTTGCTAATTGATCTTACGAGGATTTAGAATGTAACAATAAGTTGGAGCAGACCCCGGCTTTGACATGGTTTTTGCAGGAAAAAAAGTAGAATTATTAAAAATATGCAGCTAAAAAACACTTATTTTACATATTTTTCTAACAGCAAAGTATAAATGCAAAAACACATGCCAATCCTTCGCTTCGCTCAGGCACCGCCGGAGCAGCTCAACTTGGCGTTACATACACAAAAGTTATTGGAAACAGTAAAAACTGGCGATATTGTGGTAGAAGTGATAAAAAAGATATTTTTAGGATTGTATGCATCATCTTGAGACCCACTCGGCAGAAAAGCGATTTTGTTTTGATTCAATCCCGTTTCAAAAGAGGGTAAAGTATAGTTTTGTGTAGCTAGCCTTTTATTATCGAATATAAAAGAAATTACTGTTTAATGAAAACAGCTAAGCGCTTTTCAGCCGAAAAAGAACGAGCTGAAAAATATTGTGACGGTAATCCAAGGATTATGTTTTGGTATACTCCCTGCATAAAAAATGCAAAATAATTAAGATCTGCAGGATATATTTGGGTTGAAAAATGGATAAAAAGAACTTGCTAATTGATCTTACGAGGATTTAGAATGTAACAATAAGTTGGAGCAGACCCCGGCTTTGACATGGTTTTTTGCAGGAAAAAAAGTAGAATTATTAAAGATTTGCAGCTAAGAAATACTTATTTTAAATATTATTCTAAAAGCAAAGAATAACTGCAAAAACACATGCCAATCCTTCGCTTCGCTCAGGCACCGCCGGAGCAGCTCAACTTGGCGTTATATGGCAGAAATGAGCAGTCCAGTGACTAGCGAATAAATATAGTAAAATAATATAGAATTTAAGAAAAATATGTAAATTAATCCCTTTAATATTTGTGAAGGGAGTACTGTTTAATACAAAAGGTATTTTAGTGTGTATATAAAAGATAGTTTTTTAAATTGGAATGTTGATATTCAATCATGGAGTGAAATTAATCCAGATGAGAAAAAAAGATCAATAGAATTACTCTTCAGAGCTGAAAATCATTTGAATTTTAATGATGATAATGATTCGAGGGCAGATGCTATTGTTACTCTAAAGAGAGCAATTAACCATAGATTAAAGCTTATTGAAAAGTGTTATAACCTAAAAAAAATCGATTTTCCTGATAAGCCGAAAGGGTATTTAGAATTATTGGAATCACTTGGAATAGTTAGGCCTCTATTATTAAAGGAGCTGATGCAAATTAGAAATGAAATAGAACATAACGATGCTAAACCCCCAAAAATGAATGTATGCAGAATATATGTAGATGTTGTTTGGTATTTCTTGAAAAGTACAAATAGAATGGTTACGATAAATTCAGATGATTTTATTTTTACAAAAATGAATGGGAAAAATGAAACTCAATATTGGCTGAATATCTATAAAAGAAGTGATGATTTCCAAAAATTTAAAATAAATGGTTGGTTGCCAAAATCACATCTAAAAGAAAATACCAATTTAAACGAATACTTCAAAATAGAAATAAATGATATACATTCAAAAGAACAAAGATGGAATAATTCAAAAGAACATAGTGATAAGAAATCAACAGATATATGGGTAAATGGAATATTATTAATAGATGAAAATCATCGGAAGAAGTTATTGCATATGTTGTTAGAACTTGAAAATTAATAATGAAAAATTAAAACGTAAATATTTGAATAAATATTAAAATAGCCATATAACAAAAAGTTGGAGCAGATTTGGCTTTTGTCATGCAAATTGCTTACGCAATTTACACGCCAACCCTTTGGGGCAGCCAAACAGCTCAACTTGGCGTTATCCGTAATTTAAACAAGAGGTAATAATGATTCATAAAGAAGCAATAAAAAATTATAATGAAAAAGCAATAAACCTTCTTAATCATATTGTAAAAAAAGAATTACCTATTAATGATTTGAATATTCTGGCATTCCCCTGATTCTGTAGACACTTTAATCTGATGAAAACTTATCTTCAAAATCAGCAGGGCTTCGCTTTCCTAAATGACCATGCCGTCTTTTTGTATTGTAAAACATTTCAATATAATTAAAAATATCTTTTCTTGCCTCCTCTCTGGTTTTATAAATTTTATTCCTGATTCTTTCTCTTTTAAGATTTGAAAAGAATGATTCAACTACAGAATTATCCCAACAATTACCTCTTCTACTCATGCTAATTTCCAAAGAGTGGGCCTCACAAAAATCCTCCCAATCCTTACTTGTAAACTGACACCCTTGATCAGAATGGATAAGAACAGACTTTGTAGGTCTTCTTCTTTTTACTGCCATAAACAAAGCATCCATAACAATAATTGCTTTCTGATGATTCTTCATCGACCAGCCAACAACTCCTCTGTTAAATAGATCAATTACTACTGCCAGATATAACCAGCCTTCATAAGTTCGGATATATGTTATATCAGTACACCAAGCTTGATTTGGCTCAGCAACAGAAAATTCTCTATTCAAAGTATTCTTCTGGTAAATTTCTCCAGGAACCCAAGGTACATGATGCCGTTTCCGTCTGTAAGCACCTTTTATTCCAGCTACTCTCATCAAACGAGCAACCCGATTAACACCGTAGCTATAACCTGCTTCTTTTAGATCCTCATGTATATTTGGACTTCCATATACTTGACCGCTTTCTTCCCAGTAAAAACGGATTAGTTCTGTCACTTTTTTATTTTCTATTGTTCTAGGAGATTCTGGTGTTTTTAACCACCGATAAAATCCTGATGGATTAACTTTTAATATCCTGCACATAGGGCGAATTGGAAACGCTTTTCTGTTGTCCCGAATAAAAGCGTACTTTACTGGGACTCCTTCGCAAAGTACGCTGCGGCCTTTTTTAAGATATCACGCTCCATCTTAAGCTTTCTGATCTCTGCTTTTAATTCTCTGTTTTCCTTTTCTGCTTCTGTTAATTTTTTCTTTTCTCGAGACTCCCCGGATTTCCACCCGGCCTTTCTAAGCCAGTTATAAAGAGTAACGTCACTTATTCCTGTTGCTTTTGATACTTCAAGAACACTGTGTTCTTCTTCCATTATTTGCTTTAATATTTCGTCTTTAAATTCTTCTGTGTAGGGACTCTTTGGCACTTTAATACTCCTTAGTTTCTAAGTATATCAAGTGTCTACAGTTTTGGGGGAATGCCAATTTAGAAAACTGTGTGATGAAAATATAGAAGATCGACCTATAAATAATAAAGAGGAAAAGATTCTAAAAATCATTATGAAACATTCAGATAATCCTTATTCAGCTATTATGTTAAATGATTTAACAGATGATGAGATACGGGAATTTTCAGAAGAATCAATTAAAGCGGTAATAGATGAATATTTAATAAAGGAAGAACCAAATTTTATTAGATTAAGGTGGTTTTTAAGACGTTTATCGCAGGTCGGACATCCATCAGCTTTGAATTATTTAATAAAAAATAAAGAACATATGCTTCCCGCTCTAAATGATATTTTTAGATATATAAGTAGTGTTCAAAATATTAATTTTGAGAATTGGACTACAATAGGAGAAGATGCTTTACAGTTTATAGATAATGAACTAATTGAAGAAAATATTTATTATTTGTTAATATTATTTTCATTATTCAACAAAAAGCCAATTATTAATCATCATCAAAAAATATTACGAAAATATCAACGTGAAGATCCAGTATTGAAAAGAGAAATTGTATTAACTGCATATGTTAATAATTGTTATGATTGGCTAAGAGAATTAAAAGAAAATTTTAACAATTTAGATCCATGGCAAAAACGTGCATTTATAATTTCTACACAAATATTACCAAAAGAAGAAAAATCTTTTTTTCTAAAATATCATATAGATAATACTAATATTCTAGAAAAGTATTTGTCAAAATGGGCTAAGAAATAATACTTTATAACAATCAGTTGGAGCAGATTTGCCTTTTGTCACGGTTCTTGCAGAGCAAGAACACGTGCCAACCCTGGCGGGGCAGCCAAACAGCTCAACTGGGTGTTAAACGGCATCATAGTTATTATTGTAACTCAAAAGAATATTTTTGCATAAAAAATTACTTAAATTTTGATAAAAAATGAATAAATATTGAATAGCAATAATTATGTAAGATAGAGAAAAAATTTAAATAAGGAAAAATAATGGTTAAATTCGAACATATTTTCCCAGAAATAATAGAAAAAACCGATGAATACAAACTCCACATGGCTATAGGTCGATTAAATAAAAAAGAACCATTATATAAATTAATAAGAAATGAATTCAAAGAATGGCAAGAATATCAGAATAATAAAAATTTTGAAAGAAAATATATTATATCACTTATTTATTATAAACCAAATTATTGGATCTACGGCGGTATTTATGAAAAATTGGATGTAACTAAAAAATATGATAAATCAAAAGAAAAAGAATATTTTTCATATAAGACAAATTTAACAGAGTTACAAAAAGATTTAATTGGTCGACTAATAATTAAATTTAATAAAGATTTTCGAGCTTCATATCTATTACTAGAAAAACACATCAATAATTTTGAAATTAGCGAATTACTTGAAAAACCGTATAAAATTGAACCCTTTCCCGGATATGAAAATTTATTATTGAACTATGAAGAATTACAAGAAGTAATTAATGAAGAAGAAGCATCTTGGAAAAGTGCATTATCAAGTACAAAAGGTGTATATTTAATTACTGATAAAACAAACGGAAAATTATATGTTGGTTCAGCATATGGGGAAAATGCTTTTTGGGATAGATGGAAAAATTATTCAAAAAATGGACATGGAAATAATATTGATCTAAAAAAAGTAATTGAAAAAAATGGAATTGAATATGCAAATAATTATCAATTTTCAATACTTGAAGTAAGATCGTCAATTACTGATGATGAAATAATAATTAGAAGAGAAGCACATTGGAAAAATATTATGAAAACCAGAGAATTCGGATATAATCTGAATTAAGTATTGAAATTTAGCGTTTAACAATAAGTTGGAGCAGATTTGACTTTTGTCACGGTTCTTGCTGTTGCAAGAACACGCGCCAACCCTGGCGGGGCAGTCAAACAGCTCAACTTGGCGTTAAGCATACAAAAGGTACACTAAAGGGACATCGCTTACAAAACTTAAGGCACATCGCTTACACTTAAAGGCAGAAAAATCCTTACGAAAAGGGGGATCTGATGCCTTGGAGGGAGATAAATGCGATGGACCAAAAGAAGGAATTTATTATCCTTTGGAAGAGCCAGCAGTTCTCAGTAACTGAGTTAAGTGAGATGTTCAACATAATGGAAATGGTAACATGAAATCCCCATAGGATGGAAAATAAAATTCCCCACCCTATAGGAAAAAAAAGAGTCAAACCTTAGTATGTAATCACGACAAAAACTACCAGGAATGACTCAAATGATTACTATGAATATGTACCAAAAAATAAGAGTTTTCAAGAATAGAGGATATTCAAAAAGGAAAATATCCAGAGAATTAAAAATCGACAGAAAAACAGTTAGAAAATACTTTGAAATGTCGGAAGCAGAGTATCTTGAATACCAGATAAACAGTGTAGAAAAGGAAAAGATTTTTGCTCCTTTCAAAGATGAAATACTGAATATTTTTAATTTAAATAACAATAAAATATACACTTCATCAATCTATGATGTTCTTGAAGAAAAATATGGAGAACTTCCCGGCACTGAAAGGACTTTGAGAAATTATCTCATTTTCTTAAAGAAAACAGGAGAAGTAGATAATTACGAATACAAGAGAATCTATACACCGGTTGAAGAACTTCCACATGGAAAACAACTACAGCTTGATTTCGGAGAAACTGAAATAGAAACCGGTGAGAAAGTATATATCTTTGGAGTCATTCTATCTGTAAGCAGATTCAAGTATGCAGCAGTACAGAAGAGGCCGTTTAAATCCATAGATGTGATAAATCATTTACTTGATACCTTTGAAATAATAGGAGGGGTACCTGAAGAAATCGTGATTGATCAGGACAAAGTCATGGTTGTTAAAGAAAACAGCGGAGATATTAAGTATACAAAAGAATTTAAAGCCTTCAAGGATGAGCAGGGGTTTAAGATGTATGTCTGCAGAAAAGCAGACCCTGAGAGCAAAGGTAAAGTCGAAAACTTTGTGAAATTCATCAAAAGCAGTTTCTTTTCAGCAAGACATTTCACATCCTTTGATCAAATACAGGAGGCATTAAATAATTGGCTTTCAAGAAGAGCTAACGGTAAAATATGCCAGGCAACTGGAATAATTCCTCAAGAAGCTTTGCTTAAAGAGATTCCACATTTTAAAAAATTAAAGCCGTCTATTTTCAGAAGGGAAAGCATCATAAATAAAGAATCAAGGGAAGTAAATAGTAAATCATTGATAAGTGTTTCATCTTCATTTTACTCTGTCCCTAACAGGTTCAGAAAAAAAACTGTCTGGATTTACCAAACAGATACAGACCTTTTTATCTATGACAAAATAGATGGAGAAGAGATTGCCAGGCACAAAATCTCACCGATAAAGGGGAAAAAAATAACCAAACATAATCATTTCAGGAATTATGATTCCAAGCCCGATGAAGTTATCAAAAAATTAAAGAACAGATTTAGCAGTAACTCATGGAAACAATATGTTGATCAGAATTACAAAAAATACAGCAGGTATTACAGAGATCAGCAGCGCGAGCTTTATGCTTTCATAAACTCAAATCCTGATGATAAGTTAATAGCAAAAACTGCAGATTTATGCATTGAAAACGGAACACTATCTGCAAGGAATTTTGAAGAGTCTTATCTTTATGTAAGAAGCTGTGAAACTGAAAATTATCCGGATATTCTGCCACAGCTTCTTACAGGAATAAAAGCTGTAAAACATGAGAATAAAAACATAGAAGTAAAGAAAAGGGATTTAAGTTACTACACCTCACTTGTAAGTCTTTTAGGAGGTGCTTTATGAGCTGTTTTGATTACTGTACAGGAATACTTGATAGTCTAAAGCTTAAAGGAATATCTGTTAATCTTGATGAGGCACTTGAAAAAGCAACAAAGGAGAAAATATCTCATCTTGATTTTTTAAGCATCCTTCTTACAGAAGAAGTACATTTCAGAAATGAAAGACGTCTTCATAGAAATCTTACAGGTGCCCATTTTCCTGTAATTAAGGAACTTGAGACATTCAATTTTTCAAGAATAAAAGGGATAACTGAAGAACAGTTAAATAATCTCAAGGATTTCAGGTGGATAGATAAATCTGAAAATATCATGTTCTTTGGACCTCCCGGCCTTGGGAAAACACATCTATCAATTGCTCTCGGGTACAAGGCAATTGAAGCCGGATACACTGTCTGTTTTGAAAGGATAACTTCACTAATAAAACTGTTGAAAACAATGGAAACTATGAGATCAAGTTCATTCAGAATAAACAGGATTCTCAGATCTTCGTTACTAATTATTGATGAAATAGGCTATACGCCTATCGACAGAAAAGAGGCCAATCTTTTTTTTAATCTTATCAGCGAACTCTATGAAAGATCGTCAGTAATAATTACTTCAAATAAAGGTTTTGATCAGTGGTCTGAAATGATGGGTGATGAAATCATGACAACAGCAATGCTTGATAGGCTTTTACATCATGCGCATGTTTTCTCCCTTGAGGGAGATTCATATAGAATTCAGGAGAAAAAGGGGGTATAATTTTTTCTGCAGGTGGGGGATTTTTAATTTCCTAAATGTGGGGAAAATGACTTGCCATTTCCAACATAAGCAGGACTATTGCTTATAAGTACCTGGAGCGCTTTGTAAAGCAGGGATACAAAGGCCTTGAAGAAGAGACTAGAAACCCGCATAACCATCCGAATAAAACACCAAAAGAAATAGAAGAAGCAATAATAGAATTAAGAAAAAAGCATCCCAGATGGGGAGCAGGTGTAATAATTGATATTCTTGAAAAATCAGGAAATTATGAAAAACTACCAAGCGCTACAACTGGAAACAGAATCCTGAAAGATAATGATTTAATCAAGAAGAGAAGACGGCATAAAAAAATAGAAATGCAGAAACCGATCTTTGATCCACAGACACCGAATGAAGTGTGGAGTGCTGATTTCAAGGGTAAGTTTAAAATGAAGAACGGTCAGTACTGTTACCCGTTAACAATAGCTGATTCATATTCAAGGTATATTCTTGCCGCAAAAGGGCTTTTATACGCTAATACAAAGCAATCTAAGCCTGTTTTTATCAAAACTTTCCGAAAATATGGGCTTCCAGAGCAATTACATACAGATAATGGAGCACCTTTTGGTAGTATTCATGCTCTCGGTAGACTTACAAATTTTGCAGTATGGCTTTTGGATATAGGAGTAATGCCGGTGTATTCAGATCCTGGACATCCGGAACATAACGGAAGACATGAAAGAATGCACCGGGAACTGAAAGGTGAAGCAACAAGACCGCCAGGGAAAAACCTTCAGGCACAGCAGAGAAAACTTAATAAATTCATCTATGAATATAATGAAGTAAGACCCTATCAGGTACTTGGAAAAATGACTGCAGCAAGTGTGCATGAGGTGTCAGAAAGAGAGTACCCTGAAGTAATCAGAAACTGGGATTACCCCGCGGATTACAAAGTGAGATATGTCTGTAGGAATGGAGCGATCAGGATAGGGAAGGCAAACTGGATATTTGTATCAACTGCTTTAATGGGTAAAAACATAGGGCTTGAAGAGCTTGGAAACGGGATATTCAGGATATATTACAGGAACTTTTTTCTTGGTTATTTGGATGAAAAAGAGCTTAAAGTATCTGATATTCTGGATTATAATTACGTTATGAGAGTGTAAAGGATGTCCCTTTAGAAGTGTAAGCGATGTCCTTTATTGCTCAAAAAAGTGATGTCCTTTGCTGTACGATTAATTGCTTATGTTGTTCCTTAAAGAGTCAGAAAAATAAAAATATAATGGAGAGAAAAATAAATAATTGAAAATAGCTAATAGAAAGTTTATACTGAAATCTAAACGAAATATTTTCTCACCTAATTTGAAATATAAATATTTTGAAAATTGTAAAAAACATCCCTTTCGAGCAAATGAAAAAGAATTTAGTTTAGTAAATGCTTGGTGGCTCGCAGAATGTTCTTTTTTATCATATACTCCTCCGGATTTCATAAAATCTCAAGTAAGTCAGGCGGGAATCAAATCTTTTCGGTTTTTTGAAAGTTATAAGTGTAAATGTTTTGTTGCAAATACATCTGATTTTGCAATTGTTGCTTTTAGAGGAACCGCAACTAAAAGCACTGATTTATTTATTGATTTAGTTGATAATCTAAGTATAAAACTAACTGATTTTAGTGAGGGAGGGAAAGTACATTACGGTTTTTATAGCGCTTTTAAAGATATTTGGAATGTAGATTCTGGATTTAAAGAATATCTATATTATTTACAGGAAAAAAATCCAGAAATGAAATATTGGTTTACAGGCCATAGCCTTGGAGCAGCTGTTGCGAGTTTGGCAGCAGCTTCATTTAAAAATATTCATTCTCTTTATACATTCGGAGCCCCAATGGTTGGAAATTTAGACTTTGCAAATAGTCTTATGCAAAAAACATATCGAATAGTAAATTATGGTGATCTAATTACACTTCTTCCCCCTTCTTTTAGCGATAAAATACAAAAAGAATATGTACATCATGGAACAACCAAATTCATTGATAAGCATAAATCATTAGTAACTGAAATAACATTTCCTGACAATCAATTTACAAGTTCAATAACAATAACCTCTAAGATTATAGATATTATTTTTGATAAAGATAAAAGCATGTTTTTGAAAATTATTGATTTAACCGATATAAATAATAAAACACATTTATCACCTGTTACATCTGTTAGTAGATTGCTAAAAAAACTAAAAAGAATCTTTTTGAAAACGAAAGAAATAAAAATATCAAATCATGCCCCGTTATGCTATTCAGTATATTTGTGGAATATTTATAGAAGCTTAAATACACACAAAAAAATATGATAAAAAAACTCATATGTGAATGAAATATATTAAATACTCTATGGAGAATTAATATGAATAAGATTTCTTTTATTAGTACAATTCATAAAGAAATGGGAAAATGTAATTCAGATGCATTATTAGATATTATTGAACGTATAAAACCAGATGTAATATTTTTAGAAGCGTTAGAAAGTACATATTCTAATTATGAAAAAATGATGTTTAATAAGTTCAATATCCCTCATCAAAAATTGGAAATACAAGCTATTCAAAAATACAGCCGTACAAACAATTTTAAATATTATCCAGTATTAGATACTTATTTAATGAATTCTTTCAATAATAAATTTAGTATAGTGGATTCAAATAAAGATATTCAAAATTTCATTGATAGATATAATGAATTAATAATAGAAAAAGGATTTGATTTATTAAATAGTGATGAAGCTATATATTTAGAAGAAAAACAACGAAGTATTTGTGACCAATTTCTCAATAATAAAGAAATTGATGAAATATTTGATCATGATATTGATAACTATGAGAATTCTATGCTTAGGAATATTGAGTCATATTGCAATGATAATACTTTCCAATCAGCAATTTTTATGTGTGGTGTTGGACATAGGAAGTCTATTATTAATAAAATTAAAGAATATGATAATATTAATAATAGTGTTCGTTGGGTAATATATGATAAGACTAATCATTAGACATTTTATATATTCAAAATGAATAATAAATTAGATAAATGATTCAACATAACAATCAGTTAGAGCAGATTTGACTTTTGTCACGGTTCTTGCAGAGCAAGAACACGCGCCAACCCTCCGGGACAGTCAAACAGCTCAACTGGGCGTTACACAGAAGATATAATCCAGTAGCTACATTTATAAAAATCCAAGGAGTATGTTTACAGTTAGAATTACTGAAATATTGCAAAAAAGAAATAATAAGAGAAAAAAATGAAAATTAATCCCTTAAATATTGGTAGGATAAGTGCTATTTAGTCCCAAATGTCATGTACATGCCTTGCACATGAAAACAACTTAATGTGCAATAAAATGAAAAACGTGTACATTAAAACAATAATATGTGCTATAATTAGTAAAACGTGTACATATTGAGAGGTATATGACTAAAATAGCAAATAATGATTTACCATTTTTACCGCCAAAAGAGGATATAGAAAGTGTAAAAATCCTCCGTAAAGCAATAAAAGCTAACAAAGCATTAGCAAAATTGAATGGATACTGTTCTACAATACCAAATGAAAATATTCTTTTGGATACAATCATACTCAAAGAAGCAAAAGCAAGTTCTGAGATAGAAAATATTATTACTACCCAAGATAAAATATATCAAGCAATGCTGAAAAAAGATAATAAATATGATGCTGCAACAAAAGAAGTATTAAATTATAGAGAAGCTACTTGGAAAGGGTATAATTTAATATTGCAGAAGAATATTTTAACGACTAAAAGTATTGTCGAAATTCAAGAAAGTCTTGAGAAAAATAGAGCAGGAATAAGAAAATTACCTGGGACACAATTGATGAATGATACAACCGGTGAGGTTGTATATATTCCTCCGGATGATGAAAAAATTATAAGAGATTTATTAAAAAATTTAGAAGAATATATAAATATTGATAATGAAGTAGATCCATTGATGAAATTAGCAATAATCCATTATCAATTTGAATCAATACATCCTTTTTATGATGGAAATGGTAGGACTGGAAGAATAATAAATGTATTGTATCTTGTTTTAAAAGGATTATTAAATTCTCCTGTATTGTATTTAAGTAGTTATATTATAAGAAATAAAGATAGTTATTATAGATACTTACAAAATGTAAGGGATAAAAATGAATGGGAAAACTGGATAATGTTTATGCTTACAGCAATAGAAGTGACATCATTGGAAACCTTAGAAACCGTAAGTTCAATAAAAGATTTAATGGATGAAACAATAGAATTTTGTAAAGAAAAACTTCCTAAAACAACTTATACAAAAGAATTGATAGAACTGCTTTTTAGGCAACCATATACTAAGATTGATTTTTTAGTCAAAAATGAAATAGCAGAAAGAAGGACTGCAAGTAAATATTTAACACAACTGGAAAAAATAGGAATATTGGAATCAAAGGCTTTTGGAAAAGAAAAAATATTTATAAACAAGAAGTTATATGAAATATTAAAGAAATAAAAATAGGAAGATAACACATATAAGCCCCCGGTAAGTCAATAACAAAATAGTATCCGGCCCCGAAAATTATCGTTTCCAATGATGAGAAAAGAGGAGCCGGAGATATTAAGCCATCCAATTCGAGATTCAAAGAATTATACAGAAGTGGATCTGTATCAAACACATATAGACGGTCATAATTAATATGCCGTAGAATTAATTCGGTACCTGAATGCTGCCTGATGCAAAAAGATAAGTCCGGATGTTTTACCGGCTATAGTTACTTGGGCAGGTCAGCACAGGACAGATCACTGTAATATTTCCTGCAGCTCTTTTATATGTAAAAGGATCAGTGTACATGTCTAATCAAACAGACGGGATTCATGATATACGGGTATGATGGCCATAGGCAGTCATAGCTGCAAATAATAAAGGTCATCAACAACCTCATCACATATTGATCCAGTTATACGACAGGCTCATGTACACTATCCCTAAAAAATCTATCAGCATTAAAAGGTTCTTTTCGTTTGAGTATAAAATAAACAGTTCTTGCCAGTTTTTGAGCAATTAATGAAAGAGCTTTCCCTTTGCCGTATCTGGCACTTAACTGCTACAGCATCTTTTTAGCCGGTTCATTGTTCCGCAAGAACAGAACAGCTGCTTCGCTGAAAGCCCATTTAAGATGAGCATTCCCGATTTTATTATGTCCGCCTCTTACTCTTTTTCCTGCAGATTCATGAGAACATTTAACAAGTCTTGCATATGAAATAAAATTACCAACACCAGGAAATCTGTTAATATCATTTATTTCGTAGAGAATAACCAGTGATAGAATTGGTCCGATGCCATGAACAGATCTTAACAGATGATAAGATACTGGATCATGATGAACAGCATGCTTTCTAATATCAGCTTCAATGCCAATAAGAATCCTGTGATATGAATCCAGAAGTTCCATATCAGCCTCTATACTTTTCCTTGTATATGTATTTTCAAATCGATTCTGGATATTTTGCCTGTTAGAAGCATGCAGAATATTCTTTTCAAAACTGCTTAAATTATATTGTGTATTTGTATTCTGGATATGAGCAAGTAATGCTGACTGATGATGAATAAAATATTGCCTTCGCCGTAAAAGAACTCTTACAGCTCTCATTTTGCGGGGATATACATATGCCATAGGGAACATTCCGCCACGGATCATTGTTGCAATTTTAAATGAATCGATTTTATCGTTTTTAGTTTTACCGCCATGAATAGCTTTCATGTATAAGGCATGGCCCAGTACAAATTGTATGTTGTTATCTTCTAAGCAGTCAGCAATCCAGTACCAGGTAAATACACATTCGACTCCGACTATGATGTTGTTTTTATAAGGGATGAGCACCTGAATTAAATTCATTGGATTAGCATCCATGTTTTTGTGAAAGATCTTATTGCCGTTATTATCGATAATGCAGATATACATTTTTCTTGCATGCAAATCAATCCCGGCATAAAATTGATGTTGAGAATTGTAAAATCTCATTAAGCTTCCTCCAGAGTGAATTATTGTTATACGGTAATTATACCGCACCCGGGTAGGGGGCTTAATGAGTATCAATCAGCTGGAGCAGATTTGCCTTTTGTCACAGTTCTTGCAGGTGCAGGAACACGCGCCACCCCTGTCGCGGCAGTCAAACAGCTCAACCGGGCAATAGAAATATTTTTTGACTAAACAGCTCTGATAAATAATAATTATAATAATGGATTTAATTCGATTACTTATAATTAGCCTCTCTCTTAATGGAATATTTTTCATATTTGCCGCAATCCTGAAGACTGATGTTTTTACAGATATTACATATAGTCTCAGTTTTTTCTTTCTTACTTTTTATTGTTTATATAGTAATCCTGATATATCAGTTTACCAGATATTACCTGCCATCTATGTAATTATATGGTCACTCCGGCTTGGAATATATCTTTTCAGGCGAATATTATTTATGAAAACTGATCACAGGTTTGATGATAAACGGGATAGCTTTATCAAATTCGGAACATTCTGGCTTCTGCAGGCTGTAACAGTATGGATACTGTTACTTCCTGTTTACGGAATTACATTTACACAAAAATCTTTTTCAGAAATAACGATATGGTTTATATTAGGTACTATAATATTCTTCAAGGGATTACTCATCGAATCAGTTGCTGACAACCAGAAATATTTTTTTAAAAAAAATCCTGAAAACAAGGGGCGATTTATTTCAACAGGACTATGGAAATATTCACGACATCCCAATTATTTTGGCGAAATCCTTGTATGGTGGGGAATAACTATAACTTGTATACCTTATTTTTATGGACTCGATTTTTTATATTTCATATCACCTCTGTTTATAACTTTACTGCTTCTTTATGTGACCGGAATACCGCTTCTTGAAAAATCATGGAATGAAAAATGGGGGAAAGATCCAGGTTTTGTGCAGTATAAAAAACAGACAAATATTCTGATACCAATGCCTCCCAAAAAAGGTCTGGAGGATTGAACATTATCATACTGGTTATTTCAGTTTCATATATTGCAGGATCTATCCCGTCATCATATATTGCAGGAAAATTGCTTAAATCAATTGATATCAGGGATTTTGGCAGCGGTAATCCCGGAGCTGCAAATACTTTGCGGGTTTTAGGGAAAAAGGCAGGATTAACTGTCCTTATTTTTGATTTTTTTAAAGGATTTATCCCTTTAATCATTATATCCAGGCTTTTTAATCCTTTTCCAGATAACACTTCAATTATAATGATTATATCAGGGAGCTCAGTTATTATCGGGCATATTTTTCCTTTATGGCTCAAATTCAAAGGTGGCAAGGGTGTTGCCGCATCAGCAGGAGTTTTTACTGCTCTATATCTTCCTCTTTTTCCAGTATCAATACTTATCTTTGTCTCATCAGTTGTTATTCTGAAAAAAATATCACTAGCATCTATGATCACAGCTCTTTCAGTCCCGATAAGCTACAGAATTCTACACATCATACTGAAAAGCAGACCGGATCTATATATAACAATATTTACACTGATTATCCCAATACTCATAGTTATTCGGCATCGAAACAACTTGCTCAGGATTTTTACAGGTAAAGAACCTGATATAAATGTTAGTAGGAAGGATTTATGAAACCAAGCACTAATTTAAATGGGTACATGATATACAACTGCTTTCTTTCAGGTTATTACAAACTTTTAAAGAAAAAGAAATATCTTAACAGCATAAATCTCTTTCCTGTCCCGGACGGGGATACAGGAACCAACATGGTTCAGACTTTTTTTTCAGCGCTCCAGATTGAATCTGTATATTATTCTGCCGGGAAAACATTGGAAAGGATTGCAGATAAATTGCTTTCCGGAGCCAGGGGAAATTCCGGAATAATTATATCCCAGTTTATAAATTCTCTTTCAGAGTCCTGTTCAGAATTACGAACTATCAATACTTACGATTTTTCTGAAGCTCTCAAAAATGCTGCAGAACAGACATATCATGCTGTAAATAAACCTGTAGAAGGAACAATTATAACTGTAATCATGGTGTGGTCAGAGGAAATGTCTCGACTCAGCAACAAGTATCATGATTTTAAAGATCTGATTATTCAAAGCAGATATGCTGTTGATAATGCGCTGGAAAAAACAAAAGAGCAGCTTCCTGTTCTTAAAAAAGCAAATGTTGTCGATGCTGGGGCTTCTGGATTTGTTTCATTTCTTGAAGGTATAGTTGATATGATAATTTCAGGAATTATTCCGGATAATAAAAGATTTCTTTCTGATTATAATGAAGCAGTTTTTCTTGATGATCATGATAATGATTATCTTTCAGGCAATGGAAAAATAATTTACAGATACTGCTCCGAAGTACTTATTAAAGATGTAAAACAAAAAAGTAAAAAAATATCAGAGGATCTCAATAAATATGGGGATTCACTGATTCTTTCTGGCAGCTGTAGAAAACTAAAAATACACATACATACAAATAATCCTGTACTGTTGTTTCATAATATTGCTAAACATGGAACAATTATTGAAAGTAAAATTGATGATATGTTTATGCAGTATAATGTAAATTGTAATCCTTTATCTGAAACTGCAATTGTTACAGATTCAATTGCTGACATCCCTCTGAATATTATTGACAAGTATCAAATTCATACTATCAATCTCAATATTATCTGGGATGATAATATATTTATTGATCGTCTCAATATTGATAGCAAAAAATTATATTCAAATATGGAAAAGTCAAGAATCAATTTATCAACATCACTGCCTGATCCTTTAAAAGTAAAGGAAAAGTTTTTAAGTCTTTTATCAATTTACAAATCTGTGATAGTTATAACAGTCTCTTCAGAGCTGAGTGGAACATGGCAGATAATGGAAAACTGCGCAAAAGAACTGAGGGGAAAGGGGTATAAAATCAATATAATTGACAGCAGGCTTAATTCGGCAGCACAGGGACTTGTTGCAGTCAAAGCAGCTCTTGATGCGGCAAATAAAGTTCCTGCAGATTCTATAATAAACAGCACGCTGGAAAGGATAAAAAAAAGCAGGATATATGTAAGTGTTCCCACTCTTAAATACATGGTAAGGGGGGGGAGGGTCAGTCCAATGAAAGGTATGGCTGCTGCAATTCTTAATCTGAAGCCTGTTGTTTCACTTGACCGTTATGGCAGGAGTATTAAATATGGAGCTGCATTTACACAAAAAGGAACAAAGAAAAAAATATTTGACATTTTAGATAAATATAAAGATGAAATAGACTGCTACAATGTTGTGCATGCAGGTATCAGAGATGAAGCAGAAATATTTGCTGAAAACATATACACAATAACCGGGATAAAAGCTGATTATATAATGGAAATATCTTCAACTGTTGGAATACATACAGGGAAAGGTGTGCTTGCAGCTGGTTTGATTCTTAAATGATTATATAAAGCTAAAACTTTTGTTTATCTTCAAAGATTATCCCTTAAATAATTTTGCTTTTACAAACCTGTTTGTTAATAATAATTATATGAAGTGGAGGTTCTTATGAAAAATATACAAACATTATTAATATTAATAATTCTTGTTTTTACAGGAAATCAAATTGATGCACAGGCATTTATAGATGTTGAAAGCGGGGCCGCTTTTTCCGGCTATAACGATGTCAGGATTCCCTCTGATACAGGGACAAAGTTTTCACTTTCAAGCGAAACACCTTTATCTCCAGTACCTGTTGTACGTATACGTGCAGGATACACATTTGCTGATCGTCACACTGTTTCTTTTTTGATTGCGCCCCTGACTGTTCAGGGAAGCGGTTCAGCAGACCGGGATATACTGTTTCAGGATACTGTTTTTTCAAAAGGGACAAAGATTACATCGACCTACCGCTTTGATTCATATCGATTTACCTATAGATGGTCATTCCATAAAAAAAAGGATATTGATTTAGGGATCGGTTTGACCGGAAAAATAAGAAGTGCAGATATAGCTCTTATGAGCGACTCTGGATACGCACACCGGGATGACCTCGGTTTTGTTCCTCTTATAAATTTCAGGGCTGAATGGTATTTTTTAGATGAATTAGGCTTTCTTCTTGATGGAGATGCACTTGTTTCTCCATATGGACGCGCTGAGGACGTCAATCTGGCGCTCCTGTATCGTTATTTACCTGATACAGTTTTCAGGATTGGATACAGGATTCTCGAGGGGGGATCAGACGGAGGAGGTGACGTCTACACTTTTGCTTTGTTCAATTATATAACAGCAGGTATTACTGTAAGTTTCTGAGGATTTTCATGATCAGTTGCTTACAGTTCTGCAGAAATAATTGAATAAATTATTCCAGGGTGATGAAGATTTTAATTTACTGGATGTAGAGTTGTAAAAACTGATAGAGGGGAGAATAGTAAAAGCAATAAGTTGATAGAGTTAATAAGAAACCACAATGCAAGCAGGTATATTATTCAGCGATTTTCCCCACTAAATCTGCCAGAACATCTTTATTCACTTCCAAAGCCTCCCTGCCTGCCCGGATTCAGCCGGTACAATCCCCTGCCGATGCGGTCAAACCAACCATAGACATTTCCGGAAAGAATCTGCTGAGTTTTAGATCCTCCCCCTGATTTTCTGATCTGGGATGGGGAAAGAGATTCTTTGTCTTTAAGAAGGTAAGCGGCAACAAGCGCCTGCTGTTTATAGGCACTTATGCGTCTGTCGGCAACAGCACTTCCTGCTTTATTGAATTCAGAATATCTTCCGTCAATTTCTCTGATAATGGATAGAGTTCTTTTTTTTGCTTTTCTGGGACTGTATTCAACAGGATGAGAAACTACTTCAACCCTGGTTTTGCTCTTCAGAAATCGTACAAGTATCAGGCCCACTTCCAGTCTGGAGAGGAGTTTTTTCACATCTCTGTATTTCGGGATTGTTTTTTTACCAGGTTTAACAGGAACAGCGACATAAACAGAATCAGAGAGATTTTTCCTGTTTACTGCCTGATATACAAGATCAAGGGAGAATCTTGTCTTAAGTTCAATTATAAGAAGATCATCACCCTTGCGGGCAACAATATCACAATTCTTGACTTCACAGGATACTGAATATCCCTGCTTTTCAAGCCATTGTCTTATAGGTTTATCAAGTTCTGTTTCTTTCATATATTCAAATAGTTTTTAGATGGAAAATTGAAATGACAGTATTTCTCCTGTAAATAAGTTATTATCTGAGAATAGTGACAACAGGTGTTTCTATTCTCAGTATAAATCATATTTGTAAAATTATTTCTTAAGTTGTTGAACTGGATTCAGCCGCAGCACTTTTTATATTTTTTCCCGCTTCCGCATGGGCAGGGATCATTTCTTCCGATTTTTTCTCCTGACCTTACAACAGTGGCAGGAATAATTTCTCCATCATCAAAATACCACTTGCCTTCTATCTTTTTAAAGGTACTTATTTCATGATGTATGTGGGTTATTCCGTTCTGATTGAATGTAGCTTTGAACTCAACAGTCCCGACATTATCATTCACTCCGCCTTTCTTTGTGCTTACGATTTCAAGCCCCAGCCATTCAGATTCACTGGACCACTTTCTTGTTTCTTCTACATCAACTGCATCTCTTCTTTCAAGACTGTGGGTAGACTCGATAAAATCTATATCCCCTGTAACATAGGCTGAGTATCGGGCACGCATCAGATCTTCAGCTGTTGGAGGATTTATCTTTCTTTTGATATAGGGAGCGCAGCATTTTTCAAATTCTGTGTTTCTTCCGCAATAGCATTTCTTCATAAATACTGTATAAGTCTTTAATTGCTTATAGTCAATACAGGTTATATGAGCTGGTAAGGATTATAATGATCTGTATACATGATTATATTTAAGTTCCATTGGGGGCATAAAATCGTGACAATATTACAGATCCAGTACAGGAGTCATAAGATAATGTTTGGAAGTGGTGTTTTACAGTTAAATCAGGTAAAAATATATGACAGTATCGTATTAAAAAAGTATATGTTTAAAACATAAAGTCTTAAAATTATTTGTAAAATCATTTACCTGTTGTATTATAATTTAAACTGTAAGCTATGATTTAAGGAGATTAAATGAAAAAGAATATTTTGATATTTTCTATATTGATACTTGTATTTATGGTTTGTTCCTGTACAGATACGCCGCCTGATTTATATCTGAGTTTTGAAATTACAAGTTATACAGATAATACAACATCTGTTTCGGTTAATTATAAGTTGACAAACGGCGGGGAGTCCACTCTTGAAAACTGTAAAATACAGTTTGGAGTAGATACAGATACTGGTACCGGAACAACTTACCTGGAAGCTAATAAAAAATGGACAAGTGGTGTTGATCTCAGTGTAGGGGAATCTCATACTGATAGTATTTCTTTCCCATACACCGGATCTTTTGGTGGTATTGATGTAATAGCCTCCGGCTGGGATGATCCTGAAGATAAAAGCGCTGCAAGAACAATTATTTATTATGACAACTAGGTGTGTATAGCGGCTTTACCAAAAGCCTGAATAACTGTTAAATATACCTGATGATTATCAGTGCAAGCAGGAGAACAGATATACCTGCCTTCTACGGCAGGTGGTTTATTAACCGGCTTAAATCAGGTTATGTCTGTGTGCGGAATCCTTTTAACAGAAACTCAGTATCAAGAATCCCGCTCAATCCCGGTATCATCGACTGTATAGTCTTCTGGACAAAGGATCCTGCTTCTTTCATGAAGTATCTGGATTTTCTGGATGAGGAAGGATACAGGTATTATTTTCTCTTTACACTAAACCCCTATGACAGAACAATAGAACGCAATGTACCTGAAAAATCTGAAATTATTAATACATTTAAAAAGCTATCGGACAGGATTGGAAAGAGCAGGGTAGTATGGAGATACGATCCTGTAATATTGACTGAACTGATTGATGCTGAATATCATCTCAGGAAATTTTCATATATTGCAGAGAGGTTGGAAAATTATACAGAAAGATGTATTTTCAGTTTTCTGGATCAGTATAAAAAAGTTCAGAAAAACATGAGTCATCTGAATATTATTCCCCCTGATACAGAAACCAGAAACAGAATTGTTTCCTCATTTTCCTTAATTACACGGGAGAGAAATATTGATCTTTTCAGCTGTGCATCTTCAGATAACTTTGAAAGATACGGAGTCAGAAAAGGCAGCTGTATTGACAGCAAACTGGTTGAAAAGATTGCAGGATATAAAATAAAATCTGATAAAGACAGCTCCCAGAGAAAGGAATGCCTATGCATTGAAAGCAGAGATATCGGAGCATATAATACTTGTATTCATGACTGTATCTACTGCTATGCAAATATGAATAAAATCGAAGCATTCAGTAATTACAGAAAATATGACCCTGATTCTGAAATGCTGTGCGACTTTTTAACTGGAAGTGAAAAAATAACTGAGTGTGGTAACTTAAAAAGTCTCAAAGTCGGGGAAGCAGAAGATGAACCGGGAATGCAGAAAAAGCTTTTTGATTTTTAGGATTATTATATGTTTCTTAACAAATTGTTCTTTTTAGTTTTTCTTATTTGATCTGTTATAATTGTTTTTACCGAATATATTTGAAATTATCTTAATCATTGGTATTCAGATTTATTCTGATATATTTTTGCTGGAAATATTCTTTACTTTTTAAACGGAGTACAATTTTGATAATATATGATGAACCGCTTTACAGGCCGCCTTCAGAAGCAGAAAGCCTCATACTGCAGGCAACAATCGGATGCAGCCACAACAGCTGTACATTCTGCAGCATGTACAAATCAAAGAAATACAGGGAAAGAAGTTTTAAGGATATTGAATCTGAAATAGAATCACTTAAAAAGTACAGTGATTTGAGGAGAGTTTTTCTTGGAGATGGAGATGCTCTTGCACTTGGAACAGATAAGCTGATAAGGATATTCAGAAAACTTAAAAATACATTTCCCCGCCTCAGGAGAATATCATTATACGGAAATACAGGAAATGTGCTCGGGAAATCAGATGAGGAACTTGATATTCTTAAAGAGGAAGGTCTTTCAATAGTCTATCTCGGTTTCGAAACAGGATCTGATTTTATCCTTGAGAAAATATGCAAGGGGGTAAAACAGGAAGATCATGTAAATGCTGCAAACAGGCTCAAAAATGCAGGTATTGATGTCTCTGTCACCCTTATAAACGGAATGGGGGGAAGGGAATTCAGTGAGGAACATGTCCTGAAAAGCGCACAGCTGATAAACAGGACTTCTCCCAAATATCTTTCCACACTCTCGCTGATTATACCGCCTGACTGCAGAAAAAGATTCATGTCCGGGTTTGACGGGAATTTTACAGAGCAGGATGACATAGGAATGCTTGAGGAGGAAAAGCTTCTTATAAGCAGGATTGAGGCAACAGATAGGATTATTTTCAGATCAAATCATGCGTCTAACGCCCTGCCTCTTTCTGGCACGCTCCCGGCTGCAAAAGATGATCTTATCAAAAGGATTGAGGCAGCACTTTCCGGCAACTCCTTTATCAGGCCGTTCTGGCTAAGGGGACTTTAAAAATAAAACATCTTTATCCCGATCATTATAATTGCACAGTCAGCAAATATATGAACAATCCATGAATTCAGAAAGTGTCTGCTCTTTATGTTAAGCCGGTTAAAGACAAGACCTGATAATATCAGGCTTGCTACAGCAAGTACTGATATGGACGGGGGAAACCATGTTTTAAACATTGCCATGTGATATAAGCCGAACAGGACTGATGATATGAAATAGGCTGTTTTCCTGTTTCCTGATTTATATATTTCCAGAAATATAAATCCCCTGAAAAAAAATTCTTCCATAAGAGAATTGATGAAAGTAATATAAAGACCGACAAAGATAAATGTGGATGCTGATATCATGAGTTTTGTCTGAAGTTCATTTTTTATCCCGTCAAAATCGACCAGTGATCCCAGCAGAAAATAGGCTGATATTATTATACAGAAAACAATCCCGCCAAGAATAAATCCTGTTTTGAGTTGATTGAATTTTATATGATCGATTCCCAGCGATTCTCTTATTGTCCCGCTTCCGTAGAGTTTTGCATAAAGCAGCGGAAGTCCTGCAAAAAACAATGCCTTAAAAGCTGTTTTCAATGCATAACTGCACCCTATGTACTGTTCAATAACGTACATTGCCGAGCAGGCTGCGACGGATGACAGGATTATAAAGTTTTTCAATTTCCCTTCCCCTGATCAAGGCTTATAAGATAAAGTCTGAAATCAAACTCAAGCTGGGCATAATCGGATAGCATATGTGTGCAGAGCCTGTAAAAATCCTTACCGTGTTCCTTTTCCTTCAGGTGGGCAAGTTCATGAACTGCAATCATTTCAAGAAAATCTGCAGGCGCATCTCTGAATACAGATGAAATTCTTATCTCGCTTTTTGCCTTCAGCTTTCTTCCCTGTATACGGCTTACAAATGAGTGGAGTCCCAGTGCGTTGTATGCTGTTTCAATCCTGTCATCGTAAAGAACTTTATGCACAGGCGGAGCTTTTTTCATATAACTTTTTTTAAGATCCTGGATATAGTCGAAAAGAGCTTTATCAGATCTGATATTGTGTTTTTCCCTGTATTTGCTGCCAAGGTAGGTTTTAAGTTTACCGTTTCTGTATAGTTCTTCTACCTGGTCTATAATATGTTCCGGGTATCCCCTTAAAAGTTCACGGTTCAATTATTCATGCTCCCCAGTCAATTTAGAATATTATTCCCTATTATTTGCTGGTTATCAGATTGTCTGAATAAAGCTTCTAATAAAGCCCTTTGACTTTTCCTGTTTTAGTATCTATATCAATCCTTCTGTAGGCAGGATCTGATGCAGTCCCCGGCATAAGCTTGATTTCCCCAGCAACAGGGACAACAAATCCCGCTCCCCTGTAAACCATGATATCCCGTATCGGAAGAGTCCATTCAACCGGCCTGTTCTTGAGTTCAGGATCGTGTGAGAGACTCAGGTGCGTCTTCACCATGCAGGTTGAGAGGCTTTTTAGTTCAGGATCATTTTCTATTTTTTCCGCTTTTTTCCGTGCTTCGGCCGAGTATGTGACTCCGTCTGCACCGTAAACTTCTGTCGCGATTGTGTATATCTTTTCCCGTAAAGGGGCATCTTCATCATAGAGGAATTTAAACTCATTCTTCTCTTTGCAGGCATCAATCACCACTTCTGCAAGTTCCTCGGCACCCTTGCCACCTTCGAGCCAGTGCCTTGAAACAGCAACTCTTGCACCGTTATCCTCTGCTGCTTTTCTTATTATTGCAAGTTCTTCTTCATCATCTGTTGCGAAGTGATTGATGCATACAACAGGTGGGACGCCGCTCTTCTTTACAGCATCGAGGTGCGCCATAAGGTTGTCGAGTCCTTTCCTTACAAGGTCTGTGTTTTTCTCAGTGTATGCCTTGTCAAGCGGTTTCCCGGGGACTACCCTGGGGCCTCCTCCGTGCATTTTTAAGGCTCTGACAGTGCATACAAGTACTGCGCAGTCGGGGGTGAGGTTTGAAAATCTGGACTTGAGGTTCCAGAATTTCTCAAATCCGATATCTGCACCGAAGCCGCTTTCTGTCACATGGTAATCTGCAAGTTTCAGTCCGATAAGATCCGCAATTATTGATGACTGCCCGATTGCTATGTTTGCAAAAGGCCCTGCATGAACAAGCACAGGCTGCCCCTCTATTGTCTGCATAAGGTTGGGATTGATTGCCTTTGCCATGATTGCAGTCATTGCGCCTGCAACTTCAAGGTCTTCCGCGTTTACCGGGTTTCCACCCCTGTCATAGCAGATAACCATTTTTCCTATCCTTTCCCTTAAGTCTTCAAGGCTTGTCGCTACAGCAAGGATTGCCATCAGTTCTGAGGAAACAGTTATCTGGAACCCCGCTTTTCATCATGAACCCGTCCATTTTTCCGCCGATCCCGATCAGTATTTCTCTGAGTGCCTGGGCTGAAAGGTCAATTGCCCATCCCATTGCAGGATTCCTGGGATCAAGGTTAAGCCGTTTAAGCGACTTTTTTTCAAGTACTGCGTCTGAATAGTTGAACTCATGCTGCATCCTTGATGTAAGCGCCACCATTGCAAGGTTGTGGGCGTTTGTAATTGAATCAATATCGCCTGTAAGGCCGAGGCTGAATTCTGTGAGCGGTATGCACTGGGCAAGCCCTCCACCTGCTGCAGATCCCTTTATATTGAATGTGGGACCACCTGACGGCTGTCTTATTGCACCGATGACTTTTTTACCCAGGGATCCGAGCCCCTGTACAAGACCCATTGTAGTTGTGGTTTTCCCTTCACCAAGGGGGGTGGGGGTAATTGCTGTAACCTCTATATATTTACCGTTTTTTCTTTTTTCGAGTCTTTTAAGAATACTCATGTAATCAAGCTTGCCTATATAATGTCCGTAGGGAAGAAGCTCCATTTTATCAAGTTCCATTTCCTCTGCAAGCTGGTAGACTGTTTTCATGTTTACAGATGCTGCATCTGCAATTTCCCAGTCCTTCATTTTTAGCGGATCCAGTTTCATATATATATCCTTTTTTATTGTTTCTCTGTTAAGCCCTGCAGTATAACAATGTTTTGTTCTGCTTTTTAAAAGGCCGGTAAATAATATACCATATTTATGATATAATTATCTACATTGTTTTAAAGGCTCCTTATAGCAAAGAAATATTTACTTATGCTTGACATTATCTGTAAGAGGTTTAAATTTATACTATGGTTGAAAAAGCTTATTACGAACATGCGATTAAAGAACTTGCTGCAACACTTGCAGCTACTGATAACAAAGATCTTATTGAAGATTTTCTCAAGAGTATACTTACTCCGAATGAAATCAGCGAAGTATCATCCCGATGGGAACTGGTTAAACAGATTGATGATGGTATCAGCCAGAGAAAGATTGCCGAAAACCTCGGTTTGAGTCTCTGTAAGATTACCAGGGGATCAAAGGAGCTGAAAAAGGAAAAATCATCCTTCAAGCAGATGATTGAAAAATGGCGGGAAATCAGACCCTGAAAGCCTGCTGGAAATTATCTGCAGAATCAGCAATCCCTTTGTATTAAATAAGTAGTAAAATAAGATGTTGAATTAATAATAACAAACTCATATTCTGGATTATATAGTTGTAAATTTAAGAGTAATGACCCAATGCACTCCTTTTTCTGCCAGACCCCAGTCAGCTAGTTCCCCAGTCAGTTAATTGGCTGTTCAGCTGTTCATCCAGACACAGAGTCATCCATACCCCCAGTCAGCCGGTTACACAGACAGTCAGATAGCCATTCAGCCAGAAATTGAGTGACACACCCTCAATCAGCTATTTTGTCATATAGTTATTCATCCATTCAGCTGTTAAGCCACTCAATAATATATCCGGCAGCATCATCCCGTTCATTGCTGTGAAAAATCATATGGTCTGATTTCAGCAGCCTTTTCTCTGTAAGATGTTCAGACCTTATCCTTTTTCGGATAATTTCAGATACTGTAACAGGAACTGCCTTGTCATTTTCCGAGATTATGAGCAGCACTTCTGATTTCAGTTTTTTAAGAAGTTTTTTTGCCCTTATCTGCATGAATAGAATATCTGATGCAGCACTTATCCAGTCATTCGACCAGTATTCCTTTTTAAGATATTCTTCATACTCAGTTTCTGTATTTATCCTGCAATCTTTTTTAAGAGTCTTTTTGAAATACTTAAGCAAAGGGGTCATATGCAGCATCAGCTTTCTCCTGTTTGTAAGGGCAGGGGCGATGAGTATAAGTTTTTCAGTTTCAAACCTGTATGCTGCATGTACTGCAAGAAGGCCTCCCATTGAAAATCCTGCAATTATTACACTGCTGCATATGCTTTTCAGTTCCATATAACTGTCAAAGACTCTTCTCAGCCAGTCTCTTTTGCCGGTTTCCAGGAAGTCATTACTGTCTGTTGCATGGCCGGGAAGTCTTGGAACTGAGACAGTATAACCTTCACTGTATAGTTTTTCTGCAAGGTATGTGACTTCATATGGGGATCCCAGGTAGCCGTGTATAATCAGGACAGCTGTGCTGCCCCCCTTTTTGTAGTATGGAAGAGCTTCTCTGAAAATCGGGGACATGTAGCTGATATTTTTATTCTTCATGCACCATGATTATAATTATTATAAATGCAGTTGACAACTGAACGTAGAGCTATTATTTTTTGTTTATGGCAGTTATAGATAAAAAGGTTTTTATTTTTCACATCAGAAAAGCTGACAACAGCGGTCTCTATCTCCATCCTTTTGAAAATTTTGAAAAGATGATTTCAAAAGGCAACTCCATTTCTGTTGAAGGGAAGTACGGGGAAGAGCCTGTTATTGAGAGTCTCACAGCATTCAGAAACAAGCTTTACAGGATTGTTGAAGCTTCAGTGAATAACTGGATAACAGAATCCAGGTTTATTCCCAGGTTTGTCGGTTCGGCAATTGTTTTTCTTCTGACCTATTTTTTCCTTTCATTCGGCATCCGGGACCCCGCTGCCAATGCTGGATGAAGTAGCTGCAGGACTTGTCAGCGGTGTTGTGTTTTATATAATCATGGGCAAGAGGTACAAGAAATCAGCTCCAGCTTCCCGGCTTAGGGGGCATTACAGGGGAGTCGTCGACAGGATAGTATTTCAGGAAAGTGACTTTGTGAAATCACTTGAAAGTCTCATATCCAGGATGAAAAACCAGACAGTCGAAGAAAATCTTGATTATATTACTTCAGATTTCCTTGAAAAGGAAAATCTCTTTTCTGATGCGTTTGAAGATGAGAGATACCAGCTGATTTCATATATTGAAGGGGAGCTGGGAAGGACCCAGACATCGAAGCAGAAGAAGGCAATAAGCAGGATTCTTGCAGATAACAGTCTCAGCAGCCTGAACAGGGTCAGGGAGCTTAATCTTCTTGAACTTGACGGTGAAATTGATCTGATTTTGTTTCTGATTTATCTCAGGCTTAAAATAAAGCTTTAATTGTTATTTGTTTTTTTACCTGGAAAAAATCCGGAAGATATTTGTGCCTGTTTCAATATGATTCAGGCATTTTTTAAATCATTATAATTGTAAACCCTTTTTTACCGGTACCTGTGCATATCCTGAAAAAATATAAATATTTTTCTTATTCCACTTTCTGGATTGCCTGCATTTCATCCGATAAGCTGGAGTGTTTTCTTTGCAGTTATGAGGTTTGCCAGTGCAGGTGTAAAGCCGGGGTCGAGTTCAAGTGCTTTTTCCCAGTATTCTATTGCCTCTTCAAGGTTACCGTCAGCATAGGATTTCAGCCCTTCAATATAGTATTCATCCACTTCAGCAGCTGTTATGCTTCTGCCCCTGTCTCCCAGGTTAAGTGAAGATGCCACGCTGAACCTGTCGAGTCCGACCTGTGTTGTAAGGTCTAGTGTATAGTTTACATTAAAACTGATATCTTCAAGATCCATCCTGCTTCCAAGCGAAAATCGGGGATTTGAACCTCTGTATTT
>CAXXHA010000007.1:0-25243 GCA_963662265.2 Spirochaetia bacterium | reverse complement strand
CATGGTTTCCCGCAATTTTATAACAGAATACCGGCCTTTCCGCATTCCTCAAGCATGCCGAAAAGATCAGCCCATGCTTTTTTTATTTATGAAGCGGATGCCTGTGAAGTTCTTCAACATCCCCGTTGAGAATAATTTTTATAGTTATTTTTAAATAATAGTTTTTCAGAAGATACATGAACATTTCAGAATTTTTAAGAAAATCATCTCGTCTTTTTCTTACACCAATATGAAAGTCGCCTAAGAATCACAAATTTGCTGTATTTATTCAGAACTATTTCAGGTGCATCTTTGAATAATTTATCAAGGTAGCTAAATTGAAAACTGTTTTCCATACCCTATTAATATAAATCATTAATTACATATATGTCTCATTTTTAAGCATAATTTATCAGCTGAGATGATAAATATTTGAAATATAAAACCAGTAATATCATATATTATTATCACACAGACTCCTGAAACAACAGACCTGTAAATTACGACAGAAAGACTGCCGGAAGAAAAAATAATAGCGGAATAATATATTATGTAATAAAATGACACAGATCAAACATTTTACGGTAAGGACATTATGAGTAACTGGAATTCTGTTGATGAATTCTTGATTATGCAATTGATAGGGAAATTGAAGCCTATAATTTTTATATATCACTAGCTGATAAAAGCAGTTCATCTGCCATAAAAAAACTTTTTACAGCTTTGCAGGTGAAGAAGACGCCACAGGAAAAAAACTGGAATCTGCCAAAGCCGGTAAAATGCTTTCACTTTCAAAATCAGAGATTACAAATCTGAAAATTACTGATTACCCTTATTGATATTGAGGAATCAGATGATATGAGTTACCAGGATGCCCTCATACTTGCAGCAAAAAAGGAAAAAGCAGCATTCATGCTTATACAGATTCTTTCTGAGGCAGTGGAAGATGGGGAAATGAAGACTTTTTTTGAAATCCTTGCCCAGGAAGAGGCAAAACACAAGCTGAGATTTGAAATTGAATATGACAATTCAATCAGCGAGAACTGATAACAGTGTTAAATATTAAATAACATGGTTTATTTAGAATATTCAGGGTAAGCTGCTCATTTATTGAGCAGCTTTTTTTGTTTATATTTTTTAAGGACTATAACTGTAATCAGGCGATGCATGCGTAAGGTTATAGTTTTTCATCAAATCCTAGCACAACAATCCAGAAATGGATTACTGAAACTTCCAACAGCAATTACTGTACTGGTAAAATCAGTATATTCAGGATTAGGTGTATAAAATGTGGTTACTGATGACCGGGACAAACCACCTCCCGCTAAATCAGTACGATTACCTGCAATTAGAATTGTACTAAGATTTTTTATCAATTTATTATTATCATCTATATACCCGCTGGGATCTGTATCAAAAATATAAACCTGCATATATTTAACATATGATGGGATATCAGAGAAAATAAAATTGTTACCATCTCTTGATATTTCCACCTTTTCAACATCGCTGAAAATCGGGTTTGTCGGCTGCGGAGGTTCTGTCTCGCATGAAACAAGCAGCACTGTAAAAATTATCAATACTGATATATAAATTGTTTTTTTAATATTCTTTCCATTCATAATATTTTTCATCTTAATCACCTACCTGAATGAATATCTTAAGCCGGCACCAATCGACATACCGAAGTATCTGTATGTATCTATAGATTCCTGAAGTCCTCCGCCAAGAGGGGGAAGAGTATATGATTTCCGTTCTATATCAGACGGATAAAAATAAAAAAGCATTTCTATAAAGGGTTTAAGCCTGTAATCGGGAATAAATTTTACACCGATTTTCGGACCCAGCACAAATTTGCCGAACCTGTCGATATTCTCCTTTTCATTGTCATATACTGAATTGATTCTGTTGTCTGAAAAAATAGTTCCCCCGAGAAAAAGTCCTCCGTAAGGTGCAAAATACTTGTTATCATCGATTAATGTATACAGAAAGCTCACTGTAAATGTGTGCAGGTTATACCATCGGTCCTGTTCCTTGTCACCCCATACAGACTCGATAGTTTCACTGTGGTCCATTCTCGAATAGCTGTATCCCCCTTCAAAGGTAAACCTGTCGAAAGTGTATGAAACAGCCAGTGGTATTTCAAAGCCTGAATTAAAAATATCTGAATCAGATGGTGTATTGAAAGGCATTTTAAACATTCCTCCGATAGAAGTATTCCATGGATACCCCTTTATCTGTTCAATCAAGCTTATACCGATGTTTTTTATGCTTGTCAGTTTCAACCACAAAATCGCGTGATTCTTCCCTGTACCCTTTCCTGATAATCTTAAGCCTGTGGCTTCCTGCCGGCAGAAGGTATTCAACAAGAGGTGATTTCCCGGCAAGTGTCCCGTCAATATATATGTCTGCTTCGGTTGGAACTGTAGAAACAGAAAGACGTCCTGTATCATCGCCTGTAATTATTGAAGCAAATACATTTGTTTCCTGGCTCACCACATCGAAAATCTCGCCGAGGCTTGCTGTCATAACCTTCCCGTATATGACTTCTGCTGTTTCAACATTTACAGCCTTCATGTTAACAGTTATTTTTTCAGGATTTCCTGTATAGGAACCCGCAATTATAATTTCTGCGCTTGTTATCTTGCCGGCACGGGACAGCGCTTCCTCTGCAAGACCGGAAAGATCCAGCTTTATTTCATCAATTACAGCAGATATCTGCCTTCTTTCAACTGTCTGTATTTTTTCATTGGCAGAAAGTGTTGCAGTTACAGAATCGGAAAGAGCCGAAGAAAGATATGAAAGCCCTTCCCCCCCGGTTTCATTGCTGAAATTGACAACAGCAACTGTTTTTTTGCTTTCGGCTGAAATATTTACTACTGAAGCAATCAAAAATAATATACTGAAAATAAAAGTTAATTTTTTCCCCATAATTTCTGTTCCTGAATTAGTTTTTTTACACACTTAATACTTTTTATAGATAATATATATTAATTATAGCTGATTAAACCTTTTTGGCAAAAATATTCGTCCTTTTCTTATCTTCAATTTTATTTTACTATTTCCTTATGAGTAACACTGATAATAACTTTCAAATCAATTCAGATGATCTTTACAGGATCATGAAACAGAGAAGATCTTCCCGTTTTTTCAAGGACAGGGAAGTATCTCTTGAAGATGTAAAAAACTGCATCAGAATTGCAGGTTCTGCTCCAAGCGGAGCAAATATGCAGCCATGGAATTTTGTGCTTGTTACTGACATGGACATGAAGAAGAAAATAAGGGAAGAGGCTGAAAAGACCGAAAAAGTATTTTATGAGGAAAAAATCTCTGATGAATGGAGAAAAGACCTTGAAGCGCTGAAGACAAACTGTGAAAAACCGTTTCTTACAGAAGCTCCATGCCTGATATGCATATTTTTAAAGCGTTATGATACAAACAGCTCAGGCAACAGGAAAAAAGTGTATTATCCAAACGAATCTGTCGGTATTGCGACAGGATTTCTTATTTCTGCCCTGCATTTATCTGGATACAGTACTCTGACATATACACCGGCTCCGATGTCTTTCCTGGGGAGAGTCCTGAACAGGCCGGAAAATGAAAGGCCTTTCATGATTCTGCCGGTAGGTTATGCAGATGAGCAGAATATTGAAAAGCGGGATAAAAAAAATCTTGATGAGATTCTCACTGTTATCTGATTTATTTTTTAAATTTCAGATTTCCCCCCAATAATACTATATCATGAGGCTTTTTCACATCCTGGATAAGCGCCATGCCCGGCACACAATAATAACTCCCGTTTCTGCGGGAGTTAATATTAAGGGAATCTTTATAATCCTGATTTTGCATGGATATTGTATTATTGAACCTTATTCTGAATCTGATGAGCTGTCACCTTCATTTTCTTCACTTGAGGCAGCAGAAGATTCATCACTTTCGCCTGCAGATGAGTCTGAAGGTTTTTCAGTTTCCGCACAGTCGCTGCAGAGGTTGCTGTCAATATATAGAATATCTGTAGAGCTGAGCTTTTTCCCGCATTTTTGGCAGTTCATTTTAAATATAAACAGCCTGTTTCTAAGCACATAAATCAGAGAAAGATCCACAGCAAGCGGAAGAAGAATCCATACTTGGTCAAGGTTTTTGCTTTTTATGCCCAGGGCACCTATATACATGATAAAAAAAAGAATTGATGCTATCAATGTAGCCATCCTTTTGTTTTCACTGAGCCCTTTATATTTTCTCTGAATAACAGTCAGAATAATAAGTCCAAGAAAAATATAATAAAAATATTTAGCAACGAAATCAATCATCAGTATCTCCTGTTTCAAGTTATATATTATTTGCAGATTTTCATACAATCTTCAGTATATATACAATAAAACATATCTTGTAAATATAGTAAAGAATGAATATTGCAGAAACATATTTCCTAGAGAAAGATGAGTATGACTGGGACCAGAAATGCTGTAATTACACCTGCTATTCCTATTGAGACACTGCTCACGCTCCCCTCTTTCTCGCCTATTTCAAATGCCCTGATTGTTCCGATAATATGGGAAGATGTTCCGATTGCAGCTCCCCTGGAGACAGGATGTTTCACACCTGTGAGCCTTATGATAAGCGGAGCTATGACAGCTCCGAAAATACCTGCAACCATTACCCCGGCTACAGTTACAGCCACAATTCCCTCAGCGCTCCTGCAGATCCCCAGGGCAATTGGCATTGTAACCGACTTCCCGAACAGGGACCTTGTGATACTGTCAGAAAGCCCGGTAATTTTTGACAGGACAAGCACAGAAACAAGTGCTGTGATGACTCCTGATGTTATTCCAGCTGTTATTATCAGGAATTTCTTTTTATTAAAGAGCTTAAGCTGCCTGTAGAGAGGAACTGCCAGTGAAACAGTCGCAGGCCCCAGGAAAAACATGACAACAGAACCGCCTGTCATATATTCAGCATAATCAGTCCCTATTACAAGCAGATAACCAATAAGAATCAAGGATGATATAAGAACAGGTACAATATAATGAAGCTTAATCCTGCCGTATATGTAATTTGATACAAGGTAGCAGAAAAGAGTCAAAAGCACATAAAAAACAGGTGAATTTATAATATCAGTCAATATTGTTTTCTCCGGATAATTTCAGCAGAAGCTCGGTTACAACAGCAGTAACACTCATTGTAAGGAGAGTTGAAACAGCTGTAACTGCGGTTAAGAGCAGCAGGTCTTTCACAGTAAGCCCTGAGACTGTTATTACGCTTACTGCGGCAGGAAGTATGAAAAGTGAAAGGTGGGCTACAAGGTAGAGAGATGTTTCCTGTACAGTATCAAGTTTAACAGCTCCTGTTATCAGAAGCAGAAAAAGGATTATCATACCTATCACACTTCCGGGGAGTATTCCCCCGGTATAAGAGGATAGAATATTCCCTGCAACTGTCACTGAAATGAGTATTAAAAGCGCTTTAATTATTTTCATCTGCGTATTCCAGGCTGCATATACAGTTTCTTCCGCCTTCTTTTGCCATGTAAAGTGCCCTGTCAGCAGCTTTGATAAAATCACCTGTATCTGCAAAATCCTTTGCTTCAAGAGATGCTATTCCGCAGCTGGTGGTTATTTTCAGACTCTTTTCATCTGTATCAAATAACCTGTTTTCAATACCTTCCCTGATTCTTTCGGCAAGTATCAATGCACCTTCCCCTGTTGTTTCAGGAAGAATTACAGCGAATTCCTCACCTCCTATCCTGGCAATAATATCAGACTGCCTCAGGCTTTCAAGACACCTGTCAACATATTCTCTTATAACCTTATCGCCCGCATCATGGCCGTAGCTGTCGTTTACATTCTTGAAATAATCAATATCCAGCATAAGGACAGAAAGAGGCCTCTTATACCTTTTTGCCTTGATAAACTCACCTTCAAGACTGCTGAAAAACTTTCTCCTGTTTGCTATCCCTGTCAGTTCGTCTGTTTCAGCAAGTACAGAAAGCTTTTTATTAGCCTCATCTTTTTTCCTTATCTCTTCATTGAGAAGGAAGTAAAGCTTGTTTATCTCGTTGTAGGAAAGATACCTGTATCTCCTGTTCCTTGAAAGTTCAATAAATATATGAAGCCCCATGATATTGGCAAAAGCAAAAAATATTGAAAGCTGTATCAGGTCAGGCCATTTTGCAGGTGTAAAAAGCCCGAGTGAGAGTATATATGCAATTGATGAGCTGACAGATGCAGGGGCAACTGATTTTACGGAAAGGGGAAAAAGCATATAGAATAAAAGAATAATCAGAAGCGTAAACGGGATATTATATTCAAAGTCAGGCCTGTAGGTTAAAACAGCCTCATATGACTCGAAAAGCCCCATCATCAATATAAAAACTGAAATATTGAACAATATGTATTTTCTCAGTTTCTCCCTTGATGAAGAAAGAAATATAAATACCCCCCAGAGAGCAATAATCCCTCTGAAAAAAAACAGCTCAGGGGCAATACCTGTAACTTCCTTGATAAAAAAGGGGGCCGCACCTGCCATAAGAAAAAAAAGCCCCGCAAGCAGTGAGGTTTTACCAATTCTTTCTGTAACCCTTGCCCATGTTGCATCCCGGAATTTCAGCTCTTCTTTTTTATCTCTGAATTCACCGAAAATATTAATATTTTTTTCCGTCTGTTGTTTTTCCGTCATACTTATCTTTGCAATTTTTCCCTAAACTGTTTTTATAATTATTAAAAATATTTATTTTTCAATATATATGCCAATTCTTTCAGATTTTCATAATTATGAAAAGGTTTTTAATATTATTTTTAAGTCAAAATACTAAAAATATATTCGGCTGAATATGAGAAATCACTTATTAAAAACGATATTTTAAATGTTCATGTTGATTTGCGGCACAGTGTAGATTAGAATTTTTTATGTAAATTAAAAATGGCCAGGTCATTAAAGTGAGAAAAAACATATACCATAAGTATTTAATGGTATTATTATTTTTATTTCCTCTTTATCAGATTTTTTCCGCCGAAAACTACAGGGCTTCGGTGAGGACATACATGGTCCTCCCGGAAGATAAAAGCCTTATAACACTTGGCGAAGTTATAAATGATTCAATACTTCTTGAACTTAAAATAGCCGGTTTCGATGCACCAAATTCCAGGATAGAAAAAGAACTATTAATTATCGATGACATGCTTTCTTCCGCAGAAGAATCAGGATCACAGTTTATTATTATTGACAGCTACGAACTTAACAATGACCAGATCACCTTCAGGATTGAATGTTATGAGGCTGAAAAAAAAGAACAGCTTATATCAATTGAAAAAGAGGAACAGATAGGATTTTTCCTTGATTCCGCTATAAATGAATCAATGACTGAGGTTATAAAAAAAATAAATGAAAATATTCCCGAAAACCGGGAAGTTATTCAGGAAAAACCGGAGGAACAGCAGTTTATTCCTGAAATAATTACAGAAGATGAAAACAGTCTCTACGAAGAGGATAATAATCAAATACTTCTCTCGGCAGCTTTATCGCCGTTTATGACAACGGGAAAAGCCGGTAAGTATTTCACACATGGATGGGAATTCTATCTATACGGCGGCTATCCCCTGAAAATCAGTAATTTTGATTTTTACGGCGGTATTTTTCTCCTTGCAAACAAATTTTCATCTGAAGGGGTACTCATATCATCAGACAACACATTCCTGACATTCGGTCCTGAAGCAAGGATTCTATTCAGCCTGAGTGAGCAGCTGACCTTTTTTACAGATGCGGCGCTGGGAACAACTGTCTTCATGATGAAATCAGATATTGAAGATACCAGATCAACAATGTTTCCCTATTTTTCTTTCGGCGGAGGGGTTGAAAAACAGGTCAGCCGTTTATGGAAAGGGTACGTACATCTCAGGTATTCATTTTACTTCGAACAGTCTGTTTTAATTACAGGGTTTTCCCCTGCACTGGGGGTAAACATAAAAATATAATCGGAATTATTCCGGGGCATGAAAATGAAAAAATTGATATCTGAAATTATCATATTTTCATTGATTTTTCTTATCTCATCTCTGGTAACCTGCACACAGGATTTCACACTTGAAGAGACACTTGACGGACCTGAAGGTAAAATGCTTGCAATCCTTCCAGGGACAGCTCAGCTGGGTGTAAATGAAACAGTATCCTTCAGCGCAGAAGGGGGTGTCCCTGGTTATACATATTCAATTGTCTCCGGTGGAGGTACAATTGACTCAATAACCGGTCTCTACACAGCTCCCGGAACTACAGGGAACGCTGTAATATCTGTAAAAGACAGCTACGGAAGCATAATAACTGCATCTGTTGAAATTATCATTGGTGGGGGAACACCAGTACTTGTAATAAGCCCCACCTCTATAAGTGTCTACAAGGGATCAACTGCAAATTTCACAGCAACAGGAGGAACTCCCCCATATACATTTTCCCTTACCGCTGGAATCGGAGGAATAACTGCAGGGGGGCTTTACACAGCGCCCAATACAACAGGAGGTGCGACTGTAAGGGTTACAGACAGCGCAGTCCCGACACCTGCCACCGACAATGCAACTGTAACAGTGACAGATATTGTCACAAATGTGGACTATGAAGTTACTTCTGTGACAAATACAGGCGGCACAACCGGGGGAGGAGCCCTTAGTGCTGATTTCGTTATAACAAATACAGGTTCATCAGACGGTTCAGAAAATATCAGCTGGACAGCATATATTTCTTCCGATGCTTCCGCTGGTGCAGGCGATGAAATCGCATCGACAGGAACTATAGGCCCCATAGCATCACTGGCAGATTCAGGCAATGTGACAGCTACAGGCACATGGCCTGATGAAGGGGATGACTATTTTATTGTAATTGTAATTTCAGCTTCCGATGACCTTAACCAGCTAAACAACAGCGGATCATCCGCAGTTATTACTGTATCTGATCCTCCTGTTGCATCAATTGACTATATAGTTAACTCTGTTTCAGAAGTAAATACTCCCGCTGCGACAGGTACTGCAATAAACGAGTCATTCACCTACAGGAATTCAGGAACTGATCCGGGAAGCAGCAATGTAAGCTGGACAGCCTACAGATCTGCAAATGAAACAATAGACGGAAGCGACACAGTAATTGATTCAGGTACTGCTCCAGCTCTAGGAGCAGAAACAACTTCCGGGGGGATCACAATATCAGGCACATGGCCGCCGACATCAGGGACTTACTATATCCTTGTAAGGGTATCTGCACCTGATGATATAAACCCTGTAAACAATACAGGGACAAGCAGCCAGTTTATAATAACTTCAGCAGGCGATATTGACTATGTAGTTGATAATATAACCTCAACCTACCCTGTTGTTACTGCAAACGGACCAGTTACAGAGTACTTCGACATATCAAATATAGGCGGTGCTCCTGGATCTGACCCGGTTGACTGGATAGCCTATGCATCGACAGATACAGCAATCGGAGGAGACCATACTATTGCATCAGGCACAGTAGCACCTTCAGGTCTTCCCTCGGGCGGGGAAGTGAACAACATACTGATAAACGGCCTCTGGCCCTCAACTCCGGGAAGCTATTACATAATCATAAGCCTTACAGTATCCAATGAGACAATAACAGGAAACAATATTACATATGTAGGGACTTTTACAGTAAATGAACCTCCTGACTACACAGTTCAATCTTCACTCATTCCCAGTTCAGGTACTCCCGGCGCGCTTCTGAGCGCTGGAGGGGAATACAGCTTTGTGATAAACAACAGTGTTTCAGCCGGAGACGGAAGTCAGTCCATTTTATGGAATGTTTACAGATCTTTTGACACCATATATGACGGGAGTGATATCAATATAAAAACAGGAAGCGCAGGAGCTCTTGCAGCAAATACAAATTCACTATCACAGCATTTCAGCGATGTTTCCTGGCCTGCCTTCGGAGCAAATTACTTCTTTATAGTGACACTCAGCGCACCTGATGAAATAGATATAACAAACAACACCTATGTTACCCCGGCATCAGTCGAAGTTGCTGAAACATACACAGAAGTTGAGCCTAATAATGATTCAGGACCAGTTGCAGCAATAGTCAATGATCTTGATACAGTACTTGTCGGAGGCAACCTCGATGCAAATCAGATTATCAAGGTGACAGGCACAACTGATGCTACAGGAGTCTATGATACATATAAATTTACATTCGCCCCTGGAATAAAAAAGATTGATATTTATGCTGAGTGGTCTCCTGGTGCAGATATACTTGATTTTACACTGTGGAGTAATTCATCAACAGTTGCGAGCTCAACAGATACAGATACTGCTTCTGAGCCGGCAAGTCCTCCTTTTCAGAGAAGCAATCTGACAGCGGGTGGTGTCTACAAGATTGGAGTGCAGTCTAAAGTCGCAGGATCTGTATACACACTATACATTAGTGCCAGGCCTTAGAATCTGCTGAGTGATCTGATTTATATCTGTCAAATAGAATCCTCTTTTTTTGAGAACATGAGATATATTCTGCAGATCTGTTTAGATCTGAGCTGAATGCCATTTAACAGTCTTAAGATTTTTATCCGATTTATTATTTTAAGAGGCTGTCTTTTATTACTTCCCTGTCTGTCACAGGGAAAATATCAGTTTATTAAGCAGATATGCAGCTTTCAAAATGTAAATAAAAATCAACAACCACCATAAGAGATGGCTTTTGCTTTAGTAAATCAGTAACCGATAAGCTTCTCAAAACCATCCATCAGGAAGAAAAACTCAAGTTCCCTGTTTTCATCAACCTGGTAATATACAGACACATCAGAATTGAGAATTGACCTTATTATTGAGTTTACTTCATTTAAACCTTTTTCAATCCCTTCACTCTCCTTTTCCCTGCCGTAAGCCCTGATATACTGCTCAAGCTTTCTGAAAAGCTCGGGATCATCGTTAAGATCACTATCTGCAGAGAGTATCCTCCGTACCTTCAGCTTTGTCTGAAGAAGAGGAACAAGGGTTTTCATCCTTTCGCTTCTTTCTGAATCAGATACAATTATCCCTTTTCTGAATTTATCAAGGTTTCGGCTCAATGCTATTCTGCTGTTTTCCTTTTCACCAAGATTTTCAAGCCTCTCCCTTTCCGCTACTGAAAGCTTTATTTTTTCCATGTTTTCATCAAACTGCCTGCTCTTCTCAATGTTTAAAATATTATCAACCCCTTCGCCAAGTTCAGGCAGAATAGAAAATGCAGTTTCATAGGATTTTCCTGCAGATTCTATATCGTTGTTCCTGTAACTTTCATTACCTGAATTCATCAGCTTTCCTATCTGAAGGAAATTATCAGCATTTTTTAAAGTCTCCGGGTCAGCTTTAACAGCAGTAACTGCGGCGGAATCGGAAGGGATAAAAACAGTATTCTGTCCTGTTTCAACTTCTGCAAGCTTTCTGAGTGAACCTATCATCAGAAAATCCATTCCCCTCCTTTCCGACATAAACTGGAAAGATGATATTTCAGGGCTGTTTATAAAATTTTCAAGATTATCCAGGCTTATTGATGCTTCTTCGTATTTCTTTTCCTTCAGCAGATTTCCAGCTTCTGTATATCCAGCATTTATCTGGTCTGTGATCAGCTTCTCTTCCCTTCTTTCCCTCTTAAGACTCTCAAGCCTCTCTTTCTGCAGGGATGATTCCTGCTGCTGGACCTCGGATTCTGCCTTGTAAGCTGCAAGATCCTTTTCAAGAAGCGCGGCATCACTCTGAGCAGTTCCGATTCTTGCCTCATATTCAGTTATCTGCCTGTTGAGTTCTGTTTTTATAATATCCTGCTCTGCCGCATACTCTTCAAGCCGGATCTCAAGCCTTGACTGATATTGATTTTCAACTGCAATTATACGTGTTCTTATCTCCTCTTCTGAAAAACCTTCATTCCGGAGCCTTATCCTTTCAGCTTCAAGTTCAGCTTCCATATCAAGTTTCATCTCAGCCTCAATCTGCCTTATCTTTTCATCTGTATCCTGAAGCACACTTTCGTGTGCTTCCCTGAGAGTTGCAAGCCGGGACTGGATAAGTGATATTTCCCCCTCTTTCTCCTTCAGTTTTGCTTCCGATTCTTTTCTAAGAACTTCAATAATTTTTCCGCCTGCCGAATTATCATATTCAGAGACTGCTATTATGTTGTTCCTGTCAATATTAAAGGAGATAAAGAAAACTGAGGATAGAATAACAAGAAGCAACAACGAAACAATGTTCACAACGGCAGGAATTACAGAATCTTTGTGCAGCGGGGTAAAGGTAAACTGTTCTGCCGTCAGGAGCCCCCTGTTTTTCGACACAACAGTATCAAGTTGAGATAAAATCTTTTTACGCTCCTCTGCCGGGACAGTATCAAGTTCCTCTTCTTCTGAATCACTGAAAAAAAACGGGTCTTCAGCTTCTATTCTCCGGCGTATTTCCAGAGCTTTTTCTAACAGAGAATGCATTTTACCGCCATTTTTAAATAAATTACGGTTACTTCCAGAAACCGCGCTTTTGAGGTTTTTACCTCAGATAATTGCACCAAGGGAAAGCTGGCAGGAAAAAAAGTCTTTTTGTAGAGCATCCCCCATAAAATTAATTATAGGATTTGTTTTTTCAGAAGTAAATACTATAATTAAATATATAAAAACAGGCATTTGGATGAGAATAAAGACGAAAATAATTCTTATAACTTTTCCATTGATAATAACACCGCTACTTCTCACTATAATCATAGTATCCCTGTCCACAAGAAACGGTATTACAGTAATTGCAAATGACTTTCTCAAATTCAAAAGCGATGTATTTATCAATTATATGGACAGCCAGTGGGACATACTTGTCAGAAACAATCTTGATAAGGATGAGAAATATATCGATCTTTCAAAGAAAGCTGTGATGGAGCATGCATTCACACTTATCAGAAAGGAAACTGAATCTATTAACATATTCACAGAAGAGGGAGATATTCTTTTCTCGACCAAACCTGATTTCCTCAAGAGTAATGACAACGGAGGTAATATATGCAGCTTTCTTGGCCCGGATAAAACCGGGTGGCAGGAAATGAAGCTTTGCGGGATAAACAGCATTGCCCAGATATCATTTTTCAAGCCGTTTAACTGGTATATAATTGTCGCAGCCGAGAAAAAAGTTATTTACAATACAATTATGGTAATTTACCTGAGGACTGCGATAGTTCTTTCTGTTTCCATGCTTATAGCTTTTTTCCTTCTCATGTATTTTTCAGGCTACCTAACTAAACCTCTTGAACATGTAGTTAGTGTAATCCAATCGATAATATCCACAAATGATCTCAAGGAAAAAGTTCCCCTTCTCTACCAGGATGAGACAGGAAAACTAAGCCATTATTTCAACATAATGACAGAGCAGCTTGACCATGCGTATATGCAGCTTAAAAAATATGCGCTTCACGCAGTTATCGCCCACAAGAAAGAGATGAGAATCAGGAACATCTTCCAGAAATATGTCCCTACAGATGTAATTGATTCATTCTTTGCACATCCGGAGGCAATGCTTGTAGGTGAAAACAGGGTACTTTCTATACTCTTTTCAGACATAAGGAGTTTTACAACAATATCGGAAGGGCTTGCGCCTGATGACCTTGTAAATTCACTTAATAAATATTTTGAGATGATGGTTGATGTCATACTGAGTCATAATGGAATAGTTGACAAGTATATAGGGGATGCGATAATGGCTTTTTTCGGAGCACCTGTAAAGCATAACGATGACCCTCTCCAGTCAGTCAACGCGGCGCTTGATATGATTGACAAGCTGAATGACTTCAATGAATGGGAAAGAAGACAGGGTAAATCGGAATTCAGGATAGGCATAGGTATAAATTACGGCGTAGTAACTGTTGGAAATATCGGGTCTGAAAAGAAAATGGATTATACAGTTATAGGCGATATGGTTAATCTTGCATCCCGTCTTGAGGGGCTTACCAAGAAATATAAAGAGCAGATTATAATATCGGAGTCTCTCTACAGGAAAATAGAAGGAGTATACCCATGCAGAATGCTTGACAAGGTAAAGGTAAAGGGGAAGAAAACAGGTGTTAATATCTATGCTGTCAAGAAAAGCATCACACCAGAAACAAAAACAGGCTGGGACTATTTTCACCATGGGCAGGAATGCTATTACAAAAGGGATTTCAACAAGGCATTTGATTACTTCAAGACAGCACAGGAGTACCTTCCTGATGATTTCATGCTGAAGATATTTGAAGACAGGACAGTCAACTATATGGTTGCGCCGCCTCTTGATGATGACTGGACAGGGGAGACTGTACTTGACGAGAAATAATTATTAAAAGTCACTAGCCCGATATTCTGTAAATATTTATATTCATATTTCTTATATATTTGCAGGCTTGGGAATTGAATGCTTTCAATAAAAACAGGGGAATAAAATGATTAGAGATTTAATTACAAAAAACAGGACTTACAGAAGATTTTACGAGGAAAAGATTGATAGAAAAACTGTTGAAGAACTTATTGACCTTGCAAGGCTTTCATCATCTGGGGGAAATATGCAGGCGCTCAAGTATATTATTTCAACAGAAGAAGATATGAACAGAAAAATATTTCCTAACCTGATGTGGGCAAGCTACCTTAAAGACTGGGACGGCCCTGAAGATGGGGAAAAACCATCTGCATATATAGTTGTCCTCGGCGACACAGATATAAACACAAATTTCTTCTGGGACCACGGCATTGCTGCCCAGAGCATACTTCTCGGGGCTGTTGAAAAAGGGCTTGGAGGATGCATGTTCGGACTCATTAAGAAGGATTCACTAAGAAATGATCTTGATATTCCGGCAAAGTATGAAATACTGATGGTAATTGCCCTTGGAAAACCAAAGGAGAAAGTCTTACTTGAAGAGTTAAAAGATAATTCTGATATAAAATACTGGAGAGATGAAAAACAGGTACACCATGTCCCCAAGAGGAAGCTTGAAGATATAATACTAAACTAGATATTGTTCTTTTTATAATCCTGCTGCTTCTCATTTTATATTTCAATTAACTCAAGGCTGCCGATATCCTGTTTTGAATCCGGATTTATAAATAACTTGCAGAATGTTTCTTTCAGGGTTAAAATAAATATCTATTTCAAAATATCAAGTTAAATAACTTCATTATAATTTTATTAAGTTTGATCATCATATGCTTGGGAAATATTGAATTGAAAACATTACTGGCTGAAAACATAATGAAGTTGAACAGTTTCAGAATAATACAAATGCAGTGCTCCTCATTTATATATGTAAAGTATTCAGGTATTTTCAACATGCAGCAGTCAGACTTGATGACTAAAAGGTCTTTTCAGCTGGGTAAAAAGCTAAACATAAAAAAATATCTTTTTGATGCATCTGATCTTCTGAACAACGATAATTTCATTAAAAAATGTGACTATTTTTATAATACAATTTTCTATCTTCCCAACATCTTTACTCCGGAAAAAATTGCTTTTATTTCCGGAAAGGATGACAAAACCAACGATTTCACAAAAAAACTTGCAAGTTTTTATCTCAATAATTTCAGGGTCTTTGAATCTAAAAAAACTGCTATTGATTACCTGATTAATGATTCGGTTAAAGATACACATGAAATAGAAAAATATCCATGTTCTGCAATTCCCCGGGGATCTACACTTGAACTGAAAATAAATTCCCAGTTAGCAACCTGCAGCCTGTGTAAAGATACAGTATTCAAGTACAACCCGGAACAGAGGAAACATCCTTTCAGGTGTATGAAATGCGGGGCAGAATACTCTATTCATAACTTCAACAGAAGAGAGAACTGCGATTATGAATTATCGATACAGAAATAACCCTGTTCCATCCTTGTAATTCGCCCTGTATTGTCCATCCCTCGTAAAATCGGGACAGGTGTCCATGCCCCGTATACTCCATACACGGGATAATAAGACACTCGGCATAATACCGTCATTGGAATTCGCCTCGTCGTTGTCCATCCTTGGACACTCGGCATAATTCCGTCATTGGAATTCGCCTCGTCATTGTCCATCCATGGACACTCGGCATAATTCCGTCCTTGGAATTAAAAAACGGGAGCAGTTGCTCTATGCAATGCTCCCGGATCTTTTTATTCCCAAGTTAAATTATCAATTATTTAACAGTAAATCTTGCTATTTCATTATCCATTGCAGTAAGGATCAGTATATTGCCTTCATCCTCAAAATACGGGATAGCAATTACACCTCCCCGGTGCCTCATCCTGATTATCTCTTCGATACTTCCTTCAACAGTAATTCTTTCCAGTTTCAGTTCAATTGATACAGGATAGTCAGGCAATGTCCTTTCTATGAGGCCGAATACCTTGCCCTTTACAGATTCAGGCTGAGTAATCTGGAGCTGTACAATTGTTCCGTGAGGAACATGAGCCTCTTTATCAGGTGTCTGTGAAATAACAACACCCTTCTTTTCATGTCTTTTTGCTTCCCTGTATGTAAAGAGGAAAGGAAGGTTATATCCTGCCAGTTTTTTAAGCGCTGACTGGAAATCATAATCCTCAAATTCAGGGACTATATAAGTTTTACCCTCAGGACCGCGGCTTACTACAAGCTCAAGCTCTGTAAACCCTGTAAGCTCAGTTCCCGGTTCAGGCTTCTGCTCAAGTATTGTCCCCTCCTCTTTTTCATTGTAAATCCTGGTAACAGGATCCTTGATTTTAAGAAGAGGTCCGTATGTTGTAAAAAGAGATTTAAAATGTGTCTCGAGATCTGTAAGCTTCCATCCCCTGTAATCATCAATTTTATCTATTACAGTACCCTTGCTTACCTTGAGAACAACATTGCTGCCAGCTTTTCTGATAGTTCCGGGCTTGGGTGACTGTTCAATGACAGTTCCTTTGTCAGAAGGATTTGATGAAAATTTAAGCTGAATTCTTGTGTTTATACCCCTCTCCTGGAGTTCTATCACAGCCTGTTCAAGTCTCTGATCTGTAACATCAGGAATCATTACTTCTTCTGCTCCCCTGAGAACAATCAGGAAAGAAACAGTTGATGCAGCTATTGTAAATACAAGAATACCAAGCATTACAAAAATAATAATCTTAAAATACCGGGTGCTCTGGTCATCATTACGTCCGGGGAAGAGTTTTTTTATTTTATCAATTAAGAATCCCATTATTTATTCTCCAAGAAAACTGCCTTCAAAATCTCTGACACCATTTATAAATGATTTATAATCCATCTCTTTTTTAGACTGAGGTTTAAGTCTTTTTACCGACAGGAATCCGCTGCCTGTTTTGATAATAATACCCTCTTTTTTGCTTATAAAAGCAACTTCTCCGTTTGAAAGAGAATTTTTATTATCAGGTATATCACCTTTATATATTATTGCTTCAGTTATAACAAGCAATTTTCCGTTATGATATGTAAAAGCATGGGGCCAGGGATTATACGCCCTTACCATTCTTTCGATAACTTCGGCACTTTCAGACCAGTCAATCTCACCGTCCTTCTTGTCAATCATTGTGCAGTAGGTAGCTTTTTTCTCATCCTGCTTAACAGCCTTATAATCCCCTTCAATAATCCGAGCTACAACATCTCTGATTATATCGCCGCTTTTTTCTGCTGCAAAACTGCTGAATGACTCTGTAGTCTCTGTACCGTCGAGCGGTATTCTAACCTGTTCGATTATATCGCCTGAGTCCATTTTAAGAGCCATCCGCTGTACAGTAATTCCTGTTTCACTGCATCCGGCAAGTATGGCAGCCGGTATCGGGGCTGCTCCCCTGAACTCGGGAAGGAGAGATGGATGGATATTAAGAGCTTCTTTATTAAAAAGATCAAGGAATTCCTTTCTGAATATCCTGCCGTATGCGAATGTAACAAGAATATCGGGACTTAAATTCCTTACAGTCTCTATAAATTCACTATCAAGCTTTTCCGGCTGGTATACATCAAAACCAAGCTCAACTGCTTTTGCTTTCACAGGCGGCGGAGTAAGCACCCCCTTTCTCCCTTTCGGCCTGTCAGGGTTTGTGAGCACTCCGCATATTTCAAATGATGATGCAAGTTTCTCAAGTGAGGGGACTGCTATTTCAGGAGTCCCTGCAAAGAATATTTTCATTAATGCCTGCTTTTCTTTTCATAGAGTTTAAGGAGCCTGTCCCGTGCCTTGTCTCTGAGTCTGTCCGGGAACAGCACTCCGTTAAGATGGTCATATTCATGCTGCATGATTCTTGCAAGATAATCATCATCTTCAATCCTGAACGGCTTTCCCTTCAGGTTCCATGCCTGCATTGTTATCCCCTGCGGTCTTAGAACATCTGCATATACTCCGGGAATACTGAGGCATCCCTCTTCATATTTGACCTGTTCCTGTGAAGTGAAAATTATCTCAGGATTTATAAATACACGGGCAATATCTCCCGGCGCTTTTGTTACGAAAATTCTCTTTTTCACACCAACCTGGGGGCCTGCAAGGCCTACACCTACACCGGTATCGAGAATTTCTATCATTTTAGCAGCAAGTTCAGCTATTTCCTCGTTTATATCGGAAATCAGCGCTGCTTTTTCCCGGAGGACCTCATCTCCAAGTGTTACTATGTCCAACAATTATCTATCCTCTCCCCTTTACAGCAGGGGAAGCTGTTACCTGTGAGAACCTCTGAAAAACCGCATTTAAGAGTTTTCACTCAGATGTTCCCTTATATGTAATTTTCCACTATATATGGAAAATATCCATTCATGTAAACTAAATATACATTAATAAATCAGCAAAACAAAGTCAATCGAGTCTGTTTTAATGACTGAAGGAATTATAAATGAACTGATCCGTCTACATCAGCGATACAGGATCAACATCAATCTCTTTGTATACTGATGAATGCGTCTTGAACTCATTTACCGCGTAGGAGATCAGGTTATGTGCCTTTCTGAAATCACCTGATGTCACAATCACCTGGTAGCGATGGCTTCCCGATACAATAGAAACCGGGCATTCTGCAGGGCCGAGTATGCTCAAAAGACTGTCCCCGTTTGCCAGCTTAACAAGGAAATCACAGAAACTACTCATGCTGCTGCTGCATATTTCCCTGTCCTTTGACCTGAATACAACACGTATTACCCTGGTAAAGGGGGGAAAATTCATGACCTTTCTGTTTTCAATCTCCCTCTCATAAAACTCATCTGTCTTTCTCTTCGCAGCAGCCCTGACTGCAAAGTTGCCGGGCCTGAATGTCTGAATAAGAACCTTGCCGTCCGGTGAAAAACGTCCTGCCCTTCCCGACACCTGCATGATAAGGGCAAATGTCCTCTCTGCAGAGCGGAAGTCAGGCAGCTGGAGAGTTGTATCTGCAAGAATTATACCTATGAGTTTTACTCCCGGAAAGTTAAGACCCTTGGCAACAATCTGCGTACCGAGAAGAATATCTATTTCCCCTTTTCTGAAACTGTCGAGAACCTCTTTCAGATATTCCTTTTTCTGTACACTGTCCCTGTCAAGACGCGCTATTTTAAGATGGGGGAAATACCTCTGTATATCTGTTTCTATCTTCTCTGTTCCAAAACCTGAATAACCTATCTCGACAGAACCGCAATCGGGGCATACATCTTCGGGCGGTCTTGAAAAACCGCAGTAATGGCAGATCATCCTGTTTCTGTCCCTGTGGAGAGTGAGGGGAACCGAACACTGCCTGCAGGTCATTTCATAGCCGCAGTTCCTGCAGTGAAAGTAATAGAAAAACCCCCTCCTGTTGAGGAAAAGGATTACCTGCCGCCCTTCCGCTGTTGTCTTCCTTATCTCCTCTGCAAGTTCATCTGAAATCGCAGACTTACTGTTTGTAACATCAACTATATCAACATCAGGGCTTTTTCCCCCCGCTGCAATCCTGTTAAGCCTTATCTCTTTAATAATCCCTGACTTCATAAGGTAATATGCCTCAAGGCTTGGTGTTGCGCTTCCCATTACAAGCTTTCCGCCTGACTTTCTTACCCTGTGCATTGCAATCTGCCTTGCATGGTAGCGGGGAGTCTGCCCTGCCTTGTATGAGCTTTCATGCTCCTCATCTATTATTATTAGACCAATTTTCTTTACAGGGGCAAATACAGCGCTCCTTGCCCCAACAACTATATCTGCTTCCCCTTTCTGTATCCTTCTCCAGTTATGAAGCTTCTGTGACGGGGTTATTCCCGAGTGTAGAACAGCAACCCGGTCACCGAATCTCTTGTACACATAATCAATCATCTGATGTGTGAGAGCAATTTCAGGGACAAGATATATTACCCCCCCTCCCATGGACAGGGTGTCTTCTGCTGCTTTTAAATAGACTTCGGTTTTCCCGGATCCTGTGACGCCGAATAGATAGAAAAGACTGTTATCACCCTCGACCGGACCGATCCTGTCTGAATCATTCCCTTTCTTCCCGGTGATTATTTCAACCGCAGCAATCTGCTCTTCATTTAGAGTAACCTCGCTGTAGTCATCATCAATATCCTCGAAAAGGTTCGGCTTTCTCTCCTGCTTTCCCGCGGGGACCATCTTGAAAAGCGCTTCCCCCTCTGAACACATATACATTGATGAGATCCATTTTACTGTTTCATAATAATCTGAATCAAAGAGAGGATTTTTATCTATTATTTTTTCCAGTTTTTTTATTTCAAAATCACCTTCAGGCTTTTCACCAGATGTGGATACAATGAAGCCGGTCATCTTCCTTTTTCCAAGATAGGCAGACACCCTTACACCGCAGTCAAGAGTATCTGTCTCTTCGGGAGACAGATCTTCAGGCGGAAGATAGGTGAATGAGTTTTTTAGGGGAGTATTGAAGACTATCTGAAGATACTTTTTTTTCTGTTCCATTGCTACCTGTCAAAAATGCATGAAAGATTATTTATTATTAACGCTATTGCCTACAGCTTTGTGATACTGATGCTCAGCTGCCGGAAGATTTTATTCTGTCGAGTTCTGCTTTAAGTTTCTGAAGGTCCTCCCATACAGGACGCTTGTATTTTTCAGGATACCTGAGTACCGCACTCGGATGATAAGTAGGGATTACAGGTATATTTTTGTAGGAATAAATTCTCCCCCGCATCCGTCCGATACCTGTTTCCTCCCCGGTCAGAATTCTTCCTGATATTCTTCCCAGTGTGAGTATTATTTTGGGTTTGAGCAGTGAAATCTGCCTTTCAAGGTAAGGTAGGCATGCATGAATTTCATCATTTTCCGGGTCCCTGTTTTTTGGAGGCCTGCATTTTACAATATTACCGATAAAGCAGTCCCTTTTCCGGTCAAGGCTGATAGCTGTAAGCCATTTATCAAGATACTTGCCTGCAGCGCCTACAAACGGAATTCCCTGAATATCCTCATCCCCCCCGGGACCTTCGCCTACAAGGAGAACATCGGGATTCGGGGAACCTGCACCGGGAACAACCCTGTTTCTCTTTTCGCAAAGGACGCACTTTCTGCAGTTCTCGATTTCACCGGCTATTATATCCAGAGAGTCTCCCTGTAATACAGCTGCTGTCTGTAGATCTGCAGCCTGTATAGACATATTTCTCCCTGCTGTCAGTCCTATAGCCGTATTCGATAAGTTCCTCAAGATCAGTCAGTGTTTCCCAGATATTTTCTGCAGCGTTTCTCAAATAGTTTTCCTTGTAATTTATGGGTTTACAATATTTTATATTGTTTCACCTGTTTAGCCAACAAAAAGAGGCAATTTTAAAGAAAGTCAGAGTGTTATTTTAAACATAACCAAAAGACTTGAAATAAAATATCAGCATTGAAGAGAGATACTTTCACTCAATCGACTTTAAAGACAATACCCGAAGCCCTGAGTTTTCCCCTTGTAGACCCGCTTTGCCCCCCGGTGTACGGCTTTCTGCTCATGAAAACATGCACATAATATGTCCCGCTCCTGTCAACCTTGAACGATACAGGAATAAACCCGTTTTCATCAGGACTACTCAGCTGCCACGGCCAGAAAGTACAGCACTTGTCTCTGCTGTAGTCAGGGTATGTACCTTTCCGGGAGATCTGGATAGGAGTCATCTTCTTCAGAGGGGGCTCCCTGTATACAACAACAGCGTATGGATAAAGCCCTTCCGATAAGGATTTAAATGAAAATTCCGCCATGCTGCCGGGATAAGGGTTTATCTCCCCAAGCCTTATATCAAGATACCTGTCTATGTATTCTTCATAGTATCGGAACTGGTTTTCAGTTAAATAGTACCCGAGGCCTGCAAAGTTGTGGCTCTTTCCTATAACATTCTTCTTGTGACCGTCTGAGGGAGACACTTCAGCCATAAACCTTTTATGGGATCCCTTCATTAGTTTTATCCTGTTTGAGAAGCTGTTTTTCATCTCACGGGATGAATATAAAGCGCTTGCATTTTCAGATACATGGTCAACCCCTCCCGCAAAGGCGTAGCGGTGATAGGGTTTTCACCTTTCATATTCCAGTGGCCTGTGAAGTTGTTTAAAGCAGCCTCTTCTGCCATTTTTGTTTGCAACTCTTGATGCAAGTATATCGAGCTTGACAGGGGATGCATCATATTTCTCCCTGCTTTTATTAATGGCAGCAAGAAGAATAACCTTTGCAAGTATTCCCTCTTCACTGTCCCTGTATTCAGAGAGCCTTTCTTCCACATTATTTGCTTTGAGATAGTATTGGTATTCTTCCCTGTTTACCTCATACTTTTCAAATACTTCTGACAGGGGGCGTTCCATCTATAAGCAGGCTGTCATCGATAAGCAGGGTGCCGTCTATAAGCCGGGTGCCGTCAGTGAGCGGGCTGCCATCAACAAGCTGAGTCCCGTTAACAGGCAAGTTACCGTCTAAAAGCTGGCTGCTGTCAGCAAGCAGGCTGTTTTCTGTTTCAGGTTCAGGAGCAGAGGAATTGTTATTTCCTTTGTTTCCAGCTTCTTTCATGTCCCAGGCACTTTCTATTAAAAAGTTTGCTTCCATTAACCGATCCATTCCCGGATCCCGGAACAGTTACATTATCCTGGGCAGAAACATTAAATAAAAACATCATTAGCAGGGCTGATATAATGTCTATTCTCATATTCACTTTCTTATCTCCCTTTCATGATATATATACTAAGACAGCCTTTACCTCTATGTAAATAAGAATCAAATCTGTTATAATTATCTTTATGATAATACAGGAAACAGTAAAAACAGGGACCACCACAAGGGAAATACTCATTGATATTACAGACAGGGTACGGACTGTCGTTGCAAAGGCATCGGGTGAAGGAATAAAGACAGGATTATGCTCTGTCTATGTTCAGGGTGCGACTGCGGGGATAATGATACAGGAAAACTGGGATGATTCTGTTCAGAGCGATGTTGTAAACCTGATGAAGAAAATAATCCCCCGCGGAGTGTGGCTGCATGACAACCAGGACGGGAACGGCGATTCACACCTGAAGGCAGGCATTACAGGGCCGTCAGAGACTGTGCCTGTGATTGACGGCAAGCTGGGACTTTCCACGTGGCAGAACATATTCTTATGCGAGTTTGACGGCCCGAGAAAGGAAAGAAGCGTTGTAGTTACTGTCTACGGGTGATTGCCCATAGCTTACAGTTAATTGCCCATAGCTTACAGTTAATTGCCATAGCTTACAGGTAATTAACAGAGTTTACAGGCTGAAATTGGTTATTGACGTAAAAGCCTCCTAATGAGGATGTCTTCGATATTTCTTATATGATTTATCCTGCCCCGCAAGGCAGGATTTTATCAAGCATTATTCTTCGCAGAAAAGGCTTACAAAACGGGGAGGATTTCCCTCTTTCAGCTGAACAAGCCCCCTGTTTGACAGGTGAAGGTCTCCCAGTACTATGAGTCCCAGAAGGCTTATAGTCATCTCAACAGAATCATGGCTGCACCCTGCCTTCCTTATAGCTTCTTCAACCGCCTTGAGATCAGAAGCAGCATCTTCAACAGACTTGAGGCTCATTAGACCTGCAAACTGAAGCGGCATAACAGCCTCGACCTTTCCATCTATTACAACACAAAGTCCGCCCCCTGCCTCTCTAAGCGTATTGGCAGCAAGCGCCATTGCATCATCGTTATTACCTATCACCAGCAAATTATGGCAGTCGTGGCTTACGGTAGAAGCATATGCGCACCCCGACTTCAGTGTAAGCCCTGTAACAAAACCCATACCCTTTCTATGCTTCTCTTCGACTTCCTTCTCGTGGCGGTAGATAAGTGCAAGTTTTGCTATATCCTTCCCCGCATCAGCTTCGAGATATCCACCTGTAGGGACAAGATCATGCAGCTCTTCCTTCGTATATACCATACCCGGAATAAGCCTTATTACCCTTACCTTAACAGCTTCGCCTTTGCTATCTTCAGGTGCGCTTATTTTAAAGTCGGAAGCTTTCTGCTCTTTGATATGCACAGTCTTAAGCGCCCAATCGGGATAATCATATGAGTGAAGTTCATGGGTGAGCTTTCCGTTCTCAGCTACGGTGATACCGCAGCTTATTACCCTTTCCATGTTGAAATCCTTTAGATTATCAACTATGAGAATATCTGCAGCCATTCCCGGTGAGACTGAACCAATGAGCCTTGCTTTTTCAAGAAGCTGTGCCGCGTTGATAGTCACCATCTGAACAGCCTTTATTGCAGGTACCCCAAGTTCAACCGCTTTCCTTAAAACCCTTACAAGGTGCCCCTTGTCAGCTATTGTTACAGGGGTTACATCGTCGGTAACCATTGTAAACATACGGGTATCTATATCAGGGTTATCCATGAATGCGGGAACCAGGTTCGGAAGGTCAAGCCATGCTGTCCCGTATCTCTGCTGAACATACATGCCTCTTGATGCCTTTAAAAGAGCCTCGCCAGCTTCTGTGCTTTCGTGGCACGCTGTCATACCGGAAGCAATAAACGCATTTAAGCCTTCGTTCAGGTCAGGCGATGCGTAGTGGCCGGTGAGTACCTTGTCGCCTCTCAGGCCTTCTGCAGTTATTGCATGCACATGGGGGTCTGAGAATATAACTCCCGGAAAATTCATCTGCTCACCCTGGAGCTCTGCCCATCCCTCATCATATGCCTTTTTAACCTCTTCAGCTCCTATCGATGCACCTGCATCCTCCATCCCCGGAATAGAAGGTACGCAGACAGGCATTGCAGGATAAACCTTGAGAGGAAGAGAATCTGCTGTCTTTTTAAAAAGTTCTACTGCCTTCAGGCCGAGAACATTTGTCATTTCATGGTTATCCGGGCATATGGTTGTCGTACCGTGTGGAAGAATACCGGATGCAAAT
>CAXXHA010000006.1:0-36616 GCA_963662265.2 Spirochaetia bacterium | reverse complement strand
AAAATCAATTAAATAGACAGAGGAAATAAATGGAAGCGAAGGTCTTTTCGGTAAAAGGCGAAGAGATAAAAACAATTGAACTCAACGACAAAGTCTTTAATTGTGAAGTTAGTGACGGAACTATTTATTACGCTATAAATAACGAACTTGCAAATAAAAGAGTTGGTTGTGCATCCACAAAGGGCCGAAGCGAAGTCAGAGGCAGCGGTGCAAAACCATGGAGTCAGAAAGGTACTGGTCGTGCCAGAGCAGGTCACAAAAGAAGTCCGATATGGGTAGGCGGAGGAATCGTATTCGGTCCCAGGCCAAGAAGTTACAACTTCAAGATGCCCAGAAAGATGAAAAGACTTGCAATGAGGTCAATTTTAAGCCTTAAGAATAAAAATGAAAGAATGAAGATTGTTGAAGATTTTACAGTTGAAAGCGGAAAAACTGCTGATATTGCTTCAATATTAAAGAATCTTGTAAGTCAGGAAAGAACAGTTGTGATTCTTAAAGATGATGATGCAATGGTTAAAAGAGCAGGAAGAAACATTCCATGGCTCACATTTCTTTCATACAATCGATTAAGAGCGCATGATTTGTTTTATGGAAAAAATGTACTGGTTATGGAATCAGCAGCCGGTAAATTAAACGAATTTTACGGCGCGGATTAAGAGGTAGGATGATGGAACTGGAAAATATTCTTATAGAACCGGTTGTTACAGAAAAAAACAAATGCAATGCGTGAAGAAGAAAGCGTTAAATACGTTTTCAAAGTTTTACCTGCAGCTAATAAACATCAGGTAAGTGAAGCAGTTGCGAAACTTTTTAATGTTAAGCCTGTTGCATGTAATGTTATGTGGGTAAAAGGTAAAAGAAAACAACCAGGACAAAAGTCAGGTTACAGAGTAGGACAGAAAACTTCATGGAAGAAAGCTGTTGTAACACTCTCTCCTGGTGAGAAAATTGATTTATTTGAAGGTGTGTAAAAGAGGGGGCTATTAAGTGAGCATAAAGAAGTATAAACCTAATACACCGGGTTTGCGATTCAAAACAACTCTCGACTTTTCAGAAATAACAACAAATGTACCTGAAAAGAGTTTAACAAAAGGCCTTTCATACAGCGCAGGACGTGGAGCCGGCGGTAGAATAAGTGTAAGAAGAAGAGGCGGCGGGCACAAGAAAAAATACAGAGTTATCGATTTCAGAAGAGATAAATACGGTGTGCCTGGCAAGGTTGCAGAGATAGAGTACGATCCTAACAGAAGTGCGAATATTGCTCTGGTGAATTATGTAGACGGTGAAAAGAGATATATTTTAGCTCCTAAAGGGTTAAAAGTAGGTGAATTTGTCCAGAGTGGAGCAGATGCACCAGTTAAAGTAGGAAACTCAATACCATTAGAAAATATACCTCTCGGTATTGAAGTTCATAATGTAGAACTTCAGCTTGGAAGAGGTGGACAGCTTGTAAGATCAGCTGGAACCAGTGCAATGGTAGTAGCTAAAGAAGGGGATTATGTAACTCTTAAGCTGCCTTCCGGTGAAATGAGAATGGTCTTTAAAAAATGCAGCGCAACAATCGGCGGTGTCGGTAATGAAGATCACATGAATGTATCAATCGGTAAGGCTGGTAGATCAAGATGGCTTGGTAAACGGCCAAAGGTTAGGGGTGTTGTTATGAACCCGCACGATCATCCGCATGGTGGTGGTGAAGGTAAAACTTCAGGCGGTAGACATCCGGTAACACCTTGGGGTGTTCCTACTAAAGGATACAAAACCAGAAAGAAAAAGAAACAGTCTGGTAAATTTATTGTTAAAAAGCGAAAGTAGGAGATTGATGTGTCTAGATCGATAAAAAAAGGACCATTTATAGAAAAGAAACTCTATAAAAGAGTAGTGGAAATGGGTAAGGCTGGAGATAAGAAAATGCTCAAAACTTACTCAAGATGTTCCACTATTATACCAGAAATGGTTGGTTTTACTATATCAGTTTATAATGGAAAGACCTGGGTGCCTGTATATGTTACAGAAAACCTTGTTGGACATAAATTAGGGGAATTTGCACCTACAAGATTCTACAGAGGGCACGCAAACTCCGACAAGAAATCCAAAAGATAGGTTATAAGGAAATAGGTGTTTAATTATGGAAGCAAAAAAAGGGTACAGGGCTGAGGCCAAGTATTTAATGATTTCACCTACTAAAGTTAGACCGATAGCTGATCTTGTCAGAAATAGGTCTTACACTGATGCAGTAGCACAGCTTGATGCGATGCCTAACAAAGGTGCTAAATTACTTAAGAAAGTAATTGCTTCAGCAGCAGCTAATGCTTTATATCAGAACAAGAAACTTGATGAAGAAATGATATATATAAAAGAGCTGCAGGTGAATGAAGGCCCGAGACTGAAAAGAATCTGGGCCAGAGCAAGAGGTAAGAGAGACATTCTTTTAAAGAGAATGAGTCACATATCTGTTGTAGTAGATGAAATAGCTGAGATGGGGGAATAAGTTGGGACAGAAAGTTAATCCAATTGGTTTAAGACTTGGAATAAATAAGACCTGGAAGTCTAAATGGTATGTTGATCCCAGAGAATATGCAGATACACTGCATGAAGATCTTCGGCTGAGAAAACTTTTAAAAAGTTGCCCCGAAACAAGAGGTGCTGAAATTTCAAATATTGAAATAATCAGACAGCCACAGAGAATAACAGTTGTGATTGAAAGCTCAAGACCTGGTATTCTTATCGGAACAAAAGGTGCAACTATTGAAAAGATAGGTGAAAGACTTCAGAAAGAAGCTGGTAAAAAAATCCAGATCAAGATTAAAGAATTGAAAAAACCTGAAGTAAATGCACAGCTTATTGCTGATAATGTTGCAAGACAGCTTAAGTCAAAGAGTTCTTTCAGAAGAGCATTAAAACAGGCAGTCAACAATGCAATGAAAGGTGGAGTTCAGGGTATTAAAATCAGAATTGCCGGGAGACTCGGCGGTGCTGAAATGGCCAGAGTTCAGCAGTATAAAGAGGGTAGAATACCTCTTCATACATTCAGAGCAAATATTGACTACGGTTTTTCTGAATCAAACACAACTTTCGGTGTAATTGGTGTTAAAGTTTGGGTGTTTCATGGTGAAGTTTACAAACGGGACATTAAAGATGATGCCGGAGTGCTGGTTAGAAAAAAAAGAAAAGCCAGTAATTAAGGAGATTTGTAGAAATGCTTAGTCCAAAAAGAACTAAATACAGAAAAAAGCAGCGAGGAGCCGGAGGACTGAAAGGTAATGCTACAAGAAAAAACAGCATTGATTTCGGAGAATATGGACTTGTTGCATTAGAAAATAAATGGATTACAAACAGACAGATCGAAGCTGCCAGAATCGCGATGACAAGAAAAATCAAGAGAGGCGGAAAAGTCTGGATCAGAATTTTCCCTGATATGCCGTATACTAAGAAACCGGCAGAAACTCGAATGGGTAAGGGTAAAGGTAATCCGGAATACTGGGTAGCAGTAGTTAAACCGGGAACAGTTATGTTTGAAATGGCTGGAGTAGACACAGAACTTGCAAAAGAAGCTATGCAGCTTGCAGGACAGAAACTGCCGATCAAAACCAGGTTTGTTGTAAGAAGGGACTTGGAGTAGGATATGAAAGATAATTTTAGAGATTTAACATACGAAGAGCTTCATTCAAAAATGGATGAACTCAAGAAAAAACATATGGATATCCGGTTTAATTCTGTATTAGGACATGTTGATAATCCGGTTTTGAAAAGAAACTTGAGAAGAAAAATAGCCAGACTTAAGACCCTGATTCATGAAAAAGATCTGGGTATAAGATAAGGTTGGGAGATTAAAGTGGAAAACACTCAGGATAAACAGAATAAGATTAAGGGTAAGAAAATTTATACCGGCCTTGTTGTAAGTGATAAAATGGATAAGACAATTGTTGTTTCCATTGAAAATAGAACTTTGCATCCACTTTACAAAAAGTATGTGCTTAAAACAAAAAAAGTTAAGGCGCATGATGAAACAAATGATGCAAACAAAGGCGATACAGTTAGAGTTATTCAGTCAAGGCCTATCAGTAAGGAAAAATGCTGGCAGCTTCTTGATGTTGTTGAAAGAGCCAAGTAAATAACGCTTGATTGAAGCTGAAAGGAGTGGGGTAAAGATATGATACAGATGCAGACATATCTTAATGTAGCAGATAACAGTGGCGCAAAAAAAGCACAGTGTATCAAAGTGCTTGGAGGAAGCAAGAAAAAAACTGCAACAATTGGTGATATCATTGTTGTGGCAGTAAAAGATGCGCTTCCAAATGCTCCTGTGAAAAAAGGTGAAGTCCACAAAGCTGTTATAGTAAGAACAAGTAAAGAAATTAGAAGACCGGATGGTACATATATCAGATTTGATGACAATGCATGTGTAATTCTTGATGCGTCATTAAATCCAAGAGGTAAGAGAATATTCGGTCCTGTAGCTAGAGAGCTTAGAGAAGCCAACTATATGAAGATTGTTTCTCTTGCTCCGGAAGTGCTATAGAGGGTTTTAATGATGAGTGTAGTAAAATATAAACTTAAGAAGGAAGACCTAGTACAGGTTGTAGCCGGAAAAGAAAAAGGAAAGACTGGTAAAATTGTCCGAATCGACAGAGAAAAGGGCAAAGTTATTGTAGCCGGACTAAATATGGTCAAAAAAGCCCAGAAACCCAAAAAACAGGGAGAAAAAGGCGGAATTGCTGAAATTGAAGCACCGATGGATATTTCAAATGTTATGATCATGTGTAAAAAGTGCGGACCATCCAGGATCTCAATTGATGTTTCCGGTGATCAGAAGATCAGGAAATGCAGAAAATGCGGAGAAGTGCTGTAATGAGTAAGAATGAACCGAATCTGAAAGTAAAGTATAATGGAATCAAGAAAGAGATCTTTGATGAATTTGGTTATAAATCTGTTATGCAGATTCCTAAAGTTGAAAAGGTAGTTGTAAGTGTTGGATGCGGAGAAGCAATCACAAACAAAAAACTTCTTGAATCAATTTTAAAGGAAATTGCATTGATTACAGGACAGAAACCTGTTAAGACCAAAGCCAGAAAATCGATCGCTAACTTTAAACTTCGGGAAGGTTATGAAATCGGTGCAAAAGTAACATTAAGACAGGATATCATGTGGGAATTCCTTGATAGATTTGTCAATGTTGCTCTGCCGCGAGTAAAAGACTTCAGAGGAGTTAATCCTAACGGTTTCGACGGTCATGGTAATTATTCACTGGGAATTACAGAACAGATAATTTTCCCTGAGATTGATTATGATAAGATTGAAAAAATAAGCGGAATGAATATTGCGATTGTTACATCAGCTAAAACTGATCAGGAAGCAAGAAGCCTGCTTAAGAAACTTGGAATGCCGTTCAGGAAATAGGGGTTAATAAGATGGCAAAAAAATCAATGATTATTAAAGCGCTGAGAAAGCCCAAATATATGACAAGACGGGTAAACAGATGCAGAATCTGTGGAAGACCCAGAGGTTATATGAGAGATTTTCAGATGTGCAGAATATGTTTTAGAGAACTTGCAAGCCAGGGATTGATTCCTGGAGTCACAAAATCGAGTTGGTAGGGAGAAATAAATGGCAGTATCAGATCCTGTTGCAGATATGCTGACTAAAATACGAAATGCCAGTCGGGCAGGTTTTGACAGAGTAGATATAAGCACTTCAAAACTTAAGCTTGAAATAGTAAAAGTAATGAAAAATGAAGGCTATATCAAAAACTTCAAAAAGGTCCAGCTGGATGGTGTTAACTATATAAGGCTGTTTTTGAAATATGACGAAAACGAAAAACCTGTTATTCACGGTATTGAAAAAATATCAAAACCGGGAAGACGAATTTACTCAGGCTACAAAAAAATGCCGAGAGTAAGAAATGGCTTCGGAACTGTTGTTATTTCAACATCAGCTGGTGTTACAACCGGCAAAAAGGCTAACGAGAAACAGATCGGCGGCGAACTGATTTGTTCGATATGGTAGGAGTATAGAGATATGTCTCGAATAGGTAAGTTACCAATAGAGATACCTCAGGGTGTAAAACTGAGTGTTACAGATACAGAAGTAACTGTAGAGGGACCAAAAGGGAAACTCACTCAGGATTATAAACCGGAGGTCAAAATTTACGAAAAAGACAACTGTGTATATGTCGATAGACTTAGCGATATGAAGACAGCAAGATCATATCACGGGCTTTACAGAAGTCTGATTAATAATATGATCACTGGTGTTTCAAAAGGGTTTACAAAACAGCTTATAATCAACGGCGTTGGTTACAGAGCTGAAGTTCAGGGAAAATCACTGTTCTTAAGCCTTGGTTACTCAATGCAGATTGAATATCCGATAATTGACGGCTTAACAATAACTTGTGAAGGACCTACAAAGATAAACGTATCAGGTATTGATAAACAGCTTGTTGGACAGGCGTGTGCCGAAATCAGATCAATGAGGCCGCCAGAACCATACAAGGGTAAGGGTATTAAGTACGCTGATGAAACTATCAGAAGAAAAATCGGTAAATCTGGTGTTAAATAGGTAGATTAGGATGAAGAGATTAATTGAAAAGAATAAAAGACGGGTACGAAGAAAAAGAAGTATCCGTGGTAAGATTAAAGGTACTCCTGAGCGACCAAGATTAACTGTATTTAAAAGTAACAAGAATATATATATACAGGTTATTGATGATATTTCAGGAAATACGCTGGTATCAGTTTCAAATCTTGAAAAAGATTTGAAAGATGTTAAATCAACTGTTGAAGGAGCAGAAAAGCTCGGTACAGTAATTGGTGAAAGACTGAAAGAAAAGAAAATTGATACAGTGGTTTTTGATAGAAATGGTTTCATATACCATGGAAAGATCAAAGCGGTCGCTGACGGCGCAAGAAAAGCCGGACTGAAATTTTAGGGGGAAACTGTGGACCAGGAAAAAGAGTTAGTAGAAAAACTTATTAAACTGAACAGGGTTGCCAAAGTAGTGAAAGGTGGTAGAAGGTTTTCATTTTCCGCTCTTGTTGTTGTAGGTGATCAGAAAGGAACTGTAGGATATGGTTTCGGAAAGGCTAACGATGTAGCTGAAGCTATCAGAAAGGGAATGGAAAAAGCCAAAAAGAACATGGTAAAAGTTCCTCTTAAAAACAACACAATACCACACGAAGTTCTTGCTCAGTTTAAGAGTGCTAAAATTGTTTTAAAACCTGCGGCACCAGGTACCGGAGTTATTGCAGGTGGTCCTGTAAGAGCGGTTATGGATGCAGTGGGTGTGCATGATATCCTTAGTAAATCACTTGGATCAAAAAACAGTATCAACATTGTTAAAGCTGTATTTGAAGGCTTTTCTGAAATCATGGATGCAAAAAAAGTTGCTCATGACAGAGGAAAAACCATAAATGATATGTGGGGTTAATTATGGCTGGAAAAATTAAAATAACACTGGTTAGAAGCTTAATCGGAAGAAAGCCTGCACAGAAAAAAACAGCAGCAGCTCTTGGGCTGAGAAAAATCAGTTCAAGTGTTGAAAAAGAGGTTAATCCGGCAATTATGGGTATGGTTAGGACTATCGAACATCTCGTAAAGGTTGAGGAGTTATAAAAAGATTATGGACGATTTAATTTTAAAAGCTCCGGCTGGTGCTAACAGGAATAGAAAAAGGGTCGGAAGAGGACCTGGATCAGGTACTGGGAAAACAGCCGGTAAAGGACATAAAGGACAGAATGCAAGATCCGGAGGCGGAGTAAGACCGGGATTTGAAGGTGGTCAGATGCCGCTTTACAGAAGAATTGCTGCCAGGGGATTTTCAAATTATCCTTTTAAAAAGGTTTATAAAGTTATTAATGTTGCTGAGATAAATGATAAATACAGCGACGGTGAAACTGTAAATCTTGATACTCTTGTTGAAAAGAGAATAATTAAAAAGAATGATAAATATGTGAAACTTCTTGGAAACGGCGAATTATCAAAAAAACTTGATGTTGCTCTGGATAAAGTATCCGGAAGTGCAAAGGAAAAAGTTGAAAAAGCCGGCGGAAAAGTTGTAACTGAAGAAAAAAAAGATAGCAGGGAATAAATTATGGCAGGAAATCCGCTAGTTGATGTTTTCAGAATTAAAGATTTAAGGGAAAGAATAATATTTACAATAGTTGTACTGGTTGTCTTCAGAATTGGTGCAACAATTCCTATACCTGGAATTAATGTAAATGCTCTTAAATTATATTTTTTAGCTCAGGAAAATTCAGGACCGATTGGAGTAACAGAGTATATTGACTTTTTTGCTGGGGGTGGTTTTAAAAACTTCTCAGTATTTATGCTTGGTATTATGCCTTACATTTCAATGTCAATTATAATGCAGCTTCTTCTGCTGGTTTTTCCGAGTCTAAAGAAAATATCAGAACAGGAAGGCGGCAGAAAGAAAATACAGAGATATACCAGAATCGGTACTGTTTTTGTCTGTTTGATTCAGTCATATGCAGTAACTGTATATGCGAGACAGATACCTGATGCAATTACAATGTCTACATTGTCATATTCAATTTTAGCAATGCTGACTGTAACTACAGGTACTATCCTCCTGATGTGGATGGGTGAACAGATCACTCAGAGAGGTATCGGGAATGGTATATCATTGATAATTTTTGCCGGTATTGTCGCAAGAATGCCTCAGGCATTTTATATGCTTGTTGAAAAAATAAGGGCAAGAGAACTAAACCCGGTATTTGTTATTATTGTAATGGCAATGTTTGTCGGTATTGTTGCTCTTGTAATATATGAACAGCAGGGTCAGAGAAAAATACCTGTTCACTATGCAAAAAGAGTTGTTGGACGAAAAATGTACGGTGCTCAGAGCACATATATACCGTTCAAAATCAATCCATCAGGTGTTATTCCTGTAATTTTTGCATCATCAGTTATGACATTTCCTCTGCAGGTTTTCGGAAGCCTTGGTGTTAAATACAGATGGATGGCATCTCTTTCATACTGGTTCAGACCTACCGGTGCTCCATACCTTATTACATATGCGCTCCTGATAATATTTTTTGCATATTTCTATACACAGGTTTCACTGAATCCTATTGAAATAGCAAAACAGATAAGAGAAAACGGCGGTTCCATTCCGGGTATCAGAACAGAAAAAATTGAATCATATCTGTCAAAAATATTGAACAGAATCATATTACCCGGTTCAATTTTTCTCGCTTTTATTGCTATAATACCAACAATTGTACAGATATTGTTCAATTTCCCGAGACAGGTATCAATGCTGATGGGAGGAACATCTCTTCTTATTATGGTTGGTGTGGATCTTGATACAATGTCACAGATTGAAGGACATCTTAAGATGCACCATCATGACGGTATTGTAAGAAAAGGAAAGCTGAGATCAAGGAATCTTTAAGAGAGGTTTATAATGAAAGTAAGAGTAAGTGTAAAACCTATGTGCGATAAATGCAAAGTAATCAGAAGAAACGGGGTTTTAAGAATAATTTGTCAGAATCCAAAACATAAGCAGAGACAGAAGTAGGGGGATATCTAGATGGCTAGAATTGCAGGTATTGACCTGCCTAACAAGAGCGTTAAAATTGCATTAACCTATATTTACGGGATAGGCAGAACTTCAGCTGTGGATATTTGTAAAAAAACTGGTATTGATCCTGATGTTAAAATAAATGATATTGATTCAGAATCACTCAATACTCTCAGAAAAGAGATTGAGAGTGAATACAAAGTTGAAGGTAGATTACGAACTGAAGTATCTCTGAATATTAAGAGGTTAATGGATATCGGTTGTTACAGAGGTCTCAGGCACAGAAGAGGTCTTCCGGTAAGAGGGCAGCATACAAAAAACAATGCCAGAACCAGAAAAGGCAAGAAGAAAACTGTTGCCGGTAAGAAAAAGTAACGTCGGAGGTATTTTAATTGGCTAAAATAAAGAAAAAAAGAGAAAAGAAGACCGTATACAGCGGAAACGTTTATATACAGGCTACTTTTAACAATACTATAGTTACAATTACAGATTTAAAGGGAAATGCTCTTTCATGGGCAAGTGCCGGTGCTCTGGCGTTCAAAGGTGCTAAGAAATCTACACCTTATGCTGCACAGACAACAGCTGAAACTGCTGTTAAAAAGGCAATGGACTACGGTCTCAGAGAAGTAAATGTATTTGTAAAAGGACCTGGTGTAGGAAGAGAGTCTGCTATCAGATCAATCGGAGCTCTTGGTGTGAAAGTAATGACTATTAAAGACATTACTCCAATTCCACACAATGGATGCAGACCAAGGAAAACCAGAAGAGTATAAGGGAATACGAGGTAGATATTAATGGCTAGATATTTAGGACCAAAATGCAGGTTATGTAGAGCAGAAAGAAAAAAACTTTTCCTGAAAGGGGAAAGATGTAATTCTGCCAAATGTCCGATTACACAGAAAAAGAATATTCCGGGTAAGGCTCAGAAAGCCAGAGCTGGTAAAATGACTGACTATGGTCTCCAGCTTAGAGAAAAGCAGAAACTTAAAAGAACATACTGTATGCTTGAAAAACAGTTTAAGCTGACTTTTAACAGAGCCGACAGAATGCAGGGGAAAACAGGTGAAAACCTTATTACTCTCCTTGAAAGAAGACTCGATAACATTGTATTCAGAATGAGATTTGCTTCTTCTAGAAACCAGGCAAGACAGATTGTAAGTCACGGTCATGTATATGTTAATGGTAAAATGGTTAACATACCTTCTTATTCTGTTAAAGTAAACGATGTTATTGAAATTAAGGAAAAAAGTAAAAAACTTGTGGCTATTAAAGAAAGCCTTAAAGAATATTCTAAATCAGGTGTAATGCCATGGTTAGAAGTAAATCCTGATGAGATGAAAGGAAGTTTAAAGGCATATCCATTGAGAAGTGAGGTTCTTGACCTTGCAGAAATCAATGAGCAGTTAATAGTCGAGCTTTATTCGAGGTAATTAAATGGCAAGAAAAAACCTTTTAAAGGGATTTAAAAGACCTAAAGGTATTTCTTTTGAGCAGAGCGAAAGCTCTCAGAATTATGGTAAGTTTGTTGCATATCCGTTTGAGAGAGGTGTAGGGACTACAATAGGAAATACCTTAAGAAGAATTCTCTTATCCTCTATTCAGGGATATGCAGTATCTGCTGTAAAGTTTACAAGTTATGATGCAGATGGTAATCCACACATAATTTCAAGCGAATTTGAATCAATACCGGGAGTTGTGGAAGATACACCTGTAATTATAAATAATCTTAAACAGCTCCAGATACAGCTCTCAGAAGATATAGAGCAGAAAATAATTCTGCTTGAAAATGCTTCTAATGGGGAAATAACAGGCAAAAGCTTTGAAAATGATGAAGAAATAACAATTATAAATAAGGATCTGAAGATTGCTACTCTTATGGCTGATGCAAATGTAGATATTGAAATTCAGATCGATCTTGGAAGGGGATATGTACCATCCGAAGTCAATGAAAAATACATTGAAATTATCGGTACTATTCCTATAGATGCTGTTTTTTCTCCAATTAAAAGGGTTAAGTATAACATAGAAAACACCAGAGTCGGATACAGAAATGATTATGATAAGCTTATCCTTGAAGTATGGACAGATGGAACAATAAATCCTGAAGATGCTGTAGCTGAAGCTGCTAAAATTGCAAAAGATCATTTTACAATCTTTATTAACTTTGATGAAGATTCTATTGGTGTTGAAGATGATGTGGATGAAGAAGAAGAAAAAATTCGGAAAATCCTTGATACACCTGTTGATGAACTTGAACTTTCAGTCAGATCAAGTAACTGTCTGAAAAATGCCAATATAAGAACAATTGGCGAACTTACATCAAGAACAGAAGATGATATTGCTAAAACAAGAAATTTTGGTAAAAAATCCCTCCTTGAAATAAAGGAAAAACTTAAAGAATGGGATCTTGAGCTTGGTATGACTGATTACAGTAATCTGAGACACACAGTAAACCAGAATATTCAGAAGGAAAACGAAGATGAATAACAGAATGGGATTTAACAAGCTTAGTAGAAAAAGCAGTCATAGAAAAGCTATGACTCGTAATATGGTAACTTCTATTTTTAGATATGAAAGAATCAAAACAACTAAAGCAAAAGCTTTGGAAATCAGAAGAACAGCTGAAAAAATGATTACCAGAGCTAAGGTTGATTCTGTTCATAACAGGAGAGTTATAGCAAAAGATATTAAGGATAAGGAAATCCTTGCGAAACTTTTTACAGATATTGCTCCAAGATTTAAAACAAGAGAAGGGGGTTATACTCGAATTCTCAAACTTGGAAGAAGAGCAGGTGATGCAGCAGAAATAGTATTTCTTGAACTTGTAGAAAAAGCTGAAAGCAAAGATAAGGCTGAAAAAAAGGACAAGAAAAAGAAAAAAGCAGCACCTGAAAAACAGGCAGTAGAAGTAAAAGAAGAAGCGAAAGCGGAAGCTGTTGAAGAAAAAGCAGAAGAAGCTAAAAGCGAAGAATAAAAAAAATATTAAAAATAGAAAGGAGAGGTGTTTACCTCTCCTTTTTTTTTGTCGATAATGATAAAGAATTTCTGTGCAGCAAAAGAAAAAAAAACATAAAAAAGACAGGATAAAGATTTTAAAGGTGAAAAAATAACAAATATGCTGAAAAATAAAAAAGGTACAGTACGGAGAAAATGAAAGTAATACAAAAAGCAGCACTAAGTATTATATTGTCTCTTGTACTGTTTGCCGGATTCACAGTTATAGCTTTCTCAAGTCTTTTTGATATAATTGAAACAAAATACTATAACAATAAAATTGTTGGCGACTATGAAAAGCATCTTAATGATGTTTTAGCCGGTATAGAAGAATATTCAGAAGTACTTAATAAAACTGTTGAAGATATCAGTGAAAAAAAAGCTATCAAAAGGGTATTTCTCACCAATCAGAGTAAAGAAGATATATTTCAGCGTAATAACCTCATAAAAAAAGTCAAAAAGGAAAACATATATTTCAAATATGTACGAGTCGTCGATGATGAAGGTAAAATACATTACAGTACAAATGAAAATGATATAAACTCACGGGAAGAATTCAGAGTTATCTATAAAACATATAAAAAAGCTCTCTCAGATGCAGAAAGAGACAGAATTGATAACCTGAAGACAGGAGAATTACTCTTCAGTGAAAAAGAAAATAATATATTTGTTAAAAATGATCTTGAAGATGAGTTTGGTATAAAAAGAGGTTTTATACAGGCAGCTTTTGAATATAAAGACCTGGAGCAGTATCTCAAAAAAAATTATCTGCTTGATGAAAATGATAATATTGCACTTATCGGAGATACAGGTGTTGTTTTAAATCTGTTTGACAAAAGTGAAAAAGTTTCTGAAATAATCAGGAACAACTGGGAAAAGACAGATTATGAAAAAATCAAATATATCTATGAAGATGAATCAGGTAAAGAATATGCCCTGCTGACATTCAGGGGTGACAGGCGATTCAGCGGAATAGTTCTTCTGAGGGAAATATTTCAGATTGACCAGTTTTACCGGTATATTCTTTTAATAGTAACCTTTTTTGTTTTTAATATAGTAACATTTCTGATTTTTAATCTAAGGCAGGACAGGATATCTGTAATCTCGGACAGGGTAAAAAGGTTCCAGATAAATTTTCTGATTGAATACCTTGATACCAAGCATGAAATAGACTGGAAAAGATGGAAAAAAGAACTAAAAAGCAGAAAAGAAGAAGTAAAACGGGAAGTCAAGAAAGGTATAAGAGGAATAAAAAGTAATCAGGAAGAAGAGGTTAATCTTCTGATTGATAAAAGTTGGGATGAAATAATAGGACTTCTTGCTGGAAGATTTGAAGAAGCGCCTGGAAAGACAGCAGCTAATATAGAAATAAGCAATATTGATGAAATAGTTAAAAAGATACTCAAGAGCGAACTTGATTTAGGCTCAGTAAGAACTTCGGCTGCAGTTGCTGAAAAAGCACCTGCAAAAAAGACTTTACAACCTGTAGAGGTAGAAGAGGTTGAGGAACTTGGAGAACCTGTAGAGGTAGAAGAGGTTGAAGAACTCGGAGAACCTGTAGAGGTAGAAGAACTCGAGGAACTCGGAGAACCTGTAGAGGCAGAAGAACTCGAGGAACTCGGAGAACCTGTAGAGGCAGAAGAACTCGAGGAACTTGGAGAACCTGTAGAGGTAGAAGAGGTTGAGGAACTTGGAGAACCTGTAGAGGTAGAAGAGGTTGAGGAACTTGGAGAACCTGTAGAGGTAGAAGAGGTTGAAGAACTCGGAGAACCTGTAGAGGTAGAAGAACTCGAGGAACTCGGAGAACCTGTAGAGGCAGAAGAACTCGAGGAACTCGGAGAACCTGTAGAGGCAGAAGAACTCGAGGAACTTGGAGAACCTGTAGAGGTAGAAGAGGTTGAGGAACTTGGAGAACCTGTAGAGGTAGAAGAGGTTGAAGAACTCGGAGAACCTGTAGAGGTAGAAGAGGTTGAAGAACTCGGAGAACCTGTAGAAGTCGAGGCCCTCGAAGAGGCCGAAGTCCCCGAAGATCTTGAAGAGATCGAAGGGGGCGAAGAGGTCGAGGAACTTGGCGAACCAGTAGAAGTCGAGGCCCTCGAAGAGGCCGAAGTCCCCGAAGATCTTGAAGAGATCGAAGGGGTAGAAGAGGTTGAAGAACTTGGAGAACCTGTAGAGGTAGAAGAGGTCGAGGAACTTGGCGAAGCAGTAGAAGTCGAGGAAGTCGAAGAGGCTGAAGTCCCCGAAGATCTTGAAGAGATCGAAGGGGTAGAAGAGGTTGAAGAACTTGGCGAACCAGTAGAAGTCGAGGCCCTCGAAGAGGCCGAAGTCCCCGAAGATCTTGAAGAGATCGAAGGGGTAGAAGAGGTTGAAGAACTCGAGGAAGTTGAAGCACTCGAAGAGATTGAGGGGTCGGTAGAAGCAGCTGAGACCGCAGAAATTGAAGAAGAACTTATACCTGCTGATTCAACAGATCTGAAAGAACATCCTGATAAATATAAAAACATTGCTGAACATATAATCAGTGAAGATGCTATTAAAATGGTAGTATCTGCTGCAGAAAAAGGGTTCATACCTCTATCAGAACCTGAAACAAAAGATGAAATTGATAAATTAAATCTGTTTATAAGAAAAAATAAAATTGATGATAGCGCAGGAGAATTAAGCGCCCTGGATGAAAATGAACTTGTTGAAACAATTGATGCGGTTTCTGAAGATGGAATTGATGTTTACAGGAAGCAGAGAGAAATTGAGAGCGGGGAATCTGAATTAGAGGAACTTGAACTGCTTGAAGAAGTTGGTGAACTTGAAGAACTTGGAGAAGAAGAGGCAGAAGCTGTAGACACACTTGAAGAGGTTGAGGATCTTGAAGAAGTTGAAGTAGAAAAAGATTTAAGAGAACTTGAAGAGCTTGAAGAGCTTGAACTTGTAAAAGAAATAATCCCGCTTATAATAGAGAAAGATAAAGAAGAAGTTGAATACCTGGAACCAGCAGTAGAAAAAGATGATTTTGATGAGTATGATGTAGAATATATTTCAAGTGAATGGATAAAAGAATATAATCGCAATATAAATGTTTTAGATAATGTATTTGAAGAGATAAGGAAACAGAAGATGGAAGAAAATACAGGATTTGCTGAAATGGCTGTATTAGAAGAAATAAAAGATATTGAATACCATGAACTTGAAAATCTTACATTGAGTGATAAGCTGAAAATGCTTAAAAAAGAAAAACTCCTGGAAATATATGATATAAAACACCTTGAGGAAATTTATAAAAAGCTTCCCGGTTTTGATGCTGAAAAAGAAAAGATTCAGGAAGAAACCATGAAGGATGCAGATGAAGACTCATCCGTTGGAAATTTTCCCGGGATTTCAGGTATATTTGCAAAAGCAGAAATAGATCTTCCTGTTTTTGATGATGAAGGCGAGTTTGAAGAAATCGATGAAGAAAAGATAGAAATAGATATAAACAAAATAATTACAGATGAGTATGGTTTTGATTTTGATATGTACAGCAGTAAATATACAGGAGAATCTTCTATTGCAAATATGAAAGCTCTGCTGAAGATATCAAGAGAAGTTAAATCAATATACGGGGCTGTTCTTGTACAGGATGAGACCAGGTATTATCCCGAGATGAGTGTAGGCCTTAATAAAATAAATACTCTTCTGGAACTGAAAAAGAAAGATGAATTCTATTCAGAAATCCTGAAAGACAGAAAAATATTCTATCTCAAGGCAGGAACCGAAGGATTCCCAGAGTATGACAATATATTTTCTGATGAAGACAGAAGTTTTATTAAGAGCATACTTCTTATACCTATCAAATTCAGAAAGAAGCAGGCTTATCTGTTTCTTTCTCCGGATGTCAAGACAATATCAATAGAGGATATGCTTGAAAAAGTCCATAATCTCCAAAAATAAGATTTAATAATTCTTGACAACAAAATAAGAAAAAAGTTATTATCATGTATTAAAAAGTATGATGGAGGAAGATTATGCAGTTGATAATTTACATAGCTCTTCCTCTCATTGGTTTGATATTAGGTTGGTCAATTCGATGGTTATATGCTAGATTTCAGCTTTCATCATCAGAACAGAGAGCTGAGAGAATAAAACAGGATGCTGTAAAAGAAGCAGAAGCTCGTAAAAAAGAATTATTCTTAGAAGCAAAAGATCAGGTTCTTAAGGAACGGAATCAGCACGAGAAAGAATTCCGGGAACGAAGAGGTGAACTTCAGCGTTTTGAAAGACGTCTATTGCAAAAAGAAGATAACCTTGATAATAAGCTTGTTTCGCTTGAAAAGCAGCAGCAGGCTGTCTCAGACCGTGAGAGAAATTTAGAGAACAAAGAATTAAGTATTGCAGAACAGGAAAAAGCCTGGCAGAAAAAACTTGAAGAGGTTTCCGGTTTATCCGCAGAGGAAGCCAAGAAATTAATAATGCAGTCTCTTGAAAACGAGGCTAAGCATGATGCCCAGGCACTGTTGAACAAGATTGAACAGGAAGCACAGCTTACTTCCGAGAAAAAAGCCAGAAGTATACTTGTTTCCACTATACAGAGAATAGCTACTGATGTTGTGTCTGAAGTAACTATTGCATCGGTAACTCTGCCAAATGATGAGATGAAGGGGAGAATTATCGGGAGAGAGGGTAGAAATATCCGGACTCTTGAGACGCTCACAGGTGTTGATATTATTATTGATGATACTCCTGAAGCAGTTGTAATCTCCTGTTTTGATCCTGTCAGGAAGGAAGTTGCGAGGGTTTCACTTGAACGGCTTATTATGGATGGTCGAATACATCCAGCCAGAATCGAGGAAATTGTCAACAAGGTTAAAAAAGAAGTAAACCAGATTATCTATGAAGAAGGTGAAAAAGTTCTTTTTGATCTTGGTATTCACAACATGAGTCCTGATGGCGTCAGAGCTCTGGGAAGACTTCATTTCAGAACAAGTTACGGACAGAATGTATTACAGCACTCAAAAGAAGTGGCAATTGTAGCCAGTATGATTGCTGCGGAAGTCGGTGCAAACAAAATATTAACCAGAAGGGCAGCTCTCCTGCATGATATTGGTAAAGGCATGGAAACAAACGGTGACGGTAACCATGCTGAAATCGGTATGGAAGCGGCAAGAAAAATGGGTGAAGATCCCAGAGTTGTCAATGCTGTCGGTTCTCACCACAATGATGTTGAACCTTCCTGCATAGAATCTGTAATTGTTCAGATTGCAGATGCTATATCTGCGGCAAGACCTGGTGCGAGAAGAGAAACTCTTGATAATTATATCAAGAGACTTGAAAATCTCGAAAAGATTGCATTTGAATTTGAAGGTGTTGATAAGGCTTATGCTATACAGGCTGGCCGTGAACTTAGAATTCTCGTAAACAATGAAAGTGTAACAGACGACAAAGCCAGTGATCTTGGTAAGGAAATAGCCAAGAAAATTGAATCTGAACTCAGATATCCTGGAAGAATCAGAGTTACAATTATCAGAGAAACCAGAATAGTTGAATATGCAAGATAATTCCATAAAAGTCCTGATGCTCGGCGATATCGTCGGGCAGACAGGATGTCGTATAGTATTTTTCCAGCTTAAAAAACTTATAAAAAAATTAAATCCCGATTTTATTATTGTTAATGGCGAAAATTCTGCAGATGGTTTTGGAATTACACCGAAAACAGCTGAGACAATTTACCAGGGCGGGGCAGATGTTATCACATCAGGGAACCATGTCTGGCAGAAAGCTGAAATATTACCGCTTCTGGAAAGCGATGATACATTACTGAGACCTGCTAATTATCCAAAAGGGGTGAAAGGTAAAGGGTTCTGCACTGTTGAAAAAAAAGGGATAAAAATAGGTGTTGTAAATCTTGAAGGACGTGAAAGTATGTCAAATCTGGATTGTCCTTTTCAGGTTGGCAGAGATATAATACGAAAACTCTCTTCTGATACAAAAATTATAATTGTTGATTTTCATGCTGAATCCCAGATGGAGAAAGAAGCTTTTTCCCAGTATTTTGACGGGAAGGTCAGTGTTGTTGCCGGTACTCATACACATGTTCAGACAGCTGATGAAAGGATTCTGAAAAACGGTACTGCTTATATAACAGATCTCGGAATGACAGGACCGGAGGAATCAGTTATCGGTGCTGAAAAAGGAACAGCTATAAAACGGTCACTTACTCAAATGCCTTTTAAAATGGAAATAGCGGAAACAGACGGAATGATTAATGGAGCTGTTATTGAAATCGATAAGGAAACAGGGAAAGCTCTTTCAATCAAAAGAATAAATGAACCTGCATGAGGAAGATATCTCTTTACCAGCTGCTTAAAAAAAAGTATCCGGAAAAAAGTGATAACGAAAACTATGCTGCCATCCTGTGCGGCAATGTGACTGTAAATAATGAAAAAATTAAAGACCCCTCATTTAAAGTAAACCCGGATTCTGAAATTAGTATAAATACAAAAAAATATGTCTCGCGTGGTGGCTACAAGATAGAAAAAGCTCTAAGCTACTGGAATATTGATGTTTCGAACAAAATAATCCTTGATGCGGGTTCCTCAACAGGTGGTTTTACAGACTGTCTTTTGCAGTATGGAGCAGCCGGTGTACATGCTGTTGATGTAGGATATAACCAGCTTGATTATAAATTAAGAAGCGACTGCCGGGTTTTTGTTCATGAGCGGGAAAATATCATGAAAATAGAAAATCTTGATCCGGTCCCTGATATCGGTACAGCAGACCTTTCATTCCGCTCTATTAAAGGAGCTGCAGCAAGAATAATTCAGATTGTTTCTGAAAAAAAACTTATCGCTCTTATTAAACCCCAATTTGAAGCAGACAGCACTGATCCGGACTTTAAGGGGATTGTTGAAGATCCTGAAAAGCTGAAAGATATACTGGAAAAAGTTGTAGATGAACTTGCAGATGAGAAAGTCTATGTAAAAGACATAATTGAATCCCCAATTGAAGGGAAAAAAGGGAATAGAGAATTTCTTGCACTGCTTACCGACAGCTTGTATTTAAATAATGAAGAAATAAAAAAGAAAATATCTGTTCTTGTCTCGGGAAAATAATCTTAAGCATATTCAGTAAAGTCTGTTTACCCGGTTCAGTTCAGGTAACGATGTGTAACGCATGTGGAACAACAGAGATCCTGGATTGCATATTATGGTGTGATGAAAATATGTTAAAAAGAGTTTCTTGAAAGCGGATTTCCTATAAATATTCCTTCTGACCCCAGGTATTTCTGTACTTTGCCTTCAATAAGAAACTGCACCCTTTTTACTGTAGAATATTCAGTAGCCGTGTAAACAACCTGCTTAAGCTGACCTATATATCCTTCCCGTCCGAAAGAATTAAAGAGAAAATTCTCATTGAAATTTATATATGCTGTACCATCGGATATTCTGATCCCGGAAATTCGTGTGTCGTCCGGTATGAGAGATATATAGCCTGAATTAATTTCAGATGTGGTAAGCCCCGCAAGAAGGGCATCTAGTGTTGCTGTTAGAGGAGAATCTGTGTATTTAATTTTTCTCGTGATATTTATCATGGAAATATCACCACCGTCAGAACTTACGCTTATGAAATAGAGTTTTGTATCTCTGAAATTAAAATCAGGCTCCTGGATCTTTGGCTTGATAACTTTTTCTGTATTTGTCTCCGGTTCGGCAGGTTTTACAGCGGTTCTTTCAGGTTCTATTATTATTTCATTTCCCTTTTCAACTGGTTTTTCCCTTTCCCCGGTTATTCTTTCGACTTCTACAGGCTTTTCCTGTGTATCTCTGTCAAATAAATTGAAGAATCCTGTTGAAGAAATAACCTGTTCAATATCTTTGTGATTGAGGAAAAAAATTATTATAAAAAGCAGTATAACTGCGACCCAGAACAGGCAGCCTGCCGGGGAAGATTTCTTATTTGTTTTTTTATTGTTTTTTTTCATAATGCTTATTCTTTTATAGTATTTCTATACAATATTACAATAAAATCTTTATATATAAAAGAGAAACTGTGTTGCGCCAGTTGATATTTGACAATGATAGATAAAGTATCTATATTTAAATCAATGGAAATAATCAAAGGAATTTCAGCCTCTCCTGGTATTTATATCGGTTCTGTTTTTTTATATGTTGAAGAAAGTGTCAACATCCCCCGGTATGAAATAAAAAAGGGAGATGTTGAAAAGGAATATAAAAGGTTTCTCGGTTCTGTAGATAAGGCAGTACATGAAATTGAAGTGTTGAAAAATCTCACAACAGACAGCTTGGGTGAGAAGGAGATACTTTTGCTGGATTCTCATATACTTATGCTGAGTGATCCTGATTTTACAAGGCAGATAAAAGAGGCTCTGGAAGAAAATCTTATTAACGCTGAATGGGCCCTTTTCGAAACCATAGAATTACTTATACAGAAATTAAAATCCTCTGATAATGATTATTTCCGGGAAAGGGCTAATGATCTCAAAGATGTGTCTAAAAGAGTACTGAACAATCTCATGTTCATGGACAGGCTGAATTTAAGTAATCTTGAAAATAAACACATAATTGCTGCCCATGATATTCTTCCTTCTGATGCAATTATTATGGACAAGAGGAAGGTAAAAGGACTTATTCTTGATGCGGGAGGGAAAACCTCTCATACTGCAATTATTGCACGTTCTTTTGAAATCCCTGCTGTTGTGGGACTTTCCGATATAACAAAAAGGGTTAAGGGTGGAGATACTGTTATAATTGACGGCAACAAGGGTGTTGTTGTTATTGATCCTGATCTTGAAACTCTTTCTGTATACCGCGAAGAAATTGAAAAAAACAAAAAAGCTGATATAAAGCTCAAGAAGTATTTTAAGAAAGACGCTGTAACTGAAGACGGTAGGAAAATTATAATAAAAGCAAATATAGAGGTCCCTGAAGAGGTTAAATCTGTAAAAACACACAATGCGGATGGTGTGGGGCTTTTCCGGTCTGAATTCCTTCTTCTCCAGTCTGAGTATTACAAGGATGAAGAAAAGCAGTATGAAGTATACAGGAATGTTCTTCTTGAAATGGATGGACGCCCTGTAACAATAAGAACCCTTGATATAGGGGGAGATAAAACACTTCCGGGAATGGAACAGCACAATGAAAAGAATCCATTGCTCGGATGGCGGGGTATCAGGTTCTGTCTTACTAATCATGAAATATTTAAGAGGCAGCTCAGAGCTCTTTACAGGGCATCAGTTTACGGTAATCTCAGGATAATGTTTCCCATGATATCAGGACCGGAAGAGCTTGATAATGTGCTTGAAATAATTGAAGAGGTGAAAGAATCTCTGAAGAATGAAGGCAGGGAATTTAACGGCGAAGTTCCTATAGGGATAATGATTGAAGTCCCTGCAGCAGTACTTTCAGCAGAATTCCTTGCTAAAAAAGTAGATTTCTTCTCAATTGGTACAAATGACCTTATTCAGTACACAATTGCTATTGACAGAGGCAATGAAAAAATTGCATACCTCTATCAGCCGTCTCATCCTGCAATTATCCGACTCATAAAAATGACATGCGATGCTGCAAAGAAAGAAGGTATACCTGTCGGTATCTGCGGAGAAATGGGAGGAGATCCTATAGCTACAGTTGTACTTCTTGGTCTCGGTATTGATGAAATGAGTATGAGTGTATCAAGTATTCCGATAGTGAAAAAAATAATAAGAAATGTATCGTTTGAAGAAGCTGAGAATGTTGTAAGCAGAATTATGGAAATCGGATCCGGAACAGAGATAACGAAATATTTAGAGAAATGGTATAATGAACGATTTGGAACAGATAACTAATAAAAAACTTCCCGAAGTGATTATTGCGGGAAGACCTAATGTAGGTAAATCCACACTTTTCAACAGATTTATAAAAAAACGTAAATCAATTACAGATCCTACTCCCGGAGTAACAAGAGATCCTGTAAGCGAGGTATGCGTACTTAACAATGTGAGGGTCAGGCTTACAGATACCGGCGGAGTAAAAGCCGAACAGGAAGGTCTTGACAGCCTGGTAACAGACAGGAGCCTTCAGATGATGGAGAAGGCAGACCTTATTCTCTTTCTCCTCGATGTAAGGGAAATTACAGGCGAGGATGAGATTTTTATAGAAAAACTCAGGCGGTTCCATGACAGGATTATTCTTGTTGTAAATAAGATTGATTATCCTGAAAAAGAAAATGAGATGTGGAACTATTATTCATACGGCTTTGAAAATGTTATAGGGATATCATCATCCCATGGATATAACATCGGAGAGCTTGAAGAACTTGTTACTGATTTTCTGAAAGAAAAATATGATATTGTTGAAGAAGATTATACAGATGAAGAGTTTAATGTCAGGCTTGCTCTTCTTGGAAAACCCAATACAGGAAAATCAACACTTAATAACCTCCTGACAGGTAAGGAAAACTCCATAGTCTCTGACATCCCCGGCACAACACGTGATATAGTTGAAGGTGATTTTGTTCACAGGGATCTTCATTACCAGATTATGGATACCGCAGGGATCAGGAGAAAAAACAAGGTTACAGAAAATGTTGAGTATTATTCTGTTTCCAGGGCGATTAAGACTATTGAAGATGCTGATGTTGTCCTTCTCATGATTGATGGAGTCGAAGGACTTTCCGAGCAGGACAAGAAAATTGCTAATCAGATTGTTAAGAAGGGTAAAGGGGTAATTATAGTTCTGAATAAATGGGACAAGCTTGTAAAGGTCCCAAATATGATAAATGCTGTTGAAGACAGGATAAGGTTCCTTTTTCCAATTCTTGAGTTTGCACCCATAGTCCCGATTTCCGCGCTTGAAAATACAGGTATAGATGAGCTTCTTAAGACTGTTTACAAGGTATGGAGGCAGTTGAATACCCGTGTTTCAACATCATCACTGAACAAGGCACTCAAGGAATGGGTTGAAGATAATCCTCCCCCCTTTGTCAGCGGTGTAAGATATAAGATCAGGTATATGACTCAGACAAGTGCAAACCCGTCTAAATTTGTTCTGTTTGTAAATAAATCAAAAAAGTTCCCTGCATTTTATGTTTCCTATATCAAGAATAAAATAAGAAAGAGTTTCGGGGTTGCTTCAATACCTGTGGAACTCTCACTGAAAGAAACTAGAAAAATATGGAAGGAAAGCTGAGACCAGTAATATTTCTATTTTTTTTCTCATTATTGTCTGTTTCAGGTCTTTATTCCATAGATCTGGAAACAGGGCAGGGAATTATTCCTGATAATTATGAAGTCAGAAGGGAATTCCGGAACATTATCTTCGGGGCAAATTCTGAAATAGAAAAACAGAAAATTGCTGTAAGCGAATCTTTCCTTACCGGAAATCTTGTCCGTTTCAGTGTTCTCAAGAAAGGATCAGATTATTATTTCCTCTTCATAAACGGCGATCTTGATACTTTCAAGGCTGTCTCTCCCGGAACATATATAATCAAGAGGGATATTCAAAGCGGCAGGATTACCCAGATAAAAATATTTCTTAAAGAATCAAAAGATACATATCTGAAGATAACAGAAAGAAAAGGTAAAACACTTCTTGAAATGATGTTCTATGGTTCTCCTGTATACAGGGATATATTGATTCCTGTTTCCATAAATGAGCTTGTACTGTCCCCATTTGACAGGATTGTGGAACTTTCCGAATATATGGTTGACTGGAGTTTCCTGAGCCGTCAGTTTGATGCAGATTCAAACAGCAAGCTTAAAAACATCAGCAGTAAAATTCAGGACAGACTGTCCGATCTCAGGGATTCAGATGACGGCGCACAGGATGAAAACGGGAATTTCGTCTTTATCGATTCAATGTCAGGCCAGAAAAAAATCATCCGGTTTCAACTGTTCCGGTTTTGTAAAATGGATCTGTGACGGTCTTTATTATGCATCAGAACGGAAACTCATGGATGTTGAAACTCTGAAGAGGAAAAATATCGACAAAAGGGCAACCCTGCTTAATTCAATTCTTGAAGAGGAGAGGGATCCCTATTTCGGACTTGACTGGACAAGAAATATTGCTATAAAAATATCAGAACTTGATTCAGGACATGACAGCTCATCTGATCCCGGCAAAGCGGATTTGAGAAATTATCCTTTCAGCAGATATATTCATGACAGGGGATATCAGGTATCAGACTTGAAATCTATTTTATATTACAGTGCTAAAAATGATCCAGGCTATTTCTACCTTGCTTCTGTAAACGGAGATTTCGGAAAATCCCCTGTACTGAGGCAGCATTTTCATGTTGCGGCCCTGTTTCCCGTTTTTTCCGGAAATGGAAAATTTGTTCCCGAAGTATTTGAAAGAAACCGGAAAACCGATATAGATGCTTTTATTGAACGGTATAAGAATAATTACATTCATCTTGTTAAGATAAAGGCTGATACTGCATTTATACTTCCTGAAACTGCGAACTGATACAATTCCTCTGTAAATTATTTAACTTCTATTCAATGATAATTCCTGAAAAAACGGAACTGAAATTTGAAGACTAATTTTGTCGCACATGAGTCTGCAGTCAGGTATGAATAATAAAAACATAAAATTTTTAAAGATTCCCTTATTAAAAACAGGGATATTGCAAATAGCAGTTATTTGAGTTAAAAATAAGCATGATAGAAGACAGAAAAATACAGGCTGTATTATTTGATGTTGACGGTACTCTCTACCCCAACTACAAGATGTATATTATCTCCGTACTGTTCTTTTTCCGCCATCCCCATATAGCAAGATGTTTTCAGAGGATGAGGAAGGAAGTCCGTAAAATTGATCATATAGAAAATTTCCAGCATCAGCAGGCTGTCATTATGGCTGCCGATCTTGGTGTAAGTATTGATGAGGCTGCACGTGTACTTGAAAAATATATTTACGGGCAGTTTGTTGACATGTTCAGCTGGATAAAGCCGTTCAGGGTTGTAAAAAGTGTTCTTGAGGATTTCCGGTCTTCAGGGCTCAAACTGGGAGTTATATCTGATTTTCCTGTCAAGAAGAAACTCTCATTTCTCGAGCTTGATGAATACTGGGATATTGTCATGTCTGCTGATGAAATGGGAACACTTAAACCTAAGAAAGATGCATTTCAGAAAGCTTCTGAAAAACTAAATATCCCCACTGACAGAATAATTTATGTTGGTAATCATTATCTTTATGATATAATGGGAGCCGGCAGCGCGGGAATGATGACTGCGCATTTCAGCAGAAAAAAAAGATCCGGCAGTAAGGCAGACCTTACATTCCGAAATTACCGGGATCTCAGGAATTTTGTTCTGGAAAAAATATCGTAATTTAATAATTTGGAGTTAATTTATGCTTTTTACGTTGGGAAACCTGCTCACAATAGCAATAGTTCTTATAATTCTTGCAGTTTACAGACAGATTGATCTCAATAACAGAAGTCTTGATAAGATGAAGAAATATTTTACCAGGATTAAAGAGGAACTTGATGCAATTGTTGAAGAAAAAGCAATGGGACTCAAAGATCTTTCAATTGAACTGAATGTTCATGAGAAAACAGTAAAAGAAGTATATAACAGGATTGAACAGAGAGGGACTGAGCTTTCTGAAAGAGCCGGTGAAATAGAAGCAATCCATGAAAGAATAGACAATTACGATGCAGTTCTCAAGGAACTGGCCGATATGACTCACCGTGTGGATGATAATTTAAAAAAGCTGCATGATGAATCAATATTTGTCGATACAGTAGGAAAAAAGATAAAGGAAGCTGCTTCAGGAATTGAAAAGCTTGATAAGAGAATCCCCTCAATTGTTGATAAATTTGAAAAATACAACAGTGACAGTTTTGAAGCAGTAAAAGCTTCTGTTTTCAATGATATTGATAAAAAATCATCAGAACTGAAATCCCGTATAGAATCAGCAGAAGAGCATGTTTCAAAATTTGCCGATCACATGACAGAACTTCTGAATGAGAGGGATAATGTTAAAAACGAGACTGTCAGCGATATTAAAAATTATATTGATGATATCTCCGACACTATCAAGGCGGAAGCCGACAGGGTTGAAGAGGATGTCAGAAAAAGGCTTTTTTCTGCAGGAGAAGAGGGTGTTTCTATTTCAGAAGAAGTCCTCAGTAAATTTAAAACACATATCGATGAAAGAGCGGATGATATCAATGCTGATATAACCGGGAACCTGGCCCTTCTTGAGGGACGGATCAAGGAATATTATGACAAGATAAACAGCGAGGTTTCTGATTTTGAAAACAGGGTCGGGGGCAAAAGCGGGGAACTTCAGACACTCAGGAATGATATTCTTGAACTGGATGACAAGGTGCATGCCCTTATTGACAACAGTGCTGAACAGCTTTCAGAACTCGAGGGCAAAAGAACAGAAATTAAAGAGGGATTTCTTTCAAAAATTACCGAGGATGTTGAGTCCCGTGTTGCTGATTTCAGGGAATCACTCCTTGAAATTGAAAATATATTCAAGGACCGTTTTAGCCATATAGAAGATAAAACAAGGGATTTTGAAAATACCCATTTCTCACATCTGCAGGATGAAATAACTGCCAAGGCAGAGGGTGTGAAAGAAGAGGCACTTACCAGATGCAGCGATATTGAAAAAAGGATTCTCAACAGGTATGAAGAGCTTTTCAATGACCTTAACAGTTTTGAAAATTCTCTTGATGTAAAAGATGGACGTCTTGATGAACTGAAAAAAGAAGTTACCCGTATTGAGGACACAGTTTCCGAACGTTTTGAAGCATTCAACAATGATGTCTCTCTGCTCGAAAGAAAGAAGGAGCAGTTTTCTGATCTGTTCAGTGAAAAACTTGAGAATGAGATGAAGGCCAGGATAACAGACTTCACTGAAAAAACAGAGGTTATTGAAAACAGGTCCCTGTCAAGAGTTGAAGATAATGTCTCTGAATATGAAAAGAACCTTATTTACAGAGTGGAATCTCTTGAAAATATAGAAAATGATATTGAAAAGCTTGATGAAAATCTGAAAGTCATGCTTGGAAGTGTCAGCGACAGGCTCAGGGATGATCTCAAGTCTTTTGAGGTTGCTCTGGAAGCTGAAAAAAATGAGCAGAAAGAAAAGCTTGAAAATGACTTCTCAGATATAAGGGATACCCTTGGAGCGCTTGAAGACAAGCTGTCTGAACTCAAGCAGAAAGCGTATGAAAATGTTACAGAAAAGCTTCAGGTTTTTGAGGATGATTTTTTTGCTGACATAAAGGTCAGAAGCGAAAACATGCAGAAAGAGCTTGTAAAATGGCAGACAGGTGTTGAGGATCGTATTGAGAAGATATCTGTTGAAAAACTGGGCGTAAGGGAAGAGATTGAAAATAAATATATTGAGGATCTCAAGGAGCAGGTATCAGATCTGTATGAAAAGGCAAAGATACAGTTCCAGAAATCTGAAAGCAATATAAGTCTTCTCAACAGCGATGTTGTAGAGAGAATAGATACAACTGACAGGAATATCAAGGATTTTGCTGAATCTGTAAACAGGGAAATTGATGATATCAAGGTAGCCAGCAGCAACCGTTTCAACAAGGAATTTGCTGAATACCATACAGGTCTTGATGAAAAACTCAGGCAATATGAAAAAGACATGGACGGAAGGCTTAACCTTTTTACCGAGACAATTGAAAACAATAAAAAAGATCTTCTCGATAATATTGATTCAACCAGGTCAGACATGCAGATCTGGCATGCCAATGTTGAACAGAACCTCAAAGAGACAGAAGGAGATCTTTCAGATCAGGTTAACAAGATCCGTAATGAACTGATGGCATATCTTGAAACTGTCAAGAATGAATATTCAGAACAGAAAAATGAGCTTGTCAATGATTCGCTTGCTGTCAGGGAAGGTTTCCAGAACCGCCTTGCAGAACTTGGAGCGGAAATTACACGGCTCGGTGAAGATCTTGATGAAAAATCAAGGACTGCAATTGAAAAACTTAAAAATGATTCCAGTATATTTATGATTGATTTCCAGAAGAAGACAAGGGAACTTGAACAGGAAATTGACAATAAAATCAAGGAATTCAGAACCGGTGTTCAGGAAGTCAGGGAAAAAACTGAGGTTTCAGAGAAGAAGCTGCTTGGCAAGATTGCAGAAAGTGCCAAAATATTAAATGTTACACTGGAAGAAATAGATAAAAAACAGAAGAATTTCATTACCCAGACAAAGATCTTTGAAAGAGCTGATTCCCTTAAACTTTCCCTCCAGGAAAAGATTGAAGATCTTAAAGGGGAAATTATCAAAGTTGATGCTCAGAGCAAGGATATCAAAGCTGCCGAGAGAAAATTTGACAGTATAAGAAAACTAGGCGATGAAGTTTCCAAAAAGCTTTCAAGATTCCTCTCTGAGAAGAGACGGATTGATGATATGGAAGGCGACTTTAAAAAACTACTCAACATGTCACAGGCTGTGGATATTAAACTTGACCAGATAACCGGTGTCTATGATAACCTTCAGGAAAATGAAGCGAAACTCCGTTCCTTTGACAACCTTTTCGGTACAGTAGCAGAAAAATTTGAACGGCTGGAAAAGAAAGAGGGTATTCTTGAGGCAACTACTGATGGTGTGGACCGGAATTTTCAGACTCTCAGTGATATAGAAAAAGTCCTGAAAGAGGTTATTGAATCTGTAGAAATTCTTCCGATGCGTCTCAACGAGATTGATAACCGTGTTAAGCGGATAGGACTCGAGAAAGGGGAAGCTGATACTGTCATTGACAAACTTAAAGACCTGAGCAGTATGGTTGATGATGTTGAAGAGAGGATGGAAAAGATCCAGAATGCACGTGAATGGCTTGCCAGGACCGAGACAAGACTTGAAGATGCCGGTAAAAAAGCGGAAGATAATATAAAACTCCTCGGATCTCTTCTTGAGAAAGATAAAAAAGGAAAGAAGAGCGGTAAAGGCGGAGCCCCGTCACTTGATAAAAGAGAAATGGTTGTGAAGCTTGCCCACCAGGGGTGGTCTCCTGATAATATTGCCCAGGCAACAGGGCTGAGCAGGGGAGAAGTGGAGCTGATTCTCGAGATAATGCCTAATAAATAGAAATTATCTAAATCTTCCTGATGTAAGTAATTAAAAGACTTGACCCTTTTTCTCTCCGTTAGTATTTTATTCTTAAACGAAACGAGTGGAATAAAACCTGGTACAGGTTTTTTCTGCAAGTGAGTGCAGAAAACGAAAGGTTTTTTACCCTGCGATTGTTTAGGAATGAGCTTAAAGAAGCTACTGTAAAGATTTCCGGGTATGAAAGCTTTCTTTTCTGAAGGGATTGCTGATTTATCCGGGATTGCCGGCTATCATTATCCTACCGTCAGTAACGGCTTATCCTGATGTTCATGAAATAATGGACACAGCATTCCCAAAAAAAACAATTGTAACACATGATTAAGAGGACACAATACTGTGAAGAAAAAGGAAGCAGAAGCTGAAAAACCGGAAAAAGAGGAAGCCGGAAAAATAGAAAACGAAACTGCAGAAAAACAGTCTGAAGACAAAAAAACTGAGGAAAGCAGTAACGGGAATAATATGGAATCAAAAATCAAGGAACTTGAGACAGAAAACGCGGAACTTAAAGATAAATTCCTGAGGAAACATGCTGATTTTGAAAATTTCAGAAAAAGAATGTTCAAGGAAAAAGAGGATTCTATCAAGTTTGCCAACACAAATCTTCTCGGCGACCTGATTCCAATTATTGATGATTTTGAAAGAGCAATTAATTCTGCAGAGAATTCAAAAGATTTTGATACCTTTCTTAAAGGTGTTGAAATGATTGAAAAGCAGTTTGCCTCAATGCTTGAAAAGAAATGGGGACTCAAACGTTTTGATGCAACCGGTGAACATTTCGATCCGGAAAAGCATGAAGCATTCATGATGGAAGAATCAGCTGAAGTCCAGGAACCCCAGGTTGTCGAGGTTTTTCAGAAAGGATATCAGCTCAATGACAGAGTTATCAGACATGCCAAGGTAAAAGTTTCAATGCCTTCAAAAAATGAAGATTCTGATAACAGTAACGAAGAAACAAAACCTGAGGTTCAGGAATAAAATATTAAATTTAACGGGCAGGCTTTGTACTTGAGGTAGATCAGTAAAAGGCCTGCCGGATTAGCACCGGGCGGTTGATTGTGATTTATCGGAGTAATGGAAACTGATGCTTGATTTTCTGATCTGACAATACCGGTAAAAGGTGCTTTCAAATAGTTATTAGGAGAAAAAAGATGGGAAGAGTCATTGGAATTGACCTTGGAACAACCAATTCATGTGTATCTGTAATGGAAGGTGGTGAACCAGTTGTAATTCAGAATGCTGAAGGGCAGAGAACTACACCTTCGATTGTAGGTTTTACAGATAAAGGGGAAAGACTTGTAGGACAGCCTGCAAAAAATCAGATAGTTACAAACCCTGAAAATACTGTCTATTCTATTAAAAGATTTATGGGAAGCAGATTTACCGAGATTTCGGGAGAAGTTCCTCTGGTATCATATAAGATTGAAGAAGCTCCGAATAAGGATATCAGGGTAAATATCAGAGGAAAGCAGTATTCTGCTCCTGAAATATCAGCTGCTGTACTTCAGAAGATGAAGAAAACTGCTGAAGACTATCTTGGTGAAACTGTAACTGAAGCAGTTATTACTGTTCCTGCATATTTTAACGACTCACAGAGACAGGCTACAAAGGATGCCGGAAAAATTGCAGGACTCGATGTAAAGAGAATTGTAAATGAACCTACAGCTGCTTCCCTTGCATATGGTTTCGGTAAAGAACAGAAAGATGAAAAAATAGCTGTATATGACCTCGGTGGAGGTACATTTGATATTTCAATACTTGAACTCGGTGACGGTGTTTTTGAAGTAAAATCAACAAACGGTGATACCCACCTCGGAGGGGACAACTTTGACCAGCTTGTAATGAGATGGCTTATCGATACATTCAAAACAGACACAGGTATTGATCTTTCACAGGATAAAATGGCGCTTCAGAGACTTAAAGAAGCTTCTGAGAAGGCAAAGATTGAGCTTTCCAGTACTCAGTCTACAGATATAAACCTTCCGTTTATTACAGCAGATGCATCAGGACCCAAGCACCTTCAGTATAATCTTACAAGAGCTAAGTTTGAACAGATGGCTGATGAGCTTATTCAGAGAACAAAAGAACCATGTATCAAGGCTCTCCGGGATGCAGGTGTAACTGCTTCAGATATTGATGAAGTAATCCTTGTAGGCGGTTCAACCAGAATGCCTGCAGTTCAGGCAATCGTAAAAGAGATTTTCAACAAGGAACCCAACAGGAGTGTAAATCCTGATGAGGTTGTTGCAATGGGTGCGGCAATTCAGGGGGGAATCCTTGGCGGAGATGTAAAAGATGTTCTTCTTCTTGATGTAACACCTCTTTCTCTCGGTATTGAAACTCTCGGTGGAGTATTTACAAAGCTTATTGAAAGAAACACAACTATTCCTACAAAAAAGAGCCAGATTTTTTCTACAGCTGCGGATAACCAGACAGCAGTTTCTATCCATGTTATGCAGGGTGAAAGGGAAATGGCTTCTCAGAACAGGACACTTGGCAAGTTTGACCTTGTAGGTATTCCTGCAGCTCCAAGAGGTGTTCCACAGATTGAAGTTGCATTTGATATTGATGCCAACGGTATTGTGCATGTATCTGCAAAAGATATGGCAACAGGCAAAGAGCAGAAAATAAGAATTGAATCTTCATCAGGGCTTTCTGAAGATGAAATAAACAATATGGTACATGAAGCTGAAGCACATGCTGAAGAAGATAAGAGGGAAAAAGAAAAAGTTGAAGTGAAGAATGAAGCTGATGCAATGATTTATTCAACTGAAAAATCTCTCAAAGAATACGGAGATAAAGTCTCTGCTGATGACAAGGTAAAAATTGAAGCAGCGCTTTCAGATCTTAAAACAGCTTCGCAGACTGATAACATTGAAGATATCAAAGCTAAACTTGAAGCTCTTAAACAGGCTTCATATAAACTTGCTGAAGAAATGTATAAGAATGCTTCTCAGGATGCTTCTGGCGCACAGGGTGCGGGTCCTGAAGCCGGTCCTCAGGGCGGTGCAGCACCTGGTGGTGATCAGCATGGCGGAGCACAGAATGATGACTCAACTGTTGAAGATGCTGATTATGAAGTTGTCGATGATGACAAAAAATAATTTGTGCGGTATTGAAAGTTGAGTAAACGTGATTACTATGAAGTCCTTGGGGTCGGTAAAGAGGCTACCAAGGACGAGATTAAAAAAGCATATAGAAAACTCGCTATAAAGTATCATCCTGATAAAAATGCGGGTAACAAGGAAGCAGAGGATAAATTCAAGGAAGCAACCGAGGCATATGAAGTCCTGAGTGATGACTCCAAGAAGTCTGCATATGACCAGTTCGGCTTTGCCGGTGTTGACGGTATGGGCGGCGGCGCTCATGATTATTCCTCTGTATTCCGTGATTTCGAGGATATCTTCGGGGATTTCTCAGGTATTTTCGATTCCTTTTTCGGAGGGGGCGGCGGCGGAAGAACCCGGCGCGGCGGATCCCGGCATGTGCCGAGGGGCGCAGACCTGAGATATAACCTGGATGTTTCATTCAAAGATGCTGTATTCGGCACAAAAGTTGAAATCGCATTCAATAAGAATTCCTCCTGCTCAACATGTTCGGGAACAGGAGCTGCTCCCGGTTCAGGAAGGCAGACCTGTTCTACCTGCGGCGGTGCAGGGCAGGTAAGACGGAATTCCGGGTTTTTCTCAATTGCTTCTCCCTGCCCAACCTGTCACGGAGAAGGATTCATACTTGAAAAACCGTGTACCGGCTGCGGAGGCAGCGGTGTTGTCAGGAAGAAACAGAAAATAAAGGTAACAATTCCTGCAGGTATTGAGACAGGAAAAAGGATCAGTATCCCCGGGCAGGGAGATGCCGGTCCCAATGGCGGTGAGCCGGGAGACCTTTATGTCTTCATAAATGTAAGGCCTCATGAATATTTTGAAAGAAGCGGTGAAGATCTTTACTGCATGATTCCAATATCATTTACTCAGGCAGCTCTCGGGACAACAATATATGTGAATACGCTTGATGAAAAAAAGGTCAAGCTTAAAATTACGTCCGGTACTCAGAACGGAAAAGTACTGAGGTTAAGGGGTGAAGGTGTTCCCTATCTTCATAATCCTAAAAAGAGGGGAGACATGTACCTGAAGATTCATGTAGATGTTCCTGTAAGGCTTTCATCAAAACAGAAACAGCTGCTTGAAGAGTTGTCTGTAAACATGGAAAACAGTGAAAATCCGAAACCTGTAAGGCTTTCATCGATCGGGTAAAGAATGATCAGATAATAAATAAAAAATCCTGCTTAAACTAGCAGGATTTTTTATTTCTTCTGCAGCATTAAAACTCCACTTTTGGAGCCTGTTTGGCAGCTTCTGAAATTTCAAAATAATCCTTCTTTTCGAGTCCCATGGAAGATGCAATAATTGAACCAGGAAACATCCTTATTTTTGTATTGAAAACCTTAACCTGGTCATTGTAACGCTTCCTTGCAACTGTCAGCCTGTTTTCAGTCCCTGCCAGTTCATCCTGCAGCTTCAGGAAATTCCTGTCAGATTTCAGCTGAGGATAATTCTCCACAACAACAAGGAGTCTTGAAAGAGCACTCTGAAGTTGATTGTATCCTTCGGCTTTTTCTGCAACTGACGCAGCCCCTGCAAGTTTTGATCTGGCATTTGCAATGTTTGTGAAAACCTCTTTTTCATGCGATGCAAACCCTTTGACTGTTGCAACAATGTTGGGGATAAGATCACTTCTTCTCTGGAGCTGGTTATCGACTTCAGCCCATGTTGCCTCAATATTTTCATCTGCAGCGATGAATGTATTTCTTGTTCCTACATACCATGAAAAGAATGATCCTGCTGCTATCAGAATAACTGCAAGTGGTATAATTATAAAAAGCAGTTTGTTTTTTTCCCATTTGTTTATCTCCTGGATAGTTTTTTAAGATTCTCTTATAAAAATTAATTTTGCTGCCGTTTTCTTAACAGATACGGCAGTAAATATACAGTTTAAATTAACATCTCTGCAGCTTTGAATCTGTCAGAAACCCCGTGATGCGCCTCCTCCTCCGAAGCCGCCCCCTCCGAAACCGGAGAAACCGCCGCCGGAGAATCCGCTGCCGCTGCCGAAACCGCCGCCGTAGTGGCCCCTTCTTCCGAAACCGGACAGAAGAAAAAGCGGTAAGAAAAACCTTCCTCCGCCCATAAAAATAAAAAGGAATATTATTATATCAAAAAGCGATATTCCTCTTCGTACCGGGCGTCTTGAATAGGATGAGGGCGGTTTTATCTGCTTAAGCGCTGATTCATCTATTTTCACTTTATATTCATCAGCTACAGCTGATGCCACAGCAAGAACTCCGTTTTTCAACCCCCCGCTGTAATCTCCGTTTCTCAGCAAAGGCATCATATATGAATCAAGTATTTCTCCAGCCATCCCGTCAGGTATAGCACCTTCAAGACCGTAGCCTACTTCAATTCTTACTCTTCTGTCACCTTTGCTCAGGACTATGAGAATACCGTTGTCTTTACCCTTTTTTCCGATTCCCCATTCAGCTGCTGTTTCAACAGCATATTCTTCAATAGAGCTGTAGGGCGAAATTGAGTTAACAGTCAGAACCGCAATTTCTGCCCCTGTTTTTTCTTCTACAGTTCTGGCAACAGATGAAATAAGTTCGGAATCTTTTCTGTCTATTATTCCGGCATAATCTGACACATAACCTTTGGGTTTAGGCAATGTATAAGCTGATAGCGCAGTTATAAGAAATAAGCCTGTCAGAAGTATTTTTTTTATTGATATTCTATTCATAATCAGAAATCCATTTCATCTATTTTTTCAGTAAGAGATATCAGGAAGGAAAGTAAATCGGAAAGATTTTCAGCAGCTTTGTTTTTTTCAGTATCAATCAGTTTTAATCCTGAGTTTTCATCAAGATTATAAAGTTCAGCTGTCTTCTGTATAATCTCTTTTCTGGAAAGTTCCTTGACTTCTGTTTTTTTAAGCCTCAGAGAGCCCCTGAGAACGGATTCAATGCTTCCTGACATTCTGTTTAAAGCCAGGGCTATGTATTTTTTATTTCCGCCTGAAGCTGTTATAAACTGCCTGATCTGGTTTATTATCCCCCGAAGCGCAGACTCTGTCTGGTGCCGAAGGTTTTTGTCAGTAAGGATAAGTTCCGGAACAGGATCTTCTCCTGTTATCAGTATATAACTGTCTCTGATATCATTGTATTCCATTGGAAACACGTCAGCTGATGAGAAGAATTCCTTCTCAGTCATTATAAGAGGGGTTATTCTGTATTTTTTTATCAGACCTGCAGCAGATTTACCGAAATCAATGATTGAACCAGGCCTGTTTTCTCTGAGCAGCAAAAGCAGATTGATATCTGATTTGCTGCTGCTTTTCCCCCTTGCCACACTTCCGTAAAGAATTACAGAAGCAATATTTTCTTTAAAGGATTTTTCCATGGCAGGAATAATTTTATTCCTGATAACTGTATTGATAATATAGGATTGTTCCATCAGTTTCTCCTGAATTGTTTTTATTGAACCGTAACCGGATCAGTAATACCTGAATATTTCCCGGAAACATGCTTCAATAGATCTTAAAAATCTCTGACTGCATTTATACAGCAGTTTTTTCCGAAAAATATATTTTGATACGAATTCCGGTTTTTATAAAGATAATCAATAGAAACTGATGAGACAACTAGATTTTATTTACACTTGAGTATAAGTGTCTGAATTGTTAATAAATCAGGTAGTATATAACTGATTCAGAATAAAAGGGGGGATGTAAATATGGGCCAGGTCTGTTATTTTTTCCCTGCTTTTCTTTTCTTTCCGCCGCCGAGTTCCCTGTACTGATTTCTGAGTGCCTTTTCATTAATAAGCATTAGTTTTAAAAGTGCTGGTTTTGTTTTCTTTTTACCTTCAAGCTCCAGAATTTTAATTGCCAGGTTGTAAAGACGTCTTACGCCCTGTATTGATGGTATTGATGATTCAAATTTTTCAGCCAGCTGGTAGTCAAG
>CAXXHA010000005.1:0-60356 GCA_963662265.2 Spirochaetia bacterium | reverse complement strand
GTCATGCAGCTGCAGCGATACAGGAAAAATGATAGATGAGGCTCTTAAAAACTCACAAAAAGAAGAGTTGAAAGATAAATTAGAATCAGATTTCATAAGAAAGTTTTCTGAATACTACCCTGACGATGCGGGAATACTTTCACCTCTTTACCTTAACTGCTCAGTTCTTGAAAAGGGTGAAGCTGTCTATATACCTGCGGGAGAGCTTCATGCATATGTTGAAGGGACAGGTATTGAGCTGATGGCAAATTCAGACAACGTGTTCCGCGGGGGACTAACTCCAAAGCATGTAGACAGGGAAGAACTTTACAAAATACTCAAGTACAGGACAACAGAAATCAGGAAAACAGATAAAAAAGTGAATGGATGTGAAAATATTTTTACAACTGAATCTGAGGAATTCCTTTTATCGGAAATTATTGTTGATAAGGGGAATAATTATGTCTCGGATGAGGACAGAAATATAGATATTCTGATATGCTTCGAAGGAAGCGCAGAAGTTGAATGTGAATCTTCAAAAAGCGGCATAACAGTGATGAGGGGGGATAGTTTTGTCCTTCCGTCAGCTGCCGGTAAATATACAATAACCGGCGAAGGAACATTCTACAAAGCAACAGTACCTTATGAAGAGACGGATAATTGAATGACAATATGGATAGATGCAGATTCCTGCCCGGTGCAGATAAGAAATATTGTGGCAAAGGCATCTGAAAAGAGGGGAATAAGGCTGGTTCTTGCAGCCAACAGGGAAATTCCTGTAAAAAAACACAAGTTTGTTGAAAGCGTGATTGTACCTGCAGGGGCAGACAGCGCTGATAAATATATATTTGAAAACTGCAGAGAGGGGGATCTTGTAATAACAAGGGATATACCATTCGCATCAAGCCTTGTCGAAAAAGGGATACATGTAATAAATGACAGGGGTGAGGAATTCTCAAAAGAAAATATAGGGGAAAGGCTTTCTATGAGAAATTTCATGCTTGAAATGAGGGTTTCTGGGCTCAAGATAAATGAGGAAAAAAGCTTCAGCAATAAAGAGGTACAGTTGTTTGCAAATACTTTTGACAAAGTTATTACAAAACTTCAGAAAAAAATATATAAGTAGTAATTATCTTACAATATTAAATTCCTTGGGATAGAGGGGAAAAAGATATGATTTTAAAAACAGATAATAAGAAAACAATAATCAGTATACATAAAAACAGGAAAAAAACAGGCGGGAAAAAATATACGTTTCTGCTTGTTGCCGCATTATTTTCATTTCTTTTTGTTTCCTGTTCTATAAACAAAATGGCGACAAGAATGATTACAAAATCGCTTGACGGTGCCCAGGATGTCTTTACTTCTGATGATGATCCTGAGCTGATCGGGGATGCGCTTCCTCTTGTATTGAAGCTTTACGAGGTAATGCTTGATTCAGATCCCGACAATGACGGCATCTGTACATCTGCGGGGCAGGGTTTTGTAACATATGCAAATATTTATATACATACACCGCGGGAATGCTTGACTACAGCAGATGGGAAGAGCAGGCAGCAATGTATGAAAGGGCAAAAAAAATGTACCTCAGGGGCAGCAGATATGCACTCAGGTCTCTTGATATAAGGCACAAGGGATTTGCGCAGGCTCTTTATGAAAACAGGTTTGAACAATACTCTGAAAAACTGGAAAAAGAGGATGTGACAGATCTTTACTGGTACGGTATGGGTATAATGGGCGCGTTATCGATAGATATTACAGATCCCCATATTGCCCCGATGAGGAAAAATGCTGTTATGCTTATTGAGAAAGGGTATGAACTTGACAGCAGCTTCAACCAGGGCGCTTTTCATGATTTTTTTGTCCAGTACTATGCTTCTCTGCCTGAGAGTATGGGGGGCGGACTTGATAAGGCGGAATATCATTTTAAAAAGGCTGTAGAGCTTTCCGAAGGAAAAAAAGCTTCACCATATGTATCCTATGCAATAAATGTATGTACAAAAAAGGATGATGAGGAGCACAGCGGGGTTGAGGATTTTAAAAATGTTCTTGAAAAAGCTCTTGCAATAGATGAAAATGAAGTACCTGAGAATAAACTTGAAAATATAATTTTCAAGAAGAAGGCACAGTGGCTTTTAGATAATGTGGGTGATTATTTTCTGATCGACTGAAAATTTGATACAACATAGAGATACGGAGATAAGGCATTATATGAAAAAAATATTATTTATCCTGCTGCTTATGACAGCATTTACATTTACCGGATTTTCACAGGTTATAAAGATAGGGACAATGGCTCCTCCGGGATCGCTCTGGGACACAACTCTCAAGGAGATAGCAGCAGAATGGAGCAGAATTTCCAGCGGAAGAATCAAGGTTAAAATATATACAGGCGGCTCAATCGGAAATGAAGAGGATATTATCAGGAAGATGAAGCTTGGAAGGCTTCAGGGCGCAGCTCTTACTTCCCAGGGAATGTCAAATATAGACCCTGATCTTCTTGCTCTGAGCCTTCCTATGAAGATATCAGATGATGATGAGTTTGATTATGTATTTGACAGGATTATCCCTTCATTCAATGATACTCTCGATAAAAAAGGTTTTACAGCAGTAGCCTGGACAATGAGCGGATGGGTTAAATGGTTTACGACCAGCAGGGTTTCGACTCCTTCGGATCTTGCAAAGCTAAAAATAGCTGTAGACAACAGCGATGAAAAAGTCATACAGATCTGGAAAAAGATAGGATTCAAGGTAATACCTCTTTCACTTCCGACCTCATGTCAGGACTTTACAGCGGAATGGCTGAAGGTACATATATTACACCATACGCAGCATCTGCAATGGGAATGGCGGAACTTACCCCGTATATGCATGATATGCCTATTACTCCTCTTTATGCAGGGTTATTCCTGAACAATAAAACATGGAAGAGAATACCTGACAGGTACAAGGAAGAGATGATAGCAGGTACAAAGAATGTACTCGAAGATTTCTATGACAAGATGAAGGAAATCGAGGATGAAGCTATTGAAGTAATGAAAGAACAGGGGCTTATAATAACTCCAGCGACAGCTGAAAACACAGCTCTATGGGCAGAAAAAGTGCATGCAGGCGTAGATCTTTATGTCAAAGAGATGCTTTCGGATGAAATGAACCGGAGGATGAACAGTTATATAAATGAATACAGAAATAAAAAGAATTAACAGAAGGTTTTTTTACTACCTTGTTTATGCTCTCTCTGCAGTACTGTTTATAGTGCCTGTCCTTGAAATAGGGGCAAGGCTGATATTCAAGACAGGCGTTACCGGTTCCTATGCATATGCGAGGCAGGCAGTACTCTGGCTCTCCCTGATAAGCGGAATAATTGCTGTCAAGGAAAAGAAACACCTTGCAATAGAGGCAGGTGTAAAATACCTTCCTGAAAAAGCAAAGGAAAAGGTAAAAACATTTTCCGACATTATCACAATAATTGTTCTTACCTGTTATTTCTTTGCTTCTATTTCTTTTTCATTTCTTGCATTTGAAGCGGAAGAAAAGACAGGACTGTTCTTTACAAGGCATCTTTCATTTATCCTGCCTGCAGGTTTTTTCTTCATGTGTTTCTATCATCTGAAAGATTTTTTCAGAAAGAGAAACATAATACTATCAATTATAGTTGTCCTTGTATCTGTTATTTTAAGCATTATACCTATATATAATTTCATGCTTGATGTCCTGGACCTTGATTTTTATTTCATTGGCGTAATAGTTGATTATGTTTTTCTGATTTCAGAAATAGCATTAAAGCCTCTTATCGCAGTTCTAATTGTTTCTGGCATATTCGGCACCCCTATATTTATCGTAATAGGGGGAATAACATATCTTCTTCTAACAGTTTCAGGCGGATATACAGAGATTGCAGTAAACGAAATATACACAGTACTTACAGGAAACATGATCCCTGCAATACCTCTTTTTACACTCACCGGATTCATACTTTCTGAAAGCAAGGCAGGAATAAGGCTAATTAACTTTTTCAGGACAGCTTTCGGATGGTTTCCCGGAGGGATTTTCATAGCAGTAACAGTATTAAGCGCTTTCTTTACAACTTTTACAGGGGCATCTGGTGTTACAATACTTGCACTTGGCGGAATTCTCTATGTAATACTTGAAAACTACGGGGCGGGAAAGAATTTCGCAACAGGAATACTCACGTCATCAGGAAGCATAGGACTTCTCTTTCCCCCGAGTCTTCCGATTATTTTATATGCGATAATTGCAAACGCGGATATCAAGGAGATGTTTATCGCAGGTCTTATGCCTGGATTTCTTCTTGTCGCATCTGTTTCTGCTGCAGGAATAATATATGCACAGAGGAAAAAGCTTAAACGGACAAAAATTGATGTTAAGGCTATTGGAAAGAGTATAAAAGAATCGGTATGGGAGCTTCTTCTGCCGTTTGTGATTCTCTACTGCTACTTTACAGGCCTTACAACTCTTGTAGAGACAGGATCGATAGCTGTTCTCTATACCTTGATAATAGAGACATTTGTACACAAAGATATATCTTTCAAGAAACTCTATATAATCACGAAAAAATCAGCCCCTGTAATCGGTGGAATTCTTATAATACTGGGAGTATCCAAAGCTCTGTCATTCTACATGATAGACGAGATGATACCTCAACGCTTAAGCGAATGGATTGCGCTCAAGATTAGTTCGAAAATTGTGTTCCTCATATTGCTTAACATTGTGCTTCTCATAACAGGCTGTATAATGGATATATTCTCGGCAATTGTCGTTGTTGTGCCTCTTATTGCACCTCTAGGCGAGCTTTACAACATAGATCCTGTTCACCTTGGAATAATATTTCTTGCAAACCTTGAACTCGGATACCTGACACCACCTGTTGGGCTTAACCTTTTCCTTTCAAGCTACAGGTTCAAGATGCCTCTTGAAGATGTCTACATGTCGGTTATACCTTTTTTCCTGATTATGCTGTGCGCTGTAATTCTTATTACATTTGTACCTCAGCTGTCTCTGATGTTTATCAGGTAGGGGATTCTTTCTTTAAATCTGAATAACAAAACAAGGTGCTACAGGTGGGTGTAAAAAACAAGACCCCTGCTGTAGCCTTCCCTTATAATCTTGAACCTTTCAATGCATTTCTGATACGCCTCTATAATAAGAGGATCAAAATGTGTACCTTTTCCCATCATGATTATTTCGTGTGCCGTATCATGCGAATATGCCCTCTTATAGGGCCGTTCTGAAGTAAGAGCATCGTAAACATCTGCAAGAGCAACAATTCGGGCGGAAAGTGGAATATTACTGCCCATTAATCCGTAAGGATAACCGGAACCATCCCATTTTTCATGATGATGGTAGACAATTTCCCTTCCAAGGGTAAGAAGTGAATTATCCATCTGCTTTTCAAGGTTTTCAATTGCATTACCCCCTATAACAGGATGCTGTTTTATAAGTTCAAATTCTTCCTCTGTAAGACTGCCTGTTTTTAAAAGTATGGAATCTGGAACACCAACCTTGCCGATATCATGAAGAATGGATGAGTGGTAAATATCGTCTATGTATTCATCAGTTATATAATCCCTGTATTCATCAAAACCTGAAAGCTCCATGGCAAGGGTCCTGCTGTATTCCTGTATCCTTTCAAGATGCTCGCCTGTACAGCTGTCGCGGTGCTCTGCAAGTTTTGCAAGCCCCATAATAATAGCGAACCGGGACTGCGCCACATTTTCATGAGACTGGCGGAGGTTTGTTTCAAGGTTTTTCCTCTTGTTTATCTCATCTAGAAGCTCCATGTTCATCATAACAAGCTCATCCGACTGACTGGCAACTGTATGAAAAGCCCTGGAAATCCTGTTTGTTATAATGACTCCCTGAATAAAAATAAGTGCAAACAGTCCGTATGGAACCAGGTAGCCTGTTGATGTAATATTGTGTGTATAAAGTACATCATTTATAAGGGGAAGATAAATTACAATAAAACCTGTAAACATTATTTTTGATTTTTTTCTGTGAACCAGGTGAAGTTTTATAAGCCTTATTAAGATATACAATCCTGCAAGTGCAGTCATAATTTCATAATAAGATATAAGATGTGTATATATATATGATGGTGTTGAATAGACTGCAACTGTGAAAAGAAGGCTGATAAATATTATGGCTTTAGGAAATTTGTTTGAAAAAACATCTGGAGAATTGGTGAAAATATACATTATGAAACAGGGTACAGAAAGATAGAAAGTAATATATTCAAGCTTGTTGAAAATATTCCATCCTATCTGCGGAAAGAAAACATAACCGAACGCGTCTCCCGTTGTAAGAACCCTGACAGCAAAAATAAGACAGAATGTTCCGAAAAACAGAAGGTCCCTGTAATACTTGTAAAGGTGATAAAGGAAAATATTGTAAAGTCCCATTATAAAAAGTGAAGAGAAGAGTATTATGTTAAAAATAAGAGTCAGCCTGAAATGGTACCAAATCTTTGTGTCTGAACCCAGAAGAGGCACATCAAACATTCCGCCGTCCCTGTGATGGAAGTTTGAGAGATGAACAGTGATATCAAGTATATTGTCATCTGTTTTTACTGAAGCTGTGTAAGTCCCGAAAGCAGGTTTTGATGAATACTTGTCATTACCGAATTCACCTACAGAAATAACTTTGTCACTTCCTGCATAAAAATCATATGCAGTAAGAAAATCGCTGGTCATTATCCGCAGATTGTTGCTGTATTCAGGAAGAATAATTTTAAGGCTCAAAGTACCGAAACCCATTCCGCCGTGCTTTTTGTTATTAACTTCAATATTGTTCCAGTATCCGGGAACATTCATATAATGATAATTATGAGAAGTTTTATAGTATTTAATGTTTTCAGGATAAATCCTCTGTTCAGGAAAATATATCCATTCTCCGCCCAGAGAAACAGAACCGTCTTTCTGAAAATCCCAGGAACTTAAATCAAGAACCCCTTTTTCAGCCTTTAAAAAACTTGTATCTGACAGCGGCAGGGCAGTTGCAGAGACGCAGATAATCGGTAAAACAATAAGGTGCAAATATCTTTTTAAACTGTTCATTTTTTTGTTAAGAAATTATATGAGTATTTGTATTTACAAGTCAAGTAAATTATTAAATTGCATTTTATAATAAAATAAAAATGAAAATTATGTATTCTAAATAATGAAAAAATAAAAAGTGTGATAATTTTTTGTTACATGCTATAATAGGTTATCACAAAGGTAAAAAATTATGGCTATTAAAGATGTATTAACAATTGAGAATCCGCTTCTCAAAGAGAAAAGCAAGGATATTAATTTCTTCTATGATGATGTTGATTCACTTATAAAAGACCTTTCAGACACACTCCATTACTGCCGGAAAAAATACAAAATAGGAAGGGCAATTGCAGCTCCCCAGATAGGTGTGCTTAAAAAAGCTGTCTACATGGAGAGAGGGGATGAAACAATTGTAATGATTAACCCGGTAATTATTGAAAAGAGTGATGACACATTTGAGGTATGGGACAGCTGCTTCAGCGCAGAAGTCGCATTTTTCAAGTACATAACCAGGCACAGGTCAATAAAAGTTGAATACCTTGACCAGAAGGGAAACAAGATTAAAAAGGTGTTCAATGATGACATGTCAGAGCTTTTTCAACACGAGATAGACCACCTGTACGGCATACTGTTTACAGACTACAACAGCGATGAAAAAGTACTTCCACGGGAAGAGTGGGAAAAGCTTGCTGTGTAGGACCAGGTAAAATCTTCCGGAAATTATCGGAGAAATATTATTTTCAGTATAATTCCTTCAGAATAGTAATGGATCATGCATATAACTTTTAAAATTAAGAACAAATACACGAAATAATGATTTAGAGACTCATGGAAACTGTTAAGACAGTTTCAGTAGAACAATAGTGACAGCTTTTTGAGCTGAGTATGAGGGTTATACAGCAGCCGGATATCTAGTAAAGGAGAGAAGTTGTACAGTTTTTAGGAAAATTTCCTAGAGAGTAAAAATAGATGAGTGCATATAATTATAGTTATCGTAAATGCCCCCCAAGAGAAGATCGCCCGGACCTCCGGCCGACGGGCGATAAGATTATAATGATTATGAATTGAATTAGACTACAAAAAAGTAAAGAGGAGGATCTACAGATATGTCAGAGCAGTTCTCAAGAAGAAAAAAGGAAGAAAAACCTGTTATAGCGATTTGCTATGATTTTGATAAAACCCTTTCTCCTGACGATATGCAAGCTCAAGGATTTATACAGTCAGTTGGATATGATATAAAAACTTTTTGGGAGAGATCAAATAAGCTTGCTACTGATAATGAAATGGATCAAAATCTAGCATATATGTATACAATGCTTCAAACATCAGTAGGGATGCAGTCAGTAACAAAAAAAGTGTTAAGGGAATATGGTGAAAAAGTTACTCTTTTCCCTGGAGTAGAAGATTGGTTCTCAAGAATAAGAGATTATGGCATTAAACGCGATGTTATAATTGAACATTATATAATTTCATCTGGTTTAAAAGAAATGATTGAAGGAACATCAGTTGCAAAAGAATTTGAAAAAATATATGCAAGTTCTTTTTATTTTGATGAATATGATATTGCAAAGTGGCCAGCTCAAGCAATAAATTATACAAATAAGACTCAGTTTTTATTCAGAATAGAAAAAGGTGTTTTGGATATTAATGACCAAAGTGTAAATGATAGCTTTTCATCAGATAAAATTAGAGTGCCATTCAGAAATATAATTTATATTGGTGATAGTGACACTGATATCCCGTGTATGAAATTAGTTAATTCTTATGGGGGGCATTCAATAGGCGTATATAATGTTGAAACAAAGGATAAAACTAAAGTTTATAAAATGATGAGGGAAAATAGAATTAAATATTTCTCTCCAGCTGATTATTCTGAAGATTCAGAATTGGACAAATTAATAAAAGCAATAATTGTAAGAACTGTTTCCAATGAGCAACTTGAAGTTTTTCATTCAAAAAATATTTTAGAACAAATTGATAATGACAAATCATATGATAAAAAGACTCAAGAACAAAATAAAGAAAGATTGAATGGTATTTTAGCACTTGAAAGCAGTCTTAGTTTTACGAATACTCATACCGTTATTGATAAGATTAAACATATTCAAGATTGGACAGATAAAGAAATAGAAATGTTATTAGAAATAGGAAATAAAAATAGTCAAGTATGGTATATATTAGGTGATTTAGACGTAAAGAATTTTTATAAAAGACTTATAGAATCACCAAATTGTAATAAAGAGACGGATAATGCAAAAGAAATTATTGAACAGATAGATTAAACTAAGATTATCTAAAAATAATGTTATCTTGAAATATAATCGAGAGATAGATAAAAAGCCAGACCTTGACTCCGTCGTACGGCTTGGACAAGAGAGGGGGGCACATCCGATAACAGAGAATACCCGGTTCAGGCATAAGCAGTAAAAATTTTGGGGCTTAACTGCCTTTCACCCAAAATGTCGGGCCTTTTTATGTTGCAGGTGGAAACTGGTGGTTGTATGATTATTTTAATACGTGGAAGACCCGACATCTTCGGGTATTCTCAGAACGTTATATGTAATTTTTTATTGGAGATAATAATTTATGAAAGTAAAAGTTTTTATCATTTTCCATTTACTATTTGTTGTTTCAGTTTTTTCTCAAGAAATCATTCAATATAATTATAATAATTATTTTTCATTCAACTATTATGACGATTGGAATCTAAATTCACGAGAAGATTTTAAATCAGAATTTATCCAATTATTCAGACCTGATCCAGCTATAAATATTGATAAAGGTGGTCAAAATCCAAATTCAGCAAAAGTATCTTTTACAATATTAAATATGACTGAGGATAATCTTGAAACATTTATCATTAAACGCTTTTCAGACATTGATGATTATACATTAAAGAAGACAATCATAGATGATTTAGAAACAATAAATATATATTTTTATATGTGGAGTGAAATAATAGCATGTTATCTCAAACTTGATGATGAACATGTTCTAAGAATTATTGGATATCATGGATCTGGAAAAGACAGAGAAAAACTTATTTCAGGAATTGAATTAATACAAAAATCATTTACAAGGGGTATCTTTCCGTGGCCACTCCAATAAAAAAAACATATAACAAGAAATATATGATAAAAACTGGAGAAGCATAATTGGAAGTAAACAGTTTTTATCCAAATTGCCAGAATGTTTTCTGTTGCTGAGTATTTTCAGCAGGTGTATGATTATTATATGTGAAGCGGTCTGGCAACTTCATATATTTCTGAAACGTTAGCATCAATTCGCCCCAAGAAATATTCTCCTGATCAAGTAGAAATAAGATATAAGAGGTTAAAAATATGGAAATAATTAAAATATTGATTCCTCCATTGTTTACTTTTTTAGCTGGTCTTTTTGGAGTTTTCTTTGGAGTACGACAAGCTGTATTTCAAAAAAAAATTGACTTTTATGAAAAACAAATAAATGAATTATATTCACCATTATTAGGATTGAGAAAAGATATACAAGCAAAATCAGAATTACGTTTAAAAATTAGTAAAGCTGCTGATATTTCTTGGAAAGAAATATGCGAAAAACATAGTAAAACCATTTTTTGATCATGAAGAATATTTTGAACCATTTGATAAAATAATAAATTATGATAATAAACAATTAACAGATGATTTATTACCACAATATCGAGAGATGCAAAAAATAATTAAAGAAAAAATGGGTTTAGCTTTATCAGAAACCAGAAACTGGTATATAGAATTAACAAATTTTATTGAACTATGGAATAGATGGGAACAAAAAAGCATTCCCGTCGAAGTAATTAAAAAACTAGATCATGGTGAACATGTTTTAAATGAATTTTATGAACATATTGAAAGTGTTATAAATGATTATCAATTATTTTTGAAAGATTTAAATAAAATGAAGTGGAAAAAATGGAAAAAATAAACATTTCTAAAATAGAAGCTGCAAAAAGACAAATAACTATAGCTATTAAACTATGGTTTCAGGATGATGATCCGATTGCAATTCATACACTAACTTGTTCAGCATACCAAATAGTACACGATATTAATACAAAGCAAAAAGGCAGAGATTTATTATATGATTCATTATTAATAAAAGATGAATATAGAAAATTGTGGATTAATAAATTGAAAGAATCATACAATTTTTTAAAACATGCTGACAAAGATTCTCAAGATAATATGGAATTTGATCCATCAGTTAATGAAAAGTATATTATGTTTACTTGTTATGGTTTAAGACTGCTTAATGAAGAACAGAATATAGCTATGGCAGCATTTACATTATATCAGATGCTCAAACATCCTGAAATTTTTACGGAAGAAGGTAGATTGGATCTAGAAAAATATCCAGAAAGTATGCGGAAAAAAATATTAGAAATTAGTAAAAATGATTTTTATGAATATTATTATCAGTATCATTCACAATTAGGGAGGATATGATTATATATTTTTTACTGTATATTTTTAGAAATATCAAAGAACCGGATAAGAGAGGGGCGAACTGCTGCTAACAAGAAATATATGATTCAGGCTGGAGAGTAAAAAAGAAAGCAAACAGCCTTCATCCAAATTGCCAGAATGTTTTATGTTGCGGAGTATTATCAGCAGGTGTATGATTATTTTAAATGTATCGGCCTGGCAACTTCATATATTTCTGAAACGTTACAAGCAATTTTCTCGCAAGAGAAGATCGCCCGGACCTCCGGCCGACGGGCGAAGAAATGAAATAATAATATTATGCTACGAATAGGATTAACTTATGAAAAAAGTGTTTTTAATTATTACAATTTTATTAACCTCGACTGCAGCTTACTCACAAAATTCGATAAAATATATTACTTATAATAATGAAACTATTTCTCTACCTATAAAAGATGGAAAAATAGCATTTTCAAAAACAGGAATAATAAAAATACTTCCAGAGAATATAGATAAAGTTACTCATATTGATTTTAGTATGATAAATAACATCAACGATTATTCTTTCCTAACTGACTTTAAGAATTTAGAAAGACTTGATTTCTTTACTACAAGAATTAGTAATTATTCTTTTTTAAAATTACTCCCAGAATTAAAGTCTCTTTGGATTGAAGGAGATGATTTTTTATTTAAGAAATTAGATTTAACAGCTAATAAAAAACTGAAACACTTCTCACTCACAAATTCAAATTTAATGAGTTTTGAGAATATAATTGGACTAAATACAGACATTGAGTTTATTCTTTTATGGCACAATAAATTAAATGAACTTCCAGAATCATTTGAAAAGATATTTCCAAAAGCTTATATCATATTTATTGAAGATATTATTACGAATAAAATAAATAATCCAAGAGTGATTTATGATAGTAAATCTATTCCGGAGAAATATTTCACTTTCTTACCATAAAGTAATGTCTTTTTTATAACAGATATAGAAGATTATATATGGTATAAACGTCCAGCCCTAGCTCCGCTGTACGGGCTTGGGTATTGCGAGAATACTGCTTGTAACAAGAAATATATGATCAAGTCTGGTGTAGTAAAAATGAATGTAGACAGACTTTCCCAAAATGCCAGAACTTTTTGTGTTGCGATGATATATAAGCAGGTATATGATTATTTCATATGGAGATCGTCTGGCATCTTCATATATTTCTGAAACGTTATGTTCAATTCAAAATCTAAATAAGGGTAATCAAACCTCGCCATCCTTGGCTCGGAAGAAGAAGGAAATATGGGAAGAGATCTTACTTTATATCCAGAAAGAGCAACCAAATCTGATTTAAAAGAGTTGCTTGAAAATCTCAATTTTCATAAATGCAATCATCTTTGGGATTGGCCAGAAGAAACTTTAAATTATGCATGGTTTGAAACAGAGGATTTTAAGTCATTTGATGGAGTATCGGCAGATATCTACCCTCTTAAAGATGACGATATTGTTTTTTTCAACTTGCCGTTGGGGACTTCATGTTAGAAAACCTGTATCATGCAAGTTATTATGATGTAGAAATGCTTAATCACGTTTTGCGTTCAGCACGTAAATGTGTATGGGGGAAAAATCACAGGGGATTATGGAACCAATCGTTATGCTCCTCTATGGAAAGATAAATCAACACCAATAAGTAGAGGAATTGCATTGATATATGAAAATATTTCACAAAATATGTCTAAACTTGAAATAGCAATTCCTGGTGATTATGCACAATATGGAAATCCAACTGGCGATAAATTTGATGATACTTTAGAAATGGATGAAAAGAAATGATCCTTCTAGAGTTCTCTATAATGGATTAGTTTCCTTTTGCTGTATCCATGTTCGAAAATTTCTTTCAGGAGACTTTTAAAGTTTTAATTAAATATGATAAAAAACGCGCTTGAATATCGAAAAAATTATAAACAAAAATTAGATTTTCAAGAATTACTTGAAATTAGTAGAGATCAGAAAACTATTGAAGACTTTATCGCATCTAGATATGTCTTTCAAAATCTTGATAAATTAAATCTAGCATATAAAGATTGGTTAAAATATAGATATAAGAAGTATCCTATATAAAAAAGAAAAGACTTGGTTCTAAGATTACTTTCATTGAAAAAAGGATTTCAGATATTATTAATTACAGACATGGTGTAATACAATCATTTTTATATTGATTATTCGCTAGATAAGAATGAATTAATTGATATTTTAAAAGCTGTAAAAAACAGCTATTGGACACAGTTGTTGAGTTTTTTGGAGAAAAAAATACTCTGTTGAAATATTTGACTTAATATAAATCGGGATTTCAAAGTACCTCCATGTACTTTGAAAAAAATTTAATTATGTCAGATTTTGAACTAAACATAACAGAGAATACCACGGTTTCAGGCATAAGCAGTAAAAGCTTGGGAATAACTGCCGTGGAAATGGTAAACATGAAATCCCCTATAGGATGGAAAAATAAAATTCCCCACCCTATAGGAAAAAAAAAAGAGTCAAACCTTAGTATGTAATCACGACAAAAACTACCAGGAATGACTCAAATGATTACTATGAATATGTACCAAAAAATAAGAGTTTTTCAAGAATAGAGGATATTCAAAAAGGAAAAATATCCAGAGAATTAAAAAATCGAGACAGAAAAAACAGTTAGAAAATACTTTGAAATGTCGGAAGCAGAGTATCTTGAATACCAGATAAACAGTGTAGAAAAGGAAAAGATTTTTGCTCCTTTCAAAGATGAAATACTGAATATTTTTAATTTAAATAACAATAAAAATATACACTTCATCAATCTATGATGTTCTTGAAGAAAAATATGGAGAACTTTCCCGGCACTGAAAGGGGACTTTGAGAAATTATCTCATTTTCTTAAAGAAAAACAGGAGAAGTAGATAATTACGAATACAAGAGAATCTATACACCGGTTGAAGAACTTCCACATGGAAAACAACTACAGCTTGATTTCGGAGAAACTGAAATAGAAACCGGTGAGAAAGTATATATCTTTGGAGTCATTCTATCTGTAAGCAGATTCAAGTATGCAGCAGTACAGAAGAGGCCGTTTAAATCCATAGATGTGATAAATCATTTACTTGATACCTTTTGAAATAATAGGAGGGGTACCTGAAGAAATCGTGATTGATCAGGACAAAGTCATGGTTGTTAAAGAAAACAGCGGAGATATTAAGTATACAAAAGAATTTAAAAGCCTTCAAGGATGAGCAGGGGGTTTAAGATGTATGTCTGCAGAAAAGCAGGACCCTGAGAGCAAAGGTAAAGTCGAAAACTTTGTGAAATTCATCAAAAGCAGTTTTCTTTTCAGCAAGGACATTTTCACATCCTTTGATTCAAATACAGGAGGCATTAAATAATTGGCTTTTCAAGAAGAGCTAACGGTAAAAATATGCCAGGCAACTGGAATAATTCCTCAAGAAGCTTTGCTTAAAGAGATTCCACATTTTAAAAAAATTAAAGCCGTCTATTTTTCAGAAGGGAAAGCATCATAAATAAAGAATCAAGGGAAGTAAAATAGTAAATCATTGATAAGTGTTTCATCTTCATTTTACTCTGTCCCCTAACAGGTTCAGAAAAAAAACTGTCTGGATTTTACCAAACAGATACAGACCTTTTTATCTATGACAAAATAGATGGAGAAGAGATTGCCAGGCACAAAATCTCACCGATAAAGGGGGAAAAAAAATAACCAAACATAATCATTTCAGGAATTATGATTCCAAGCCCCGATGAAGTTTATCAAAAAATTAAAGAACAGATTTAGCAGTAACTCATGGAAAACAATATGTTGATCAGAAATTACAAAAAATACAGCAGGTATTACAGAGATCAGCAGCGCGAGCTTTATGCTTTCATAAACTCAAATCCTGATGATAAGTTAATAGCAAAAAACTGCAGATTTATGCATTGAAAAACGGAAACACTATCTGCAAGGAATTTTGAAGAGTCTTATCTTTATGTAAGAAGCTGTGAAACTGAAAATTATCCGGATATTCTGCCACAGCTTCTTACAGGAATAAAAGCTGTAAAAACATGAGAATAAAAAACATAGAAGTAAAGAAAAGGGATTTAAGTTACTACACCTCACTTGTAAGTCTTTTAGGAGGTGCTTTATGAGCTGTTTTTGATTACTGTACAGGAATACTTGATAGTCTAAAGCTTAAAGGGAATATCTGTTAATCTTGATGAGGCACTTGAAAAAGCAACAAAGGAGAAAATAATCTCATCTTGATTTTTTAAGCATCCTTCTTACAGAAGAAGTACATTTCAGAAATGAAAGACGTCTTCCATAGAAATCTTACAGGTGCCCATTTTCCTGTAATTAAGGAACTTGAGGACATTCAATTTTTTCAAGAATAAAAGGGATAACTGGAAGAACAGTTAAATAATCTCAAGGATTTTCAGGTGGATAGATAAATCTGAAAAATATCATGTTCTTTGGACCTCCCGGCCTTGGGGAAAAACACATCTATCAATTGCTCTCGGGTACAAGGCAATTGAAGCCGGATACACTGTCTGTTTTGAAAGGATAACTTCACTAATAAAACTGTTGAAAACAATGGAAAACTATGAGATCAAGTTCATTCAGAATAAACAGGATTCTCAGATCTTCGTTACTAATTATTGATGAAATAGGCTATACGCCTATCGGACAGAAAAGAGGCCAATCTTTTTTTTAATCTTATCAGCGAACTCTATGAAAGATCGTCAGTAATAATTACTTCAAATAAAGGTTTTGATCAGTGGTCTGAAATGATGGGTGATGAAAATCATGACAACAGCAATGCTTGATAGGCCTTTTACATCATGCGCATGTTTTCTCCCTTGAGGGAGATTCATATAGAATTCAGGAGAAAAAGGGGGTATAATTTTTTTCTGCAGGTGGGGGATTTTTTAATTTCCTAAATGTGGGGAAAATGACTTGCCATTTCCACTGCCGTTCACCCAAAATGTCGGAGCTTTTTATTGTTGCGTGTGAAATCTGGCGGGTATATGATTAATTAAATATCTGGAGTATCCGACATCTTCGGGTATTCTCAATACGTTATCGTAAATGCCCCCCAAGAGTAAGACGCCCGGACCTCCGGCCGACGAGCGAAGAAAATAAATTTTGCTGTATAATATACTTTATACATAAGATATATAGTTTTATAGTTATTTTATTTGTTCTAAAGAATTTGGTATTAATCGATAAAAGGAGAAAAATTGGATATTTTAATAGAATCAACAAAAAAATTTGAATCTGATATAAAAAAAATAGATAAAGTCACTAAAACTAAAATTGTTGCCAAGATTAACAATCTTTCTGAGCATCTTAAAAACAACTCTAATATACATAAAGATCTATACAAACTTAAGAAAATCAATTTAGGTGATTCACTTGAAGATACTATGTATGTATTCAGAATAGATAAAAATATAAGAATTATTATTTCATTTGAAAATGATCCAATTTTTGACAGTATAAATTTGACCCTATACCGTTGTGTAAACCATGATAATCTCGAAAAAGCTTTCAGATCAATTACACAGTCAATTTATCAATATGAATTGAATAAAGAGGTCAATAATGGCTGAAATTAAAAAAATATTAGATGAATATGGAATTATACATGAAGCAAATAAGGTACTTAAAGAAGATAATTTTAGATTAGGATTATTCGAAACACTGGCTGAACTTGAGGATAATGAATGTCATAAAAACAGAGAATTTCCAGTATCTAGATTACATAGAGTCAAAGGAGTTAAACAAAATATCTATAGAGCTGATATTGATAAAATATCTGGCTGGCGAATTCATCTACAATACGATAAAGAAGCTAATTATTTAAAACTAAAAGATATTATTGCAGGTAACAGACATGATGATGTTATTAAAATAATCAAATCAAAGAAGAATAGATATGAATGATGATATAAATAGCTCTTTAAGTAAATCGTGGCAATCCCTCAAAGGAGTATTTTCAAAACTCTATAAGGATTTTCCTAATTTTGTTTTTATAATTCTTTTTTTAGCCTTTATAATTTTTGTAAGTATAGGAATATCTGGTTTTTTCTGCTCAGTTTATTCTATCAATATTTTTGAGTATTATCTCTATTTCTATCTATATTAGCAAAGATAGTGTGACTGAAGCCGTTTTAACTTTGCTACTTGGAATGTTGACTATATATTCAATATCCTGGGATATTAAAACTGCGAGTTTAAGTTTCTTGCTCTTATTTTCAACAATAATCATTATATCTATAATAAGTTCAATAAAGATTGCATCTGAAGTTGAAACAATAAAGATACAAGCAAGTAATTTTATTATTGATAATCTCAGTCAAAAGCAAAAATTAGCTAGAATCGACAAAATAATCAAAATGTCTACAAAATATGAACAGCTCAGTATAAAGGATAGGGTTTTTGCCCTAAGATATTTTGTTTTTTTAAATATTGGACTAGATGATATTGAAAAGATACTACCTTTTTTAGAAGTCATTAAAGTGATTTATATTTTAAAGTTAGAAGATGCTCTTGAATTTTTTGCATCATTCTATTTTATCATATTAAATTCTGAAAGAAGAAACTTGAAAGAAAGTGATTTAGATAATCTCGTTATTCATCTAAAGAAAACACCAATGATTCCCACTGATGTTATCAAAATATTTATCTCAACTAGTGGTATTATAATTCATAAGGAAAAAACTTTAGCAGATTATTTTGATGAATTAAATTTGTATGTTACAAAAGGATATAATAAAGAAAAAATTATTGAAAAATTTAAATTAGAATATACTTAGATGAAATCTTTAGAACAAAGTCTTGCAGCAGTCATCCTTGCAGATCACGATTCTTGCATTTGCAACAATCGCGCCTGCTGGCGGATTCAGCTGAAGATGGCGTTATACGGAAAAAGAATAAGTAATACAGTAATATACAATTGGTGATAGAATAATATAAGGAGGACTTATGGAAAAATTCTTTAAAGCGGCACTTGGTATTGGAGGGTTAGGGACTGTTGGAGCTGCTGTTTTTTGGTCACTATACAAAGAATGGATAACATTAGATATTTTCTCCCAACTATCTGCAGATCAAACATTTGTAATAATGATTCTCTTTCTTATATTAATTTTTATGGCTTTAATAGCTCTCGTAATTGCGCATATTTTCAAAAACGTAGTAATTAATAAGGCAACAGCATCAAATGGTTCCATATCAGTTATAAATACATCTGGTGATAAAAAATAATTATGAATTATGCAAAATCTAGTGAAAATTCATTAGCAGCTATAAATTCAGGTTCTGGCGATCAAAATATAGATAACAGCACTCATTTACATTTAAGCGGTCTTGTTCATCTATCAGAAACAGCAAAAGGTTCAATCATTTTCGATCCAAACGCAATGTGGCATTCCCCCAAAACTGTAGACACTTGATATACTTAGAAACTAAGGAGTATTAAAGTGCCAAAGAGTCCCTACACAGAAGAATTTAAAGACGAAATATTAAAGCAAATAATGGAAGAAGAACACAGTGTTCTTGAAGTATCAAAAGCAACAGGAATAAGTGACGTTACTCTTTATAACTGGCTTAGAAAGGCCGGGTGGAAATCCGGGGAGTCTCGAGAAAAGAAAAAATTAACAGAAGCAGAAAAGGAAAACAGAGAATTAAAAGCAGAGATCAGAAAGCTTAAGATGGAGCGTGATATCTTAAAAAAGGCCGCAGCGTACTTTGCGAAGGAGTCCCAGTAAAGTACGCTTTTATTCGGGACAACAGAAAAGCGTTTCCAATTCGCCCTATGTGCAGGATATTAAAAGTTAATCCATCAGGATTTTATCGGTGGTTAAAAACACCAGAATCTCCTAGAACAATAGAAAATAAAAAAGTGACAGAACTAATCCGTTTTTACTGGGAAGAAAGCGGTCAAGTATATGGAAGTCCAAATATACATGAGGATCTAAAAGAAGCAGGTTATAGCTACGGTGTTAATCGGGTTGCTCGTTTGATGAGAGTAGCTGGAATAAAAGGTGCTTACAGACGGAAACGGCATCATGTACCTTGGGTTCCTGGAGAAATTTACCAGAAGAATACTTTGAATAGAGAATTTTCTGTTGCTGAGCCAAATCAAGCTTGGTGTACTGATATAACATATATCCGAACTTATGAAGGCTGGTTATATCTGGCAGTAGTAATTGATCTATTTAACAGAGGAGTTGTTGGCTGGTCGATGAAGAATCATCAGAAAGCAATTATTGTTATGGATGCTTTGTTTATGGCAGTAAAAAGAAGAAGACCTACAAAGTCTGTTCTTATCCATTCTGATCAAGGGTGTCAGTTTACAAGTAAGGATTGGGAGGATTTTTGTGAGGCCCACTCTTTGGAAATTAGCATGAGTAGAAGAGGTAATTGTTGGGATAATTCTGTAGTTGAATCATTCTTTTCAAATCTTAAAAGAGAAAGAATCAGGAATAAAATTTATAAAACCAGAGAGGAGGCAAGAAAAGATATTTTTAATTATATTAAAATGTTTTACAATACAAAAAGACGGGATGGACAAATAGGAGAGCGAAGCCCTGCTGATTTTGAAGATAAGTTTTTATCAGATTAAAGTGTCTACAAAATCAGGGGAATAGCCAATATGATACATACAAAACCTCATCATAAAGCCCTTATTGCCATAACAGGGCAGCTTTCAACGCAGTAGCCGCACATCACACACACTTTTCCTCCATGATAAATGCTTTTCCCTCCCTGAATTCAACCGCATCCGAAGCGCAGGTTTCAATGCACTTTCCGCACCCGATGCACACCAGTTTTACAACATGAAATCTTTTATCAAAGTCCTTAAATGCCGGATCAGGAATTTCTTCCGGCTTTTCCGAATTAAAGTAGGCCAGGTTATAATCAACCTCTTTTTCACTTATCATTCCAAGCGCTATGGGGTAATTGCCGAGAGAGCGGGCATACTGCATAGCTGTCCCGTAATTTTCCGCATGATTGCCGCCAGCAAGCACTTTCATGAGATATAAACCCTTACCTGCAGAGCTGCATTTCGCAATAGCTTGAGTCATTTCATCAAGTGTTCCGATTATTCCCTTACCAGTATAATTAATAAGAGGAAACACTATATCAATTTCATTTACATCAGCAGATAAAGAAATAAGCTCAGGTGAATGGCCGCTTACCCCTTTAGCCCGGATTTTTCCCTTTTCCTGCAGGTCGCAGAGCGCTTTCAGGGCTCCGGAGCGTTTCTGATATAAAGTCCTGTCACCGCGGGCTGCGTGAAGATGAAATATATCGATATAATCCCTTCCAAGCGCCTCAAGTGCCTCATATACCGCATCCTCCATACTGCTGTATTCTTGTGCGTTGCTCTTGGAGGCAATAACAGGGGCAGGCAGATCACTCCCGATCCTGTCGAGCGCGATCTTTATCGGCCTGTATGTAGAGTAAACCTGTGCCGTATCGATAAAATTAACGCCTCCCCTGAGAGACCTTTCCAGAACTGAAGCGGCATCTTCATCTTCCATATTTTTCTGAAGCGGCCCCATTGGGAGGGCCCCGAAACATAGTTCTGTTACCTCAATTCCGCTTTTTCCAAGCATAATTTTTTTCATGATTATAAATGATAGGTAAAGTTATTTTCTGTGTCAATATAGTTTTCAGTGAAATTACCACGTATAGAGTTTGCTGCTGTTTAAAAATATTGATTCTCAAAAAATTGTTGATTTCTCTAAAATATTTGTACTTTGAAAAATTACCGGAATGTTCTTTAGAAGCATTAGAAGGTATTTTGCATCCATCAACAGCGAGATAGTCTTGGCCGATTAAATCAAGTTGATGACATATAGCGGGAATTTCAACAAAGGTTTTTTTATGGACTAACTCCTGCTTCATTTTAAATCTTGATAAATTTTCTTTCTAAAAAATAATTTTTGTGTATAATTATCTACATATATGAAGCTAAAACTGATAATTGCAGATGATGAACACAGGGTTTGCCAGTTGATAGAAAACATCCTCCCGTGGGAAGAATACGGCATAGAAATAACTGGTAAGGCCTACAATGGAATTGATGCATTTCAGCTTATTCAGAATGAACAGCCTGATATTGTAATTACAGATATCCGTATGCCCGGTTATAACGGCATTACTCTTATTGAAAAATCCAAAGAAAATTATCCTGATACAAGTTTCATAATTATCAGCGGGTACCGTGATTTCGAGTATGCTCAAAGCGCTATCAAGTTTGGTGCGGAAGATTATCTTCTTAAACCTGTTTCTAAAGAAGAACTTGAGCAAATCATAGTCAAAATAATAGAAAAGAAGAAAAAGATAAATCAGAAAAACAGAAAAGATGATGATATTCAGAGAGAGCTGTCACAGAACAGGGAGCTCCTCAAATCAAGGCTTGCTAAGGAGATTGTTGACAGGGGCTGCCGAGTTAAAAATAAAGAGCTTTCATTTTTCAAAGATAACTACTCTGTTGATTTCTCCGTATCCTATTACCAGGTTATTATTTTACAGCTGGACCACAGCGAAACTGACTGGGTCATTGAAAACACATCTGCTGTAAATACAATTCTTCACAAGACAGAAACATCACTTTCCCCTTTTATAAGTAAACATAGCCATGAATTCTTATGCTCAGTAGGTAATTTTAAACTGACTTATATTCTGAATATGAATAATTCTGCAGGTCTTTCATTCCAGGAGCTGGAGCATCTGTATGAATTTTCATCACAAAAAGCATCCGAATACGGGAATTGGAGAATTACAGTCTGTCCGGGAACTGTGGTTTCAGATATAGAAAAACTTAATATAAGCTATGAAGATGCTGAATTTGCCAGACGGGAGAGAATTATACAGGGCTGCGGCAGGATTATTGAAAAGAATCCTGTACCGGAACTTGATGAAGAAATGCAGCATTTTAATATTGATGAGCTTAAAGTGAGGATCAGGAGCACTGTTGATACAGGAGATTGTTCTGGTCTGGAGGAATTGTTTCTGACTTCAGTTTTACCGGCAGAACTGAAAAAACGTATTAAAAATCCTGACACAATCCTTAAATTATTCAATACAGCTGTTGAAATCACCTGCGGACATCTTAGTCAAATATCGGCTGATGATGAAGTAATTGATTATCTGAATGATGAAAGCAGAATAATCCTGAACAGTGCAGGCAGTACAGAGCAGCTCATTAACCGCCTTGCAGTACTTCACAGCAAAGTCCTGAATACTGTATTTTCATCAAAACGTATTAAAGATTACAGACCGATAAGAATTGCCAAGGAATATATAGATATTCATTATGCAGAAAACATTGATCTTAATATTGTGGCGAAAGAGGCAGGATTAAACCCGGCATACTTCAGCACCCTGTTCAAAAAAGAAACCGGGATAAATTTTAAAGAGTACCTGCTTAAGAAAAGAGTGGATACTGCAAAAGAACTGCTGGTCTCAGGCAATGACACTATTCATGCAGTAAGTGATAAAGTCGGGTATAAAGATGTCCGTCATTTCAGTAAAGTCTTTTCTAAAGCAGTTGGAATAACACCAAATATGTATAGAAAAATATATGGATGATAAAAGCAGAAAGAAATCTCTTTCAAATCAGTTAAAAAATCACCTTGCAGCAGTTATACTTTTATTTGCTTTAATTTCTCTTCTTTTTGTTTCTTATTACAGCGGGATGAATCAGCTTTGGTTTTTTATTCTGCTTATCTTTTTTTTCACAGCTTTTATTATATGCCTGATCTCGATATTTTTTAATATCTATAAGCCTCTTAAATCTGTTGAAACTGCAGCTGATATTTTTATAAAGGGTGATGACAATCTTCAGGATAGCGGGGCCATGAATTTTCAACAGCTGGTTGAGCTTCTTAAAGAATCTGTTGACAGGGAATATACAGCTGATATGTTGAAAAATGAGGCTGAGCTGAAAGCACTGCAGAGCCAGATAAATCCTCACTTTCTGTATAATGTTCTGGACGGTATAAGGGGGCATGCTCTTGCAGAAGGGGTTGAGGAACTTGCAGAAATGGCAGAGGCATTGTCGCAGATATTCAGGTACAGTGTAAGTCACTGGGAAAATGAAGTAAGTCTTGAAAGTGAAATTATAAATGTGAAAAGTTATTTTAAAATTCAGCAGTACAGGTTTAACAACAGGTTTAAACTTCAAATTGACTTGGACGATGAAGAGAATGCACTTGCAGTCAGGCTTCCCAGGCTGACACTGCAGCCGATTGTTGAAAATGCTATATATCATGGTCTTGAAACAAAGCTCGACAGCGGGCTTGTAAGCATAAAAACACAGCTGACAGAAAAACTGATGCTGATTGAAATCCGTGATGACGGGGCGGGGGCAGGTCCGGATATTATTGAAAAGATAAACAACTCATTCAGAGACTGGAAAACTATAAAAGCAGAAAAAAACAAATCTGCAGGAATAGGAATAGCACTGACAAATGTAAACAGCCGGATAAAAATGATGTACGGTGAAGACTACGGGCTGCATATGTACAGCACCGAGGGTATTGGTTCAATGATTGAAATACTTCTGCCCCGGCAGGGTAAATCCCAATGAAGGAACTGCTTAGAATCCGGGACCTTTCCACTGATAGAAAAAATATGGCTCCATTAAACCGGTTCAGGCTGCAGGTTTTCAGCAGTGAAATTGTTGGTATAATCGGGCTTAACGGTTCCGGTAAAAATACACTTGCACCTGTTCTCTCAGGAGAAGAACTTATAGAAAGCGGACAGATATTTTATACTGGCAGAATTATAGAAACAGAAGGCCGGAGATTATCAAGGCTTAAGCTGGAAAAGCAGGGAATTTTTCTTATCCGTCCCGGGAACAGGCTTATCAGAAACCTTAATATTTCAGAGAACATGTCAATTTCACTTAAGCGCAGAATCCTTGATTTATTCAGGAATCCCGGGCACAGGGAGAAACTTGTTGAAATAACTTTAAAAGAGTTTTTTCCCGGTTTAAATCCCGATACAATGGCTTCCAGCCTACCTGTTTCAGTACACTGGATGATAGGTATTTTAAAAGCCTACATCGAAGGAGCAAGGCTGGTTTTTCTTGACAGGATTCTTGAGCAATGCAGTGAAAAAGAACGCAATGAAATTTTAAGTTTTATCAGGATTCTCCGGGAAAAAGGATGCAGTTTTGTTATAACTTATAATAAAATTGCCCCGTTTTTATCTTTTTTTGACAGGTTGGGAGTTGTCCGAAACGGAGAACTTGCAGGGATTGTCCATAAATCTGATTATGATCCCGTACGGCTGGCTGCCCTTGTTGTCGGAAAAAAGTTTGCAGACAAGTTCAGTTTTAAAAAGGAAGGCGAAGCAGCCTCCGGCAGCAGTCTGCTTCAAGTTTCAGGTCTTTTGGATTTAAAGCTTCAGAGTGCAGAAATTCTGGGATTATATGATCCTTTTCAGGAAAGATCTTCCGAACTGATTGATCTTTTAAGCGGTGACAGCCTGGATGAAGTCAGCCGGATAATGGTAAACGGATTACCTGTTGAATTATCCGAAGACTACAATGTAATTCAATCAGGCATCGGAATAGTCTCTGAGAAAATCTTTGATAAGCTTTTTTTTAAGGATCTGACAGCCGGTCAAAACATCTCTCTTTCTGCAGCAAAACGCACAGCATCCAAAAACGGGTATATTCCCGCCTCGGCAGAACACTATCTTGAAAAAAAATATCCTGTTGAAATCGGCATTCCTGATGAATTTCTAAGGCTTCCAGCAAGACTCCTGGATAAGGATTATCAGTTTATTCTTGCCCTTCATATGCGAATCTTAAGCGGAGCAAAAATAATTATTCTTGAAAATCCTGTAAGAATTGCCGACCTGCTGTCAAGAGAACTGATCTATCTTAGTATTGAATCAGTCAGAAAAAAAGGAGCCGGTATAATTTTTATTTCAACCGACATCTCTGAACTGGTCGGCTTTTGCGACAGGATATTACAGTACGATAGAATCGGCAGCATATAGGTCAGGAGAATAATTTAAGATGAAGATTAAAAAGTTTCCAAATAAAAATCTCACTCTGCTTTTAGTAATTCTGGTCCTGGAACTCCTTTTTTTAAGAATAGTAATACCGAATTTTGTTTCGTTTCATAACATAATCAGTCTCTGCCGGCAGTCAACAATAACAGCAATACTGGCAATCGGAATGGGGTTTGTTCTGATAAGCGGGGGTATTGACCTTTCTGTAGGAGCAATAGTTGCTTTGCTGGGAATGGCTGCAGCCATACTTATTACAGATTTCCATTTACCGGTTGCAGTAATGACGCTGATTATTATTTTCGGCGGCATTCTCATAGGACTTGTTAACGGAACAATCTGTTCTAAAATCAAAATCCATCCCTTTATAATTACTACTGCACTTTCTGTTATTTACAGGGGTGCTGCCAATATTCTAAACAGCGGAATGCCGGTTTACGGGATTTCTGACAGCCTTCTCTCGTTTGATAAAAAGACATTTATCGGAATCCCTATGCCCTTACTGGTGCTATTCGGCTGTATACTTACCGGCACTTATATTCTAAGAAAGACCTACCTTGGAAAATACATATATGCCATCGGTCTTGATGAGAAAACTGCCGGGTACAGCGGTATTAATCCGGTACGGATGAAAATGCTGGTCTACAGCCTTTCCGGTATGTTTTACGGCATCGCAGCAATTCTTCTGCTGTCAAGGGTCGGTTCAGCCCAGCCGACTGCAACCATGGCAATAGAGCTTGACCTGCTTGCTGCCGCAGCTATTGGAGGTATAGGTTTTCGCGGCGGTAGAGGGCATATACTAAATATTGTAATCGGAGTAGTGGTTATTGAAATTCTCGGAGATATTTTGATTGTATTCAATGTAGGCGAATATTACAGAAGTATCTTCAAAGGGCTGGTACTGCTTGCAGCACTGTATATGGATGCAGCTGTAATAAAGAAGCGGAACAAAGACTCTTGAAATAATCAGCACACAAGCTATTATAATTATCCTTCCAATACTCAGATGATAAACTGTGCATAACAAATCCAAAAACTACCGTCATAATTCTATAATCTGCCTCATTGCGCCCAGAAAATACAGCTGATAAAATATTAATATACTTATTCTAAAAAGGGGTTTCACAGTGTCAGTTCCGATACTTGAAATGAAGAATATTGATAAAAGTTTTTCAGGTGTTAAAGTCCTGAATAATGTACAGCTTACTGTTTATCCAGGCGAAGTACATGCCCTGATGGGTGAAAACGGAGCCGGTAAATCAACTTTAATGAATATTCTTATGGGAGTTCACTTTGCCGACAAGGGAGAAATCCTGCTCAACGGCACAAAAATAGTCAACAGTAATCCGAAAGAAGCAATGGAAAACAGCATTTCCATGATACATCAGGAACTTAACCCTGTTCGTGATATGGATGTTTCGGAAAACATATTTCTCGGACGGGAAATCAAAAAGGGCACAAGCGGAATCTTCAGCCATGTAAACAGAAAGCAGATGCGCAGGGAAACACAGGAGCTGTTTGATTCAATCGGAATCGATATCAGCCCTTCTTCCTTAATGCGGAACTTAAGTGTTGCCCAGTCACAACTTGTCGAAATAATCAAGGCAATATCCATATCAGCCAGAATTGTAATAATGGATGAACCGACATCTGCAATTACCGACAAAGAGGTTGATATTCTTTTCGAACAGATCAGAAGACTGAAAGAAAACGGTGTAGCTGTAATTTATATTTCCCATAAAATGGAGGAAATTTTCAGCATTGCAGATTCAATAACAGTCCTCCGTGACGGTCAGTATATTGCAACTGACAAAGCATCCAGTCTTGATAAGGATAAACTCATCAAACTCATGGTAGGACGGGAATTAACTGAGATCTTTCCTAAAAGTGAGGCTGCAATTGGCGATGTTGTAATGAAAGTTAAAAATTACAGCTATGAGCCTAAAGTAAAGGATGTAAGCTTCGAACTCAGAAAAGGTGAAATACTTGGTATTGCCGGGCTTGTTGGAGCCGGAAGAAGCGAACTTGTTGAAACGCTCTTCGGAGTTCACAAAAGCGCAAAGGGGAGTTTATCCATTAACGGCAAAGAGGTGCAGATAAACCATACCGAAGATGCAATTGCAAACAAAATAGCTCTTATTACCGAAGACAGGAAGCAGACTGGTCTTAATCTTAATGCATCGATAGAAGACAACATAACAATTGTTTCACTTGATCAGCTTTTTCCGCGCGGAATAATCAACAATCAGAAAGAATCTGCAGTTGTTGATGAGAGCATAATCAAGTTCGGTGTAAAAGCTGCATCAAAGAAAAACAGGGTAAATTCCTTAAGCGGCGGAAATCAGCAGAAAGTTGTTATTGCAAAATGGCTTCTTACTGAGCCTGAAATAATCATTATGGATGAACCTACCCGTGGTATAGATGTAGGTGCAAAACGGGACATCTATCTTCTTATAGGGGATCTTGTTAAATCGGGAAAATCAGTTCTGATGATATCATCGGAAATTCAGGAAATAATGGGTGTTGCCGACCGGATACTGGTTATGGCGGAAGGAAGAATTACCGGAACACTTGAACGGAAGGATTTTTCCCAGGAAAAAATAATGTACTATGCGTCTCAATTCAATAGAGGAAATGAAAATGAAGAAACTGAATAATGTTATGAATAGGCAGCTTATGCGGGAGCTGGGTATAGTTATTGTATTTGCAGTAATTCTGGCAATACTCATGATATTGTCGCCTAATGCTTTTGCAAGACCTGCAAACCTGATGAATATATTCAAACAGGCATCTATAAACGGAATTCTTGCAATGGGAATGATGTTTGTTATTATCTCAGGCGGTATCGACCTTTCTGTAGGATCAATAGTCGCGTTAACCGGCGTTGTTGCAGCAAGCTTTGCACATCCGGGAGAATATCCGCTGATAGTACCGATTATTCTTGCAGTATCGATCGGTCTTTTAATCGGCTGGTTTAACGGTGTAGGTATTGCATACGGAAAGATCCCTCCGTTTATTGTAACTCTGGGTATGATGACAATAATTCGCGGTGCTGCCCTGATTGTCAGCGGCGGTGCTCCGGTATTCGGAGTTACTGATGAGTTTGAAGCAATTGCAGGTGCTTTCCTTTTTGATACAATTCCGCTCCTTGTCGTTTACTTTATCACCATAACAATTTTCAGCGCGTATATACTGACTAAATCAGTATTCGGAAGAAGGGTTTATGCGATCGGTGGAAATGAAATCTCTGCAGCATTTTCAGGAATCAAAGTGGAAAAAATCAGAATAATGGTTTACATGATTTCAGGTATGCTTGCAGGTTTTGCAGGCCTTCTTCTTGCCTCCCGGACAGTATCAGGTATTCCTACAGCAGGTCAGTCATATGAGCTGGATGCAATTGCTGCTGTAATTATCGGGGGGGTGAGTATGTCAGGCGGTTCAGGCAAGTGGTACGGAACAGTAATCGGAGCACTTCTGATTGCAGTTATCGGAAACGGTCTTGATATACTTAATGTATCTTCCCATTATCAGCTGGTTATCAAAGGGGCAATAATTATTGTGGCTGTTCTTCTTGATGTAAAGGGCAAGGAAAAAACAACATAGGCAAAAAAAGCAGCATAGCTGTTTTTTTATAATATTACTCATAACTCAGGAGGTTTAGTTTTATGAGAAAAGTAGTTCTTATAGTTCTGGTAATAATGCTTGTTATGTCTACTGCAGTTTTCGCAGGGGGAAAAAAGGAATCAGATGTAGACAAGTATGCTTTAATGATGAGTCATATGACAAATTCATTCACAATTACACTTTCAAATGCAGTAAAAGCTGCTGCTGAAGAACTCGGTGTTGAACTTGTAGTTTTTGACGGCGGACAGGATGTTTCAAAACAGATCAGCCAGGTAGAATCAGCTATCAACCAGGGATATGCAGGTATCCTTATTGAGCCTGCATCTGTAGACGGAATCAAACCTGCAGTTACTGCTGCCAACAAAGCAGGTGTTCCGCTTGTTACAATTAACCAGAGGATTACAAACCAGGAACTTGCAAAAGCTTTCGTAGGTGTTGAGCATGTTGAAGGCGGCGAAATTGAAATGAAATATGCTGTTAAAGCTATCGGCGGAAAAGGCAAGATTGCTTTCCTTCTCGGCCCTCTTGGATCAGACGCACAGATCGGTAGAACAAAAGGTTACTACAATGTTCTTAAAGATTATCCTGAAATCGAAGTTGTTTATGAACAGTCAGCAAACTGGAGAACAGATGAAGCTCTTAAACTTGCAGAAAACTGGCTCCAGACAGGTGTTGAACTTTCAGCTATTGTAGCTAACAATGACGGTATGGCAATGGGTGCTCTCAAAGCTGTTGAAGATGCAAAGAAACTCGATCAGATCAAGATTTTCGGATTAGACGCTACTGCTGATGCTCTTGCAGCTGTAGCAGAAGGAAGACTTTCAGCTACTGTATCACAGAGTACAGAAGCTCAGGGTCTTGCTGCAATGGAAGCGCTTGTTAAACTTGTAAACGGCGAAGAAGTTCCTGCTGAAATCATGGTAGGACATACTCTTATTACAAAAGAAAACGTTGCTGATTTTCAGTAGGCTGATTTCTTAATAATAAAAAGCGTGTCTGATGAAAGGCACGCTTTTTTTATGCCTGTATTTTATTAAAAAAAATATATATGTATGGTACTTTCATGTAAACTGTGTTTTTCTGAATAGTTTCATTAAATATAAGGATTTAGATCTTTAATAGTTTCAGTAAAAAATCCGGGGAATGTCGTAAATTAATTTAAGGAAAGGATCCAGGGAAATTTAACATGGAAGAAAATGGAGATCCCTGAAATACAAAGAATGACTTCTACTTGCCGGCTATACAACTGTCCAACCAGGACATGGGTAACGATTTAACTTCAGGACATGGGTAACAATTTTACAGGAATCTTTCCAAAACCCTTAATAAAAAAGGGAGGAAAGAAATGCCCTGGAAGGAGGCTTATGTTATGGATCAAAGAAAAGAATTCGTACTGGAACTATGGATCTTTACTGCAAATTAAAGAAGCTTTACTGTTAATAATGCATAATATATTTTAAAATGCAATATTATAGGAAAAAATGATAAAGAGTTTATTGATTTCACATTTTGTTGTTATAATAATATTGATATCACAATAATAAACAGGATTTAAATAATATGTTTAGTGTAAAGAATCCTCTGCCTTCCAAAAAAAATCTCGAAATATTATATACTGATAAAATAAAAGATTATGAAAAAACTATTAAAGATCTTTCTGAAGCTGTTAATAAAACTTTGAAGGAAAATAATATAAACTATACTATAAAAATCAGAATAAAATCATTTCAAAGTCTTTATAAAAAAATGCTTCGTATTGCTTCAAAAACAGACACAATAAAAGTTACAGATATACTGGGAATAAGAATTATTTGTCCTTTTCTACAGGATGTTGATGAAGTCTCAAAAATACTTAATAAGACATTCATAGTAGATGAATTTGATATCAAAGGATCTGATTATCCATATCACAGGTTCGGTTATGAATCGGTACATTTTCTTGTCCGCATACCTGAAAACTGTCTTCACGGAAGTCTTCGGGATAATAATAACAGCAGTGTTTGTGAAGTCCAGGTACGGACAATTCTGCAGGATGCATGGGCTGAAGTAGAACATGAGATAATTTACAAATCTGATTTTTCTCCGCTTGATGAACCGCTTAAAAGAAAACTTGCCGCTCTTAATGCAAACCTGACTCTTTCTGATATTACATTTCAGGAAATACGTGATTATCAAAAGGAATTTCATAAAGCGCTTAAACAGCGGCGTAAGAATTTTCAAAAAATAATATTATCTCCTAATAGTCGGGAAGAGAAAAGAAATATCAGTGATAAGAATAAATATGAAACATACGAAACAGTTGATACTCTGCTTCTTAAAGGACTGACAGCACACAACAAAGAAAATTACAATGAAGCAATAAATATCTATACCAGAATACTGAATAGAGATATTAGAAGTAATATTAAAACAATAATTCATGTACACCGCGGAATGGCTTATTATAGCAGCGGTCAAATTGAAAATGCTATAAATGATTTTAATAAAGCGCTAGAACTTGATCCAGAAAATACTTCTGCAAGATACTACCTCGCTATGAATTCAAGAGTTAATAAAAAATATGATGATGCTTTAATTGATCTTGAAAAATGTATTGATAAAGATCCATTTAATCTTGAATATCTTACTGCCAGAGGCGAGATATATTATGAAGCAGGAAATAAAGAAAAAGCAGTTTCAGATCTCAAGTATGTATTAAGTCTTGAAAAAGATTATATGCCTGCAGAAATTCTACTGAAAAAGATAATATAGTGTTTTTGTTTAAAGTAGAGCCTGTAAAATATTTACGAATTCAATAAGAGGATTTCTTTTTATCATGATTTTAACCATTGATTTTCACAAGGAAATAAATATGTGGTTTTTCAGATTAATAAACTGAAAGAAGCATTTTTAATTATTGCTCAAAATTGCCAAAAGAGGGAATGGGGCAAAGGAATAAAGTTTAAAAAAAGGAAAAATCAGTGGGTAATCTACAGAAAGCTATAAAACTGGAAAAAAAGGGAAAGTATAAATCTGCTTTAAAATACTATCAGAACATTGATAGAAAAAATATAACTTATAAAGATTACCTGTATGCAAGAAGATCAATAGCTGCCTGTCTATATTATTTAAAAGAATACGATAAAGCACTTCATGAATTTGAAACAATTCTGGAAAATATCTCTTTAGATGCTGAAATGAAAAATCAGATAGAGGAAAATATGCATCTGTGTTTTCTGTATGGAACTTCAACACAGAAGGCAATAGATTTTTATCAAGATCGGATCATGAAAGATAAAAAGAAAAGTGAAAACAACTGCTGGTGGTTCTGGTATCAGGGACAGGGCTATCAGAAATTGAAAAAATACGAAGAAGCTGAAAAATCATATGAAAATGCATATAACATGTCAAATGAATTGAAATACAGTAAAGCAGGTTTCTTTTTACTCTATATGGCAGCAATAAACATATTCCAGAAACGCATTAAAGAAGCAGATAAAATATTATTTAAATATAATAATATTTATAACCAGAATGAGGATAATGGATTATATGATATACTAAAGGGCCTGGTAATTATGAGAGAAGATTCCGGAAAAGGAAAAAAGCTTTATAAAAAGGGACTAAGAAAGGCAAAAAAAGAAAACTGGACTGAAAACATTGAACTTGCACAAGAGTTAATAAATAATTTACAGAAGAATTAAACAGGAAAGGAAGTAGAAATGTCAAAAGATGAAATAAAAAAATCAATCGAAGACATGTTCAGAAAACAGGTACGAAACGATTCTAAGGTTCAGAATGCTTATTTACTGGTTCATTCGGAAAAATTGGATTTTCATATGAATATTGCGGAAGGTTCAACCGGTGATATGCCTGCAAATCCTCAGCAGCCTAATTATATGGCCAGTGTTGGTAAATTATTCACATCAACTGTAATCAGTATCTTATATGAAAAAGGGGAGCTGTCCTTTGAAGACAGCATCAGCAAATTCTTAGATGACGAATTGCTGAATAAGCTTCATGTTTACAAGGGTGAAGAGTATACAAATAGTATAAAAATCAAACATCTGTTAAAACAAACATCAGGTCTTTATGATAATTTCTGGCCCCTGCTTGATAAGATTCTTGAAGACAGGGAATTTAAGATAAGTCCCCGTGAAGCTGTTATATGGGGTAAAAATAATTTAAAACCTTATTGCCCGCCCGGGAAAAAGATAAAATATACAGATACTAATTATCACCTTTTAGGTTTAATTATTGAAAATATCACTGGTAAAGAATTCCATGAAGTATTGAAGGATTTTATTTTTGTTCCGCTTGGAATGGAGAATTCATCCATGCTTCACTATTCTGATCCCATGAAAGAAAACACATATCCAATTGCAAATTTCAGCATTGACGGGACAACAGTAAATGATTTTAAAAACTTTGCAGGACTTGACTATACTGGCGGCGGAGTTGTAGCTACAAATGAGGATTTACTTAAATTCATGAAGGCTTTAGTTTCAGGTCAAATTGTTTCAAAAGAAACTTTAGAGACAATGAAGAATGATTCAGATAAATTATATTTTGGAATAGATTACGGTTACGGCATCTGGCAGTTTAAAACAATTCCGGTCCTTATGCCTGAAAAGTATAACTGCTGGGGATGTGTTGGTGTAACAGGGGCGTTTATGTTTTACCATCCGGAACTGGATACTTATTTGATAGGAAATTTTAATGATGTATCTTATAAGAGTAAAGGTCTCAGGTTTATGATAGGTGTGATCAACAAGTTGCAGAAATAAAGTAAACAGTTTTTATTCAAATTGCCAAAATGTTATTATTCAAGAGATTCTTTGAGTAGTGAGGATTATAATTTTTTAAATAAAGTAAATTGCGCTACTTCGCAGTTCTTACTACACGGAAACCAAGTGTAAAAATATTATAGTTAGGTCTGAAGAAAAGAACCAGGGATGCAATCCTGCAGGATGTACCCTGGTAAGCCCAGTGACCGCCCCGGTAGATACGGTTAGTTGCCGATGCAGGCCCGGCAGGATCTGTCACGCTGCCTTTTTTATACGAATGTGCCCAGTCCCAGCACCATTCAGCCGCATTACCTGACATGTCAAGAATGCCAAGTTCGTTGGGCTGTTTCTTCCCTACAGGATGTGTTGACCCATTATTCCTGACAACCGCATATGCATCAGAAGATTTGGAAAATATATTGTAATTGCCGTTGGCTATAATCAGGGCTGTTTTGTTCTGTGCGGCAAGAGAAACAGCCGCCAATAAGAATAAAAGATAAAATACTTTACACATTGCTTATTCCTGAGTATAACTTTTTAACAGAGAGATACAAAAATGAAAGATAAGATATCCCTGCCGGGTAAGCTTGAAGTAAGGCAGAATCCCTGGTCAGAATCACCTTGTGCTCATTGCAACGGGAGTCCCTGCTGCAGGAACCTTCCTTTTGTTCCGTTTTACATGAAGAATCGAAGCGATTTTGTAAACCTGAGCCTGCTTTCATGCTACAACGGATTTTTTCCGGCGTTGAAGAGATCAGGAGAGTGGATCATATACCTTAATAGAAACTGCCGTTTTCTAGACAGCGACTCAGGTAAGTGTTCTATTCATGGGGTATCACATCAGAGCATGATTTGCAAATCCTACGATGCTCATAACTGCTGGTACATTGATGCATTTTCTAAAGATAAGTTCACTTCTCTGATACCTTTTAACACAGAAATGATAATCTGGTTTGAAAAGCGTTACAGTCTTATGGAAAACAGCTTCAATATATCACTTGATTGGGAAGAACTCTGTAATGCCGCATTTGAGTACCGTAAAAATAATCATAATTTTGATAAAGATCATTTTGAACTCCGCAGTTCTTATAAGCTCCCTTTCAGGAAAAGCAGATCGGATCAATATCTTTTTTTCCCTCCGTACAAACGGCCGGAAACTGTAAAACATTTTGAATTGATATCGTTCAGGCTGAGTTTTCCGGGAGTATATCTTGCTGTTACAGATACATGCTGGGCATTCCTTGTAAAAACCGGAATAAATCAGGAAAGTCTTTCCAAAATCCGTCAGGAATATTTTCCCGGAATTGAACACAAAGACGGGGATTTCAGTTTCAATAAAATAATGAACGAACAGCATCCTTATGCAGAATCAGGAGAACAGTGGGTTGTACTGAACCGTACTGAACTGAAGATTCTTAGGGATATTGTAAAATCAGATTCATCCGGAAAAATCCTTCGATTACCCACAAGCAGGGAAATAATTGATGCGTTAAGAACTCAACGGCCGGATAAAGCAGCGTAGCTTACTCACTTGATCAATGGCTTTTTTACACTGCAGAATTATATATTTGCTAAGATATAATCTACATATATAAAAAATTTGACAAACAAATAAAATCGTCATAAATATTAATATAGTACTTAATTTATTCAAATAATTAAGGGGGAATGATAAAAAGTAGTCATGTGCCTTTACAATTATTTTACCGAGTTTAGATATAAAAATAAATAACGCATGATTTTATCCAAATAAATGACATTGTGTATTTCTTTAAATGAATATTTAAGTTATCAGAACCTATATTATGTTCTCAAAACAGCTGGACTGCCTGAAAAGTGTTTTATCAAGAGCAATATTGCTGAAAAACTGTTATTTCATTAAAAACCCTGAAAAATAAAAATGCCGGCGGCAGCATTTAAAGCCGCAATGGCCGTATAAAACGGTCATACTATGAGCTTTTACGGTAAGCTTTTAGTTTAAGCTTGTACGATAAGCTTGTGGTTGATTTTTTTTTGGAGGAAAGACGTATGAAAAAATTAACACTTTTATTGTGCAGCATAGTAATACTTGTGTTCCCGCTCTTTGCGGGCGGTAAAAAGGAGGCTCCTAAAAAGGAAGCTGAAAAGGTTGAAATCACAAAACCTGTATCGATCCAGTTCTGGCATGCCATGGGCGGGGCGAGGATTGAGCTCATCCAGGGTATTGTCGATGACTTCATGAAGGAGAATCCAAACATCACCGTTGATGTACAATACACCGGTTCATACAACGACACACTTAACAAGGTAAAAGCAGCTTCAAAAGCAGGTAATGCTCCGCATGTGTTTCATATCTACGAAATTGGAACCCTTCAGATGGCAAACAGCGGTATAGTTACTCCAATCTATGAAATTGAAGACTGGGACCCGATAGACTGGGACGATTTTTTCTCGCCTGTCAGAAACTACTACACCATAGACGGAAAACATTATTCAATGCCATTCAATTCATCGACACCGCTTATGTACTACAACAAAACATACTTCAAACAGGCAGGGCTGGATCCTGAAAAACCGCCTAAAACATTTGCTGAAGTAATTGAATATTCAAAAATCCTTAAAGATAAACTTCCGCAGCTGAAAGCACCAATCACCTGGAACCTGCACAGCTGGTACTTTGAGGAGTTCCACTGCTTGATGGATGCTCCTTTCGTCAATAATGATAACGGCAGAAAGGGCAAATATCCCACAAAAGCTCTGTTCAACGGCAAGGCAGGTAAGCAGATCCTTGATTGGTGGACAGGAATGGAAAAGGACGGACTGTTTCTTGATGTCGGACCTGGTTGGGCTAACCACAGGGCAGCATTCGGTTCAGGTGAAGTTGCAATGGTAATGTCTTCAACATCCGATGTAAATCAGCTGACAGGGCTGCTTAAGGAAAAAGGATGGGAAATGGGAACCGGTTATATACCCAGACCTAAAGATGCAAAAGGCGGCGTTACAATCGGCGGAGGTACACTCTGGCTGACCAATAATCATCCTGATGAAGAGCTTCTGGCAGCGCTGAAACTAGTAAAATACATATCCAGTGACGGGCCGCAGGTAAGGTGGCATAAAGGTACCGGGTACTTCCCTGTGCGAAAGACTGCGATGGAAAAGCTGGAAAAAGAGGGCTGGTTTGAAGAAAATCCTAATTTCCGTACCGCCTTTGATCAGCTTCTGGAGAGTCCCTACACACTCAATACAGCAGGATCCTTCATGGGGGTGTTCCCCGAAGCCCGTTCACTTATTGAGACCGGAATTCAGAAAGTTTATGCAGGAGAAATGTCTGTGCAGGAAGCTCTGGATGAAGCTGCGCAGAAGACAACAGAATCAATACTTGAGTGGAACGAACTGATAGAATAATTATTTTTATTTCAAAGCGGGCGGCATTTTATACCGCCCGTTATTAAGATTAAAAAAGGAAAAGTATTATGCAGTCTTATTTCGGGGATAAGCGGCTGCCGTATATACTGCTGCTGCCCACATTCGTTATCCTGATAGTATTTCTTTTTTATCCCGCTTTCGAGACATTCCGGTTGAGCTTTTACAAGGTACATCCTTTCGGCTTAAAGAAAATATTTGCGGGTTTTTACAATTTTCACAAACTGTTCACTAACGAAGTATATATCAAAAGCTTTATTATCTCAGTTGTTTTCTCACTCGCAGTAGTACTGGCAGGCTTAAGCATCAGTCTTATGATTGCCCTGATGCTTAATCAGGATGTGAAAGGGATCAAGATATACCGCTCCCTTCTAATCTGGCCATATGCGCTTTCCCCGGCCATATCGGGAGCCATATTCCGTTTCCTCTTCAATCCTGCCAATGGTTATATGAACTATTTTTTCAAGGCAGCAACAGGTCTCAACCCTGAATGGCTTACAAACGGATCACTTGCTATTATCATCGTAACAGTGGCTGCGACGTGGAAAAACCTCGGGTACAATATCATTTTTTACCTTGCAGGGCTTCAGAATGTGCAGAGAGAAGCTATTGAATCTGCAACTATAGACGGGGCGGGAACTGTAAAGAGATTTTTCTATATTACTTTTCCAATGCTTTCGCCAACAACTTTTTTCCTTCTCATCATGAATATTATCTATTCATACTTTCAGTCTTTCGGCCTTATAGATGTTCTTACAGAAGGGGGACCGGCAAACTCGACCAACATTCTCATCTACCATCTTTACCGCGACTTTTTCGTCAATGCCAAAACCGGCTACGCTGCAGCAGAGAGTCTTATCCTGTTTACCATAGTGGTGCTGCTCACCATGATGCAGTTTAGAACCACCGGCCGTAAAGTTTACTATCAGTAAGGAGAAAGAATAATGAAACGAACAAAGCTTCAGACAGCAGTACTGCATATCTTGATCATAATCAGCATCTTTATAGTGAGTCTTCCCGTAATTCTCTCCTTCGTGATCAGTACTCAAACTCCGGTTGAAGTCTACTCATCGCCTCCGAAAATACTGCCTTCCGCCCATTTTTCCAACTATGTTACCGCCTGGAAGAGTGTAAGCCTGGGACGGATGATGCTTAACTCAGCTATAATTGCGGCAGCCGTCACTGCCGGTAAAATAGTATTCAGCCTTCTGGCAGCTTTCGCCTTTACATATTTTGATTTCAAAGGGAAAAATATCCTGTTTTTCATAGTTATTGTTACACTTCTTCTGCCTATCCCGGTCAGAATAGTAGCGCTTTTCAGTATTGTAAGCAGTTTCGGCTGGATAAATACCTATCTGGGACTTATCTTTCCATTTCTGGCAAGTGCGACCGGTACCTTCCTGTTTGTTCAGCGTTTCCGGACTATTCCTGTTGAACTGCTGGACGCCGCCAAGATGGACGGCTGCCATCCGATGAAGTTCCTTTTTCATATACTTATTCCTCTTTCCAAGAACTCTATCGGAGCACTGACTGTAATCGAATTCATCTATATCTGGAACCAGTATCTGTGGCCGCTGATGGCTACCAATTCTAAAAATATGAGGGTAGTGCAGATCGGAGTAAAAATGCTTATTCAGGCAGAGGCCATGAATAACTGGGGAGTAATAATGGCAGGGGTAATGATTACCATGATTCCGCCTCTTGTTGTATTTTTCGTAATGCAGGAAAGTTTTATGAAAGGTTTTGCGCTTGCATCAGAGAAGTAGACAGGTAAGTTATTCTTAGCCTGATTGTTACTGTAATATAGTTTTCAGTTTTTACAGAACAGCTTTTAAAACCTGTTATATCTTTTTTAAACTTTGATACTCCACATAAATCGATCTATTTTATATTACGGATAACATCGTAATGTGATACCAGCAAAGGCAAAATATGCGTTGCATTGGAATAGCCACACTGTTATTCTGTAAACAATATGGATCAGAAAACTGTAATTAAAAAAACCATTGATTTCGTAAAAGAAGTTTTATCCGATGCTGAAGGCGGTCATGACTGGTGGCATATTTATCGTGTCTGGAAATTATCCAGGCATATTGCACAAACTGAAAATGTCGATATGTTTGTTGTTGAACTTGGGGCATTGCTGCATGATATAGCGGATTCAAAATTCCATGATGGTGATGAAACAATAGGTCCCCGTAAAGCAAGGGAAATATTGAGTTCATTGGATGTTGAAGAAGATGTGATAGTTCATATTGAAAATATCATTTTAAATATATCATTCAAGGGGGGAAAGCATACTCAAATTTTCAGTTCTCCTGAACTTGATGTGGTTCAGGATGCGGATAGATTGGATGCAATGGGAGCAATAGGAGTTGCGAGGACATTTAATTACGGCGGTCATAAAGGAAGAGAAATATATAATCCTGAAATTAAACCTGATCTTAATATGAGTAAAGAGGAGTATAAGATGAGCAATGCTCCGACAATCAATCATTTTTATGAAAAACTTCTTTTACTTAAAGATCTAATAAATACAAATACTGGAAAAACAATGGCTGAACAAAGACATAAATATATGGAAATATTTCTTGATGAGTTCTATAAGGAATGGGATGGTGAACTTTAAAAGCAAAGGAAATCAACAATCTCTGTACGCCTTATATAAAAAAAGTCAGGTATACTGGAATTGACTGTATAATCAACCTGGAAAAAATTATTTTGTTTTTAATATGTATATGTACATTAGTTAGAGGTGAGTTATATTGATAATAACAATAAAATTCGGATTATTTTTTATTATAATATTATTTTTGTTATTTTGCATGTGTGACATTTCCAGGAACTCAAGCTTGCAAAGCAGCAAAATAAATCCACAAAATTGGGAAAGATGTGTAAATAATCCTTTAATTATTCCTTCAATAGAGGGTACAATATTTGATTTTGGCCCTGCAGATCCTACAGTCATATTTGATACTGAAGATAATAAATGGAAAGCCTGGTTTTCTTCTACTCTTAAAGATATTTCATCAGGCGATGAAACCATGACAATCAAATATTCTGAAAGCCTTGATGGAATAAACTGGTCTGATCCTGTTATTGCATTACAGGAATCAGATAACTCAGCTGCCTGGGATTATACTCATTGCGAAACACCAACAGTAATTAAAAACCCTGATCCGCTTGCACCGCCAGGTAAAAAATATCTTATGTATTATTCAGGAGCTAACAAGGATATAGATGCTCCTCCAAATAAACCAGGCACGTATACTTATTATCAAATTGGACTGGCTTATTCAGATAATGGAAGTTCATTCAATCGTATAAGTCCAGGTATAGATAATAAACCTGGATTGGTTTTAGAACCCGATGCCGCGCTTTTTGGCAACGGGCTGCCTGGGAACTATGGAGAAGGTATTGTTGCTGATCCGGAGGTTGTTTATCAAAACGGCATATATCATATGTGGTTCACCTGTATGGTCGAAACAGCAGGTGGTACATTCCTTGCACTTGGCATATGCCATGCAATATCTAATGATGGGATTTCATGGATAGCTAACCATAATAATCCTCTCAGCAGCCTGTCAAGAAGTGGCACTGGTTCGGGTCAGCAGCCAGGTGTCTTGTATAATCCAGATACTCATCAATACGAAATGTGGTTCAGCAACGATACAGACGCTGAAAAAGCAACTGTACCATGTAGCTATAACACCGTAAATGGTTTTTTTCATGCAACATCAGATGATGGAATTAATTGGAATGCTGACTACACTGCACGTGATATATTATACAGTAAAGAATATAGTTATGAGTCTTTAGGGTTTCTCACTGGTATTGAAGTAATTCTGGTTAATGGAAAGTATTATATGTTTTACTCAGCATGGGGTACAGAGCAGATACCGGATGGCTATGAATGCCCTGATCAGTATGGTGGAAATATACCTGGTGTTCTAACCTTAAATACAGCCGTAAAGTAAGATTATATTATTTATTAAAATTCTCTTCCGGTGAATGGATCAGCCCCTCTTTTTTTAATGTATTGTATGTTGTTTCTGGAACAATAAGCTTTCCGGGATTATCAGTTCCTTTAAAAGGCTTCTCTTCAATAATTACTTTTCTTTTAACAGTTTTTCTTCTTTTGGTTTCAGCTTTTTTGAATGGCAGAGAGCTGTAAAAAAGCAATGTCATTACAGAAGAAAACACAAGAAAAGATATAATAAATATCTTTTCTGTAAATATTTTATAGATTATATCCAGGGGAAAATCTCCATTTTTCTGAATTTGCAACATATGTAAATATACATATAATACTGTATATATGAAAAAGAGAGCAAACTTTTAATTTTAAAAAAGGATAATTTTATGAATTCAGAAGTCATGAAAAAAGAAGATTTTGCATACTGCGGATTGAATTGCGCCACTTGTAAAAATAATTTTTCAGTATAAGTCTTCTGAATAAATCGGATATTCTTTAATAAAAAAGAGCAGGTTAAAATGTGTGAACAGAAACTGAACGTAAAAAGCGCGGATTTTGAAGACGGGGGATGGATACCGTTAAGGAATACAGGCAGGGGTGAAGATGTTTCCCCTCAATTCGAATTAAGCGGTATATCGGAAAAAGCGCTGACCATCGCTATTACAATGGATGACTCGTCACACCCGTTGTTTCCTGATTTTAATCACTGGCTGATCTGGAATATCCCTGTAATGAAAAATATACCGTCCTGTATACCGAAAGGGAAAACAGTTGATACTCTAAGTGGCGCAATCCAGGGAGTAGCTTACGGGCGGCACATTTACAGAGGCCCAAAACCTCCCTTCAAATGGATTCATGTCTATAAATTCAATTTTTATATTCTGGACTGCAGGCTTGAGTTACCTGCAAAAAGCAGAAAGAAAGATCTGATCAGGGAAATGGAAGGACACATTATTCAGGAAGCATCAATATCAGGGAGATTTCAAAGCAGAAGATAAAATCCCCAAGGTAAGGGAATAAAAAATACTATTTTAAAAGAGAGGTTTTTATGAGTGCTGTTATTTTTTCTTATTCGCTGACCGGAAACAATGAAAAGCTTGCAGAAAGCATTGCCGAAAAATTATCTTTGAAACACATAAAGATTGCAGAGCCTAAAGAAAGAAAAATCGCAACAACTGTATTTGATATGATTTTCAACAGAACACCTGAAATTATTATGCAACTTGATGAAGAGGGGAAATATGATCTTGCGTTGTTTGTTGCCCCTGTATGGATTGGTTCTGTTGCATTTCCCATGAGGGGCTGCATTAAAAAACTGAAACAGAATATTGACAGTTACGCATTTATATCAATAAGCGGCGGAGCAGACGGGCCCAACCCAAAGCTTGAAAACGAACTAAGGAAAAGAGTTGGAAAAGTACCTGCTACAGTGATTGATCTGCATATAGCAGATCTTTTGCCTTCAGAACCGAAACCTGAAAGAAAAGATACATCAGTTTATAAAGTAAATGAAAACGATCTTAAACAGTTGACAGACACAGTAATCAGCCGTCTGAATGAATCAAAAATACTTTAATAAACTGGCCGGATTAATATCCGGCACATCTAAAGATCTGCAGCTTCTCCCGTTACCTGAATGTGTGAAGAGAAACCCTTTTCTCCAAGTGTATCTGCAAATTTCTCCATAACTTTTTTATCGCCGTGAACAAGATGGACCCTTTCAGGCTTTTCAATAAAGGCATCAAGCCATTTTAGAAGCTCATCCCTGTCTGCATGGGCAGAGAATGCATGTATCCTGTCTATTTCTGCCTTTACAGCAAAGGTATCTCCCATCATCCTAACTTCCTTTTTACCGTTAAGAAGATGCCACCCAAGTGTACCTTCTGCCTGGTATCCGACAAAAAGAACAGTGTTCCTGGGATCCCATATTCCGTGCTTAAGATGGTGACGTATCCTTCCGGCAGAACACATACCGTTTCCTGCTATGATTATTGCAGGATCTTTCAGCTTGTTAAGCTTCATGGAATCCTCTGTAGTGGGTGTGCATATGAGGCGGGGAAACTGAAACGGGGTATCAAGTCTTGCCCGCGCCTCTTCATCGTAAATCTCAGGGTGCTCGTGGAAAACCTCTGTAATCTTTATGGCAAGTGGGCTGTCAAGGTAGACATTCATATCGGGAAAATCGCTGTTTTCGTTTATAAGCTCGCTTAATGTATAGAGAAGCTCCTGGGTCCTTTCAAGTGCAAAGCTTGGAATAAGGAGTTTTCCTCCTCTTTCATATACACTCTTTATATGGCGGTAAAGGCTCTCTTTTCTTGGCTCTGGCTCCTGGTGAAGCCGGTCTCCGTATGTTGTTTCAATGAAAACATAATCAGCCCTGTTGATAAAGGTAGGGTCCTCGATAATGGGGACATCCCACTGCCCGAGGTCTCCTGAAAAGACAACATTCCTGTAATCGCCGTTATCCCTGATAAAAAGCTGAACCATTGCAGATCCTATAATATGTCCGGCATCGCGGAGCATGAAGCTGAAATCAGGGGAAATATCAATTCTTGTATCGTAATCAAGCTCTGTTATCCTTGAAAGAACATCTGGAATATCATCCCTGGTGTAAAGAGGTTCTCTGGGGTCCTCTCCCTTGCGCTGACGGCGGCGGTTTTCATGTTCAGTATCCTTTTCCTGGATATATGCTGAATCTGAAAGCATTGCAGGAAGAAGATCTGCAGTTGCAGGGCTTGTGTATATTTTTCCTTTAAAGCCGTTTTTTACAAGCTTTGGAAGAAGACCGCAGTGGTCGATATGGCCGTGGGTCAGTATTAGAAAGTCGACTGTAGAGGGGCTGAAACCGAACGGCTCGTAGTTTCTCCTGTTCAGATCCTTGCTTCCCTGGAACATTCCGCAGTCTATAAGGAATCTGTGACCGTCTGTTTCTACCAGATGGCAGGACCCTGTAACAATCTGGGCTGCTCCGTAACTTGTAACCTTCATCATAACCTCCCGGTAAGAAAATATCTGTCTTAATAATTGATGTTTCCTTTTTTTAATATACAGAGAATAATCAAGAGGTCAAGCAGTAAAATATTTATTATGATGAATAACGTAAACAATACATAATAATGAATAAGGAGAAATATGAAAGATTAGTGTATTTTGTGTTTATTGATTAAAAATATTGAATGAGACATGAAAAAATAATAAAATTATAGGTTAGGAAAACAGAGAGATTTTACTGAAACAGTATTACAATTTTGCCATTTTATTTGAATTGCAAAAATATCGGAATAGTTAGAAAATATGAAAAAAAATATGTATTGGGAATCCTAATGTATTATGTTAAAATATAAGGAGTTTATATGAAATATTTTTCAATAATAACTCTCATAACCATGCTGCTGTTCTCAGGATGTGCAAAAGGGATCCTGAAAGATAAAACACAAAAAGAAACAGATCAGGAAAAAAAAGTTTTAATTATCCACTCATACCATTCAGATTCAAGAAGGGTAATGGAGCATAATGAAAGTATTGAGAAGATCCTGAAAGAAAATGGAATAAAATATGATTTTTTCTATATGGATACCCAGAGAAACAGGGATGAAGAGTTTATAAAAAAAGCTGCAACAGAGGCAAAAAATAAAATTGAAGAATATAAACCTGATGTTATAATAACATTTGACGACAATGCTTTTAAGTATCTTGTTATGCAGTATTACAGGGATTCAGAGATTAATGTCATATTTGCAGGCCTTGACTGGGATGTTTCTGCTTATGATGCCCCCTATACCAATACAACAGGAATGATCTCTGTTACACTGATGGAGCAGCTTATTGATTATTTAAAGGAATATGCGGACGGGGAAAAAGTTTCATGGCTCGGGTATGATACATTGACTTCCCGAAAGGAGATAAATGCCTATCTGAATGTTCTCGGAATAAATATGAATGCTTATTTTGTTGAAAACTTCAGTGAATGGAAAGATTCCTTTTTAAAAATACAGAAGGAAGCAGATATTCTTATTCACAGCGGTACTCTTACAAGCATGAAAGAGTGGAATGAAAAGGAAGCTTCGGATTTTGTTTTACAGAATATTGAAATTCCGATTGGTACTGTAAATAAGTCAATAATGAACTGCTCAATAATGGGGCTTGTTGTTGTTCCTACAGAACAGGGTATCTGGGTTGCAGAAAAAGCTGTTGAAATAATAAATGGAAGAAGTGTTTCTGATATCCCTGTTACGCATAATAAAGAGGGTGAAATTTATCTTAATCTTGAGATTGCCGAAAAACTGAATATCCTGTTCAACCATAATATTATAAGGAGTGCAACAATATATAGCTTTGAATAGTAAAAAAGGATCCATAAAAAAAGAGATATTCTTAAAATCACTTATTATTGTATTTCTGGCTGTTATTGTAATGGGTACCGGAACTTATGGGCTTATTATTACCAACAGATCTATAGAAACTATTATTCCGTTAAACAGAAGCATGGTCCAGTTTGTACAAGTAAACAACAGTTTCAGTAAATTTGAAAACTATCTTGAAAATTATTTCAGTATCAGGGATGACCGGCATAAAATATTAACCTTGTGGGAATTCAATAATACTATTAAATTACTGATTGATATTGAAAATACAGATTATTTTACTGCCGAAAACATAATTGACAGTTGTGAAGAACTGAAACCGCATCTTGAAAAATATCTCAGCAAAAACATATTGTCATCAAGGGAAGATAATGAAGTTGTTGCAATAATTTATACAGGTATAAAAGATATAGATAATCAGCTTACTGTCCTGCTGAATAATATACCTGTAAACATCCAGAACGAGATAAATTACTATAAAATTAAATCAATAATAATTGTTATTTCCTACGGTATATTAGCCCTTAGTATAGTTGTTTCCTATATAATAATAGGTTTTCTCCTTTCAAAAAAAATATCCAGGCCTATTACAAAACTGACAGAAGCTACATCCGAGATAATAAACGGAAATATTACAGGCCTTTCAGTTGCAGTTTCTGAAGGGAATGAAATTGGTGAACTTGCCTCCTCTTTTAATGAAATGACCTCAAGGCTTTACAGCACTCTTAAAGAACTCAGAGAGAGTGAGGAAAAATATAGAACACTTTTTGAGAGGGAAGGCAGTGCTATTATTATTTTTGAAACTGAAAGCGGCAGTATACTGGATATCAATACGGCAGCTACAAAAATATACGGATATACCTGGGAAGAACTCACTTGTATGATTTATTCAGATCTGCTGGAAACAGGGAGTGAATATTCTGCTGAATCAAGAGACGGAAAATATGAACTGCACAGAAAAAAGGATGGTACTGTATTTCCTGCAGAAACAAGTAAATACGATATTACACTCTGGGATAAAAAAGCATCGTTTATTGTTTCAAGCGATATGACCCAGAAACTCAGAATAGAAGAGATGCTGATACAGAGTGAAAAGATGATGTCAATCGGCGGTATTGCGGCAGGTATGGCACATGAAATTAACAATCCATTAACTGTTATTTTAAGCTCGGCACAGCTTTTATCAGAACAGTTTGCTGATTTTGAAATACCAACTGATAAGGATCATGATGAAAAAGCTGATATTCTTTTAAAGAATTCTGAAATATTTACGGAAAAGAAGGAAACGGAAAAATTACTGGATAACATTATAAGTTCAGGTAAGAAAATTAATGAAATTACAGAAAGCATGCTTAATTTTTCACGCAAGGAAAACCTAAAGAAAAGCCTGAATTCAATACCGTTCCTGGTTAACGAGACTCTGAAACTGATCAGTACAAATAAATATTATAAAAAAGTTGAAATTGTAAAAAATGTAAATGAAGATGTCCCAGAAGTTTTATGCGATCCAAACAAAATTCAGCAGGTTCTTTTTAATGTGCTGAATAACGGCATGCAGGCAATGGAGCAGGATGAGATAGATTCTCCTAAATTTATCATATCAATATTCAGTTCAAACAATAAAAGGTTTGTTGTTATAAGCATAGAAGATAACGGCAAGGGGATTTCAGAAGAAATAAAAAAGAAAATATTTGAACCTTTCTTTACAACCAAAGAATCCGGCAAGGGTACCGGGCTGGGGCTTTCAATCTCTTTCTTTATTATCAAGGAATACCATGGAGGAGAAATATCTGTTGAGCCTTCATCTGCAGGAGGGGCTGATTTTATTATAAAACTGCCTGTCAATTAACTGGTATCTGTTTAATACGTTTACTGAAAAGAATGAATCTATCATCATATATTCAAATTAAGAGTTATTTTTCAAGGAATATTACGGATAAGTATTGTCAAGATACTCATTCATCCAGATATTCTCTGATAACAGGAAGAAATTGAGGTCCATAAACCTCCATCTTCTTTTCTCCGACCCCTGAGACAAGAAGGAACTCATCGCTGTTTCTGGGTTTCAGAAGCGACATGTCTTTCAGTGTCTTATCGGAGAAGATAATATAGGGCGGTATCATATTTTCATGAGCAATTTCTGTTCTTTTTTCTTTAAGAAGTTTGAAAAGCGCCTTGTCCTTGAATCCGCCTCTGTCGATCAGGTCGTTTCTTGAAAGGCTGTCATCATCTTTTGAAGCAGAAGCTTCACTTATGTAGAATTCCTCTTCTCCGAAAAGTATTTTCTGTCCCAGTTTATTAATGCAGAGAACATTGTACCTTTCACTATCCTGATAAATTACCTGCTGTCCGATTAATTCATTGATAATACTGCGCCACCATTTTTTACTCTTGTCTTTTCCGACTCCGAATGTCTTGAGATTGTGGTGGTTTTTGCTGCGTATCTTTTCTGTATCAGCACCCCATACAATATCAATAATATGGTTGATTCCGAATCCCTGGTTGGTTCTGGCAATAGCAGATAGAACTTTCTGTGCATCCACAGTAGCCAAAACCTTTTCTGTCATATCATTACATACATCACAATTGCAGCAATTCCCATTATGAGGCTCTCCGAAATATTCCAGAATCTGCTTTCGCCGGCATACATTAATAGTTGCAAAGCGTAAAAGGCTGTTTAGATTATTCCTGCATTTAAGCTGTTCTTTCTGGTCTTCAATCTGGTCGATGAAGTATTGCTGTTTTACAATATCACCGTTACTAAAGAAAAGAACACAGTCTGAATCAAGGCCGTCACGGCCGGCTCTGCCTGTTTCCTGGTAATATCCTTCCATGCTCTTAGGAAGATCACCATGTATAACATAGCGTATATTACTCTTATTTATGCCCATTCCGAATGCAGTTGTTGCAACTATTACATCAACTTCATCATTGTTGAAAAGTTCCTGGTTTTTATTTCTCTCCTCCCTGGTTAATCCTGCATGATAGTGGAGCGCTTTAATTCCCCTTTGCTTTAAATGGGAGGCGGTTTTCTCAACATCTTTACGGCTTATGCGGTACACAATACCTGACTCTTCCGGGTATTTTTTAATGAATGCTGATATCTGCGAAAGCACTTCTGTTTTGGGTCTTACAAGGTAATTCAGCTCTTTGCGGTCAAAAGATGCGCGGATAGTAAGAGGTTTCTTTAACTTTAAAATACGTATGATATCATCCTGGACTTTTTTTGTTGCTGTAGCTGTGAATGCAGCCATGGGAACATCTGGGAATTTATTCCGTATTTTGGACAGAAAAAGATAATCAGGGCGGAAATCATGCCCCCACTCGGAAAGGCAGTGAGCTTCATCTATCGCAAAGAAGGAAATTTTAAAATCATGCAGGTGGTCTATATATCCTTCAACTGCAAGTCTCTCTGGAGACAGGTATAACAGTTTTATCTCATTCCTGTAGAGCCGGGAATAGATTCCTGAAATATCCTCCTTCTTAAGTGTACTGTTCAGAAAAGCTGCAGGAATACCTTTTGAAACAGCATCATCAACCTGGTCTTTCATAAGTGCAATCAGGGGACTGATAACAACAGTCAGCCCGTCAAACATCAATCCGGGGATCTGGTAGCAGAGACTCTTACCTCCGCCTGTAGGCATTGAGGTAAATACATCCTTACCTGACATTATTGCAGTTATGACTTCTTCCTGGTTTTCGCGAAAAGAACTGTATCCGAAAACAGTTTTGAGTATCTTTTTTGCTTCTTTATTTGTCTGATTTTTATCTGCCAATGCGTTTTTATCTCCAATTTCACCGGATTAAGTCCAGTCAGTAATTTATTTTAATAATGTTCAGTTTAATCTTAACATAAAAACCGTACTTGGGCATGTTCCCCTGTATGACTTATGGTTAGTATTTTTACCGCATAACAGGTCATTGTTTATTTTAATATCAGGAAATAATTTTTAGGAAATATTTAATAAACTCATGTTAAAATTGAAAAGCCTATTCTGAAATCAGGAGCATTGTAATTGAAAAATAAAAATTCCCGGGCATTTTCAGGTTATCTTTTTGCAGTCTGCGCAACAGTAATATGGTCGGGGAATTTTATTATTGCCCGGGATATGGCGGAAACAATGACTCCTGTCAGTCTTTCATTTTCAAGGTGGCTGGTTGCTGCAGTTATTTTCCTTCCGTTTTCCTTAAAGACAATAATAAGGCAGAAAGCAATACTTCGTAAAAACATTGTCTATCTGGCAGTCACATCTTTACTGGGAATTACAGTATTCAATACACTTATCTACTATGCGAGTCACACCACAACTGCTATTAACCTTTCCCTGATATCGATAACTTTTCCCGTTTTTATAGTCATTATTTCACGTTTTATGTTCAGGGAGAGAATAACTCTGCACAGGTTTTTCGGCATAATTCTGGTTATAACAGGGGTAATTCTCCTTATTACAGGTGGTGATATTTACAGCCTTTTTAAAATATCTTTTGCTGTGGGGGATATATGGATGCTAACTGCATCAGTTACTTTTGCAGTTTACAGCATTCTTATAAGACGTAAACCTGAAGAAATGAGCATTATATCACTCCAGTCAGTCACATTTATTATCGGACTTGTTTTTCTTTTACCGTTTTTTATCATGGACAGGGTGAATAATCCTCCTGTTATATTTGATGCAAGAACAGTTGTTTCAATTCTCTATGCAGGGATCCTTGCATCACTTGTTGCCTTTATTATGTGGAACAGGGCTATTATTAAAATAGGAGCTTCAAAAGCAGGAATGATCTACTATACACTTCCTCTTTTCAGCGGTATTTCTGCGTACTTTTTTCTTGGAGAACCGATAACTGTAAATCATTTGTACTGTGCTGTTCTGATTGTAAGCGGAATTCTCTGTGCAAATTATGAACCTAAAAAGTCATGCCTTTCTTTGAAATAAAAGTTCTGATACTTTATTCCGGTGTTTTTAAATAAATCTTTGTTCTTTTACTGTAATTAAGTTCTTTCAAATCATTTCCCCAGTATTTCTGAACCAGTTTGTCTATAAGTCCATTCCTCGAAGCTTTTTTAAGTGATTTTGTTATTATATCGCTGTATTTTGCTCCGGCATTCTTTCCTGTTTTGCTTAAATAAAAGCAGAAATCCCTGTCATAGATTAAAACTAGGTTTTTCTCTATCGCCAGTTCCGGGTAAGTCTTTGATTCTGTAATAATTTCATTTAATCCCCTGGGAAAATAATTTTGTTCCCTTCCATGCAGAACCATACTGAATATTTTCTGCCAGTTACCGGAAATCTCATAATATCGGAGTTTGTTTTCCTTCCAGACTTTTACATCAAACCATCCGTTTCCAAGGTATCCAAGCGAATTGAGGTTTCTGAAATCTTCAAGATTTTTTATACTGCTGTATACTTCCTGGTCTTCTTTCCTTATAAAGAGGATTCTTTTACCAATTAAACCATCTGTTAGAGATCCATCAACAGGTATATATTGGCTGTCCCTGTATTCCGATTTAAGAAGCCAGTAGATTGAAATATGGCCTTCATCAAGGTAAGAATATATTCTTTTCTGGGGGAGTGTTTCTGTAATCAGTTCTACTTTATGCCCATCTTCTTCCAGTGCAGTTTTTAAGAGTTCATGGAAATACTGATGTTGAAGTTTATTTTCAGCAAGGATAGGTATATGAAGAGTAATTTCAGCAGCATAGATACTGTTGTTTAATAAAAGAGTAACAAATATCAGAATTATTATTTTCATCTTCATATATATTCAAGAATATGAATAAATAATATCAATGTCAAATATATTAATATGTTTTTTTTGATCTTTGCTTATTAAAACTTTACAATTTGTATAACATCGTTGCAGTCAAAAGAAGGGAATACATGTCTGAAAAAAATATGATTTTATGCAGAAGCCGGTTTCTGATTCCAGTGTCTGAACCTGACAGGGGAAGGAGAATCGAAGACGGATACATACTTACAAAAGGTGAAACAATTCTAGAAGCAGGGCAGTTTACAAAGGAAAAAGGGGAGTCCCTTATAAGGAAATACGGCAGAAAATTAAATATCATAGGCTATGATAAAAGGAAAAGTTCATCTGCAGATTTTGAAATTCCACTCAGCAACGCTGTAATGCTTCCCGGATTTGTTAAAGCTCACGGACATGATCATGAGCAGCCTATTATCGGTATTGCAAAAGATGTAAAACTTACAGAATGGCTGGATATGGCTGTGAATCCATTTACGGAATATATCAATAAGTATGACAGGGATCTGAATGAGATCCTCGGAATGTCACCGCAGCTTGTTACCTATTACATGGCAAGGGTCTGCGATATAAACTACGGAATTACAGCTTGCATGGTTCACCACTGCAACAACAGTAAGTATCATGCATCTGAAATTGCCCGGGCAAATGAGGCTGCCGGCACTTCAATGATTGTTGCGCTTGGAAGCCAGGACAGGTTTTACTATGAAAAGCTTCTGGATACTCCCGAAGATGCAATCAAAAGGCTTGAAGATGCAACTTCCTTAAAAGGGCTGGAAAAAACTATATTCTGCCCGGGACCGGATCAGCTTTTTTCAAACAGCAGGAAACTCCTCGTTCCTCTTAAAAAATGGGCAAGGGAAAACAACACACTTTTTCATATACACAGCTCTGAAGAACCGGAAACAACAGCGTGGTTTAAGGAAAAAATAGAGCCTGGAATGAGTCCTGTCCAGTATGCTCATTCCATAGGCATTCTGGATGAAAATACTGTGCTTGCCCACCAGGTGAACTGTATAGATGAGGATCTTACAATACTGGCAGAAACCGGTGCAAAAATAATACATAATCCTCTTGCAAATACCATTCTGGGATCCGGAATGCCGCCTGTTATTGAAATGATTGAAAAGGGGATACCTGTAGCAATTTCCACTGATGGTTCAGGATCTTCAGATAATCAGAATATTATTGCTGCTGCCAGGGCGGCAGCTCAGTACCAGAAAGCGTTTAACAGGGATGCATCGCTTTTAAAGTCTGAAAAACTTCTTGAAATGATTACATCTGTTCCTGCATCTATTTTAAGAAAAAACCTGGGAGAGCTTTCCCCGGGGAAACAGGCGGATTTCATACTGCTTGATCTTGGCAGGCCCAACCTGGTTCCGACAAGGATTGATAATGTTGTTGAAAATATTATCTGGGCAGCTGACGGGTCTGAAGTAGTTACAGTTGTCGCAGGGGGAAGAATACTTAAATATGACGGGGTTATCCGTGATTTTAAAGACGGGACTAAGCCGGATGAAATAATGAAAAAGGTACAGAAACTCAGCGAACTTTATTATGAATATAAAAAGAATGCATCTGATATACTGGGTACAGGGGTTCACGGCCTTAAATAGCATAAATATATACTTTTTAAACCATGTTCTGATAAAAACTTTGACACATTTTTTGAAAAATTACCAATGTGCATCTAAAATATTAATAATGAATTAAAAAAGTATATTATTTATGGAGGTCCACATGAGTAAAGATGTAAATGAATGCTGTCCAATTTTTAATCCGAAAAAATGGGACAAAAAAACATATAACTGGGAAAACAAGCTTTTTATCAGGGAAAGCATTCCCGCATTTTTCCATATCCCGTTTATACCCATGATTTCAAAGAAAATGATTAAAATGATACACCTCGCAGATGAGGCTGATGCAAATCTGGAAGATGATGCAGAAATGCTTATACTGTTTCATGACCCTACAGCTTTTAAATCTGAAATATACTATTCTGTAACAAAGAATGTTGAAGGGGCTGATAATTATCCTATATCAGGAACTTTTGTGGCAGGTGTTTTTGACGGACCGTATAACAAGGTGCCTGTATTTATGAAGGAAATGGACAGGTATCTTGCAGGAGAAAACAAAAAAGCAAAAGATTATTTTGTCCATTATGCCTATTGCCCGAAATGTGCTGAAAAATACAAGCACAACTACATGATTCTTTTTGCCAGGGTTTGAAATTTAACAACTTCATATAACTTTCCCCGCAGCCTGAAAACTTTATTTAAAATGCAGATAACACTAACTTGTATTTTGTACATTTCAAGTTTAAAATTATAAATCAAAACTTTAAAAAAGGATAAAAAACATGGAAAAATTCTTTAAACTCAAAGAACATGGTACAAGTGTAAGAGTAGAAGTCCTTGCCGGAATTACTACTTTTATGACTATGGCTTACATTCTTGTAGTAAATCCGCTTATTCTTTCTGATGCTGGAATGGATTTCGGTGCTGTATTTACTGCAACAGCCATAGCATCTGCACTTGCCACACTTGTAATGGCTCTGCTGGCAAACCTCCCTTTCGCCCTGGCACCGGGAATGGGACTTAATGCTTTTTTTGCGTATGCTGTAGTACTCAGTATGGGATACTCATGGCAGATGGCTCTTACTGCTGTCTTTATTGAAGGTATTATTTTTCTTATTCTTACGATTTTCAATGTTCGTGAGGCAATAGTCAATTCAATACCTGCAAATATTAAAAAAGCTATTTCTGTCGGAATCGGTCTTTTTATAGCATTTATAGGTCTTCAGAACTCAGGAATAATTGTTGCTAACGAAGCAACCAAGGTTGGACTTGGTGAAATTACTTCAGGAGCACCTCTTCTTGCTATCATCGGTATTGTTATTACAGGTATTTTACTGGTTTTCAAGGTAAGGGGAGCCTTACTCCTTGGAATAGCTGCAACAACAATAATCGGATTCCCAATGGGGCTGACATCTGCGCCATCCGGCAACTGGGCACCGCCATCTCTTGCCCCGATAATGTTCAAATTTGATTTCAGCCAGATATTCTCATTCGACATGCTTGTCATTCTTTTTACTTTCCTGTTTGTTGATATGTTTGATACAGTCGGAACACTTATCGGTGTATCTACAAAAGCAGGACTTCTGGATGAAAAAGGAAACATTCCAAAGGTAAAGGCAGCTCTCTTTGCCGATGCTATCGGTACAACAGCAGGTGCATGTCTTGGAACAAGTACTGTAACAACTTATGTGGAAAGTGCTTCAGGTGTTGCTGAAGGGGGCAAGACAGGACTTACAGCCCTTACAACAGCAGTGCTCTTTATTGTTGCTCTCTTTCTTTCTCCTCTTTTCCTGATGATTCCAGGCGCTGCAACAGCTCCGGTTCTTGTCCTTGTAGGGCTTTTCATGGTTTCTCCTATTAAGGAAATGGAACTTGAGGATTTTACAGAATCAATACCAGCTTTCCTTACTATAATAATGATGCCTCTCGCATACAGTATTGCAGAAGGTATAATGTTCGGAATGCTTTCATATCTTGCTCTTAAAGTCCTGACAGGCAGATCAAAAGAAGTTCATGTTGTAACTTATGTTGTAGGCATTCTTTTTCTTCTTAAATATATTATGTAGTTTTATTCATAATATGATAATGAGCCTTTCTGTCTATTGCTGGCAGAAAGGCTTTTTTAATGTCTTCTGTTTTAATATATGCATCCTTAAGAATATTTTTCTGCTGTTTTCAAGTTTTAAAATGCAGAAGATCTTACGTGAAATATATTGCTGTTAAACTTCTTGAATGAAACTTCATTAAAATGTAGCATTAATCATCATGAATACACTTGAATATGAACTCAACAACTTCGGAGGAGCAGTAATAAATGCTGATTCTCTTCCTGACAATGAAAACGATTTTAAATCAAAGCTGGCAGAAACAATCAGTTTACTTGAAAATGACAATATCAAAGTTGTCTGGTTATCTGTTCCGATAGAAAAATCATTTCTTGTTCACCCTGCTGTCCAGTCAGGTTTTATATATCATCATGCTGAAAAATCCTATATAGAGCTTACTCTCATGCTGATTGCTAAATCATTTATACCGCCTTACGCAACACATTATGCCGGGGCTGGAGGGGTTGTGATTGATGAGAATAACAACCTCCTTGTTGTAGTTGAAAAATACAGAAATTACGTTAAAAAGCATTACAAGCTTCCCGGAGGTACACTCAACAGGGGAGAGCATATCAAGGATGCTGTCTGCAGGGAGGTTTTTGAAGAAACGGGAATAAAATCTGAATTCCAGTATCTTTCATGCCTGAGGCACTGGCACGGCTACAGGTTTGGAAAGTCTGATTTTTATTTTGTCTGCAGGCTGAAACCTCTGAATTTAGAAATAAAAATGGATTCAGGCGAAGTTGAAGAAGCAAGATGGATACCTCTTGATGAATTCCTTAGTTCTCCCGATACACATCCTTTCAACAGGAGGATTGTTGAATCTGCCCTGACTGGCAGGGGAATACAGCCGGAAGATATTGAAGGTTACGGAACAGGGGAAACACATGAGATGTATTTTTCCTGATAATTAATAATTATCTGATCATTCTCACATCATTATTATGGAACTTGAATGGTCAGAGGTTTTCATGTTTATAAACTCGTTTTCAGCTTGGTTACAAGCTGATATTTTGCAACATGCTGCAATCAAACGGGCATAAATGGGTGTTTATAAAATATAATAATCAACTGTATAAAACATATGTCAATAAACGTAAAGTTCTCTGGAAAGTAAAAAACACTGTTTTATATCCATTAGACATTGATTTTTCTTAAGTCAGGAAGAATACTAATAATATACTTGGTTAAACTTTTAAAATTTAAAATATTTTAAGGGAGAGTGTATATATGAATTCGTCTTTAGAATTTATTATGTATGCTGCGAAACAGTCATCTAAAATATATTTAACAGTATTCTTTGTTTTTACATCGGCAAATATTATACATTTAATTTTTTTCAACAATCCGGTTGCAGTGGAAATTATTATGTGTGCAGCAAATATTTCCGCATTTGCTGTATATATTACTTCAAGGAAAGGTTTATTAAAAACTGCAAATCATTTAATGATCTGGCTTGTAATATTATATATAGTTTTCCATGAATATCGTAAAACCAGGTATGTACAGGCATAATTTTATTATTCTGACAGCTGTTCTGATAGCTGCCCTTTCAATGCAGAAGAAAATAATAATCAATTACGGATTGATTACGCTTTTTGCTGTTTATTTAATTTATTTTCTGGATATGCAGTACAATTACTATTTCAATAACAAGTATTTTATTGCACTTTTCGGATGTATTATATTATTTATTATTCTTGAGATATTTAATCTGGAACTGCTGAAAAAATCCGAGGAACTTAAAAACAGATCAATAAAAGCATCATACAACTCTACACTGAAATTACTTGGTCACATAGTTGAGCTTAAGGATAACGATACTCACTGCCATCTGGACAGGGTAGGATTGATTCTTGAACTTCTCCTTTACGAACTAAAGAAAAAACATTCATATTCCGGTTATATTACAGAGCCTTATATAAGGGATATGAAAATAGCATCAACAATGCATGATATCGGTAAAATAGGAGTCAAGGACAATATACTCCTGAAACCGGACAGACTGACAGTAGAGGAATATGAACAGATTAAAAAACATACAACTGAAGGGGCAAGGATACTTGAAGATGCTCATGCGAAAATAGAAGAAAACCGTATTTTTGACCTTGCAATTGAAATTGCAAGGCATCACCATGAGAGATGGGACGGAAAAGGTTATCCTTATAAACTTTCAGGCCTTAAAATACCTCTTTCAGCAAGAACTGTAGCTGTAGCAGATGTATATGATGCTCTTATATGCAACAGGCCATACAAAAAAGCAATGAAACATGAAGAAGCTTTTAAAATAATCAGGGATGGATCAGGAACACAGTTTGATCCTGATATAGTAAACTGCTTTATAAATATTCATGGTATTATTTTCAACAGAATAAATGCTTATTTGTAACATCAATGTTTTTCTATATCACATATATTATTTTTATATGAAACTGCAAAATAATTATAAAATGGTCCAATTATGAAAATAACAATTTTAAACGGAGATATGAATCCCGGTAAGAGTGAATTCCAGGAGTATCTTGAAAATCTTAATTTAAAACTCAATGAAGATAATTCATGTATACTCTATAATCTGAATAAAATGGATCTTCATTTCTGTACCGGTTGCTGGAGCTGCTGGTGGAAGACTCCCGGCCTGTGTGCTATCAACGATGATGCAGGTAAAATCTTCGAATCTTTTATTAATTCTGATTTTGTAATTTTCGCATCCCCACTGATAGCAGGTTTTACAAGTTCTTCTCTCAAAAAAATAACTGACCGGCTTATTGTGCTTCTTCATCCTTATATAAAGATAATTAACAGTGAATGCCATCATTTAAAACGTTATGATAAATATCCTGATATCGGTCTGCTGCTTGAGAAAGAAAAAGATACAGATAACGAAGATATAAAAATTACAGGAGATATTTATGACAGGTTTGCAGTAAACTTTCACAGCCGTGTTCGTTATCTTAAATTCAATGATCTCTGCAGCATAGAGGAGATTGTTTATGAAACTTGCAATATTTAACGGTTCTCCGAGGAACAAAAAAAGCAATTCCGCTGTAATTATAGATCAATTTCTTTCAGGATACAAAAAACACAAAAGTGAAGAAGTGCCGGTTTTAAATATTGCTGAAAGAAACAAGTCTGAAGAGAGAATAAATGCTTTTTTCCGATTCTGAAAATGTTATAATTGTCTTTCCCCTTTATACAGATTCAATGCCTGGTATAGTAAAGGAATTTATTGAACAGGTGTATAATCTTGAAACAGAAAAAACAAGGAAGATCGGTTTTATAGTACAGTCTGGATTTCCGGAATCTGTCCACTCACTTTATGTTGAAAAATATCTTGAGAAGCTGACAAAGCGGATGAATCTTGAGTATTCCGGCACAGTTATCAGGGGAGGATCTGAAGGGATCAGATTAATGCCAGCTGTAATGACAGAAAAACTTTTCAGAAGGTTAAGGGCTCTGGGGGAACATTATGCGGGGAATTACGTCTTTTCACAATATATAAATAATGAAATCAGGAAGCCTTATAAGCTTAGTAAGTCAAGAATAATTATTTTCAAACTTCTGAGTATAACCGGGATTACGAATTTCTACTGGAACATGAACCTGAAAAAAAACAAGGCATACCGCAAAAGATTTGACAGGCCTTACTGCAGATGAAAATATTTAGAATTCATTAAAATAATATCATATAATTAAAATAAGAATTCTTTAATAGAGGAGTTTTTATTATATGACAAGAAACGTTATTATCCTTGGAGCTGCAGGAAGGGATTTTCATAATTTCAATGTTTTTTTTTAGAAACAACAGTAATTACAGGGTAAAGGCTTTTACCGCTGCGCAGATCCCTGACATAGATGGACGTGAGTATCCACCGGAGTTGTCCGGTGATCTTTACCCTACAGGCATTCCGATTTATAGTGAAAGTGAATTGACTTACCTTATTAAAACCCTTGAAATCCATGACTGCGTTTTTTCATACAGCGATGTTTCATATAAACATGTTATGAGGATTGGAGCTGAAGTTGAAGCAGCAGGTGCCAACTTCATGCTTCTGGGGCTGAATGAAACAATGATTAAAAGCAGAAAGCCTGTTATTGCTGTAGGTGCTGTAAGAACTGGATGCGGAAAGAGCCAGACATCAAGAAAAATAATAGAAATACTCAGCAGCCGGAACATTAAAGTTGTCGCAGTACGCCATCCCATGCCGTACGGGAACCTGAAGACACAGAAAGTACAGCGTTTCAGGGCTCTGTCTGATCTGGAAAAAATACAACTGCACTGTTGAGGAAATTGAGGAATATGAACCTCATATTGTTAATAATACTGTCATATATGCAGGAACAGACTACGGTGAAATACTGGAAAGTGCAGAAAATGATCCCGACGGATGCGATATTATTCTATGGGACGGGGGAAACAATGATTTTCCTTTTTACAGGCCGGATCTCATGATAACTGTTTCAGATCCGCACAGGGCAGGAGATGAAATTTCATACTATCCGGGAGAAATAACCCTGAGAATCGCTGATGCTGTAATTATTAACAAAATTGATTCATCAGATTCTGACCAGATACAGATACTCAGAAACAATATTGCAAAGGTTAACCCGGAAGCTGTTGTAATAGATGCGGCTTCCCCTGTATATGCTGATGAACCTGATATAATAAGGGGTAAAAATGTGCTTGTAATAGAGGATGGACCAACAATGACACACGGAAATATGAGATTCGGTGCAGGCACAGTAGCAGCCGGAAAATACGGTGCATTATCTGTTGTAGACCCGAGGCACTATGCAGTTGGCAGGATAATGGATGTATTTAAAACATATCCTGAAACAGGTAAAGTTCTGCCTGCAATGGGTTACGGACTTGAACAGCTTAAAGATCTTGAAAAAGACAATAAACAATACAGAATGCGATTCAGTAATAATAGCAACACCAATAGACCTGAGCCGACTCATTAAAATAAACAAGCCTTCGACAAGGGTATATTATGATCTTCAGGAAATAGGGGACTCCTGATCTTGAAATGGTTTTTAGAAAGTTTTTCTTGAAAAGATATTTCAATCTTGAACACGGTAGTTATCTGTTTAGCCTCAGCTAAAAATGTTATATCTCCGTTTTTAATCGCATCCATGCTGTAAGAGTAGGCATATTCTTCCAGGCCTCATCACGTGTGTTGTAACTGTTTTCTTCAAACAGTTTAGTACTGCATTTATAGGAAAGTCCGCTGTTTAAG
>CAXXHA010000004.1:0-71869 GCA_963662265.2 Spirochaetia bacterium | reverse complement strand
CAGTCTCGGAAGGCGATAAGGTTTCTGAGGGTGATATAATCGCGGAAATTAATATTGCAGAAAGCAAGTCCTCTTCAGAAAAATCAGTACCAGTTAATGAATTAAATACTGGAAAAGATACCGGTACATCACAGGTTTCCGCTTCTAAGGATACAGCGACTAAACCCACTTCAGTAAATAACAGTTCTGAAAATGAAAGCAATAAAAATATTCAATTAAAAACTGAACCATCTGCGGCAGGAGAGAATACAGAAAAATATTCAGGAGTTATTGAAAACCAGCCGTATGAAACAGCAGGAAAAGTTGAAACACCTTATCATGCAACTCCCTCTGTAAGAAAACTTGCAAGAGAACTGGGAGTAGACCTTACCCTTATAAAAGCAACCGGGCCGAAGGGGAGAATAAAGAAAGAGGATCTTTATAATGCTGTTTCAACAGTTTTTAAGAATATTGATTCATATTCAGGTTCCGGTACCATGTCTTCAATACAGCAGGAGAAGAGCTACAATGCGGAAGACTTTTTAAAATACGGGGAAGTTCAGGAGAAAAAACTCACAAGAATCAAGAAACTCACAGGAGAATATGTCTACCGAAGCTGGATAACAATTCCACATGTAACCCATTTTGATGAGGCTTATGTCAGCAGCCTTGAAAGTTTCAGAAAAGAACTTGTAGAGGAAAAGAAAATAAAAATAAGCATGCTCCCTTTTATAATAAAAGCTGCAGTAACAGCTCTCAAGCTTTACCCGGTATTTAATTCAACTCTCTCCGGTACAGGGGAAAAATTAATTTTGAAAAAATATTACAATATCGGTATTGCAGTAAACACTGAAAACGGACTTGTCGTTCCTGTTTTAAAAGATGCTGATAAGAAAAACATACTTGAAATAAATGCTGATCTTAAGAACCTTGTAGAAAAGGCAAGAGAAGGGACACTTGGCTTTGAAGATACAAAAGGCGGTTCTTTCAGTATTTCAAGCCTGGGAAGCCTGGGGGGAACAGCTTTTACACCTATTGTAAACTCACCTGAAGCAGCTATCCTGGGAATCTCAAAGATGAAAACAAAGCCTGTTTGGAACGGTGATAAATTTATTCCCGCTTCTGTCCTGCCGTATTCTGTTTCATATGATCACAGGATAATTGACGGTGCGGAATGCGCAATATTCAGCAGGTTTTTAGGCGGATTACTGTCAGATATCAGGAAAATAATGCTTTAAATCATTATTATTGAATAAAGTTTTCTGTTTTTATAATTTTTCAGAACTGATTTTTTATATATAATTGTTTTTAAAATCTATATTTTTTAATTGAAATATTCTTTTTCAATATGTTTTCATGAAGCTTTATTAACAGGGGGAATCACAATGTCAAAAGCATATGAAGCGGATCTTCTTATACTCGGCGGAGGGCCGGGGGGATACACAGCAGCGTTCAGGGCGGCAGATCTTGGACAGTCGGTGACTATAGTTGAAAGGGAGAAAAACATCGGCGGAGTATGCCTTAATGTCGGCTGTATCCCATCCAAGACACTGCTTCATGCTGCCTCTGTAATCGAGGATGCTGAAACTGTATCTGATCACGGTATTGTTTTTTCACCCCCGGAAATTGATATAAACACTCTCCGTAACCATAAGGAGAGCATAATTGTAAAGCTTGTATCCGGCCTTGATAAGCTTTGTGAACTCAGAAAAATAAATATTATCTATGGAACTGCAAAAATCAAAGACAATAAATCTGTCACACTTAAAAATAACGATGATTACGATGAAATTACATTCAATAACATGATAATTGCATCAGGATCAAAACCTGTAAAGCTTCCACTTTTACCTGAAAATGATGACAGGGTCTGGGATTCAACCGACGCTCTTGAACTTAAGGAAATACCTGAAAAATTCCTGATTATAGGTGGAGGTATTATAGGGCTTGAAATGGCGACTGTTTACAGCTCTCTGGGCTCTTCAGTAACTGTAGTTGAGGCAATGGATCAGATTATCCCGGGAGCAGATGAAGACATAGTAAAACCGCTTCACAGGAAGCTCAAGAAAAAGCTTGAAAAATTTATGGTTGATACAAGAGTCACAGGAGCTGATACAACAGGTGAGAAAATAAAAGTATTCATGACAAATAAAAAGGGGAAAGAGATTGAAGGGGAATTCGACAGGATACTGGTTGCTGTCGGAAGAACTCCCAATTCCGCTCTCATTGAAGTTCAGAATGCCGGGATAGAAACTGATGAAAAAGGGTTCATCCGTGTCAATGAAAAGACAGAGACAAATATCCCAGGTATCTATGCAATAGGTGATATAGCAGGTAACCCTATGCTGGCCCACAAGGCATCACACCAGGGTAAAGCATCTGCTGAAGTAATATCAGGTCTTAAATCAGAATTCAAACCCTCTGTAATACCTTCTGTGGCTTACACTTCTCCAGAAGTTGCATGGACCGGTCTTACTGAAAAAGAGGCAATGGATAAAGGGATAAGTTATGAAAAAGGGGTATTTCCCTGGACTGCAAGCGGCAGGGCATTGTCTTCAGATGCATCAACCGGAGTTACAAAACTTCTTTTTGATCCTGAAACAAAAAGGATACTCGGTGCCGGAATAACAGGTCTAAATGCAGGTGAGCTGATCTCAGAAACAGTTCTTGCAATTGAAATGGGTGCAGATTATGAAGATATATCAGAGTCAATTCATCCCCATCCGTCCCTTTCAGAGACTGTAGCGTTTGCTTCAGAGACTGCGGCAGGAACTGTTACAGATATACTGCCGCCTAAATAGTTTAATTTTTTATGCTTTTAGTGGCTTCATATAAGTTTTAAAATAAAATATATTTTTTTATATTATATCAGCAGATCTATAGATCTGCTGATTCCAGATTACCTCATGAAATAGAGAATTGCTTTATGACTATTACGGCCTTTTTTTAATAATGCCTTTCCATTCTTTCTGCTTTACCATCTGCATAAATCATTACAGCATCTGGCAGGTATGAAATAATCCTCTGCTCCTTGATCATTTTTTTCAGAAACTCAATTCCGCTCTTCAGATCCCTGTCAAATATCTTCCCGTCGACACCCCGGATCATGGCTCTCATACTGTTCTGGAAAAATACAACTTTATAAACATATATGTTTCTGTCTGTATCATATATCATAAAACTTTCAGGATTTGCAGATGGATCATTCAGTGTAATACGCTGAAATTCTTTTTTTATTTCAAAGAAATCGTCAAAAATTTCCTTTATATCATCTGAAGTCCGTTTGATCATCTTCTTCTTGCTGTCGACAAGTCCCAGTTCATAGAGGAGATGTCTCCAGCTGCTGTAAGGGACCTCAACCTCACCTGAATACCATCGTGATACAGTCCTTTCAGAATTTTTAAGAATTTTTGCGCATTCTTTCTGAGTAAGGTTGTATTCTGCAAGAACCTTCTGAAAATCTATATAATCAGGTATATTTTCCACATCTATCTCAAGACTCATATAATCACCTCTTTATTTAGTCATTTTGTCCCCTTTTTGCCACTTTGTCAAGACATTTTGTCTTTTAATGATTCCATCAGGGGATACACGACACTTTGACCGGTCCTGTTACAATATATTGAGTCATCCTGCCTTTAATTATAATAATCATTATTCGATACAAATATATAAGAAAAAAAATGGTTATAAGGGGGTGCATCCTTATAACCATTTAAGAAACTTGCAACAATCATACTGTTTTTTATCAAATATAGAATCGTTCTTGCACAACAATTATAACACTAGAGAAGCAATCAGTAAATAAATATATTATACCAGTTAATTTATATTGTTTTATTTTTTAATGAAAATATCATCAATATTTTACAAATCAGTATATAAAGAGATATTTTTAACATTTTTTTTACCGTATTTTCAGCAATAACATTTTTTATTAAATAATAAAATAATATTTATATACCATTATTATTTCAGATTATTTTTGTAAATGAGGTAAACATGGCTATAACAGAAAAATATCTAATTAATTTCTCCATCGAAAAACATCAGCTTAATGAGCATAAATACATGTCCTCACTGTTAAGCAGATACTCTGAATTAGTATTTATCAATGCCGGTACATCTCAAAAAAATCTCGCATCTCTTCTTTATGACTACTACAATGCTGCAAAACAGCATCAGGAAACAGATATCCTCTGTTTTCTGCAGTCCAGCAACAGCAGTTTTTGTGAAATAAGCAACAATTTTGAATCATTTCTGGACAGTCTTGAAGAAATAATCGAAGATTATGAAGCAGGAGAAACAATTCTGACTGAAGAACTTTTCGATTTTATTTCAATGCATAACATGGGTCATATTATGCAGCATTCTGAAGATTTTACATTGTAAATAATATTATTCAATAAAAAAGCTTATAATTTCTCTCCTGAAAAAACAGGTAGATTTCTTCGAGAATTCTTATATTATCTGCATCATTTTTCAAATCATCAGGTTTAATATTTAATACATTCTGTTCTACTGTATTTTATTTGATTTTGTTGTTTACTTTCGTTAAATATGAATATTTTTGCCGTAAAAAAAGGGTAACGCATAATACGCTACCCTTGTATTTTTGGAGATGAGGGGAGTCGAACCCCTGTCCTGAAGACAGGACCATAAACATCTACAGGTTTAGTCTCTTCTTTGTTTAGGAAAAAGGCGAGGTGAAAAGACAAACCCTGCCGATTTCCGGAGTCTGCTTAATTGTCCCTGTACTCCGCAGACGGAAAGTAAAGGTAAGTTCCGGTTTCTGACAATCGGCCCCGGACTTCGGAACAGCATTCCGGGCGATCGTAGCAGCAGCTAGGCTGCTAAAGCGTAATCTGCGTCGTTAGCAAATAAATTGTTTTGCCGGTTTAAGGAGTCAGCTCTCCACCTGCAGCCCATGCTCCGAAAGATCCCCAGTCGAGACCATTTCATCCCCGTTGGACTTGGCAATAAAATAATATATTTTAAAGTAATAATCAACACAGGATATTTTTTATTATTTATTATTTATTGCCTCCAGATTATAAAATAAATAATAGCCTTCCATAATTAATTATATTAAATATTCAGCAAAAAAGGGCAAAATAAAAGCTGTCCATTCCGGAACAGCTTTATTTTTATAAAAATCATATTTATTTTTCAGAACTGCAGAAAATCCTCAGACTCTTTGCTTGAGATAGAATATAATTACATATTCTTCATTTCCCTTGCAGCATCTTTCTTGAGATCTCTGTCCTTGATTGCAGCCCTCTTATCATAGTTTTTCTTTCCCTTGCAGATACCTACCTCAATCTTTACAAGCCCTTTTTTAAGGTAGACCTTTAATGGAACCAGTGTAAAACCTTTTTCATCCACTTTTCTTGAGAGTTTTTTAAGCTCTTCCTTATGTACAAGAAGCTTTCTTTCCCTTTCAGGTTCATGATTATGTATGTTTCCGAATTCATATACAGAAATATGAAATCCGATAAGCCAGAGAGCATCATTTTTTATCCTGCAGTAAGCATCTGAATAGGAAAATTTGTTCTGTCTTATTGACTTGACCTCTGTCCCTTCAAGAACAATTCCGCATTCAATTGATTCATCGACAGAGTAGTTGTACCGGGCTTTCTTGTTAACAGACAGAACCTTTATATTATTTTCCGACATTATCAATCCTCATAAGCACAGTTCTGAAACCGAGAAAAGGGGTGCACCATTCTGGCGGCTGTGAAGCCCTGGTAGAAACATCAACATTGCTGTTGACCCAGCTCCCGCCCCTCACAGATTTTTCAAGGCTTTTGAAAGAACTGTTGTCATGAGACCTTTCATCTACTACAAGATCTATTCCTGTTTCAGTTGAAGGGCTCATAAAATCACCAGGATAATACCAGTTGCTGCACCATTCCCACAGGCTTCCGCTTATATCAAGTACCGGCTTCCCATGTCTTTCAGAGTATAATGCGGCAGCTTCCCACTGGTACTCATCTGGCAGTGATATTTTCATATCATTCATACTTCTGTCCAGCTTGCTGCTGAGCCACCTGCAGTATTCTTCTGCAGCGTAACTTGAAATAAACCTTACAGAAAAATTTCTTTCCTCCTTAGAAGGCTTTCCGTCAACCCAGTCCTTGAGGTAATCCTCTGTAACAAGTCCTTCTTTAACAAGATTTAAAGTATTGCTTTTGGCCCATTTGCTATTATCAAGGGTAAAATTATAGTATTCATTATTGGTAACCTCATTTTCACTTATATAGAAACTTTCCAGATAAATATTGTGAGGTATCTCATAATCAGGTTCAATTATAGATGGAACAAGGTCTGTCTCACCATTGCCGAAAAGATACCGTCCTGAAGGTATCCTGACATAATTCCTTCCTCTGATCTTTTTCTCATCGTATGGTGCCGGCTGCTCTCCGTTTTTAACAAGTTTCTTTTCATAACTCCTGAAAAGAAGATCCAGCCTTCCGTTTGGAAAAAGATCAGATTTAACTTCATCATTCATTATTCGGGCTGCATATAAAAACAGCTTCTTATTCAGGCTTACTTTGTCAGCAGCATATGAAACAGTTTTTATAAAATCAGTAACTGAAGTTATTTTATTTGAATTTGATTTATTATAGTAAAGAGACTTCAGAAAATCATAAAAAAGATATTCATCTGTTATGTTTTTATAGCATGTCAGAAGATAGCTCTCTACAAGTTCATCACCCTGGTAAGAGGAGGGAAGGTTTTTAATCGACTGTGACAGTATTTTTTCCGGCTGATATGACGGATAAAAACTTCCTATACCGCTCCACATGTTGAATTCATTCAAATTCCACTCTAGATAATTCCCGAGATTATCAAGCTCAAGGTTTTTACTGATTTTCACTTCCGGTTTTTTAATTAAGGTTGCAAAAAAATAGCCCCTTACTTCGATGTTTTCACTTATTTCTGTGAATCCGGCTTTTTTATACTTAACAGTATGCTGACCTTTTTCAACAAATACAGTACACGGAGTTGATCCTGCATAAACATCATCTATCCAGACAGCCACATCATCGGGGGATGCTGTAAAATTAATTCTTGATCCGAAGTTTCGTATACCTGGCAATATTAATATTAAAAACAATATTGCAAGCAGTATCAGGCTGTAATAAACAGTCAGATAAATTCCAGGTTTTATTCCCAGTACAGGTTTTAGTTCTATACAATGGTCTTCATCTTCATTAAAAAATATACCGTTTTTCTTTCTCATATTGTTTGGATTATATGGAGAAGTTTAATTACTTGTCAACGATATAAAATGTATGATAACCTCTATGCACAGGACAAACAGCAATATGATGAATTTTTTTAATAAAGTCCAGATAATAACTGAAAACTATCTGACATGGAAAAACATTAGAAAACAGAATAAACTTGAAAAACAGAAAAATAAACACCCGGTTATTGACTGGATAGAGGCATTTTTATGGGCAGCAATGGTGGTTCTGCTTATAAATCAATACCTTTTTCAGGCCTACCAGATCCCTTCAGGATCAATGATGAATACGCTCCTCATAAAAGACAGAATATTTGTTAATAAAACTATATACGGACCGGAACTTATACCTGGCATGAAAAAACTGCCGGGATTCTTCGAACCTGAAAGGGGAGAAGTTATTATTTTTGAAAATCCCACATATCTTTCAAAGGGGCCTGTTTTTGATGTTGTACAGCGGATTCTCTACATGGTGACACTTTCACTGATTGATATCGACAGAGACCAGTACGGCCAGCCCCGTCCCCATTTTCTGATTAAACGGGCTGTTGCCACAGAAAAGGACAGAGTAAGAAATGTCAACGGGGATCTCCAGATACGCCCCCCCGGCGTCGAAAACTGGATAGATGAGAATGATTTCAGGCACATTAACAGAGAACCTGCTAAAACAAGAAGACTTATTGGTAAAAATGACTATAAATACTACAGGAAAGCTGCTTTCGGAACAGTTCTCAACGAACACAATATTTTTGTTGATGAAGGACAGAAAAATGCACTTTCAAAACTGAATTCATCATTTGTAGATTCAATAACTTTCAACAGTTACAGATCTGAAATGAAATATGCAATTGAACCGCATAACAGTGAATACAGAAAAGATTATATTAAAAACAAGGCTGGCTGGTATATTCCTGAAACATGGATTTTTCCTCTCGGCGATAACCGGGACAATTCAAGGGATGCCAGATATTTCGGACCTGTAAAACTTGACAAGGTACTTGGCAAGGCAATGCTTAAATACTGGCCTCTAAACAGACTGGGTAAAATAAAATAACATTATATCTGTAATCTTACAGGATATTGAAAAATATAAACAACAGTTAAATATAATTATAAAAGGGTTATTATGTTCAGCAAAAAAAGGAACAGTTACAGTTTTTATAATCCGGGCAGATCCGGAAGATCAAGAACCGGTAAAATTATAAAATATCTTGTTATCTTTGTCATAATCTATGAAATATTTACATCTCTGTTGCTGACTACAGTAAAATCTGAAACAGACGGGATGAATCCCTCTCTTTTAAAAAATGATTTTTTAATTGTTATGCCGGTATTTTACAGGAACAGTTTCCTGAAATATATTCCTATACCCGGAATAAGGGAACCAGAAAGGGGAGACATTGTCTTATACAGCCCTGATTCAGCTAAAAAACTTCCATGGTACCTTGCACTGCCTGATTCCATATATAAAATTGTAACACTTCAGAAAAAAAGTCTGACTGATCACACATCATTTCAGAACGACAGATTTATAAAGAGAATAATTGCTGTTCCCGGCGATGTTGTCAGTGTTAAAAACAATATTATCTATGTCAAACAAAAGGGGAGTGAACATTTTGAAAGTGAATTTGAACTTTCAAATTCAGAATACAACGTTACTTTTTCTGATTATCCGGAGAACTGGATTGTAAGACAGAATCCTTTTTCCGGTAATTTCACAGAAAAAAAACTTGGTAAAGATGAGTATTTTCTCATCGGCGACAACAGAGACCTTACAAGTGATTCCCGAAATACCCAGCCGGTAAAGAGAGTCAGTATTAAGGGAAAAGTAATATTCAGGTACTGGCCGTTGAAAAGGATCCATGCATTTTAAAAATGATATAAAATCTCTTTATATCCATGTTCCTTTCTGTAGTTCAAAATGCAGTTACTGCGACTTTTTTTCTGTAGAAAACAGCAGCTTCAGCATAAAAAAGGATATAACTGATTCAACAGCTGAACAGCTGAAATTCTTTTCAGGGAAATACTGCCTGGATAATATTGAAACTGTTTATATCGGTGGAGGGACACCGACTGCACTGCCTCTTTCACTGCTTGAAAAACTTATTCTCACTGTTTCAGATGTCTTAAAAAAAGAAATCAGTGAGTTCTCAATTGAAGTCAACCCGGAAACAGTTAATAAGGATCTTATTACTTTCTTCAGGGATACTCCGCTTACAAGGATAAGCACAGGAATACAGTCATTTAATGATGTTTTTCTTAATATTCTCGGAAGAAAGAGCAGTTTTAAAACAGGTACAGAAGCTCTCAATCTCCTTAAAATAACTGACCTGGATATTAATATTGACCTTATCAGTTCAATTCCGGGACAGAAGATTGATGACTGTATAAATGACCTGAAGACTGCACTTTCCTTTGATCCGGACCATATTTCCCTTTACAACCTCACAATTGAAGAAAATACACCTATCGCTGATATATACAGCAGCAAGGATATTGATGATGAAGTATGGATTCAGTCATCCGGCTTTCTCTCAGAATACGGTTATGATCATTATGAAATATCGAATTTTTCAAAATCGGGGAAAAAATGCCTTCATAATCTCAACTACTGGAGAATGGAGCCTTATATCGGGTGCGGACCTACAGCAGTATCCACCATGTTTTCAAATGATTCTGCCTTCAGACTGAAGAACTGTTCAGATTTCAACCTTTTCCTCGAAAGGGGAAAAAATAACTGGAATATATCGGAAGAGAATATTTCAGATGATGATTTTCTTATTGAAACCCTGATGATGGGTTTCAGGACTTCCGAAGGGATCTGCCGGGAAAAAATCAGAAATATTTTCGGGTTTGATCTCTATGGAATTATTCCGGAAACTATAATAAAATGGATTAATAGGGAAATGCTGATTAAAACAGAAAAAAATCTTGTCTTATCGGAAAAGGGAAGGCTTTTTCACAGTTCATTTATCATTGATATAATGAACGAACTGGAAAACAGAAAAAAAAAGCTGTCTTGACACCATAATTTCCATTGTGGTAGTTTAATTGAGCGTTTTATTTCTGCAAATCAGCTTTAATATTACAAATAATTTTACAGTTAACAACAGGATATTTATTAAGGTGTCCATAATATATTTTTGAAGGAGTTTTTATGTCAGGTCATAGTAAATGGGCTACTATTAAACATAAAAAAGGCGCAGCAGATGCTAAAAGAGGTAAAATTTTCACAAAACTGATCAAAGAGATTACAGTTGCCGCAAAACTGGGCGGAGGAGATGAAGAGGCTAATCCAAGACTCAGAACTGCAATAATCAAGGCAAAATCTGCAAACATGCCAAAAGACAATATTGAAAGAGCTATCAAGAAAGGTACCGGAGACCTTGATGGCGTAACCTATTCTGAACTCACTTACGAAGGTTACGGCCCGGGCGGAGTTGCACTTCTCATTGATACTCTTACAGATAATAAAAACAGAACTGCAGCAGATGTAAGAAGCCAGCTTACAAAGGGTGGCGGAACTCTCGGGACAACAGGCTGTGTAGCATATCTTTTCAAGAAAAAAGGGATTGTTGCCTTTGACAGCTCCAAATACTCTGAAGATGATATTTTTGCGGCTGCACTTGATGCAGGTGCTGAAGATGTAAGTACTGAAGGCGATTCAATCGAAGTTATTACAGAACCTGATGATTTTGAAGCTGTTGTAAACGCACTGACCGATGCTGGTTTTGAACACACAATGGCTGATGTATCAATGATTCCTGATAATACTGTTTCGCTTGATAATGATAAAACAGCAAAAGCTCTCAAGCTTATCGAACGGATGGAAGATATTGATGATGTCCAGTCTGTTTCAACAAACCTTGAAATTCCAGATGATTTCGAGATGCCGGAATAATTTTTAAAGACAATAATCGTATTACGGTTTTTAAAAATATTCTTAATACAGGAAAGAAATTGTTAAGAATCCTTGGCATTGATCCCGGACTTGCCCAGACAGGTTTCGGGATCATTGATATAAAAAACAATAGAATTAACCATGTTAAACATGGGGTTGTTAAAACATCATCAAAAGATCAGATTTCTGACAGGCTGCATTCCATATATGACCAGTTATCAGAAATCATTACCGAATACAGGCCTGATGAGGCAGGTATCGAGGCGCTCTATTTTGCAAAGAATGTTTTAAGCGCTATCCCGGTTGCTGAATCGAAAGGTGTTATTCATCTTTTGTGTTCTCAGAACAGTATAGATAATTATGAATACACACCTCTTGAAATCAAACAGACAATTGTCGGAAACGGGAGGGCGGATAAAAGACAGGTCCAGGAGCTTGTGATGTTTCTTTTGAAACTTGACAGTCTACCGAAACCTGACCACTGTGCAGATGCACTGGCAGCTGCAATATGCCACTATCACAACAGGAATTTCAGGAAATGCTTAACAGTTTAAATGGTTTTATAACAGGTAAAAAAGAAAACATACTGTTTCTGGAAACAGGCGGTATTGAATGGATCATACACTGCTCATCAAGGACTCTTACTTCTGTTCCCGATACAGGCGAAAAAATCAGAATACTTCTTCATATGCACCAGACACAGGATTCAATGTCTTTATTCGGATTTTCTTCCGAAGAGGAAAGGAAACTTTTTCTGGAACTGATTAAAATCAGCGGCATAGGTCCTAAAAACTGCATAAAAATTCTTTCAAATATTTCAACAGAAGGATTTATCAAGGCACTTGAAACAGATGATGTTGCCCTCCTTTCCTCACTTCCCGGTATAGGGAAGAAAACTGCTGGAAAGATTATTCTCTCTCTCAGGGGAAAACTTATTGCTGATGAAGCTGATAATGAACCTGAAACCCCATATAAGGAACTTGCATCATCGCTTTCAGATATGGGATTTGATCACAAATCCGCGTTAAAGGCTGTCAGGGAAATCTCTGTTGATGAAGATCTTGAAAAAATGTCTCCTGAGGAGAAAGAGAAGGAAATCTTCAGAAGGGCAATTGTATCATTGAGTTCGTGATAAAAACAGGTAGCTATGAATAAAGACAGTATCATTTCCGGCAACATAATTGATGAAGATATAGAAAGCAGGGAAAATTCTCTTCGCCCCGCAACTCTTTCGGATTTTCAGGGGCAGAAAGCTCTAAAGGAGAATCTCGGCATTTTCCTTAAAGCTGCAAAAGAAAGAAATGAGAGCCTTGACCATGTATTCCTGAGCGGACCTCCGGGACTTGGAAAAACAACTCTTGCCGGAATACTTGCAAATGAAATGGGCAGTGAATTCAAGGCAACAAGCGCCCCGGCTCTCGATAAACCGAAAGACCTTGCAGGTCTTCTGACATCAATATCAGACAACACTGTTTTTTTTATCGATGAAATACACAGGCTTAAACCTGCTATCGAAGAGATGCTTTATATTGCGATGGAAGATTACGAACTTGACTGGATTATAGGGCAGGGACCTTCCGCAAGATCCATAAGACTGCCGATCCCCCCGTTCACACTTATAGGGGCTACAACCAGAAGCGGTAATGTATCAAGCCCGCTTTACAGCAGGTTCGGAATTAACGTGAGGATGAATCTTTACGAAAAAGATGATATTATCAGCATCCTTAGAAGATCATCCCTGCTTCTTGATATAAAAATCGATAAAAAATCCCTGTCACTGCTTGCTGACTGCTGCAGAGGAACACCAAGGGTTGCAAATAGGATACTCAGAAGGGTGCGTGATTTTGCCCAGGTTAAAGGTGACGGATCTATAGATGAAAACATTGTAAGATACAGCCTTGAAAAACTTGAAATTGATTCATCAGGACTTGAACTGTTTGACAGGCGAATACTTGAAACAATAATCAGGAAATACTCGGGAGGACCGGTTGGGGCTGATACTCTTGCGATATCACTCGGTGAAAGCGTTGAAACTCTGGAAGATTTTTATGAACCTTTCCTAATACAGAAAGGTTTTATCCAGCGGACCCCCAGGGGAAGGACTGCAACTCCATTTGCTTATACACATTTAAACATCTCACAGGACGGAGAAGATGAAAACCAGCGACTTTTATTTTGATTTACCAGAAGAACTTATTGCCCAGTATCCTTCCGACAGGAGGGGAGAATCCAGGCTTATTGTTTATAACAGAAAAAACAGCAAACTTACCCATTCCACTGTTTCTGATATCACTGATTTCATAGACAGCAGTAATTTTATGGTTTTTAACAACACAAGAGTCAGAAAGGCTAGAATATTCGGCACTTCTGATTTCGGAGGAAAAATAGAATTTCTTCTTTTAAAACAGGTTTCAGACCTCGAATGGGAAGTAATCTGCAGCAAATCAAAAAGACAGAAGACAGGAAGAAGCTATACTTTTCCTGATAACATAAGGGGTATGATTACAAAATCAGACGAAAGCGGTAAAATTCTTAAATTCGAAACCGAGGTTACTGATGACTACCTCGAGAAAAACGGACATATACCGCTGCCTCCATATATTAAAAGAGAAGATGCAGCTGACGATGCAGAACGTTATCAGACTGTTTACTCATCAAAAACAGGTTCTGTCGCAGCGCCCACAGCAGGTCTTCATTTCACAGATGAAAACCTTTCCAGAATCAGGAATAACGGAATAGACAATGCATTCGTCACCCTGCATGTGGGTATGGGAACTTTCCAGCCGATCAGGGCGGAAAATGTTGAGGATCACCAGATCCATGAAGAAACATATGAAATCACAGAGAAAACTGCAGAAAAGCTCAATAAAGCAAAAAAAGAAGGGAAAAAGATTATTGCTGTGGGGACTACATCTGTGAGAACCCTGGAATCATCTGCTGATGAAAACGGAATAATCATACCGGGAAAAAGAAAAACAACTCTATATATTTATCCGGGATATAAATTCCGTTTTGTTGATCATATGTTTACAAATTTTCACACCCCGGACTCAACTCTTCTGCTGCTTGTATCTGCTTTTGCAGGAGCTGAGAATATAAAGAAAATATACACTGAAGCTATAGAAAAAAGATACCGCTTTTTCTCATATGGAGACGCAATGCTGCTTCTGTAATTTTCATTTCATGAATACAAGGCTGTCCCTGTATAAAATCCATGTATCCGCCAGATAACAATAAAATTAATAATTTTCCGGCGGTTTTTAAATTTGGCTTTTTCATCTAAACATATTAAGCTATAAATAAATGGAAAGTCTGATTCATAAAAAACTGCTGTTTTTATTTTTATCACTCATTTGTATTCTGCCTGTCTCTTCAGATACAGTTCATATCGGCATATATGAAAATCCTCCCTACATACTGAGGGATAACAATAATTATTCAGGAACGACAATTGATATAATTAATTATATCGCAAAAAGAGAAAATCTCGATATTGAATACCATTTCAGCTCTTATGAGGCAGGACTGGATATGATGACTCTGGGGTTTATCGATATTATTCCGGAAAAGATTTATCTCAGAAAATCCGATCAAATAAACAATTACACTGCCGCTTATTATAATCCCTTCAAAAAACAGGAAAAATCTTATTCCGGCTATCTTTACAGGGAACCTGGATTTATATTCCGAAAAGAAGAAATATCAGGTGACTGTAATTCAGAACTGGCAAAACTGTTTAAAAACAATATTTATGACTTAAAAAAAACAGAGTCTGATTTATATAATAACTTTATAGAGAACAATTCCTGCAATAATTCATCAGTATTTCGGAAAAGCTGGACAGGGACTGTATTGCTTTTTATTATTATCATAAATGCAGCAGCAGTACTCATATATATAAATCTTCATGTATTTAATTCTGTCAACATAACAGGACGTGAAATAATATCTGAATTTGAATCTCCGGAACTTTTTGAAACAATTCACAGTAAGATAAAAAATCTTATACTGTCTGACTACTTCTGCATAGGGCAGTACAACAGCAGTACTCTGCTGTTAAATATATATGGAAGGAATGCACTCTTTGAAAATACTATGATAAGTGAAAAAATCGACAGCAGTGAAAGCTGTTTTATTTATGCTTTAAGAAACCGGAAGACTGTTTATATCAAAAATATAAAAACAGATTTACTGAGATACACGGAAAACAAATCCCAGTTCATTAAAATTGCAGGCAATATAAAATCTGCAATAATTATTCCCCTTATTTTCAACGGAGAAATCATGGGTGCGGCAGCTTTTCTGGATATCAGGAAAAGAGCATATACATTGAGAAAACGTATTCTTTTCAACTTACTTTCAAAGTACATGACGATTGCACTGAAAAACAGGAAACTGATTGAAAAAAACATTGAGCTTCTCGACTGTATTGAAAAAGATAAAAATAAAATACTGAAGGCAAAACAGGAAGTTGAATATATTGCCCAGCATGACCCGCTTACTAATTTACCCAACAGACTTTACCTTAATGAGTTTCTCAACCAGTCAATAAAAAAATCCAACAGGACAGGGAAAAAACTCGCCGTACTTTTCATTGATATGGATAACTTCAAGGAGGTTAACGATACATACGGACATCAGACCGGCGATAAAGTTTTAATTGCAGCTGCAAACAGGTTTAAAAACCTTCTCAGAGAATCCGATATTGTAATCAGATTTGCGGGAGATGAGTTTATTATTATCCTGGAAGATATCAATTCCACCGATGATGTGAAACAGGTAGCAGGAAAAATACTGAAAACCTGCTCATCCCCTGTCCTGACTGAAAATGCGGATCTGTCTCTCAGTTTCAGTATCGGTATTAGCTTATACCCGGATAACGGAAGTAATTCTGAGGAACTTATAAGAAAGGCTGACATTGCACTGTACAGTGTAAAAAACAATATAAAGGGGAACTGGAAATTCTTTTAAACTACTGGAAAGCATTATCCACTCTTTTTTAATATGCTGATAATTTTTTATTATAATTAATGTTTAAGATAAAATGACTCAGGAAATAATAATTTCAGACAGCTGTTCAAGCGGAATATTAAAATACTATCTGATTTTAAAATTCAAATAAGAATAGTTAATAGGTATTTTCATCCATTGCCTGGAATTTTTTCCTTACAGCTCTCAGTCTTTCCAGATGTGAATCAATAATATCATCATAATCAAGACTTTTCTCTTCAATCCTGTATGCCTCATCTTCCCACTTCTGTATCTCTTCAAGAACAGTCCATGATTTTTCAACTTTACCCTGCCATTTCAGAGTCTCCTTCCAGTAGACTCTTGCAAATTCATAGGATTCTTCTGCAACATCTAGTGATTTCAGATTTTCCCTTTTCCAGGGGTAATTATAAAAATAGGCATTCATCTTGTCATACTTGCTGCCAAGCCCCAGGTACAGCTCTGTGAGTTTAAGTGAAACATGCATACGGAACAAATTCATATACCTGCGCCATTCATTTTTATTTTCAATTCTGGCAAGAGCATTGAGAGGGTTGGCAAAATCAGATCTCATTGACTGCTCAAGGTAATAAATGTTTTCAAGATAGTCTTCCGGATACTGGTAAAAATGGGCATGATACAGTTTATAAAACTGTTCCGCATATAGTATTTTATAGCTTCTGCCTGAATCAGTTACGACAAAGAGGTTTAAGATGATAAAAACAGCCGAGAATATTGTAAAACGTCTCACATTATGTTTATCGGCTGTTTATCCCAAGTTTTTTCCAGATTTTTTCAGAAATTAAGTCAGGATCTTCTGTCCCGTCCAGGCTGAAATACTTTACCCCCGATTCAATACCAATTTTAAATCCGTTATTGTAGTTTTCAAGAATTTTCTTCTGTATTTCCTGTTTATCAAAAAGTTCTATTTTATCACGGGTTCCGAGCCTTTTTCCGCATTCATCTTCAGGAACATCGAGAAAAAAGAGGTATTCAGGCATCGGGTATCTGTTTATGGATAAAACCCAGTCAGGGTCACATTTAAGAGACTGATAGGCAATAGATGAAAAAAGATACCTGTCGCACACAATCCATGTATTTTCTTCACTCAGTTTTTTAATACCCTCACTTCCAAAGATATGTTCATGCCTGTCTGCCGAAAAAAGCATTGCAAGTGTTTCAGGTTCAACTTCAACTTCTTTTTCAAGTACCTGCCTGATAAGCCTGCCTACAGGTTTATCAGTGGGTTCCATAGTTAAAATATGTTTAATACCGGCTGAACAGAATTTTTCACCCAGTTTTTTCATTTGTGTTGTTGTACCGGAACCATCAAGTCCTTCAAGCACAATAAACTGCTTTAAAATATTTTTTTTCATTTTTTATTGCTCCGAAAATGCATATTAAAGTTAATTAATCCGAAATACAATATATATATAACAATAAATTTATATTATTTTTATTTAAAGTATATGTAACTGAATCATTATTTAATTTATATTAATATGGGCATTTCAAAAACTCGTTTTTGCGGGTTTTTCCATAGATGTTGCCCATAAGGGAATCTGTAAGAAAAAATTATGTTTTTAGTATATAACAAATTATTATAACACAAGATGCTATAGTCTAAATCAGAATAAAATGTTGTAAAATAAAAAACATAGTTTTCAGGGATTCCCTTATAAGACTTTAAAAACGGAGTAGAAACTGCTTTCAGCAATAAAACAATACAGAACATTTATAATTATACTCTCAATAACTGCCGGATTACTGGTTATTTCTGCTCTGTTTCTTTATGATTATCTGGACAGAACAATACATTCTTTCAAACAGGATGTCATTAATTCCTTTGAAAATTCAATTGACAAAATAATAACATATGAAAGCATTTCCCCCTCAGTTCTGCAGTATCTTGAAATAAGAAAACTTTTTGTGACAGATACTAACGGAAAATGTCTCATCAAGGCTGAAAAACTGAGAATTTCCTTCAGTATCTATAAATATTTCTTCACTGATGAGTTCCCTGTCGGATCTGTTTATCTTGAAAATTCAGTAATAACCTATAATCCTGAAGAGGATAAAGGAACTGTAAATTCAGTAATAAACCTTCTCCAGTCAGAAAAAGAATCCAAAAGATCACTTAAAAATCTTAAAATAAAAGGCAACAATATTTCACTTATAACAGATACAACTGCCGGAGATTTTAAACTTAACAATCTTTTTATGAATTTCAGCCTGGGGGATCAGAATATTTATGTTGATTTACGGACAAAAGCTTCCGGCAACAATATAAAACTGCAGGGTAAAAAGACAAATTTCAAAACAGATCTGAAGTTAAGGGGAGAATCCTCATCAGATCTGGCATGGAATAATTATGATGTTGAATTTGTGAATTTACGTACTGACTGCTTCCTAATAAGAAAACAGAATTTCAATATCAATCATTCAAAGAGAAAGATAAAAATAATAAAGACAAAAGCACGGGATCCTTTTGACCTCTATGCCGAATATGATATTGACAGCAGAATAATATCGTTAAGCGGTAAAGCTGAAAAATACATACCTGCAAAATATATAAAATACTTGAAAAACAGCAAACAGGTCTCAGGACTGTTAAAATCCGTGTATTCAGGTTCAGCTGTTTTTATTTACAGATTTGACAGCACAAACAGCGACAGGCTTTCATATTCATCTGATATATCGGTATCTTTTCATAATTCATTCCTCCCCGTAAAAAACAGCATAAAAACAGTTTTTTCAGGAAATACAGATTATATTGAAATTGCTGAATTCAAAGCTGAAACAGAAAAAGGATATTTTGAATTCAGAGGTATTTATGATCTTGATAAAAATCTTCCGGATGGTGAGGTTACACTGAAAGATTTAAGACTTTCTGAGAAATTCACAGTTAATTCAAAAACAACAATCAGCATCAAATCTGAAAACACATTATTTATTGTCTCAAACGCTTCTGCAGGAAATTTAAGTCTGAATAATATCGAATGTGTCGTAACAAGAGAAAAAGATGCAGTAAATTACAACCTTTCCTATATCAGTGAAGAAAGGGGATTTTTAACATCAAGAGGAACATATTCTTTCAGAAATAAAGAAAACTATATTAATTCAGAAACAAAAATAAATAATATCAGTATCAGGAATTTGTCATCAGTATTAAGTAAAAATGGAGTTGGCTTTCTGCCTGATGATGTATTTTTAAATACAGATTTTTACATTGAAACTGATATGAAGTCAGTAAACATGTTTACTGAAAATTTGTCGCTCACTGATAAAGATGGTAAAAACAGCATTTCAGCAGATTTTACCGTTTCAGAAGGGAATTTAATACTTTACAACATATTAATAGACTGGAATAAATATTCCGGCGAAGGCTATGTAGACCTGAGGAATGATTATGACAAATACAGCATTTCATCATATATATCACTGAACAGCCAGTCATATAACCTGACCGGTGATTATATCCCGGGTACAAGTCTCAATATTACAGGCAACAACAATTTTAATGCTTCACTGTTCTTTGAAAAGGACAGAACTGTTTATTTTGTAAAAACTGAAAGATTGCCTTTTCCTGTCAGAAATTCTGTGCCGGAATTCAGTTTTAATATTCGTGGGGAATCGGGAAACAGCGGCATAAAATTCCTTTTTAACAACAACAGTATTTACAACCTTCCTTTTCTCAAGGGGGATAATAACTATATAAAATTCACATCAGCAGTATCTGAAAAAGAGGTACTTATCCCGGCTTTTTCTGTTAAAGACAACTTTTCTGAAGTCACTGGAAACGGCGAATTCAATATAAATTCCAACAGGAATATTTCCGGGTGGATTAACGGAATATCAGCTGACAACAATGAAGAACACCTGATTATGCTTGATTACAGGGATGGGGAATATGAAATAACTGCAGATTTTACGAATTTCCCCTCTGAAAGAATAACTCCTTCTTCAATGTCTGGAGATCTTTCCGGAACTTTCCTGTACAAAGGGACAAAAACAAATCCTTTTTATTCCCTTGATATGAGAATGGATAACGGGAAACTGCTTGATGATCCTTTTTCATTCAGCCTTTCACTTGATGCCTCAAAAGGAAGCATGATACTGAACAGCCTGAGAATGAGATATAATCTCAACAGGATAGATTCAGCTTCCGGCTATATCAGCAGGGATGAGGGTAATTATTCATTCAGGGGTAATGTTTTTCTCCGTAAAGGGATTTCCGACAAGGGAAAATCTGTTGATATTGATTTAAACGGAGATATTTTTGACAGATCATTTAAATGGTTCACAAGTCCGCTTTTTGTTGAAAACAAGGGGATTCTGAAAGTTTCGGATCAGAACAACCTGAAAAATGAATTCAGGGAATGGGAACTATCATATATAAATAACGAAAGTTTTCTGATTTTCAACGGAGGTCCCGGAAATTCCATAGAAGGTGAAATAACCAGAAAAGGGGCATTCAATATTGAACTGACTAATCCCCTTCCTGTCAGAGGTTTTTTCAACGGAGAAATATCGAATGGACTGATAAATTCAGATTTTAATAATATTGAACTTGATATGAAGACATTCGGTTCTCTTACAGATATTAAATATTTCAAGGCTGATTCAGGCACAGCAACAGGGAATCTCAAGTTAAGCGGACCGGTGAATGATCCTGATTTCAACGGTCATCTCAATGTTTCCGGAGTAAAGGCATCGTCAGTATTTGTACCTGCAGAAATAACACTTCCAAATACATCTTTCATATTTAATGGGAAGTCACTATATATGCCGGATACAGGAGTTTCTGTTGAAGAAAATACAATCAAAGCAAAACTGAACTTTTCCATAGATCACTGGATTCCCAGAGAATTCAATGTAGATATTACAACTGACCCGGGAAAAATGCTCTGGATCAAGCATGAATTTTCAATGGTTGATATTGACGGCTTTGCAAGCGGGAGAATTGTAATAGACGGAGACGAGCAGGGCCTCAATATAAGCGGGGATTTAGTTGCAAGGAAATGTATCATAACGCTCAGCGGTGAAGAAAAAAACGGCAAACCGAAAAAGAAAAGTTCCTATGACTATGAAATTGACCTTAATATAACTTCCGGACCGGGAGTGGAATTTTTCTGGCCCTCGGTAAGGCTGCCGGTACTTAGAACTTTTGCGGCTGCGGGAGAAAATTTATCAATATACAGCAACACAGCTTCAGATGAATATTCACTCAACGGTGATATAAAAATACAGGGCGGTGAAGTTTTTTATTTCAGCCAGAGCTTTTTTATAAAACAGGGGAGTATTGTATTTAATGAGAATGAAACAAAATTCGATCCCCATATTACTGCCAGGGCGGAATTGAGGGAGAGGACTTCAGATAACAGGGAAGTCAAAATATCTCTCATTGCTGAAGATACCCCGTTAAGCCGTTTTTCTCCCCGTTTTGAATCTGATCCTCCTCTCAATGAAAATGAAATATACGCACTTCTGGGAGAAAGTGTATATACACAGTTTGGGGGCGAAAATATAACTTTCGGGACTGCACTTCTCAGCGCAGGGGCATACAGCACACAGCTGATCGGTATATTCAGACCTTTCGAGGCAAGAATGAAGGATATGCTGAACCTTGACCTTTTTACAATAAGGACTAACGTTCTGCAGCAGGCAGTTGGAAGCAGGTCAAAAGACGATATTGCTCTTTCAGATGACAATACACCGATAAACAGCCCTTATCTTGACAATACAACAATTTTCATGGGGAAATATTTCGGAGAATACTTTTTTTTGGAGAGTTTGTTAAGTTTTAATACAAGAGATTTTGACATATATCAATATAATGATTATGATGTACCAGAATTTATGGGTATGCATATAAAAACTGAATTGAGCCTGGAGGTAGACACTCCATTATTCCTTATGGACCTGACACTTTATCCGAGGCTCAATGATTTCTATAATTCTCTCGAAGATACAAGCCTGGAGTTTTCCTGGAGATTTTCATACTGATATTGATTATAAACCTGTTTTTATAATCAGCACAGAGACTTCCTTGAAGAGGAAGTGCTCAACAAGACTGAGACTTCCTGAAAGGAAGTGCTCGAAAGCGATTATTTAGGAGCATTTATGAGACTTAAAAGTGTAAAACTGATATTACTTTTACTTTTAATTTTATTACCGGTTTTTGCTGTATCCGCAGATGACTGGTATACAGATAAAAAAATTGAAGATGTGCGTTTCAAGGGACTTAAAAATATTACTGTAAGTGAACTTGAAAGTATAACATCTGAATATATCGGCAAGAATTTTACAGATGAAACTTTCTGGGACCTCCAGGGCAAACTTTTTGCTCTTGATTATTTCGATGACCTTCTCCCGAATGCAATCCCGGGGAATGAATCACTATCAAAGTATGACCCTGAAAATACTGTAATTATTGAATTCAATGTTGTTGAGCGTTCAGTAGTAAAAAAAATAAAAATTACCGGGAATAAAAATATAAGAAAAAACCAGCTCCTTGATGTCATTCTTCTCAAACCGGGTGACCTGATAAACAACACAAAAATCAAGCTTGATGAAGACAGCATAATGTCTCTGTATATTGAAAAAGGCTTTCCTGAAGTTGTTGTTACAGGTGATAAAGGGGAGAAAGACGAAGATAACGAGTCTGTCGTAACATTTACAATTGAAGAGGGTGAACAGACAAAAATCAGTGAAATCAGGTTTTCAGGGAATTCCTTTGCTTCAGACAGCACTTTAAGGAAAAAACTTGAAACAAAAAAACAATCACTGTTTTCCAAAGGTGTTTATCTTGAATCAAAAATTGAAGAAGATATTCAGAACATTGTAAAATATTACGGTGAAAAAGGTTTTATCGATGCAGAAGTAAGCAATGTTGAAAAAGAAGTTACTGCTGATGATGAAGGAAACAGGACAAACCTGATACTTACTTTCCATATCTCAGAAGGCAGGCAGTATGTTTATAACGGTATGCTGTTTGACGGTAATATAATTTTCACAGATGATGATCTATATGAACAGGTAAGGCTTCAGGAAGGTGATATACTCAACAAGACCAAGCTTGAAGCAGATTTCTCCAGAGTAGCAGACCTCTATTACGATGACGGTTATATTTTCAACGTAATATCAAAAGAGGAACAGCGTAACGAGACTGACGGCAAAATATCCTATAAAGTTAAAATAATTGAGCAGGGCAGGGCCCACATTGAAAACATAACCATAAGGGGTAATGACAAGACAAAGGATCATGTAATCCTGCGAGAGCTCCCCCTTGAAGTGGGTGATGTATTCAGCAAGAAAAAGATAATCGAGGGGATGACAAATCTTTACAACCTTCAGTTCTTCGGGGTTGTAGAGCCTGAAACCCCCCAGGGAAGCGTAGACGGCCTCATGGATCTTATAATAAATGTTGAAGAGGGAAAAACCACTGATGTTCAGTTCGGTCTCTCCTTTACAGCTGATGCAGGTGAACTTCCCATCATGACATTTGTAAAATGGACAGACAGGAACTTTCTCGGAAACGGACAGCAGCTCAGCATAGGGACAAACCTTTCGAGTGAAAAACAGGATATTTCAATCGGTTTCACGGAAAAATGGCTTGCAGACAAGAGATGGACAGGCGGTATAACCCTTTCTGTCGCTCATGAAAAGACAAAGAAAGTTCCCCAGGATATCCTTGGACCTATTTTTGCAGGAAATGATCTGGATGAAGGGGAGGTCCCGGACCCTTATGAAGGTATTATGGTTGATCCTGATACAGGGGAGATTTCAAATGCAAGTGATGCAATTACAGACTATGAATATGCAATCAGGAGAGGAGAATCGATACCGGAATCATACCTGATGGAATATGATTCATGGGATGTTTCTCTCGGTCTCAACACAGGATATACATGGCATACTCCTGTCGGAAGGGTTAATGCATCTACAGGATATGACTTAACAAGAACATGGGTCGACTATGATGATGAGATATACAGGCCATACAATGAAACAGTAAGGTACAATTTCCAGGAGTGGCAGACAATAAACAAGCTGTGGTACAGCCTCTCATGGGATACAAGGGACATTATATATAACCCGAACAAGGGATTCTTTCTCAAGCAGTCAATCACATATGCAGGGGGTATACTCCCTTCAGAAAGAAACTATATAAGCACAACATCCAAGGCGGAAATCTTTCACACACTCTTTTCAATACCTGTTTTTTCATCATGGAATTTCAAGATGGTACTTGCAGGTCATACAGCACTCTCTCTCCTGTGGAAACAGTTTGACGGCACTTTTGATGTCACAAGAAATGACATGTTCTATATTGACGGCATGACAATGGCAAGAGGCTGGAACCGGGTCTATGACGGTCACGCACTGTGGGACAACTGGGTTGAACTTAGAATGCCTATAGCTGAAAGATTTCTCTGGTGGGACTGGTTTCTCAGTGCTACAGGTATCTGGGCAGACAAGGATGCTTTTAAAGACCGTGATAAAAATGACTACTACTACTCACTCGGGGGCGGTTTTAGGCTTACAGTTCCGGGACTCCCGATCGGTTTCTATTTTGTCAAACGTTTTGAATATGAAAATGATCAGATCGTATGGCATGACGGACCGCTTTTTGACAGTTCGATGAAACTTGATTTTGTCATAGGATTTTCACCAAGCTTTTACTAAATCTCAAAAACTCTGTTTTTGAGATAAGCGGCAGAGACTTTCCAGAGGAAAGTGCTCGTAAGCCGATTAAGCATTATAAATGCGATAAAAAAGGAGAATGTTAATGAAAAAAGCTATTTTAATATTACTTATCATGATTTCTGCAGTTTCTTTTGTTTCTGCCGAACAGATAGCTAAAATTGGAATTATAAACTATTCAAAAATAGTTTCCGCATATTCAGGTGATTCAAGATCCTTAAGGGAAATTGAAAGAATGATAAAAAGCTATGAAGACGGTGTTTCATCTATAAAGGATGATATATACAAGCTTCAGGAAAGAAAACTGTACTATCAGAACAACAATGATGAAATAAATGTTCTTAAATATGAAGAACAAATTGAAAAAAAGAAAGATTATCTTAAGGAATACAGCAGGCTCAAACTATCCAAAATAGAAGCCAAGAAAAGCAAGCTTATTCAATCCCAGGAATTTCTTTCTACAATACTTGAAAAAATCGAATACATAGCTGAGAGCGAAGGTTATTCAATTATCTTCAATTCAAAGGATCCCAATATTATATGGTGGAGTCAGACTGTTGATATAACAGATCTTGTAATAGAAAAACTAAAGGCTTCCAGATAAAACATGTCTTCAGATACACCTGTAATGCAGCAGTATAAAAGAATAAAGAGTCAGAACCCTGACTCTATTCTTTTTTTCAGGCTGGGTGATTTCTATGAAATGTTTGAAAATGACGCAAAAGAGGTGAGCCTCTTACTCGACATAGCGCTCACAAAGCGTCACAACATTCCGATGTGCGGTGTGCCATACCACTCATCATCCCCATATATTGCAAAACTACTGAAAGCAGGCAGGAAAATTGCTATATGCGAACAGCTTTCCAACGTACCTCCAAAGGGCAAGAAAATCGTGGAAAGGGAAGTTGTAGAGATTATAACTCCCGGAACTGTCATTGACGAGGATTTCCTTGACAACAAGTCAAACAACTACCTTGCAGCAGTCAGCAAATCAGGCGGCAGATACTCCCTTTCCTATGTTGATATGTCAACAGGAGAATTCGCAGCATTTGCGTTTGAAGAAAAATCTCTTAAGGAAATCCTCAGCAGGGAACTCATCCGCCTGGACCCAGGTGAAATAATTATCCAGGAATCAATTCTCGAATATAACCAGGATGCAAAAAAAATATTCGATGATTACAAAAAACCTGTAAACAGATATCCTGACTGGTACTTTAACCATGAAAATTCCGTATCCGTTCTGAAAAAACAGTTCAATGTTGATACTCTCAAGGGTTTCGGCTTCAGTGATGATTCAGATGAGCTTTTAAGCGCCGGTGTAATAATTGAATACCTTTATGAGAATTCAAAAAACCTACTTCCCCATATTACAAAGCTTGTCAGTTATGACAACAGCACATATATGGGACTTGATGAAAACAGCCTTAAAAACCTTGAAATACTGAAAAACCTTCATGACAGCACTTCAGCCTACACATTATTAAGTGTTCTTGATTATACAAAGACTTCCATGGGAAGCAGGACACTCAAGAAATGGCTCACATCGCCCCTTACGGATATAGGTAAAATTGAATTCAGATATAACTGCATTGAGCTTTTTTACAGAAACCAGATACTTCTCTCGGAAATCAGAAAATATCTTTCTTCTGTCAAAGATATACAGCGTCTGTCCTCTAAAATAGCCATGGACAGGGCAACCGGAAAAGACCTTGTCGGCCTTAAGAACAGCTTCTATTCAATACTCAGCATACTTGAACTTCTTTCAGATAATTCGGCATCTTCAATACTTTTTTATCTCTCTGACAGTAAACTGTTCGAAGAAATCAGAGATATATGTTCAATAATTGGACAGTCAATCAAAGAGGAACCTGCTGTTACAATTACTGACGGTAATATAATCAGGGAGGGGTTCAACACAGATCTTGACAGGTTCAGAGATCTTAAAAACAACAGCCAGGAAATTCTCAACAGCTATATCGAACAGGAAAAAAACAGTTCCCAGATACCGAACCTTAAAATCAGGTATAATAAAATCATAGGCTACTTCCTCGAGGTGACAAAATCATACCTTGACAATGTACCGGAGCATTTTATCAGGCGGCAGTCGCTTGTCGGGGCTGAAAGATATACAACAGAGCACCTTGTAAACCTTGAAAGTGAACTCAACAGTGCATCTGAAAAAATTGTAAACCTGGAAAAACAGCTTTTTCTGGAAATCCGGGACAGAATCAAGGGTTTTATTCAGCTGATAACTGAAACTTCAGAGAAAATATCAGAAATTGACTGCCTTCAGTCACTTGCCCAGGCAGCAACTGTAAACGGCTATACAAGACCTGTTTTAACAGAAAAACAGGAGCTGAATATAAAAAACGGCAGACATCCTGTTGTTGAAGCCAATCTGCCTACAGGCGAATATGTGCCGAACGATATTACACTGCAGAAAAAAAACAACTTCATACTGCTTACAGGTCCCAACATGGCTGGTAAATCGACATATCTGAGGCAGGCAGCATTAATTGTACTGATGGCGCAGGCTGGTTCCTTTGTTCCTGCAGGAGAAGCAGAAATAGGGCTTGTAGACAGGATTTTCTGCAGAGTAGGTGCATCTGACAATCTCGCCAGAGGTGAATCAACTTTTCTTGTTGAAATGTCTGAAACAGCAAATATACTCCGCTCTGCAACAAGGAATTCTCTCATAATAATGGATGAAGTCGGAAGGGGAACAAGCACAAACGACGGCCTCTCAATCGCATGGAGTATATGCGAATATATTATAAAGAAAATTAAATCCAGGACATTATTTGCAACCCACTATCATGAACTTGTAAGGCTTGAATATCCTGAAATAATCAACCTTTCAATGAATGCTGTAGAGCAGGAAGGAAAACTGATTTTTCTGAAAAAAATCAAGAAAGGTTCTGCAAATAAATCCTACGGCATCAATGTTGCCGAGATTGCAGGTATCCCGTATGAGGTTATAATCAGGGGAAAAGAGCTTCTGGATAAATATGACAGGACTGAAAAAACCCTTGCAGATATAAGCGGAAGCAGTTCAGACAAACAGATAGACCTGTTTTCATCAGATCACCTCATATCAAGGGAAATTGAATCACTGGATATAAATAAAATGACACCGCTAGACGCCCTGAACAAGATAAACAGCTGGAAAAAAATGCTTAAATGAAGCAGCATTTATGTAAAAGCTGTAACAGCTTACATGAAATGTTTTAAATGCCTGAAAATTTCCCCCTTTTTGATTAAAAATGCTGCATCCATTTTATATTTTTACTTTTTTCCTGAAAGATGCATATCATGCTGCAAAGAAATAAACCGGAAATCACCTTTCAGCATCTGCAGCAGATGCCTGGCAAAAATACCACAGCCATATCATGGTTTTTCCTCTTCAAACCGCTGCAGCAAGTGCGGAAAAAATCTTATAAGTGAAAACAATCTGTGTACATCATGCAGAACCAGACAATATCTGTTTGTAACGAATAATTCACTGTGGAACTATTCTGATGATAATATAAGAATAATTATTCATAATTATAAATTCAAAAAATACAGACAAGCCTCACTCTTTTTTTCTGAGCAGATATCAGTCTTTTACAATACCCATTACAGGGGATTTGCTATAGTGCCTGTTCCATGCAGCAGAAAAAGGATAAATAATAATGGATGGGACCATATGAAGATTATTTCAGATATTCTTTTGAGTAAAAATATCCCGGTATTCAATATACTAAAAAGGAAATCAGGTATTGAACAGAAGAAATTGTCTTCTGATAACCGCATTGATAATATTAAAAACCGGTTTTACCTTATAAAATACAGCAGTGTAAAAATGAAATCATTCAAAGGTATCCTTATTATTGATGATATTTTCACAACAGGATCAACAGTCAACGAGTGTACAAGAGTTTTGCGTCAGACTGGAAATAATAATATCCATATTCTTACCCTTGCTATTGATTAAATATATGTTTTCTGATAAATTCTTTATAACAATAATATATTTCGGTCATGAAGAGTCGAAACCCATCGGCTCTTTTTTTATGCAGAGGTGTCGTGGATTATATAGAAATAAATAACAGTCATGTTTATGACATTATATCTCCGGTTGTTGAAGCTATGGGCTATACAATAGTCGAGCTTACATCAGCGACTGTATCAGAAGATCTTCATATCCATCTTATTATACATTCTCCTGATGGTATAGGAATTGAAGACTGCAGCCGTGTTCATAAAACAATTCAGAAAAGAATTGAGACGCTTACAGAAGACAGATATTTCTATCTTGAAGTCTCATCACCAGGTATTACAAGAAATTTCAAGACTGCCAATGAATTTTCCGTTTTCAAGGGAAAGACAGTCAGGATTCTTCTTGAAAATGAATCTGAATGGCTGAAGGGAATTATTGTTGACAGTAATAAAAGTGAGGTAGAAATTCAAACATCAGGTGAAATGAAAAATATACCTTATTCTGAAATTAGAAAAGCAAAATTAGATTTTTCAGGGGAGGTTTAAATAATGGCTTCAGACCTTTCTGATGCAATCAGATTATTTGAACAGGATAAAGGAATACCTAGAGATCTTGTATTAAAAACAATTGAGGATTTTCTCCTTGCCGCCTACAAACGTAGGTACGGTACAGTTGAAAATGCTGTAGTTCGGTTCAACGATGATGAAACAGAAGTATCAATGTTTTCAAAAAAGAAAATTGTGGATGATGTTTATGACGAAGTGACAGAAATGTCTCTTGAAGAAGCTCTTGAATACAATCCGGAATGTGAAATCGGAGATGAACTTCTCATTGAAATTGATCCGAAGGATTTTGAAAGAATAGCTGTACAGAGTGCTAAACAGAAAGCACGGCAGAAACTGAGGGAAATCCAGAAAGATACCCTATACTCGGAATTTGTAGAAAAAACCGGTGAAATGATTATCGGTTATTACCAGAGAGAGAAAAACGGTAATATTTACGTTGACCTCGGAAAAATAGAAGGCATTCTCCCTAAGCGTTTTCAGTCACCAAGGGAAATATACAGACCTAATGACAGGATTAAAGCAATTATCTATGAAGTTGAAAAATCTGATTCTGGCCTCAATATTATCCTTTCAAGAACACATACAGATTTTGTCAAAAAGCTTTTTGAACTTGAAGTTCCGGAAATATATGACAAGACTGTTGAGCTGTTTAAGATAGTAAGGGAACCCGGCTACAGGACAAAAATTGCAGTTTATTCAAACAGGGATGATGTTGATCCTGTAGGTGCATGTGTAGGACTCAAGGGAGTTCGAATACAGGCTGTAGTCAAAGAGATGGAAGGGGAGAAAATTGATATACTTAAATATGATACTGATCCTACAGTATTTATCAAGAATGCTCTTTCCCCGGCAGAAGTTGAATCTGTCTTTGTACTTGACGAGGCAAAACGGCATGCACTTGCTGTAGTTGCCGATAACCAGCTTTCTCTGGCAATCGGTAAACAGGGGCTTAATGTAAGACTCGCAAACAGGCTTGTTGACTGGAATATTGATGTAAAAACTGAAGAACAGTTTGAAGAGATGGATATCTCTGTCGAGAAGAAGAAAGCACTGTCTGATCTTTTCAATGAAGATTATTCTTCATCAGAAAAGAATGAGGAAATCACCAGAATTGAAGAATTACCGGGAATTCCTGACAGGCTTGTTGAACTGATGCGACAGCATGGTATAGAATTGATTGAAACATTTTTATCAATGCCGTTTGAACAGCTTTCTTCTCTTGAAGGACTGACTGACAGTGATATAGAATCTATCAAGTCAATTCTGGAAGAAAATGTTGAAATCATTGAAGACAGTTTCAACGAAGAACTGAAAGCTGATTCAGAAGATTTTATTCAGGAAACTGAAGAAACAGAGCAGGAAGAAGAACCTGCTGAAGAAGAATATTCAGAGGAAGAGGAAGATTATGAAGAAGATTCTGATGCTGAAGAATATGAATGTCCGGAATGCGGAAGTAAAATAACAGTCAGTATGACTTCCTGTCCGAATTGCGGTGTTGGGCTCAGCTTTGAAGAAGAAGAAGATGATGATGATATAGAAGAATAATTCCGTTTATATAACGGTGTAGGACTGTATGTAGGGAAGCATCTTTAATTATTTATAAACATACAGCTTACATGAACCGGATTAAAGGAATCCGTTTCAGCAGGAGAGGAAATTTTAATGGCAGAAGAACAGGAAAAAAAAGAAAAACCAAAAGCAACATTGATTAAACACAAAAAACCTCAGACAACTCAGAAAGAACAGAAGGAACAGACTGATGAAGAGAAAAAAAAGGTTGTAGTTGTCAAGAAGAAAGTTGTAGTAGTCAAGAAATCCGGTAAAAAGGACAGCTCTGATGAAACAGCAAAACATAAACCGGCTTCTAAACCGGCATCAAAAGATGAATCTTCTCCAGCTAAAAGATCCACTGCTGAGAAATTAAATACTTTAACTGGTTCACCTTCAGATAAAAGACCTTCCCCCTCTGACAGGGTAAGGTTTGACTCAAGAGACGGCCAGAGACCTCCAAGACAGGGCGGTTACCAGCCAAGAGACGGCCAGAGACCCCCAAGACAGGGCGGTTACCAGCAAAGAGATGGCCAGAGACAGGGCGGCTACCAGCAGAGAGACGGCCAGAGACAGGGCGGCTACCAGCAGAGAGATGGCCAGAGACCTCCAAGACAGGGCGGTTACCAGCCAAGAGACGGCCAGAGACCCCCAAGACAGGGCGGCTACCAGCAGAGAGACGGCCAGAGACCAGGCGGCTACCAGCAGAGAGATGGCCAGAGACCAGGCGGTTACCAGCAGAGAGACGGCCAGAGACCTCAGAGACCGGGCGGATTCCAGCCAAGAGGCGGTCAGGGTGGTCAGAGACCGCAGGGAGGAAGACCGGGCGGATTCCAGCAGAGAGGCGGCCAGGGCGGCGGCGGAAGTGCAGCTCCCGAAGCAGCTTCAAAATCTTCTTCAAAGAAATTTTTTAAAGCTAAAAAGAAAACAACTTATCAGAAAACTAAAAAAGATAATATCATGGAAAAGGATTTCCAGATCAAGAAAAAATCTGTACAGATGGCAAATCCTGTTCCTAAAGAAATAGATATCATGGAAGTTGTAACAGTTTCCGAGCTTGCCAAAAAAATGAACCTCAAGGCTTCAGAGCTTATTGGAAAACTCATGGGCCTCGGAATGATGGTAACAATCAATCAGCAGATTGATGCAGAAACTGCGGAAATTGTTGCATCTGAGTTTGACTGCAAAGTTAATATTGTATCACTCTATGAAGAAACAATTGTTGAATGCGACAAGGGCAACGATGAAGATATAATTGAAAGACCTCCAATAGTTACAGTCATGGGCCATGTAGACCATGGTAAAACAAAGCTTCTTGATGCAATCAAGTCTACTGATATTGCAGCATCAGAACACGGCGGAATAACACAGCATATCGGTGCTTATAAAGTAAAAGTTAATGATGAGAAGAGTGTTGTATTTCTCGATACTCCTGGTCATGAAGCTTTTACACTCATGAGAGCCAGAGGTGCACAGATAACAGATATTGTTGTACTTGTTGTTGCAGCTAATGACGGAGTTATGCCTCAGACAGTTGAAGCGATCAACCATGCAAAAGAGGCTGATGTACCTATAATTGTTGCAGTAAATAAAACAGATCTTGCAGATGCAAATCCTGACAGGGTAAAGCAGCAGCTTTCCGAATACAACCTTATTCCTGAAGACTGGGGCGGAAGTACTATCTTTACAAATATTTCAGCTTTAAAGAAAACTGGTATTGATGATCTTCTTGAGAATATTCTTCTCCAGTCAGAGGTACTTGAACTCAAGGCAAATCCTAACTGCAGGGCTGAAGGTAAGATTATAGAATCCAGAATGGATCATGGACGTGGAATTGTTTCTACAGTTCTTATTGAAAGAGGTACACTTAAAGTCGGCGATGCATTTATCGCAGGTGTTTATCCCGGTAAAGTTCGTGCCATGTATAATGACAAGGGTAATAAAGTTGATTCAGCCACACCTGCTACACCAGTTGAGATTTCTGGTTTTACAGGTATGCCTAATGCGGGTGATCCGTTCCAGGTAACTGAGAACGAAAAATATGCAAGACAGATTGGTGAGAAGCGGCAGGAACTTGAAAAAATCGGTGCTGCAAGAAATGTCAAGAAAGTTACACTTGATAACCTGTATGATTCAATTCAGGACGGTGAAATACAGGAACTCAAGGCAATTATCAAGGGTGATGTTCAGGGATCTGTAGAAGCTCTTAAGATTGCACTTGAAAAACTCAGTACCAAAGAAATCAGACTCAATGTAATACATGCTACAGCAGGTGCTATTATTGAAAATGATGTCAACCTGGCTTCAGCTTCCAATGCAATTATTGTAGGTTTTCATGTAAGACCCACACCAAAGGCACAGATGCTTGCTGAACAGGAAAAAGTAGAGATCAAGAAATACAACATCATCTACGATGCAGTTGAAGATATAAAAACATCTCTTGAAGGTATGCTTGCACCTGAACTCAAAGAGGAAACTATCGGTACTGTTGAAGTACGTGATACATTTAAGGTTCCGAAAATCGGGGTTATTGCAGGATGTTATGTTACAAGCGGTAAAGTTATCAGAGGCGGAATAGCACATCTCTACAGAGATAATGTTGATATTTTCAACGGCAAGATATATTCACTCAAACGGTTTAAAGATGATGCGAAAGAGGTTGCTACCGGATATGAATGCGGTATCGGTCTTGAAAACTTCACAGATATTCAGGTCGGTGATATTATTGAAATTATAGAAATCAAAGAAATTTCAAAGAAACTGGACGGTTAATAATGTCTGAATTCAGGATACAGCGCGCTGAAAAAATAATTCAGGAAGAAATAGGAAAAATGATTGTTACGGGGAAAATAAAAGATCCCCGTATCAACAGACTCATATCTGTCAGCAGAGTTTCTGTTTCAAAAGACCTGGGATATGGTAAAGTATATATCTCAGGTTTCTGTTCTGAAAAAGAAGTTGAAAAAAGCGTGGCTGCCCTGAATCATGCAGTTGGTTTTATTCAGGGCACAATAGGTAAAAAACTCAAAACAAGGCTCACACCGAGGCTGAAGTTTTTCAAGGATGATTCTCTCAGAGAAGGCTTTGAAATAAACAGGATTATTGAGGATAATCTCAGTTGAAAAATCCGGTTTCAGGTTTAGCAGTAATTAATAAGCCTGCTGGAATGACATCTTTTCAGGCTGTCAGTATAGTAAAAAAAAAGCTGAAAACAAGAAAAGCAGGCCACACAGGAACACTTGATCCTTTTGCAGAAGGTCTTCTGGTAATACTTCTTGGTGATTTTACCCGTTTTTTTGACTATTTCATGAATTACAGAAAAACCTACACAGCAGAAGCAGTTTTCGGTGAAGAAAGAGATACAGAAGATATTACAGGTACTAAAATATCGGAAACAGATAATATTCCTGATTTAAATGAGTTAAACAGGAATCTAAGTTCCTACACCGGTGAAATCACCCAGATTCCGCCTGCTTATTCAGCAGTTCATATAAACGGTAAAAGGGCATACCAGCTTGCAAGGGAAGGGATAAAGGCGGAGCTTAAACCGCGTAAAGCATTTATACATTCACTTGATATAAACAGTTATGACAACAGAATACTGAACTTCACTGTATCCTGCTCCTCAGGTACATATATCAGATCAATTGCAAGAGATCTTGCAAGAGACTGCGGATCAGGGGCCTATCTTAAATCACTCCTCAGAACTGATATCGGCAATTTCAATATTTCCGATGCAGCTGCACCTGATGTTTTTTCAGGGGAAATGGTTTTACCTCCATATGAAGCAGTAAAAAAAATGGGTATCAGCATAATAACAGTTAAAGACAGCTTCAGGGCAAAATTATTCAACGGTATTATGCCGGTTTCCGACAATTTCACACCCTTGCCGCCTGAAGGTCTTTCTGCTGTTTTTGACAGCAGTCATAATTTTGCAGCGTTGATTGAAAAGAATTCCAATGAAATCAGATACAGGTTTGTCATACCGGAGAGTAACAGGCAGTTATGAAAATTATAACATGGGAAGATTTTATTTCCGTTTCTCACAGAATAGATACTCCCTCATCTGCAACAATAGGTGTTTTTGACGGCGTTCATCTTGGACACCGCTATCTTCTCAATAAACTGAATGATGAAAACATTAAAGAAAAAGTTGTTTTTACTTTTATAAAGAATCCTATTATTTTCATTAAAAACAGGAATTTCGAGGGGAATATATATAGCCTTGATCAGAAACTCTCAGCCCTTGAAGAAGCAGGGGCAACAACTACGGTACTGATTGACTTTTCCAGTGATTTTAGTAAACTGAAAGGGGAATATTTTATAGGAACAATTCTGGAACATTTATACTTAAAAAAAATTGTTCTGGGCAGGGATTTTAAATGCGGAGTTGACAACAGCACCAACTCCTTCGATATTTTCAACATGCTTAAGAAGAAAAATATTGAAGTTGTTATTGTCAACAGACAGGATTATAAAAATATTCCGGTCAGCAGCAGTGATATCCGAAAAATGATTAATTCAGGGAATACTGCTCTTGCGGAAGAGCTTCTTCCTTTCGGGTATTACATAGATTTATCTGAAACAGAAATTTTATCTAAAAATGATTTTTTCTATATCCACAGAGATTCAATAGATCAGCTGCTTCCGGATTCAGACAGATTTTTTATAAATCTTAAATTAGAAAACAGAATTTCCCGTAAGGAAATTTTTAAAGACAATAGAATTATTAAATGGTTTAACACTTAGAAACCTATAAAAGCTTTTATGGTGTTATACTGTTTTCTTAAGAGGAGAAATTAAATGGCATTATCTAAAGATGCAAAACAGGAAATTATTACAAAATTCGGAACAAACGACAAAGATTCCGGATCTACAGAAGTACAGATTGCACTTCTTACAAAAAGAATTGTAGAACTTACAGAACATTTTAAAATTCACAAGAAAGACCACAACTCTAGAAGAGGTCTTCTTAAACTTGTTGGACAGAGAAGAAAACTCTTAAAATACCTCAAGAGAAAAAATCTTGAATCATACAGAAAACTTATTAAAGAACTTGGACTCAGAAAATAAAAGAACAATTAAAGGAACAATTAAATGCCTAAAATTACAATACCAATAGGTGAAAAAGAACTAATACTTGAAACTGGAAAAATGGCAAAGCAGGCAAATGGTGCCGTATTAGCTACTTTCGAAGGTTCTTCAGTTCTGGCAACAGTATGCTGCTCAGAAAATGAAATAGAAGGACTTGACTATGTACCGCTGCAGGTGGAATACAACGAAAAATACTATGCAGCCGGTAAAATCCCCGGAGGATTCTTAAAAAGAGAAGGAAGACCAAAGGATAAGGAAATACTTGTTTCCCGTCTTATTGACAGACCGATGAGACCTCTTTTCCACAAGGAATTCAGCAGAGACATACAGGTAATACCTACAGTAATCTCAGCTGACCAGATAAATCCGCCGGATACTGTTGCAATGATTGCATCTGCTGCTGCTGTCGCTGTTTCTGATATTCCGTTTGAAGGACCTGTTGGTTCAGTAAGAATATGCTGTATTGACGATGAATTCATTGTAAACCCGACATTTGAACAGATTAGTAACAGCCAGATGGAAATCATAGTTGCCGGAACAGAAGACGGCATCACAATGGTTGAAGGGGGAGCAAAGGAAGTATCTGAAGAAGTGATGCTTCAGGCTATTGAAAAAGCAAAAACCGTTATTCAGGATATTTGCAAGGCGCAGAAAGAACTTGTTTCAATTGCAGGAAAGGAAAAACTTCCTATCACAAGAGAGGAAAAAGTTTTTTCTCTTAAAGATGAAGTCTGGAATCATATTTATGAAGATTTCAAGGGAGCATGTTTCCTTTCCAGTAAAATTGAAAGAAACAAGGCAAAGTCAAAAATCAAAAACGATGCTAAAGCTTTTTTCGAAGATAAAATCGAAGATGAGGAGAAGGGCGAACTTTTCAAGGTTTTTGAAGATGTTGAATATGATATCCTCAGAAAAGCTATTCTTGAAGAGAACAAAAGATCAGACGGAAGAAAATCTGATGAAATCAGGGATATAACTGTTGAAACAGGTGTACTTTCAAGAACCCACGGTTCAGCTCTTTTCACAAGAGGTGAAACACAGTCACTGGGTGTAACAACACTTGGAACAACAAGTGATGAGCAGATGTTTGACAATATTGACGGAGACAAGCACTTCGGCAACTTCATGCTTCATTACAACTTCCCGCCATACAGTGTTGGTGAAACAGGAAGAACAGGTACAGGCAGAAGGGAAATAGGGCACGGACACCTGGCAATGAGATCACTCGAAGCGGTTGTTCCATCAAAAGAAGATTTTCCCTATACTATCAGGGTAGTATCTGAAATCCTCGAGTCAAACGGATCATCTTCAATGGCATCTGTATGCAGCGGTTCACTCTCTCTCCTTGACTGCGGAGTACCTATAAAGAAACCTGTTGCAGGTATTGCAATGGGCCTTATCACAGAAGATGACAAAACAGTGATTTTAAGTGATATTCTGGGAGAGGAAGACCATTTCGGAGACATGGACTTTAAAGTTGCCGGTACAGAAAACGGTATTACAGGTTTCCAGATGGATATAAAAATCTCAGGTGTAACAACCGAGATCATGACAAAAGCTCTTGAACAGGCAAAAAAAGGAAGAATGCATATTCTCGGCATTATGAATGAAACTATTTCGCAGCCGAGGGAAACTGTTTCAGAATATGCTCCCCAGATCCTGAAAATGAAAGTTGAAGTTGATAAGATTGGCGCGGTAATCGGTTCCGGCGGTAAAAACATTAAAGGCATTGCTGAAAAAGCAGAATCATCTGTAGATATCGATGATCACGGAAATATAATGATTTACGGCAAAAACAAGGAAAAAGCGCTTCTTGCACAGCAGATGATTACTTCACTTATTGAAGAACCTGAAGTAGGCAAGATATATAACGGAGTTGTAAAGAGAATTACAGATTTCGGTGCATTCATCGAATTCCTCCCTGGAAAAGAGGGACTCTGCCATATATCAAAACTTTCCAGGGAAAGAGTCAATGCTGTATCTGATGTACTTTCTGAAAACCAGGAAATACCTGTTAAGCTTATTGAAATCGACAGAATGGGTCGGGTTAATCTCAGCTATATTGAAGCTATTGATCCTGATTATAAATCATCTTCATCCGACAGCGGCAGAAGCCATGACAGGAGTAATGACAGGGGAAACAGAGACAGACGCGACAGAAGAGACAGGTACGATAGAAATGACAGGGGCGGCAGGGACAGACATGATCATTCCCACGCACCGGCAGAAAAAAGTGTAGATAAAGAGGCTGAATCTTCTGATTCAAAATCAAAAGATAAGAAATCCGGCGGATTTTTCCGGAGAAACACTTGATAAAACATATTGAACTGGATCCTGGATCTGTTTTACTGCTTGATAATATCAGTCATACAGATATCATATCAGTCGGATTTTGGTTCCACCACGGTTCAATCAATGAAGCCCGTGAACAGAAAGGGTATGCTCATTTTATAGAGCATATCCTTTTTAAGGGCACTTCAAAACGATCAACTTCCGATATTGCAAGATCTTTCGACAGGATAGGAAGCAATATCAATGCTTTTACAGAAAAAGATGTAACCTGTTTTTACTGTACTTTCCCTTCCAGACATCTTTATTATGCTCTCAATATATTAATCGACATTATTTTCAATCCACTCTTCGACAGCCTTGAAATTGATAAGGAAAAAAATGTTATTATCAGTGAAATCGGTGAATATGAAGACAATCCTGAAGACAACAGCTATGATCTATTCATGAAAAAAATGTGGCCTGAGTGTTCACTCGGCTGGAAAATAACAGGTGAAATTGAAGATATTGAAAATATCAGCAGGGACAAACTCTATAATTATTACCTGGAAAACTATATTCAGGAAAACCTGGTAATCTCTGTTTCAGGATCTATCAATCAGCAGGAACTGACAGACTATCTGAACAGCAGTCTACCTTCACGAAATAATAAATATGCTGATAAGAAAACATATATACATAATAAGAAATTCAGTTTTGACATCATTCCTGAAGAAACACGACAGGTTCAGATATACACGGGAATTGATATAAAAACACCTGAAGAAATGGAAATATACTATCATTTTCTTATTTTCAGCACTCTTGCAGGTGAATCAATGAGTTCAAGGTTCTACCAGAAACTGAGGGAAGATTCAGGTCTCTGTTATTCAGTATATTCATTCAGATCTTTTTTTTCCGATATTTCAATGTGGAATATTTATGCAAATACAGTTCCGGAAAATACCGGTAAGCTTATTGAAAAACTCATAAATGAACTTCGTATAATCAACAGAAACAGGTTTACAAATGCTGAACTTGAAGATGCCAAGACACATCTTGAGGGGGGTCTTATACTGGCAAAAGAGGATATGGAACTCAGAATGAAGAGAGCAGCCAGGCATTACATCTTATGCGGAAAGACACCTGATTATGATGAATCCCTTGATATTCTCTACAATGTTACAGAGAATAATATCAATGATTTCATAGATAATAATTTAAATAAAGACTATTTTAATACCCTTGTATACGGCAACAGCATTGATCCCTCTGTTGCAGATTTGAAAATCGGGTTAATGGAGCAGTAAATGAACAATAATGTTAATATTAAATGCAGAATTGAAAACAGCGATTATATACCGGTTTATTCTTCAGAACATGCAGCAGGCGCAGACCTTTTCGCATGGCTCCCGGAAGGGGATATTATAATTAAGCCGGGAGAAAGATATCTTGTTCCCACAGGTCTCAAAATAGAACTTCCTGAAGGATATGAGGCACAGATCAGGCCAAGATCAGGCCTTGCAGTAAAACATGGTATTACACTTCTGAATACTCCCGGAACAATTGATTCTGATTACAGGGGAGAAATCAAGGTTATAATTATAAATCTCGGTCAGAATGATTTCAGTATTTCATGCGGCGACAGGATCGCACAGATGATAATAGCACCTGTAGTCAGGGGCAGCTTTAAAATTGATGTCTGCCTCTCGGAAACAGTAAGAGGTACCGGAGGTTTCGGATCAACCGGAACATAAATTTATAAAATTATATCAACAATGATGCGGTTTTTACCGTATCATTAATTCTGAGAATAAAATGAAAATTGCTGTACCTATTTATTACAAGTATATTACAAAAGAATTTTTCTTTTCATTTGTAGTCTGTTTCTGTTTCTTTTTCTTTATATTCTTCGTAAATCAGATACTCCTCCTTGCAGAACATATTCTTGCAAAAAAAATACCTGTAAAAGAGGTTCTTCTGCTTCTTGTTTACTTCATGCCGGCAATGGTCTCACTTTCCTTTCCCTTTGCCACCCTGGTCGCAGCACTCATGACTACAGGCAGACTGTCATCAGACAACGAGATTCTTGCATTTCAGGCCTCAGGAATAAGGTTTTTTCAGATATTTCTCCCTTTTCTCATGCTTAGCATATTACTGTCATCTGTATCATTTTTCATAAATGACTATTTCCTGCCGAAGGGTACTATCAACTACATAAAACTCTACAGGAAACTCATATATTCAAATCCTGAACTAGAACTTGAACCTTATTCAATCAAAAGATACCAGGATACTGTACTGGTGACAGGAAATGTGAGAAACAAAAGAATAGATGACCTGATAATTATTGACAAGGACAGCAGTGGAAACAGACGTTTCATTACAGCTGATAAAGCATTTTTCCTGGAAGACAGAAACAACAGGGGAATTATATCTCTCAACCTGGATAATGTGTTCACACATTCTGATGATGTAAAAAAAGAACTTGATTACAGCTATCTTATTTCGGAAAAAATGATTTATAATATTCTTCTCAGCGATATAAGTGTTTCAATCAGGAATCCCGGGCCGAGAGAAATGAGCTCGGTTGATGTCTATAAATCAATCAGAGAAAAGCAGGAGAATCTTGAAGAGAAGAAAAAGAGAATATCATATTCCAATGAAACCAACTATCTGAGCTTTGCATCATCCTATCTGAAATTAAGCTCAGAAACAACTGACAGCAACAAAAAAAGAATATACAGGGAAAATATGGATAAGGCTTTCAAGACCTACAAAGACATAAAATACAGCGAAGTCAGAGACAGGCCTCTTCAGATATACAAACTTGAATACCAGAAAAAATTCGCACTTCCTCTTTCCTGCTTTTTTCTTTCCATGTTTGCGCTGCCTGCAGGACTTTTCACAAGAAGAAGCGGCAAATCTGTTGGTTTCGGGCTTGGCCTGATTGTTTCTGTATTCTACTGGTGCCTTCTCTTCGCAGGCCACACACTGGGAATAAGGAGTTATTTCAATCCTGTACTTTCTATGTGGATGCCTAATCTTATCATATCTATCATGGCTGCTACCCTTTACATAAAGAGGTTTATAAGATGAAGATTCTTGACAGAATGATACTGAAGGATTTTATAATTAATCTTATCGGCTCACTTTTCTTTTTTGTGCTTTTACTTCAGCTTCTTGATATATTTGCCAATCTCTGGCGTTATCTTAACAATGAAGTGATCCTGAGCCAGATTCTTCAGGTTTCTTTTCTTTATCTGCCAAAATGTATCTCTTTTGCACTTCCGGTCTCTGTTCTTTTTGCATCTTCTTATACTCTGGGAAATTTTTACTCAAACAATGAACTCATATCTGTCTTCGGGGCAGGTGTCCCGCTTTACCGCTTTGTCACACCGGTAATAGTTTTATCAGTATTCCTCAGTTTTTTTCTGTATTATTTTGAAGAAAACTTTGTTATTGATACTTTCAGGCAGAAATCTGAACTTTCCGCAGAGCTTTTAAAACGCAAAAAAAGCCTCAGCAACAGCAATGTCACTGTTTCGAGTCCTGACAGGAAAATAATATATAATTCAGACTACTATAATGACAGCAACAAAACACTTTCAACTGTTATGATAATCGACAGGAGTTCTGAACAGGATTACCCTCTGAGAACCGATGCAAAATGGGCAAAATGGGATGATTCCATGAACTACTGGGTACTTATGGATTGCCGTGTATTCAGTTGGGACAGTAAAAGTGAAAAATATGAAGTTGAAATTGTTAAACAAATTGATAAAAAAATGTATAATCTAAAACCTGAAACATTCAGAAAAATTGTAAAAAATATTGATGAACTGAAAAAGGAGGAGGCCAGAATCTGGCTTAAATCACTGAGATCAGCCGGTCTGCCGTTCAGGGAGCAGCTGACAGAATATTACAGAAGGTTTTCTTTCCCTCTTACATGTTTTATTGTAACTCTCATAGCATCATCTATGGGGGGAAGGTTTAAAAAGAATATACTTCTGATGAGTCTTCTTGTCAGCCTCTTAATTGCTTCCGCATATTATATACTGCAGATGGTTCTTGTGCTTTTTGCCAAACTCGGCTATATTCCCCCGGCAGCAGGTGCGTGGGGTACATTTTTATTATTCCTCTTCCTTTCAGCAGTTTTATTCAGGTATTCCAAAACTTAAAATTACAGGACATGAAAATGCAGTTTAAAATATTGGCACAGGACAGTAAATCAAATGCCAGAATAACAGAATTTCATCTTCCGCACGGAAGGGTTGAAACACCTCTTTTTATGCCTGTCGGCACCAATGGTGCTGTCAAGGCGGTAAAACACAATACTATAAAAGAATACGGTATATCTCTCATACTGTCGAATACATATCATCTTTACTTGAGACCCGGAATCGAAATAATAAAAAAGGCGGGAAGCCTCCATAAATTCAGCTCATGGGAAGGCAATATTCTCACCGATTCAGGAGGATTCCAGATATTCTCACTTGCACCTTTCAGAAAAATCAAGGAAGAGGGTATTTATTTCAGGTCGCATATTGACGGTTCATACCATACTCTGACACCGGAAAAAGTTGTCGATCTCCAGAGATATTTCAGGAGTGATATTCTAATGCCTCTCGATGTCTGTACACCTCCTGATATCCCGGAAAAAAAAGCACTATCAGCAATGATTACAACTCACAAGTGGCTTGACAGGAGCAAGAAAAGCTGGAATGAATGCAAAGATGAATGGGGCGGCAACCTTTTCGGAATAGTTCAGGGCAACTTCTACAAAAACCTGAGAAAACAGAGCGCGGATTTCATAAATGATCTGGACCTTCCGGGAATCGCAATTGGGGGGCTATCTGTAGGGGAATCCTATGACATGTTCTGCGAATACCTGTCCTATACTGCAGGTATTATTGATCCTGCAAAACCTCATTATGTGATGGGTATAGGTACTCCGGAATATATTCTCGAAGCTGTTGAAAACGGTATAGACATGTTTGACTGTGTATACCCGACCCGTATTGCCAGAAACGGCACGGTCTTTACCCGAAAAGGTAAACTGTCACTTAAGAAAGATATTTTCAAGGACCAGTTCTATCCCATAGAGGAAGAATGCGACTGTTTTGCATGCAGAAACTATACAAGGGGATTTATGCGGCATCTGTTTAAAACAGGAGAAATACTGGGCCCGATGCTTGCATCTGAACACAATATTCATTTCATGAAAAGGTTTGTTGATGATATAAGAACAAGCATAAGAGAAGACAGATTTACAGATTTTAAGAAGGATTTTCTTGAAAACTATGCAGGTTAACAGTTCAGAATCTTCCCGCAAAACTTCCATATCTGCCGCTGCTGTTATGATTTGCACCTTTATATCAAGAATACTCGGATTTGTAAGAATTGCAATAATAGGGGCTTTTTTCGGCGCATCGGGAGAGGCAGATGTACTTAACTCGGTTTTTTCCATCCCCAACAACCTGAGAAAACTGATGGCAGAAGGTGCCCTCTCAACATCTTTCATACCGGTACTCTCTGAATCAATGGTAAAGGAAAAGAATTCCGATGAGACAAAAAAGCTTGTAAGAAATATTCTCACATTTCAGGCTTTAATTCTTATCCCCCTGTGTATTATCTCTATTATTTTTTCAGACTTTCTGATAAATAAAATACTTCTCGACTTCGATGACCCTTATCTGAACACTCTTTCAGTAGCGCTGTTCCGATGGTTTATAAATTATATTCTCCTTATCAGCATAAGCGCAGCACTTATGGCTGTGCTGAACTCAAACAGCTGCTTCTTCATACCTGCAGTAACACCCCTGCTTTTTTCAGTATCTGTAATAACAAGTATAATATTTCTTTACAAAACTCTCGGTATTTTCTCAATGGCTGTCGGTGTTCTTGCTGGAGGGTTCCTCCAGATCTTTTATCAGCTTCCGATGTTCTACAGACTCGGATATGATATGAAACCTGATTTCAGCTTTAAAAGCAGATATTTCAGAAAGATAATGAAAAACTGGGGACCTGTTGCAGCAACAGCATCTGTCTTTACAATAAATCAGCAGATAGCTATCAGGTTTGCATCAGGACTTGATACAGGCAGCACATCCGCGCTGAGTTACGCTCTTGTATTCTGGCAGCTTCCGTTCGGTATTTTCTCCGCATCTATTACCACTGTTCTTTTTCCTAAAATGAGTAAATTCAGGGCAGAGGGGAATACAATTCAGCTCATCAATACTGTCTCATCCGGTATGAGAAACCTTATGTGTCTTCTTATACCGTCTGGAATATTTCTTTTTTTAATGGGACCTGAACTGATTTCAATAGCTATGCAGAGAGGATTTTTTACTTCTGAAAACACGCATCTTGCATCGCTTGTGCTGAAAGGATACGCACCGGGACTTTTTTCAATCGGTATTTTTAACTTCTCACAGAGATTTTACTATTCAGCGGACAATTTCAAAAAACCCTTTTATTTTGCCATAGCTGTTTCATTTATTGATATCAGTCTTTCCTTATGGCTTAAAGAGACTTACCTGCGGGTAACAGGCCTTGCAATAGCTAATTCTGTTTCATTTACTCTCCTGGTTGTTATTATAATTGCAGATATAAAAAAATCATATCATGGTTTTAATCTAACTAAAATGTCTTCTGATTTTACCAGAATTATAATATCAACAATTCCCGGAATTGCATTTATTCTCCTGTCCAAAAATTACTTCGGTTTACTGTGGAAAGATGGCTTATCTGCTCCTTTATTATTATATTTTTTCATAATAACTGCTTTTTTTTCGATAATAGTATTATCTGGATACAGATTTCTAAAAATCGATTTCATGTTTTTCAGAAGGAGAAAATAATTGCAATTTAAAATATTTTTTCTTATATTTTTCATTTTTATATTATCACCGCTTTTTGCACAGGTAAGTACTCAAGACACTGAAAATAAGGAAACAAAACAGGAACAGAAAAAAGAAACTGCTGAAAAAGAAAAAAGCATAAAAGAACAGAGAGAGGAGAAACTCCTTTACGGTATAAATTCAGAAATACTTGAACTTCTCAATACTCTTAAAGAGGAAAAAAATCCGGATTTCAATGACCGTCTCACAGAAATCTTAAGTGAAACAAAAAACAGAAAAGTTGCTGAAAATATTATTGAACTTTTCATTGCTACGGAACATTACAGTTCAGATGAAACAGTTTATAATTTTATTGAAGACAGGGAATATTCCGGCAAAAATGTTGTCAGAAAATCAATAATATACCTTTCAAAGACAGGCAAGGATAAATACAATTCAGATTTCATCAGTCTTCTCGAATCTGCAGATGAATCATACAGGATAGAAGCTGTAAAAGCTCTTGCTAAATCAGGAAACAGTGAATACACAGAAAAACTGATGGAACAGTATGATAACGAGGAAAGCGACAGGGTCAGAACTGAAATATTATTATACATAGGTGAACTGAAAGACAGCAATGCAGTCGATTTTCTGACAGATATACTTGATGATGACTACATAGACAAGACATCCAGGCAGTATGCATGCCATTCGCTTGGCCTCATTGGCGATGAAAAAGCTTATCCTTTTCTTTTAAAAACATATGAAGACCAGGATCCTTTCATAAGATCCTATGCTCTTGATGCTCTTTCCAAATTCAATAAAGAAAATACTGAGACTATAATGCTTCAGGCACTGAAAGATGACAGCTGGCAGATAAGAAAGCAGGCTGCAAAATCTGCGGCCGGAATGAAGAAAAGCAGCTTTGTCCCTTATCTGAAATACAAAGCTGAATTTGACCCTGCAAATCCGGTCAGGATTGAATCTGTTAAAGCATTATCAGTAATAGCAGATTCAGAAGCCCTTAAATTCCTCAGAGAAAAGGCTTCAGATAAAAAAACTTCAGTATCTTTGAGAAAGCTTTCCCTTATTGAACTTATAAATAACGACCTTGAAGGTTCCAGAAAAGTTATTGAAAAAATACTTGAAGAAGAATGGGAATCAACAACACCTGTTCTCCTCGGTACAGCATGCAGCACTCTTGCAGATAAAAAATCAGATAATCTTGCAGACTTGTATTCAAGGATGCTGGATCACCCAAGGCTTGAAATCAAGCTTTCAGGTCTCAAGGGGATAAAAAACAATAAATGCAGTTCTCTGAGAGATAAGGTTAAGACATTTACAGAAGACAAGGTCTCATCATCTGTTAAAAACTATGCAAAATCTGTCCTGGAAAATATATAAAAAAAGCAGGATAATTATCCTGCTTTCCTGCATAATTCTTTATTTACTGTAAATTGAAAGCCTGTTTTCCGGCATACCTCTGTAGTCTGTCAGCTTCATTATTGAATTAATCTGTTCGAGAGGAGAGATATATTCATAAAAATAACATTCAATTATCATACTGTTCTCTGTTTTTATCTTTATGTTTTTTCCCGGTATAATTTCAGCACTTTCTTCTTCAATTTCAGGGAAATAATCAGCATTTTTCACTGTAAGAATATACTTGCCCCCGCTGTGGCTGATTTCAGCAATATGGGAGGGTAGTTTATAAAGAAAAATCAGATATGAAGAATGTCCTCCGCCCATAGTCTTGACAGCTTTATCATTGAAAGAATGTATATTCCTAGAACCTATCCTGTTATCATTCTGTCCTATAACCTTAAGCGCCAGCGGCCTTAGCCCCTTGTCGCTTACCATTACCTCAATATCTTTTTTAATCACATTATATGTATCACGCACAGATACATGTACAAATGAGCTGAAAAATATCATAAAGAAAATTATCAGAAGCGCAGCAATAATCACGAGAAAAATTATCTTGAATACAATATTCAGATCCTTGAGAAAATCAGTAAGAGATTTCTTAAGAACTGCAGGAACTACTGCATTTTCAGGGTATGCCCTGTTTGAATCTGAAAATTCCAGCCTGATATCAAGGCTTATATGGCCGGGCTGTACAGAATAGGGCAGCTGAAGATCCATATTAATTTTTTTCTGCTGCTCCTTATCAAGTTTTATATTTAACTTTTCCTTTAAAATATTCTCATTGCTGTATAATACTCTTTCAAGCTTAAGCAGTATCGGCCTGCTGTAGAAATTTTCAATCTTCACAGGCAGTTTAAAGTGATATTTAATCTTTCCCAGCTTCTCAGGATATATTATCCTCGGTGAACCTGTAGCTGTATTGTTGTCTGTTTCTGAACTTTCAACGAAATCAGTATGGTATATTTTTGATGAAGATTTTTCAGTAAATGAAAAAATATTGTTTTCTGCTTTGCCGTTTTCCTGATCAGTTATTTTCTGTATATCAGTTTTACCGTCAACACCTGTTCCTATATCTGAAGAATTGAGACTTGAGTTGTTTCCCTTTTCAGCTGAAAGGTCAGTACCTGCTGCAGATGATACTGAATCAGTACTTACTTGATCAGATTCATGAAATTGATCAGTTTTTCCAACTGATCCTTCTGTAATTCCTTTTTCAGACTCTTCCTTGCTTCCTTCAGAATACCCGGAAGCATTTCCGGCATTTCCTGAACTATCTTCAGCAGAATCTGCCTGTCCTTCAGTTTTTCCATTTACAGGAAGCTTAACAAGGCTTACTTTCCAGCCGTTCCTTGTTATATTGTTTATTTCTTTTTCAAGCAGATTGATTCTTTCCCCGGTGTTTTTATCAATTGCAAAAACATCCCTGAAAGGGGAATCCGGCGGGGGATCATGTATCCCGTCAGTCAATATGATAATTTCGCTGCTTCCTGCATCAGAAAGTGTTGAAACATGCTGATTCAGAAAGTTTAAAGCCATTATAAGATCGGTATGTTTTCCCAGTGGATTAAGAAGGAACAGAGCAGCTACAACCTCTTCCAGGTCATCGCTGTTCTGCAGTTGCCTCGAATATATAAGTTCCGGTTTTGAATCAAAACTTATCAGATGAAATGTATCGCCGAACCTGACATGGTTTGTCAGAACATTTTTAACTATATAATTAACAAGATCTTCATATATAGGCAGAACACTCTCAGATGTATCAAGCATTACCACGACATCAATCGGTTTAGCCGATATAGAAAAAGCGCATAGCGCCAGTAATATTATTAAAACTATTCTTTTTTTCATTTTTTATTTTTCCGGCGGAGGTGAAGTGCCTGCATATACAAAAGGATGAAAATCTTCCTGTTTTAGAAGTTAATGGAAGTAAATACATTCCCTCCGAAATTATCTACTTTTATTAAAACAGCCTGCCTTAAAGCAGACTGTTTAATTTTTATTTAAATATTTCTGATAATTTAATTTTACCTACTTCATATTTGTAATTTCTGTCATTGATTGTGAATTCCAGGTTATCACCTGTTCTGGCATTCAACAGTGCATTACCGAAAGGTGCCATATATGAAATAATATTTTCCTCCGGAGAAGATTCCCATGGTCCGAGAATTGTATAAACCTCTTTTTCTCCAGTTTCACTGTTAATTAGCTCTACCATACTACCGAATGATATTTTAGAAGTATCTGCTGTTGAAGGATCAAAAACCTTGCATTTTTCAATATCTTCCTTGAGTTTACCCACTGAGATATTGAGAAGTTCCTGTTTTTCCTTACCTGCCTTGTATTCAGCATTTTCCTTAAGGTCTCCAAGCTCAATAGCAGCCCCGATCTCCTTGGAGTTGAGTGGAATTTCAACTTCAAGTATATGTTTTAGTTCAAGTTTCTTCTTATCGAGAGCAGCTTCTGTAACAGTTATACCGCCTCTTGAAAATGTTTCGATTTCTTCGTTTTCGCCGATAAATGCAATATCTGAATATTTTTCCTTAACAAGTTTCTTGAGATCCACAACCATTCCCGGATCAAGTCCCTGAACATCATCAATAAGCGATATCATCCTTATAACTGTTTCCCGGTCAGCTTCTTTCATGAAATCAACAAGCCTGTTTTCCTTGAAAAGATAAATAGAAATCTGCCTATTTATCTTTTTATTTGTGCTTACATTTCTCTTGTTGATTATTTCCCTGTATGTGATATCAAGAAGATGAATCATGTTGACAAGCACTTTTTCATCATCATAAAAATAATCCTTGAAAAAAGGATAATCTTCACTGTTCTTGTAGATCCAGATAAATGCTTCTCTGAAATCCTTATAATTTTCCTGAATATTCATTATAAGATTTTTTATGGATTCTTTTTTTCCGGCCTTGTTGAGTGAATCAATGATATATTTGTTTAAAAAGACAGGGAAAAGCTCGACAAAAATATCCTGCCAGCCTTCAATTTCCTTTTTGATTTTATTGAGAAACATTTTCTTAAGATCGCTGTCTGTTATTTTAAGAAACAGTCCAGAGAGATCCTCAATCTCTTCAAACATTTCCCTGAAATCAATCTGGATATTCGGGTTCATGTGAGGATAACTGTTTAAAACCATTTCCATAATAAGATAACTGCTTATTACATATTCATTAACTGCAGAGTAAGACCTCAGGTAATTTGTAAAATATATAAACATTTCAGGAAAATAGTCTGATTCAACTGATATCTCATCCATGAAATCCTGGAAAGTCTTCACCTTTCCGAAGAAATTATTTTCCGCCTTGAATTTGTTGAATGTTTTTTCCTCATAGGTAATAGGTGTGTCCCTGACAACAAAGAAATCAACCTTGTCAGGCAGGTTACCGAAATCAGAATCAGTTTTGAGTATTTTCCTTGCTTCATTGCTCCATGTTGTCCATTCTCCTGGTGTGAGAATTCCCGGAACCAGCTCGGATTTTATCCTTTTCATATCTACTGCATTATCAAAACTCTTTATAATTGTCTTTAATGCCCATGCAATATCAGTCTTAACCATTTTTCTGAGTTTATCTTTCTTTGTTGTGCTTTTAATTACCCAGATATGCTCTTTTCCAAGCATGGTGAGTGCATTTACAGCCATTTTAAGAGACATCTTATGATTTCTCTTTTTGATAAAATCAATAACTACATTATCGCCTTTAATCAATTTGATCCGGCCGATTCCCCATGATCTGTGGAATACAAAGTTTCCCGCATCAAAAGAAATATGTTTTTCAAAATCGGAAATTGCCTCGTTGATATTTCTCCATTTCTGAGCAAGATTTGATACTTTTATATATTCATCAACCTGGCTGTGATAGCTGTATTTCTGCCTGAAGCAGTAAATAATCTCACTTCGTGTATCTGTATCTTTTGAATCAAAGAGAAGAATATTCTTCAGAATATCAATAGCAGTGTCCCATTCCTGCCTTTCCTTGTAATATTCATAAAGTTCTTCAAGAAGCTGGGACGCTCTCTCTGTGCTTATGTTTTTTGCTATCTTTTTATTTAAATGATAATAAAAATCTATATCGTCTGGACAGATTTCAAGCAGTTTTGCCCACAAGTCCTTAACATTTGCAAAAAGTTTCTTATTCACATACCTGTGGACAGCTTTTTTGTAGTATTCAACAGCTTTTTCTGTATTATCTTCCTCTTCATACTTCTCTGCCAGCTGTCTTACTATTTCTGTCTCATCATAATCAACTTTTACCAGTCTTTCCCATATTTCATACTTCTTTTCATCTTCGTTTTCATTTTCATAGCACTCTGCAAGTGTTCTGAGTGCAAATTTGTTTTCACCGAATCCGAGGATACGTTCACAGAGATACTCAACAACATTCCATTTATGGTTATCTGAAAAAATGTTGATCAGTATCATCAGGTTGGAATCATCTATCATATGTCTGGAAAGTGAAATAATTCCGGATATGTAAAGAGCAATTATACTGTTTTTAGTATGATGCAGATGCTCTTCACAGATATCAACAATCTCCTGCTGATTTTCCTCATCCATAACGTCATCAATCAGCTCATCAAGATCCTTGAAATTTGTGATTGAATAGCTCTTAATAGTAGCTCTTGTCCATTTTTCTTCATTAAGCAGGTGACTAATCTTATCAATTGTTTTCGAACTCATTTTTATCTCCAGAAGTATTTTATAAAATAATGAAAAGTATAACAACCTCAGTTAGTATAAAGTTCATATACTGAAGGATTTAATTTGTTAATTTTCTTTAGAACATCCTCAATCCTGTCCCGGCTGTCTTTTACATTTATGTAATAATCTATAAGCCAGAAGTATCTGTTGATCAGACGGGGGATTGTCACATATCTTTTTTCAGGTTCCTCTTCATATCTGTTTTCCAGGGAATGAATTGACTGCTTGAGTTTTCCAAGTTCAAGGGCTTTCAGTTCCCTCTTGATATTGAAAACTCCGTACAGGACTCCATAAACCGGTATCCACTCATTCAGTTCCTCATTCACATATCCCTGGGTCCTGATATTATCAATGAGTTTTCCTATAAGAAGAGATTCCATGGAATACAGATTGACTTTTGCAGGATCTATGAAAAAAGCTTCCCTGAAAAAGATCTTTGCAGCTCTTACCTCGTTTATAAAAGCATAACAGTCAGCCATTTCAGAAAGCAGCTCTGCATCATCATTCTTCTTACTGCCGGCATATTCAAGATATTCCAGCGCTTTGCAGTAATCACCGAGATTTTTATATGAAACACCGATTTTTATCAGCATTTCATAATCATCAGGTGAGTGGTTGAGAATTTCCAGAAAATGATACAATGCCTGACTGAACACCCAGTATTTTAAAGCATAAAGAGTCATATCATCTTTTGAATCATATTTCTGTATAAATTCCTGGAATTTTTCCCATTGTTTAAACAGATACATTCCTCTTTCAAAATGACCTGAAACGTTATGGAATTTCAATTTTCTCTCAATCCAGAAATTTACATATTTAAGGCCGGTTATAACTTCAGAATTATTAAAATCAATGGATAAACATTTTTCAAGTTCAGTTCTCGCTTCATCAAAATCCCCGTTTTTAATAATATCTCTTGTCCGATGCAGTATAGCACTTAATTCGTTCTGGCTGTTTATAACACGTTTATCCATAATCCTTCCTACTATTATACCCAGAAGCAGAAAATAGTCAATTAAAGAGCAAATTACATAATTGCTTTAATTATAATAATTTGCTTTAATAAAGTATGGATAATAAAAATGAAACTCTAATTTCAGCATCAATATACGGATCAGATCTCTCTGCTGTTTCAGATGCTGTAAAACTTTGTGAAAAATCAGGAATTGATCTTCTTCATCTTGATGTAATGGACGGACATTTTGTTCCTGATATAACTTTCGGAAACAAATTTATTGCTGATATCAGGAAAATTACAGATCTCAAACTGGATGTTCATCTTATGGTAAATAACCCGGCAAAATTTCTGGATTCATATATAGATGCAGGGGCAGACATGCTTTCATTTCACCTTGAAGCTGATACCCATGTTCACAGATCAATTGACTATATTAAATCAAGAGGGGTTAAAGCAGGTATCTGCATTATACCGTCTACACCTGTCAGTTTTCTTTCGGAAATAATTGAAGATGTTGATTTTGTTCAGATCATGACAGTCAATCCGGGCTTCTCCGGACAGAAACTGATCCCGTCATGTGTAGACAAGATTAAACAGCTTGATGAAATCCGCAGGGAAAAATCTTTAAAATTCAAAATTCTGATTGATGGAGGTGTTAACCCGTCTACTTCAGAACAGCTTATAGAATACGGAGCAGACATACTTATTACAGCATCATCATTTTTCGGATCTGATAATCCCGCAGAGACTGTTAAACAAATAAGAAAACCGAACAGTAAATAATTTTTCCGCTTTTCCGATAATTATAGAGGAGGAATCCCTTGAAATTGTCGAAAACATCTTTATTTATAATATTTCTTATAACGTTTACACAGCAGCTTCTCTTTTCCCAGGATTATTTCCACGATGACTATATGAAGGGGAAAGAAGCATACCTTAATAACCAGTATGACAGGGCACTTACTCATTTTGAGAATGCTCTGTCTGATATTTCTCCCGAAGCCAAACCTGTTATTTACTACTGGATCGGACAGAGCCATATGGCACTGGGAAATTACAGCAAGGCTGATAATATTTTTAATAATATAATAAACACTTACCCGTCATCTCCCGAATCTGTTAATTCACTTTATCAGAAGGGAAGGATTTTCTTTAAAAATAATGATTATGAAAAAACTATCGCAGACATGCATTCATTTCTTGAAATATCAGGCGACAACAAACTGAACGGAAATGCATATTTCTGGATAGCGGAATCGCTCTTTTTCCTCGGCCACAAGAAAGATGCTCTTGTCCTTTATAATAAAGTAATCAATGATTTTCCCGAAAGCTATAAGTTTGAAGCTGCAAACTACAGATCTGAACTTATCAGGCTCGGCGAAAGGGAAGATGAGCTGATGAAACTCCTTAAATGGAGTCATGAAGAATCCCTGAAAGAAAGGGAAGCATTCATCAGGAAGGAAAAAGAATATAAACAGGCTGTTCTTGCTTACCAGAGAAAACTTTCAGTTCTTTCAGACAATGAAATAAACAGCGAAGTTCTCACCCTGAGGGAAACAAACATTGTTTTAAAAAAACAGATTTCCCTTCTTCAGGATAAAATCAGTGATATGAAAAAAGAGATTGATATTTTGAAAGAAATGAATAATGATAATAAAAAAATACTGGGAAATACTGCCGGCAATGAAAATGAAGATACCGGTGAACCTGTGAATGAAAAACAATAATCTTAAAAAAGCACAAAATTATTATAAAACCGGCAACTACAGCAAAGTTATAAGGCTTCTGGAGCCGGATGTTTTCAATTACCGTGAAAATGACAGATATTACTATCTTCTGGGCACATCCTGTCTTTTCACAGGTGATTACAGCGGTGCGAATTCATATATAAGAAGATCTCTTCAGATAAATCCTGTAAACAGCGATACACTTCTGGCTCTTGCTGTCATACATCTCAAAAGAAATAATTCAAAAGAATCCATCAGGCTGTGGCTTGAGGTCCTTGATAAACATCCTGAAAACAAATTCGCAAAAAGGGGTTTGAATCTTCTTAAAAAAAGCGGTGTACCGGAAAGTGTCTCTGACCTGTTCATAAAGAAAAATATCAGACGTCTGATACCAGGCAGCAGAGCAGTTATTTTCAACAGGGTATTGAGAACTTTTCTCATAATAATACTGGCTGCAGCGCTGTCTGGCGGACTTTATTTTTCAGCAGTCAAAACAATTAATTATATTAAAAATAAAAACAATCTCATCCCTGAAATTGCGCTGAACAGAAACGCAGCTATTACAGCAGATGACGGTAAATATGAACTTGAACTCACTGAAAAGGAAATAATCAAAACATTTGAAAGGGCACGAGAGCACTTTGTCGATAACAGGGATAATACAGCGCAGATAGAAATCAACAGGATTCTCTTTTCCAACGCATCTGAAAATGTAAAGGACAAGGCAAAACTTCTCCAGTCCTATCTGAAAAAACCTGATTTCAGATATTTTAAAAATACAATAGACTACAGGGAAGTTGCAGAAAAACCTTACCTTTTCAATAACTGTTATATCAAATGGAAAGGTAAAATTACAAATATTACAGTTAATGATAATAATATTGATTTTGATTTTCTTGTCGGGTATGAAAACGGCAAGCTCCTGGACGGGATAATCAGGGTAAATGTAGATTTCCCTATACTCCTTGAAGAGGATTTTTCATATGAAATAATAGGAAGGCTAAATACTTCGGGATCATTCGAAATCAAGGCAGTTTCAATAAGGAAGTTTATAAAATGAGGGCAGTTGTACAGCGTGTTGACAGGGCGGAAGTCACAGTGGAAGGCAATACTACAGGATCTATCGACAGGGGCATACTTGTTTATCTAGGTGTCCATTCAGATGACACAGATAAAGATCTTGAATACACAGTGGATAAAGTAGTTAATCTCAGAATTTTCGAAGATGAAAACGGAAAGATGAACAAGTCTGTATCAGATATAGCTGGTGATATACTTGTTATTTCACAGTTCACTCTCTATGGAGACACAAGAAAAGGACGGAGGCCATCCTACAACGAGGCAGCATCCCCTGAAAAAGGCAATGATTTTTATAAAAAAGCTGTACAGCTTATGAAAAACAGGGGATTTAAAACTGAAACAGGTATATTCGGTGCAAAGATGAAGATCGACTATATCAATCACGGCCCGGTGACAATTCTTGTAGATTCCTTCAAGATTTTCTGATTTCCTAATCACCAATTATTACTTAAATCAGCAGTATTTCTGTATATAATGTCTCTAAGCTGGTTAAGCACAGGTTCATCATATATTTCCGAATGCCGGTAAAACACCCTGCATTCCTCAACAACAACAGCACCGGGTGAAGAATCCTTCCTGCAGATATCTGAGAGCATTTTACCTTCATCAGCAAGTATCCTGACTGCAGTTTTTCTTCCTGCGAAACTGCTTTTCCTGACCAATTCCTTTCTGAGCAGTGAATCGCTGAATCTGCTTATATTGCCGAATATTTCATCATAAACTGCACAGCTGTCATTATAATCATCTTCTGAATTAATAAATGAATTGACACATAAATAAAGCAGTATTTCCTTCTCAGCAGCTGTATATATATTTTTATAATATATATCCTCAAGTATTATTATGAAATTCCGGTCTTTTCTTTTTCCGAGATTCCTTATAATATCTGTTCTTTCTGTAAGATCAGATTTCTGCATTATTTCAGATACAAGTTTATTGCTGCTTCTGTCTGTTTCTGCAACCCATTGTGATTTTGAATAAATCTCATTTTCCTGTGCCTGATTTAATGTTATATTAAACAGACTGATAAGAGATATCATTAGAATCAATCTCATAAAACAATTATATCGATGGTTATTGACCTCGTAAAGTAAATATGTACAATTCATATTTGAAGTGTCTGTTACAGAATATCAGTTATCTTATCCAGGAGGAAATAATGGCAAAAAAAAGTGAAGTTTTGAAAACAGAAATTAAAACTTCTGAAAGTGAAAAATCAAAAGCCCTTGAAGCAGCCAAACTTCAGATAGAAAAACAGTTCGGAAAAGGTTCTCTTATGAAACTGGGGGATAACAGTATAAATGAAGGGATAAAGACAATCCCCTCAGGTTCAATTACATTAGATGCTGCACTCGGAATAGGCGGTTATCCAAAAGGGAGAATAATAGAAATTTACGGTCCTGAATCTTCAGGGAAAACAACACTTGCCCTGCATGCAATAGCAGAAGCCCAGAAAAACGGCGGTGTTGCAGCTTTCATTGATGCTGAGCATGCTCTTGATCCGGTTTATGCCGCAAATCTAGGGGTAAATACTGATGAACTCTGGGTTTCACAGCCTGACACAGGTGAGCAGGCTCTTGAAATAGCAGAATCCCTGGTAAGATCAGGAGCAGTTGATATTATTGTTATCGACTCTGTCGCAGCTCTCACACCGCAGGCTGAAATTGAAGGCGATATGGGAGATTCCCACATGGGTCTCCAGGCAAGACTCATGAGCCAGGCTTTGAGAAAACTGACATCAATTCTTTCAAAGTCAAATACAGCAATGATTTTCATCAACCAGATAAGAATGAAAATAGGTGTCATGTTCGGGAACCCTGAAACAACAACAGGTGGTAAGGCCCTGAAATTCTATTCTTCTGTAAGAATTGAAGTTCGTAAAATTGAAACAATTACAAAGGGTGATGAATCAACCGGCAACAGGGTAAGAATCAAAATTGTAAAAAACAAGGTAGCACCCCCTTTCAGAAAAGTGGAACTTGAAATTGTTTTCGGCAAGGGTATTTCAGCTACAGGCTGTCTCCTTGATGCTGCAATTACATATGATCTTATCCAGAAGAGCGGAAGCTGGTATTCCTATGGAGAAGACAAGATTGGCCAGGGAAGGGAAAATGTTAAGGATTTTCTTGAAAAAAATCCCGATATATATAATGAAATTGATGTACAGGTAAGAAAACTCCTCTTTCCCGATAAAGAGCAGAAGAACACTAAAGCTGAAGATACTAAAAAGACAAAAGGGGAGTCCGGGGAAAATCTTGAAAAAGCAGAACTCTTCTGATTCTTTTTATTCTGTTGTCTATCTGGGTATCGGATCCAATATGGGCAGCAGAAAAGAAAACATTATAAGAGGTTTCAGTCTTCTTGAGGATTTCATTGAAGATCTTGAAACCTCTTCGCTTTATGAAACCGAACCGATGTATATGACAGACCAGCCGCTGTTTCTCAATGCTGTATTCAGGGGTAAATGCAGCATATCAGCTGATCTACTTCTTGAAAAAATACACATCATAGAAAACAGCCTCGGCAGGGACAGGTTAAAATCAGGATACAAGGGTCCGAGACCGCTCGACATTGATATCCTGCTGTTCGGAAACAGTATTATTAATAGTGAAACCCTTCAAATTCCTCATCCGGGTATCAGGGAAAGGATGTTTGTGCTTAAACCTCTGCTTGAACTTGATAATTCACTCTCAGATCCTGAGACAGGGGAAAAATATTCTGATATAATAAAAACAGTTAAAGAAGAGGGTATTTACCGCTTTGAATCATGCCGATATATAGAAAAAATAAGGGATTATCGATAAACAACTGGTCGGTACTTTTAAAAAATGGGGAAAATAATTATGGAACAAAACGATTCAGCACATAAATTCAAGCTGCAGGAATTTGAAGGGCCTCTTGATCTCCTTCTTTTCCTGATCCGGAAATCGGAAATAAATATTTACGACATACCAATAGCAGAAATAGTTGAGCAGTATCTCTCTTATCTTGAATATGCTGCGAAAAAAAACCTGGACAACCTCTCGGAATTTTACATAATGGCATCCACACTGCTTTATATTAAATCAAAAATGCTTCTCCCTGTTGAAGTCAATGTTGAAGATGAATTCGAAGATCCCAGGTCAGAACTCGTAGAAAGACTCATTGAATACCAGAAATTCAAGAAAATTTCAGATCTCATGTCTGTAAAGGAAAAAGAGTCTGAATGGATTATTGAAAGAAGCAAAAAACAGCGTAATTTTTCCTTTGTAGATGACCAGGAACTGTGGGAAGAAGTTGATGTATGGGACCTTCTACAGACATTTTCAGATATTGTGGGCAATCTTTCAAATGAACAGATTATTGATTTCTATGAAGAAGTCTCGATAAATGAAAAGCTCACTTTGATGTCTGAACTTCTTGATAAAAATGATGAAATTCTGTTTAATGAGCTGATTGTAAATAATTCATCTATTCTTGAATTTGTATGTTCTTTTCTTGCAGTTCTTGATGCTATAAAAAACAAAATTATCCAGGTTTATCAGAATAAAATGTTCGGTGATATAAGGATAAAGAAATATTCTGCAGTAAAGCAAATTCCAATTCAGGAAAATGAAAATAATCAGGAAGACAAGGAAGGATAATGAAATTGGAAAAAGAGGAAGCGCTTATTGAGGCAATACTTTTTCTTGAAAGTGATCCTATTGATATAAATACAATAATAAAAATAACTGATCTGTCAAAAGAAGTTGTTGCCGAAACTCTGAAAAACCTCAGAGAAAAATACGAAGACCCGTCAAGGGGACTGGAGCTGACTGAAATTGTCGGCGGATACCAGCTTATACCGAAAGAGGAGCTGTGGGGATATCTGAAAGTACGTTATGGAAAGAAAAATGAGAACAGACTTTCGAGAGCTGCAATTGAAACCCTTTCAATCATAGCCTATTCACAGCCGATTACGCGGGGAGAAGTTGAAAATATCAGAGGAGTTTCGGCTGACGGAATGATCAGGCTGCTTTTAAGCAGAAAACTGATCAGGGAAGTGGGAAAGAAAGATATTCCGGGCAAACCTGTAACTTACGGGACAACAAACGATTTTCTTAAACTGTTTAAACTGAACAGCATTTCCGACCTTCCAAAACTTGAAGAGACAGATCTTAAAAGGTTTGAACTTAATGGATAGAGAAGAAAAGGAAGGCATCAGGCTTCAGGTTTATCTGTCACAGTGCGGTCTGGGTTCCAGAAGAAAATGTGAAGAACTTATAAAAAAAGGTCATGTACGGATAAACCAGAGATTTATCACACAGATGGGTGAGAAAGTTTATCCTGATGATATTGTCTACTACAGGGGAAACAGAGTATCACCTTCAAAAAAGAAGTTTTATATAGCATTTTACAAACCCAAAAAAGTACTATGCTCAAATTACGATCCTGAAGGCAGAAGCACAATAAACGAGTATTTTCAGGAATTCAATTCCTACAGACTTTTTTATGTCGGAAGGCTCGACTATATGTCGACAGGGCTGATTTTCCTCACAAACGATGGTGATTTTGCTGAAAAAATTACTCATCCCTCATCAGAAATGGAGAAAGAATACATTGTAGAGACAGGATCTGCAGTTAACGATGAAACACTCAACCAGATGATCAAAGGAATCAATATTGAGGGAGATTTTTACCGTATCAGTAGATATACACGTAAAACTTCCGTAAAGATACATATTGTCCTTACTGAAGGTAAAAACAGGGAAATCAGGAAACTTTTCACCCACTTCAGAATCAAGGTAAAAAAACTTCACAGGATAAGGATTGGTAACGTAAGTATCGGAAATCTTTATCCCGGAAGTTACAGATATCTGACAAAGAAAGAAATAGAATGGTTTACAAAATACAAGGGAGAAAAAAATTGACAGTAGCTATTGACGGACCCGCAGGTGTTGGAAAAAGCACTATTGCAAAGCTTATAGCATCAAAAGCAGATTTATTCTTTTTAAATACTGGTAATTTCTACAGAGCTGTAACACTTGAAGCATTAAACAAAAACATAGATATAAGTGATTCTGAAGAACTTATAAAACTTGCTGAGTCATCAGTAATCAAGATAAAAAACTCTCATGTATATTTAAACGGTACAGATGTTGAAGATCAACTACATACAGATATGGTTGATGCAAATGTTGCCCAGGTTTCTACAATCAAAGATCTTAGAATTGAAATCAACAAAAAAATCAGATCTGTAGCTGAAAATATTGATGTAATTGCTGAAGGAAGAGATATGACAACAGTTGTATTTCCCGATGCTGACGTCAAGATATTTCTGGATGCTTCGGTGGAAACCAGGGCATCAAGACGATGCAACCAGGGTGTAAGTGAGAAGAATATTTCCGAAATAAAGGAAAGTATAAAAAAAAGAGATGAAATCGACAGAAATAAAGAATATGGAAATTTAAAAATATCTGAAGATGCAATTTATTTGAATACTTCGGACTTGACCATAGATCAAGTTTGTGAGAAAGTAATGTCTGAAATAAATAAAAACAGGCAGATTAAATATTAGGAGTTTTTTTCAAATGGCTGAGAAGGAAAATATCATCAACGAAGACACTATAAACCAGACAAACCTTCAGGAAGAATACCTGAAATCTCTCGATGATCTGGAAGAGGGACAGGTAGTCACAGGTAATGTAATACAGGTAACAAATGAAACAGTGTTTATAGATATCGGATACAAATCCGAAGGAAAAATCCCTATAACAGAATTTGAAAAGGTTCCTGAACTTAATGATGAAGTCAAAGTAATTCTTGTTAAAAAAGAAAGCAAGGATGGTCAGATAGTTGTTTCCAAAAGAAAATATGATGAGAAAGAATTCTGGGTAAACCTCAAGAATGCTTTTCAGGAAAAGCTTCCGGTTGAGGGAACAATCAAAAAGAGCATCAAAGGCGGCTTTGAAGTATCTCTCGGACACAATATCAGGGCTTTTCTTCCAATATCAAAGACAGATGTAGTTAAAGTTGAAGATCCTGAAAAATATATAAACATAAAATCAGATTTTCTCCTTGAAAGACTCTACAGCGACAAGAAAGTCAACATTGTACTCAACAGAAGAAAATATCTTTCTGATATACAGAACCAGAAAAAAGATGAATTCTTTGAAAAAGCACAGGTAGGTGATGAAGTAGAAGGTACTGTAAAAAGCATAGCTTCTTTCGGTGCATTTATCGATCTCGGCGGTTTTGACGGTCTTCTCCATATCAATGACATGAGCTGGGGACATGTTGCAAGACCCAAGGATTATGTAAAAAAAGATCAGAAAATCAAACTTAAACTTATCAACATTGACAAGGAAAACAACAAGATAAATCTTTCTCTCAAACATTTTTCAGATAATCCATGGTTCACATTTGAAGAAAAATATCATGTTAACGATATTATTACCGGAAAAGTTACTAAGCTTACTGATTTCGGAGCTTTTATTGAACTTGAAGAAGGTATTGAGGGAATGGCTCATATCTCAGAATTCTCCTGGGTTAAGAAAATCAGCCATCCAAAAGAAGTTTTCAAAATCGGGGATGAAGTTGAATGTATGATTCTTTCATACGACCTTGAACAGGGAAGAATTTCTCTCGGAATCAAACAGGTATTTGAAAACCCATGGGATAAAATTGATGAAATCTATCCAGTAGGTACTCAGCTTGAAAGAAAAATATCAAAAGTAACAAATGCAGGCGCATTTATTGAACTTGAAGAGGGAATCAGCGGTTTTCTCCATGTAGATGATCTTTCATGGACAAAGAAAGTTAAAAATACTTTTTCTGTACTTAAGCAGGATGAAGATATCAAGGTTATCGTTATCGGAATTGACAAGGAAAACAGAAGAATCAAACTCGGCGTAAAACAGCTTGAAGATAACCCGTGGGATCTCCTTTACAAGAGCTTTCCTAAAGGAAAAGTAATTGAAGGCGAAATCTCAGGCAAAACTGACTTCGGACTTTTTGTAAAAGTTCAGGGCGAAATTGAAGGTCTTATTAACAAGAGCAATATTTCAGACAAGTATAACGAAGAAGCTGACAAGGAACTTGAAAAGTTCAATATCGGCGACAAGGTTAAAGCTGTAATTACTGAAATCAACCCAAGAAAGAAAAAACTTTCACTCTCAATAAGAGAATACAAGAAATCTCTCCAGAGAGAAGAAATATCAAAATACATTCAGGATGAAGATGATGCACCAATGGCAACACTTGGTGACTTCATGAAACAGGGTGACAACTAATAATCATCTGACAGATAACGGCAGCACTTTTTCAGCAGATAAAGTGCTGCCTGTTTTTTTTCCGAATGCTTTAATAGCAGCCTCCAGTTCCTCTTTACAGAATACAATAAAAAAAGCTCAAAAAATTGCACTGTCTGAAGCACCTGTTCTTATTACAGGTGAAAGCGGATCCGGAAAAGATGTATTTGCCGATTTTATTCAGTCTTCAGGCTCTAGAAATGACAAACCCTATATAAAATTAAACTGCGCATCTATACCGGAACATCTTTTTGAAACTGAACTGTTCGGACATCTGAAAGGTTCATTCACAGATGCAACAAAAGACAGAAAAGGTAAATTCATTTCAGCTGATACTGGCACAATTTTCCTTGATGAACTTTTTGAAATGCCTGTCAGCGCACAGTCCAGGCTTCTGAGGGTTCTTGAAAATGGTGAAATTTACCCGATAGGTTCTGAAACTTCAGTCAAGGTTGATGTCAGAATCATAGCTGCAACAAATAAAGATATAAAAAAAGAGGTCGGAAAAGGCTCCTTCAAAAAGGAACTTCTATACAGAATAAATGTCCTGAATATTGAAATACCGCCGCTCAGGGAGCATAAAGAGGACATACCTGAACTTGCACAGTATTTTCTCGACAAATCAGGTATCAGTAAAAATATTGACGCTTCAGCAATGGAAAAACTTATATCCTATGACTGGCCGGGTAATGTGAGGGAACTGTCAAATACTCTCTACAGGGCATCTGTATCTGCTGGTATTATAATAAAAGATAGCGATATCATACTCACATCTCTTGGTGGAGAAAAAAAAACAATAATACCGCTAAAAAAAGCTGTTACAAATTTCAAAAAAAATTATATTATAAAAGCACTTAAATACAATAACTGGAACCAGCTTAAAACTGCTGAAATGCTGGGTATTCAGAGAACATACTTATCAAGGCTTATCAGAGAGCTGGATATATTTAACAACAATGAGAAATGATAAGTTTTTATCATTTAGCAAAGAGACTTTCGTTTACGAATGTTCTCGATATGTATCAAAATATAGTTTTTGATACAGCAAAGAGACTTTCTTGAAGAGAAAGTGCTCGATAGCAATTTAAAAGCGATTAAAGGAGTAATTAAATGCATCAGGAAGAAGTTACAGGAAAACAGAAATTTTTAAATAAACTGAATAATTTTCTTTCAAACAACAGTAAAATTCTTATTGCTGTATCATTTCTGCTGGTTATTGCAATTATCAGTATAGCAGTTTCCGGTACTTATAAATCAGGTAAAAATGAGGAATCTGCTCTTGCTGTTGAAGCAATTCAGAAAGAATATGCTGATCTGGTTTCAGAAAGCGGTAAAGATATCCCGGAAGATAAAATCAACTCAATTATATCATCACTTGATTCACTTATTGAAAAATATCCTTCTTTTTATGCAGGGCAGAGAGCAATGTTTATGAAAGGTGATATTTACTTCGCAAGAAAGGATTATGATAAAGCGTCAGCTGCTTTTAAAAGTTATTCTGAAAAATATCCTGACACATATCTGTCGCCTATATCTCTCTACAACAGTGCTGTCTGTAATGAGGAACTGGGAAAAACAACAGATGCTCTTGCAATCTATGAAGAAGTTAAGGAAAAATACTCAGAATCTTATCCTGATATCCCGGGAATTCTTTTTTCAATCGGAAGACTTTCAGAAGCATCTGAAAATTATGAAAAAGCTTCTGACAGCTACAATAACATTGTAGATAATTATCCAAATAGTGGTTGGACAAATTTTGCCAGAGACCGTATAATTTACCTGAAAGCTGCTGATTTAATAAAATAAAACAGGGAGATGTAAAGTGGGTAAAAAGGGATCAATAAAAGTATTTGAAACCAGAATATTCGGTTTTATCATAGCACTATTTATCTTTTTTCTGATGATGGGTTTTGATAATTTCACCGATGTAACAAACAAGCTGAAACTTAAAATGCTTGATGTCAACTTTTACCTTAAAAATGTCTCACAGAAAACATATATTCAGGAAGGGGTTACCCAGACTATACAGAACCCGAATATTTCTCCTGATATCATGATTATTGGTATTGATTTCAGGAGTCTTAATAAATTCGGAAAATGGCCGTTTCCCAGATACAGACACGCAGATCTCATAAAATCTTTTTCCCGCATAAAAAATCAGGATGAAAGGGAGAGAGCGCTGTTTATAGACGTTTTCTTTATCGAACCTGATGAAAGAAAAGCCTATGATGATGCCCTGCTTGTCGAGGCAATCAGGGAAAACGGCAATGTGTTTCTTGAAACAGTTCTTGATGAAGCTCCGCCTTCCGATGCCATATGGGATGATTATGTTACAAGACAGGAAATCCTTTATGACAATTACGGAAGAATTACTAAAATTGAAGGCGACTGGCATACTATAAGTTCATATACAGGACTTCAGCCGCCGCTTCAGCCGCTTGGAAAGGCATGCAGGGGTTACGGGCATGCAAATTTCCGTGAAGATTTTGATAAAGTATACAGAAGACAGGGTCTTATTTCAAAGTCCTCAATACTTATTGATATTATAAATCTTGAAGATCTGAATATTAATTACACAATTGATGCTAATAATTTCGAAAGACTGGGGTGGACTGATATTAACGGAATAGACCATCCTATAAGTTATCCGCTTACAGAAGAGCAGATAACTGAACTTAAAAATACCATAAAAACAAATTCCCCGCCTATAAAGTCAAAAACAGAAGAGGGGCAGGACAGTTATTATTTTATAGTAAAAAAATACAAAGACACTTTTGTGCCGTCAATAACTCTTTCACTTGCTCTTCAGTATTTCAATAAATCGCCGGAAGATATTGATGTCAAAGTAGGCGAGTACATAAAAATTCCGTCACCCGAAATATATAATGTTGAAAAGCAGTCATGGGAACCGTATCAGCTTACAGTCAAGGCTCCCAAGTACAACAGTGACGGAACAGTAAAGAAACCCGGTGTGAAAAAAATTCTTGATGAAATTGTCATCCCGATAGATGAACACGGCCAGATGCTTATAAATTTCATGGGTAATCCTTCAACAGCAGATCCAGGCGGCCATCAGACATTTCCTATAAGATCATATTCGGGTTACGCATCAAGAGCACCTGGACCAGATCCTTCAAAATGGCCCAAGACAAAGGCTGTTGCCAATAAAATACTCATGACAGGACCTTTTGCCAGGGGTATTGCCGCGGATGAAAAAACAACACCTTACGGACTTATGTACGGCGTTGAAATTCATGCCAATTCATTAAATACAATAATAATGAATAAATTTATTACAGAAGTCGACCAGTGGATAAATGTTTTTATAATGTTTGTTCTTATTTTCCTTACAGCTTTTGTGACATCAAGACTTTCAACTCTATGGGCCGCACTTTTTTCAATTCTTTCAATTGCGGCATTTTTCATTACATCAAGCATTATCTTCGACAATCTGAACATTATTCTTGATTTCCCTTCACCTGCACTTGGTGGTTCACTTACATTTATTTCAATTGTTATTTACCGTGTAATGACAGAGGAAAAAGACAAGAAAAGAATCAAAAACATGTTCGGTAAATATGTAAGCCCTGCAGTTGTAGACCAGATTCTTGACAATCCTCCTGAACTCGGTGGAGTAGACAAAAACCTCACAGTTCTCTTTTCAGATATCAGAGGTTTTACAACACTTTCAGAAACAATGACTCCGCAGGAACTGGTAAATCATCTTAATATTTATCTTACAGCAATGACTGATATTATTCTCGAGTTTAACGGGACACTTGATAAATATGTCGGTGATGAAATCATGTGCTTCTGGGGAGCTCCGATACCTCAGGAGGAACACTCACTTTTTGCATGTAAATGCGCATTAAAGCAGATGGATGCACTCCACAAACTCAATGAAGGATGGCCTGAGGAAAAACGGATCAACATTGGTATAGGCCTTAATTCAGGTGTAATGACAGTAGGAAACATGGGCTCCATGGGACGTATGAACTACACACTAATGGGTGATAATGTAAACCTCGGGGCAAGACTCGAAGGAACAAATAAACAGTATAAAACTAATATAATTATCAGCGAATTTACTCATGCGCTTGTTAAAGATCATGTTATTGTCCGGGAACTTGACAACATCAGGGTTAAGGGTAAAAATAAACCTGTACTTATTTATGAGCTTCTTGATGTCAAGGGAGGGTATGAAAACCCGTAATTTCTTACTTTTAATATTATTTTTTATACTCATTGCTTTAAATTCTTGCGGTCTTTATGAATCACCTTATCTGAATGCTCCAAGTGTTAAAACTGTTGTAGGTTCAGGAACAGCTGAAATATATAACAGAACAGACAATGATCCTGAAGTATTCAGGGGATATGAGTTATATTACAGGTATTTCAATAACTCTTCAGAAATTGCAGAAATTGATAAAAAGATTTTCTCAACAGCAGAACCTGAACCGGAAGATCTTACATCAAACGGATATAAAAGGGTGAGTACCGCCGAAACAACAGAAGATAAAACTTCTTATCCCATGATACCTGTTGATTATTCAGACAGAAGCTCATCTTTCACATTAACAATAAATCTCCCTGGATCAGATATAATCCCTGCAGTTGATTATCTCGGAAATAATATAGTAATCAGAAGAGCTGTAACAAAACTTGAATCGGGAAAATATTACTATGAAGATTTTACAACAACAGATCACGATGTCGGTGATTCAGATATACCGTCTGATGCAGCAGGTACAATAACTTTATCACTATATGTTTTTGCCTACGGAAAAGATGATAATGTTTATAATATATACAGCAAGCCTGTATGGCTTGGATCAGTAGATTATCCTTTATAATTTTATTTAATTTGAGGCTATAAATTATGTTTTCTTATTACTTTAATATTGCGCTTATTTACCTTCTTATCGGATTCGGTACAGCACTTGTTTTCTTTTACGTATTCAACAAGGCATTCATAGGTAACTTCTGGGGAGTTTTAATTGTATCAATAATCGGTTCTTTTCTCGGAGCAATTATTGAATATTACTTCAAGTGGATTATAGAAGCTCTTACAAAAGTAAACGGGGTTGTGAATATTTTTCCTCCGCTTTGTGTTTCAATGATTGTTATCTATATATATCACAAGGTCAGTGAAAAAAAATAATTATTAAAATTGCATCTTGATTAGTTTACTTGCAAACTTTTTTTGTTTAATTTTCTTTTGCGGGGTAACATCATCATATTTAATGCTTTTTATTTTGATTCGCTTGGTGCTCATTTGAATTACTACCTTTAGTTCCGATAATCTATATTCTGTCTACTTATATATGCTTATTTTTTATTTTTAATGATATTTATAATTGTCATAATTATATATTTATTTTCAAACTGATTGAAAAGTACTATTGATTACCTACCTTCCAATAACACCATTTTACTTATATACTCAATGTTTATATCAAAAACAAAAAAATTACCCTTCCCAGAATATTATATAAAAGACGTCAATATTCTAATAATGCTAACAAAAATTACATAACCTTTCCTGGATTTTCTTTTATAAATTAATTGCTGTCATATTGTTATTATCCCAAATAAATCTTTTTTCAGACATTTGGTTTTTTACTTCATAAAATATTTCTTCAGGGTTGATATAAACCGGATAAAAAAAGGCAGGAGATGTAAATCCCCTGCCCTATTTTGAATCTTTTCAGATTATTTGTTATTGAGTACAGCCTGAGCTGCTGAGAGTCTTGCAAGCGGAACTCTGTATGGAGAACATGAAACATAATTGAGTCCTGTTCTGTAGCAGAAGTCGATTGAAGAACCTTCACCGCCATGCTCACCGCAGATACCAAGTTTAATCTCAGGTTTGAGAGCTCTTGATTTCTTTGCAGCCATATCTACAAGTACGCCAACACCAGTCTGGTCGATAGCCTGGAACGGATCTCTTTCAAGAACACCCTGTCCGAGATATGCCGGGAGGAATCCTCCGATATCATCTCTTGAGTAACCGAAAGTCATCTGTGTAAGGTCGTTTGTACCGAATGAGAAGAAGTCTGCGTATTTAGCAACTTCGTCAGCTGTTATTGCTGCTCTTGGAATCTCAATCATTGTACCAATCTTGTAGTCAACTTTTGAACCCTGTTTTTCAAATACAGAAGCGATAACTTTTTCTGCATTTTCTCTGAGCATTTTGAGCTCAACATAAGTTCCTACGAGAGGAATCATGATTTCAGGTAATACTTTAATTCCTTTCTTTGTCTGCTCACAAGCAGCTGTCATGATTGCTTCAACCTGCATATCATAGATTTCAGGGAAAGCAATACCAAGTCTACAGCCTCTGTGACCAAGCATTGGGTTGAGTTCATGGAGTGAATCAACTTTTGACTTGAGTTCTTCAGCCGGGATACCAATTGTTGACGCAAGAGCCTTGATATCTTCATCTGTATGAGGAACAAACTCATGAAGTGGCGGGTCAAGAAGTCTTACAGTTACAGGAAGACCGTCCATTGCTTCGAAAATACCTGCAAAGTCAGCAATCTGAAGAGGAAGAATCTTAGCAAGAGCTTTCTTTCTGTTTTCAACATCTTTTGCAACAATCATTTCCTGGAATGGCTGGAGTTTTCCTTCTTCAAAGAACATGTGCTCAGTTCTACAGAGACCGATACCTTCAGCACCGAAATCTCTTGCAACTTTTGCATCTTTAGGCTGATCAGCGTTTGTTCTTACGAGGAAACCTTTTGGAAGACCATCTCTTTCAGCACTAAGTCTGATTTCATCTGCCCAACCGAGGAATTTTGTGAGTCTTTCATCGAAAGTAACTTCAACGAGAGGAACTTCACCGTTGAATACTTCACCAGTTGTTCCGTCAATTGTGAGCCATTCACCTTCTTTGATTACCTTGCCTGCAACTTTAATTGTCTTGTTTGTAATATCAAGTTCTTTACAACCTGCAACGCAAGGAGTACCCATACCTCTTGCAACTACAGCTGCATGACTTGTCATACCGCCAGTTGAAGTAAGAATACCTTCAGCAACTACCATACCGCCGATATCTTCAGGTGATGTGTCTCTTCTTACGAGGAGAACTTTCTTGCCCTCTTCTACCCATTTTTCTGCCTCATCTGCTGTGAAAACAACCTGTCCGCAAGCAGCACCAGGAGAAGCGTTAAGACCTTTTGCAAGAAGTTCAAGTGAACCTTTGCTTTTCTTATCAATCATTGGGTGGAGAAGCTGATCAAGCTGATCAGGAGTTACTCTTGTAACAGCTGTTTCTTTAGTAATATCACCTGATTCAACCATTTCAACAGCACATCTTACAGCAGCAGGACCTGTTCTCTTTGCATTTCTTGTCTGGAGTATGTAAAGAGTTCCATCCTGAATTGTGAACTCAATATCCTGCATATCTTTGTAGTGATCTTCTAGTTTATCTTTATAACCTACAAGCTCTCCATACATTTTAGGATCAGCTTTTTCAAGTGAAGCAAGTGTTTCAGGAGTTCTGATACCTGCAACAACATCTTCTCCCTGTGCATTCATCAGATACTCACCGTAGAAGTAGTTTTCACCAGTTGAAGGGTCTCTTGAGAAACAAACACCTGTACCTGAAGTTTCGCCGTAGTTACCGAAAACCATTGACTGAACATTTACAGCTGTTCCGAGAAGACCAACAATACCATTGATAGCTCTGTACTTGATAGCTCTTTCATTGTTCCATGAACCGAAAACTGCATCAATAGCTGCCCAGAGCTGTGTCATTGGATCCTGTGGAAAATCTTCTTTCAGGTAGTCCTTGTATGCTTTTTTATATCTTGTAACAACCTCTTTAAGGTCGTCTGCATCAAGATCAAGGTCTTCTGTAACACCTTTTTCTTTTTTAACGCCAGCAAGGATTTCTTCAAAATCATGATGTGGAACACCCATGGCCACATCACCGAACATCTGTATAAATCTTCTGTATGCATCCCATGCAAATCTTGGATTTCCAGTTGCTTTTGCAACAGCTTCTGCTACTTCATCAGTAAGTCCGAGGTTGAGAACTGTATCCATCATACCAGGCATTGATACTGCAGCACCTGATCTTACAGATACTAATAAAGGATTTGAAGGATCTCCAAATTTCTGACCAAGTACTTTTTCAAGTTTAGCTACATTTTCTGCAACCTGCTCTTTTACAGCATCTGTGTAAGTTCTGTTATTATCATAATATGATTTACACACACCTGTTGAGATTGTAAATCCGGGAGGAACCGGAATCCCGAGATTTGTCATCTCAGCAAGGTTTGCACCCTTACCCCCAAGAAGTTCTTTCATTTCTGCTTTACCGTCAGCAGATCCTCCGCCAAAGAAATAAACAAATTTTTCTGACATTACTTTTCTGACCTCCAGATAAATTCTAATTAAATTATTGAATAAAAAATTAACTTAATTTTTTTGGTAATAAAGGAAAAAATAAGTTTTTCGCCATTAGATTAAATTATAAAGAAAGGTATGTCAATATAACCGTAGGCAATATAGTTTATTACCTACGGTTATCAATATATTTTTTTAATTATTTCATAAATGACCATATCCTGTTCTTTTTATACAAAAGCTTCAAGATACTGGCTTCTGGAAACATGCTTTAGCCTGTCTATGGCTTTCTTTTCAATCTGCCTGATTCTTTCCTTGGTCAGGTTATACCTGTCACCAATTTCCTTGAGTGACATCGGGATAAGACCGTTAAGACCGAAACGCTGTTCTATTATATCTGCTTCTTTCTCTGAAAGAGTTTCAAGAAGTTTATTTATTTCCACCTTCAGAGAATTATCTATCACAATATCTTCAGGTTTCGGTGTCTTTGTATCAACAATATAATCGCTCAGGAGGGCTGATTCTTTTTCACCCGCCTTTACAGGATTATCTATTGAAACAAGTTCTCTTGATATTTCAATAAGATCTCTTACATGCTCCTCATCAAGTCCAACAGCATCTGCAATTTCCTGCAGTTCAGGATCAATTCCCTTTTCTGCAAGAAGCTCTTTTTTTGCCCGTTCAATCTGGACCAGTTCTCCTGCCCTGTTAAGAGGAAGTCTTATCATTCTGGATTTTTCGCCTATAGACTTGAGTATAGACTGCTTTATCCACCATACTGCATAAGATATAAAATGGTATCCTCTGTCTACATCATATTTTTCAATAGCATTCATAAGTCCGATATTTCCTTCATTTATCAGGTCGGAAAGCGGAATGCCTTTATTCTGATATTTTTTTGCTACATTCACTACGAATCTGAGGTTTGATTTAATCAGGATTTCCCTTGCCTTTTTATCACCAGCTGCAGCCTGCCTAGCATACTTATCCTCATCTTCCCGTGAAAGGAGTGGTATCGAATTTATCTCTTTAAGATAAATTGATAATATATTCTCGTCATTTGAATATCTGTTGTATGTCTTTGTTTTTTCTGCTGTCATCTTTTTACCTCTCAACTGATATATGCAAGAGTTGTGCCAATTATCAGCAAAATATTTTCATTATATAAATGCTTACTATACAAGCATTTATTAAACCTTCCAAAAAAATCTTGTTACA
>CAXXHA010000003.1:0-125941 GCA_963662265.2 Spirochaetia bacterium | reverse complement strand
AAGTGTAAGGTTGAGCTCTTCCCTGGAAACAGGCATATATTCTTTTGTACGCCTGTAAACTATATCAGCCTTTTCAACACCATAGGTCCTGGATGCTGTCCTGACACAGTCCATAGCAACATCCCCGCCGCCGATTACAGCAACCCTTTTTCCTATATCAAGTGTATTTCCGCAGTCCTTTGATTTCTTCAGAAAATCAAGTGCATCAACAAGCATGTCTTTGCCCCTGTCTACAGAATTACGTCCTTTCTCCCATGCACCGGTTGCAATAATAATGAAATCATATTCCTTTTTCAGCTTCGAAACATCATACTCGGAGCTGCACATGAATACATACTCGACCCCTGTTTTAACAGATAAATTGAAATCTTTATCAATCATTTCCTCGGGGATCCTGAACTCGGGAATAATATGTTCTACTATTCCCATCGGCCTGTCTGTTTTCTCAAATACAGTAACAGGAATACCGTTCCTTCTCAGGTAAACTGCGGCGGAAATACCAGCAGGCCCTGCTCCGATTACAGCAGCTTTTTTATCTGTCCTGAAAGGGGTTTTCATTATATTTTTTATAAAGTCATCCTGTGCATTAATAACAGCTGCCTTCTTCGCTTCCCGGATCTTCAGTGATGACTCATAATCAAGACGGGTGCACTTGAACTGGCAGTCATGGTTGCATATGCTTCCTGTGATTGCGGGAAGCGCGTTATCAACCGCTATAACCTTGAACGCATTTTCATAATCCTTTTCTAAAACATATTCAAGATACAGAGATATCTGCTGATTAATTGGGCACCCACCCTCGCTGCACGGCGATTTGAAAACAGTCGAATAACGGTAAAGCGGAATCAGTTTTCCTGCTTTCGACAAAGCGGTAATCCTTCCTGTGTCTTTCCTCGTTTACAACATTATCTGCCAATTCTGAAATCGCACCGACATCTATACCTCTGAAAGAACCGGAAAGACCAGATTCAACCTCCCCGGAAAGCTGATAAAACCTTTCATATCCGCCAGGTTTCAGAATAGTTGTCGCAACAGTTACAGGCATGACTCGGTACTGAAAAGAGATCTTATGTTGAAAAAATCAGCCCCCCCTGAAAATGAGACAGGGAGTTTTCCCCGAATTCCTCTGACAGCTTTGCAGCAACATTCAGGCTCAAGGGGTAGAGGGAACGGCCCGACATATACATGTATTCTGAAGGGAGCTCATTCCTGCTTGCCTTTACAGGGAAGGTATTTGTGATTTTAACCCCGAAATCAAGACCCCTGTCTGAAGCGGTTTTCATAAGCCTTCTGATCAGGCTAACAGCATCAGGATATTTTAGATCCTGCATGAAATGGGTGTCATCGAAATCAACATAGCTGTACCCCATTCTATCGAGTATGCTGCGGGTAAAATCATACCCGAGAAGAGTTGGATTGCATTTAACATATGTATGAATGTTTTTTTCTGTGAGGAAATAGTGTGATATTTTTTCTATCTCTTCGGGAGGACATCCGTGCAGTGTTGACAGTGTTATTGAATTTGAAACAACTGTATCAATGTTTCTGATATCCTCTTCATTAACATTGCTGAACAGATCAAGGTTTTCAAGAAGGTAATTAATACATTCTGAGAAAAAGCTGTTTTGCGAAGCATCAGCCATATTATTTATAAATGTATCTATCTTCGGTGATGTAATGCCCTCATAATCATATCCGACACTCATGTTGAAGAGAAAATCCTTTTTTTCAGATATTCCGAATTCATTTGCAAGGACAATATTCAGGATAAATCCCTTTACATATTCCTCATATGCCTGCTGGACTGTAAGCTCTGTAGACCATTCACAGTTGTAGCATTCATCAACTGCCCTGATACAGGGTCTTGCAATACATGTCCTTAGTTCCTCCCCGTCAATAACCTGCACAGTTTTAAGTTCAATAAACCTCGCTCCTGCAAGATATCCTGAAACAATATTCTGAGCCAGCTGTGTTGCGGGACCTGCTGCAGGACCGGCAATACCGGAGATTTTCTCACCGAACATTTCTGCACTCCTGCCTGAACTGTTTTTATAGAATTTTCTTATACCGAAAACAGATCTGCTGTCTTTGTATTCTGCAAGTATCCAGTTTAAAAGTTTATCAAAACTTACAGGTCTTAAAATTTCCGACATATTATACTCCTTGAAAATCTCAAATATTGCTGCTTTCTGCAGCTCTTAAGGCTGCGTTTTCCGCCAGTACTCTCCGGACCCGGTTAGCGTTACTTACCGGCTATCTTCGAGTACAGCTCGCGCGGGCTGCTAAACCCGTTTCCAGAACCGGTCGCACACTTCCCTTGCTTTTTCATGTATTTTCTCATCATCAGCGCACAGTATTTCCCTGTCCTTCATGAGAAACTCACCGTTAACCATTGTTGAGACAACATTCCTGCCCATTACACCGAAAAGAAGGTGCGAGTCTATATTGTTTTCATTGATTGATGTATGGGGATTATAGTCGGCAACAACAATATCTGCAAAAGCGCCCTTCTCAATTATTCCTATCCTGCCGCTGAAAAATTTCTCTGCAATTTTCCTGTTGTTGATAAACAGTGTCTGTGGAGCTTCTCCCCACGCAACCCTCGGATCACACAGGTGATGCTTACTGAGAATATTTGCGACTTTCAGAGATTCAAACATATCTGTTGTATAGCCGTCAGTGCCGAGTCCGACTGTAATACCTTTTTTCATCTGCTGAATAAGAGGCGCGTAACCCACGGCATTCCCCATATTGGATTCAGGGTTGTTAACAACAAAAGTACCGGAGTTTTTAAGGATTTCCATCTCCATGTCATTTACATGAATGCAGTGGACAGCTATTGACCTGTCTCCGAGTATCCGAGCATCACTTAATCTTTCAACGACCCTCTTGTTGTAAGTACTGAGGCTGTGCCTCAGGTCTTCAATTCCCTCTGCAACATGTACATGGAAACCTGCATCTCTTCCTGCTTCAGAGCATTTTTCAAGCGTACTCTGCGAAAGTGTAAATGATGCATGAAGACCGAACATCCCCTTTATCATGCTGCTGTTTTCCCTGCTGCAGTGTTTTATAAAATCAGAATTTTCCCTGATTCCCCTTGAGGCAACCTCTTCCCCGTCCCTGTCTGAAACTTCGTAGCATAGAGATGTCCTTACTCCCAGCTCCGCTGCAACATCAGCTATTGTAAAAAGGCTGTCTTGAGGATTTCCACCGCTTGCATGATGGTCAAAATACGTTGTTACACCGTTTTTTATGGAATCAAGGTAAACTGCATACGCGCTGTACCTGATATCTTCGAGGGAAAGGCTCCTGTCCACCCTCCACCAGAGGTTTTCAAGTATTTCCCCGAAGTTACTCGATTCCTTCCCGTCCGACAGTATCATGCCGCGGGCAAAGGCGCTGTAGATATGGCCGTGTGCATTAATAAGTCCGGGCATGATAAGGCCGTCGTGTGCATCTGTAAAGGCATGATCCTGATATTTTGATTTCATATCCTCTGTTGTTCCGTAATCAATTATCAGATCATCTTCAACTGCAACAGCGCCGTTTTTTATAAACTTCCTGTCAATGTTTCTTGTAATCAGGTTTCCGTTTCCTATAAGTTTAATCATATACCCCCCGGTAATTTTATTTTCGAAGCCCTTTATCAACAGCATCAACTATTTTCTGATAACCGGTGCACCTGCAAAGGTGGCCGGCCAGAGATCTTTTTATCTCATCTCTTGTATATTTCTTTCCGCTTTCCTTCATCAGTGTTGCAGACATCAGGATGCCAGGGGTACAGAAACCGCACTGGACAGCCCCCTCGTCAACAACATCTCCTGCATTACTGAGAGCTTTTCACCGTCAGAAAGACTCTCTGCTGTCCTTACTGATTTACCGTCAGCCCAGACAGCAAGATATACACATGAATCAACAGTAATATCATCAACAATTACAGTGCATGCACCGCATTCTCCTTCTCCGCATCCCTGTTTTACAGATGTGAGATTGAATGTGTCACGGAGAAGTTCAAGAAGAGAAAGCCTGATATCAGCATCAACTGTCTTTTCCCTGCCGTTTACTTTCAGTGTTATTGTCTTTGTCACTTTTCTACTCCTCCAGTCCTGTAAGCATGCATAAATTCCTCACAGCAAGAACCTCTGCCAGCTGCCTGCGAAATGCCTTTGTTCCTCTCCAGGAATCACGCGGCCTGATATCATCGAGTAAAGCCTTCCCTATTCTGCCAATATTTTCCCTTGTCACTTCAAGCCCCTTTCCTGTTTCTTCGGCGCTGGTGCACCTTACAGGTGTCGGCGCAGCAACACCGAATGCGATACGGATATCGGAAAATATGTTATCTTCAATTTTCACAAAAACCGCGCAGTTCAGTGTAGAGATATCCATTGCCTCTCTCTGGCTAAATTTCTTGAATGTTCCTTTATAGCCGCTGTAATCTGCTTTATTTATACTTATTCTGCTGAGTATCTCCTCCCGGCTTAAGAAATACCTTGCCCGGCCCGAGATAAAAATCGTGTATTGGGACTGTCCTTTTTCCTTCAGATGAATCAAGAGTCAGTGAGGCATTCAGGCACATGAGGACAGGCGCGCTGTCTGCCGAAGTTGCGCCGTTGCAGAGGTTTCCCCCGAGTGTTGCAGTATTCCTTATCTGGGGACCGCCTACACAGCCGGCAGCAACTGCAAGGGCCGGGATATTATCAAGCACGACACTATCATTCTCAAGCACTGTATAGGTTGAAAGAGGTCCGATATCAATGTTTCCAGAATCATCTTTACTGATACCTTTAAGCTCTTCAATTCTACCGATACCGAGAAGATGGGCATCCTTCATCTTGCCCTTATGAAGTCTTATAAGAATATCTGTTCCCCCTGCAATAACAACAGCATCAGGATTCTCCCTAAGGTAATCTTTTGCTTCATCAAGCGAGTATGCTTCCTTATATTTATCTATATCATACATGGCAAATAACTCCTTTTGTTATCAAATATGTTCATTAAACTTCAGGCAGCAGAAATTCTTTAATTCAATCCCTCTTTTCTGAAAACTCAAAAAGGTTCTGGGGATTCATGGGAAGAGAGTTTACAGCAACACCGGTTGCATGAAGCAGGGCATTGCGTATTGCAGCTGCTGGAGAGACTGTAGGAGGTTCGCCAAGCGCTTTATTCCCGTAGGGAGCTGTCTCTTCATAGGTTTCCACGAAATCTGCTTTCAGTTCAGGAGTATCCATGATTGTGGGAAGCTTGTAGTCAAGCAGGTTATTGTTGAGATGTTTACCAGTATCAGGATCATACAGCATTATCTCGGTAAGGGCATATCCGAGACTCATGCTCATGCCGCCATGGACCTGCCCCTCGGCTGTCACCCTGTTAAGTATTTTACCTGAATCATGAATATTGCAGATATCCAGGACCTTGACTTTTCCGGTTTTCAAATCAACCTCAATCTCGGCTGCTGTCACACCGAAGGAAAGGGATTTGCATTAATCCTGTTAGAGATATCGCTGGTTATCGGGGAAGCAGATTCCTTTTCATAATAGGATGCGAGTGTTAAATCGCCGAGAGGAATCAGCACAGATGAGTCTTTTATTCTTACAATATTTCCCTCAGCAATATCCAGTTCAGATGAAGGAATATCAAATCTTTTTTCCGCCCTTTCAAGAATCCTGCTCCTGACTTCGAGGGCTGCTTTTTTAACTGCCTGCCCCGATACATATGACTGCCTTGAAGCATACGCGCCTGTATCGAAAGGACTTGTGTCGGTATCTGTGAAAGGTTCTATATCAACCATATCATAGGGAATGCCAATTGCCTCTGCCGCAATCTGGCAGAAAACTGTATCTGATCCCTGGCCTATTTCAGTGGCCCCGACCTGCAGATGGACAGAACCATCCTGGTTTACAACAATACGGGCGCCGCTTATTTCAAGGAGGTGAGGCCATACACCGGTCGCATAACTGAAACAGGCGATCCCGACACCGCGTCTTATATAACCTGTCTGGTTTCTGTAAAGTTTCCCTTTTCTCGTCCCAGTGAATATATTCCTTTCCTTTTTTCAGACATTCCTTCAGCCCGTAACTTTTAAGGCTGACATGTCCGAGAGGATCTACCGCACCCTCTTTAATCAGGTTCATTTCCCCTGAAAGCAACAGGATCCATGGAAAGAGATCTTGCAATATTGTTATGATGCGATTCAACAGCAAAGGTAATCTGGGGAATTCCGTAAGCCCTCATTGCGCCTGCTGTTGACATATTTGTATAGACAGTAAATCCCTCAAAAGAGTATGCAAGCTCTGCCGAATATGTCCTTGAAAAATTGGAGCCCTGTTTACCCTACAATTGAATGTCCGTGAGAAGCATAGGCCCCGCTTGTACCGTAGGACCGGAGCTGCCGTGCAATAATACGACCGTCCTTCCTGACACCAGTTTTAATGTAGTGGCGCATGCCGTGGCGGGTTCTTGTGCAGGCGATACATTCCTCGCGGGTAAGGTTGAGCATAACAGGACGCCCCCCTGCCGCCATAGTCAGAAAAACTGCAAGAGGTTCAAGGACCAGGTCCTGCTTGTTGCCGAAACCGCCCCCGACAACAGGTTTTATGACACGGACTTTTCCGTATGGAACCTTGTAGAGATTTGCGAGGATTCTCCTTACAATATGGGAATCTGGGTTGATGTAACAACAATTATCTTATCATTGCCGTCAATATAGGCATAGGTTACCTGGTTTTCCATCTGGCAGTGCTGGACAGGGGGTGTTTCGAAAACCTCTTCAAAAACATGATCAGATTTACTGAAAGCATCATCAATATCCGAATACCCGGAAACAATCTTGTTGTGCCCCACAATGTTGTTTTTAACACCTTCATGGATTTCCACAGCACCATCTTCCATGGCTTTTTCAGGATCAAGATAGAACGGTAATTCCTCATACTCGGCCTTTATTTTTTTTACAGCTTTTTCAGCAGTTATTTCATCTTCAGCAATTACAGCGGCAATTTCATCACCATGGAGTCTCACCCTGCTTGTAAGAAGGGGGCGGTCTGCAATATCCCTCTGTGCCGGGTCCATGCTGAAAGGATGGCCTGATGTGGGAAAGACATACCCTTCCACATCTTCCGGTCTTATGACTTTAACAACTCCTTCCATTGCCTCTGCTTCAGAAGTATCAAGACTGACAACACGTCCATGTGCTATTGTACTCCTGAATATTTTTCCATGGAGCATCCCCCTCATATCAAGATCTGCAGTGTATTTTGCCTTTCCTGTGACCTTGGCTACTGCATCTTTTCTTTTTTCCCTTTACCGACTGTCTTAAATTCCATTTATAAACTCCTGAATTCTCAATTGCAAGTCCGGTACAACTATTTCATTGTTTACACCTTAAATATGAAAAACTGAGCAGAATCACGGAACCTTTTTTTTCAGGGAGAATAGCATTTGAAGATGTGAAGCAGACTGAAATATCAGGAATCATCAGTATAAACTGCATAAAATGCTCCGGAGATGGTTATATATGAAAAATACTTTAATACATTTTGCCATATAATAATTGTAACAGATTTTATCAGGAGGTAAAGAAATTATTATCTGTTTTTCTTTTTCAAAATTCCAGACAGACAGAAAAAACAGTGCGATAATCTGTATCGATACTTTTCAAATAATTGACAGATAAAACAGCTGCTTGTATATATGAATACTTATCATGTAAATAATATTTCATATCCATATCTATCCGTTAAAACCGGCACTTTCGATTCAATTTACAAGGAAATATATGTAACGGTTTATTGATAAAAAAGTATTTATATCCTAGTATGAATATCCGGCATAAATATAAATATTAAACGAAAACATGATATGAAAAAACTTTTATTATTACTTACTTTATTTACACTTATATGCTGCTGCATTTATTCAGAAGATATTAAATTTGAGGGTGAAATTGATATACAGAAAACTGATAACAATGCAGTTGAAACTGTTGCGGAAATCTCGGGTGAATATCTTTTCAATAAAAACTCCAAAATAATCATTGATCTGGAAGTAGATGAAAAAAATGTTTCAGGCAAAAATATATATTACAAACTTGTCAGAAACAGTTATTTCGGGATGAAAACAGGAATTTTTAAAAGCGATATCACGCTGGAACAGCAGAAAAAGAAAAAAGATTCATTTTTCGCAAATGATACTGCAGTAAAGGAAATAACAGAAAGTACCGGTTATTCCAAGAGAAGTTTCGGAATACAGGTTTTCGGAAAATGATTTTGATTTCCTTGGTTCTCAATACTCCTACTTCTTCACAATACAGGAAAACTCATGACAATCTGTTTCTCCATTTCGATTATGGGAATTACAAATCACTTCAATGGAGAAAACAGTTTTCTCGGATACTCCGGTTCAGCAATTTTTGTTGCAGATGGTACAGCTATTGATGAGGAATATAAACCGGCTTACTGCAACAACTTGTTTTTATCTGATGATTCCGGAATAATTAATTATGGTATTGAAACAAGCTTCTCAACTGTATTGAGAAATTCAATATCTCTTGTTGCAAATCCTGTTGCATGGGGTGATACATCCACCTGGTACTGGCTCAATGAAATATATGCCGGTATTGACCTCTACAGGATAACACCGCTTCCTCTTGTCACAACTTTTAAATATGCTGTTATTTTCATTGATATAGAAAAGCCTGAAGTAAATCTTAATTTTTTCACACTCAGCAATAAGGTAATACTTAATAAGTATGCAGCATTTTTTTATGATTTCAGCTATCTGAATGAAAATTCAAATAAAACATATATCACAGAAAATGATGATTTTTTCTTTACAATAAGGATGCTTTTTAAGAGTTGAAATATTTAATACCTTTTATAATTCTGTTTTCCTCATGCCAGCTGTTTGTTGACGACAACAAAGAAACAGAATATCCAGGGGTAGATACTGTTAAAATTTCTGTAAAAAGCTATGACCTGGAAAAAACTGCAGGACAGTGTATATACAAGGGAATATACAGACTGTTTCTACCGTGACAGAGAAAAATATTCTGATGCAGAAATAAAAGTCAGGGGAGATCATACAAGAGAAGATCCAAAGAAATCATTTACAATTCAGCTGAATGAAAACTACAAGTATGCAATGAATTCCACATACCGTGATGAATCCCATATGAGAAAACAGAGTTTCAATGTATCTCTACAGGCTTACCGGTTTATCAGCACCTTTGATTGACAGCACAGCACTTTATATAAACAGTTCATTCCTCGGGTACTACAGCAGGATAAAAATGTACAATAAAAACAATACAGGTGTATCTTCACCGGAGCTTTATAAGATAAATATGAATTTCGGCAGTCATAATTACCCGATATACGGAGAAACTGAAAAAAAGATACCTGATAATGATAACTACTCAACATTGATAAACTTTCTTGGAATTCTGAACAACTCATCAGATGAAGAATGGAAAGAATGGTTTTTAAACAATGCTGATATAGACAAGGTTGTTAAATATATTTCAGTTCAGTATTTTCTGGAAATTGGAGATACAGATACAAAAAATCATTTCATACTTTTCGGGCCGAAATTCTCTTTTCTTCCATGGGACAATGACAAATCACTGAGAAACAGCTCTGAAACTTACAACCTTGAGTACAATTACCTTATAAAAAGGATACTTTCAATTCCTGAAGTTATGACTGAATTTAAAAATTATTTCAGAGAAAGCTTCATAAACAGCTCTGCCATAAGCGGGGAACTTGCTTCAGAAGTAATAAGGATAAGAGATGAAATAAGCGATATAGTCAGGGATGATCCCCTTGATAAGTATTCACATTCCCTTTTTCTTTCACAGGCAGATTCTCTGGTAAATTTATATTTCCGGAAGGGCTGATAATATTAAGGCTGATAATCCTTACGGTTTTTAATCCTCTTCATCCTTTAAATTACCATAGTATTTTGCAAAGCAGTCGGGGCACAGCCCGTGTGTAAATGAAGCATCAGTATGCTCTTCAATATACTGTTCAATTCCTGTTCCAGTATCCCTCATCATCCCTTATTTTCTTGCAGTGGGAGCAAATCGGCACAAGCCCGCTGAGTGTTTTTATATTTTCAAGAGCATCTGTCAGCTCGTCAATTGTAGCATCACGTTCAGTCTCAGCCGCTTTTCTTTTCGAAATATCACGTATCATTGTTATCACGTAAAAATTATTTTCTGACTTTATACGATAAAGAGATATGTCTGTATCAAAAACAGAACCGTCTGTTTTCTTATGCTGCCATTCGAAGAACTGTGATTTACCTTCGATTGTTTCATTGATCAGTCTTTCCGCTTTTTCGGCAGATTTACTGCCGTCAGGCTGTATTTCAGGTGAAAGGTCACCAGGCATTTTTCCAATTATATCGCTTCTGCCGCAGTCAAACATGGAAAGGGTTTTTCTGTTGCATTCAGTATACTTGCCATCCTTGATAACAAGAATAGCATCGTTTGCATTATCAAAGAGTTTTCTGTACCTGTCCTCGCTTTCCTTAAGCAGATCATATTGCCTGTTTACAGTTTTCTGAAGGTTGTCTCTTGTATCAGCAAGCTTTTTTTCCGCTATCCGCCTTTGTTCGGCAGTCCTGTAAAAACTCCTTACCATAAGGTCCAGCTCAACTACAGCGCTGCTTGTTTCCTTAAAATCATAATTACCTTTCTCGAATTCAGATGCGTTTTTAATAATAGTGTCTATGGGATCTGTAATCTGGCGTCCTATTCTGAAAGCCATGAAATTTATAACAAGCACAAAAAATATTGAAAAAGCAGATATCATGTACAGTGATCTATATACAGGATGAAGAATTTCATATTCAGAAGCCCTCATTACTACTGTCCAGTTGCCTGTAGGTATTTTAGCAGCAGCATAATAGAAATAACGCTTGCTGTTTGAAACAGGATCCGGTATTTTAAGAGGACCGAGATACCGGGTATCCATTTCATGGAATTTCTTAAGAATAATGTGACTGTCAGTCTCTGAAATATGGAAGGTCAGCATTTTGCTGTCAAGTTCCGGTTTATCCTGCTTATAACGCGTCTGCATGGCTTTTCTGAAATTTCCTTCACTGCTCAGGTTTACATCGGAGAAAAGAATATTGCCCCTTGAACTGATCAGTATAAAACCGGAACTTTTATACGGGATCTCAAAATCCTTATAATGAAAAAGGTTGTTAAGCGCTCTGTCCACGCCGGCAATACCCTTGAATTCATTTTCAATTATAATCGGATATGTCTGCTCCACTATCATCTTTCCCTGGTAAAAATAGGGCTCGGTAATTATATGTTCTTCTTTCCCGCTTTCCAAAAACCTTTTTCTGCATTCCTCATAGTAGAGACTTGTTTCCATATCAATAAGAGGAGTAAGCTTAATTCTTTCCTTATCCCGGTACCAGTACGGGAGGAATCTTCCTGTTTTATTGATGTAATTACTGTATCTGGAATAATTGCTGCTGAAAAGGCTGTCTTTTCCATCAGAATCCGGCTCATACCCGAAATATGCTCCGGTTATTTCAGGATAGCTTGAAAGTATTTCTTTTGAATAATTTACAGAATTCTCCCTCTGTCCGAACATTCCGTTTTTCTGGGTAATTGCCATAATTTGCGCAATTGTCACAGCTTCCAGATTTCTCTTTTCAATCACCTCTGCTGTTGTTATTGTTTTTATCCGCATCACAGTTTCAGCATTTTCAACAAGCTTTTTTCTAAGGCCTGAATAAAAAAACACTGCTAAAAGGATAATAAGAAAAAGAAAGAATATTGTGAGTAAAAAAAGTTTACCTCGAACCGTCTGCATGTACATCTTACCATCCTGCCAGGATTTCCAGAGCTCTCTGTTCTTCACAGTATTTATACCCGCCAGTATCTTTAAACTCAGCATCAACTGTGCATATTTCTTTTGAAAGAATACAGTAAGTACATAAATCCTGCATCCTGCTGTATATTATTTCGGCAAAAATAGCCATAATAATAAAAACCGGACTTTTACTTGATATTACTGCCGCGACTGCAATAATCAGGAATAAAGCATATGAAGATAATTTATCTTTCATATAATAAATTGTACGTAATAGAAAGGTTCAGGTCAAATATTGGAAAAACCCAAAGAAAATTTCATAGAAATACAGCAGTGGTCATAAAACTGAATATGCATCAGCCTATATCATTTTTTACATTTCTCTTAACAAGGAAATAGGCGAATATTCCCGATATAAAAAAGCTGAAACCAATGGCAGAAAATATTCCTTTCAGACCGAAAAACTTTTCAGCAAAGAACGAAAGAGGAATTGATAAAATAAATATTTCAACAAGACTTATCCCTACGGCCTGGAAAGGTTTTTTAAATACATTTAAAACTGAAGATGATATCAGGCAAATCCCCTGCATTCCGTAACCGATAGAAACAATCCGCAGGTAAAGGGCAGCTGTGGATGAAACTTCAGGATTGCTGTTAAAAAGGCGAGCAATAGAATCGGCAGCAGCAAAGAGGAAAATAAAAATAAATCCCCCTGCAATAAGGGAAAACTGGGTTCCCCTCCGGAGTCCCTTTTTCACCCTGTCAAAATATCCTGCACCCAGGTTCTGCCCGATAAAAGGTCCTATAATGCTGGAAAGAGCTCTTACTGCAGCAAGTGAAAAAAATTCAATCCTTGTTGCAATACCGTAACCTGCAACAGATGCAATACCATATTCTGATACAAACCTTGTAATTACCCCTGCTCCGATAGGGATAATCATCCTTGAACCTGCATTTGGAATACCTATGCCGAGAATCTCTCTCCATGAATGCATTATTTCCTTAAAAGGGCATCGTTTCAGTACAAGAAGCCTCTCTCTCCAGTTGAGAATATAAAGCGCAACAAGAAAAGTGATTGACCTGCCTATAAGTGTAGCTGCAGCAGCCCCCCTGATACCGAAAGGTTTGATTACAATGCCTATACTGCCCAGAACGTTCCCGATAACAGGAACAGCTTCACTACCGAAGATAAGCAGGGGATCCATAAATGAATTGACAAGTGCTCCTGTAAGCATGACAAGGCCTGGAGTCCTGGTATCCCCGGTTGCCCTGATAATATTATTGCCGACCATAGGAAACACGACAAAAGCCATCCCCGGATACCAGACAGTCATATATTCCCTTATATACGGAAGGATCTTTCTGTCCGCACCAAGCAGTGTAAAAAGGGGGTCTATTGTAAGAAGACCTATAGTTACAAAACAGACTACACAGAGAAAAGAAAGGACAAGGCTGTCAGTTGCCAGCCTTCTGACTTTATCAGGATTATTCTCCCCTATCGCCCTTGAAACAAGTGATGATGTCCCGACTCCTAGACCATGTGATACACTGCTCACAACAAGAACCACAGGAAAAGTAAAGGCAAGGGCAGCCATCTGATCACTTCCCAGCTTGCTGACAAAAAAGGTATCGACAAGATTATATATAACCATGCTGAGAATACCCATAATCATGGGGAGGGTAAGCCGGATAAGTAGTTTACCGACACTTCCTTCGGTGAGTTTGGCTTTTATATTATTATCTTTCTTCATTAATATCGATGCTCCCCTTAATTCTCTCTGTTTCGGAGGTAACTGAATCCTTGACTTTTTCAAGCAGTATAAACAGCGTTTCTGTTTCCTTTTCAGTAAGTTTTTCAGTGCAGATTTCAGTAATACGGATTTTTGCTTTTTTGAGTTCAGGAATAATGGAGGAGCCCCTGTCTGTGAGAAACAGGTTTATTACCCTGTTGTCATCCTCATTCCGCACTCTTTTTATATATCCGTTTTTTTCAAGCCGGATAATTCCCCTTGTTACATTCGCCTTGTTAATTTTCATCATCTCGACAAGTTCTTTCTGTGGTATCCCCTCATTTCTGGATATTATGTGAAGAAAATGGAACTGCCCGGGGCCAATGCAGTCATCAGAGATCTCATGGCTTATGATCTGCTTTATATTTCTGTTGATTATGTCAATAAGCTTCCCTATTGATACATGATTATTTTTGTTCATACATCTTTCTCTTTTAGTTGCGGTCGCAACTATTATCATATATTATTTAATGAATGTAAATAGTATTTTATTTTTTTTATATTAACAGTTTATAATATATGAGTGATGATAAAACATATAATTAAAATAGAGATTGCCGGATTCATTTTTCTGGCAGCTGTTCAGTGGATCATAGAAATATTCGATATCCCTTCAATCCTGGCAGGAAAGGAAGCAACACCAATTAATTACGGCGAAAGCGTTATAGAAAGCATAGTAATCCTGCTGGTAGGGATATTTGTCGTTACTTCAACCCGGATGATAATCAACAGGATAAAGCTTCTTGAAGGGATGCTCCCTATCTGTGCTTCCTGCAAAAAAATAAGGGTAGACAGTAAATGGATTACAATAGAGGAATATCTTTACAGGAACTCTGATCTTCAGCTGACCCATTCAATCTGCCCTGCCTGCGCTGAAAAACTCTATGATTACAAGCAGGACTGATTAAATCTGCATGAATAAAAACTAATACTTTTTCGTGCAGATTCCTGTATTGATTATTATCCATAAATAGTCTGAATCATTACAGACAAAAAAACGCTGTCTATTGCAGTGAATAAACAGCGCTGTTTTAATTCAAATAAGAATCAGAATATAAATTTTATCATCTTTTTAATGAACGGAATTTCCATTTTTCCCATCATCCAGTCTTCAGCAACCATCTTGTTTATCATGGAAATTGTCGGAAAAGAATGCTGCATCATCATTATATCAATTATTGTCTTTTTATACTGAATTGCCATTGTCCATTCATGGATAAGCTCACTCGCATTTTCACCAACTATTGATGCGCCGAGAATTCTGCCTCTTTTCCCTGTAAGGATCTTGATAAATCCTTCCGGATGCCCGTCCGCAACAGTCCTTCCGTAGGATTCATATGATTTCTTGACAACTTCATACTTAATCCCCTTCTCTTCTGCCTGTTTCTCTGTGAGACCGACCTGGGCTACTTCAGGCTGTGTAAATACAGACCATGGCACAGGGTATTTATCTCTCTTTAGCATACCCATCGGAACAGGACTTACCGCATCCATCAGAGCAAGCATACCCTGGTGCATTGCAGCATGTGAGAAAAGATACTTGCCGTTGCAGTCTCCGACAGCATAGATGTTTTTGACATTTGTTCTCATATGCTGGTCTACTTCGATCCCTTTCCTGCCATATTTCACACCTGCCTTATCCAGTTTCAGAGGTTCCAGAACAGGAGTTCTTCCAGTTGCAACCAGGATTTTTTCAGATTCAAATACCTGCCCTTCAGCATATGTAAGGATTTTGCCATCCTTTTCCTCAACCTTTTCTATTGCAGCTTTGTTATAAACTGCAATTCCCTCCTCCCTGAATTTCTCTTCAAGAACTCTTGCAGCTTCCTCATCGCCTGCAGGGATAAGATGTGGATCCATATGAAAAAGGCTTACTTTTGATCCGAGCCGGGCAAAAGCCTGTGCCATCTCTGTACCGATTGCACCGCCTCCGATTATAGTCATTGATTCAGGTATTTCCTCTGTTTCAAATATATTCAGGTTTGTAAGGCTCGGAACATCCTTAAGCCCGGGAATCGGGGGAATCATGGGATTTGTCCCTGTCGCAATAAATATTTTTTTTGCAGTGTATTTTTCCCCTCCGGCAAGAATTGTTTTAGAATCAATGAATTCAGCATTGCCTTCGTTTATTACAAGGTCAACTTTTTCAAAAACCTTCATGAATTTTTTATTATTGATACCGGATATTTTTTCACGGACGATATTCATTGGATCCTTGCTCTTAGTAAAAACATCCAGCTCAATACCGTATTTTCTGAGATTAAATGCTGTGTTATTTGCCTCGGCAGCTTTTAAAAGCGCCTTGCTCGGGATACAACCTACATTCAGGCATTCGCCGCCGACTTTGTGTTTTTCAACAGCAAGAACTTTAAGCCCCATTGCTGATCCCATTGCCGAGACTGCCATTCCGGCAGGACCCATTCCTATTACAATAATATCATATTTTTTCATACAAACCCCTGCATATTGTTTTCTATATATAGTAATTTAAACATGCCGCATTATTCTGTCAAGATAAAAAAATATTTATTTAACGATTAATTCAAATATAGAATAGAAATTAAAGATTAAAGATAAAAGAGAATTATTACATTTCATAAACGGGAAAATACCGGTTACCGGATTAAGGCAGAGAAGTATAAAATCGGGTATAAAAAATACAACCGCTGTGATAATACAGCGGTTAAAAGTTATTTACGCAAGCTTTTCAGCACCGCAGTATATTTCATCTACACTCATGAATACACCGCCCTTTGGAGTCATTTCAGGCCTTTTACTCTGAACCCAGTTGACTGTATAGTCATATTTTTCACCGGCAGTAATATATTCCACCTTTCCTTTAATCTGGTAAGCTTTTTTTGCGTCAGGATCAAGTACAACAAATGAAAGAGCTGGATTTGCCTCAAGATTTGCAAGAGTTTTTGCAAATTTATTATCAGCTACTACAATTGTCTCATCATCATAAATTTTAAGAAATGTAACATAAACAATATTCGGTACACCATCTTTACTGGATGTTGCAATACATACAGGTGATGTTTTTTCAAGCGCTGTTTTTACCTCAGGTAGTAATTTTGCCATTTTTAGCTCCTTTTTAGTCCTTTATTGAACATATGTTATCATATTCATAATAAAATCATCAATCACGGAAACCTGTAAATGAACAAATGTTTATAAACAGTGATAAGAAACCATGTTCAAAGGCTGTATATTTTCCACTGACAACTTCCGTAGAGAAGAAATATCTGTTTAATGGAATAAAAGGGCAGTATAGCCTATTTATGATACTTGTAAATTTTAATTGTTTGATATATTCTCATCATGCTTTTTTAATAAACAAAATCAAACCGACAGGAATAAATATATGTCTCAGACTATACTTGAAAATCGGGAAATAAAAAGTACCGGTGAACTTAATATCAGAAATATAGCAATAATTGCGCATGTAGACCATGGAAAAACAACACTTGTTGATTCAATGTTCAAACAGAGCGGGCTTTTCAGGGAGAACGAAGCTGTTGAAGAAAGAATAATGGACTCGGGAGACCTTGAAAAGGAGAGAGGGATAACCATATCCGCAAAAAACTGCGAAGTTGTGTGGAACGGTGTAAAAATCAATATTCTCGACACTCCGGGACACGCAGACTTCAGCGGTGAAGTTGAAAGAGCCCTTTCAATGGTAAACGGGGTTGTTCTTCTTGTAGATGCAGCCGAAGGGCCTCTTCCCCAGACAAGGTTTGTTCTTTCCAAGACACTTGAGAAGAACCTTGATATTGTAATACTGATCAATAAAATTGACAGGGATGATGCAAGGCCGGATGAGGTTTATGATGAAATTCTCGACCTTCTCATAGATCTCGGAGCAGATGAGAAATACCTGGAATCCCCGGTAATCTATGCAAACGGCAGGGCGGGAATTGCAAAGCACGAACTTGAAGATAAGTCATCGAATCTCAATCCCCTGATGGAGACAATAATCAGTCATATCTCATCTCCGGATTCGGATCCAGATGAAAGCTTTCAGCTTGTTGTGGCAGATCTTGACTATTCAGACTACCTTGGAAGAATGGCTATCGGAAAAATAGAAAGCGGATCTGTTTCTACAAATGACAGGCTTATAAGGATTGATGAGGAGGGGAAATCAAATCCCCTTAAAATATCAAAAATACAGGTATACAGGGGAACAGAACTTGAAGCTGTCGAGAAAGCAGATGCAGGTGATATTGTAATTCTGTCAGGTGTCAATGATATCAAAATCGGAGATACAATAAGTACACCTGAAAATACAGTCCCCCTACCAAGGCTGACTATCGATGATCCGACAGTATCAATGAGATTTATGCCTAACACATCTCCGAAAGCGGGAACAGAAGGGACTTTTATCCAGGGAGCAAAGCTCCTTGAAAGGCTAAACAAGGAAACACTCAGAAATGTATCCCTGCAGGTGGAAACAGCACCTGACGGTGAAGGTTACATTGTAAAAGGAAGAGGCGAATTCCAGATGGCGATTCTCATTGAAACAATGAAAAGAGAGGGTCTGGAATTCTGTGTCGGACGTCCCCATGTTATTTATAAGAATGACGAAAACGGGACAAGGCTTGAGCCGATTGAACATCTTGTTGTAGATGTGGAAGATACATATTCAGGTGTTATTTCTGAAACACTGCTTCAGAGAAAAGCTAAAATGGTGAATTTCACAAATACAGATGCAGGAAGAGTAATCCTTGAATTTTCAATACCATCCAGATCGCTTATCGGGTACAGGGATAAATTCATGACAGATACAAAAGGAACCGGAATCATGAATTCATACCTGGAAGGTTATGAAAAATACCGGGGTGATTATCCGACAAGAAATAACGGATCATTGATTGCAGACAGGCCCGGAGACGCTGTTGCATACGGTATTTTCGGCCTTGAACCGAGAGGCAAGATGTATGTTGTCCCGGGTGACAGGGTTTACGAGGGAATGGTAGTCGGTGAACATAACAGGGAAAATGACCTCAATGTTAATCCCACCAAAACAAAACAGCTTTCAAACATGAGAGCTGCAGGAAAAGACAACAATGTAATACTCACACCAGTTATTCCGCTCACTCCTGAAGCTGCTTTGAATATTATTGATGAGGATGAACTTGTCGAAGTTACACCTGTATCCATAAGACTCAGAAAAAGGGTTTTAAGCGCAGCCGAAAGAAAAATCCTGGATAAACGGGGACAATCCGCGTAAAAACCTGCTTTGCGTGTACCGGGTCTGGGGTGCGAAGACGCAGGTTTTATATTTCATTTATATTTAACAATACTCCCCCGAAGAGGGAGTATTACTAAGATTCTAAATCAAATGGAACAAGTTCATTAGACTTGGAGACTCCCTAAAGGAGGGAGTCTTATCACAGTTCATAATTTAACGAAATAAGTCTCCTTAACTTAGGGTCGCAAAAATCAATCTTTCTATTATAATATTCATTAAATATCACCGGACATAATTTTGCAACGGCACGCCAACAACATCTGTTTTTATGGATATATTCCAATTGGAAAATCCTGACCAAAAACAAAACCGGTAGGATATTGAGCCTGTCCTGCATATTTTTCCGTCAGATCTGGTAATTCAGACTCAACATAGTTTTTTAGCCCCCCTACTGTTATTTGTCCGTTTGTCTGTGCCGCTTTGCCGTTAAGACCATCCAATAATGCTTTAGTCAATGCCCCCTGCCCAAGAGATGCAAATTCCTGGGCAAACTGATCATCCCGGCTAGCAGCAATGAGAGCCGAACCCGTAGCTCGCCCAAGACGGGAAAGTGCAATTTCCTCTGCTGCACCTCTCAATCCAAAAGCTGTGTTTATCGCGCCTGAATTACAGGCATCGAGTACCAGAAATTGTTTTCTGGCAGGAATAGAGCTTACAAGAACTTCAAACTCAGATCCACCCAATCCAGAATTCATTACTTTAGAAAAATCAGTCATCTGAGTTACATCTGTTGGAATAAAAAAGAACTCAGTTTTTTTTGTCTCTATAGATTCAAGTGCGATTCCGTGACCAGCATAGAAGAACATAAAAACATCTTCGGGTTTTGCACTGTTGGTTATTTTTCTTAATGCATCGATAATACTTTGTCGAGTAGCCATCTTATTTGTTAAAAGAATTGTTTCGATAGATTTATAAAGGTCCTTTCCTGATTTTTTAACAGCTTTTATAAAACTATCTGCATCATTGACAGCATAGTTGAGGTTATACCTGCCATTTTTATATTTGTTTATACCTACCGCCAATATCCAGAGTGTAGGCTCAATCTTTTGAGGAGCACGATACCTGATTGTAAGAACAGATGGTCTGCTTTCTATCCTGTTAGTTGTAAAAGCAAGAGCACGTATTGTGTTTTCACCATCTGCTAATTTTACTGTAATATTTTGTATTTTTATTTTACCATAGCCAGTAACAGACAGCCCCCTAGCTTTTCCTGATATCCTGACTCCGTTATGAAATACCCGGATTTCTTCAGCTCCTCCACCCTGATCAATAGCAGAAATTTTTAATTTAATACTACCGTTAGTAATATTATAATTTTTCTGGCTGTTTGTAATATTATGAAAAGAACCGTCTGTCTGTTCAACCTCAATGTTTACTTCAGGAGTAAGAGCAAGATCATCGACGAGTTTTTTATCTCCAGCAAGTTCAGAAATATTCTTTCCAGCTATCTTTGCCTGGACAATATCAGGGCGGAAGTATGTATCAAAGAACTGATCAATGGAGTAAGAGGTTAATCCATTTACAATGTATACAGTTTTTCTGGCAAATTCCTCATCCCCTGCAAAATACCCTTCCGGTGTCCATGTTACAGAATGTCCATATGAATCAGCTATTGTAGTATATATTAGTTCACCATCAGTAAGATTCCAATATTTGAGAACTCCATCATCTGAACATGAAAGTGCATGATTATTATCAGAAGTAATAAAGGTGGAATTAATTGAGCTGGAAAATCCCCTAATAGTAGTAATTATTTCCCCGGTATCAACATTCCAGAGTCTAAGAGTTCTATCATCTGATGATGATAAAAGAAACTTTCCATCAGGAGAGAATGAAACTGATTTGACAATATTATCATGACCAGTAAATGATCTTATAAGTTGACCATTTTGTGTATTAAATAAATAGATTTTATTATCAAGCCCACCGCCGGCAATATATAATCCATCAGGGGAGAAAACAACACTGTTATAGTAATTTACATTTACTCGATCGTTGAAGCTTCGTATTTCTTTACCTGTTTTAGAAGCAAACAATTTCATTCCATAATCACTGGCACTTAATATATATTTCCCATCGGAAGAAAAAACAAAATCACGAGGAGCATCATGTCTGAAACCTGATATCTGGAACAACTCTTTCCCTGATTCCGCATCAATAGCAATAATATTTGGATCAAAAGTTGTATATAATATTACTTTATTGTCTGGAGATAATGCTACATCACGAATTGTAAATTTGGTTTTATATGTCTTTAGAATTTTTTCATTTTTAATACTCCACATTGTCAAAAATCCACTTTTTTTTCCAACAAGTATATATTGTTCGTCATGGGATAAACAAAGGTCATTAATTTTTTCAGAATGTTTATACTTTGTTGTATCCCTATCAGATTTAAGTGAATTAATTAAACGTCCATTGAACACACTAAATTGTCGGATTGATCCATCTGAACCTCCGCAAAAATAGCTTACATTTTTTGATGAATGCCTGATTGAATTCATGGAGACAGCAGAGGATTTTATTCTTTTTTTAACATCTCCTGTCAAAGGATCCAGTAGTACAAAACCAGTGTTCATATAATCAGAAATAATCAGTGTAGAGTTATCCGGGGATATATTAATCATGGATCCTCGAATCCTGTCACTTTCCCAGTCAAGAGATTCAGCACCTATATTCCATCGGTATACTTTTTCCTTATCATACGTATAAAGATATTTACTATCTAAAGCTAAATCTATCCTATATACATTGCTATCATGCTTAAAAGATCGAATAATCCGACCACTTTTAATTTCAGCAATATTGACTGTTTTTCTATCTGGTATTGATGTAAAAGCAATATATTTTCCTCCTGGAAAATTTATTGAAGGAGACTTTCCTTTCCATTGTTTCTCTACTTTCCCAGTTGCCAGATTTATTAGTTTAATATCAGGATTACAGATAAGAGCATAATCACTATCAGGGCAAAAAAATACTGAAGAATCTTTTAATCCGGGTTCGGGATATTCCCTGATTTTTTTTCCTGATTCAAGGTTCCACAAGATAAGTTTTTTGTCCTTTGAGGAGGTAATCAATTGCCTCCCATCCCGGGATAAATCTGCACCGGTAACTCCGTTACTGTGTCCTTTTAGAGATAAGCTTTTTATTGTTTTTCCACTGGCTATATCAATAATATGATAATTCAGCATGCCATCTATACCGCTTGTTTCGGTAAAGATGGCATGCCTGCCGTCAGAAGAAAACCATTTAAATACGATATGTTTTTTGGGATTACCTGTTTTAAGTGTTTTTATTACTATCCCGGTTTCTATTTCCACCAATAAAAGATTATTTCCGGAAGAAGTAAGAAAATACTTCGAATCGGGAGAATACACAATATCTCCATACTCCCTATTGCCTGATGCAACTTTTATTTCAGGATTCTCAGATTTAAGTTCCCTTGCCCAGCTGTTAAATCTTTCTGCTGTTTGTTGATTTTCCTTTAACAGTTGAGAAATAAAAGCGCTATCGGGTTTGTAATTATCTGCAAAAACAGAATAGGAATTCAGAAATACCAGAAAAAAAACTACAACTTTTTTTATCATGACAAACCTCTTATTATTAGAATAATTCTTGATCATTAAGTATAATTTGTCAATTGAAAATCGTACCGTTGCAAAATTACATCCGTACCTCTTTCTATGCAGAACTTCTATAATAATGGTGATGCAAACCGAATAAAACATCGTCAAACACCTCTCTACCAGTGTTAGTATTTACATACTTCTCTGGAATATCATCAATTCCCTGATGACGACTGTATTTATTATAGTAGTTAACGTATTCATCCACAATCTTTTTATCTGTTTCCTGGAAAACAGAATAAAGTGATTGAAAATGGCAAGTCATTTTCAATCACTTTTCGGAAAATAAAAATCCCCCACCTGCAGAAAAAATTATACCTCCTTTTTTTCTTGTATTCTATATGAATCTCCCTCAAGGGAGAAAACAGGGAAAATTCCTTTGATTATCTCCACAGACGACTTTTGTAACGGTACGCGGCTGCCTGGTGCAGACTGTTTAAGCGCCTCATTTCATTTTTTAAGATAAAGAACAGAAGCACTCACTATTATCAGGATACCGCCAGCAACAGAATATATATCAGGCAGTTCGCTGAAAAAGAAAAGCCCCAGTATCAGTGAAAACAGTATCTGGGAATATGTGACAAGTGATATTTCACCTGCCCTGTAGCTCTGATATCCTACTGTCAGAAAATACTGTCCCCCTGTGGCAAAAATACCTATCATGAGAAGAATTACCCAGTTATGAAGGCTGTAGCTCCTGTACTGCATCAGGGCGGGAAAAGCAATAAGAAGGACAGAAATTCCTGAAAAATAGAATATCACCTTGTATGGAGTCTCCCGCCCCTTTAAAAGCCGGACAATGGAATAAGCAATACCCGCAAAAACCGCCCCAACAGTACCTGCAAGAGCAGGGAGAACCGAGTAATTAAACTGCGGTTTTATGATTAAAACAGCTCCGGAAAAAGCAGCAATTAGAAGAGGAATATTTGAAAGTTTTATTTTTTCTCTGAGAATTACAGATGCTGCGATAATGACAAAAAAAGGGGAAAGCCTATTCAGAATCGAAGAATCAGCAAGAGATAAATTTGCAATTGAATAGAAATAAAGAAACACACCTGAGAGCCCTGCAAGAGACCTTATAATAAGGAGCTTCAGATTATTCCCTGAAGATGGCCTTAAAGGTTCCTGTATTTTTAAAAGAACTGCTGAAATCAGAATAAAAGTGACAAGATGCCTGAAGAATACCTTGTGTATATATGAAATATCAGTTCCAAGCTTTACAAAAAGGCTCATGAAGCTGAATGACAGGGAAGAGAGTAAAATATAAATAAAAGCTTTTTTCTTGTTATCTTTCAAAACAGGTATGAGAATAAAACTATTAAACAGATCGAGTCAAGAGAGGCTAATATATAACAGTTTCTATATCGCTGTAGAATGTTATACAGTTCCCTTTCTTGCTTTTTGAAGAATACATTGCCTGGTCAGCTTTTTTCATCAGATCATCAATCATTTCACCATCTTCCGGATAGAGACTGATTCCGACACTGCATCCTATCTGAATGCTGTTCTTTTCAAAAACAAACGGCATAGATAATTCATTTACAATTTTATCGGCAAGGCAGACAGCATCCTCTTTCCTCTTCACGGAAAGGGGAACAAACAGGAATTCATCCCCGCCCATCCTGGCAAAGATATCTGATTCCCTTGTATTTTTTATTATTCTTTTCACAGCTTCCTTCAGAACTGCATCACCTGCCTTGTGCCCGTATCTGTCATTTACAGTTTTAAACCCGTCAAGATCAAAAAATATAAAATAGAGGCTGCCGTTCTCCCTTTTTTCACGGAGAAGTATTTTTTCAGATACAAAATGGAAACATCTTCTGTTGGCAATGCCGGTAAGGGGATCTACATGCGCATAAAAATTCAGCTTGATATTTGAACGGATAAGATTCAGCAGAAGAAAAGATAAAATAACTGCAATGAGATATCCTGAAAACCTTATTGTTAAAACATTTTTCAGCCGGACATTGTTCCAGCCGTTTTCCGGGGATGCAGCAAGAACCCATGATCCTTCAGGAAGTACAACCTTATATGTTACAGGATCACTGTCAAAGACATCTTTATCCCCGAAAAAAATCTCCCCGTCAATTCCGCCGGCATCCCTGCCTCTCAGTGCATATTTAATCCACACATTATTTTGAAGGATATCAACCCTGTCATACAGCTTTTTTTCATCAACAACAATGCTTGCAATCCCCCAGTAATCCTCCCTGTTTTTTCCTCTGTAGATCGGGATCCTTGCAATGAAACCTCTGCCCCCCTGAACCAGATTAACAGGTCCTGCAATAACTGTTCTGCCGGTTTCCACAGCCTTGAGGACAGCACCTCTCTGCTGAGTATTTTTCATATAATCCATTCCGAGAGCTTTTCTGTTTCCTTCAAGAGGATACATAAATGAAATCACATTACCGGGAGCAAGACCTATATTTCTTATGATTTCAGATTCACTAAGAATGACTTCAGCAATTCTATTGAATTTTTCAGGAGTAAGCTCATCGACAGTATTGATATACCCGACAAGACCTATCACAAGGTTGAGAGAAGAATTTATTTCGTTGTGAAGTGCTGTCTGTACCTTGTTGGCTTCAATAGTTACTTTTTCCCTGAGAAGATTATTCTGGTTATGTTTATAGAAAAACAGGAAGCTTTCTGTCAGAAATGCAATGAAAATAAAAATCAGAAAAACTACAATATAATGAATTTTATTAAGCAGTTTTTCCTTGAAATTTTCCTGATTCATGAAGATGTCTGAAATTTTCACTTACAGCTCCTGTTCTTTATTACATTCAACTTTTTGGTTTTTAAATATAGTGTTGGTTTTGGAACATTCTGTCCAATCAAATATATAATTTACTATACCATGAAAAATGAATAAACCACATTATAAAGAAAAAGCATATCCCTTTCAAGGAATATGCTTTGTTCCGCAAAATCATATTTAAAAAGAATTGTCTTTGCTGAATTATAATTTCATTATTTTATCTCCAGGCCGGAAAATTAAAATCAATTAAGAAATTGAAAACAGTTAACGATCTTATGTTTTAATCAGGAGAAGTCTTATAATGCCGCAGGCAAAAGATATACTGACACGTTTAGAATCATAAAAGCTAACTGTCTACTGTCTTATGCAGAAGCGGCACAAAACGTACTCCGGTAACAACCTGTGAATGATACCGTTGCCCCTCCCTTTCATAGACAACAAGATACTGGACATAACTGCCGACAGGAATGACAAGCCGGCCTCCGTCAGCAAGCTGTTTAAACAGCTGCGGGGGGACTTCTTCGGGAGCGGCTGTCACAACTATGGAATCATAAGGCGCCTGGTCTGGATATCCCTGGTAGCCGTCCCCATGAATCAGGAAGGCATTTTCATATCCCTCTTTTTTTATAATGCCTGAAGCTCTCTGATAAAGCTTTTTTATCCTTTCAACAGAATATACTTCGCCTGCAAGCTCACAAAGCACAGCTGTCTGATATCCTGAACCGGTTCCTATTTCAAGTACACGGTCTGTCTTCCTGACAGCCGCAAGTTCAGTCATAAGAGCAACAATATAGGGCTGTGAAATTGTCTGCCCGTGGCCTATTTCAAGGGGATGATCTTCATATGCGTAAGAGACTTTATCTATTGAAACAAAATGCTCTCTGGGGACTTTTCTCATTGCATTTAAAACACTTTCAGAAATAACTCCCCTCGAACAGATCTGATTGTCAACCATAAGCTCTCTGAGCTTTTTATAATCCATACAGAAATTATAATTTAAAAAAGGAACAGTTTGGGAAAAACATCAGATATTACTGCAAGTAATACTTCAGAAAATTATATGAATTAAATCAAAAAACGATTATAGTTATTGTCAGAGGATATAAATGCTGAAATCAAAGACTGTATATAATTTCTATTTTTCAGGAACAGGGAATACAGAGGCTCTTGTAAAACATTTTTCAGGAAAACTGCTTGAACAGGGGATTGATTCACATGTGAGAAAAATCGAGGAAAACAATCTTCCGGAGACAGAATCAGACTGGGCACTCGGGTTAATGTTTCCCGTTGCAATTCAGTCAACCTATCCCCTTGTATGGGATTTCATTATGAACCTTCCGGAAGGAAAAGGAAGAGATGTATTTATGTTCGATACAATGGAATATTTTTCAGGAGGAATAGTCGGACCGTTAAAGAAAGTATTAAAGGGAAAAGGCTACAACTGTATCGGGGCAAGAGAATTTAAAATGTCATCCAGCATGAACACATCTCAGGACAAGGAAAAAAAAGGGTATATTAAAAACTCAGAGGCACTGAAAAATGTGGAAATATTTGCAGATGAACTTATGAATGGGAAAACAAAATGGAAAAGAATACCTGTTCTTTCTGACTGGATGAGATCTATCTCCGCATCTGCGAAAACATGGGAATCAATGAGCCGGAAAATCTCTGTCTCGGATAAATGTATTCTTTGCAGGATCTGTGAAAAAAACTGTCCCGTTAAAGCGATTGATCTGATTGAGAAAAAAATCGTAATTGATCATGCTAAATGCAATTCATGTATGCGCTGCCTGGCCAAGTGTCCTGAAAAAGCCATACTTCTTGATAATAAAGAATTAAAACTATCAAAAACAGCTTTTTAGAATCTGAATCATAATATCGGATAATTTATAAATCATTAGTTTAATAAAGTTTTTATTGTTGCCCCTTCTACTGGAAAAGGCTTTACAGTCTCAGAAACTGGTTTTCCCTTCATCACTTTATTTATCAGAAGGGATGCGGCTTTCTCATATATTTCTGAAGGATGCAGGTCAACAGTTGCGAAAGGGAGGGGAAGTATGCTGTTGAAAGGCATATTATCGTAAGATACAATCTGGACATCTTCAGGGACACTGATTCCATAATCTGTGAGCTCGTAATATACACCAGCTGCTGTATAGTCATTTACAACTGCAATTGAATCAATTTCGCCCTGTTTCACCTTCTCTACAATAGATGGAACTGCTTTCCGGCCTGCAGAAATCCCGATACCTTCAGTTTTACTTCCTGCATCATATTCCACATCCTGACCTTTAAAATCTCCGGAATATTCAAAACTGTTTCCATTATATAAAGCGCCGGCTGTTTCTGCTGAAGGATCAACAAGGGCAGCATCAGGATACACAGTTCTGAATCCCTTAAGCCGCTCCGCGTGGGAAATAACATGATCAGTAAAGCCAGAAATATAAACCGGTTTTAATGCACCTGATTTTTTAAGCATTTCCCCCTGAAGAACTCCGCCGTAAAAATTATCAGTTGAACAGGTATTATATCCCTTAAAAGTGACAGTGTGATGTGCAAGGATATACGGGATTCCTGTCTTTTTAACGGCCTCTGCTTCTGCATGATTTTCAACATCGAAAACAATTATTCCGTCACACCTGTTTCCAAGCTTGTAGATTTCCTCTTCGCTGTCCAGAGATTCAAGATTAAGCTGAAACATGGTTTTATTGACTACTTTCTGAATCCCTTCAATAACATCTGAATAAAACCATTTAAATACAGGCAGCCGCTCCCAGCTGTATCTTTCACTCTTTTTTCCAATATCAACAAGAGTAATAATTCCTGTACCGTTTCTCCGCAGCGCGCTTGCAGATTTATCAGGAGAATAACCAAGAGCTTCAGAAGCTTCAAACACAGCTTCTCTCCTGTCAGCTGAAACAGATTCAGGATTATTGAAAACCCGCGATACAGTAGCGCTGCTGACTCGGGCAAGTTCTGCAACATCATTTCTGGTAGGTTTCTTCATGATTATTCCCCTCTTTTTTCTGCATATGTATTAAAATTATAAAAAGATCAACCGTATTTTGTATTCTCATGTCGGGTCTAATAAGGCTTTGCCTTATTGTCTGCACTCCCTCAGGAATGTCCGCGGTTAACGCGGCTGCTCCTTTCTGTTTCTTTGACAATACCCTCCTGATTATCAGTGGTTGTTGATTTTTACAAACACTGATAATCAGGAGAAGCTGTATACCGGAATTTCAGTAATTTGCATCAAAATCACCGATTTCGGTATTCCAATCTCTTGACTGCTACATTGTACTCGTGTACATTCTAAATATCAAGAGAAAAATCAGGAGAAGCCTTGTGAATTATAATGATTTCCCCCACAGACGATATAATCCTCTCACCGGAGAGTGGGTGAAAGTATCTCCTCACAGGACAAAACGTCCGTGGAACGGACAGACCGAAGAGACATCAGAAGAAATGCTTCCTGAATATGATGAAAAATGCTATCTCTGCCCGGGTAATGAAAGAGCAGGCGGAGTAAAAAATCCTGATTACAGGGGTGTATATGTTTTCAACAATGATTTTGCAGCTCTCCTTCCGGATACAGAATCAATAGATGAAAAAGAAAATGATTTTATAATAGGTAAAACTGAAAAAGGCCTTTGCAGGGTTATCTGCTACACTGAAAAACACAATGTGGCAATGGCCCGGATGACTACTGATGAAATTGCAGAAATAATTAACTTATGGAAAGAACAATACCTTGAACTTTCAGGGTATGATTTTATAAATTATATACAGATTTTTGAAAATAAGGGGGCTGTAATGGGATGCTCGAACCCCCATCCGCACGGGCAGATCTGGGCAGAGGAATTTATACCGAATATTCCGGCTGCAGAAATTAATAATCAGGAGAATTATTACAACAGGCACAAGAGCATACTGTTATGTGACTATGCGGAGTATGAAAAAGAAAAAAAAGAAAGAATTGTATATCAGAACAGTTCATTTATTGCAGTTGTCCCCTACTGGGCTGTATGGCCTTTTGAGACAATGATAATCCCGCTGCGACCTGTTTCATCCCTTACTCATCTTACAGAAAATGAAATTACTGCTTTTGCAGAAATCTTTAAAAAGGTAACAGTAAAATACGACAACCTTTTTAAAACATCATTTCCGTATTCAATGGGCATTCACCAGAGCCCTGTTGACGGAAAAGATTACAGCTTTACACAAATGCATGTGCATTTTGCACCGCCGCTCTTGAGATCTGCTTCTGTGAAGAAATTCATGGTGGGATATGAGCTCATGGCAATGCCTCAGAGAGATATAACTCCCGAAAAGAGCGCAGAAGTTCTCAGGAATCTTCCGGAACTTCATTATACAGAATCAGAATAATTCAAGAATATTTGAAACTGAACCGGTAATGAATATTCTCAATGGAACAGGACAAAACAGCTTCCGGACAGTAATGAGCAGAAATAAATAATTATAATACGGGAGACATGAATGGATAAAAGAGCAATGAGTGAAATAATGAAACTCTACAGCAGAGAAGATGCGGAATACCAGGAAAAAAGGTATTCTAAACTGCTTGAAAATTTCAGAAACCATTTTACCGAAAAAGAGATATGCCTCTTTTCATCTCCCGGAAGAACAGAACTGGGCGGCAATCACACAGATCACAACCATGGAAAAGTTCTTGCGGCAGCAGTAAACCTTGATACAATTGCAGCAGCATCAAGAAGCGGAAACAGCGTTGTTTCAATTTTCTCAGAAGGCTATCCTCCCCTTTCAATTGATATCAGCAGCATCGAAAAAAACAGGGAGGAAGAGGGAAAAACAGAAGCGCTGGTAAGAGGGCTTGCAGCAGCTTTCAGAAACAGGGGGCTTGAAACAGGGGGATTCAATGCTGTTGTCTCTTCCGATGTTCCTCCCGGATCTGGTTTAAGTTCTTCTGCATCCATAGAAATGCTTATTGCCTATATTTTCAATTATTTCTACAACAATAATTCTGTATCAATTCCTGACTGCGCACGGATGAGCAAGTATGCGGAAAATGAATATTTCAACAAACCCTCAGGTTTAATGGACCAGACTGCATGCGGATTCGGCGGAATTATTTCCATTGATTTTAAAGAGGAAGGAAATGAAATTATAGATCCTGTTAATTTCAGCTTTGCAGATCATGGTTATATTCTAACTGTTGTAAAGACTGACAGCGACCATGCAGATCTCACAGGGGATTACAGCGCTATAACTTCTGAAATGGGAAGCATTTCTGCTTACTTCGGAAAGCAGTTTTTAAGAGAGGTTGATGAAAATGACTTTTATAAAAACATAGATAGGCTCAGAAAACATGCAGGAGGAAGAGCTGTTTTAAGGGCAGCACACTTTTTCAATGAAAACAGGAAAGTCGACAAAATGATAGAGTCCCTGAAATCAGACTGCATTTCTGAATACCTTGAAACAGTGAAAGACTCAGGAAATTCATCCTACAAATATCTGCAGAATGTATACTCAGTTTCCGCCTGCCAGGACCAGGCAACTTCAATCGCGCTGATGATGACAGAAAACTTCATCAATACCAATGCGGAAAAGAAAAGCAGCCGGGAAATTGAATGCGGAATAAAAACTGCAGAAGGAGCAGCCAGGATTCACGGAGGAGGATTTGCAGGGACTGTTCAGGCATATATTCCGGCATCCGGCTTCGATGAATACAGGGAAATGATTGAATCTGTTTTCGGTCCCGGATCCGCTGTTCCTCTAAGAATAAGAAATTTTCCTGGCGGATTTATCTGTAAGGCCAGATAACTTATTCTGCACATATAGGATACGGAATAGATATGCGTGATGAAGAGAATTATGATCTTCAGGAAAAATCACTGCTTTTTTCAATTGAAGGAGCAGCAGAAACAGGATGCAGGCTTCTGAATCTGCATTATGAAAAAAATCAGATTCTGTTGATATAGAGAAGAAATTTCTGGAAGGTTATCTCAAGGCATGTTACAGAGAGGAACAGCTCGGAATAGACCTTGCAATTGAAAATATAAAATGATTTTATAGATCTTAGATTTATTATTTAATATCAGGCAAACAGTTTTTCAGTTCAATGATATATAAAATGAATTAAGGCTATTAATCCCTGCCCTGCTCTTCATGATAACGGTCAAGGGCTGCCTGGGCTTTTACAGCAGCATCTTTAAGAACTTCTTCAGCACTTATATTCTCTATTTCAAGAAGAGCAGCCGCCTCTTCAAGCGCGTTGTTTATTTCGCCGCCTGTAGGATCATAGAACGGAGGAACTGCAATATCAAGCTGGTTCAGAGATATAACAATACTGGTTTTTTCTCTCATGAATTTGTGAAATTCAGGAGTCCTTATTGCCGACTTTCTGACCGGTATGTAGCCTGTCTTTATTGAAAAATCAACAGTATTCCTGGTATTGATGAAAAATGATATAAACTCAAAAGCGCCCCTCTTCTTTTCAATAGAAATTTTTCTGGGTATACACAGAGCGCTTGCAGAGGCTTCCGGTTTTCCCGCAAAGCCTCCCCATCCAGGCATAATCTGAGCAGCGATAATATCACTGTCAAGATAACTGAGATCCCCGCTTGATCCGAAATAACCGGCTGCTCGCCCCTCCATTACATCATCCATTGTTGCATAAAGATATTCCCAGCCCTGACCGCCGTAATTAACTTTCATGATTTTTTTATCAAATATAGCACTTCTGATAAGTTCCCAGGCTTCAACCCATTCATCTGAATCAATAAGAACTGTCTTCCCGTCATCAGAGAGAAATCTTCCCCCATTACTCACAGCTGCCTCAATCAGAGTTCTACTGGACTGAAGCGGTTCCCAGCCGTATACAAGAGTTTTCCCGTTCTCTCTCTTTGTAAGTTTTTCAGCTGCTTTTATAATTCCTTCCCAGGACTGCAGATCAATTACAGAAAGTCCTGCTTCGCGGAACAGATCTTTTCTGTAATAGAGTACAGGTGTTGAACCTATTGCAGGTATTCCATAGTAAAGGCCCGTCTTTTTCAAACGACTCAAGAAATATGGGAAATATATCATCCTTATTGAATTCCGGAGGTCTGATTCATCAGACCGTTGAGCGGAATAAGAGCTCCCCTTAAATACAGCGATGTACTGTGATCATGGCTTAGAAGAAGGCATGCCGGTTCTGTATTGCTGATAATTGCTGCGTGAAGCGCACGGGAGGTCTCTGTATAATTTCCCTGCTGAACAGCTTTGACATAATAGTCATCCTGTGAAGAGTTAAATGCTGCTGCAATATCTTCAACAGCCTTGCCGCTCATTCCTTCAAGCCCGTACCAGAATTCGATTTCAACAGGATTCTTGATTTCAGCCGGTTCTTTTTTTACCGGGCTGCATGCTGAGTTCAAAATCAGAAAAACAATTATTATAATCCAGTTTTTATTCATTCTGCTTATCTTATCCTGATAAATAATATTCATTCCAATATTATCATTAATAAGGCCTATTATTAAGTTCCGGCCTGAATTATTCTATATGATATTCCAGACAACAAATTTGACAATTCCTGATGTGATATTTTCAAGACTTTCCCGGTTTTTATCTGAATTTTTAAATCACTTTTTTAATTATAAATTAGATATAATAAAAAAGGCAGGATAAAAACCTGCCTTTAAATATTTAACTTATCACTTTTTCCTTATTAAGAAAAAATCTGTGAAGGATAATTACAAAAGCAATCTGAAGAGAACCGGCAATATCAGTTGCTAAACCCGGAATTACAAGCATGAATCCGCTTGCAAAAAGGATCAGTCTCCACCACCCTTTTATCGGTCCGAACAGGTGGCCGATAAAACTACCGCTTATACCTATCATCCCGATAATTGCAGTTATAATCATTGGAAGAGCTTCCATAAAAGTACCGCCAATAAGAATCATTTTTGGCGATATTGCAAACATGTACGGAATTATGAAAGCACCTATTGCAATCTTGGCGGCATTTACCCCGGTTTTAAACGGATTACTCTTTGCAATAGCAGAACCTGCATAAGCTGCAAGAGCAACAGGCGGTGTAATATCTGCAATAATACCGAAGTAGAAGCAAAACAGATGACTTGCAAGAAGAGGAATACCCATCTTTATAAGTATCGGGGCTGCTACAGTACTTGTAATAATGTAGTTTGAAGTTGTTGATACACCCATTCCGAGAATAAGAGATGTCATCATGGCACACATCAGACCCAGTATAAGGCTTCCCCCTACCACATCAAACATACCGGCACCGATTCTCTGACCAAGACCTGTAAGAGTTACCATAGCCCACAATAATACCGGCTGTAGCACATGCTGTTGCTACACTGACAATTCCTCTGGCTGCGGCTGGTAATGCTGATATAATCTGTTTTACCGGTACTCTCGTATCTTTCTTTAAGAATGGAATAAGAACAGCAATCATGATTCCCCATAGAGCACTTCTAGTAATTGTAAAACCGCTCAGCATAAAATAGATAATAGCTACAAGAGGTAATACAAGATGTCCTTTTGCCCGTAATAAAGGCCAGAGCGGAGCAAGCTGCTCTTTCGGGAGACCTTTGAGACCGCCTTCTTTTTGCTTCAAGATGAACCATTACCCAGATACCTGTGAAATACAGAAGTGCCGGAACAATTGTATGTTTCATCAGCTGGGAATACGGGATTCCTACTGCATCACTGATAAGGAATGCTGCTGAACCCATTACAGGAGGCATGATCTGTCCACCTGTAGATGCTTGCCGCTTCTACTGCTGCTGCAAACTCACCCTTGTATCCGAGTTTCTTCATCATCGGGATAGTAAAGCTTCCTGTACTTACTGTATTTGATACAGATGATCCGCTTATTGTTCCGGTAAGTGCTGATGAAAGAACTGAGACCTTTGCAGGTCCCCCTGATGCCCATCCTGCCGCGCTTGTTGCAGCATCGATGAAAAACTGTCCGATTCCTGTTTTTTCGAGACATGCTCCGAAAAAGATGAAAAGGAATATAAATGTTGAACATACTCCGAGAGGATTACCGATTACCCCTTCTGTTGTAAGAAAAAGGTGAGTTATAATCCGCTGCGGGGAATATCCCCTGTGATGTAGGAAGCCGGGAAGGTATTTACCTACAAACCCGTAAAGAATAAATGCTGAAGCAATTATTACAATCGGAGGCCCTACAACTCTCCAGCAAGCAGTGAGTACAAGAAATACTCCCAGCGCCGCCATAACAACATCAACTTTGGTGTATGCCCCAGCCCTGAACTGAAGCGCCTCATAATTAAAAAGAAAATATCCGATCACTGATGCAAATACCTACAGCTATACAAAGATCAAAAATGCTGTGTTTGTTCCTGTCTGTTTTTTTTGTAGCAGGATACATAACATATGCAAGACTTATCGCAAATCCCAGATGTGAATATCTTACAATCTGCTGCGGAAAGCTGTTTGTAATAGATGCATATAGCTGAAAACAGGCAAAAAACGAAAGAATAACTGTTAGAATAATTTTCTGATTTCCGACAAAATTCTTGAATTTTGATTCCCTGTCAATTGATGTTAAATCGATATCTTCCGTAATAGTTCTATTATATTTAGCAAATATATTTAAACCCATTGGGATTTATCTCCTGTTTAATCAACCTACACACGATAACATGATCCTGAAAGACAAGCTGTACAGAAGGATATCCTCATAAAAGCTCTTTCAGCACGGATAATATCCGTTTCATGAAATCCCTTAAGACATACCTTTATTATCCTGAGGTTTAATCAGGTCTGCAGGAGCAGGTAAATAACAGGCAGCTGTGTATAATTGGTTTGTAAGATATGGACTGTATGACGGGTTAACCTTTAGGAATATCCTGAAGGAATCCACACCTTAAAGAATAATCTGAAATACCCTGAAGAAATTGCAGCCTGAAAGCAATTCAGACAAACAATGTCCTCTTAGGAATTTATCCCGTCTTTTTCGATGAAATCTGCGGAAGAATTATCTTCCGCAGAATATTTATTTAATTCCTATAAGTCGTTGTCCGGAACATCCATTCCAGCTTCTTTGTAGTATTTTGCAGCACCTGAATGTACATTTCCGCCGATACCTCTGAAAGCACCGTCAAGGCTCATGTAGTTAGCTTTGCTGTTGAGGCTTTTAAGCTCATCAAGGTTATCGTAGATAGATTTTGTTATGTTGTAGATTTCTTCCTCTGGAACATCATCTCTTGCAACAAGAATTGCCATTACAGCTGCACTTGTAACTTTGTGACCTACGTTGTACTGGTCATCGCTTGTTGTAAAAGGTGCATAGAAAGGATATTTTTCAAGCATGATGTTGAGGTATTTTTCATCAATGCTGATTACATCGATATTGCCTGTGAGGCTGAGTTCAACAACATTTGAGTTAGGGTATCCTGAACACATGAAAAAAGCATCAATCTGACCATCCTGAAGCGCATTTTTACCTTCAGATGCAGAAAGGAATCTTTCATCAATATCATCATAATCCATGCCGTGAGCAGCAAGTACTGATCGTGCAGCTACTTCGTATCCGCTTCCTGCAGCACCTACACAGATTCTCTTGCCTTTCATATCAAGTACAGATTTAATTCCGCTTTTCTTTGAAACAACTATCTGAACCATTTCTGGATAACATGCAGTAATTGCAGAGAAACCTTTTACAGGTTTGCCTTTGAACTGCTCAGTTCCTGTATAAGCATAGTTTTGTAACATCAGTCTGAATCATTGCAAATTCGTTTTCAGCACTTCCGAGAAGTCTTGCATTTTCAACTGAACCGCCTGTTGATGTAACAGTAAGGTTAGTATTTGTGTGTGTGTTTACTACCTGTGCAAGAACACTTCCGAAGTTATAGTAGTTACCTGTAGCACTACCAGTACCCATAAGATATGAACCGCCTTTTTCCTCTTCTGATTTCGCTTCAGAAGATCCTCCTGCAAAAAGACAAACGCTGATCATCAGCATAAGTAAAACAGTTAAAAGTTTTTTCATTTCATTCCCCCTTCTGGAATAACAGGAAGCAGTCAAGGAAACTGCTTCAAATGTATTTAACATGTCAGAATCAACAGGATCTGTTTTTTAAAACTGTTAATTCAGTCATGCATAAAATTCAGGTAAAAAGAGATTAGAGCTAAAGACTACAGCTGTACAGACAGCAGAAATCTTTAAGACAGAAAACGCACACACAGCACAAACTCAAGTCATTTCCCTTTTTACATGAAAAATCATAAAACGGAAATCTTCAGAAGCAAATAATGAATAATGACTTAAATTTCTTGGATATTGACTAAATTCAGTAAAAATATCAGAGAATCTCACTCCGGTATTCAGTCGGGGATATTCCTGTAAACTTCTTGAAGTCACTTGTAAACTGCTGTGTATATTCATATCCAAGCTTTTCAGCAACTTCATTTACCCTTGCCGATGGATCATTTAAAAGATTTTTTGCCTTGTCTATCCTTACTTTAAGTGTATATTCGAGTACAGTACAGCCAGTCTCTTTTTTAAAAAGCCTGGAAAGATATGACTTGTTGATAAACAGCCTGTCGGAAAGCTCCTGTAGAGTAATTTTAGGGTTCTCGACGATAAGAGAAACTGCCTTGTTTATATGACTGCTCCAGCATTCCCTGCCGCTGTTCCGTATTTCAATAATCCTGTCAAAAACACCGGTAAACCATTCTTTTGATTCGTCGATAGTATTAAAATTTTCAGGAATATCTACGGGAAGATAGCTTTTTCCGAAAATTTCATCATAGGAGATTTTGTTGTTTTTGCAAATATCAATAATAACTGAAAAAAGGTTCGCGTGAATATGCTGAATATAATTATACTGGAGTATCCCTTCAAGTTCTGTATTATAAAGCTCCCTGATTGACGAGACAACTTTCTGAAAACGTTTTTCTGAAGCAAGTTTTTTTATCTTTTCCAGGCAGATTTCGATTTTTTCCGTCTTTAGTGACGGTATTTTTGCGATCTGAACAGTACTGAAAATTGTTCTTCCCCCTCCGAGAAAAATTCTGTATTTTAGAAGTTCATATGCCCTTGTATAATTGTCTGGTAGTTCATCAATACTGTAAAAAAGAGCTGAAACACCGGCAGAAACAGTAATATCAGTCTTCTTTTCAAGTTCACTGCGGATACAGTTCAGTATATGACTGCAGTTTTTAATAATATCATCCTCATCCGCAAATTCACTTAAACTGACTGCCGCTGCATAAATTCCTGTCTGGCAGTATGCAGATTCCCCCCAGCTGTTTTCCTGAAGTACTGAATAAATTATATTATCAATGAGATCTATTACATTTACCCTGTCTGCAGAGATATTCCTGAAATCATCAATGCTGAGACAGATGGCAGCATATGGCGGTTTATGAAAAACTGCTTCTGAATTATTCAGGCGTTCTGAATCCATGCTGCATGTATTGCAGTTTTCCCTGTTGCCTGTTATCAGTTTAAGCAGTTCAGAGCTGTGTCTTTTCCTGTTTTTCCTGTTCTGAGGTTGAGAATCCTCCGAAACAGGTAAATCTGACTGTTTATTTATTTCAGAAAGCCTGATGTCAAGTATATTCTCAGCCTTCATCAGAACTGTATAGAGTTCATCCCTTGTCAGAAGGTCTTTTATCAGATAATCAATAACACCAAGCTTAACTGCTTCTTTTGCATATGAGAAGCTTTCATGACAGCTGACAATGATTACAGCCTGGGAAGCATCAATTTTCCGTATTTCCCTGATAAACTCGAGCCCGTCCATGACAGGCATCTGGATATCTACAAGAAGAAGATCCGGTTTTGACTGCCTGTATGCATCAAGAGCTTCCCTGCCATTTCTCGCAGATCCCGAGTAGCTGAAAGGGCTGTCAATCTGATCAAGAAGAAGCTCTATCTTTCTCCTTGCCGGCTGTTCATCATCAACTACAAAAACTGAAAATTTTCTGTCAGTCACATCATTACTCTCTGAAAGGTTTCCTGGGAAGCATCATTGTTATGGTTGTGCCTTCCCCTTTTTTACTCTGAAAATCTATTTTACCGTCATCATTATAACAGTATTTAAGTCTCTCAACTATGTTGTTTATTCCTATACTGGTTAAACCGCGCCTGTATCTTCCAAGCAGGGCTTCATAGTTTTCAACATCCATTCCCACCCCGTTATCAGACACTTCTATTTTTATCAGGTCTCTGCACTCTGTCACCTTTATATCAAGTCTTCCCTGCCCCTCTTTAGGCTGCAAACCGTGAAACAGTGCATTTTCCACAAGCGGCTGAACAAGAAGTTTCGGGACTAGACAGTCTTTTATACTGTCATCAACAGAAATATTATATTCAAAGCTGTCTCCGTAACGGAATTTCATTATTATTATAAAAGCCTCAACAGCACAGATACCTTCTTCGACAGTATTATAAATCCGGTCTATTGCCATACTGTTTCTGAACAGAAGGTTAAGCGAGTTAATCATACTGCATATATCATCGGCGCCCAGTTCAAGCGCTATACACTCAACAGCATTCAGCGTGTTATGTATGAAATGGGGATTAATCTGAGACTGAAGCAGCTGGAGCCGCAGCTCCACAGCTTTTACTTCCGCACTTTTTTTCTCCTCCTGCTCCTCATAAATCTGATCAACAAGTTCCTGCATACTTATAAAAAGGCCATTAATCCCCTTGATCAGGTAATTCATCTCGTCTTCTGTCCTGCATGTAAGAGGTTCAGGCCATTTACTGGTTATCTGAAATTTATTGATTGCAGAATTAATTTCATAAATAGGGGTTGAAACGCTGCTGGAGATATAAAACCCGATTAGAATAGCCATTATTATTCCAACAATTGTAATAATATAAATACTGACAAGAACCTTCTGTACCACAGAGAAAAGGCTTGATGTTGATATAGCAACAGCTATTTTCCATTCGGGGTATGCGGAAACACTTTTTTCATAAACCAGATATTTACTGCTCTCCCTGAAATGATAAAAAGACCTGTCAGTCATCGAGAATATAGTGTTCCCCTGTTTATCATAAATAAATATCTCATCAAAAATACCGGAATAGTGCTTTTCAATATTTCCAAAGAGAAAATTATTTCTGATGTTTATTGCAAGGTAACCTAGTTTCCTGAAATTCCGGTTATCCAGATACTGAACATAATAGGTGATATTTTTCCTGCTGTTGATCTTCATGAAACTGCTGTTCATAGGGAATGTGGAGGGAGGTGAAAACTGCTTGAATTTTTCAGACTTGAGAAAAGATCTGAAATCATTATTCTCCCTTATTATTTTGCTGTATGGTTCAATATGATAAAACGGATCAAGAACAACACCTTTCTTGTTAAACATGAGAATTGAATTTGTATATATGGTTTTATAGGAAAAATCCCTCATTATCGAGGAAATCTCCTTAACACTGCTGTCGGAACCGCCGTCATATTCTGCAACTATTTTCATAAGGTTATTAAGCCGTGAGTTGTTTACTATCTGCCGCTGTATTTCATAAACCCTGTTTACTCCTGAATCAAGCTCAAAATCAATCATCTTTACATTCTGCTTGATATTCTTCCGGAGCTGTGACATGAGTGTGGTTGAAAAAATATAAGTGGAAATACCGGCAATCATTAGGATTATAAAAAGAAACCCGGCAGTGAAATAAAGAGCAATTCGTATTTTTATTTTTTTTATTTTCATAAAACGGTCTGCAGCCTGCATTTATAATTCGCAGGAATAAATTAACCTCAAATAAATAATCATCTGCTGCATGAGTTCAGCAGCCGATCAACAGATTATATCATCAATACGCATCGTGTCCATATTTCAAAAGCGCTCTCTTAAAAATCCTGAAGCTGAAGGGAAAAATGCAGGCGGTTTTTCACAGCACCGTTTTCCTCTATATTAAGCCTCTTTTTCATATTGCATTTAATGCATTTGCAATAACTTTTTATGCATTTTTTGCTATATTTGTATTATTATTTAACGCTTTATGCATTTTACTGATTGACATCTGAATATTTCTACACTAATATCATTTTCATTCCATACTATTCATAAAGAGGATCACAATGAATGTAGCAATTTTAGATAAATTTTCAGAAAATCTTGAATCAAAGATAATGAAATCAGGATATATATCTGATCAGCTTTCAGAAAAGACAGAAACAGTTCTGCTCAGAAGCAAGACAAAGGCTGATAAGGATTTTATTGACAGATATCCCAACCTTAAACTGATTGTAAGAGGCGGTGTGGGACTCGACAATGTAGATCTTAAATATGCTGAAGAAAAAGGAATTACAGTAAAAAACACTCCCAAAGCATCATCTATTGCTGTTGCTGAACTTGCTTTTGCACATCTTATTTCAATTCCGTCTCTTCTTATTGATGCGCACAACAGCATGAGTGAAGGAAAGTGGCTCAAGAAATCACTGAAGAGAACAGAACTCTACGGAAAAACAATATGTCTCGTGGGAATGGGAAATATTGGTTTTGAGATGGCAAAAAGATGCCATGCATTCGGAATGAAGGTTAAGACATACACAGTAGACGGCAATCCGGGTGAGTATGCTCTTCTTATGCCTGACCTTGAATCTGCTGTAAAAGATGCAGATTATATTTCTCTCCACATACCTCTTGTAGCAAGTACCAAAGGTCTCATAAACAGTAAAATTATTGACTGCATGAAAGAGGGTGCAGCTATTATCAACACCTCAAGAGGCGGATGTGTTAATTCAGAAGATATAAACAAGGCACTTGGAGAGGGAAAAATCAGCTACTATGCTTCAGATGTATGGGAAACTGAACCGCCTGTTGAAAACACACCTCTCTACAGAACTGAAAAAGTTATCATGACTCCGCATATCGGGGCATCAACAACAGAAAACCTCGAAAGAATTGAAAATGAAATAATCAATATTCTTAAATCTTTCAGCAAAGGAGAAAACTAATGAGCAGAGTATCAAATTTTTACGCAGGCCCTTCTGTACTTCCTGAGGATGTACTTAAGGAGCTTTCTGAAGAAATAAAGGATTTCAACAATACCGGAATGTCGCTGATTGAGACAAGTCACAGATCAAAAACATATGATGATGTCCATAATTCTGCAATAGAACTTTTCAGGGAACTTTTCAATATACCGTCAAACTACCATGTACTTTTCCTCCAGGGGGGAGGGACTCTGCAGTTCGGTATGATTCCGATGAATTTCCTTACTGAAAACAGGATCTGCGACTTTGCAGTTACAGGTGCATGGAGTAAGAAAGCTTATAATGATGCTGTAAAAATAGGCAAGGTAAATGTTGTCTATGACGGAGCGGAGAATAATTACACTTCTCTTCCGGAAATATCTCAGAATGAACTCTCAAATAACTCATCATACCTGTATATAACATCAAATGAGACAATTGGCGGAATACAGTGGAAAAACTGGCCTGAAACCGGAAGAATCCCGCTTATCTGCGACATGTCAAGCGATATCCTGAGCCGCCCGGTGGATGTGGAAAAATTCGGCATGATTTATGCGGGAGCCCAGAAAAACCTCGGACCTTCAGGCGTTACCATCGCTATAGTAAGAGATGATCTTCTTGAAAGATCACCTGAAGATCTTCCTGCATATCTTAACTACAACTCCCACGCAAAAAACAATTCACTCTACAATACTCCTCCGGTTTTTCCGATCTGGGCCCTGAAGCTTGTGCTTGAAAGGATGAAAAAAAACGGCGGGCTTGAGCAGACTGCACTCAACAATGAAAAGAAAGCTGATTTTATTTACAATGCAATTGACTCAAGCGAAGGATTTTACAACTGCCCCGTGGAAAAGAAAAACAGGTCGCTCATGAATATCGTCTTTACAATGAAGGACAGTTCTCTCGAAGCGAAATTCCTCGAAGAAAGCGGATCAGAAAATCTTATCGGTTTAAAAGGGCATAAGAGTGTTGGAGGCTTGAGAGCATCTACATATAATTCTCTTCCTCTTTCCGATGCGGAAAAGCTTGCAGATTTCATGAATAACTTCAGAAGGAAATACTGTTAAGAAATTATCCAGTCATAAACTGGATAAAAAACTGAAAGATATTTATATCAGGTTGATATAAATATCAGATAATCCTGCTGATCCGGCAAAACTGTTACAGATCAGCAGTGTTTAACAGGCAGCAGTCTGTTAAATACAGGTTATACCGGCTGTTTAACAGCTGTTATTATAAATCCACACCTTTTATATTTTCCCTGTCTTCTCCCCTGATTTAATGCCATAATCTTAAGGGGGGAAGCTTTTTTAAAGTAAAAATAAATGATCAATATTCGGCTACAGGTATAATTTGTTTTTTAAAACACATCTTATTTACCCATTTTCAGGGAAAACAAAATAACTTTCAACTTCACAGAATCTTCATGATTTCTGAAAACCCCCTACACATATTATAATAATATTAATATTGAAACACGGTTACAGGTGTTCTGCTGAAAAACCTGTTTTTCAGCAGAAGTCAGAGACTTTTGATTACAAAAGTGCTCGAAAACGTGAAAGAAGAAATGATAAAAACCTTGTTTTTATCATTAGCTACAGAGACTTCCTGAAAGGAAGTGTTAATAAAGCGTAGAGGAGATTAACATGAAAAACAGAATAATCTTGATACTGCTGACAGCAGTAATGCTTGTTCCTGTGCTTAATGCAAATGCTCAGGCAAAAGGAAACAGAACAGATTCCAACCTGAAATCTGTAATACAACAGACAGAAAAAGAAGAACTTTCCAATGAGGAAAAAATGGGTCTTCTCTTTCTCTATGAGGAGGAAAAGCTTGCAAGGGATTTTTATGCCTCACTTTATGATAAATGGGGAAAAAATATTTTCAGAAATATTTCAAGGAGTGAGCAGACACACATGGATGCAGTAAAATATCTGCTTGAAAGATATGATGTGCCTCTTCCGGAGCCATCAGGAAGCAGCAGCTTTAAAAACAGCGATCTTGAAAAACTATACTCAGATCTTCTTGATGAAGGGATGAAATCCTATGAAAAGGCACTTGAAAATGCACTTCTTGTCGAGGAGAAAGATATTAAAGATCTCATGGATGAAATAGGAATAAGCAATAACAAAGATATCAAAATAACATACCAGAATCTCATGAAAGGTTCCCGGAATCATCTGAGATCTTTCAGCAGGCAGCTTTCAAGGTCGGGCGGGAAATACTCTCCTGAATTTTTAAGTGAAACTGATTATGAAAGAATAAGGGACTCGAAAATGGAAAGAGGCGGTGCAATCACAGATCCTGATTATAATTTCAGGTAAAAGCCTGAAACAGTTTTTACAGTTATTTTCTGCTGTTTCTTTTCCGCAGAAAGGTAAAAAACAGCAGAAAATATAAATGACTGTCAGAATACTTCAAAAATTTTACTAATATGCCTTTCCGCTCCCCCAGTCAACTCTGACATTTATTTTCTCTGCAAGTTTTTCCATGGATTCATCATCATGATACAAAAGCCCTGCACTGCTTCTTTTGTAACTGTCGCCGGATCTGGTAAACCGGACTGCCTTGTGATGATCAGCCTTGATTTTGATACGGCTCCTGCCGTCACCCTTGTATGTATTTGCGGTGCCGTTGCAAATGCAGAGATAGGAGTTGTTTTCATCTTCAACTTTAACAAAGAAGAGCGTTCCCCTGACTCCGATAACTGCAGAAGGAGTCCTGACAGCAAGTCTTTCTTTAGTTCCGGCAATCATGTTTAGCTTATCAGCAACTGCAGAAAGACTTCCCTTTTCAAGGGAAAAATCAATTTTTCTGCTGCTTCCCACTTCAAAAAGACTTCCGGGACCCAGCTGTATAATATTTCTTTCATTAAATATTATTTCACAGACAGAATCTGTTCCGGTTTCCACCAGGTCACTGTTATTTACAGAATCGCCGATTTCAGCCTCTTTTCCGTTTAAATAAACATCTCCGTCTGCATAGCTGATCCTGCCGTCAAATATATATATATCGTCTTTATCTTCTTCCCCCCCTGAAGAAAAAGCCTGGAAAATACAGACAAGCATACAGACAATTACAATCAGTATTTTTAATAATTTCATACTTTTACTCCTATGCAATGGTAAAAATGTTATCATTTCTTCATATCGCTTTCAGGCACTTTCCTGTTGGAAAGTCCCTGACTGTTAACAAGTTTTTATCTTTAATCTTTTATGCTACCAGTAAAAATAATAGTTCATTTTATCACTTACCGCAGACTTTATTTCAACTTTTTTTAATACCCAGTTTTTTCATTCTGCTCTGAAGAGTCGTGGGCTTCAGATCAAGGATTTCTGCTGCTCCCCCCTTACCGTATATCCTTCCGCCGCAGTAGGCCAATGTTTTCAGAATATGATTCCTCACAACAGAATCAAGATCAGATATCTCATCGTCACTTCCGGCTGAAGAGTCGCTGGTTTTATAACCGGATAGAGATCCTGGATCTGAAATTCTTATATGCTCCCTATCTATAATACCTCCGCCGGAAAGTATAACTGCCCGTTCCATACAGTTCTGAAGCTCCCTAACATTCCCCTTCCACTCAGATGAAGCAATGACAGAAAGCGCCCTGTCAGAAATAGAAATATCACGCCCCAGCCTCTTTTTTATCTGATTCAAAAAATAATCTGCAAGCAGAATGATGTCTGCTTCACGTTCTCTCAAAGGGGGCAGATGCAGGGGAAACACACTGAGCCTGTAGTATAGATCTTCCCGGAACTTTCCCTTTCGGACAGCATTGATAAGGTTTACATTTGTTGCTGCAATAATTCTCACATCTGTAAAAACCTGTTTTTCCCCGCCTACCCTTTCAAAACACCCCTCCTGAAGGACACGAAGAAGCTTCGGCTGAATTTCCGCAGGGAGATCCCCAACCTCATCAAGAAAAAGAGTTCCCCCGTCAGCAATCTCAAACCTCCCCTTTCTCCTGAAATCAGCCCCTGTGAAAGATCCTTTCTCATGACCGAAAAACTCACTTTCTGCCAGAGCTGCGCTGATTGCTGAGCAGTTTACAGCGATAAAAGGTTTTGAATGCCTCGCCGAAAGAGAATGGACAGCCCTTGCAACAACTTCCTTGCCAGTTCCGGTCTCCCCCTCAATAAGGACAGGCGTATCTGACGATGCAACAAGCCTGATGCTGTCCTTGACCCTGTTCCATTTATCAGAATTGCCTACAAGCATTTCAAGCGCACCGCTCTTGTTGTCAAGGAGGTTGTTTCTTTCATCTGCAAGCAGTCTGTTTTCCCGGTACATCTCATTAACTGCCGACATCTGGGACAGGGAAATTGCAATCAGCTTTGACAGGCTGTCGATTAGATTTACAACATTTTCAGTAAACATGCCGCATCCCCGGTGATCGAGAGTAAGAAGACCGATTGCCCTGTTATCCACATAAAGAGGGGAGACAAGACATGAATGATTATCAGGCATTTCCAGAAGCTCATAATATGTATCAAGATGTTCCTCTTCTTCACTGAACAGATGGGTTTTCCCTTTTTCAATCAATCCGGCAATATCTGTCCTTTTGGAAAGAGATATTTCAAACCTGTCAAGCGCAGATATATACAGAGGTCCGTCAGCTTTGAGAACTTTAAGTATTTTTTCATCACTCACTCCCATAACAACAGCAAGTTCATAATCAACCAGCTTATAGAGAGATTCCAGAATTATTTCCAGTACTTTTTCAGGATTTATACCTGAATATATATTTTCAGAAGTAATCATCTCAGCAATATACCTTTATTTTTAAAATACAATCAGGACTGCTCATGCTATTGCAAGTCAGTCACTTCAGTTAATCAAGGACAACTTTATTTAGTTGCAACGCCATATCGTTACAAGTTTCACCGATATATCGTTCCATGTCAAGGAATTAAATATTAAATTCCTGTTTTATAACGATTTATTTTTTTCTTTTTAATTGGCACGCATTTTGCAATATATGAGTAAAGAACAGATAAAACTGATCAGTTCAACATTAAGACAGGCCTTATAAGGCACTCTTATATAAAAAACAAGGAGATAAAAACTATGGAAGAAAAAAAATTCAACATGCCGTTACTTGGAGATATTTTCCCGTCAATCAAGGCAAACACAACACACGGACCTATGAACATACCGGAAGACCTTAAAGGTGAATGGTTTGTCCTTTTCAGCCACCCGGCAGATTTCACACCTGTATGTACAACAGAATTTGTTGCTTTTCAGAAAAGATTTGAACAGTTTGAAAAACTGGGAGTAAAACTCATAGGAATGTCAGTGGACCAGGTTTTCAGCCATATTAAATGGACAGAATGGATCAGGGAAAAACTCGATATAGAAATTAAATTTCCAATTGTTGCTGCAAATGACGACATTGCTAACAAGCTGGGAATGCTTCATCCAGGAAAAGGTACAAACACTGTAAGGGCAGTCTTTGTTGTAGACCCGGAAAGCAAGGTAAGACTTGTTCTTTACTATCCCCAGGAAATCGGAAGAAATATGGATGAAGTTGTAAGAGCTGTAAAAGCGCTTCAGGTTTCAGGACAGCAACGGAGTTGCAGTTCCTGCAGGATGGCCGGAAAATGAACTTATAAGAGACAGGGTTATTATACCGCCTGCTACAAGCGAAGCAGATGCAGCAAAGCGTCTTGATCAGTATGACGGATATGACTGGTGGTTCTGCCATAAACCGCTATAAACAGTACATCAGGCAATATATACCCGTTATCCGGCAGTCAGGATTACGGGTATTTTTTTTAATCATGAAAGAGAAGTAATATTCCTGAAATAAGTATTTATTTAAAATCAGTGTTTGACCTGATGTTTACTTCAGCATCAGAAACACTATGTTCCTTTCCTTCTGAAATAAAACTGACACGGCTGCTGATGGAATGTATTTCAATGTTTTTTCTGCGGAATTCAGTGATAATACCTGTCCTCACATCATTTTTAAATCCCCATGCATCTGAAGGGGAATCAGCCCATACTGCCAGCCAGCAGAGGACAGCATCCTTTTCCATTCCCATTATCCCAGAATTCAACATCATGCTCCTCATTATAATACCTGCTTTCCTTTGCACACTTGACAGACAGCTCTTTAACCTCATCAAGATCATTGTTATACGAAACCCAGTATTCTATGTAGGCCCACTGATTTTTTTCAACCAGGGAAAGGTTGAAGAAAATCCTTGTTAAGCATCTTAATATTCGGAATAATATATCTTTTCCAGTCCCAGGTTTTTACTGAAGTGTAAGTGAGACTGATATCCTCAACAGTACCGTAATTATTATCAACAATCACTGTATCCCCTATATTCAGGGAGCGGGATGAAGAGAGAAAACAATTCCTGCAAAAAGATTTTCAAGGAAAGGACGCGCTGTTATACCGGTGACAACAGTGAAAGCACCTACAATAAAAGACAGCAGTGTTGCAGGGACATGGGAGACGAAAGGGATTAATGCAATAATAAGGCCGATTATAACAATCAGTGGGATGATTATTTTCTTGCTTATTGAAAACTGGCTTTCAATACTTTCCATTCCGCTTTTTTTAATCTTCCTTAGTGCGCTTGAACTGTCAGAATCGAGAGGCAGTGAAAATCCCCCTTTTCTGTTCTGAAGCCTTTTCTTCCTGCGGTTTTTCACATCTTTGAGCGATCGAAGCGCAAAGACAATTATCCATGTAAAAAAGCCGGTTATAAATAAAAGATAGGCAATTCCCGGTAAAAACTCCCCTGAGAATACTTTTTCTATGATTTTTAATATATTCACAATAATCCTTATATCACCCTTTATAAAAGTAATCAGTTTTTTTAGCAAACTGCTATATTTCAGAATATAATTCCTGTAAATTATGTATGCAAGATTCAAATGTTTGTTTTGCATAAAAAATATAAAATGTTATAATACATAATCATGAAAATATTAATAACCAACGATGATGGTGTATTTTCTCCCGGACTGAAAGCAGCAGTTGAGGCTGTAGAAGATCTGGGTGAAATAACCGTTGCAGCACCGACAAAACAGCAGACAGCTGCGGGAAGAAGCCTCAAGGGAAGCAGAAAGCAGCATTTTACAGAAACAGTCATAAATACAGGAAAAAGTGATATCCGGGCTTTTCATGTGGACTGTACCCCTGCCCTCCTGCTGAAATATGCTTTTACAACCATATTCAGGGAGGAAAAACCTGATCTTTTAATATCGGGAATAAACTATGGTGAAAACATGGGCACTGATATAACTGTTTCAGGAACACTTGGCGCTGCTTTTGAAGCTGCATCAATAGGAATACCTGCTATTGCTGCCTCGCTGCAGACACCGTTTGAATACCATTTCAACTACGGCGAAGTCAACTGGGATGCGGGTTAAATATTTTTTGAAAATGTTTACAGAGAAATTTAAAAGAGATGGAGGATTCAGACAATTCGAAATTCTCAAATTAGATGTACCTGAAACAGCAGACAGCTCAACACAATGGCTAAGAACAAGGCTTACAGACAAACCATACTATAACAATATTATTTCTAACGGGACTGTAAGTTCCCGACTGGATGAAATGTCCCTCGAACTGAACAAACCACAGGTCCATGAAAAGGGAACTGATGCCCATACAATTCTTATTGAAAAAAAAGTATCTGTTACACCAATCAGGACAGATCTTACATTATTTGGTGAAAACAGTTTTTTTACTTAATACAAGCATTTGAGAAGGCGGTAAAATTTTAAATACATCTCATCATCATATATTCCATTAAATATGGACATTAATCTACATAAATATTCAATATTTTATCATATCCCTCTGAATTAAATTAAAAACTATACTTAATAACGGGCTTTCAATTATTTTCAATACAGTTATGAGACATGAAAACCGGAAAAAATCTGCAATGGATTAAAAGTCAGCAGAATATGTATTCTTCAATATCTCATAACTCATTTTCAGGAACCGCATGATTGCTCCGTTATTAAAAATCAAACAGGGGAGGTAAGATCATGGCTCTTATTGCGCTGTCTCTTATTGTAGCTGTTGCTGTTTATTTTATTATTGTATTCAGCAAAAAAGCAACAAAACTTTAACCATCATTACTTTAATTGTTTTTTAAAAGAAACGCTGCCGATTTGTTGATCATTTCAGCTGTGAATTGTTTAATAATATCTGATTCAATATTCCAGCAATGCCAGTACAGTTCAAGATTAATGAAATGCCGGGGACAGATATTCACCAGTGATTTATTTTTCAGATATTTCTCAAGCCTGCATTTCAGGGACAATTCCAAAACCGAGCTGTATTACAATTGATTGAATAAATGTTTCATATGACGGAATGTAATTAACAGGAATATTTTTAAAATCGGCATCGTATTTTTCAGAAAAAAACTGTTCCAGAAGATTATCTGATCTGTTGAAAAACACAGAAGGGGCTTGTCTGTAGAGACTTTACTGTAATCCCGTTTTTAAAATATCTTTTCTGGAATTCAGGTGCTGCAACTGCTATATAGCGCATTACTCCAAGAAATTCTTTCCTGCACCCCTGAATTGATTTTGCAGTGGAACTGATGCATCCCAGTACTTCCCCGCTTTTAAGAAGCTTGTCTGTTTCTGTCTGGTCAGCAGTAATAACTTCAAGCGTTATTCTCTTATTTTTCACAAAATCAGCAACAGAAGGAAGAAACCATGTTCCGAGGCTGTCTGCATTAACACCTACCGGAAATTTAATATATTCACTGCTGCTTTTATTGTGTTCAGTTCTAAGATATTCCTTCTCAAGAAAATCAACCTGTCTGAAATGGGAAAAAAGCTTTTTCCCCTCATCTGTTACTTCAGGAGGATTCGATCTCTTTATAAGGATTTTTTCCCCATGAGATCTTCAAGCTGCCTGACTCTCTGCGAGACTGCAGATTGTGTCAATCCGAGTTTATCAGATGCTTTTTCAAAACCCCTTTTCAGAAATAACCGAAGCAAAAGCTCTTCTAACAGCCTGTAATCAAACATATATAATATTAGCACAGCTTATATTATATAAAAAAAGATTAATTTTACAAATCTTGCTGAAAAATATATATTCCTCTTTAAAAAGAGGATAATACAGGTTTAAATCCGGAATCTTGCAGTAATCAATGTTTTCTTTTGATCATTCAAATCCCTGTTATAAAACCCTCTGTTTTTTAGAAAACAAAATATAAGCTCAAAACAGATCAAAGATATCAGCTGAATTTAAGGGGGATTAAAATGTTAAATTCATATTTTTTCGGATTCACAACAGGTGCAGCCCTGATAATTGCAATAGGGGCACAAAACGCATTTGTACTGAGCCAGGGAATTAAAAAAAGCTATTTTATTGTTATTCCCCTGATCTGTACTATTATTGATGCAGTACTCATAACTGCAGGGGGTTGCCGGACTCGGAATTATTTTCAGGAAAAATGATTATTTCACAGCTGCAGCCGCACTTTTCGGGGCTGTATTTCTTTTCTGGTATGGGACTGAAAGCATCAAATCTGTATTCCGGGATAATTCACTGAAAAAATCTCTTCTGAAGATAGATACAAGAAAAAAAAGCAATTATTGCAACCCTCTCGATATCCCTGCTCAATCCCCATCTTTACCTCGATACAGTAGTTCTCCTGGGAAGCATAGGCAATAGTTTCGGAGGCAGCAGAACAGGGTTTCTCACTGGAGCAGTAACAGCATCCTGCCTCTGGTTTTTTGCGCTGAGTATAGGAGGCAAGATACTGTCGCCGCTTTTCAGCAAGCCGTTCTCATGGAAAATACTGAATACAGCTGTTGCACTCAGCATGTTTACAATATCGCTGTCTCTGCTGAAATATGCAGGCAGCTTTCTCAGCTGATATTTTTAATAACTTCCCTCATGAAATCAGGCAGATCATCAGGTGTTCTGCTTGATACAAAATTGCGGTCAACAACAACACTTTCGTCTGACCAGGTTCCGCCTGCAAATTCCATCTCAGGTCTTATTGAATAGAAGCTTGTGATTCTTCTCCCTTTAAGCAGGTCGGCAGTAATAAGAACATGTCCCGCATGGCAGATTGTTGCTATTGTTTTTCCGCGGCTGTCAAGATTCTTAAGTATTTCAGATACTTGAGGATGTCTTCTGAGCCTGTCAGGAGCACCGCCCCCGGGGACAATAACACCTTCGAACTGTAAAGGATCAATCTTCCTGAAATCAGCATCAGACTTTACAGGATATCCGTGTTTTCCGTGATATATCCTGCCCTTTTCATCACCTGCGACTACCACTTCATAACCTGCCTCTCTCAAGCGGATGACAGGATAGAGAAGCTCAAGATCCTCATATTTTTCATCTACAAGTGCAAGTATTTTTTTTGCCATATACAACCCCTTTGTAAACTTTCATTATTTTCCAGTTTATCCATTTTATATTCTGTTTTAACTGCTTGAAGACAGAACTCCCGCCCTGTTCAACTCCATGACTGTGAAATCATAAGCCCCAGAAATGCGCCGAAAATAACAGAAGACCATGGATTTGAAGTTATGGGGCATGTACCTGTAACACATCCCACATATTTATAGAGTAAAAAGCCCCCCGCGCCGCCTAAAACCGCCGGTATTATATTGGTTAAAAATTTTAAACTCATATTCTGCCCCCGTTACAGAGTCATTTTCTGACATCTGCAGTATTCCTATATATACATATTTATATATTACATACAGACGATGCAAAAGAAAAGGAAATATTAAAAATTATTTCAATTAGAGCAGCAGAATAGTTTCTAGATAAAATGATCTTCCAGTGGTTCAACATGTATTGTTGCTTCTATTGCGAGTTTATCCCTGATTGCATTTTCTATAACTGTTGCAATTTCATGCCCGTCAACAATTCTTTTTTCACCCGGCAGGCATATATGAAAAGTTATCTCAGTATGGTAACCATACCTGTGAAGATGAAAATGATGCATATATATTTTTTCAGGGTAAACAGATTCAACAACAGATGAAACACTTTCAATAAATTCTCTGTCAGGGCTTTCCCCGAGCAGGGGCATTGCTCCCTCTTTGATAATTGTCCAGGCTGTGAAAATCAATACAACTGAGACAATTACACCGAGAACTCCATCCATCCACCAGAAATATTTATTCAAAAAGATCCCGAAAAGAATAAACAGTGAAGTGATAGCATCACTTCTGTGATGCCAGCCGTCAGCTTTCAGTGCATGGGTCCCGGTTTTTCTGTAGCACCAGAAAGCATACTGGGCGCTGGCTTCCTTGATCAGCGCAGAAACAAGAATAACCACAAGGACAACCGTAGGAAAATTTCTCGATTCAAAGCTTACAAGCCTTTTTGAAGAATCTACAAGAAAATTAAATCCCACCACAGCAAGAAGTACACCAATTATTACAGAACCGATAAGTTCCGCCCGCCCGTGTCCGAACGGGTGATCAATATCAGCCGGCTTTTCTGTTTCCCGTGAACTTACAAGAACTACTATTGATGTCAGTGAGTCAGAAAGGGAATGCCAGGCATCAGCTATTACTGCAATTGAACCTGAAATAACTCCTGCCCAGTATTTAACTAGAAACAGAAAAATATTTATTATTATTGATGAATATCCTTCTAGATAAGCATATTTAAGTTTATTTTTGTTATCTGTCATTATTCCTGATTATTGAACTGCTTTCCTTTTTAAGTATCTTCTTTTCAAGATACATCATCTCGTCTGCAAGCGCAATTATCTTTTCTGCAGGCATGGAAATATCATCATGGCTCAATTCAATGACACCGTGGCTGAATGATATGCGATACGGTTTTATACTTTCTGAATTATAGATATCTGCTGTTGCAATTATTCTAGACCAGATATTCCTGAACTCGGTGTTTGAAATACCGGGGCAGAGTATAAGAAACTCGTCCCCCCCTATTCTGCAGAATATGTCTGTTTTCCTGAGGTTTTCAATAACAAAACTGCAGAATGCAACAAGCATTTCATCACCTTCTGTATGGCCAAGCATATCGTTGACTTCCTTGAGTCCGTTTATATCGATATAGCATACAGTCAGGGGAAAATCATTCAGCCTTTTATTTATATTAAGCGCATTAATGAAATCAAGATAAAATTCCCTGTTATATATTCCGGTAAGAGAATCATGAACAGCTTTCTTTTCAAGAATTAATTCTCTTTTTTTTCTTTCATCAATAATTTCAAACAGGATAAATACAATTTCAGAGGAATCAGGGGTTTCCGATTCAAACCGCTTCCCCAGAAAACTTATCCAGATCCAGTTTCCGTCATTGTTTTTCAGACGGAATTCAACCTGTGCAGAATTCTTTTTCAGAATTTTCATATCATCCAGAAAGACATTCACAATATCAATATCATCAGGATGAATATATATTTCAACAAGCTCTTTAAATGTGAGTGGGAAATATTCCAGAAGTCCGGCATCCTGTAAAAATGAATCAGAATCTCCCTTTGAAATTACATCATTACCTGAATTCCACTTCAGAATCCCCATTCCCCCCTCTGCTATTGTAAGTTTAAGCTGCTGCTCGGTATGTAGAAGCTGCTCATTGATCTTTATGATATCGGAAGTCTTGTTATCAACAAGTTCAGTAAGGTTATTTTTGTGGAACAGGAGTTCCCGGTTAATTGCTATGATCTTTCGTCTGTCCATGATGAGCCTGATAATAACAGCGCTTGAAAGAAAAATGAAAAGAATGAAAATAACAAGGGAATTTGCAAACTGTTTTAAAATAATTCCCCTTACTTTTGATATCTCCATGTCTGCACAGACAAGGTAGAGAATATTACCGGGAGATCGGATAGGTTTTACAATAGACCTGTAGGTCCCCCATTGATCTGTGTATGTAACAAAGACAGTTTTATCTTCAGTATATGCATCGTTGAAAAAAACGGGGAACATCATCATACGGATAAAAATACCACCGTTCAATCTCCTCTGCCTCTTCGTCAGTTACAGTTGGAGCGGAAAAATAATATTTCCCCCTGTAGTTCACAAGTGTATAAACCCATTCAAGATTGATGGTTTTAACAAAACTGTTGATTTTTTTCCTGTTTTTCAGCTCCTCTTCAAAGCTGATGCTTTCAGACCCCAGTGCCCTGTCATGAAAATCCTCTTCAAGAAGAAGAGGCACTGTACTGACTGCCATATCAAGATATTTGTCAATTTTTCTGAGCCCTTCAGACCATTCAAATGTAATATAAAAAACAGAGAAAAAAAGAACAAAGATAATATACAGTATTACAAGTTTGAAATCATCGAGTATAATTTTTTTCAGATATCTGAAAAAATTCAAAATTATATACCTTTCTCTTGAATTTGCAGACATTAATTCACTTTTTAATTTTCGGCACTTTTTCCATAACCTATAAATTTCTAAAAACCATGCATCATATTTTGATATCTTATCTGCATTAATATTCATTATAATTCATTTTCACATACATATTCCTCATTTTATATTGTTTACATACATATCATTGAAAAAATGTTATTAACACCTCAGACATAAAATACAGTTATTTTCTGTAAAAGGAGAAGACATAATACCTGGTGCATTGTATTATATTCATATGTTTAAGATTGCTCTCCAGGTGAAACAGACTGGACAAAATACAATGGAACTCAGGCTTCCACCGTGGATGAGATTTGTTTTTTTGTTTTCCGCGCTGTTCATACTTTATTCAATGATTTATTTCCCCATTGAGGAAGGGGCAAGGGGAACAGATTACCTGCCGCTTCTTTTTTTCATAATGGCTGTTTTTGTTACTCTCTATGAGGAAAAATGGGTCTTTGATATTGAAAAAAAGACAGTTGAAAAAAGACTTGGTCTCATTTTTTATTATTCAAAAGAAACAGCAGATTTATCTGATATAAACCATATAAGGATTTCTGAAATCAGAAAGGGAAATAAAAACAAAAGCAGCTCACGGTATTTGAAAATGACTCTTGTTTTCGGGAATGAAACAGAAAAAGATATGGAACTTGTATATTTCAGGGAAAAGGAAAAACTCATGAAAAATGCAGAACTGATTGCCGGGTTCTGCGGTGTTCCGGTAAAGGAATAAATTATTCCTTATCAGCTGATTCAGATTTTCTTTCTATTATCATTTTCAATCTTAAAAAGATAATCAGCAGTCAGCACACAAAAACAGAGATACTTGATCAGGTCATTAGATGGCCGAACAAAAAGGCCACCCGGTTATTTACCGGGCGGCCTTTATATTTATTACAGCAATCAGCTTGCCTTACTGCAAAAGCTGTTCTCAGTCATACAGAAAGCATGCGACCTGATGGTCTTTTTCCACTTCCTTAAGGACAGGAACACTTTCCGCACATTTCGGCATTCTTTTCGGACATCTGTCATAGAAATAACAGCAGTGTCTTTCCTTGTCAGGAGACGGTACATCGCCTGAAAGAACAACCCTTTTCCGTTTTCTCTCTACAACAGGATCAGGAATCGGAGCTGCAGATAATAGCGCCTCGGTATATGGATGGAGAGGCTTTTTATAAAGCTTCTTTGAATCAGAAATCTCCATAATTCTACCAAGATACATAACTGCAACCCTTGTACTGATATATTCAATTACAGCAAGGTCATGCGCAATAAAAAGATATGTCAGGTTGAATTTTTCCTGAAGATCTGTAAAAAGATTCAGAATCTGCGACTGTATCGATACGTCAAGCGCACTCACAGGCTCATCGGCAAGTATCAGTTTCGGATTTAATGCAAGAGCCCTTGCAATTCCGATCCTCTGTCTCTGTCCCCCTGAAAATTCATGGGGATACCTGTTTTTAAAAAGGTGCGAAAGGCCTACGATCTCCATCAGATTCTCGATTCTGTCGGTAATTTCCTCTTTTGTAATATCCATAAGCCCTCTGCTCTTATAGACTTTAAGAGGTTCAGATATTATTTCACCTACAGTCATTCTCGGGTTCAGGGACGCATATGGATCCTGAAATACCATCTGGATGTTTTTCCGTTCTTCAAGAAGCTCCCGGCTGGAAAGATTATTAAGATTCTTGTTATTGAATATTATTTCTCCGGATGTTGCCTTGTAAAGCTGTGCAATTGCCCGCGCAGTAGTGGATTTACCACATCCTGACTCCCCTACAAGACCAAGTGTTTCCCCTTCACGTACTGCAAAATCAATACCGTCTACAGCCCGGATCGCTCCCACCTGTTTCTTGAAGAGAAGTCCCTCTTCTATGGGGAAATGAAGCTTGAGATCTTTTACTTCAAGCAGTGTTTTATTCTCCATCATTCCCCTCCTTTCTGTAAAGCCAGCAGCTTACTTCGGTATGATCATCTGTTTTTATTGTTTCGGGATATTTATTTCGGCAGATATCCATTGCCTTGTCACACCTGGGATGGAAAGGACAGCATTCCGGCATATCAACAAGATTAGGCGGCTGGCCTTTAATCGAATAAAGCCGGTCACTGGTCTCCAAATCAAGACGGGGAACAGAGTTAATAAGCCCTATCGTGTATGGATGCTTGGGATTTGCAAAAAGCGTGTCAGTATCTGCTTTTTCAACTACCCTTCCGGCATACATTACACAGATATTTTCACACATTCCGGCAACAACCCCGAGGTCATGTGTTATCAGAATTGTTGCAGTCCCGAGTTTATCTGAAAGCTCTTTCATCAGCTCAAGAATCTGGGCCTGGATTGTAACATCAAGAGCTGTTGTCGGCTCATCTGCAATCAGAAGTTCCGGGTTACAGCTTAATGCCATTGCAATCATAACTCTCTGTCTCATACCGCCCGAAAACTGGTGCGGATACGCGTCAATACGCTTTTCAGGCGCAGGAATACCTACAAGTTCAAGCATTTCAATTGCTTTTTTCCGGGCTTCCGTTTTATCGACTTTCTGATGAAGTATAATTGTTTCAACCAGCTGGGTTGATATTCTCAGGAAAGGGTTCAGACTTGTCATCGGATCCTGAAATATCATAGAAATCCTGTTTCCCCTGATATTTCTGATACCAGATTCATCAAGTTTCAGTATATCTTCACCGTTGAAAAGAACTTCACCATCAACAATTTTTCCTGGAGGAGATGGTATAAGCTTCATAATTGAAAGATTTGTTACAGATTTACCACTTCCGGACTCTCCTACAACTCCGAGAGTCTCCCCTTTTTTCAGTTCAAAACTGACACCGTCAACCGCTTTTACAATTCCGTCATCTGTTTTGAAGTGTGTCTTTAGATTTCTAACACTAAGTATTGTTTCTCTATTATCACTCATCTATGTAAAAGCTCCTTTAGAATCTGTTTTTTCCCTGCGGATCAAACGCATCCCGGAGTCCATCGCCCAGAAAGTTCATCCCGAAAAGAAAAAGAGTCATTGCCGCAGCAGGGAAAAAGAGTCTCCACGGATAGAGATTCATCCCGTCAACAGCCTGTCCTACAAGAGAACCCCAGGAAGCAAGGGGAGCAGATATACCGAGCCCCAGAAAAGAAAGAAATGCTTCAAGCATGATAAATGTAGGTATTCTCAAAGTGGAAAAAACTATAATTACACCAAGTGTATTTGGAAGCAGGTGCTTGAATATAATCCGCATTGTTCCCGCACCTCCGCACTTTGCAGCTTCCACAAATTCGGAATTCTTGAGAGACATTATCTGTCCCCTTACAACACGGGCAACAGTAAGCCAGCTTACTATAGCAAGAGCAAGAAAGAGGTTTAAAATATTTTTCCCGAAAATAGCCATAAAAATAATTACAAGCATCATGTATGGAAGCCCGTAAATTACATCGACAATTCTCATTATTATATAATCAACCTTCCCGCCTACATACCCGGCAATCGAGCCAAGAACAATACCGATCAGAACAGAAGTGATTGTACCGATAAAACCGATAGCAATCGAAATCTGACCTCCGTATATGACTCGTGCAAGAAGGTCTCTTCCCAGGTAATCAGTACCGAAAAGATACCTTCTCTCATGGATCTTGACCTCTTTGCCATCTATAATCTCAGTTTCAGTAGCAATCTGGACTTTGATCGCTTCAAGCTCTGCAAGCTCCTCTTCATTCAGTTTCCTGTTCTGCTTGTTTGCAAGAGCCTTCATCTGTTTCTCTGTCCTCTCATAATAGAGCTGCCCCGCATTTTTGGTTAATGAAGGGGGGGAGAAACTGATGATCTATAATCTGGTGTTTGAATGAATATATAGGAAGAACAGGTGCAAAAAGAGAAATAAGAATATAAAAAATAACAACATACATTCCGAACATTGCCATCTTGTTTTTCTTTAGTCTTCTCCATGCATCGTTCCAGAGGCTCACCCCTTTCACAGGCTGGTCAAATTCATTCAAAGCTGTTTTATTATTTTCTTCAGCAGACATAATTAATTCCTATTTATATGAAATTCTCGGATCCAGATACGCATAAATAATATCTACAATAAAATTCATGATTATGAGTATTACTGAATATACGATAACTGTACCGAGTATTAGTGTATAATCCCTGTTAAGGGCTGACTGTACAAAAAACTTACCAAGTCCCGGTACACGGAATACAGTCTCAACAACAATTGATCCTGTGAGTACTGAAGAAAAAGCAGGCCCCAGATAACTTACCACAGGGAGAAGCCCCCCTTTAAGGACATGCTTAACAAGAATTGTTGATGTTTTAAGCCCTTTGGCCTTTGCAGTTCTGATATAATCACTTCTGAGGATTTCAAGAATACTTGCTCTTGAAAGCCTTGCAATATATGCAAATTTGTCAGCAGACAAAGTAATAACCGGCATAATAATTGTAACCCATCCGAATCTTCCTGTAATCCACCCTGACGTCGGTAGCCATCCAAGTTTCATCGCAAAAATATAAACAAGGACAGGGCCTATTACAAAAAGCGGAATGGTTATTCCTATAACAGCAATCGACATGACAAGGTAATCAACCCATGTATTCTGCCTGAGTGCAGAAATCATTCCGGCCGTTATACCCATAATCAGAGACAGTGTCATTGCTATTGATCCCAGAACCAGGGAATTTGGCAAACTTTTTCCGATATAATAATTAACATCCTGGTCTTTGTACCTGTAGGAAGGACCAAGATCTCCCCTCATCACACTTATCATATATCTGGCATACTGTTTTATAAGCGGTTCGTCGAGATGATACTTTTTCTCAATATTTTCCATTATCTGTTTTGGTAATGCTTTTTCTGCATCGAAAGGTCCGCCCGGGGCTATTCTTATTATAAAAAATGATATTGTTATAATGATAAGGAGTGTTGGAAACAATCCAATAAATCTTCTTATGATATATCGTGTCATTATATTCCTCTTAAAGAAAACACAGGGAGACAGTATCAACAATCTGATTAAAACTGCCTCCCCTGTATTTATTTATTGATTAACTCTACAGGGCTCTACTTTTTGTAGATATATTTTGTAGGATGCCAGTCCATTGCATTGGGATACCATCCGCCCCATACATTTGTATCAATCATGCTCTGAGAAACATAATGGTAAATTGGCATTACACCATGATCTTCAGTGATAAATACATCTTCAGCTTTTCTGAGTTTTGCAAATCTTTCAGGTCCGGGAGCCATTCTTGCGGCAGCTTCCATGTTTTCATCAAATACTTTATTTGAATATTTTCCGCCGTTCATAGCTTTGCCTGATCCGAACATTTCAAGGAAAGAACTTGGATCCGGATAGTCAGCAATCCAGCCTGCTCTTGAAACCATGAATTCACCCTGTTTTCTTGTATCAAGGTATGTTTTCCATTCCTGATTTATAAGGGTACATTTAATTCCAAGGTTCTTTTCCCACTGTTCCTGTACAAACTCTGCAATCTTCAGATGTCTGTCGCTTGTGTTATAGAGAATTTCAATTTCAGGAAAACCTTTTCCGCCCGGGAATCCTGCTTCAGCAAGAAGTTTTTTGGCATCTTCGATAGATCCCTTTACACCGGAAGTTGGGGTATAACCAGCCATTGGGGGAACCATGCTGTAAGCAGCTGTTTCGCCTGCGCCTGTTACTTTCTTGACAAGAGTATCTCTATCGAGACCCATTGAAAGAGCTTTTCTTACCCTTACATCTGTAAGAGGTTCTTTTTCCATCTGAAAAATATAGTAGTAAACACCAAGGTATGGAGCTACAACATAGTCATCTCTGAGTACAACTGATTCAAGCTGAGCAAGTGGTACTTCAGGAGCCCAGTCAACTTCGTTGTTGAGATACATGTTGAATCCGACATTGTCATCATCTGTAGGAATATAAAGAACTCTGTCGAGTTTTACATTTTCCTTGTCCCAGTACTTGTCATTTTTAACTACAGAAAGTTTTTCCTGTGGTTCCCATGCTTCAAGTACAAAAGGTCCGTTTCCAACATAGTTTTCAGGCTGTGTCCAGCTGTCAGGGTTCTTTTCAATAGCATGAATAGGAACTATTGCAAATGCATAGTGAGAGAATGCACTTACTATTGCAGGCATAGCACCTACAAGTTCTACCTGAAATGTATAGTCATCAAGAGCTCTGATTTTAACAGCTTCAGGTCCTGCTTCTCCGCTGTTGTATTCTGCAGCTCCTGCAATTACATCAGCAGGAAACCATGCATAAGGTGCAGCAGTTTCAGGATTGAGGACTCTTAACCATGAATCAACAAATGTCTTTGCTGTTATAGGCTCACCATCGCTCCATGTAGTTTTTCTTAAGTGAAATGTATAAACAAGTCCTGTGTCATCAACATCCCAGCTTTCCGCAACTCCGGGTACCGGTTCTGCTGTTTCAGGATTTGATGATACAAGTCCTTCACCAAGTGAATAGTAGATCCTGTGTTCAGGAACACCTTCGATCTGGTGCCAGTCAAGACTCTGCGGTTCAGACTGGTTCCATACTAAAAATTCAACTTCTTCTTTTTCGGCTGCTTTTTTCGAACAGGACATAAACATGCCTGTTACTGCAATAAGTACAATAAGCAGTAAAGCAATTCTTTTCATCTGAAATTCTCCTTTTTAAAAATGTGCAATACTTCATTATATTGGGAATAAGGATAAATTGCAAAGAAAAATAGCATTTATGCAGAATAATTCATTACATTGCAATAAATTAGTATATTTATGCAAAATAACGTATAATTATAAAAGCATGTGTTTACATATGCAGGATTTCGCTTCTCAGGATGCATTTTTATTTTTTTTCACACATTTAAGCGTCCAGGAATATATAAGAGGATCTCTAAAAACTATGTTTTTAATTTTGCATCATTTTATTCTAATATAGACTATAGCCTCTTGTGTAATAATAATTTGTTGTATACTAAAAACATAGTTTTTTCTTATAGATTCCCCCTTTGGGGACAGGTGCCTTGAGGGCAACATCTGAGGAAAAAATTTTAGACTTCTGAAATAATAATATCAATAGAAAAAAGGAGATAAATAATGGATTTTTACAAAGTCATATCTGAAAGGGAAAGCATAAGGAGTTATGATCCTGAGAGAAAAATACCTGAAGAGATTATCAGGAAAATACTTGAGGCCGGCAGAATAGCTCCATCGGCAGCAAACAGGCAGCCGTGGAAATTTGTCGTGGTATCATCAGAAGAAATGCTTTCAAAGGTGCGACAATGCTACAGCAGGGAGTGGTTTCACGATGCACCCCACATACTGATAGTAAAAGGGAGGAGATCAGAGGCATGGTCAAGAGGGTATGATAATTACAATTCGCTTGAAACAGATCTTACAATAGCCATGGACCATATGATTCTTGCCGCGGAAAACGAGGAGATAGGGACATGCTGGATTGCAGCATTCGATCCTGATATTCTTAAAAAAGTGCTTGAACTCGAAGAGGGGGAAACGGTTTTCGTGATAACACCTCTCGGATACACACCGAAAGGATTTGTAAAGAAAAGTGACAAAAAGAGAAAGCAGCTTGATGAAATTGCAGAGTTTATTTAATTATCTGTTTTCAGCACCTGATAAATATGTTTACATGCTGCAGGATGTAATATGAATTCCATTCATCGCAGATCAACACAACTGCTGAAGGCAGCTGGTTAAACTGGTCTGCGATGAAATAATTTTATAGCAGTTTTAATACCATCTAATTCATACAGAATGCGATAAAACACACAGCAGGGTGCAAAGTGCCCGCAGGGCATTAAATCTGTCATGCAAATAAATTGAACAGAATTCAGATTTACATCAAGCATGTGTATAATTTATTTCCACAAAAAAAGCATAAGATCTGAATTTTCATTCATCATCATAGTCCATCCTGATTATTGAATTGCTGTCATCAGGAAGGGAAGCTGCCTTATCTTTTATATGGCTGCTGAACGATATCCTGGGAACATACATTGAAGGCTTAGACCTGACAGTAATCTCCTCTCCTGTTTCAGGGTGCCTTATTATTCTGGCTTTCTGGGCCTCTTTCTTCTTCAGCGAGAGCCGTCCTATTTTGCCGAGCGGAACAGTTTCCCCGAGAAGCATTCCTGTTTCAATAAGATAGTAAAAATCTTCCAGAATATTCTGCACAGCAGCACCTGTCAGGTCATGTCTTTTCGCAATATATCTTGCCATTGATTTCGCGGTAAAATGATCAGGCACACTCTTACGGTCAATATGTATCGACTGGTTTATCTTGAGAAATCCGTTTGTAAGATAAATCATTGCTTCCCTGATTCTTTCAGACTGAACAGAGGGATCAAGATTACTGTCGCAAACAGCTATCATAAAGGCGGGAGAAGTCTTCTTTATTGCGCCTGTTTTAAAACATACCGGCTTGTCGCGGAGAAGCTCTCCGTCGATATTTGTCTCAGTCACGACAACTGATTTCGGAACATCCGCCCTCAAGTGTATACTCGCATATTCAACATCCCTGGTTTCCTTAAGAGGGCCTATACTTATTATAGAACCTGAGTATGTGAGAATTATCATTGCCATTGATTCGTTTGTATCAACTTTATCAACAAGCTCCATTTCAAGATAATTTATCTGCTGTTCAAACAAGGTGCATTTCCTGTTCCAGATTCCGGCAAGACGGGAGCGGAATTCCGGAGTATCAGGGAGGGCAGAACTCCTGATTAAATGCAAAAGATGTGCCTGTACTGCTTCAGGCAGCTTTTCAATCTGCATACTACAACTCCTGTATAAGACTTTTTCAAGGTCTTTTTTAACTGGCTTTTCATGTATTTTACATACCTTAACAGTAAAAAAATACCTGAAACAAGCCGTTTTTCATGATTATATCATATTTTTTTCAAATTTCACCGATTTTTATGGACATTTCTGGAAAATGGTGTATTATCTGTGTTATAAATTAATTTATTCGCAAGGAGGGTCTGATCCCGTAGCTTGCAACATAATTTAAAAAAATTGAAAGGTTTGGATATGAATGGTTTTTGAGTCTCAGACCCGACATACAATCCATTCCTATCAGAAGCACATACCCCGGAGTATGTGCTTAACAGAAAATATGTAATTACATTTTAAACCGTATTGGTAGTTTAAAAAAGCAGATTATCTGCTGAGGGAGAAATAAAATGGAAAACAATTTTTCTAAGGTATCGGAAAGAGTCCAGAACCACCTGAAACAGCTTTCAGGCAATATACAGCTTTCAGACATCACTGAAGATCCTCTTGAAATACTGGCAGGCGGATGGCTTGAAAAAGATGAGGTTTTCAACAGACAGATAGAGGAAAATGAACTTGAACCTGCGGATTCTTTTTCCGCATCAGAGACTAGAGGAGCTCTTGTAATGACCTATTCAGGCTCGCTGATAAAACTGGGACCGCTTGAAGAAAACGGAAGACAGACAGAATATACAAGTGTCGGATTCAGGACAGATGTTCCGGATTTCCTTCAGCAGAGTAATTCACAGCTTGCAGAAGATATAAGCATTGATGAGGCTGTAAAATTCAAAAACGGGCCGATTGATAAAAGCTCCCCTGTTTACAGAATAGCAATTGTCAGGGAATCAATTGAATATGAAGAAGCAAACGAACTTCTAACTCAGGTCACTCATCAGCTTACAGATGAGTTTATAGAAATAAACAAAACATTAATAAGTGAATAATAAAAAGATATGTTAAAAACAGGCAGCGCTTATTTCCGGCTGGAGGAACTGATCAGGAGAAGGAAATACCCGGAACCTGAAAAACTGCAGGCCGCACTTAAGCAGGTTAAAAAAGTAATGGATAATGAAAATCCGCTTATCCGTCCCCGTGACAGGGGCGGATATCCGGGCGGACTCATTCAGCTTAAAGACCTGCCTCTTGTTATTGTGCCTGATCTGCATGCAAGAGTGGATTACATGAGGACACTTGCATACTGGATTCCGCCCGGAATGGATAAGCCTGTTTTAAAGCTGCTTGAAGAGGGTAAAATACAGGTAGTATGTGCCGGAGACGGTTTTCACAGCGAGGGGCTGAAAAGAGCAAGATGGATTGAAGCATACAGTGAATACAGGGGGGGATTTGTCAGGCACAAGGCAATAGACAGTGAAATGAGAGACAGTCTCAATCTGATGCTTATTGTCATGGACTGGAAGACACGCTTCTGTGAAAATTTTCATTTTCTAAAGGGCAATCATGAAAATATCATGAATGAGACAACAGAAGACAACCGGTCATTTGCCAAATTCACATCAGAAGGGGAAATGGTGAAAAACTGGTCAAAGCGTTTCCTGGGAACATCTGTCTTAAGCAGGTACTATGATTTTGAAAAGTTCCTGCCTGTAATGGCTGTAGGAAAATTCTGCTGCATAACTCATGCTGAACCGAGAAATTATTACACAAGAGATGAAATTATATCCTGTTATGAGAAGAGAAAAATAATATATGATCTTACATGGACAGACAACGGGGAATCAGAACAAGGTACTGTAAAAAAATACCTCGATGAATACTTTCCGGGCAACAATAAGGCAATGATGTACGGCGGGCACAGGCCTGTGACTGAAATGTACAGATTGAGGGCCGGCGGAAAATATATTCAGATACATAATCCGCTAAGATATCCTGTTGTTTTCCTCAAAACTGCATCAGGCTTTGAAAATAATTTTGGTCTGCATTATATTGATAATACAAAACAACCGGAGAGTAAGTAAAATGGCAAAATTACCTGAATCAATAGGAAAATATGAGATTGAATCACTTATTGCAAAGGGGGGAATGGGCGCAGTATTCAAGGCTGAGCACCCCACCCTCAAGCGGCCGGTAATTATCAAGAAGCTGACCCTCTCCAGCAGGAAAGCGATAACAGAGAGATTTAAGCGGGAAGCAAGAATACTGATGGATTTCAGACATGATCATATAGTAAGCATGTATGATCATTTTAAAGAGGGATCATCATATTACCTTGTCATGGAATATGTTGACGGAATGTCAATCGAAGAGATGATACTGAACAACCGCTATATCCACTCAAGCCTTGCAGCATACATACTTCTGAATACTGCAAGAGCCCTTAAATATGCACATTCAAAAAAAGTTGTTCACAGGGATATAAAGCCTGCAAACATACTTGTTTCAAAAGAGGGCGCTGTCAAAATTGTAGACTTCGGAATTGCCTCATCGGAAGAGAGCCAGGAAGAGGGGCTTACTATTGACGGGATGACACTCGGGACTCCGGGGTATATGCCTCCCGAACAGTTTAAAGATTCACGCAACGTTGATCTCAGGGCAGATATATACTCACTTGGAGTACTGGCATATGAGATGCTCACAGGGAAAAAACCTTTTCCCGGCAGCTACTCACCCGAACTGATGAAAAACATACAGACAGGTAAATATACTTCACCGGACAAGATAATACCGGGAATTGACAGGAACCTGCTCCGCTTCATAAGGAAAGCCATGAGAACAAACAGGGAAAAGAGATACAAAAATCTCGATCCTGTTATTCTGCTGCTTGAAAAAACAATAAAGAAATGGAACTCAGAACAGCTTGTTCAGAGTACTGCGGAGGCAGCTCAGGTAAAGGAAATCACAATCCCTGAAAGAATAAAGCTTAAGAGGAAAGGATTGAAAATAACTGCAGCATCAGTGCTTCTGCTTATTTTTCTCACAGCAGGATCAGCTGTATATAATTTCAAGCTGTACAGGGGACTTCTGTTTCCTGATACATACGGAAGAGTTGTGTTTTCTGTAAAAACACCTGCCGATATTCCTCCTCTTGATGCAGATTCTGTAAATATATCAATTTTTGTTGATGATGATAAAAAAATACCTGATGTTGATGACATGCCTCTCTTTTTAATTAACGACAGCAGCGAATCATTTTCATCAGTCACTTCACTTCCGGTTTTTCTGAAGCAAGGTAACTACAGGGTGAAAATTACAGCTTCAAACGAAGTTTTCTGGAACTCATTCACTGTCGAACCATGGAAAAAATCAAAGACCAGGGGCGGAGAAGCTGTGACTTACTACAGGCACAAAAGAGATCCGCAGCCTCTGAAATTTATTCCGAATGTCAGGGATGCAGTCACAGGAGATGACATCATTTCCGAAGCGGAAATATTTCTCAGAGAGGGAAATAAATGGGTGGCTATTGAAGAGGCTGAAAGACTGATGTCCGGAAGAGTAATAAAAATACTTGTAAAAGCATCCGGATACAGGGATAAAATCTTTTCACTAAAAATTAACAACAGCCAGGATGTTATGGTTCTTCAGGCGGGACTGTACAGGGAATAATTACAAGGAAAACAAATGAATTTAATAATAAGAAAAATACTGATGGTAATACTGGGGCTTGCAGGGGCACTCTGCGCATGGGGAAGCATGGAACTGCTGCTCCTTGCAGGAAGCAGAATAGGCGGCTACCTGGTTCTCTCCCTTTCAGAAGGTGCCCTGCTTGGACTCTTTTTCGGATTCAGTTTCGGAACAGCGGAGGGGATTCTTGTTTCAGACAGGAAGAGGAGTATACAGGGAGGCCTTGCAGGGGCTGCAACAGGAGCAGCGTCCGGGATTCTTGTCGTTCTTCTGATACAGGGTCTTCTGAGTGCGCTTATCAGCTCTGATATATTCACATTGAAAACTGCGGAAAATCTGATACTACCGATCAGCAGGGCTGTCGGATGGATGATTCTGGGAGCTGTAGTAGGAGCAATAGAGGGGATAAGAAGCCGGTCACCTAACAGGGTATGGATCGGAGTGGTAGGAGGATTAAGCGGAGGATTTGCAGGGGGAGCTGTTCTTGAATTCATAACAACTTTCATGAAAAGCGGATTTGCAGCAAGAGGAACAGGCTTCCTTATCATGGGAGGTTCAATAGGGCTTTTCTATTCGCTGTTTGAATCGGTGAAAGCCTTCGGAATGCTCAAAGTGCTGACAGGCCCTGTCAGGGGCAAGGAATATGTTCTGATTATGAAAAAAACAGTTCTGGGATCTGACAAAAAAAGTGCAATTGATTTTGAGGATTACTCTGGACTTAAAGGCAGCCATGCTCTTTTTGTCTCAACAAGGGATGAAGTAGTACTTGAATCACTTGAGGGGGAAGTTTTCATAAATGAGGAAAAAACAGGTAAGAAGCGTCTACAGTATGAAGATGTCATACAGATAGGAAGTGTGAAACTCCTGTTCCTGCCTGCGCGTTAAGGAGAAAGAAATGAGAAAAACATTTGAATCAATATTAAAAACAGCTTTTATCATGTTAATCGCATCTTCTCCTGCATGGGGGGAAAATATATCAATATCACAGCTTGATACTTCCAGGCTTTTTATATCCTCAACAGTCGACTGCTATGTCAGGATAACAGATAAGGGGGGCAAACCTCTTGAAATAAAAAATCCCGGATCATCAATCAGTCTTACACAGACAGATGAATCCGGGTCAAAGCCGCTTAAAGTGCTTGAAACCGGAAAAAACAGTGAAAGCTCAGATGGAATTACATTTATGCTGCTTCTGGATAATTCAGGAAGCATGTATGAGAAAACTGATAAAGATCCGGAAACTGAAAGGATTTCAGCTGCAGTCAGGGCTGCAAGGACCTTTTTTTCCAGACTTGATCAGGACAGGGACTCTGGGGGTGTTGCTGTTTTCAACAGGGATTTCTCCCTGCTCGCTCAGCCAGGCGTGAACCTGGGCAGCATAAACGATATATTTGAGACAATTGAAAAACCGACCAGGGAGGAATCATATACAGAGCTTTATTACACAATAATAAAGGCTGCAGGAGAAATGGGAAAAACTGCCGGAAGGAAAGCAATTATACTTCTCTCCGATGGAGAGAATTACCCGTACTTCAAGGTATCGGGAAAACAGCACCCTGAACTCGGAGATAAAAGTTACCTGCCTGGTCAGGCAGCAGAAGCGCTTTCCGAAAACGAAGTAACACTTTATGCCGTGAATTTTTCAAAAGAGAAAGACATCCCCCTTGCTGAGATAGCTGTAACATCGGGAGGACGAGTTTTCGATGCATCAAATGAAGAGGAACTCACAGGTGTTTATGAAAATATAAGAAAGAGCATAAATGAGGAGTTCAGAATAAGAGTCAGGGTTCCTGTTACTTTTTCAAAGGCTCCTTCAGTTGATGTGAATCTCAATAATACGGCAGATGACAGCATGTCATATTCACCGGCACTTATATTCGGAACAGGAAGTCTCAGTTCACCACTTCCCGCCCTTATTCTTATAATTACAGGTGTAATAATACTTGCTGTATTGCTGTTCCTTAAACTGGAAAAAGAGGCGCATCAGGCGGAACTGACACAGCTGCTTTCAGGCCGGGGAAGAGGAAGGGCTCTTGAGAAGACAATGCTTATCTCGTCACAGAATACTGTAATCGGAGGATCAGCATCTGCTGATTATACAATAACAGGGATTCCGTCAATCAGGGAATCACATGCGACAATAGTAAGGGATGAAAAAACAGACAGCTACACACTTGTTTCAAGCAATGAGGTAAGGGTTAACAACAGGGCTGTAAAAAAACGGGTACTGAAACCCGGGGATGTAATCAATATTGAGGGAGCAACAATGGTTTTTGATGCTCCGGAAAAAACTATTGTAAAAAAATAATAACATTCATATTTAAAAGTTTAAAAAAAGCTGTACTGGAATAACCCTGGTACAGCTTTTTTACTTCGGGAATTTTTATTTTTCCGGTATATTGAAATTATTACTGTCAAACCTGTCTCCGCCCAGCCACAGGTCAATCTTTATTCCGCTGTCTGTCCGGCTGACATCAGCATGCTTGATCTGCCACCCGATAAGATTGAGCCGGGAAGAGCCGAGAAGATCATGCCCGGTCATGGCACCGTAATACCCGGAAAGCTCCGGTCTTTTCTGGCTGTTTAAAGCCTTTTCCATCTTTTCTATTTCCTCATCAGAATGAGAATTATCATCAAGTATACAGAGGTGAAGCCCGTCTGTTTCCTGATGCAGTGAAATCACCATTCTCCTGGGATCTTCTTCCAGAATATAGTTTGCAATCTCCCCGATAAGATGCAGGATAAAATCTTTTCTTTTCAATGAAAAACTCCTGATAGATTATATTATGAATAATCAGATTTATTAATCCGGTACCATTGTATAACAGAAACTATTAATGTAGCAGTAATTCCGCCTGCAAACCCGTTATTGTAGAGGTTTAATCCCCCCTGCCAGCTGCCTGTCTGAAGCACCATTACAAGGTGTATAAATCCTGCTGTTATACCGGTAAAAATACCAAACTGCCCGGCAAGGGGAGCAAGAGTTGTACAGAAAATTACAGCAAGAACAGGTCCGGGAGATGAAAGGTTTTGGGAAAACAGCAGGGAACTGAGAATTACACCAAGTACAACCGGCCATGAATTTTTAAAATGGGTTCCGAATGCGGCAAACCCCATTATTGTAAATAATCCTCCGATTACAGGACCGTTGAAATCCCCACCGATTATATAGATATACAGAGAGCCTGCAAGCCCGATAAGCCCGCTGTTTAAAAGAGATCCCTCTATTGAACAGAGATCCATGAAATCGGAAGGAAGACGTCCTGACAGTTTCTGTATATCGCGGAAATCTTTTAAACACTTTTTCCCTCCCGATATTAAACCTGCTGTTATAAGGACAGCAGATATTACAGGTACAAGAAACTGCAAGACCAGTGATTTTTCAGTATACCATTCAACAGCAGTCTCAAACCTGTAACCTGTCGCTTTTACAAACGAAGCTGCAAATAATGCGAAAAACCCGCATGACAGCCCCATGTTGTATAGATTATATCCCTGATGCAGATGGAGCATTGCAACCGCAATTGCAGGAAGAAAAAAACCTGCAGCTATTCCGCCTGTTATTCCTGCAATGACTGCCTTTATCCCTGTAAAACCAATCTCATAACTTATAAGGCTTACAAGAGGGCCGAGTGCAGTTCCGAAAAGCGCAATAATTATGTATTCACGAAGCATTTTTCTGACAATTTTTGCAGAAAGATATACACCTGTAATTACAGGTATAATATTAAAAACTGTCTTTCCGAAAAATCCAAACCCTATCATTGTGAAAATTGCAGCAAAAGTCGGACCTGACAGCTGTACCTTGAGAATTACTGTAAGGAACAGGCCGATAGCTCCTACAAGAGCAGCATTTATTAATGTTCCCCCGATACTTCCTGTCTGAATAAAATCATTTAAAAGCCTTGCAGGCAGTACCTGAAGATTGAAAAAACTCCTCAATGCATTTCCCGGACCGTCAATCAGCAATCCGGAAATAATCAGGAATAATATCAGCATTATAAGAAAATACAATATCTTTGAATTCTTCGTCCCCAATGGCAGCCTCTTATTTATAAGTTTTTGTATAATATCGATACAATATTAAAGGTATATCCGCTTAATAATCAAGTATTTATATCTGCATGAAACATTGTTTAAACAATGATTTGACAATATTATTATTAATCAGGCAGTTTAAAAATTTCACTGCTTCTCTTTTCCCTGATAACCTGAATATCCCTGATCATCTGGATTTCGACAACAGGAATTAAATATTTTTGTATTGAAACAGATATATTGCTGTTTTCATGCGAATAAATATCTGACAGTATTTTGTTTCCAAGCTCTGAAAGGCTGTTCCGTGTTTTATTCAATTCTTTCAGTTTCTTCAGTTTTTCCACTATAAGTCTTTTTTCATCTGCTGTTTTATTTTTTGCAGTTTCAGGGTTTTCAGTTATACCGTACCTGCCGCGAAGCAGGTTTAAAATACCGGAGATTTCACTGTCAACTGCTGCACACGCGCGGACTGTTTCCCTGTGTTTAAAATCCAGATATGGATTATAGCCGCAGCAAAGAAGAGTGCTTCTGTTCATATTTCCTGCCGAATGAACTGAAATACTCCCCATTGAGTAGTATCTGCCTCCGAAAACAGAAGATATTTCAGGTTTTTTTATTCCGTTTCCATGTACTTCAATCATTTTTTCCGAAAAAACTGAACCGCCCATCATATATTTTTCAATTACAGTCTTACCGCTGCAGTAAAGCTCTGCCTCTGAAAAATAATTAGCATAAACATCACCTTCACATTCAATCCTGGTCCCCTCGCCGATTATCCCGTTTTTTACAACAAGGTCCCCCCCGCATTTGACAAATGAACCGTTATCAAGACAGCCTTCGACAATTACATTTTTTCCGCTTCTGACATTGAACCCGGGGGCAACATCACCCCTGATATTAACATTATTCGGAAAATCAATATTGCCTGTCCTATAATCAACATTTCCGTCGACTATCATCACCTCTTCAACCAGAGCCCGGTTTTCTTCGAAAGAAAAGAGCCCTGCAGAATCAGAATAATAGTTTATATACTCCCCTTCAGATTCTTCCCTGATTAATCCTTCCGCTTTTATTTCCCTGTCGCTGCTTTCATCTACTTCAATCCGGTTGCCGTAAATATCGACTCCGGGGACAGGATCAAGTTTTTTAAATTTTCTGAAAAGAAGCTGGTCCTTGTCTACAACTGTGTATCTTTTGAAAGATCTGTGATCGATTCTCCCCTCTTCATCAGCAATACTGTCAGTATAGCAGCATAGTTTTTCAATTGAAGCATCCCTTCCGCTTACAGCTGTATTACCTTTTATCGCCAGAAACCTGTTCGCATCAGAATTCTCAAGATACTTTCTGTCAGGTAATTCACGGAACGGGGCTTCGGGGTATTTTACAGAAAACTGGCTAAACCAGTTATAAATATAATCAAGAAGATCATTCTTCCTGTATATGACAGGAAAATAATAAACATATACTTCTGTTTTCTCACACTCGAAAATACCACTGGTGAGGAAATTGACAGTCTTCCGATGGACGAAACTAGATAGCCGCTCTTTCTAGCCTTGCATATCTGCATGTTTTCAGATCTTTCAACATTAAAACTGTCTGAATCGAAATCAATAATATCAGATATCTCAGCAGAATTGGTATTTTCTGTATTGAATATTTCCGCGACTGTATCACCTTTCCTGAAAAAAAGAGAAGGAGGAAGTGCTGTATCTGCCGGATCAGTATTACCCAGGCATTCAGAAAGCTTCTCAAAAACAGCACTGATATTAGCCAGTTCACTGAATGTTCTTATGTCAGGAAAACCGTGAATTTTAAGCTGCCTTTCTTTAACCGGTTCAGAAATAATAATATCCGCCCCCAGTAAATTCTCCAATCTGTTGAACAAAATAAAATCAATAAATGTTTTTTTAAAACCGGGAGTATCTTTATATTTTTTTTCAGCATTTTCCAGGAACTGTTTTCTGTCGGAAGAATTATCAAAACTGCAGATAAACAGCTTTATCCGGCAGATCATTCATCAGACAACTCACCTATCATTTTATCAATATTATTGATAAATCCTCCCGAATCACTGAGAAGAAAGCGCTGTGTCATATACAGCTTGGCGGCAGATTTAAATGATGATATCCGTTTTTTCAGTTATTGAGATATCAAGACTCATATCATTTTTCAGAAGGAAGGCTCCTACAAGTTCTCCTGAATAGGTAATCGGAAAAACAACCAGATCTTTATATTCAAAAGCCTGTTCAGACTTTTTTATATCTTCCGGTTTATCCACAGTGATATTTTCATCCCCGTAGTACTGAGCATTGCTGTTTTCCATCACAAGAACAGAAGCGCCTCTTCTGTTTATTTGCTTGATATTTTCAGCAATACTGGAATATATTGTTTCCCTGTCAGAACCTTTGATAATCAGGTTCAGTATATTATTTGTCTCAGCTATCTCCTTTGTCCTTTCCTCAACAATTTTTTCAAGGTTTTTATTCATATCTACAAGCTGTTTCTGTTTTTTCTTCAGTTCAGCAATAAGCTCCTTTTCCCTGATTTTTTTTTCATAATAATCACAGGAATTGGATATAAGCAGTTTCAGACCTTCATCATGCCAGGGTTTTGTAATGTAGCTGTATATATGACCTTCATTGATGGCAGACATGATATCATCAATATCTGAATACCCTGACAGTATTATCTTGACAACCATGGGATCTATTTCATCGGCAAGTTTTATAAACTTAACTCCGTTCATTTCTGGCATTCTCATGTCAGAAACAAGAACACTAATTCTGTTTTCTTTAATTATTTCAAGCGCTTTTCTGCAGTCTGTTTCAATAAATACCTTGTAATCTGTCCGCAGAAACAGCCTCTTTATTCCTTTTACAACATTTACTTCATCATCAACAAACAAGATGTTATGTTCCATAAGTATCCTCCGAATATTCAATAACGGGAATTGAGGCCTTAACACATACACCGTTATCTGTATTGGTTAAGACTATACTTCCCTGATGCCTGTCCCGGATAATATCCTGAACAATTGTAAGACCAAGCCCCATCCCTTCTCCGGTTTTTTTAGTAGTAAAAAAAGGATTGAATACTTTCTCAAGATCTGCTTCATCAACAGAATCGCCATGATTTTCAAAAGAAATATAAATCATATTATCACTCATCCAGGTTTCAATAATTATTATTTTCTCTGACTTGCTTTTACGTGTATTTTCCACAGCATTCATGAAAATATTGAGAAAAGCCTGATTTATCTCTGAGACCATACAGTAAGTGTCCTGCACCTGTCCCGGACGGTATATCACTTCAATATCATATTTGTATTGATTCTCAGTTATAACAAGCATATTTTCAATAGAATCATTAATATTGACCTGTTCATATTTCTCAAGAATATTTGTATGGGAAAAGCTTCCCAGGCTGTCAATTATTGTTTTTATTTTTGAAATCCCATGGTTTGTTTCTTTTCTGATATCCTCAAGATCATCAAATATTTCCTGAATATTGTTTTTATCAGCAAATTCTGTAATTTCAGAATTTAAAGAACTGCTTTTAAGAAGAGAGATATATTTTTCAAGTATTTCAATATTTTCTGTAAGAACATTGAAATTACTTTTTATATATCCGAGAGGATTGTTTATTTCATGTGCTATACCGGCCGACAAGCTGCCCGATCGAAGACATCCTGTTTTCTATAATTAAATCCGCATATTTTTTCTTAAGCATTTCATTGCTGTTTATCAGTTCAATATTTGACTTGATCTGTTTGGCAAATTCATTTATTTCAGATGTCATGTCTTTGACAAAAAGAAGATATTTTTCTTCACCTGTAATACAGTCTTTAAAAATTCCGGCGGAAACAAAACTGTATTTTTTCCCATCGCCGCGGCTGTTTATAATTTCATAATTACTCAAAAATCTGCCTGATTTCAACTGCATCAGCTTTTCCGGCAGATCATCAGCATCAGGGAACAGCTCTTTGATGGTAAATCCTGATCTGACAATGTCAGTTTTATATATTTCCAATCCTATTCTGTTTAAATATTCAAGCTCAAGCCTGCAGTTAAGGATAATTACAATATCAGGAAAATTATCAAGAGCAGTCTGGTAATAATCTCCTCCGGGCAACCATGGATGTGAACTGTTAATATTATTTCCCATCATTCATATCAACCGGCAGCTCTATGTAAAAAGCAGAGCCTTCACCAACAGTGGATTCACATGTTATCTGTCCCATGTGCTTATTGGCAATAATTGAGTAGGCAATTGCAAGCCCCTGGCCTGTCCCTTTTCCAATTCTCTTTGTAGTAAAAAACGGCTCGAATATTCTGCTCCTGACTTCCTCCCTCATGCCTATACCATTATCTTCAATTCGGATTCCAGCCATCCCGTCGCCTGTACTTACATTCAGTTTAATCAGGCCCTTAATATCTTTTATTACACGGAGCTCCTCGATTGCGTGCCCCGCATTTACAAGAATATTGACAATTACCTGGCTTAAATATGTCGGATAACCTTTTATAATTACAGGGTAAGAAGGAAAATCAGTTTCTATATCAGCCACATATTTCCATTCATTTATCGATAAGTTAATTGAATCCTGCACTACTGAAATAAGATTGACATCAACAGGTTCATCCTTTTCCGGGTGAGCATAGTTCTTCAGGGAATTTACTATTACTTCAATTCGCCTCACTCCCTCCATAGACTGATCAATAGCTTCCCTTGCTTCAGATGATATTTCATCTGTCTGCTGAAGTTCAATTTCCTCTTTCAGGTTCTTCACAAATTTTTCCAGACTGCTGCTGTCCTGGGATTTCGGAATGGAGAGCAGCTTATCTTCAATATTCATATGGGATTCAAGCACACTGCTTATAAAAGTGAGATTATTATGGATATACTGCAGTGGGGAATTTATTTCATGAGCTATACCGGCGGAAAGTTCTCCGATTGCCTTGAACTTGTTGTCCTCTTTAAGAAGTTCAAAGCTTTTTGTCTGTTCAGTAACATCATTTCCAACCAGAAAAATATAGGAACTGTTATTATCTTCCGAAGAATTAATTTTATATATCCTGAAAGAGATCCATCTTTTCTGGTTATCCGGTCTTTCCAGTTCCAGATTCAATAATCTGTCAGCATTTATGCTGCCTGACTGCTCAAGCTGTTCCCGGATCTGATCCCTGTCCCATATGACAGGAAGATCAAATACTTTTTTACCTACAGCAAATTCTTCCGGTATACAGAAACAGTTTTCAGCTGCCTTGTTCCATATAACGATATTAGTTTCTTCATCCGCTATAATAATAAAGGAATCCAGCTTCTCAATAACAAGAGAAAGAATTCCGTGATATAAAGAATTATGTGAATTATTTACCGTTCTCACAGTAAATAATTATATTACATTTTTCTGACTATTCATAATTTTTTTATTCCGGAATATTGCTGAATAACTAATATTCCTGTTTCATTCCTGTTTCATTCCTGTTTCATTCATTTGTATTTATGGAAACCCGTTTTTGCTGTTTTTCCCCCGCAGAATCCGAACATCTACCCTGGATTTCTGCCTGCAGGGGAACTTGAAAAACAATATATTTTTTCTACCCTGTTTCAACCTCAACATGGAGCCACCGCCTTGAAAGCCACCCGGAACTCAAGATAAGAGCATGGAAAACCTGGTAAAGTGCAAAGCTGAGCCATCCCCAGTAAATACCGAGACCGAGAATTTTAACGCACATCCATGTCATGAAAAGGATGAAAACCATATTTGTGGTAAACTCTGAAAACAGCACATATTTGCCCCACCCTATCCCTGAAAATATTATCTCGAATGTATAGCCAAAAACTTCAATAAAGAAAAATAGAGCAAAAAAACGGAGAGCTTTCACTGTAATTGAAGCAGTTTCCGCATCTGTTGTAAAAAGAGAGGCTATGCTTTGCGGAAAGACCAGTACAGCAACTACAATAGCAATTCCTATAACAAGTCCTGTAACTGCACAGCAGTTCACTATGCTAATTGCTCTATCCTTTTTATCTGCCCCCAGGTAATTACCGGCAAGAATTCCCCCTGCCCTTGCAAAACCTCCGACTATTGTCTTATTCACCCTGAATACGCTGAAAATAATGTGAGTCGCGGCAAGATATGCGGTTCCTATCATTCCGATAAAGGATTCATACACAAGAAACACGGTCAGAGCTATTATATTCTGGACAGCTATGGGAGAGGATATCCTTACAATGTCCCTGACTGTCGAAAAATTAATTTTTCTTATATTGAAAATCCTGTAAGGCAGCAGTTTTTTCTCCTGAAGAAGATAAGCCAGAAGATAGAGCGTTCCGAAAACTTCAGCAAGAACAGTTCCGAGTGCAGCGCCTCTTACTCCCATTTCAGGGAAACCAAATGACCCGAAGATGAAAAGATAATTAAAGAATATATTGAGAATATTTGTTCCAATAGTAACAACCATGATCTGGAATGTCATGTTTATTCCAGCAAGAAATCCTGAAATTACAACACCGAGACCGGCTATAGGGAAAACCCATCTGAAGAGGTTGGTATAATCAAGAGCCAGGGGAAGAAGCTGCTTTTCATCAATGAGAATATTCAGAATAAAGCTGCTTGCAAATGATATTATAAAGGCGGCAAATCCCGCGCCTGCACCTGCAAGAAATCCTCCTGTAAGAGCCCTTCCTGTAAAAGCTTCTGCAGATAATCCGTCAGGCCTTGTAACGCTGACTGAAAAGGTTTTACCAGAAGAAACTTTATCCGGACAAATCCGTCCTCCGTCAGAATCAGGGACACAGAAAAAATCATCCGCTGCAATCTTATCGGCGGCATTTACCGGCAGCTTACCAGCCTCCCTGCCGGATACAGCTGCAGGCTGATTTTCTTCTGTAAAATCATCTTCCGGCCCGGTAAATTTCTGTTTACCGAATCTTCTGGCAGCAATTGCCTGAACACCGCTTGTAAGGGGCCAGATAAATGTGAGAAGAACATGGCAGTAAAGACCTGCAATTGCAATTGAAGCAAGTTCCATGGTACCGAGTCTTCCAACCATCACAGTATCGGCAAGCTGCAGAAGGTACTTTGAAAAGTTACCTGCAAAGAGTGGTATTCCCAGGAGAAATATTTTTTTAAAATCACCTTTTTCAGAAGTCATGAAATCCAATATATAACTAGTATTCAGTTTGCTCAATAGATGATTCAGCCGCTCTCATGCCGTAATCATACGCAGCTCTGTCATGGAATCCATGAGCCGGGTAACCGGCATAAGAAAACTGCCCTCCCCAATGGAAGCTTCATGAAAATGAAAAAATACATTTATTGAAAACTCGACATCAGCTTCAGATATGCTAAAATAAGTATCATGAATACAGATGAAACAGTTTATAAAACAGTTATTCAGGCTATAAGAGAACTCGCAGGAGAAAATCTTCCTGGAGTAACAGTTCTGGCAAATATATCTGCAATTCTATTCAGCAGTTTTGACAAGATAAGCTGGGCAGGTTTTTACCTTCTTGAGGGGAACACACTCTACCTCGGACCGTTCCAGGGGAAACCTGCCTGCACAGCAATTGATATAAAAAAAGGGGTATGCGGAAAAGCTGCCAGAGAAAAAGAAACAGTTATTGTTGAGGATGTTGATCTTTTTCCGGGTCATATTGCATGTGATTCAGAATCCAGAAGCGAGATAGTTGTTCCAGTATTCTGTGACGGAAAAATCATAGCTGTCATTGATATTGACAGCCGCAGCTATTCATCTTTCGGAGAAACTGACAGAATATTTGTTGAAGAAATCGCGGAAATTGCAGGGAAGGCACTCAGGAAAAGTATTTTTTAAAACAGGCGGAAGATTTTTTCTCATCCGCCCGGTTTAAATCATGCTGTTTCAGGATAAGGATAAAACACGCAAAAGCAGAGTTTTTTATAAATTATTATTTTAGTTTCAGTCTCATACAGACTCAACTCATGAATGCTCTTTGAGAAATTTCCTGGAATCTCCCCTCTCGTTAAACAGGGCCCTGTACCCGAGTTTTTCAAGCTCATCAGCAACAGATGAAAATGATGAAAGATTCCTGTCAACTTTATCTTTGCGTGTATAAAGGTTATAGTCTGCCTGTATCTCAGGAGGTGTCAGATTCGGCATAAGAACATTCGACCCTGCCTCCAGAGACAGCGCCCTTACCCCGGTCTGAAGCGCATCCATTGCTGTAGTTGCGGCAATATTCACATCAGGCATCATGATTCGCATCCTGGCATAGATAGAAATAAGAAGGTCAACAGACGGAGGAGAAAAATTTTCAAGAGGTGTTCCCGGAGCAGGAATAAACGGCCCCACTCCCACCATATGAACGCCAAGGCTCCTGAGCAGCTCAAGATTTCTATCTGTATCCCCCTCCTCTTCCCCTGGAAGTCCGGCCATGAAGCCGGATCCGAGTTCGAATCCGGCTTTTTTTATATTGTAAATATCCTGAAGTCTCTTATTCAAAGTTTCACCCGGGTGGAGGTCCTGGTAAAGCTTTTCATTTGAAGTTTCAAACCGGATCAGAAAACGGTCTGCTCCGGATGATTTCAGTTCACAATACTCTTCATAGCTTTTCTCCCCTATTGAGAGGGTAACTGCAGATTCACTATCAAATTTCTTGATTTTTTCAATGACTCTGCAAAGATATTCTGTTGTAATTCCGGGATCTTCACCTCCCTGAAGAACAACAGTCTTAATACCGTTATTTATGTGATTCACAGCAATACCAGCCATATCATCTTCGGTAAGACGGTACCTGTTAATGCCCGGCATGCCACCCCTTATTCCGCAGTATGTACAGTTTTTACGGCAGATATTGGAGTATTCAATAATTCCCCTTATATAAATCCCTCTGCCGTAAACAGAATCTGTTATTTTCCTGGCTTCTTTAAGGAGTTCTACAGTTTTTTCAGATAAATCAAAATTACGGTATATGTTTTCCAATTATTTCTCCAGTTTCCTTTAATACAGATAAATCTTCAGCTCTGAATTCGCCGGACTCCTTCTGGGCAAGAAGCCTGTACCTGCTGCTGACACTTATCTCTGTTATTTCCTGCAAAAGAGGATAATCCGGATTTCTGCCGCAGACAAAGGAAAATCTTTTTCCAATGACTTCAACAAGCCACAGATAGCAACCGCAGGATTCTGATTTCTTTTCAAGGATACTGCCGGTAATCTCTTTAAAACTATTCACAAGACACCTACCTCAGACCCTGAGGTCTCTCTCCCCTTTTTCAATCCTGCCCAGGTATTCCCTTATTTTCGGCTTTATATTTTCATTCAGTTTTTCAAATTCACTTTCAAGCAGTTTATTGCCTTTTTCAAGAGTATTTTCCCCTGCATAATCAAGAAGATATTCCTTGAATGTAAGAACAGCATTAGGCATACAGAATGCATGGACCTTGCCGCATTTTGCAACATCCATAAAAGAGTCGCCTGTCCTGCCGCAGCGGTATCCAGCGGTACAGAATGATGTCAGATAACCCTGATCAGCAAGATCTGCAACAAGTTCATCAAGATCTCTTGTATCCCCGAGCTCGAACTGCTGTTTTTCAAGATCTTGATTTTCCCCGGTTTCCTCCTCATGATAGGCTCCGATACCTATCCTTGAAGAAGCATCCCCCTGTGTACATCCCACATTGAAAACCTCTTTCCTTATCTCGGGTTTTTCCCTTGCTGTCACAATCATTCCTGTATAAGGTACACTTAACCTGAGCACTGTAACAAGCCTTTTAAATTCATCATCTTCAACTTTGTATTTTTGCGCATCAGGAAGAGAAAGCCCTGAAGCCATTTCGATGCGGGGAAATGAAATTGTATGGGGCCCGATTCCGCCGAACTGTTTTTCAAGATCCAGTGTATGATACAGGAGAGACATAACCTCAAATTTCCAGTCGTAAAGACCGAAAAGAGCACCCATACCTACATCATCAATACCAGCCTCCATTGCCCTGTGAAGAGCATAGAGTCTCCATCTGTAGTTGCTCTTTATTCCGGCAGGATGGACCTGTGAATAACGGTCATGGGAATATGTTTCCTGAAAGACCTGGAATGTACCGATTCCGACTTCATGAAGTTTTTTAAGCTTTTCAATTTCCATCGGTGCTGCATTGATATTTACCCTTCTGATCTCACCATTACCCACTCTTGTGTCATAAACAGATTTCACAGTATCAACGATATAATCAGCATCAGATTCAGGATGCTCACCGTAAACCATGATAAGCCGTTTGTGCCCGATATTTTCCAGAGCTTCAGCTTCTTTGGTAATCTCATCGAGTGAAAGCTTCCTCCGCCTCTCTTTTGTATTCTCAGATCTGAATCCGCAGTATAGACAGTTGTTTACACAGTGGTTTGAACAGTACAGGGGGGCAAAAGTAACAATACGGGTACCGTAAACTTTCTGTTTTACCTTAAGCCCTGTTTCATACATTTCAGACAGTATTTCAGGGTCAGTTACATCGAGAAGAGCAGCTGTTTCTTCAGGGGCAAGGGTCTGAAGATCATATGACTTTGCAAGAATATCCTTTATTCTTGATTTACCGGGATTTTTATTTTCCTCAATCTGCTTATTTATCAGCTTGTCATCAATAAAATCTTTTCCATCAATGAGATATTTATCAACTTCATCCTGTTTGATTACATTTTTAGCCCAGGGGCCTGCTGCTGGTTTCATTCTTCACTCCTTGTATAGCCTGTTCTCCTGACAGACTTTCAAATTTCTGCATGGATTCCATGCACCTGTCTTGAGCGGTAATTTTATGATTCTGCATTTTCATTTCTGCTGTTTAAAACTGGATGTCATTAAAACAGGTAAAAACCCTTTATTAATTCAGGGCAGTTGAATTAACAGAAAATAATTGCATTTTTGTTTCCATGATTTATCCGCAAGACAGTAATGTTGATTAATCCGGTTAAGTCCCAATCAGAACAACTGAAGTTATATGCAGTTATTCACACTTCAGCAGAGAAGCTGCTTTGCTACTGAGACATGATTTCTGTTATTTTTTACTGATTCCGGATTTTACTGTAACGCCGGGTATATTACCCAGCTTTCCTGTCAGAGAACCGATCTGATCGGTTGTTGCATGCAGTATCAGTGTGATTATGGAAAGGTTGTCATCTCCTATATGGGGAAGCCCCATTCTACCGAGAATACAGGTTGAATAATCCGACAGGATATCCTGTATTTTTTTGACATTACCTTCCCCTTTCTCAACAAAAATACCTGCAAAACCGTACCGCTTTTCCTCCATAAGACAAAACTCCTTTTAATTTCCGGTAACTTTTCAGAATAATGAAAACCTGTCAGACAACGTTAACACAACAGCACGCATAAACAGATTTCAGTGACTGATTAAAGTCCCGAATGGAATTCTGAGGAAGTGGTTTGTTTGCTGATAAAGAAGTGTAAGGAAGAGTATCAGCCGGATACACAGGCTGAATAATTTCAGAAGCAGTATTTTGATTCAAAATACGCACTGAAGAATCTCTCTTACTCCTTCAGTCAGTTATGGAATGCCGCTACCGCAGTGTATTGACTTCCCGTATCCGGACTCCAGTCCGGGCATGGAGATAAATACTGCAGGGTATTCCGTATCGCGGAAATACTGAAGATTTCCGGGACAGCATTTCATTCTGCTGGTCATATGATCATCAGAATAATAAAACCTTCCGTCAGAGACAGCTACATAATATGACTCATGGACACACATGTCAATATTTTTTTATCTATTTATTATTTTATTTACCTTAATTTTTCGAATGGCCTTGTTTTCATAATAAACATAACCATGAACTAAAAGTTCTTAATTTTGCGTTATCGATAAGAATAAAAGATTTTTAAAACTGATCAAACCGATATATAATGGATTCAACATATTCATTACAGGGCAGGTTTAAAGATGAAAAAATCTCTAATATCGAGGATTTCATTTATAATTGGACTTTGTCTGCTTGTATCATTCAGCTTGTTTATACTTATCAGTTTCAATCTAAGCAGAAATTTCTATTCCAATCTAAAAGTATCTGAAATCAACAAGGAAATCACAATAAGTATCAATAAAATAAACGAAAATACAAAACTTATGGAAAAAAAAGCCGAGGAACTCGCTACAGGGGGTAAACTTTTTTACAACCTGAAGAGGGACTTTTCCGATGAGGATTTCAGTAAAAAAATTACAAATTATCTCATAGACAGCTATTACTCAATTCCAGAATCAATAGGAGGGGGTATATGGTATGACAGTTATGTTTTTGATGAAAATATAAAATATTTCGGTCCATATGTTTACTGGGAAAACAACAAAGTCGTAAATACATGGGATCTTTCGACCCCGGAGTATGATTATCTTAACCAGGAATGGTATACAGATCCTCTGCCGTCAAACTGGAATAGAAGCAAGGAAAGGGAGAAGAAATTCTACTGGTCAGCCCCATATGTAGATGAAGCAGGAACAGAAGCGCTTATGATTACTGTTGCTGCATTTATAGAAGACAATTTAGGGGATATAATCGGTCTGACAACTGTAGACTGGGTACTTGATGACCTGCTTAACTTTGTTAAAAGTCTTAAAGTGACAGAACACAGCCACACATTTCTTGTGGATAAAAACTCATCACTTTTTCTGGCATACACTCTTGATGAAGAACTGACTATGAAATCTGCAGATGAAGTTCCATGGATTAGTGAAATACTTAAAGGGAATGATTCAGAAAACAATTTCAGAAATTTTAAAATTGACGGAGAGAAATACTTTATCTCCTGCAGGGATACTGACAGCGGAATGCTTTTCGGAATTCTTGTTCCTGAAAAGGAAATATTTGCTCCTGTAAAGAATTTCACAGTTGTCATAACACTGCTTTCAATTGCACTTGCAGCAATAATACTTATATTCACCTATTTTACACTTGTTAAATTCATAAAGCCGATTTCAAAAATTGGAAACAGGCTGAATGAAATAGCGGAAGGGGACGGAGATTTAACTCAGCGGCTTGATATCAAATCTGATGATGAAATCGGAAAAGTTGCATCACATTTCAACAATTTCACAGAAAAACTGTACTGTACAATCAGTTCCATAAAAACTGCATCAGTCGACCTGTCCAGGTCTGGAAGTGAATTAAAGGCAAACATGGAAAGCACTGCCGCAGCTGTAAATGAGATTGCGGCTAATGTTAATTCTTCATCAAAACTTTTCGACAACCAGGAGGCAAGTGTTACAGAAACAGCTTCAGCTGTTGAACAGATTTCACGGGCAATGGAATCGCTCAACAGGATGATTGAAGACCAGTCTGCAAGCGTTACAGAATCATCAGCTTCAATCGAAGAAATGGTTGCAAACATCACTAATGTAAACAAGGTTTTCTCTGTCCTCGGAGACAACTACAAGCAGCTTGTTGAAACTTCAAATGAGGGGAAGAAGAAGCTCAATATTGTAAATACACAGGTAAATGAAATATCGGTTCAGTCGGCCAACCTTATGGAGACAAACCATGTGATAAGCGGAATTGCCGCACAGACAAACCTTCTCTCAATGAATGCTGCGATCGAGGCAGCCCATGCGGGTGAAGCAGGAAAAGGATTTGCAGTAGTAGCAGATGAGATCAGGAAGCTTGCAGAAAACTCAGCATCACAGTCAAAGGAAATTGCACAGAAGCTCGGATCTGTAAAAGAGGTAATTGATTCAATTGTTGATTCCTCACAGAGAGCGGAAGAGACATTCGACCAGATCATGGATGTTGTGTCAAACATCGACAACCTCAGGTATGAAGTTGAAAATTCAATGGCGGAACAGATTGAAGGCTCAAAACAAATTCTTGAAGCAATATCAAACATCAATTCAATCACCGATGCAGTAAGAAACGGATCTCTTGAAATGAACAACGGGGTAATACAGATAACCGGGGAACTTGACAAATTCAAGAGAACTAATGCCGAAGTATTCAACAGCTACAGGGAAATAACAAACGGTACAAACGATATAAACAGTTCCATAAACGGTGTAAAATATATTGCAGACTCAACAAGCGAAGTCATAGAAAGCATCAACAACGAGCTCACCCGTTTTAAACTGAAAAGATAAGAATATTTCAATCATTTCTGACAGAAGTTTCCCCCTGAAAATTGTTTTCAGGGGGAATATTTATTTTTAAAACAGCTTTGCACTTTTTTGAATTATAAAAAATCAAACTGCTGTTAAATTTTTCCTCCGCTGGCAGTTATCATTAGCACATGGTCCCTTATTTGTAATTTGCAGATAATTATGAAATTCGGGATTGGAAGAAAGTGTATTTATTAAAGCTGTGAATCTGCACAGTCTTTTTGCAGTCTCGGTATCTATAAAGTGCTCAATTTTACAAGCCTGTTTCACTGCATCGTCTGAGTTAATCTCAAGAGTTTTTTCAAGAAATTCCCTTATAATTATGAATTTCTCACACAGGACTCTTGCAATTTTCTGACCTTTCCCTGTCATTGTTATATATGCTTTTTTCTCATAGATCACCAATTTTTTCTTGTTTAATATTTTAAGCGCGCTTACGACGGAAGACATCTTTACCTTCATTATATTGGAAATATCAGAAACTCTTGCAACCCTGTTTTTCTTCTCAAGTTTATAAATTGTCACAAGATATTCTTCCTGGTTTGCAGTTAATTTTTCATCATTCATAACACTTTCTCCCGGATTTATCGTATACATACTATACGTTTTGTCAAAAATAAAATCCGTACTATGGATTTAATATGTTGCCTGTCATCACAGATAACAGCAATTAAATATGTTTTTCACACATCTCATTTACTTCTACAAGAAATGAATAAAGAATTTTCATATCATGGTCATCGAGGTTTTCAAGAAAATTATACAGCTTTCTGTCCTCAACTTCATGCAGCATGTTATGCTTTTTAAAGGCAAGCTCACCTCTTTCTGTCAGCCTGATGAGAATACGAGTATTGTTGCTTTTATCAGGATATTTATCTATCAGCTGTTTCTTCTCAAGCTTCTTTAGAAGCTGTGAAACAGCTCCCCTTTGTAACACCGAATTTACGGGCTATTTCAGAGACATGAATTCCCTGGAAACGGCCTATTATATCTATTGTGTGAATTTCACTCTTATAAAGATCAATACCGTCTCCGAAATCATATGATTTCCTGTTTGATTGCGACATCTTTTCAGAAAGATACATCAGCTGTTCGCGTATTTTTTCCAGATCACCCACAGAGACATTGTATACATACTATACGTTTCGAGTCAATAACCCGCAGGATCAAATCCTGTTCATGAAAATACCGGTTTATCAGTCAACAGCAAAAGCGTAATCAGAAAACTCATCATCAGTAATTTTCGTACAGTCAAAAAGTTCTTCATCGCTCATGTTTACAAACTGCTGCAATGTCATAGTCCGGTATGTATCAACATCATATTTATATTTAGGATAAGTAGTCTGATAAAAAGAAAGCTTTTTGGCGGGGTGAAGCCCCATATTGACAAGCACTGCAGCCCCCTGCCTCAGGAGGAGGAGCTTGTCTTCAAGGTCTTCACGGCTTTCAACCGACCAGAGCCCGAGAACAATGGGCTGGGAATCATTATTGACATCACCTTTAAATTCACCCCTGAGCAGGTTGTCCCTGTCATTCTGAAGATAGGCGGCAAGATCCAGATGTTCTGCCAGTTTTCTGTCTGTAGCAAGAAATTCACCGTTTTCAGGGTCCATTGTAAAGATAATATTGTTTTCAACAGCCTGCCCGTAGCTCTTGAAAAGGGCTCCCCGGAATTTATCAGTATCTTCCTTTTCCCTGAGGTATTTTTCCCTTACTTTTATTTCAGAAACAATTTCATACAGCCATTCGCAGGCTTTATCATTATCTGACCTGTAATTTTCAACAGTCTCCCTGAACCTGTCTGCTGTAATCTGGTCCGCGTAAAATGAAAGAACTGTCCTGTATATCATCCTTATATTGTGGTATTTGCTGAACTGCATTATAAGGTCAAACAGGAATATTTCCATCTTCCTTATCTGCCAGATATATGCAATTACATCGTTTCTTGTTCTCTGGCCGGAAAGGGAATAATCCTCCCACAGCGTCTTGAACTCGTTGAACTGCCTTTCAAGTCTTAAGAACTGCCTGTCAGGTGCACAAGAACTCCGGTCAAAGAATATTTCCCACCTGGTTCCCTTTCCATAAACACTGTCGACAGTAATGTTCTCGGGACAGAATGTGGAATATATCTGCCGGGTTCCTATCCCCTCACCTGAGTTTTTCTTTTTTGTGGTGTTTCCAACAAATTTCGGGATATTGTTTTCATCCTTTTCAAGAAACTTCTCCCTGATCCCGATGCCATTATCCTGAAGTACAAGTACTATCCTGTCATCGCTTTCATGAAGGCTTATTCTGATGTTTCCCTTCCTGCCGGACTCCTCTATTGCTTCAATTGAATTGGAAAGAAGATTCAGAAGGGCACGGCTTATATTTACGTGATATCCCCATGACTACAGGGGATTCTGTATCAAGATTCACAAGCAGACGGCACGGAACAGGCGCTGTCTTGACAAAGGGAACAAGGCGGGCAATGATAAGCTCTCTCAGGTTAACTTCATGAAGTACATCCATGCTGTCGCGGTAGGAGTTAAGCATGTTTATAAGAGAAGTGGTTTCCCTGTTTATATCCTCTATAATCCTGTCACAGTTGTCTATTGAAAGCATTTCCACCATATCTGAAAGGAGGGTGAGTGTTTTTCTTGCATCATGCCTTGTCTTGCCTATCTCTTCCTGCTTTGCCTCTGAAGTATCCCCCCTTTCCGACAGTCTAGATTCAACATCCTCTTTCCTTGCAGAAAGATAGTAGTAGATAAGATTCCTGTAAACAATCTGTTCTTCTGTCATGAATCCCCTGTTATGGAAAAAATCCACTGTATCTGCCTGCTTTTCCCATATATATAGAGATATTCTGGCCTCCCGGGGAAGGTTTTCAGCCAGGTGCCTGATAAAGGAACTGCCTATCCCCTTCCCTCTTCCGAAAGGGCTGGTTGCCAGTTTATATATGAAGTAAATGTTTTTTTCAGGATTCGAATATACAATCATGTAGCCGAGTATTTCACTCTCGTTATACCAGATATAGCTGTGATTATAATCTTTTGAAATATCGGGATACTTGATATAGGGGGACGGTATTATGAAAGTATCTATGTTCAGGAGAGGATTTTTCTGTATTCTTTTTTCAAGTTTCGGTGTCAGCGTCCTGATTCTGTGTTCTTTTTTTAACATGAAGACTCCTTGAATGTATCTATATTATAACATCAAAAACATCTGTTTTTGTCTCATAATCATCTTATTTTTAACCGTCTGCCATCAGGAAACATGTTTCAGACTCAGAAATATGGAGGGAAAATCACCTGATTTAAACTATTAACAGCACATTTCATAAATACAAAACCAGGGTATTCAGGAACTTACCAATGATAATTACTGTAAACAGCCAGGAGCATATCAATATTTTATAACTTTTTAAAATCTGTGATTGAATGTCGGAAATCAATAGTTATAATAGATATTGTAAATGGCTTATGATATCAGGGAGGTCCCATGAAAAAACTTATTCTACTGCTGACAGTATTTTTTGCAGTTTCATTTATCCATGCAGGGGGAGAGAGTGAAAATAAAAACTAAACAGGAAGAGCCTGTTAAACTTACACTGGTCACACCTACAGGTTTTACAGCAATATCACTTGCTGAACTGATTTCAGAGAACAGGCAGTTTGATGACAATATAAGTCTTGAATACAGCATACTTGAATCTCCCGATCTTCTTGCTTCAAAAGTAATTTCAGGGGATGCTGATCTTTTTCTTGCACCTTCAATACTGGGAGCAAAACTGTACAACAAGGGTATAGATATTAAATATGCGGGGACTGTTATCTGGGGAATACTCTACATTGTATCAGCAGAAGATATTTCCGGCTGGGATGATCTTAAAGGGAGGGAAATAGCAATGCTTGGAAGAGGATTGAGCCCTGATATAATTACCCGGCACCTCCTCGAAATAAACGGGATTGACCCTGAAAAAGATGTCAAACTCAAGTATGTGCAGAATACATCCGAACTTGCCCCCTCCTTTATATCAGGGAAATCTTCAATATCAATGATGCCTGAACCTGCATTTTCACTTGTAAGAACAAAAAAACCTGATGCCAGAGTCATTATTGATCTTCAGGAAGAGTGGAAAAAAATATCAGGTGATTCACAGAGTTATCCGCAGGCATCTCTGTTTGTAAAAGCGGAGACAGCTGAAAAATATCCCGGGCTGATCAAGGAATTTATAAGGCAGTATTCAGAATCTGTTGAAAAGATAAATTCAGATCCTGCATCCGCTGGAGAAAAGGCATCATCATTTTTACAGGCGCCTCCTGCTCCGATTATTGCAAAATCAATACCCGGGGGAAACCTGAAGTGGGTTAATGCGGCGGATGCAAAAAAATCAATGGAAGAATATTTCAGTGTTCTCTATGAATCAAATCCTGACTCTGTGGGGGGTAAACTGCCTGATGACAGGTTCTACTTCAAAAGCAGGTAAGAGCTACTGGATCTCAATAATAAGCCTCCTTGTTATATGGGAGGCAGTCTCTGCTGCTGTTGACCAGGAAATAATAATACCCTCTATTGTCTCGGTAGGAAGAGAGCTTGCAGTAATACTCACAAGCAGTACAGCATGGACCGTAATATTCTCAACCCTGTCAAGAATAATGATAACATTTATTCTTGACCTTATACTCGCTCTTGCAGCAGGTATACCTGCAGGCATCAATGACAATTTTGAACAGGCTGTAAGGCCGGTTGAATCCGCGGTTAGAACAGTTCCCACAATGGGGATCATACTTCTTTCGCTCATATGGCTTGATTCAGAACTTACTCCCATCTTTGTAACATCACTGATTATTTTCCCGATTCTCTACAGGAGTGTTGTTGGCGGAATTCACAACATAGATAAGAAGCTCATAGTCTTCCATAAAGTACATCAGATACATTTCAGGAGACAGCTGAAATATTTCTATATCCCCTCCATGTTTCCATTCCTGAAGACAGGAACAATCACCTCGCTTGGGCTGGGATTCAAGGTAATGATAACAGCAGAAGTACTGAGCCAGCCTGACAGGGCCATAGGCACAGTATTTCAGATAGAAAGGGCCCAGCTCAATACAGCGGCAGTGATGGCATGGTGCGTATTCATGATAGCTGCATCATCGCTGTTTGAACACATGATTCAGAGGTTTGCAAATCTGAAAGTAAGCAGGGACCTGGAGAAAAGAAATGGAACTTGAAGTTATATGTTTTGTGAACCTTGTTTATTGCAAATTAAGCTGTCCAGGTATTATTCAAAGCTGTTTTGCAGGTATACATCCTGAAGTAATTGACAACGGAGCCCATGATGAAACTTGAAATGAAAAACATCTGCAAGTCCTATCCGGGAATAAATATTTTTGAGGACCTCGACTTCACACTGGAGGAGGGGAAAAATCACATGCCTCTTAGGCCCGTCAGGATGCGGAAAAACAACACTTCTTAACCTTCTTGCAGGAACTGTAAAACCTGACACAGGGACAATATCTCCTGATACAACAGGGAAAGTAGCATTCCTGTTCCAGGAATCCCGGCTTCTTCCATGGATGAATGTTATCGGTAATGTAAGCTATTTAATGGACACCCATATGCCGGAAAAGATAAGAAAACAAAAAGGGATGGAGCTGATCAGGAAAGTGGGGCTTAAAGGGTTCGAACAAAGCTACCCGGCGGAACTGTCCGGGGGAATGGAGAGAAGGGTATCGCTTGCAAGGGCTCTCGGGAAAAATGCATCCCTGTTTCTGATGGATGAGCCTTTTTCATCTCTTGATGACAGGCTGAAGGACAGGATGGCAGTATTGATGAAAGAACTCTTCAGAAAGGAAAAGCGTACAGTGCTTCATGTCACACATGATACAAGGATTGCAAACGAGATTGCAGACAGGATTGTCTATATGGAGAGAACAGGAGGAAAAACAGTAATTCTCGAAAAATAGGAAATTTATAAAGCTTATTATCAACAGATATTATTCTGAAGAAGTCCTGCTTTTTATGAAATCAATCCATTCATGAAATCCATCACCTGTTTTTGCTGACAGCTGTATTATGTTCTCCTTACTGTTTAAATTCATCACATCATTTTCAAAATTCTCGTAACTGAAATCAAGGTGGGGATTGAGATCAATCTTGTTCAGGAGTATAACTTTAGCCTTCCTGAATATGAGAGGATATTTCATCGGTTTGTCATCACCTTCAGGTGTGCTTATTACCGCGATCTTGCCATATTCACCCAGATCAAATTCCGCAGGACATACAAGGTTTTCCCACATTTTCAACAAAGATTATATCTGTATTATCAAGATCAAGCTGTGAAAGCGCATTATCTATTATTACTGATTCAATATGGCAGGCTCCATTTGTGTTTACAGATATCAATGGTATGCCGTGTTTTTCAAGGCGCTGGGCATCCCTTTTTGTGCTGACATCTCCCTCAATAACTGCGATAGAGTATTTATCCTTGAGTGCTTCAATTGTCTTTTCGAGAAGCGTTGTTTTACCTGATCCCGGTGATCCGACAAGGTCAAGCATGAGTACCTGCCGCTCTGTAAGCAGTTTTCTGTTGATTTCCGCCTGTATGTTGTTTGCTTCAAAAAGGTCCTGATTAATCTCTATAATCATTACTAAATCTCCTTTTCATAAATATTCAAAAGAGTCTCATTTTTCAGCTTCAATATGTTTTATTGTTATTTCATCCCCTTCAGTAACTTCAGTATCAACCGAACTGCAGAAGGGGCACAGGTATATATTATCTTTTACCCGGCTTTCCCTGCCGCAGATACTGCAGCGGATCTTAACAGGAACAAACTCCATTATAAGGTCCGCTTTTTCAGCTGCGGTATCTTTTTTCAGTGAGAGAAAGGCAAGCCTGAATGACTCAGGTATTACCTGCCTCATCTCCCCTATCGAGACTGTAATGCTGCTGATACTCTTAAGGCTGTTTTCCTTTATAATATTATCGAGTATTTCAAAAAGCCTTTCCATCAAACTTATCTCATGCAATTACTACATCCTCACCTGCTATATCTCCAACCTCAAGGCAGTATTATCTATATAAAGGTACACCTGCTGTTATCCGGGGAAATAACCTGTCCCCCCCCCCCTGCACCCTGAAGGCAATCCTGTACCACAGGGGGTACCTGGAATACCGCGTCCGGCTGACAGCATCAGATCTTTTCCTTCCCTGCCCATATGAAACCACTTTAGCTGCTGTTTTTCACGATCCTAGCATATTCTCGGCAGCTGAAACCCTGTCAGCCTGTATAAACGCCTCTTCCCGCCTATCACAGTTTCAAGAAGTACTTTTCCACCTTCTCGGCCTGTAACCTCACCTATCACGGCGCATCTTCTCCCGTATCTGTTATTTCCCAGCACAGAGAGGACTTTTTCCTCTGTCCCTTTTTTCGCAGGCAATTATTATTGTCCCCTCATTTGCAAGATAGAGCGGATCAAGACCCAGTATATCTGTGAGTGCCCTGACCTGGCTGTCATAAGGTATTTTTATCCTCGCTGATTTTCAGATCAGATCCTGTCATTTCCGACAGTTCACAAAGCACTGTGGCAATCCCCCCCCCTTGTTGCATCCCGCATAAATACAATATCGGGGAACATTTTCAAGAAGCTCCCTTATCATCGGGGGAGAGAGGCGCGCAGTCTGAAACCACATCAGAACTGAAGGGGAGATTTTCCCTTGCAGCAAGAACAGCAGTGCCGTGGCTTCCTATGCATCCGGACACAATAATGACATCTCCCGTTTCAAGGCTATCTGCAGTTGAGATTGCCTCTGAACCTGTTTTCCAGAAATCCTATTCCCGATGTGTTTATAAATAATCCGTCACAGGATCCTTCTTCAACTACCTTGGTATCTCCGCATACAATTTCCACCCCCGCTTCAAGAGCTGCTGATGCCTGGGACCTGGCGACTTTTTCAAGATCGCTGACAGGGAAGCCCTCTTCTATGACAAACGATGCAGATATGTATTTCGGAACAGCACCTGATACAGCAATATCATTAACTGTTCCGCATACCGAAAGTTTACCGATATCACCGCCGGGGAAAAAAAGCGGTTTAATCACATAGCTGTCAGTTGTAAATGAAATTATACTGCCATCAAATTCAAGTATTGCGCTGTCTGTCTGATTTTTCCGGATTCTGCCTGTATTTCCAGATGGATAGTATTGGGAAAGGAAAATATCATTTATAATTCTGTTTGTAAGCTCCCCCCCTGATCCGTGTTCAAGAAGTATTTTTCCGTTATTGTTTATCATCGTTTGTACCTGTACCAGGCGGCGCAGCTCCCTTCAGATGAAACCATGCATGCCCCGGCCGGATTTGACGGAGTGCATACTGATCCGAAAAGGGGACACTCAGAAGGGGTCTTTATCCCTCTCAAGATTGATCCGCATATACACCCTTTTTTTTCCGAAGAGAGAGATATTTCCGCCGGTATCATAATTTCAGCATCCCTCTTACTGTATTGTGCCTTAAGTTTCAATCCGCTGCCCGGAATTACACCGAGACCTCTCCAGTTTGAATCAGACTTTTCAAAGACTTTTTCAAGGACTTCCCTGGCCCTTACATTGCCTTTCTCTGTTACTGCCCTCCTGTATGCTATCTCAACCTCGCTCCTGTTTTCTGCTATCTGCCTCAGGATATAGAGGACTGCATTGAGTATGTCTGCAGGTTCGAACCCCGATACTACGCATGGTATTCTGTATTCAGATGCAATCTTCATGTATATTGATGTGCCTGTTATTACACTCACATGTCCCGGGCAAATATATGCGGAGATATCTGATTCCCCGCTGCAAACAAGAGCTTCCATTGCAGGCTGCATTATCTTGTGGGAAGAATACAGATAAAAATTATCAATCCCTTTTTTCTCCGCCTCAAGTATTGCTGCACCTGACGCGGGAGAAGTTGTCTCAAATCCGATACCCAGGAAAACAGTCTTTTTTTCAGGGTTTTGTTCGGCTATTTTCAGTGCATCAAGTGTTGAATAGACTATTCTTATATTATTGTTTTCAGACCTCGCATCCTGAAGCGATTTTTCAGAACCGGGGACCCTTATAAGATCTCCATAGGTAGTTATAATAACATCCCTGTTATATGACATGGCTATTGCCCTGTCTATGTATTCTGTACCTGTAACACAAACAGGACATCCAGGTCCTGAAAGAAGCGTAATGTTGTCTGGCAGAAGGGAATGTATACCATGTTTATGGATAGACATGGTATGTCCGCCGCAGACTTCCATCATTCTGACTTTGAATTGTTTATAATTATTTATTTCTGTCAGAATGGATTGGATAATTTCTTTCCGGCTATATTCTTTTTCTATATTCATATTTAAATCAGGTTTGTGTATTTTCTTATTGCTTCAAGGTCTTTTCAGCCTCTTCTGTATCAATTTTTTCTATTATAAAGCCTGCATGCATCAGTACCCAGTCGTTGACAGAAAGATTCTCCATAAGCGCTATACCTGCATCGTAAACTACACCGTTAATAGAAACCCGCGCCCTCTCTTTTCCTATTTCAATAATCTGTCCCGGGACTGCAAGACACATAATCCCTCCGTTTCGCTGAATTCTGATTTAATCAGCAGTTATCTATAAAAATTATAGTATAGAGTTTTCATGTTTAGTAGAAAAAAAATCAATTTCCACCTGCAGCTGCAATTGCAAACTGTCCGAGAGAAATACCGCCGTCACCTGAAGGAACTTCTCTGTTTGAATATATTTCAAACCCTGCATTTGAAAGTCTGTTTTCTGCAGAGGAAAGAAGCAGCCTGTTGTAAAAAACTCCGCCTGAAAGAGAAACAGAATTAATGCCTATTTCATCCCGTATTTTCTCAGCCATGAACAAGATTATTTCAGCTATTGTATTATGAAATTTTAAAGATATTTCAGCTGCAGGAATGCCGGAAACTGTATCTTCGGCGACTGATTTTATAACAGGTGTAACATCTATTGCATTGTTTCTGTTCAGATGGAATGAATAACAGTCTTCTGTTTTTATGCCGCAACATGCTTTATCTGCCTCGCTTTCAAGCCGCATTGCAGCTTCAGATTCAAAACCGGAATAGAAACAAAGTCCTGTTATTGCAGAAACCGCATCAAAAAGTCTTCCCATACTGGATGTCCGGGGGGTATTGATTCTGTTTTCAATCATTGCTGTTACTGTTTTTATCTCCCTTTTCCCGATTACCTCAAAAAGAGGAAGTTTAAGACCAAAGCAGTCATAACCGAAAGCCCTGATAAGATATGAGAGCCCCATCCTCCACGGCTCGTTAACTGCAGAATCTCCTCCAGGCAGCATCACATAATCAAGATGTGAATATCTTTCAAAACTTTGAAGATCGCAGATAAGAACTTCTCCTCCCCATACAGCGCCGTCTATTCCGTAACCTGTTCCGTCAAAGGCAAATCCAGAAACCTTTCTGTTTATCCTGTGTTCTGCCAGCGTCGATGCAATATGGGCCCAGTGATGCTGGACAGCTATTGAAGGGAGACCTGATTCAAGGGCATATTTTGTTGACAGGTAATCGGGGTGAAGATCATGGACTATTTTTTTTATTTCAATCTTAAACAGATCAGAAAACCTTTTTACAGATTCCCTGAAAAACATTTCTGTATCATATGATTTAAGATCTCCAATATGCTGGCTTAAAAATGCCTTATTTCCCCGGCCTATACAGAATGTGTTGTTAAGCTCAGCCCCTGTGGCAAGAATACCGCCGCATTTCATATCAAGTGAAATGCTTCTCGGTGTCCATCCCCTGGACCTTCTTACAAGGGATATTTTCCCTTTAGATGTGAAAAGGACAGAATCATCACATCTGTTTTGTATGTCCCTGTTGTAGGTAATCACACAATCGGTGACAGGAAGGAATTTTTCAAGCGCTTCGTTATTGTCTGGTTATCAGAGGTTCCCCGTGAAAATTGCCTGAAGTCGCAACTATGCAGTCTGTTTCCAGTTCCTCAAAAAGCAGGTAATGAAACGGCATATATGGAAGCATTGCTCCGGTTTTTGAAAGGCTGCAATTTATTCCGGAAGGGAGTATTCTCCTGTCAGGGCAGAGAACTATTGGCCTTCTCCAGCTGCTTAAAGCTTTAAAATCACTTTCATTTATAAATACATACTTTTCCGCAGTATCTTTATTTCGAAGCATTACAGCAAAAGGTTTACTCTCCCTTTTTTTGATTTCCCGGAGCCTTTTAACAGCAGAATGATCAAGTGCATTGCAGATCAGGTGATATCCCCCGAGCCCTTTCAATGCGATAATTTTCCCGTTATCTATCATCTCTGATGCAATTTTCAGAATTGTCCCTGTTTCCGTTACGGTTCTTCCGTTCATGTGAAGCCTGTATACAGGGCCGCATGAGAGGCATGAAACTGGCTGCGCGTGGAACCTTCTGTCTTCAGGATTTTCATATTCATTTCTGCAGCTGCCGCACATATCAAATAAAGACATGGTTGTACTGCACCTGTCATAGGGAAGTGATTTTATTATTGAAAAACGGGGACCGCAGTTGGTGCAGTTCACAAAAGGATAGTTAATCCTGTTTTCCTGCTTCTTTAAATCATCAAGGCAATCGGGGCACACAGCAATATCAGGGCTTATTTCTGTTATATTTCCATCACATGACTGTGATTCAGCAATAGTAAAATCTTCATATATGAAGTTACCCGTGACAATATTATATTCAAGATCTTCTATTTCTGATGCAGGGGGATATGAAGTCTTGACTGTTAGTATGAATTCTTCAATATTTTTTTCCATCCCCTGCAGCACTATTTCAACACCATCTGAGCAGTTGCAGACTGTACCTGCCAGATTCAGCATTTTTGCGGTTCTGTAGACAAACGGCCTGAAACCAACCCCCTGAACAAGCCCTTTAATGCTGCATTTAACTGTTCTTAAATGGATACCCATATTAATTCCATATACCCCGTTTTAAATGATAGTTGATGTTCAGATAAAATCCATAATAAAAATCTGTTGTAACTGCATAAATTTGACAACAGGATATTTAATCACCATACTATGTAGATAGACTTGTTCCTGCCATGTGACTGCCCGGAACTATTCAGTCCCATCAATTTTGCCGGGTATAAATAAACTTACATATATTTTTCAGCACCTATCAAATATATCAAGGAGTGCTTAATTATGAAAAATTCTGTTGCCGGTATTGTAGAACATTACGGTGGTAATCCTACTAACCTGATAGATATACTTCTGGACATTCAGGACCAGTACGGATATATCTCACAGGAAGCTGTAAGTGAAATCACATCTGAACTCAATATAGCTGCTGTGGATGTTATGCAGACCCTGTCGTTCTACCATTTTTTCAGGATGGAAAAAGGGGGGAAATACAATGTTTACCTCAACAACGGTCTTGTTGCCAATCTTATGGGGAGAGACAAGGTTGTAAAAGCTTTTAAAGATGCGCTTTCCTGTGAATGGAACGCTGTTTCAAGTGACGGACTTGCAGGGCTTTTTGATTCCTCATGTATTGGAATGAGCGATCAGGAACCAGCTGCCCTTATAAACGGAATAGTATTTACAAGGCTTACCCCTTTCAGGGTCAGGGAAATTGTCAGCGATATGAGGAAAGGAAAGGATGTCAGAGACATGCAGGTTTCTGAGCTCGGTGACGGGAATAATTCTGACCCCTATCTCAATTCAGCTGTCAATAACCATATAATGAAAAAAGGGGCTGTTGTTTTATCAGAATATGAACCTGGTTCAATATGGAAGAAAATCAGGGAAAGCAATATCACGCCGGAAGGGGTCATAGAAGTTATCAAGAATTCGGGAATACGGGGACGGGGCGGCGCAGGTTTTCCGACCGGACTCAAATGGGAATTCTGCAGGAACTCTGAAGGGGACAGGCATTATGTAATATGCAATGCAGACGAAGGGGAACCCGGAACATTCAAGGACCGCGTCCTACTGACGGAATACCCGAGACTTATTTTCGAGGGGATGACTCTTGCTGGTTATGCAATAGGTGCAAGGGAAAGTATTCTATATATACGGTATGAATACCATTACATGAAAGCCTTTCTGGAACACAAGCTTGAGGAAATGAGGAACAGGAATCTCCTCGGGATAGATGTGGGGGGGATAAAAGGTTTTGATTTTGATATAAGAATCCAGTTCGGAGCAGGTTCGTATGTATGCGGAGAAGAATCAGCCCTTATTGAATCGGCAGAAGGGAAACGGGGCGAGCCGAGGGACAGGCCGCCCTTTCCCGTTGAAAAGGGATACCTGGGACAGCCGACAGTTGTAAACAATGTGGAAACAATATGCTCTGCTGTAAAAATAATAATAAACAGTCCTGACTGGTATAAATCGCTTGGAACAGAAAAATCCAGGGGGACCAAGATACTGAGTGTTTCGGGAGACTGCAGATATCCCGGAATTTATGAAATAGAATGGGGATTTTCTGTAAATGATGTCCTTGATATGGTGGGAGCAGACCCTGATGAAATCCAGGCTGTCCAGGTTGGAGGACCCTCCGGTTCCTGTATCGCGCCTGATGATTTTTCAAGAATACTGGGCTATGAAGACCTGGCTACAGGCGGAAGCCTTATTATTTTCAACAGCCAGAGAGACCTTATCAGTGATGTTGTACATAACTTTATTGAGTTTTTCATAGAGGAATCATGCGGGTCCTGTACACCGTGCAGGGCATGCACACAGATGTACAAAATAACACTTGAGAAAATACTTTCCAGACACGGCAGAATGAAAGACCTTACCGATATGCTCTCCTGGAGTACTATGATGGCTGCAAACAGATGCGGCCTGGGGCAGACAGCTGCCAATCCCATTCTCACTACAATCAAAAACTTCAGACATCTTTATGAAAACAGGATTACAGAAACAGATGACAATTTTGTTTCTGCTTTTGACCTTTCCAAAGCTGTTAAAGATTACTGCTCCGTAACAGGACGTGATCTTTATCAGGATGAGATATTTGAGATCTGAGGGAGAAGGTGATGAGTGAAGTGATTAAATTTACAATAGATGGAAAAGAATGCATTGGCCAGTCTGACGAGTACCTTGTGGAAGCAGCTGCAAATAACGGTATTTATATACCTACACTCTGTAATTATCCAGGCATAAAACCAAAAGGGGCATGCAGGATATGCACTGTCAGGATAAACGGAAAGCTGATTACTGCATGCACGACAAAAATAACAGACAACATGCAGGTTGAATGCAGAACAGAACAGCTGGAAGAAATGAGAAAGTCTATTCTGGAACTGATGTTTGTGGAAGGCAACCATTTCTGCCCGGCCTGCGAAAAAAGCGGGAAGTGCGAACTTCAGGCGCTTGCATACCGCTACAGGATAACAGCGCCCCGTTTCCCCTATCTTTACCCGGTAAGGCCCCTCGAATCAAATAATTATCTTATCAAGGATCAGAACAGATGCATTCTCTGCAAGAGATGCATAAGGGCTGTCAAAAATGATGAGGGAAAGAGTATTTTTGCTTTCAAAGACAGGGGACATAAAGTCTCGATAACTATTGATACAGCGCTTGCTTCTGAAATATCGGAAGAACTTGCACAGAAGGCAATGGATATATGCCCTGTGGGTGCAATTATCAAAAGACGGATAGGTTTCAAAGTGCCTGTGGGTATGAGAAAATTCGATAAATTTGAAATCGGCACAGATATAGAAGGGGAAAACAGGGAGAATAAATTATGAGTAAAGCGGTAGTTGCCACAACATCCCTTGCAGGATGTTTCGGCTGTCATATGTCAATCCTGGATATAGATGAAAGAATACTTGAGCTGATTGAACTAGTAGAATTCAACAAATCCCCGATTGACGATATAAAGACTTTCACAAAGCATTGCGATATAGGGCTTATCGAAGGGGGATGCTGCAACCATGAAAATGTGCATGTCCTTAAGAGCTTCAGGAAAAACTGTTCAACACTGATATCAGTCGGTGAATGCGCAATGATGGGGGGGCTCCCTGCAATGAGAAACAACATTCCTGTAAAGGAATGCATAGAAGAGGCATATCTCTACGGTCCGACAGTTTCAGACTGCAATGATGAAAAAATACTACCCAGCGACAGTGAGATCCCTATGATTCTTGACCGGGTTTACCCATGCCATGAAGTTGTAAAAATTGATTATTTTCTGCCCGGCTGCCCTCCAAATGCCGACCTTATCTGGGAAGTGCTGACAGCTCTTTTAACAGGGAAGGAATTATCACTTCCGTATGAAATATTTAAATATGACTAGGGAGGATAATAATGAAGATTACCATAGATCCGGTTACCAGAGTTGAAGGACACGGAAAAGTTACAATCAACCTTGACGAGAAAGGAAATGTCAGCCAGTCAAGGCTTCATATAGTTGAATTCAGGGGATTTGAGAGATTTGTCCAGGGAAGACCTTACTGGGAAGCCCCGGTACTTGTTGAAAGGTTGTGCGGTATATGCCCTGTAAGCCATCATCTTGCAGCAGCAAAAGCAATGGATGTCATTGCAGGGGCAGGCACAGGAGAGGGGCTTACTCCTGCGGCAGACAAGCTGAGAAGGCTGATGCATTACGGGCAGGTTTTCCAGTCACATGCCCTTCACTTCTTCCACCTTGTAAGCCCTGATCTACTTTTCGGTATTGATGCAGATCCTGCAATCAGGAATGTGATAGGTGTCGCAATGGAGCATAAGGAGCTTGCAGTACAGGGCGTGATGATGAGAAAGTTCGGCCAGGAAATAATAAAAGCAACAGCAGGCAAAAAGATACATGGAACAGGTGCAATACCGGGAGGTATGAACAAGGCGCTTTCTGAAGAGGAGAGAGAATTTTTCCTGAAAGGAGATGATCCGCTGAACATAGAAAAGATGATTGAGTGGTCACTTTCAGCTCTTGAATTTTTCAAAGATTATCACAGTAAGAATAGCGAATGGATTGACAACTTCTCATACTTCCCCTCAAACCACCTGAGTCTTGTAAGAAAAGACGGTGCTCTTGATCTTTACCACGGTGTTCTCCGCGCAGTTGATTCAGAGGGAAAGAAAATACTCGATGATATTGATTACCAGGACTACCTTGACTGGATAAGGGAGGAAGTCAAAAACTGGAGTTACATGAAATTCCCCTACCTGAAGCATATCGGGAAAAAAGAGGGCTGGTACAGAGTGGGACCGCTTGCAAGACTCAATACCTGCGATTTCATCCCCACACCGCTGGCACAGAAGGAATTTGAAACATACAAATCAATTACAAATGGAAAACCAAACAATATATGCCTGCATACCCATTATGCGAGGCTGATAGAAATTCTTTTTGCAGCTGAGATGATGAAAATTCTTCTCAAAGACCCGGATATTACAGATGATTCCAGCCTTGTAGTGGAAGGCAGTCATACGAATGAGGGAGTTGGCCTTATTGAAGCGCCGAGGGGAACCCTGTTCCACCATTACCGTGTGGATGATAACGATCTCATAAGCATGGCAAACCTCATAGTATCAACAACAAATAACAATGAACCGATGAACAGGGCAGTTGACTTCATAGCAAGAAAACAGATGACAGGGCGGAAAGAGATTACAGAGCCGATGATGAACGCGGTCGAAGTGGGGATAAGAGCCTATGATCCATGTCTTTCATGCGCGACACATGCTCTGGGGAAAATGCCGCTTGAAATTATTCTTTATGACAGTAAGGGGACAGAAATATCAAAAATGAAAAAACAAACAAACCCGCCGCAAGCAGCAGGTTATGTGGATCTGTAAGGAATGGATTGTATGTCGGGTCCAGGACTCAAAAACTATATACAATCTAAATCTTACTTATTTTTAAAATTACGCAGCAAGCTGCGGGGGAGTAGACCCGACCTGCGAATAAATGCAGTAAATAATAGCAGAGGAAATCTAAAAACAGATAAATCACTACCTGTAATTCTTGTTTACGGTTACGGGAATCCGGGAAGGCAGGATGATGCACTGGGATATCTGACTGCTGAATGGTGCAGTAAAATGCTGGATAATGGAGAGTTTCCAAATATCAGTGTTGAATTCAACTATCAGCTTAATATAGAAGATGCTTTACTGATTTCAGAATTTAATACAGTTATTTTTGCAGATGCATCAGTTGAAGCGATTGAAGATTACACCTTCAGTAAAATATATCCGGATAAATCCATTGCATTTTCAACACATTCAATGTCTCCCGGGTCTGTTCTTGCTCTATGCAGCGGACTGTATTCGAGGGTGCCTGAAGCATATATGTTGAGTATAAAAGGGTATGAATGGGACCTTGGTGAAAATCTAAGCCCCGGCGCGGGAAAAAACCTGGACAAGGCAATTACCTATCTTGATTCAGTCCTGAAACAGAAATTCTCAGGAACAGGGTAACTGTATTGATATCTGTAAAAAAAGGATTATAAAAGGGATCAGCTTAAAACCTGATATGAAAACCCTGAAGAGAACAGTAAGGTTCTGCTATGGATAATAACAGATAATACAGCTGTAAAAGCGCTGTATCAGTCTATTTCACACAGATAAAATCGATTTCAACTTTTGCGTTTTTTGCAAGTGAAGAAACTCCGACACATACCCGGGACGGGTAATCTCCGTCAAAATATTCAGCATAGATACGGTTCATATCATCAAAGTATTCCATGTCTGTTATATAAACAGTAGCCTTGATTATATTCTTAAGGGACAATCCTGCTTCAGAAAGCAGAGCCTCAATATTACTGAAAATCTGCCTTGTCTCTTCCCCGGCTCCCCCATCCACCAGAGAACCTGTTTCAGGATTAATTCCCAGCTGACCGGAAGGCAGGAAGAAATTTTCAGTCATTGCAGCATGTGAAAAAGGACCAAAAGCTGGAAAAATATTTTCTGAATTAAATATCTTTATACTATTCATAAATCTGTCACTTCATCCAGAGTTTTTTGGTTTTATTGAGATGATCTTTCATTGCCTCAATTGCGCCGCATTCATCTTTTTCAATTATCTTTTCAAGAATAAGCCTGTGCTCCTCCCATGAAACATCTAAAGAAGGAAGAAGTTTGATATTTGTCTCCAGCTGCTGATAGTGAAGAAAGTTCCGGATATTTTCAAGAGTTTTCTTAAGTATCACATTTTTACATGTTTCTGCAATATAAAAATGAAATTCATAATCAGCTTCAGTATACAGGTCAATATCGTCTTCGACAGAAGCTTTTTTAAGATCTGCCAGTATGTATTTTAGACTTTCAATATCCTCTTCTGTCCTGTTTTTTGCAGACAATCCGGCAATACTGCTTTCTATTACTATCCTGGTATCAAAGAGATCCAGAAAAATAGTGTCAGGATTGTTCAGGAATATACCCCTACCGTGATTGACAGTAAGAATGCCGAGACTTTCCATAGCCTTCAGTATCTCCCTCATAGTTACAATGGAAATCCCGTATTCTTTTGCCAGATCAGAGGCAGGAAAAAGTTTACCGTGCTTATGTATCTTGCCATCCAGTATATCAGTGATTATCTGCTGAGTAATTATGTCTTTCTGTTTAAATAGTTTCATCTTCGTACTAATCATTATTTTTTTATTATATAATTATACCATAAGGACCATCTGCAAGCCATGCTATTTTAATGTCCTTATTGCCCTCCACCTTTAATTTCTCAATAATAGCATTTAACGAGGACTCAATAAAGGGGACTATATCATCTTTTGTACCCGCTTCATACCTTCTGTCATCAGGCAGATATCTGTTACCATCCTGCCCTGAAAGGATTTCATAATCTTTCCTGCATATCTGGGGAGCATAATAAATGAAATTATCCTGGGGCATAACCCTGAACACTTTTGCCCACATCTGAACCTGCCACTGGTCAGGAATGAATGTCCATTCAGCAGACCTCAGCATTCTGATAAAATCATCAGCATCACTGTTTTTCAGATATGGAAGAACTTTCCTGTAAGTGTCTTTACCAACAGGGTCAACATCAATGCAGTCGGCTCCCATAATCAGATAACTGTTTTCATGCAGAAGTGGAATTGATGCAACACCTGCTTTGGCAGCCTGGTAATGGTTTTTCCCTACAAAACCTGCATGCGTTACAACTATATCATATTTTTCACTCTCATGAATTCCCACGCTGTCTTTCACCTTCTCAAAAGCGGCAAGATGTGCTTCTTCCATGTCGCCTGCAAAGTAACCTGTCACATTGAAATACTGATTAAGAGTTACATTGAAAATAAAATCAGCGCCTACGCTTTTTGCAACTTCCAGCGCCTCTTCATGACAGGGATTATCTTTCAGATTCAGATCTTCAGATTTTTCATTATCAAGAATATTAACACTGTGGAAAATGAAAGTTGATCCTTCGCCTATAAGACCGGGACAGATTGATTTTCTCCCCCCCGATACACCTGCCATGAAATGGCTTTCAACAAGCCCGGTTAGTATTTTTATATCTGCATCTACATATATCCTGTTGACTTTTATTTCTGTCCCTCTCGATGTGTATCCCACAAACTTAAGATTATCATCATCAAGGCAGTCATGGTTTATAACCTTTACCCCTCTGTTATATACTTCAGGATCAATCATGCTCCTCAGGACTTCATCGGAAAGAGGCGTGTGTGTTCCGTTCGCGCATAAAACAGTAATTTTATCAGCCTGAACCCCTGCATCGATAAGCCTTTCAACAAGCGGAAGGAGAATCCCCTGTTCCCCCTTGTATGGGACAGGCCTTGTATTATCAGAAATTACAATTACAGCGTTTGATTCAGGATTCACCTTCAGCTTTTTATTTATTATTTCATTAAATCCAGCTGATCCAATAGGGTTATCAAGAGATCTCCTGATTTCATTGCGCGGATCAGGTACAACTTCAGCCCCTTTCATGGTAAGTATTTTTGTATTATCCGGCAGATTTATGCTATATTTATTATCGCCCAATTCAAATTCAGTTTTCATCATAAATCCTTATATGTTTTTTATTATTGAAAGATCCCCTTTCTTAGCAGCTTCAAGTACCGGCCTCATATATTTATCAACAGTCTGGGAATCCAGGGGAACCGGCATGTTCTGAAGTTTCATTCTTAACTGGGGATTCTTTGCAGCATTGATTGCTTTTTCTATATGGGAATCAGTAAACCCCTGTACTTCACCGAGAGAAACAGGAAAACCAATTTTTTCTGCCAGTGCAAACATTGCCCCGGCTGCCGCTTGCCCCAGTTCGTTTCCTGAAAGTAATTCGAAATCATTATCTGAATAACCATATGACTTGAATATATTTCCTACGAATCTGAGTTCGTTTTCGATAGCAGGCGCAAAAAATACAGAATAGTATGGATTCATAATTGCGCATGCCCGTCCATGCGAGAGGATATCAACAAGTGAAAAACTTGTCAGATGCCCCCCGTTTGTACCGCCGACCATGATAGCATAACCGCCCATGTCTGTGGCAAGGCACAATGCTGCTCTTGCTTCAGTATCTGAAGGATCAGATATGACCCGGGGGAGATATTCAACCACAAGGGAAATACCTGCTTCGGCAATCTCTCTGCAGAGTTCATAATTTTCAGTCCCTGCTGATCCGTAAAAAACCTCCAGACAGTGGGCAATTCCGTCAAGCCCGCCATCCATTGTTACAGAAACAGGGAGACCATATGTTACTGAATAATCAAAAACAGGATGGGAAGGAACAATTGCAGGATCTACAATAAGTTTTTTCTGTCCTGTTTCAAGATCTGTTATATTTGAATACTTGGTCAAATGGGCACCGGATGAAGCTGCAGTCTCAATCGCGATGTGGGGAGCAAGGACAACCCCTTTTTTCTCGCATGCTGCTGTTACAAGCCCGACACCGAAATAATCTTCAATTTCGCCTCCGAGAGTCCTTAGCACTTCGGCAGCCTTGGCTGCATCTATTGTGCTTCCGCCTCCGAAACTTACTATTATATCTGCTTCAGATTTAACAAGGGAATCTGTTATCCTTGCAAGGTCCTCAAGCGGGCAATTAGGTCTTGCCCCTTTTTCAACTGCTGCAACAACAATCCCTGAATCTGCAAGAGATTTTTTTATAACATCAACATAGGAATCAGAACCGGGAAAAGTCCCCCTGATTATTATTGCTTTTTTACCGATTTTTGAAGCAACAGCCCCTACCTGATCAAGAAGACCATCCCCATACAGGTAGTTATTTCCCTTGAATTCTCCAAGCAGTTTTCGGGCTTTATCTATGTTATTCATACAGTCTCCATATTTAATATCAGTTTGACTTTTCTTCTTAATCTTTTTGGATGTAATAATGTGCTGAAATATCAGCACATTATTATTTTATTTTCCCATGGTACTCGGCAGCCATGTAACAATCTGAGGAAAGATAATCAGCAGGATGAGCCCCACGGCTACAATACCTACAAAAGGAAGCATTCCCCGTATAATATCCTTCGTCTCGATTCCCAGTGCCGGATCTGCAGCACCTTTCAGGAAGAACATTGCATATGCAAAAGGCGGGGTGAGGAATGACATCTGAAGGTTAACAATAATCATCATTGCAAACCACAACGGATCGAATCCAAGTTCCGGAATAATCGGAGAAAGAATCGGAACTAGAACAAAAATTATACCGACCCAGTCAATAAACGCCCCGAGAGCAAAGGTGACAACCATGATCATTGCAAATACTGACCATTTCCCTCCCGGGAAGCTCAGTATGAAATTCTTCACAACTTCACCGCCGCCGCCTGCAAGAAAAACACTTACAAAAGCAGTAGAACATGCCGCTATCAGGAGTACCATACATGTAAGCTTGATTGTGCTTAAAGATACATCCATTAGAGCTTTCCAGCTGAACTGCTTGTAGGCAGCTGTGAGAAGAACAGAAACAAACGCACCAACAGCAGCTGCTTCTGTAGGAGCTGCAATACCTGTATAAATAGCCCCCAGTACGCTTAAGATCAGAAAGAGTGTGGGAAGAAGTGATTTCACAAGCATGAATACTTTTTCCGTAGAAGTATAGTTCCCTTCTTCTTCACTTACTGACGGTGCAATTGAAGGCTGGATAAATGACCGTATTGCTATATAAATCATATAAAGAACAGAAAGCATTATACCTGGGCCGAAAGCAGCCATGAAAAGCTTTCCGACTGAAATCCATGCTGCAGGACCATAAATAATAAGCATTATGCTTGGCGGAATAAGTATCCCCAGAGTACCGCCTGCACAGATTGAACCGGTAGCAAGCCCCTTGTCATAACCGCGCTTTATCATGACTGGAAGAGCAACCATGGTAAGCATTGATATTGAAGCTGCAATAACACCTATGCATGCAGCCATTATTGTTCCGATAAGGATGCTTACAATAGCCAGCCCGCCGCGGAATTTCCCGAAGCATATATAAAGACTTTCATACATCTTTGCTGCTATACCGGACCTCTCAAGCATACCGCCCATGAAAACAAAGAGAGGAACAGCCATGAAGCCGGTACTTGTAAGCTGGGCATAAACCCTTGTATAGAACATATCAAAGGCAGCCCCCTGAAACATCAGGTATCCGAATAAAAGACCTGCACCTCCAATAGGCACACCAAGCGGATATCCTGTGAGGACCCCTATAAAAAGAAAGGAAAACATTCCTATAGTTAAAAATTCCGGAGTAAGAACAATACTCATCATATCAACTCCTCCTTCGCATAATCTTCATCACGTTCCACAAGGTCTTTATCAGTTACAAGAAAGTAAATATTCTTGATCAGTTCAGATATTGTCTGAATTAAAAACAGTGTAAAACCAATTGAAAGAACAAGACGGAAAGGAGCAGATGGCGGCATCCAGCTGCTGTCTATCATTCTTTCATTTGTCTTTACTGCAAAGAAAAACCATTTATACCCTGTATAAATCAAAACAGCTTCGAGAGGAAACAGAACAAGTACAGTTAAAGCAACATCAACTATAGCTTTCCATTTCTTTGAAAACATTGTATAAAACACATCAACTCTGACATGTCCACCGATTTTCAGTGTATATCCCCAGCAGAGTGCTCCGATAGCACCGAAAATCATCTTCGAAGTCTCAAGCGCCCAGACAGTAGGTTTTCCAAATACATATCTTGCAACAACTTCGAAACACAGCACAAAAATCAAGGCAGGAATTAAAAATTTGACAAGCTGGCCCATCAAATCACCTAACTTATCTATTCCCGTAACAATCTTTTTGATAAGCTCTTTTATCATATTTGTTTACTCCTGAATTCTCCCCTGATTACAGGGGAGAAATAAACTTATCCTACTTGATGTCAAACTGGTCGCAGACAGCTTTCCAGTCCATTACTGAATCATAAATTTCCTTGTAAGAAGGATCTTTTGCAGCTTCAGCAGCATAGTATTCAGCAGCAGTTTTAAAGAGAAGTTTCTCAACATCTTCAGGAACTGTTCTTATTTTTGTTCCATACTCTTCGAATTTCTTGAGAGCTTCAGCATCTCTTGAAACTTCTTCCACATAGTACTGATAAGCAACAGTCTTTGTAGCATTCTCTACAATTACTTGAAGATCAGCAGGAAGTGATTCCCATACTTTCTGGTTTACGAAAAGAGCCTGAGCATCTGTAGGTGCTCTTGATGGAGAAAGATACATATATTCTGTAACTTCATGAAAGCCCATGCCGTAGTTAACAGATGGAGTTACATATTCAAAACCATCGATAACGCCTCGCTGGGTTGCTTCATAGACTTCGCCGCCCGGCATGAATACAGGAGCCGCACCCATTTTTGCAAAAATCTCATTGAGAGCTGCAGAACCCATTCTGAGTTTCAGACCTTTGAGATCTTTTACAGAGTTGATTTCTTTTGTACTGTGAGCAAAAACCTCAGGGCTGTGAGGTGTAAGAGGACCTACATAGAAAGCTCCGAGAGGAGAATAGTTCTTTCTTGCAAGTTCAAGACCTTCTTTTTCAAGCCACATTGTCTGCTGGTTACATGTCAGTCCGCCTACAGTATTGTTATAGAAAATCGCACCGGGAAAATAACCGAGAGTCCAGGCAGGCGCGCCATGAACAGCTTCTACAGTACCTGACAATACAGCATCGAATTCCTTACCTGCAGGAATAATAGCTCCTGCATTGTATGGTGTTACAACCAGTCTTCCATCAGATGCCTCATTAACCATTTCAGCAAAAGCTTCTGCTGCTTCATAAGTTGAATCACCTGCAGATGCCCATGACTGCATCTTCCATTTAATAACCTCTTTTTTTACTTCTGTTTTTGCAGCTGCATCATTATTTGAGCCTCCGCATGAAATCATTGAAAATAAAACTACAGCAATAATTGCCATTAAAGACAATTTTCTCCACATTTTTATTCTACCCCCTAAAGTTAAACTTATAATCATTATATCTTATAATCATTATAAGTCAATTTTTATTTATTTAAAAAAGCATTTTTTTTACTTATTTTGGCAGTGATTCATGAAAAAATGTTCATGTAGTGAAATTTAAAGACAGGTGAAGCTGAAAAACTCTTTATACTATTAACAATAATTAAGATTCTCGCAGGTTTGAGTGCTTATTAAGATTTATATTTACAAGCTTATTTTCAAGCCTTGCTTTTCTTTTCTCGAGATCAGTCTTAAATAATTTTACCCGGAACTGCTCGAGAGAGAGAATTTCTTCTGTTATCTTGTAAGCTTTTTCTATATCCTTTTCCCGGTGCTCATAATATTTTGCAAGTTCAACCCCTGCAAACACACTCCTGCCATCAGACCACAGGCTTCTCCAGACTTTAGACGACTCAAGGTACCTGCCTGACTTCCTGTAATAGAGACCAAGCTCCCTGCCGCAGAAAAAACTCCCTTCAGCCATCCCCTTTTTTAGTATTTTTCCTTCAATATCAGAAAGAGAGCAGCTTCCGATAATATTTTTCCAGAGCCGTCTTGCAGGATAAAGAAGGTCAAGCTGATATCCGAATTCAAGCCTCATGCCGTTCATTGCAAAGCGGCTTTTAAGGAGATTTGAATCAAAACTCTTCCCGTTATAAGAGACATAAATTTTATCGGGAGATAAATAATTTCCAACCTCCTCAAGAAAGACTGGTTCACCGGGAAAATCGGTAAGCATGAGCTGGACTGTTTTGAATTTCCCCCCTTCCGTAAACCCGAAACCTATAAGAAATACAATGTTTCCTGCTCCTCCCGAAAGACCTGTAGTTTCAGTATCATAAAAAACAAGCCTTCCCGATTCCGCAGGCTGCATCATCAGAAAATCAGAGATATTTTCAGGGAGGGGATTATCACACATGGTGAGTTTCTCATAGACCATATCTGAAAGCTTTTTCCAGCCGTTTTCAAGCAGGGCTCTTTCAGAAGCAGGGAGGCTGCTGCCGGGAATACAGGTATCAGATTTTTCAGACTCATTATCCCTGCCTGGAGTATTCCCCCCGGAATCCCTATTCAGGCCTGAACTTTCAGTTTCCTTTTTACCTGCAGGATTCAAGATTCCTGAAGATTTTTCATCAGACTTACTGTTATTGCCGGGGATATCCTGCTTATCCCGCTTTTTTATGGCATCAAGCCTTGATCTGAGATCTGAAACTTTCATTCCTTTCCAAGCCACTCTCTGAAAAATGAAATTATCTGCTCTTTCTTGTTGTATTCAGCAGAGGAATCATCATCTGGCCCTATGCATGAAGGACAGCCTGACTCACACGGACAGTCGGTAACTCTGCCGTAAGCAGCATTCAGAACTTCATCAGTAATTCCAGACAAGCCCTCGGAAAGGCCGGTTCCTCCCGGATAATTATCATAAATATATATACAGGGTTTTCCGAAATGAGGGTCTTTAAGCCTTTCAGCAACACCAATATCCCTTCTCTCGCAGAGAAGAAAAACAGGAGCAACATTCTGTATAAGGCTTCCTATTCTTCCGATCACATGTTCCTTTATATCATCAGGGATATCTTCAAAAGCTGATGAGGAGCTGGTATTTTCATCAAAAATAAATACAACACTTCTTGTATGCATCTCCTCTTCAGGAAGGAATATCTCACCGAAACCAATATTCTCGTGGCTCATATATTTTATCTTCTTGAATTTTGTCACCTGTTTCCTTACAAGAACATCACCCTCTGCAATTCTCGCGCCTGATTTTACGGAACTCCTGTCCTCTTCAAGTATTTTAATATCAGCCTTTACAACAGCATCTGTATAATAGTTGAGGTTTGATTTTTCGACAAAGCATTTCCTGTTTTCAATATCAAGCTTCTTTACAATAAACTGATCCCCCCGGTGGATATAGACAGCATTGTCAAAAATCATTTCCTTTGCAGACGGCCTGTCCATCTCGCCGATTACTGTGTTACGCCCGTTTGTCTGATCAATTATCACAACATTTTCAGCTGTCGCACTCCTGAGCGATACTGTTTCTGCAGGGTATGACCTGTCTGCCCAGTAATACTTTCCGCCTGTCCTTCTGACTACCCCCTCCTCTTCGAGGTAAACAAGGAGCTCTTCGGAGTTTTTCCCGAAATTTTCAGAATCGGAAAAGGGAAGCTCAAAAGCAGCGCATTTAAGGTGGTCAAGAAGGATATAGATATTGTCAGGATCTATCCATGCCGATTCTGGGTTGCGGCCGAAGAAGTAATCAGGATGTTCAATAACATACTGGTCTATGGGGGAAGAGGAAGCTATAAGAACAGACACAGATGATGTTGCCCTCCTTCCCGCACGCCCGGCCTGCTGCCAGGAGGATGAAATGCTGCCGGGAAAACCTGCCATGATCGAGGCATCAAGCCCCCCGATATCTATCCCCAGCTCGAGTGCATTTGTTGAAACCACCCCCTGTATCTCCCCGCTTCTGAGGCCCTTCTCGATAGCTCTTCTTTCACCTGGAAGATAACCTCCCCTGTAAGCCTCGACCTTTACCCTGCTGTTATCATTGTAAATATTTTCAAGCCTCTGGTTTATATAGCTGGAAATAAGTTCTGTACGTATTCTTGAACGGGAAAACACAATTGTTTTCACCCCCCTCTTAAGGAATTTAAGGGCAAGCTTCTGCGATTCAAGTACAACACCCCTCCTTATCCCCTGGACAGCATCAACAAGGGGGGGATTATAGAGAATGAAATTCTTCTCACCGGATGGAGACCCGTTATCATCAACAAGGTGGGCATCTGTCTCAATTATCTTTTCAGTAAGTTCCAGAGGATTGCCTATTGTGGCGCTGCAGCAGATAAAAACAGGATCAGAACCGTAAAACCTGCAGATTCTCTTCAGCCGCCTTATTACATTTGTAACATGGGAACCGAAGACTCCCCTGTAAATATGAACCTCATCGATTATTATGAATTTAATATTTGAAAGAAACTTGATCCACTTGGGATGGTTGGGCATTATGCCTGAATGAAGCATATCCGGATTTGTTATTATAATCCTTCCTCCGTCCCTTGCCGCAACCCGGACAGATGAAGGAGTATCACCGTCATATGTGACTGTTTTTATAGGGAGATCTTCAGACAGCAGCACTTCGTTCAGCTCTGACTGCTGGTCCTGGGAAAGCGCCTTTGTCGGGAAAAGATAGAGCGCCCTTGCCTCGGGATTCTTCAGAAGGTGGTCAATAACCGGCAGGTTGTAGCAGAGAGTTTTTCCGGATGCAGTGGGTGTAACAACTGCAACATTCTTATCCTCTCCAATAAGGTCAAAACACTTTCTCTGGTGAGTATAAAGACGTTTTATCCCACGGCTGTCATAAATTTTTCTGATAACAGGGTCTATATTTTCAGGGAAATCTGCATACTGCCCTTCCCGGGGTTCAATATGTTCCCAGTGTGTAATGTTCCTTTTAAAATCATAATCTTCTTTTATTGTCTGGATAAGTTCATCAAGCATAGAGTAAATATTATCATATATTAAAGCACATGTCCTTATATATCATCTTCACAAGAAGACACCTTTTTTCACGTATCTTTATATTGAAATAGAATACAGAAAAATACCCTGTCATTAAAATAAAATTTTATTTTCAATGAAACAGCACTTGCTTATCGATTATTTATTCGATACTCTCATTAATCGAACATATATTCGATAAGGAGTCTGATATGAAGAAACATATTGCCCTGATTTTATTATTTCTGCTTTTTACCCCCTCCCTGTTTGCCGGGGATCTTTCACCGGGGGAAAAACCAAGCTTTGGATTATCTACCGATATTCTCCCGTATATTTCAGCAGCCGCTGCAGGCAATGAGGGGTTCAGCATCCAGGGGTGGGTATCGTCAGGCAGTTATAAATACAGGGTTGTTGCTGCAAAGACTGAAATCCCTGAAATATTTCTGTATGAAGGCACAGATTCTCATGAATTAACAGTGATTGCTTTTATAACTGATTACTATTTTAAGGAAATGAACAGGGGCCCCTGGATTGGAGGGGGTATTGAACTCTGGAAAAACAGGGCCGGAGATGAGGTAACAGGAGAAGATGTTTCATGGGACAGCATTATAATTACACTGGGAGGGGGATATACATTCATGCTTGGGAAACATCTTTACCTAAATCCTTTTGCAGCAATGCATTTCAACCCTGCCCCTGAATCGGTTAAGACAGAAAAAACATCATTCCGTGAAAAGTACTTCCTGAATTCCGCATCTGTAAAAATCGGCTGGATGTTTTAAAACTCCTGATAATACTGTTTTCTATTATTAGAAGTACCTGTTTATCAAAGATTCTAAAGGCATTTTCATCAGAATTTGCCTCGAAGACAGGCCGCAGTTTTGATTTTTTTATTTTTTTCAACCTGATGTCAGAATGCGGGTTGACTTTTTTCAGTCTTTACTTATACTGAACAACGGTCAGTCACTGAACAACGGTACGCAAAAAGGAGGCGTTATGAATAAAAGGGAACAGCAGAAAGAACAGACACTGAATGAGATACTGCAGGTTTCTGAAAGACTCTTTCACGAAAAGGGATACGAAAATACATCTATACAGAACATCGCAGACAGCTGCGGCCTGTCAAAAGGGGCGCTTTATCACCATTTCAAATCCAAGGAGGAGGTGCTTGAGAGGATCTGCCTTAATTTTTATCAGTTCATGAAGAAGACATTTATTCCTGTAACTGAAAAAGAAGGGATATCAATGTCTGAAAAAATAAAGGAAATCATGACAATGGTAAGAAGCTCGGAAATGAACCAGGCATCTGTAACATTTGCATCTGATCTGCCAGAAACACATATAAGCACTGCAAATGCTGCCATGGAAAAACTCTTCGATTACTACAGTGAAAAAATCTATATCGAAGTATTTTCTCCTCTCTTTGAACAGGGAAGAACAGAGGGGGAATGTTCATTTACAGGTTCACCGGAAAACATGGCGCTTTTCATACACCACCTTGACTCGGGAATGATGAATCAGGTCAGGAGAATAATCAGAAGTGGAAAAAATAATGCTGTTTCAGAGCTTGAAGAGCTGATTGGAGGTTTTACATCATCGGTTTCCAGACTGCTAAGCATGACTCAGAAAGCTGTGGAAGAAATGGTACTGACCGGCAGAATGCTAGAAAACTACAAAGCAGTAATAAAATCAGACCACAATAACTCTCATGAATGAAGGAGCTGAATTATCATGAAACATATTTTAATTTTAACTATGCTGCTTTTCTCAACGCAGTACCTTTTTTCAGAATCTGAAGACAGCAATGAAAAAGACAACACCAATATCATCCCTCTTCTTTTTTACAAAAATTTATCACTTGAAAAACAGAATCTCTGCAATTACGGGGGTGGGCTTATAATTGCAAGAGGAAATACTGAAGCAGATTATACTGATAAAAAAAAACAGTCTTCTTGCCGCCCTTGTTTACAGCGGTAGTAAATATGAAAAATCACCCCCTCTACGAGTACCCCGGAAAATACAGTAACATAGAATTCTTTCTTCAGAGAAAGAAACAGTACCATCAGTATTTTTTAGCTCTTAAGAGCTGTTCCGACAAACCTGTAACAGGGGGACTTGAAACTTTTACCTTTGTCACAGGATACGGATATGAATTAATACACTCTGAAAAACATTCCCTCTATCTTGGAGCATCACTTGCAGTTTCAGACTGGGACATTGAGATGACAAACGGCTCTGCATGGCCTTTAATACCTCTCCCTTTCATCCACTATGAATATTCATCGCCGCTGCTGTTTACAGCTTTTGATCTTACAACATCACCCATGGTTGACCTTGTCATAGCACCTGAAAACAGACTGAAAGTAAATACATCAGTTCTTATTGCTGATCCTGCAAGATGGAATGAATACGGCATTAAATATGATGTAAATATTGAATACCGCTTTTTTTCCAGAGATCATGTATATGGTGATTTTGCAGGCGTCAGGATGGGAATAATGACAGATGACTACTGCGCCGATTTATCAGGAGAAAATGACAGGACAATACAGACAGGATGGAAAGCATATTATTCAACTCTTGACCTGTCACTTCTTGAAATCACCTTCGGATATGCAGAAGGAAAAACATATTATGAAAAAAGCAATGAACAGGACCATGGAAGAGGATTTTATCTCAATATACAGGCAGCTTACCTGCTTTAGTAATACTTCGTTAAAGACAGGCTGATTCAGCCGGATATAAAATGATTTTTCAGTTTAAAACAAATCACATTTTTTAAATAATCAATTTATCCAGGGAGAAAACAATGGAAGCAAACGACATTTATAAACCACATAAATACTATGCATTAACTTTTATACTGACTTATATATTCTGGACAGCAGGAGCCATAGCCAGCCACAAGGCAAGAGGGAGTCTTTATATGATTCTCATGCTTGCGGGACTTATAATCCCTTTTATCATCTCTCTCATCATGACATTCAGCTCAAAAAACAAAGCCATGATAAAGGATTATTTCAACAGACTTTTCAACATCAAACTTATCAATATGAAAATTATCCCTCTCTATTTTCTTATCATGCCGGCATCTGTGCTTTTGTCAGTTTCTATTTCACTGCTGTTCGGCGGATCACCGGACCAGTTTGAATGGGCGGATGGCTTTTCCTTTTCGACTGGTATAGTACCTGTTCTCACATTGTTGCTCCTTGCTGCAGGATTTGAAGAACTTGGATGGAGAGGTTATGCATTTGACAGCCTCCAGAGCCGGTTCAGCAATTTTAAAGCATCCCTTTACTTCAGCATTCTGTGGTCAATCTGGCACCTGCCGTTAATTTTTGTTAAAGATTCATACCAGTATGAAATACTGAATGAAAATATTATTTACGGAATTAACTTTTTCGTAAGCATAATACCAATGGGATTTATCATAAGCTGGATATGCATCAAGAACAGGAAAAGTGTATTTTCAGCAATCCTCTTCCACTTCATTGTCAACATGTCCCAGGAAATGCTTGCAATTACACAGGAAACAAAATGCATACAGACATTTGTACTTACCGGATTTACAGCTTTAATAATTCTTTACGACAGAAAGCTGTTTTTTAATAAAATCGGCATAAAGTTTAATCAGGAAAAAAGCAGTGATTCCTCCGGCCATGCAGGTGAGATTCTTTAAACAGATGTTTCAGCTGCCGGGATAAGAAAGGGAAAAAGGAATGCTTTTATCCTTTTTATGCACAGGTTTTCTTGCAGACAGATTATTCAACCCGATGTTTTCTGAAGGGGGATTTCTTGCCGGAAGCATCGGGAAATACACCGGAACCGGAGATGCAAGGGGAAGCAGTATAATGGTTATGATTGAAGGATTCATCCTTTTCCTAATCAGCAGCACTCTTCGAAATAGTGAAGAACAGGTTCAGGATAATTTATCACTCCAATAAAACAGAAAGTGGGAATTTATAATACTTCTTTAAATTAAACATTGCTTTCAACCTCCTCTTTTGCAATGCACCCGGTTAAAAGACTGATAAAAATTAATCCGCCCCCTGTAATATGATACCACTCAAGCACTTCATTAAGCACTGTTGTTGAAAGTAATATTGCTGCAAGCGGCATGCAGGATGATATTATTCCTGTCTGTTTTGCAGGAATTCTGACAGCACCGTCGCCCCACAGCATATAACCTGCTGCTGTAACAAAACATCCGTAGTAAATAATGATAATCAGATCCCATGTTGTAACAGAGCTTAATTCCAGTTTTAGTATATCGGGAACAGCAAAAGGGAGAAAAAGCAGAAGTGATATAACAGATAAAACAGTAGTATTTGTAACTGAAGAGACTTCTCTGACTGTTTTTTTCCTGAATATTGTAAGGAGTGCTTCTCCGGCAACAGCCATAAGTATGAAAAGATTCCCTACAATTGCTTCTGCAGAGAAGGAAAATCCTCCGCTGTTTTGTCCGGAAAAAATATTTATAACAAGTATACCGAGAACTGCAAGAATGATTGCTGCTGCATCTTTTCCCCTGAATTTTTCCCCGAGCAGTATAACTGCAGCAACAGCTATAACTGCAGGTGTAGTACTGGTTAGAATTCCTGCAGATAAAGCTGTTGTAAACTTAAGCCCGAGAAGGGTAAAAAGCCTGAAAAATACTATTCCGAAAAGTGCCTGAAAAATCATGTATTTAAGATCGCACATTCTCAATGACAGCAATTCACGTACTTTAAACAGCTGGACAGGTATCATGAAAACAAGAGAAAATAACAGACTCATAAAACCTATTAGAAATACAGAATAATTTCCACTGAGAAATTTCCCCGCAACCACGCTGCTTCCGCCGAACGACATTGCAAGTACCATCTCGCTGATTCCTATTATCCTGTTATATTTTTTTATCATTTTTCCTCGCTTGTAAAACAATATATACGCTGATATTGGTTTTAAACAGAGCCAATATATGATAAAATCAACAGTACCAATATGTTATTCATAGATTTAAAATACAAATCAGACACTCCCATCTACATGCAGATATATAAATCAATAAAAAGCAGAATACTTGAAGGCATTCTTGAGGGGGGTACAAAACTCCCTTCAAGCCGGAAACTTGCCGGTGAACTCGGGATATCAAGAAACTGTGTTGTTGAATCCTACGATCTCCTTATTGCTGAAGGATTTATCCATTCAAGGCAGGGAGACGGAACTTATGTTTCAGAAGGAACAAGTCTGAAACAGAAAACAGGTATAAAGGCAGATCTACTGAAGGATGTCGGGTTCAAACCTTTCAGAACAGATGTAATTGATTTCCGGTCAGGACTTCCTGATCTGAAATACTTTCCTATACAGGTATGGAACAGGCTCAGCAGAGAAATGCTGGAAAAAATAAAACCTCTGGATCTTTCATATCAGAGCCCTGAAGGAAGATTTGAGCTCAGAAAATCAATTTCTGATTATCTGAGTATTTCAAGGGGAACAGTATGTACTCCTGACCAGATTGTAATAACTGCAGGAACAACACAGGCTATTGGAATTATCACACAGCTTCTTGCCGGAAAAACAGGAAAACCTGTTATAATAGAAGATCCTGTTACCCTGGATATTCCCCTGATAATTACAGGCAGGAATGGAAAAGTTATTCCATTGAAAGCTGATGACAATGGCATAGATATAAACCTGATTGATGAGAATATTGATCCAGGCTTTATCTATACAACACCTTCACACCAGTATCCCCTGGGCACTATTCTTCCTGCAAAAAAAAGAATCGAGCTTATAAAGTATGCAGAGAAGCATAACAGTTATATTATTGAAGATGATTATGACAGTGAATTCAGGTATGACGGACATCCGCTGTCATCAATACAAAGCCTTAATCCGGACAGGGTAATCTATATCGGAACTTTCAGCAAAACACTTTTCCCGGCTCTGAGAACAGCATTTATTGTACTTCCCCGAATATTGGTTAACAAAGGACGGGAGATAAAATGGCAGACAGACCTTCATAACGCATCACTAGATCAGCTGATTCTTTCAGAGTTTATCAATAAAGGACATTACTCAAGACATATAAGTAAAATGAAAAAAATATACAGAAAAAGAAGAGATTTTATAACCAGTTATCTTTATAAAATTTTTGGAAATGATGTTAAAATTACCGGAGAATCAACAGGCCTGCATCTCTGTGCAGGGTTCAGCGGAATTGTTTTTAACAGGGAACTTCTTTCCAGGCTTGAAAAAAACGGTACAGTTGTATATCCGGTTGAAAGTCACTGTATTAATAAAAACAGATTCTCAAATACTGTCATACTTGGTTACGGCATGCTTGATACAGTCTCGATTAAAAAAGGAATTGATATAATTAATAAAACAATCAGATAAATTCTCTCGGCATAAAAAATGAGCTGCCGGTTTTTAAACAGACAGCTCTGGAAAATATTTTTTTATATTCGGGAAGCGATTCTACTGCCTGAAAAGAGGTCTTCCCTTGAGGAGGTTGAGCCAGTAATCAACTCTAGGGTCGAGCCAGAGGTGCTGAAGCCTTGCGACCTTCATACCATACCAGTCCATGAAATCAAATTTAACATCAGAATTAAGGTACTGCTGCAGCGCCCAGAAGCCCCATTTGATATCTGCAACAATTTTATAGAGTTTCATCTTTGCGAATCCCTTTTCATCCCATCCGCCATGATATATTTTACACAGTTCAACATCCATCTCTTCTGTAAGATAGTTTGTTGTTGAAAAACAGCCAAGGTCATTGTATGGGTCGTTCATTGAAGCATATTCATAATCAATCAGCTTGAAGTCATCTGCTGCATCATCATACATGAAGTTAGCTGTCCAGAAATCGTTGTGGCAGGGTTTGAAATCAATACCGTCCGCATTAATAGCTTCTTCAATTTCCTTGAGAAGGAAAACCATCCTGTCATACCATGGTGGAAGATACCCGCCGTTTTTAGCGAGATCTATCATCTGCCATGCCTGTTCAAAAAGAGTCTGTTTAACAGGGAGGATTACTCCGTCAATATTATGAAATTTCCTTGCAGCTTCACCTATTTTTCTGAAGATTTTTTCATTGTAGATATCTCCGAAAATCACCTGTCTGTGATTTGGAAGCCATTCCCAGACTTCAACACCTGTATCTTCAAAATAATGAAGAACTTCAGGGCCGATACCTGTTCCCATTCCAATAAGATTAGCCTTGTGGCAGTTGTCCCTGTCAATAAAAGCTTCAGTTCCGGCTCCGGGTATTTTAAGGAAGAAATCTTCGCCATCAACTGTAACTTTGTAGTTTGGGTTGGTTATACCCTTTGTAAGGAGTTCATATTTTACATTCTTGCCTTTCCAGCTCTCTATTCTTGCAATAGCTTCATCTATATTTGTTTTTACAAGTTTATTTTTTTCTATAGTTTTTTCCATGATTAATCTCCTTATTATACTCCGAATCCGGGAACGTAATTAAAAACTGCAATAAATACTATACAGTTCACAAACATTGAGGTAACTGCACCGATATATGGATGGTGGTGAGCCGGAAGGCTCCTGGATACCCAGTTGGCAAAAGGGGGCATTACAAATCCGCCAATGAAAGCTCCTGTTAAAACAACATGGAGATCAGTTCCGTAGAGAAGGACAAACGTAGGCCCCATAGTTACTACAGGAACAAATGTCGGATACCATCCAAGTTCATACCATCTGTGCCAGTAAAGAAACACACCTATACCTGATGCAAGCAGCTGAGAAGAAAGCATTACAAGGTATAAATTACCGCTTCCGTACCCGGGATTGAGTGGGTTGAGATATATTGTAATAAGCCCCCCCACGATAAAAAGGAATCCTGCAATTTCACTGCCGTAAAAATTTGCTTCTGTAAAATCTGCAAATACTCTTTTTACAAACCATGAAGAATTCATAACAGGTGCTTCAGCAGCAGGCGCTGCTTCTTCTTCTACAGCAGCAGCTGGCTCTTCAGGATCAGATTCCTGTTTTGCCATCCATGGAAGGAACTTACAGACTTCGAAAGCTATAAGACCGCCGACAATCATCGGTGTTACGTTGGCAACTGCACCGATAAGTCCCCATGGCGTTACAAAATGCTTGAATACATAATAAGTAAACGGACACCCGATTATACCACCGATTACACCGGCAGTAAAAACTTTTCTCCATTCCCCTCCATATATAAGGACGAGACCTGGTGTTATACTGACTATAGGAATAAATGTCGGTACCCAATTGAGATCAGTTGTAACAAAAATATTCTGATAAAGAAAATTTGAAATAAAAGCCGCAATAAACTGAGAAACAAGAACTCTCCAGAAAAGTCCGGTACCGTAGCATATTCCGAAAGTACACATCTTTTTGTTTTTTTCAAGAAAAACAGCAAGAGCTGAACCAAGAATCATCAATACACCACCGAGTGCAGTTCTCTGGTACTGTGCATCTCCCCAGTCTCCAAGAAGCCATGCAATCTTGTGGACAAAGCTTCCTTCAGCAGACTTTGCAAGCCATGTTGAATAATCCGATACTATATTTACTTCCGGTTTCGGAAGAAAACTCCAGGCATATACAAGCATTGCAAGAGCAATTACTATTAAAAATCCCGCAACAGGTCTTGCAGGTCTTACCGCAACAGAATTCACTTCATCATTTTTCAATTCGACTGCGTCCATAATTCCCTACTCCTTTCTGTTTCAAAAACAGATATATCAATATCATAAAGTTCACATAACATAGCTACATAGCCTTCAAAAGTTTTCAGCATTTCATCAATATTTACTTTTTCATTTGGCTGATGAGCCCATTTTTCCTCTGCCCCGGAATATCCTATTGTAGGAATTCCGTATATACCGGCACACATACTTCCGTCTGTTCCGAATTTCCAGTATTTTTCAGCAGGATCCTGTCCCAGAGACCTGAGCGCCTTGAATGACTTTACAACAAACTCATGATTCCTTGGTGTTACCCATGGCGGATGATATTTTTTAATGTCTTTACTGTACCCTGTGTATGTTGTTTCATTGAAAATCCTTGGAGTTACTTCAGCCTTGAAATCACTGTCAGTCTTTTCAATTTCTTTGAAAATCACCTCAAATTCTGTAACAATATCTTCAAGTTTTTCACCTGGCATATACCTTCTGTCAATCGATATCTCACATCCATCAGGTACAATACTGAGTGCTCCCGGACTGACTTTACAGTTTGTTACTGTAACAGAGCTGTCACCGAGAACTGGATCAGATTTCAGGTTTATTCCCTTTTTGGCAAACACTGATTCCAGAATCGGGATCATTTTTTCAAGAGCGTTTATTCCAAGCTCAGGCTGTGATGAATGGGCAGTCTGTCCTTTGGTTTTGACAACGATTTCAACTTTACCCCTGTGACCTATTGCAAGGTCATTGGTTGAAGGTTCACACAGAAAAACAAGATCACAGTTTAAATCATGCGCATCCATTGTCTTTTCAAACAGATATTCCATTCCAAGCATTTCAGCAGCTTCTTCATGCACTACAGCTGTAAAAACAAGGTCTCCCGGCAATTCGAGACCTTCATCTACTGCTTCCTTAAACACTTTTAAAGCGAAGAACTGTGCTGCAAGTCCTGCCTTGAGATCACAGACACCTCTGCCGATTATGTTACGATCATCGTCAATTTCAGCTGCAAACGGTTTATAGTTCCAGTTTGATTCATCACCTTCAGGCACTACATCAAGATGGCCATTAAGCATTATATTGGGACCTTTTCCTGTTCCCCTTATAACAGCTACAACATTTCCGGCACCATCAACAAATGTTTCGTCTATTCCAAGTGTTTTCAGCTTATCCAGTAAATAGTCAGCAAATGCTTTTTCTTCTCCTGTAAAGGACGGAAATCGTACTATTTCCTGGGTAAACCTTATCCAGTCCTTTTCATTTTTTCTAACGCAATAAAGCAATTTTCCTCCCTCCTGTCCTGAATCCAGGCCTATAACTGATATCAGATTTTTCCGCGGCGTAATAATTTTTCCTACCCTTGTGAAAGGAAATTTCATTACATAAATATTTTACCACTGATCATGCAGCTGTCAAGAAATTTTTTTTCACTACCATGGGGAATAATTTTTCATTGAAATATGAAGGGATTACTGTTTCCAGGACAAAAGAGAAGCTGTTTCACAACTGTTTAAGACTAACAGTTAAATCTCTATAATATAAAGAATTATAGCGAGTTGCAAAAATACAATTATGTAATCGGGATTCTTGAAAGAATACAGAAACATGAATTAGAAAACTCTTTTAAATTAACAGGGGGGTGACTTTTCAAAATATTTTTTTCTTCCGGGAACAATTTGCTTCCATGCTTTTTGATGTACAGCAATACATAATTCACTCTCACAAGTACAGTGGTTCTGATCAATTATTGTCTTTTAACTGTACTTGTGAGTAGAATTTTTCCTCAGTTCCTTATCCTGAAAATCACTTTTTTACTGATCAGAGAATCTTTAATCACAGTTTTTTATACCGCGTTATCTGCAAAATTATCATTATAAAATGGAGTGCTTCAGCAGATCACAGTAATCAGGAAAACCTGATATTATAAAATCAGAAGTTGCTTCTCTTCTGAAAAGCGGTACATAATCAATTTCACTGCCGTTTATATATTCTGTTTTAAGGCCGTAGTTTCTGACAATTGCGTGAGCTGCTGCAATATCCCAGATATAAGCCTGATTAATAATTGATGCTTTCATATTTGTATGAATTACAGGGCTGATCATTGCAATTATTGAAGAACCAGCAGATCTTATTTTCCCGTCAAATCCAGTAACATCAAACCGGCGGAAAACCTGAGAACCTGTCATAATCTGGAATGTATCAGTGTCAGGTTCGTTATCGCAGTATTTAATTTTATTTCCGTTAACTTCAACAGAGCCGTCAAGATCCCCTACAACAAGTGTCCCTCCACTGGCGCCCCATGAGGGTGCATAAATAATACCTGCAACTGGAGTTGCACCTTTAAGAAGCCCTACAGAAACACACCATCCAGGCATCTGCTGGCTGTATGGATCTGTTCCGTCTATGGGGTCCACAGCAAAACTGTATTCCAGTGCAGCATTATAACTGCTGTCATCCTCTTCTGTTATCAGGTTGATATCCGGATATTCTTTTTTAATTTTTTCTGAAAGAAAATCATTGAGTTTTTTATCAATGACTGTTACTACAGAGCCGTCTTTCTTTATATTCCTGACCACCCTGCTCTGCTCTTCATAAGCCATGTCGCCTGCTTCTACAACATAACCTATCAGATTTCTTATTGATTCCATATAAATTACCTGCCTTAATTCTAAAACCAAGTTTCATAAACAACAACTGTAAACAGGAAAAAATTATTCCTGATTACAGTTTTGATTTTAAGATGATTCTTTTCTATGTCTGATTTTTATATCAATTTATCAACAGTTTTATCACATTGATATTCCTGAAGATAAACAGGATCTGTCATTTATCACCAGACAAGTTGTTTTTGCTGATAATATTTTCAGATTCCTTGTCATACATATTTATATGCTCAGGCGGGAACTCTATATAAAGATATTCATCATTTTTACTTGATACCTTAAAAACATCATGAACAACTATACTGCTTTCGCCCTTGCTTATATAAATATACCTGTATGCACCTGAATCAAGTACAGCAATGACTTTAAACTTCATATATCCGGGTTTTTCTTCCTGTGAAATTTTTATATTCTCAGGATGTATTGCAACAGAAACTTCCTGACCGTCTTCCACTGTTCCCTCAAGATCATCTGAAATATCAAGCTCAGTTTCATCAAATATTTTAACCGTAGTTTCTTCATTCTGCTTTAAAATCAGTCCGTCCATCAGATTGACCTGGGGATCCCCCATAAAATCAGCAACAAAAAGATTACCTGGTCGGTTGTATACTGTTTCCGGATTATCATACTGCTGAACAACACCGCTTTTCATAACGGCAATATTTGTTGACAGTGTCATTGCTTCACTCTGATCATGAGTAACATATACAATTGTCAGTCCCATTTCCCTGTGAAACCGTTTCAACTCAGCCCTCATGCTGAGGCGGAGCTTCGCATCCAGATTGGAAAGCGGTTCATCCATGAGAAGAACAGAAGGCTCAGTAACAAGGACTCTTGCCATTGAAATTCTCTGCTGCTGACCGCCGGATAACTCATTGGGATATCTGCCTTCATAACCGGTCATTTCAACCTTTTCAAGCACTTTATCAACCCTCCGGGCAATCTCTTCTTTTGAAACTTTCGATATGCGCAGCCCGTATGATACATTTTCAAATACTGTAAGATGAGGCCACAGAGCATAAGACTGGAAAACAAGACCTATCTCTCTTTTTCTTGCAGGAATATATATGTCATTGTCCTTATCAAAGAAAGTCCTTCCTCCAACTTCAATTAACCCGCTGTCTGCATCTTCCAGCCCTGCAAGTATCCTCAGCAGGGTTGTTTTCCCGCAGCCCGAAGGTCCGAGAAGAGATGTGAAACTCCCCGGAGCAATATTCAGGTTAACATTATCAAGCGCTACTGCTTTTCCGAATGTTTTTGTTATATTTGATAGTTTTATTCCTTCTTCCATGTTTTCTCCTGATAACTACCTGATTGACAGGTCTATGATTTAATTAAAACTTTGTTTTTGGTTGTAAGTTTTTCATACAGCTTCACAATTCCGATGATAATAAATATCAGCAGGACCAGAAATGACATAAGAGCATTACTTAGCTGGGGAACTCCAAGCTCTGCATATCTGAAAGTCAGGGTAGTCAGAACCTGGTTGCTGGGGGATATCAGAAGTATAAAAAGACTTAATTCCCTCATAATTGTTACAAATACAATTAAAAACCCCGAGATAAATCCTGTCCTGGAAAGCGGCCAGACAATATCCATAAAACGTCTCGGCCACGAGGATCCGGCAACTTCTGCAGCTTCTTCAAGCTCACCGCCTATCTGGTGCATGGCG
>CAXXHA010000002.1:0-10678 GCA_963662265.2 Spirochaetia bacterium | reverse complement strand
GTTCTGATGCCTCTCTTTCAGAGGCTTCAGTCTTCTTCCGGTTTTCCTCTTCGACAGCAGCATTATGGACAAGTATGCTTGCCTGCTTGATAAGAAACAAAAGCCCCTCATCAGGGACATCTTCAAGAAGCTTTTCAAGTTCTGTCAGATATTTTTCCCTTAAAGGGGGCCTTTTTTCAGTTTTCTTAATCTGTTTCTTTTTTTCAGCCATTGTCAGCTCCCGCAGAAATGAGCAGTAATATTAAATAATTCTAAGCTATAAATGCTTATTTATCAGTTTTTTTTGCCCTGTCTTTTAAAAGATCTGCAAAAGGATTATATGTTTCTGTGTCTGAATCCATGTAGTTCTGATAACCTGAATCTGCCTCATTTTCTGATACAGGCTTGAGAGAAAGTCTCTTCTGTCCCAAATCAATATCATTGATTTTTACAGAAACTTCCTGTCCCTTCTTGAGTACAACAGGCTTTCGTCCGTCCCTTGTATCACCTTCGAGTTCTGAAATATGGATAAGACCGTCAAAACCAGGCTCTAGAGAAACAAAAGCTCCGAATTTTGTAATCTGGACAACTTTACCTGTGTGTTTTGAACCTTTCTTGTATTTTGAAGCTGCCTCATCCCATGGATCAGAAAGAAGCTCTTTCATACTAAGTGAAATTCTTTCCCTGTCCCAGTCAAGGTTGATAATCACAGCTTCTATCTCATCGCCTTCTTTAAGGAATTTGCTGATATCATCTACACGGCTTCTTGATATTTCTGATACAGGAAGAAGAGCCTGCACACCGTCAAGATCAACAAAAGCCCCGAAACTCTGAAGAGACTTAACAGTACCTTTTACCTTCATATCTTTCTTAAGAGTTTTCTTGAGGATTTCAACCTGTGTATTTCTCTCCTCCTGGAGAATTGCCCTGTTTGATACAAGGATGTTTCGTCCTTTCTCCTTGTACTCCATAATTTTGAATGTGAGGTGTTTTCCCACATAAACAGAAGCATCTTCAACTCTCTTCATTCCCATCTGGGAGAAGGGACAGAATGCTCTTGATTCACCGATCTTTACCTCAAATCCGCCCTTGATTTCCTTTTCAACAGTACCTTCCACAGGAATACCGTTTTCATAGGCATTTTCAAGAATATCCTTTGCAGCCTTGTCTCCGCTGATTCTTGTTGTAAAGTGGAGTTCTCCATGCTGCGCTTTCAGAAAGTACGCGCTTATTGTGTCGCCTTCCTTTACTGTGATGTTGCCTTCTTTATCAACCATTTCAGCTGTATCCATAACACCTTCGCTCTTGCCGCTCAGCTGAAGGAAAATTGTTGTATCTGAAATAGATACAATAGTGGTTTCGATTAATTGCCCAGGCTTCAGGTCGTTTACACCTGTCATACTGTTTTCAAGAAGCTCTTCAAAGCTTTCTTCGTTTACATTCGCATTATCTTTGCTCATTTTGCTATTTACTCCGGATATATATTTTTATAAGTGATGCAGACTGGTTTACTGATTCTCAACTATAACTGGCAGATTTCTGTTTTACTGTCATACTGAAGCGCTTCTGATCTGCATCTATATTATATAATCATGACTTTCTGCAAACAACAGTTTTCTTTATCAGAAAACCGGTATTTATATTATGTATAATATATTGCTGAAATTGAAATATTACAAGGGAGTGACGTTATTAAGACAGAATCAAAACAGAATTTTATGACCCGGTATAGGAGCTTCATTATTTAAAACGGATTATATTTATATTTTTCATAATCCTGTGCCAGTTCATCCGGATCAGGGGCCTTTTTTATTGAAAACAAACCTAATGTATCTGCTGCATCAATTGTATCCAGATATTTGAGCAGTATATGATACTGCGGCCTGTCCCAGAAATCATGAAACAAGATCCTCAGTTCCGGATTACTGTAACATTCAATTATAATTTTCAATGTACATGCAACCCTGAACCTGCCGTCAATCATAACAAGATCTATTATATCTTTATCTATCCTTTTAAAAATATCTGATGAATATAAGGGGAAACTTGATTTATTCTTTGTTGAAACTGGGTATCCAAACTGCCTCGTTGGACCAATATCCAGATAAAAAATAGATAACCTTTTATTCTCATTCTTTTTAATAATTAAATACTGACGCATATATTCAATCCATGCTTCACTCGTATCAACTGAAAAAATATTTGCCCCTGATTTCTGGATGCTGCGCAAAGTAGTTCCCCCCAACCCATATTCGAGATAATTCTTTGAATGTTTTATTGTATCATCAAATAATTTTTTTTCATCTTCACTCATCATTAGTGGATAAAACAATGGATAATGAGAATGTTTACTTATATTCCTTATAATATTTTTCATTTAATTTTAAAATTGTCTGCCGGAACCAGCCTCTCCCCCTACATTCCAATCTTTTCAAGGAATTTCTTATTGTTGATAATAAACCTCTCATGGCTACCACTGCCGACAGATTCATTATCTTCATAGACATTGACTTCAAACTCAAGTCGTCTGCCGTCAACCAGGGTAAGATAACTCTCTGCAGTTACAACTTTGCCTATTTTTGTAGCTTTAAGATGCTTTATATTTACCAGAGTGCCGACAGTCCCGTATCCCTCTGAAAGATGTTCCTGAACACATTCCATGGAACATTTTTCCATAAGCGCAATCATAGCAGGTGTTGCAAAAACTTCAAGAAGCCCTGATCCATAGCTGCTTGCGGAATCTTCAGGTTTAACAGTATATTCGATCCTGTGTTTAATTCCGGATTTTAATTCATTCATATTATTTCATTCTTGTTTTCCAGTTTTTATACAGTTCTGTTACAGCAAAATACCGGATTTACAAGAATTACCTCCACTTTTAAAGTTAATAAAACAATTTCTGCTGATGAAATAATCATATTCAAGATATTAAAAATATTTTAATTGTTTTACAATTCTTTATTATACATGAAAAAATTAAAAATCACACCCCGCATTTTACTGGTCTAATATTCTCAGTTTTTACTATTTTTCTTGCTTAAGTCATTGACCTCCAATATCATTATTCTTATCATTCAGTAAAGATAACAGTGAATACATTTTCAGAAAGGTAACACAAATGTTGAACAAGAAAACAATTATTGACTATCTGCGTGATGATAAAAATCAGGAATCACTCTTTTCCGAAGCTGATAGGGCAAGAAAGACACATTTAGGCGACTCAGCTCAGCTCAGGGGAGTAATCCACTTCTCAAGCTATTGCAGGTGCAATGACCTTTATTGCGGTCTCCTCAGAGACAATAAAGACTGCAAAAGGTTTCGAATGACTGAGGATATAATAGTGGATACAGCACAGGCTATCGCAGAAAGCGGATTGAAAACAGTAGTACTTCAGTCTGGTGAAGATCCTTTCTTTACACGTGATGTGATGAGTTCTGTTATCAAGCGCATCAGGGATAATTCAGATATAGCTGTTACATTGAGCCTTGGAGAACGTTCCCGTGATGATATGACAGCATTCAGAGATGCCGGAGCTGAGCGCTACCTGATGAAACATGAAACAATGAATCCGAAACTCTATAAGAAAATGCGTTCAGGCCTGGAGCTTGAAGACAGGATCAATGCAATCAATATGTTACGAGAAACAGGTTACCAGGTGGGAACAGGAAATATAGTAGGATTACCGGGACAGACTATTGATGACCTTGCAGATGATATACTGTTTTTCCAGGACTTCCAGCCTGACATGATAAATATCGGTCCCTTTATCCCCCATGCCCAAACACCGCTTAAAGATGAACCTTCAGGTGATTTTGATCTGCTTCTGAGGGTTTTTGCGCTTACAAGAATTGTCACAGGCAATACTCATATGGCGGCAGCCAACACAGTTGCGACTCTTGATCCTGATAACGGTCAGTACAGGGCGCTTACTCAGGGGGGAGCCAATGTTATAATGCCTAACTGTAATCCTTTTCTTAAGAGCAGAACAGATAAGATAGAATATGAGTTTCAGATTACAACAAATAAACGTTATGTATCAGTGGAAGAAGCTAAAAATGTCTTAAACAGGGCCGGAAGAACAGTAAGCAAAGACAAGGGGCATTCACTGAAGCTTCAAAATTTACATTGATCAAAACAAAACTGATTCTGATTGAATCGTCTGTTTATTTCACATCATTCTAAAGATATTTATCTATTTGACTGTTATCTAAGCTGATAGTTCTGTCATTGTTTATAATAAGAGATTTTTCATCTTCCAGACTCTTCAGTTCTCTCATCAATGAGGGTCTGGAAATATTCATGACTTCGGCCCATTTGGATTTTGAAAAAGGAAGCTGCATTATACCGTCTTTGCCGGGTTTTATAAAATTTCTGCAGTAGAAAGCAATTTTCTGTTTAATGGATGAATAACTTAAAAGCTCCATTTTTTTCTGAAATGTAATAACTCTTTCTGAAAATATCATATTGAGGTTTTGCCCTGCCCGGGGACACTCAGCAAGCATCTTATTGACATTGGATTTTGAAAGCTGAAAAAGAGAACCTGCTGATCTTGCAATAATTTCACAACCTGTTTCTTTTCCATCAGGTGCAAATACAACAGCCCCTCCAAACATTTCTCCGCTGTCTCGTATCTCAATACATAAACGGTTACCGTTTGTAAGTTGTTTGTGAATTTCTACAGTTCCATTCAGTATTACAGATATATACGGATATGGTTTATCCATCCTCATCAGGTAATCACCCTTTTTATAGGTATGAGTTTTATATTCAAGCGTATTGAGTAAACTAATTAATTCAGCCCTATTCAATCCGGAAAACAATCTGCATTCAAGCAGAACAGTAATAATTTTTTCCATAATTTTCAAATAACTGTATCTCCAGATACTGTTTAGCCTCCGTTAATCATCTTAAACTACTTAGACTTGTAAAACAAGTTTAGATTGTATTAATTTATAATATAACAAGGAGTTGGAATGAAAAAAATAATAATACTTACAGCTGTTTTATTAATATTCACAAGTTTTGTTTACTCAGCAGGGAACAGTGAAAACCTGGAAAAAACGAACGACAGAAAAATTGATAATAAAATTGTTATAGCAGGTCCCCGTTCACCTGTAATACTGCCAGCATTCAGGCTTCAGGAAAATAAAAAATCAGATATTCCTGATGTTGAAGTAAAAGTATATACAAGCATGGAAGCAATGATGGCTCTTGCCCAGTCAGACGATGTTGATTTTATTCTCCTGCCTTCAAACTCAGCATCAATACTTTTCAACAAGAATTTTGATATAAAACTGATGAATGTTTTTCAATGGGGAGGCCTTTTTCTGAGCACAACAGATCAGAACTGCAGATGCTGGGAAGATCTGGCAGGAAAAGTACTCTATGTACCTTCAAGAGGTTCGGTACCTGACATGACAACACAGCTTTTCCTGAGAAAACACGGACTTACAGCAAGAAAGGATTTAAAGATTGTGTATTCAAATCACAGTGAAATAGCCCAGCTTCTTTCTCAGGGCAGTATTTCATATGCTGTCGATGTTCAGCCTTTTGTAACAGCTCACAGAAAATCTTTAAAAAACTACAGAATTATAAGCGAATACTGCAGCGACTGGGAACAAATTGCAGGGAACGGATATAAAATGCCGGGATTCTGTATGATAGCAAAAACAAGCGCAATGGAAAGAGGTATCCCTTTCTTAACAGAATTTAACAGCGCTTTCGCAGAAGCTGTAAATACTGTTTCTGAAAATACAGAGCTCTCAGGTAAACTTGCAGAAAAACATATAAATGCACCAGCAGATCTTATTGCAGGCTCAATAGATAAATTAAATTTAGTATTCAAAAAGCCGGATGAAATCAGAGCTGATGTGGAAAAATACTTTGAACTTCTCTGCAGTATGAAACCGGCAGTTATCGGAGGAAAACTTCCGGCAGATGATTTTTACCTGAATTATGAAAAATAGATTTATTGTATCAAAATACAGAATAAAAAAACTGGTTACAGTATTTGTAATTATTTTTTTATGGCAGATAACTTCAATGCATTATAATGCAGTGATACTTCCGGGACCAATGATGACTTTAAAGAGTCTTTTTAACAGTCTCGGGGATATTGTGTTTTATAATGCGCTTATTGTCAGCTGCATCAGACTCTTAACAGCACTGTCGCTGTCGCTGATACTGGGAATTACATTCGGCCTATTGATGGGAATTATAAAACCGCTTAAGGATTTTATATCGCCGGTTATATATCTTCTTCAGAGTATCCCCCCTATTCTGTATATAACACTGGCAATGATATGGTTCGGCCTGAACGGTAAAGCCACAATCTTTATAGTAACTGTTGTTTCCTTCCCTATTCTTTCAGTCAATCTCTGTGAAGGCTTTGCAAATATTGATCCCAAACTCATAGAGATGGGACATACATTCAGGTTTTCAAGAACAAGAATAATATTCAAAATTATTATTCCTTCCCTTATAAATTATTTAAAATCAGGACTGATAATAATGCTTGGATTAAGCTGGAAAATGCTTGTTATGGGAGAAGTGCTCTCGGCAGGGACAGGAATCGGAGCATTGCTGACAGAGGCAAGAATGAATCTTGAAACTGAAAAAGTCTTCTCTCTTGGACTGATAATAATCATATTCTGTATTTTGACTCAGCATGGCGCTGGAAAACTGGTGGGAAAAAATGATAGTTAAACTGGAAAATATAAACCTGTCATTCAATGAAAGAAATATTATCTCTGATCTTTCTTTGAACATAGATAAAGAGGAAATTATATGCATTATTGGTCCTTCGGGCTGCGGAAAAACAACAGTTTTAAATCTGATATCGGGAAATCTTGAGCCTTCAAACGGATCTGTATACCGCAACTTCAACAAGGTAAGTTACGTTTTCCAGGAGGACAGGCTTCTCCCATGGGAAAATGCAGAGAATAACATATCAATTGTTAATCCAGGCGCTGACAGGTCGGAACTGAAAAAGCTAATAAAGCTTGTTGATCTTGAAGGATTTGAAAAATACAAACCTGATCAGCTCAGCGGCGGGATGAGACAGAGAATATCAATCGCAAGGGGATTTTTTTATCCTGCGGAACTGCTGCTTATGGATGAACCGCTTAAATCACTGGATTACAGCCTGAGAATGAATCTTCTAAACAGTATTCTGAGTTTAATAGAATATGAAAAGCGTACTCTCATTTATGTAACTCATGAAATAGACGAAGCTTTAATACTGGCTGACAGAATTATTGTGCTGGGTAAAAATCCTGCATCAATACTTGAAGAGTTCAGAATAAACAAAACTCAGAAACAGAATAACCTGCAGTCTCCTGAAATGATATCGGTCAGGAACAGAATTATTAGTCTGCTTGATAAATACCAGGGAAGTTTATGTATAAATAAAAGATAATTTGAAGAATAATTTACAGATAAAATACATTCAATTAATCAGAATATAGTGTTATTTATGTTTAAAAAAGTGTATTTAATATTTATATATTTTTCCTCATGAAATAAACCCTGTTAAGCCCTGTAACTGAAGCTGTTAACTTTGAATAAAAAACAGAGACTGTTTCAAATCCGAACCTTTCATACAGCTTCTTTGCCCTGCTGTTTTCCTCAATCACATGAAGAGTAATGTTCTTAAAACCCCTGTCCATTGCAAACTTTTCCGCATATTCAAGGAATTTTGTACCAAGCCCCATACCCCGTGATTCGGGAGCTACAGCAACTGATTCGATATAGAGTTCATCTTCAACAGGAGTGTAGTCAAATACAACAGCAAGCATAAGACCTTTTACACATTTAAAAAGCCCGTATCTTTTTATTATCTTGAGTATATTGCTGTTAAAAACATGTTTTCCCTTGTTCTGCCCCTTGTAATCAAGCCAGAGATATCCGTAAAGTTTATTATCCATGACAGCTATCAGGTTGCCGGGAAAACACCTGTTATAGACAAAACCTGCATCATGAGAAAACTCTTTTCTCTTATTCTCATCTTTTATGATGCAGGCAAACTTATCTCCGAATGCATTGTTGAAGAGTGTGAGAACATCATTATAGAAACTGCTGCAGTAGGGTTTTATTTCAATTTCCATATAAATTATTACTGTTTATTACTGCTTGAAATACTTACTAATTTCCAGGAATCATTTTTCAGCGACCATACCTGAAGGCCTCCCCCTTCACTTGAATATTTCTCACCATTCTTCAACCTGGTACAGTCATTAAACTCATTAACCAATACTGCAGTAGTTTTATTAATTACATTTATTTTAACCTTATTGAATTCCAGTGATTCTATTTTTTCCATCATTGAGAAACCAGGCCTATATATCTGTGCCAGTTCTTCTCCTGAATGAAGAACGCTTCCATCCGGGTTCAGACCTAAGAAGTTTTCCCTGTCGATGAATTCCATGTACCGGTCGAAATCCAGTGATTTGCTGGCTTCAACCAGTTCGTTGAATTTCAAATTAACATCTTCTTTTATCTGTTCTATTTCTTTTTGAGTTAATTCCATTTTATCCTCCAATTTTGTTTAAATAATACCTTTTAATTTTCTTTTACTATTCCTGATAATGATCAATCGTTTTGAATATCTTCTTTAAGAATATTCTGAAGAACTGATAAATTATCAATCATGGATATGCAATCATTTTTATCCATTTTGTTTATCCATTCCTTATTCCATTCTGCAAAGATTTCCTTGCATTGTGTTACAGTTTCTATTCCTTTGGGAGTTATAGATATCCACGAAGAACGCCTATCTTCCTTAGAAGGTTCAATCACTATCAGTTCCATTTTATGCAGTTTACTGATTATTTTTGAAACATGTGCCTTTTCCAGCACAAGACGGTTAACCATCGACTTTTGACTTACTCTTTCAGCTTTTCTTATTTCAAATAAAATGGAGAACTGCTGCTGATTTAAACCTACCGGATAAAGCAATTTATTTGCTTTCCGCTGCAGCATCCCCCCGATATTCATCAATTTCCCTATTACCACTGGCCCGAGTTCATTATCTTTCATAAGCATATAAATTATTTTTCCCCGTTTATATTATCAAAATATAACATTGATTAGTTTCCCCAGCAACATTCTTTCACTGCGCATTACAAACCATAAATTCCTTATTGTGATGTACAAGTATATTTTAAACCGTTATTTAGTTGACATGGAAACTTTATTGATATATTATAGTTTCCATGGATACCTTTTAAAGATGTTAAGGTTTTCAAATTTATTTCAAAGGGGTTTTATATGCCATTTATCACTTATGAAGCTGCACATGCTACAGATGAACAAAAGAAAGAATTAATTAAATCACTGACAAAAACTGCATCAGAAATAACATCAATACCTGAATCTTCATTCACTGTTTTAATAAAGGAATACCCTGTTAATAACTGGGGTATTGGCGGTACATCGCTGGAAGAAATACTGAAAAACAAGTAATAATGATAAGCCGATAGTATATGGAAACACCATCTATCGGCTTTTTTACTGAGACTGCCATGTAAGTACTATATTCCATATTTTTATTATTTCGCTATATTCTATTGTCATTTTTACTACTTTTATCCGTATTGGACCTATTTAAGCTGTTTATCTGTCCGTAGTGTTGGCACGTGTTCTTGCCCTACAAGAACCGTGATAAAAAATCAAATCTGCTCCAACTGATTTAGATGTGCTGTTTTTATTATATTTTTTAAAATCAATCTTCATCATTTAACTTAATTCAACTTTTCAAATTATTTATATTTTAATAATTCTTTTTACCGTAATTCATATCAAAAAGCTTTAATACGAGACTGTCAAAAAGTTTAACCGGTATCAGCAGGGGCAGATATGCACTTACTTTATTCTCAGCAATCAGATAGCGGGATTTTAAATGTTTCTTGCCGATAATTCTGAAAATCTTCAAGGCTGCTTTATTTGGCGACATGGCTTTTAAATTGGGATCGATAAACTTTTCTTCAAATTTTTTCATGCTGTGAAGATATTTTTCCCCGATAAATGAAATGTCCTGTGTTTTTGCCTTTGACCAGATTGGCGTTGCAATACCGCCAGGTTCCAGTAAAACAGCTTTTACACCAAAGGGCAATAATTCCCTTCTAAGAGAGTCGCTAAAACCTTCCAGAGCAAATTTACTTGCAGAATAAGGTGATAAAAACGGCATGGCAATTTTACCGGCCATTGAACCTATAATAATTATTCTGCCCCTGTCTTTGATCAGTTGGGGAATTGCTTTTTGGGTCAGGGAAATCAAACCGAAAAAGTTTACTTCAAAGACTTGTCTGAATATTTTCACAGGCAAGTCCTCAACAGGCCCGCCCATGGCAATGCCTGCATTGTTTATTAAAAAAGTTAATTTAAGTCCTTTTTTTAAGACTTCAAGTATTGTTTTATGGAAATTAATGATTGATTTCTCATCAGTTATGTCAAGCTGTTCTGTAAAAAGCTGTTTGCCTGGATGGAAGGGATTGTCCTGCAGATATGATATTAAGACAGAATAGCCATTTTGCAAATATACTTCAGCCAGGCTTTTACCGATACCGCTGTCACAACCGGTTATCACTACCAGATTTTTACTGAAATCTCTTTTCATTTTGAACCGCCTCGTATAATGACATAAATCATCGATCTTCAGGGGGGCCATCCCTGATGGCTTATTAAAACTTTTTCAGCCAGA
>CAXXHA010000001.1:0-311671 GCA_963662265.2 Spirochaetia bacterium | reverse complement strand
GAGTTCCTGTTTCTTTTTTCTTCATAATATTTTCCTATAAAAATAGTTCGTTATATATAAGATAAAACAAATATATTCAGAATACAATAAAAAATGTTTAAAAAAACATGGCAGTTAACATCTAAAACTCCGGAACATTTTAATATGTATGTTAATATTCTGTGAAAACAGTGATATAATAAATAGATATTCAGACATTGGATAATATATAAAGCTGTATAATTTAAAGTCATTGGTTATCATAAAATTGAAATATATTCTGTTTTGCTGCTTGAATACGGTATAATTGTGTTCTTTTGCAAAGAAACACCTGAAAAATGAATAATATCTATTGACAAAAAATTATAAAAGTACTAATTAATCATTAACTAAAGAGATAGTTTTACATTTGGAGAAAATTACATATATTATGAATGCAGTAAGCAGAACTAACAGCTTTTATTTTTATTTTTTTTACGGAACTCGCGATATTTGAAACCTGAAGTCACAGGAATAATATAAGAGCCGTGATCTAGGGATCACGGCTCTTTTTTTTTACTTACAGGATGTAAGTCACCTGTCCCGAAGGATGTGAGGGCTGCAGACCCTGTATGTGTGTAAAATAGTATGCGGATAGCCGGTGTTGAAACCGACTGCTGTAATTAAGGAAATGACCGCTTAGCGGAGTGAATAATACCGGCCTGATTATTAACAGCTTGTTTTATAATAAGCAATAGAAAGAGGCCGGCTGCCAGGAGAGAGAAAATGAACAAACTGAAACTTGCTTCAATTGATGCAAAAAAAGAACGTACAACCATTAAGGTTGGAAATGTGGAAATCGGTAAGGATTTTGTAGTTATCGGAGGACCCTGCAGTGTTGAAACAGAAGAGCAGACAATAAAAACTGCAATTGCTGTAAAAAAGGGGGGAGGCGACATGCTTAGAGGGGGTGCTTTCAAACCCCGGACCTCTCCTTATGATTTCCAGGGGCTGGGAATGACAGGTCTCAAGATACTCGACAAGGCCAGGAGAGAGACAGGTCTTCCTATTGTTACAGAAGTTGTTGATGCCAGGGATGTTTCATGGGTATGTGAATATGCTGATATTATTCAGATCGGCGCAAGAAATATGCAGAACTTCTCGCTTCTAAAGGAAGCAGGCCGCGCAAGAAAACCTGTTCTTCTCAAGAGGGGAATGTACTCGACTCTTTCTGAATGGATTAACTGTGCTGAATATATTCTGGCAGAGGGTAATCCCGATGTTATTCTGTGCGAAAGGGGAATCAGGACTTTTGAAACCTATACCAGGAATACTCTGGATCTGAGTATTGTTCCGGCAGTTAAGGAAGTCACACATCTTCCCATCATGGTTGACCCGTCACATGGAACAGGCCGTTTAAGTCTTGTTGCTCCTATGGCTATGGCATCTGTTGTTGCAGGGGCTGACGGAATACTTGTTGAAGTTCATGTTGATCCGGCTAATGCTCTGTCTGATGCTGCACAGCAGCTTAAACCTGATGAATTTGCAATACTTACTGCGCAGATAAGAAAGCTCAAGAAAAGCCATGAGCAGATTATAAAAGGGAAATAACAGGATATTGAAATGAAAAAGAAGCTGGTAATCAATACAGGCAGCAGCAGATCTGAAATATATGTAGGTGAGTCTCTGAAAAATATTTCAGATTATGCGGCAGGAAGAAATACAGTCATAGTTACAGATACTACAGTTTATTCTCTCTACGGCAGCATTTTTAAAGATTATAAAAAAATAGTAATAGGTGAAGGGGAAGATAACAAGACACTCCCGACACTTGAATATATCTATGAAAAACTGATTTCATTTTCTGCTGACAGAAATACCCTGCTGATAGGTGTAGGCGGAGGTATAGTTTCAGATATTACCGGATTTGCAGCTTCAACATTCATGAGAGGTATTCCATACGGATTTGTCTCAACAACACTCCTGTCCCAGGTAGATGCAGGGGTTGGCGGGAAAAACGGCATTAATTTCAATAATATAAAAAATATGATAGGCACAATAAACCAGCCTGAATTTGTCATTGCAGACACATCTCTTCTGAAAACACTTCCCGAAAAAGAGATTATTTCGGAATGGGGGAGCTTGTTAAGCATGTTTTTCTTGATGGAAATGATGCAGAAAATGTTCTGGAAAGTGTTATAGGAAATGAGTTTATTCCTTCTGAATTAGCAGAGAAGGAAAAAGAATCTCTTGATGAACTTATTTTAAGTTCTATAAAAGTCAAGGCTTCTGTTGTCGCGGATGATGAAAAGGAACAGGGAAGAAGACGTTTATTAAATCTCGGGCATACACTCGGACATGCTGTAGAGATTGCTGAAAATATACCCCACGGAATGGCGGTTATTAAAGGGATTATTTTTGCAGTCCAGTTTTCTGTTAAAAAGGGTTTTATTACTGTAAATGAGGCTGAAAGAATTACTGCCATTTTAAAGAGGATCCTGCCTGAACATGAAGTTACTGCAGACAGGAAGCAGCTTAAGGAAATTATCCTTCATGACAAGAAGAGGGAAGATAGCAGTATCTACTTTGTTTTTCTCAAAGGGATTGGCAGACCTGTAATTGAAAAGATTGAAATAAATGATCTTCTGGAGGCTCTTGATGATTTGTGTATCGGTAGGTGAGACGAAATGGAAAAATGCTGCTGATAATGCATGCAGATACCCGTTCACAGAAATAAGGCTTGATTATCTTGAAGATATTTCTGAAGAGGCAGTTTCGTCTGTTTTTTCATCAGGCAGCGGAATCAAAATTGTAACATACAGGAAAAAAGATTCTGTTTCTGATAATAATAGGCTCTGTATGATAAAAGCTGCTCTTGAATCAGGCGCAGCTTATGCAGATGCAGATATAAACAATGATCCTTCTTTTATAAGAAGAGTTGCTGATGCTGTCTCTGAAACAGGAGCATCGCTGATAGTTTCCTATCATAATTTTGATGAAACTCCCTCACTTGCTTTTCTTGATGAGATTATTGAAAAAGCAGAACTGCTGGGTGGTGATATAATCAAGATTGCATGCAGGGCAGAATCTTCAGAAGAGATTGAAAGGCTCTTATGCCTCCCTTCAGACAGGAACAATATTGTTATTGCAGGGATGGGAAGCATGGGGGGGAGAATTAGAACTCTGTCTCCTTTTGTAAAAAGCCTTTTTACATATGCGTCACAGGATGACGGTGAGGCTGTGGCTCCGGGCCAGATTTCTTATTCAGAGCTGCTTGGTAAACAGAAGAGGCTATGTGATGAATGGTAGGATGAGGCTTGCTGTAACAGGCAAGCCGGTAATGCACAGCAGGAGTCCCCAGATTTTCAACAGAATATTTGAAAAGATGTCGGTTGACGGTTTTTATTCGAGAATTGCAGCAGATACAGTTGAGGAAGCTGAAAAGTGCGCAGAGATAATTTCTCTTACAGGAATTAATGTAACTGCCCCTTTTAAAAATAACGCATACAGTGTCTCGGATAATAAAAGCAGAACAGCTGATTTCCTTGCTGCTTCAAACACTCTCTGCTTTGCAGGCAGGTGTATAACTGCAGATAACACAGATCCTGTCGGAGTGTCGGGGGCGGTTTCCAGACGGTTCCCTCAAGCTGCAGGGCTGAAAGCTGTTGTGATAGGCGCAGGGGGAGCGGGAAGAGCTGCCTGCTATGCTCTTTCATCAATGGGTTTCAATACAGTCATGGTTAACAGGACAGTTGAGAATGCATATAAAAGTATTCAGGGAATCAGGAACTGCACTGCGGAATCTCTTGAAAATATCAACAGTGCAGTAAAGGATGCCTCCCTGGTGATCCATACACTTCCGGTAGCTGATATATTCTTCAATCCGGAATTACTGCTGAAAGATGCTGTTCTTTTTGATGCCAATTATAAATACAGCCCGCTTAAAAAGCCGGCTGAAGAAATGGGGTTAAGGTATATTGACGGCAGGGAGTGGCTTCTGGGGCAGGCTGAAGCAGCGTACAGTATTTTCAAAAGGAATGCACCATGTCTGAAAAACATGCCTGAATCCGGCAAGGCAGCGGACTTAAATAATGATGCTGCGGATAACGGTATGGTTTGCCCGGATTCTTGCTGTGACGGGCTGATCGAAGAAGCTGATGAAATATTTTCATCTTCCCCCTGTTTCAGCAGCATATCTCTGATAGGTTTCATGGGAAGCGGGAAAAGTGCGACTGGCAGGAAACTTGCAGAGCTTACCGGCTATGAGTTTGTCGATACAGATGCAGTTATTGAAAACAGGGCAGGGATGAGTATCAGTGAAATGTTTGAAAATAAAGGTGAGCCGTATTTCAGGAATATGGAAAGGGAAGTTCTTTCTGAAATTCTGTCAGGCGGCAGCAGGAAAATAATTTCCTGCGGAGGCGGTGTTGTCGGCGACAGCTGTATAAGGAATCTGCTTAAGGAAAAAAGCCTTCCTGTCTGGCTTCTCGCATCACCAGAAGTTTCACTTTCAAGGATAACAGATAACAGCCGCCCACTTCTTGAAACATCAGAGAGGTATGAGAAGGCTGTCTCCCTGTTCAAGATGCGGATAGATTTATACGGATCAGTCTCCGAGCTGATAATAAATTCTGAAACAAGAAATGCTGGTAAGACAGCAGGGAGAATATATGAAGAAATCAGTGAGTTTATCTGAAATCTCAGGCAAGTTAAAAGCACCGGCTTCCAAGAGCGCACTTCAGAGGATAATTGCTCTTTCACACCTGTGCGGCGGGGAAGTGACAATTGAAGAGGCGACATATTCTGAAGATGTGAAGTCTGCTCTTTCCATTATAGAAAGTCTTGGTTCAGATGTTGAGATATCAGGAACTTCCATTAAAGTTGTTCCCGGAAACAGGGGACCTGAAAGGGTACTGAATCCCGGTGAATCGGGACTGGGGATAAGGATGTTTTCTCCTCTCGCGGCACTTAGCGGGATTGAACATGAAGTTGTTGCTGAAGGATCACTTAAAAAAAGGCCTGCAGTTATTATCCGGGATGCTCTTGTTTCACTTGGTGTTGATGCAGGTCTTAACGGTGAATATCCCCCTGTAAGGATAAAAGGCCCTCTAAAAGGGGGGGATATAAAGATAGACGGATCACTCAGTTCACAGCTGCTGACCGGTCTTCTGATTTCTCTTCCTCTTGCAGAGGATGATTCAGTGATCCGGGTAAGCAGCCTTAAGAGCAGGCCCTATATCGATATGACAATAGAGCTGATAGAACTCTTCGGCGGAAAAGTCATCAATGAAAACTATGAAAAATTCACCATAAAGGGGAAGCAGAAATATAAAAGCCCGGGGAGAGTCTTTTGTGAAGGTGACTGGTCAGGAGCTTCTTTTATCGCTGTTGCAGCGGCTCTTTCAGGAAGCGTGGAAATTTTTAATTTAAGGGAGGATTCCCGGCAGTCTGACAGGGCAGTAATTGATGTTATCAGGCAGGTAGGATGCATGGTTGATTTCAGAGATAATTCAGTTGAAATCAGAAGAAGCGGGGAGCTTAACCCGTTTTATTTCGATGCGACAGATGCTCCTGACCTTTTTCCTCCCCTTGTTTCCCTTGCCACTGGATGCAGAGGAATATCCGAAATAAAAGGGGTATCAAGACTCAAGCATAAGGAATCAGATAGGGAAAAAACTCTTACAGAGGAGTTTGCAAAAGCAGGTATAGAAATAACATCTGATAATGATGTGATGAGGATTAAGGGGGGAAGGATTAGTTCCTGTGAAGCTGATTCGAGAAATGATCACAGGATAGCTATGGCTCTTGCAGCTGCAGCGCTCAGGTGTGGCGGGAAAATATCAATCAGCAATTCCGGCGCAGTTGCAAAATCCTATCCCGGTTTTTTTGAAGATCTTGAAAGTTTAGGGGGAAAAGTGGAATGAACAGTTTCGGTACTGTATTCAGAATTTCGATTTACGGGGAATCACACGGAACAGGCGTGGGTATAGTAATAGACGGATGTCCTCCCGGGGTTGAAATATCTGAAGAGGATTTTGAAAGAGATATTGCAAGGAGAAGACCCGGTGCTGCAGGAACAACTCCCAGGATTGAAAGGGATCTTCCTGAAATATTAAGCGGCTGTTTCAAAGGCTTTACAACCGGAAGCCCGTTGAATATTTTCTTCAGAAATACAAATACAAAGTCTGAGGATTATGACAGGTTCAGAAATCATCCCCGTCCCGGACATGCCGATTTTTCCTCAATGATTAAATACGGATCATTCAACGATCCCAGGGGAAGCGGCCATTTTTCAGGAAGGATAACAATCGGCCTTGTAGCTGCAGGAACTGTTGCGAGAAAAGTGTGTGATTTTCTGGATGTTGAAGCAGAGCTTGTCGAAGCAGGGGGAAGTCAGGATGCAGATGAGGCAATTGAGAGAGCTGTTGAAGAGGAAAACTCAATAGGCGGCATTGTTGAGTGCCGGATTAATAATGTTCCGGCAGGACTTGGAGAGCCGTTTTTCAATTCAGCTGAATCTCTGATAAGCCACCTGGTATTTTCCATTCCCGGAATCAGGGGAATAGAATTCGGTTCAGGATTCAGCGCAGCTTCCATGAAGGGAAGTGAGCACAATGATATTTTTACAGATGCAGAGGGAAAGACTGCTACAAATTCCCATGGTGGAATTAATGGCGGGATAACCAACGGCAATGAAATATTGTTCAGAGTTGCTGTCAAACCTACATCTACAATAAGTATTGCCCAGAATACATTTAATTTTAAAGAGAAAAAAATGATGGAGCTTGAAGGTAAGGGGAGACATGATATCTGTTTTGCCCGCCGGGTTCCGGTAATAATAGAGTCTGCAGCTTTGATAGCAATGGCAGATCTTTATCTATTATCAAAGAGTCTGAATTATAGAGGAGAAGAGGGATGAAGTTAAACTTACTCAGGGAAAACATTGATATTATTGACCAGAAACTTATTAAGCTTCTGAATGACAGGATGGAACAGGCTGTAATGAGCAGGAAACTCAAGGAAAAAGTTGAAGATACAGGAAGGGAAGAGAATGTTATTGAAAAAATAAGGGATTCTTCAACAGGACTCCTGGATCCTGATTTCACTGAAAAACTTTACAGGCTTATTATAGAAGAAAGTAAAAAACTTCAGAATGAAAAGAAAATGATTATAGGATTCCAGGGGGAGCATGGCGCATACAGCGAAGAGGCTGCCAAGGTATGGAACAGAAATATTGTCACAGTCCCATGTGTTGAATTTGCAGATGTTTTTGAAGGTGTCGAAGCAGGTCTTTTTGATTACGGTATTGTCCCTGTCGAGAATAACCTGGGGGGAATTGTCGGCGAGGTAAACAGCCTTCTTCTGAAAAAGGATCTGAAAGTAATTGATGCTCTCGATATAGCAGTATCCCACTGCCTGATGATGCTTCCCGGAACAGATTACAGGGAGATCAGAAATGCCTATTCCCACAGCCAGGCTCTTTCACAGTGCCGGGAATTCCTGAGCAGAAACAAGCTTGAATCAATCCCCTATTATGATACAGCAGGGGCTGCAAGGATGATTTCAAGGAAGCAGCTTAAAGGAAGTGCCGCTATTGCAAGCAAGCTTTCTGCAAAGCTCTATAACCTGGAGATTATCAAGGAAAATATTCAGGACAGGGATAATAACAGGACAAGGTTTTTCATTATCTCAAAAGAGGCTGTAAAAACAGTGAAAGGAAGCAAATGTTCAATAGTTTTTTCAACTGAACATAAGGCCGGAACTCTCTTTTCTGTCCTTGATCAGTTTGCAAAGGCAAAAATCAACCTTACTCGTATTGAATCTGTTCCATCAGAACCAGGCGAATTCGCTTTTTTCCTCGATTTTCAGGCAGAAGAGGGATCTGAACAGATGAAAAATATTTTTGAAAGTCTTTCAAAAGTTACAACTAATATTAAAATCCTCGGATTTTACAACGAAAGGAGCATGTAGTGAGAATATTTGTAATGGGAACCGGTCATATCGGTTCCTGGCTTATTGAGGAGCTGTGTCATGATCATGAACTGGCTATCTTTGATACAGATCCGAGGAAAATGAAATACTTCTTTAATGTTCAGCGTTTCATGAAGCTTGAAGAGGTTAAGAAATTCAACCCGGAAATGGTTATCAATACAGTTTCACTTCAGAATACAATTGAATCTTTTAAGGCTGTACTTCCCTTTATTTCAAAGAAATGCATTCTTGCGGATGCTGCATCTGTTAAGGGGGAGCTTGAAAAATTCTATAATGAAATCAAGCGGGATTTTGTTTCAACTCATCCCATGTTCGGGCCGACATTTGCCAATATCAGGGACCTTAGGGATGAAAATGCCATTATAATCAAGGAATCATGTGAAAAGGGTAAAAAATTCTTTTATGATCTTTATGAATCTCTCCATGTGAAGATTTTTGACAACTCTTTCGAAGAGCATGACAAAACAATTGCATATTCTCTATCCACCCCGTTTGCCTCTTCAATGGTTTTTGCAGCCTGTCTTGAAGTTCAGGATGCCCCGGGAACAACATTTAAAAAGCATATGGAAACTGCAAAAGGGCTTTTAAGCGAGGATGATAATCTCCTGACAGAAATCATGTTTAATCAGTACACAATTGAGCAGCTGAGAAAGATTAACTCCCAGCTGACCTACCTGACGCATATTATTAATGCAAAGGACAGGGAAGAGATGGCAAAATTTCTTAAAAATCTGAGAAATAATATTTTTTCTTGACCAGCTTTGGTAAAAGTATTTAATATGGGATTATGAAGATAACTTGTGAAACTGTTGTTAAGACTAATTACACTCCGGTCAAAGCAGTAGTTTTTACAGCTGTGTTACTCTTTATAATCCCTTTTTTTACTTTTGCAGCTGACAGTTATAACTATGATATTTCAGATTTCCGCAAGATTGAAGTATCCGGAAGCATGACTGTTGTTCTTGAGAAGCGGAATACACCGGGGCTATATATTGAAATTGACAATGGAAGCATTGATGATATTACCTGGTATATATCGGTAAAGACATTAATCCTGTCCAAAAAATCATCTTTTCCTGATTTCAGGAATATAAAAATAGTTGTCTATTACAGCGATGAAATCAGTTCAGTTCTATGCAGGAGGAAGGCTCTTGTTAAAAATATAAGAAAGCTGAAATCTGATAGAATACTGATTGAAGCAGTATCTGGGGGGATTGCTGATATTCTTATAGAATCTGATAATATTGAAGCCCGTTCACTGAGAACCTCCCGGATAACACTTAAGGGGGAAAGCGGGAAGCTCTATGTACAGGCTGATTCCGGTTCGGAAATTGACTGCTTTGAACTTGCTGCCGGAAAAGTCAGCGCTTTTGCCCACTCAGGGGGGATAGTCAGGGTTAATGCCTCAGAATCAATAGACGGCAGTTCAGGTCTGGGATCCCACATTTATTATAAAGGCTCTCCCGAAAAAAAGGTCTTTACTTCAGGGACAGGGGGAAAGGTCACTGAGATCAGGTAAAAGAGTTCTGCCAGGTATTTTTTCCTGTCTGTATCCTGTATACCTCTGCTGAATTTTTTAAACATCTTCTGATTTAAAATTTTTACCGGCAAAACAAATATACTGTTTTAATATAATTAAGATAAAATTACTTTAAGAATAATTTCAATACTGATATGGAGGAATTATGGAACCTGTTAAAAATTACTATAAAAATGTATCTGAAAACCTTATAAAGGAATTTAAAAAAAGAAATATTGAAGCTCTTTATTTTGAAGACAAAGAGGGGCTTCTTCATTACCTTGAAGAGCTGCTCCCTGAAAAAGCTGTTGTATCCTGGGGAGGCTCAATGACTCTGAAAGAGACCGGGACTTCAGAACTTCTGAAATCCGGAAAATACATGGTGCTTGACAGGGACTCTGTTTCCGGACCTGATGAACTTCACAGAATATTTCATGAAGCTCTTAATGCTGATTACTATTTCATGGGTTCAAATGCAATTACCATGGATGGTAAACTGGTGAATATTGATGCAACCGGAAACCGTGTTGCAGCCCTCTGCTATGGTCCTTCCAATGTTATTGTGATTGCAGGGATGAACAAGGTTGTTACTGATGAGGCTGAAGCAGTAACAAGGATTAAAAACTATGCTTCCCCTGTCAATGCTCTCAGGCTTTCAAGAGACACCCCATGTTCGAGAACAGGAAAATGTGCAGACTGCCTGGGCAATACTATCTGCTCCCATACAGTGATAACCCGGAATTCCATTTTCGAGGGGAGAATAAAAGTACTGCTGGTAGGTGAAAACTACGGTTATTAGATATTTATACCTGGTAATTATCTGCAGTAAGATTTGAAATAAAAAAGACTGCTGACTTTATGGCAGCAGTCTCTGTGTATATTGAAATTATAAAATATTTACGATCCTGTTCTTAACCCTGCTGTATCAGTATTTTGCAGAATAGCCTAATGAAATTGCAAAGTAACTGGCAATGTAGTCCTCTTCAGGAGTCCCGTTCCTGAACCAGCTTTTGAAATCCCTGTTATACCTGAAATCAAATGTAAAAATACTGCTTTGAAACGGGAATTCCATGGCAAAACCTGCAAGCCATGACGGGAGGTGCATTCTCATAAGCTCATCATCATATTTTTCACTCACAGACTCTCCTGTGCCTGCAACTATACCTTCCATTCTGAGGGGGGTCAGCCTGTATTTATATGAAACACCTCCATATGCTTTTATCAGGTTTTCAGGTGCTCTTAAATATATGATGGCAGGAGCTTCTGTAAACCATGTTGAAGTTTCTATCTCAGAAAGGTTCAGGACAGGATAACCTGAAGGGTAAAGTGTTTTTGTTTTCTGGTTGCAGACAAGCACTTCCGCCTGGATTCCCAGCATCTTAAAAATATCTGCAGAACCTGTAAACCCGAACCCCATGGATGTTCCGCTGCTCCCGTCAGGATCTGTTCCTCCCATGTCCCAGTCAGTAATATCAAATGATGAAACCAGGAACATTGATTTGAAGCCGAGAGACAGAGGTTTATCAGCAGATGTAAATCCCTTGTCAGCACCCCATTTTTCCATGTGTGAAAGCCATAAATTGTATTTCTCCGAATACTTCTCTTTTACAGCTGTAGCTGTATCGCTGAATTGAGGATTTTCCAGCAGTTTGAAGAGTCTTCTGAACGATCCGGCTGTTTTCTGGCTGTAATATTTATCATTTATATGTTTATCTATTGTCTTTCTGCTTCTGTCTATATATTTTTTTTCCCTGTCCAGAAGCGGGGGAATTTTAAATTCAATACTGACCCTGTCTTCCGGTATCAGGACTGCATTTACCTCCCCTGCATTGTATGTTCCAAAGATCCTCTCCTGCAGGATTTTAACATTACGGGTTCCAGAGAGCAGTGTTTCCAGGTATTCAACATTCTTTCCAAAGAGAATATCATCAATATAGACATAATATTCTCCCTTCTCATCAGTCATATTTGTGAATGCCAATGATGTAAAACTGATCTCTTCTCCTGTTATCCCCTCAAGTGCTCCTGATACTGCTTTTTTAACCGCATCTCTGAGAAAAACAGGTGAAACAGCTGTTTCTCTTGCAGCTGCAATTTCTCTGGCAGAATTCCTGCTGTAAACAGAAATTTCGACTATTATATTTCTTTCCTCCTTGATCAGGTTCCCGTGGAAAATATAATCAATTTTGTTCTGTGTGCAGTAGTTATAATATGATTCCGGAGAAACCGGATTGTTTTCAATGACAGGAGTGTAATTTCCGAGCAGCAGGAGTGTCTGTTCTGTTACAGATTTTATTTTTTCTGAAGCTTTATTCAGTTCGGTGTGTCCTGATTCATTCAGAACAGGAAAAACAGCAATTTTAAGCTTTTCCGGCGGCATGACTTCTTCAGAAAAACCGGGAAGCGGCAAGAGTATAAAAATCAGCATTATTATCCTTGCTGTTTTAATCATATATATATTTCTCCTGTATAATAAATTATCCTTAATTACATTCACAGTGTCAAATATCAGGTATTTATCTAAATATTCGGCATATTTACACAAACCATGTACCGCTTATGTAATTTAATGTTTCTCTCTGCACAGCTTTTCCCGAAGTTCTTTATTAACTGATAAGAGGAAAAGCATTTCACCTGATTATTAAAAAATCCTTAAATACCGGAAAAAGTTTATTTTGCTAAACTTTTATACTCTTTTTCCGTTTAAATAAGTAATCAGGCCCCCTTGTGAAAAGTGGATGAAAAAAAAGTATCTTTTTTACAAAACGTAATGTATTATTATACATCCATAAACTATATTATATTACATTTCTCAGAATGAGGTTTCTATGTCTGGAAAAAAAATCTGTCGGATAATGTATTATCCTGCCCTGCTGTTTCTTTTGTTGAATATTACCGGAATGATTTATTTAAATAAAGTTTATAATATAAGTTTAATTCACACGATTATTTTTATTACTGTTCAGATAATTCTGATTGGAATAGTTTCTGCTGTTTCTTCCCGTAATATCAGGTCGGCGACAGGGATCGGGGAAATGCTTGAACTTTCCGGATTTGATATTGAAAATGAATATTCTGAAGCTGAGAAGTTCGAATATTTAAAAAATACAATTTCTGATCTGACGAAGAAAATATCTGTTTCAGAAAACAGCTCGGAAAGCTATAGAGCGGCAAATCTGAAAATGCAGGCTGAGCTTGAAAAAGTCAAGAAAGAGATTGCTTTGCAGAAACATTCTGCAGAGGAACTGCTGTGCCTGAAAGGTAAAATCAAAGATCTTCTAATATCAATCAAGGATATTGAGAATAATTATTTGAGCTATGATTCCTCTGTACAGGAAATTGCAGGCAATCAGACAGAATCTGCAGAAAATCTCAACAGGATTATTGGAAACCTGATTGATTCAATAGAAAGAGAAGCGCTTATTGCATCCAAAGCTGAAGAAATATCAACTACTATGACACATACTGTGAGATCAGGCGGGGATGATATTTCCAAGACAATAGCACTTATTTCCGCCGTTGAACAGCTGTCCGGACAGATTTCAGAAATTATTGCAGTTATTGACAATATAACAGAACTGACAAATCTTCTTGCAATGAATGCCGCGATTGAAGCTGCCCATGCAGGAGATGCTGGAAAGGGTTTTGCTGTTGTGGCAGGGGAAATACAGAAGCTGTCAAAAGAAACAAGCAAAAGCTCCGGTAAAATCTCTGATCTTGTCAAAAATGTATCATCTGCAATTATTGATATGACTTCAAATGCGGAAAACGCATCTGAGGGTTTGAAAGCTATAATGGACTCAGTACACAGGACAGAGGATATAGTCAAAGATATAACAGGAGCTATCAAGCAGCAGTCTGAAGAGGGCAACAGGGTTTTGACTGCTTCAAATAAGATTATTGAATCTGCAGACAGGATAAACGCAGGAAAAAATAAATACAGCCAGGTTGTTGATATGTTCCCTGCAATAATCGGGAAAATTGAAGACTGTTCATCAGAAATAGGAACAGGGGTTGAAAATATAATATCTGATCTTGATGAATCTGAAGGCAGAATAAGAGAAATTATAAGCAGTATTAACTGATTCAGGCGTTTAACGGGGGATTAATTAAGATCTTGAAAATGTAATTTATTATATTTTTTCTGACAAAAAAAAGGCTGTTCTGCCGGATTTATGTCCGGCTAAAAGAGGTTCTTCTCAGGGATTCACCTCAACCTATGAACAGCCTTTTTAAATTTTATTATGTTTATTTATATTTCATTTTCACACTGTAAAAAACTTTTGAAGGGGGAATAATTTCCAGTACAAGATCTTTTCCTGTCAGAGGTTTCTTGAAAGTATATTCCTTTCCTGTCTCTTTACAGAAGAAAGAAAGTGAAGGCATTTTATCCTTAACACCTATTGTAAAATCTTCAATAGTTTTATCCCTGAAATCATAATATACATCATTTTCATCAAGTGTGAGAATTCTGATATTATCTCCTGTAAATTCCCATACAGCATCATAATTACTGTCTATCCATTTACCGACTACAAATTCTCCCGGATTGAAATCCTGAGCTGAAACAGTGAATACTGCAGCTATAAGGAGTAAAAGGACTAAGATCTTTTTTTTCATTAAAAAACTCCTGGTTTAAATATTGATTTTACATGTTATTATAATATAATTCTTAAAAAATTGCCCAAAGGTTTTATTATATGGATGAATTTGAAATACAGAATCTGAAAGATGAGTTGAACAGTTTTCGGCAGGAAAAGGAAAAAATCCGGAAAATCATGGAACAGGTCGGCGGTTCGAGGCAGACCAGGCAGGATGCTGTCATCAATATTATTTTTATTTCAGCCCTGACAGTTCTTTTCATGGGGGATATATCGAGACATGTTTTTCATATTTATGTTCCCCTCCCTACAATGTTTTCAATTGAAATAGGGGTTTTCCTGGTGTCACTTAAAATTATCTGGATGATGCATAAGCAGACAAAAGTTGAACATTTCCAGTTCTGGATACTTAATTCCATAGAATTCCGGCTCAATGATCTTTCGAAGAAGATTGAAAAAATCAGGAAAGAAATGAACAGGTAAATACTATTGGTTTACAGATATTATCAGAATAAAGCCTGCTTTTTGTTATTAAGAAGCAGGCTTTGCTGTTTTATATACAGGGCGATTTGATAAAGCCTGTCTTCTTGTTAATTTAAATAAATTCTCTCAACTCTTTTACTTATATTGCAAAGTATCTCGTATGAAATTGTACCGCATATATCTGCATTATCATCCGCACCCTGACTTCCGGAATCATATCCGAATATTACAACTCTGTCGTTTACTTTGCATTCACTATCCGGTCCCAGATCTACCATAAACTGGTCCATGCATACTCTTCCAGCAACAGGATAGAGTTTTTCCCCTATGAGAACTTTTCCCCTGCTGCTGAGAAGCCGGTTTACTCCGTCTGCATATCCTGCCGGAATTGTCCCTATCCAGGTGTCTCTTTCCGCTTCCCATGTCAAGCCGTATGATACTTTCTCTCCTTTTCTGATTTTTTTTGTGAAAAGGATTTCAGATTCAAAACTCATAACATGCTTTAAATTTATTTTATGTTCTATGGATCTGTCTGGCGAGTACCCGTACAGAATGATTCCAGGCCTGACCATGTCGAAATAGGAATCTTCATACTGGATAATTCCTCCAGAGTTGGCAGCATGGATGATTCCCGGATTGATTGAATCCGCTTTAATCCTTTCAACAGCAGATTTGAATCTCTCAATCTGTTTTTCTGTAAAGCTTCTGTCAACTGTATCTGATACCGGGAAATGGGTGCATATCCCCTCAAGGTGAAGCCAGCGGCTTTTGTCTATGTAACGTGCTATTTCAAGGCTGTCCTCGATTTTACAGCCGACCCTGTTCATTCCTGTATCAATTTTAAGGTGTACTGCTTTTTTTATTCCCTTCTTTTCTGCTGTATTTTCAAGTTCTTTCAGAAAACTTTGTGATGCAGTGAAAGGGGTGATGTTGTATTTAAAAAGATCTTCAATCTCGTTTATGCTGCAGAGGCTGAAAAGCAGCACAGGCGCATTAATCCCGTATCCTCTCAAAGAAACAGCTTCGTTTACTGCCGCGACACCGAGGAATTCCGCCCCCTCTTTCAGGCCTCTCTCTGCTATTCTACAGGCGCCATGCCCGTATCCGTCTGCTTTGACAGCCATGCATATTTTTCTGTCAGGGCCGATCCTGTCCCTTATCTGTGACAGGTTGTATGCAAGATTTTCAAGGTTAATAACTGCTTTTGTAACTCTCATGGCAGAATCATAACACTGCTGAAGCTTTTCTGACAATAATGAATATTATATCTCAGCTGTAATTCATTATTCTTTTTGCACTTCACAAATCAGAAACAGGATGTTTCTGATGCCCTGGATATTTGTTTATTACTCTCCAGGCTGGAGAACCATATAGCCGCACAATTTTAAGTGTAAGAATGATTTGTCCTGACAGCCGTAATTAATCTATAATAGAAGAAGTTTTTGGATAAAACTCATTCTGCATTGTACCGGGGTATGGAAATATGAAAACAGATAAAAACTCTCCTTCTGAACTTTCTAAAAAAGAAAAGGCTGAACTTGTCATAGATCTCTTTCACAGGATGATTATGCATCATGTGCTCTGGTTTGATGAGATAAAGCATCAGATGGGAATGGATACGGCCCTGTCTCTTCTGTGGAAATCCTCTGAAAGAAGCATGGGGATTATGATGAAGAGATTTGCCGGTCAGTTTGATTTCGAACTTGAAGACAGTATTCCAAAATCTCTCATTGATATGGATGATTCCTCACTTGATGAACTGCTCCGTAATATTTCCGTAAACTGGCTTGCAAATGACGGTGTATGGTTTCAGGCTGTAGAATTTGAAAACGGAATGACAGACGCAAAAAGATGCAATGATTCATGCTGGGGCCAGTTTTCACCTGTGGAAGCTGCTTCTGTTAAAAGGTTTCTGGGACTTTCTGACAATCCGGGACTTATGGGGCTTAAAAGAGCACTTAATTTCAGGCTCTACTCTTTTGTAAACGAGCAGTCATTCAGTAATGAAAAAGAAGACAGTTTTATCTTCAGGATGAACAGGTGCAGGGTGCAGGAGGCAAGAAAGAGGAAAAAACTTGATGATTACCCCTGCAGATCAGGAGGCATGGTTGAATATCCCTATTTTGCGAAAGCCATAGACAGCCGGATAGAAACTGAATGCCTTTTCTGCCCCCCTGACAGCCATCCTGACGACTGCTACTGCGCATGGAAATTCAGTATAAGGGAATAGCTTGAATTATATGCTGATAACTTGTCTGTGCTTCACAATCAGTTGAAGTCAATAGCAGTTGTAAGGTCTGCCGGGTAGGCTGAATCACTCTCTGCAAATTTCAGAGTGCTGCCTTCTATCTTGTAGAGTGCATATACAGTCGAATCACTTTCATCTGTATATGTAAGCTTTTTTATCTCGGGATCAGCAGTTTTCTCAACCCATGTAAAGCTTTTATCTATATTGGTAGTAGATTCAAGTGCAGAGCAGGCATCATCACTGCTTATCTCTTCAACTCTTGTGAATCCTCCGCCTGAAGAAAATGTCATGTCTATCCTCTGGGATTTTCCGGGATCAACACCCTGTGTTGTGCAGTTTGACTGCCATGTCTTTCCATACAATTCTTCTGCAGGATCCGGACCATCGCTGCCGGAATCTGAATTGCTGCATTGAATAAAGAAAGCAGTAAGGATTAAGAGCATTACTGGAACAAGCTTAATATTCATTTATATTCTCCCCGATATTTTATCCATATAATATAATTTGACTGAACGATTAGACTTTATCTGTTTGTTATAAGAATAGTTTATATTGAAGATATGTTTATTTCAACAGGGAATTCAGGCCCCCCAATTAAAGTGATATTGTTAAAAATCAATTAAAAGCTTTCTAAATCACAACTTCCTGTATTAGTATTAATTATAGGATGATTTCAGTTAATCCAATGGATAAATGCACATTTCTGATTAATCCCACAAGGCATCCCTCTTCCATAAGGGTTCTCAAGAAGCTTTTGAAGAGAAAGACTTCTGCGAAGATAATTGAAGCGGAAAGCAGGAATGATCTCAAGAATGAGGTCAGGAAATTCTGTGAATCTGATTCAAGGTATATTGTCATATGGGGAGGGGACGGAACGGTTCATGAGGCATTCAATTCCATGATGGAGAACCAGCACAGCGGTAAATCGCTCGGTTTTCTGAGGGGCGGAACAGGAAACGGCATTCAGGATTCCTATGAGATCCCTTTTCTTCTTTCAAATCAGATTGATTCATATATAGACAGTGTCAGGAACAATTATCTTGAATCTGTTGATCTATTGAAGATTACGGCTGGGAAAAAAATAATCTATGGCCAGCTACTTGGTCTGGGAGTTGATGTTCAGGTCCTTAAAATAAGAAAACTTTTCTACTTCAAGGAAAAACTCAACACAGTTAAACCCGGCATAAAGACATATCTCCTTGCCGGAATGAAGCTTTACAGGGATTTTGATTTCAGCAAGGTGAAAGAGACAGAAATAACCTTCAAAAGAGGCAAGTATGCACTTAAAGGGATCAAGATTAATGCTGAATATCCTTTCAGAACACTTAACAGGAAAACACGTTCTGCAATGATTGAAATAGGGACACGGCCCTATTACGGAAAGCTTTTCAGGATCTGCCCTGATGTTGTCTGCAATGACGGCAACATGGATGCTTATCTTTTCCAGTTTACAAATCACATGTCTGTTGTTGTAAATTTCATGTCGCTGTGGAACGGCTGGCATAACCGGATTAACGGGAGGCTTGTAAAAAACAGAAAGCCGCTTATAGAACGCTATGAGGTTAAAGAGGTTGTTATAAAGACAGGAAGGGGATGCGATTTTCATGTTGATGGTGAGTTATATAATACAGAAGATACTGACAGGATTAAAATATCAATACTGCCCCGGGCAATGGATTTTCTGGTTCCCGGCAGTTTCTACCACAAGTTCCATCCATTTGAAAAATAGAAGCTTATACCTTAAATATGATTTTTTGAAATAATATTATGCAGTTCTTTCTGGTGGCTGACCCAGCTTTCATACATTTCTTCAATAACATCCCTGTCTTCTGGATGATCAATATCAAGCGCCGCGCCTCCGTAACTTGTAATAATATATGACGCTCTTGTTCCGAGGATTTTTCCTATACTTCTGAATATTTTTTCAATGCTTACCGATTCCTTGAACCTCGGATAGAATTTTTCATATCCCCTGTCATAACAGTAGAGAGCAAGATGAAGTTTCAGCGCCTTGAAAAAAGCCCTGAGGACACCGCGTCCGCTGAACATTATGCTTATAAGCAGTTTAATCATGTTGAAAAATTTTTTCTGGTAACGTACTTCATACATTTTTTCTATATAATCAAGCCGTTCAATTTTAAGCGGCTTGACTATATTCATGTTGTTGACCCTGTAGTTCCCCTCTTTCAGATGGAAATAATTAAGTATCATCCCGGGAAATGTGTTATTAGGGTAGTAGTATTTAAGTGATTCCTCTCCGCATAAACCTATTATGTAATCATATTTTGAAAGGTCTGCATTTAATATAAACTCATCAATTTCATGCGATGTTATTACAGGTATATCACAGGAGCTTATCAGTATCGCTTTCTCTTTATACTTTTCCCTGTCAAGGTAGTTCAGATTTATATGTTTGTCAGAAACACTATCTGTATTTTCATGATTCTGATCAGAATCATTGAATTTAAGGGCTTCTATATATCCCGCTTCCCCGTTTTCTATCAGGCTTTCCTTCTGCTCTATAATTTTGATCCTTCTGTCTGGAAAGAGATTATGTTCTGTCAGGGTTTTTTCAAGACGGGTTTTAGGGCCTGCGATCACAATGTTTCCTGTATGTTCTGCAGAGAGAAATGATTTCAATGTGTGGACAATAGATGGCTTATTGTTTACTGAAACAAATGCCTTGTTATCATCGTCAATAAGAAGACTTGCTCTTCTGTCTCCGGCAAGAATAACAATATCTATTTTATCCATTTACCCCTCCTGATATTATAAAGTCTAAATAATAATTGGTGTAAAATCCAATCATTTAAAATTTCCCGAAGCTGTATACCGGATATCTGTAAAATTATCAGAACAGAATTTAATCTGTTTGTGACGAAAATTCTTCAGCCGATTATTAAATCTTGTAAAACGATGAGGCTGTTTCAGTTATTTGTTAAATTTAAATAAGAACTAACAGAATCTGAATACTGGGCTAACAAATAATTTTTATACAGAATCTGAAAATTCAATCACGGATAATCAGGAAAATTCCGTGACAGCTGAAATCTTTTGATTTAAATATCAGGGAATTCATAAGCTTTTTTTATTATCTGGTTTTAATATTATTTATGGGTACCTCTAAAACTCGCATTTGCGTGTTTTTTCCCGGTAAGCCGGGACAAGTGGCCTGGATGTTTTCCCTCAAGCGAATCTATAAGAAAAAAAATATGTTTTTAGAGATTCCCTTGTATTTACAGGAGTGGTGATTAAGTGACTGATTTTATTGCGCTTGAAACAGCGGTAAAAATTTTCGGAGGTCTCGGGCTTTTTATCTACGGTATGCATGTGATGGCGGAAGGGCTTGAAAATGCAGCTGGTAATAAAATGAGAAATATCATAGAAATCCTTACTAAAAACCGGTTTATTGCAGTTTTTGTCGGGGCGGCTGTTACTGCCATAATACAGAGTTCAAGTGCTACAACTGTAATGGTTGTCGGTTTTGTTAATGCCGGTATCATGAACCTTGCACAGTCTGCAGGCATTATTATGGGAGCAAATATAGGTACGACTGTCACTGCAATACTTGTTTCTCTGAACCTTGCAAAACTTGCTCCCCTGGCAATAGGTTCAGGTATGTTGATTATGCTGGCATGCAAGAAGGAGAAAAGCAGAAGATATGCCCAGATTCTGATCGGTTTCGGTATTCTTTTCACAGGTATGGCTTCCATGAAGCATGCAGTAAAACCGCTCAGGGAATGGGAAGGGCTGGTGACAATACTGTCAGAGTTCGGAAGCGGTTCATTTACAGATACTGCTGCTGCCATGTTTGCAGGATTTGCTGTTACAGCAGTTATACAGTCTTCAAGTGCGACTACAGGGATTATGATTGCACTTGCAACACAGGGCCTTCTCCCTATAGAGGCTGCGTTTCCTGTCCTTCTCGGGACAAATATCGGAACATGCGTGACTGCCATGCTTTCAAGCTTGGGGGCAAGCCGTACAGCTAAAAGGGCAGCACTCATTCATCTGCTGTTCAATGTAATCGGGGCCGTCGTTTTTGCACTTTTCTTTTCAAGAGTGATAATATACACAGTAAAAGAGCTTTCTGTTTTTATTGACACTTTCATGAGGATGATGAATATTACCTCTGTTGAGGCTACTCAACTTGCTGCTGCCCATTTCCTTTTTAATGTTTTCAATACTCTGCTGATGCTTCCCTTTATTTCTGCACTGGTTTTTATTGTTACAAAAATTATTCCTGTAACTGAGAATGAAAAAGAGGCCATAGCTGTAAAATATCTTGATGACAGGTTTCTTGTTACACCTCCTGTTGCACTTTCCCAGGTCAAGAAAGAGGTCCTTCATATGGGCGAGGTTGCTTTCAGTTCTCTTGAGAAATCAATAAAAGGGTTTATTTCTCTTGATTCCTCTTTCAGCGATGAGGTTTTCAGGCTTGAAAAATCTGCAGACAAAATGAAAAATGCTATTACTGACTATCTTGTGCGGCTGTCAAATATGCAGATTTCAATTGAAGACAGGGAAACAATTGATAATTATTTCAGTATTATCAAGGATATTGAACGGATCAGCGATCATGCCGAGAATATTGCTGAACTTTCTGATTTCAGTATTGATAACAGGCTTTGTTTTTCAGAAGATGCTGTAAGGGAGCTTGAGGAGATGGGGTTGTTTTCAATTAAAATGGTGAAGGATTCTCTCTCTGCTATTGAAAGTGATTCCAGGGATATTGCAGAGCTTGTTATGAAGCAGGAACCGCTGCTTGACAATATGGAGAAAAAACTGAGAAAGGAGCATATCAACCGGCTTGATGAAGGCAGATGCAAACCCTCTTCAGGCATTGTTTTTCTCGATATTATCAGAAATCTTGAAAGGGTTGGTGATCATGCAGACAATCTTGCTGTTTCTGTCATAGATCCGGCATATCATTCTGCGTAACCGTAAATAATACTCTTTTCAGCAGCCCTGTTTCCTGTCAGGGCTGCTGTCTGTTATTCTGATGGCTGTTTATTATTCTTATCTTACACATTTGAATATTCTGGCATTATTCCGCTGAAAACAATGCTTTATCCGGGTGAAATTTTTCAGTTTGATTTTATAGGGACCTCTAAAAAATCGCTTTCGCGAGTTTTTTCCTTTGATGCTTGTCCCCAGGGGAATCCTCCCTTTATAACATGCCTGTGAAATACTTTTTACACTGGTTATAGACATCATCATTGACTTATATTATCAATAGATATGGATAACTTTAATCCTTATTACAATGACTGTTTCTTCAGCACAGAGGGGGGGCTTGAGGAATCTCTCTGGGTATTTGTTGAAGGCAACAGGATAGACCGTTTTTCTCCAACCGATGATATATATGCGGGTGAAACCGGATTTGGAACAGGGCTTAATTTTCTTGCTCTCTGTGATTATATAGGGAGAACAATAAGGGGATATTCCGGGATTCTTGATTATTTCAGCTGTGAAAAATATCCGCTGACACCGGAGCAGGTTGAAAAACTACTTGATCCTCTCTTCTGTGAAAAAAAAGCAATCCTTTCAGAATACATGGATGTCTACAAAGATGTCTACGGTTCTGTTTCTCCCGGGTTGAACAGTTTTGAGTTTGAACTCTTCTCAATTAAAATCCGGCTGACCTATTATTACGGGGATGCATCTTCCGGTCTTCCTTCCATCAGAGAAAAAAGGGATGTCTGGTTTCTTGACGGCCATGACCCTGAAAAAAACCCTGATATGTGGAGCAGCGATATTTTCAGCCTTGTTGGTAATAAGTCGCACAAAGGGACTACTCTAGCCACATATACATCAAAGGGTGATGTCAAGAAAGGACTCAGGGAGGCTGGTTTTTTCATAAAAAGAAAGAAAGGGTATGGGAAGAAAAGACACATGATACAGGGGGAATATACAGGATCTTAATAATTCTCATAGTTTCTTTATAAGAGATAAGAATATGTAATTATTATATGCTTTTTTCCATCTTGTTTTTAATAAATCCTGATCTCTTTACAATTACCATCAAAAGGACTAAAGTAGACTGACTTTAAGGAATCCCCAAAGAGCGATTCCTGTATGCATGATGCTGAATGAGAAAACCCGGCAGGGTTTTGAGGCATCTGCCAAGGAATCCCCAAAGAGCGATTCCTGTATGCATGATGTCGAATGAGAAAACCTGTAAAGGTTTTGAGGCATCTGCCAAGGAGTTTGTTTATGCCTCTGGACAACGAAGAATTACTTATTAAACTGGCGCTTGAAGAGGATTTCGGAAGCCGCTATTTATCCGGTTTTGATCCAGGAAAATCTGCCTCCGAGGCACCTGAAGACTGTGCCGGACATGATGTAACATCAGAAGCAGTTTTCACTGATGAAGAAGGATCCTACTATCTTCTTTCAAAAGATTCCGGCATTCTCTGCGGTATTGATACCTTTACCAGGGTGTTTCATACTGTAGACAGTTCAGTCAGGATTGTAAAACATTTCAGCGACGGAAACAGAATTAATAAGGGCGACAGAATAGCCTCTATCGACGGCAGAGTTGTTTCAATACTTAAAGGGGAGCGGACCGCTCTCAACTTTATTTCCCTTCTTTCCGCAATATCGACAAAAGCATACCTTTTCATGCAGCAGGCAGGCGGAAAAGTAGTTGTTCTCGATACGAGAAAAACTATTCCAGGCTTCAGGTCACTTTCCAAATATGCTGTAAAATGCGGCAGCGCATCAAATCACAGGACAGGCCTTTATGATATGGCCATGATAAAAGATACTCATATAGATGCTGCAGGAAGCATAACAGCTGCAGCCGGCAGGATTAAAGAAAAATGGGGCGGAAAGGTTAAAATTGAAATAGAAGCCAGGACACTTGCAGAGGTCAGGGAAGCTCTTTCTGCAGGAGCTGACAGAATTATGCTTGATAATATGAGCAATGAAGAAACTGCAGAAGCAGTAAAGCTTATTGGCGGAAAATCTGAAACTGAAGCTTCAGGTAATATGAATTTTGAACGAATAAAAGAGGTTTCCGAAACAGGTGTTGACTACATCTCTTTCGGAGAACTTACACATACTATTAAGGCATTTGATTTCAGCCTTAAGAAAGGTTAATCGGAGGATTATTGATGTGTGCCGGAAAAATTGATTTCGACAATTACAATGAAGATATGCTTAAGAGCTATATCAATGATATTAAAAAAAGGTTCGGGAAAAGACTCCTGATTCCTGCTCATTATTATGTGAGTTCTGACGTTTTTCAGTTTGCAGATGTTTCGGGAGATTCATACAAACTTGCAGTTGATGCAACACGATGCGATGCTGAATGGGTTGTCTTTTGCGGAGTAAGATTCATGGCTGAGGGGGTTGATATTCTTTCACCTGATAAAAAGGTGCTTATTCCCGATCTTTCAGCAGGCTGCCCTATGGCTGATATGGCAGATATTGAATCGGGAAGAAAGGCCCTTGCTGAAGCGGAAAAATATACAGGGGAAAAGCCGGTACCTGTTGTTTACATGAACTCGTATGCAGATTCAAAAAGCCTGTGCGGGGAGTACGGAGGTGCTGTCTGTACAAGTTCAAATGCCGAGAAAATTCTTAAATATTACCTGGACAGGGGTAAGAGAGTATTTTTCTTTCCCGATGCAAATCTCGGAACCAATATTTCAAATGCACTCAGGCTTAAGGAAAATGAGACAGCTCTCATCAGGAATGATCTTTCAATAGATTTCAACGGTAATCCTGAAGATGTCAAGGTATTTCTCTGGGACGGTTTCTGCCATGTGCATCAGGAATTCCTGAAAAACGATATTGCTGATTTCAGGAAAAATCATCCTTCCGGGAAAATAATTGTTCATCCGGAAGTTGATCCTTCTGTGGAAAAGCTTGCAGATATGCACGGTTCCACACAGAAAATCTACAATGTTGTAAAGGAATCTCCTTCCGGTTCTGTCTGGGGAATAGCAACAGAGGCGAAATTTGTCGAGAGACTGGCTGAGGAATTCAGGAAAATGACAATTGTTCCCATAAGGACCTCATTCTGCGGCAATATGAGCAAGATAACAATGAAAAACCTCGCAGAATCACTTAACTCTGTAGAGCTTTATGAAGAGGGAAAAGGTGAACTTCTGTACCCTGTTTCTGTCAAAGATGAATTCAGAGGCAATGCTCTCAAGGCGCTTGACCAGATGATAAAAATAGTTGAAGAACAATGAGATATTATTACGAGGCGATAATTGTCGGATCCGGGATAGCCGGTCTGACATCTGCAATATATTTAAAGAAGGCTGGACTGAATGTTGCTGTTTTGACTAAAACAGCAAGACCTGAGGAATCAAATACATATTATGCCCAGGGTGGTATTATAGCTTCAAGGGAAACAGATACTCCTGAGATGCTGAAAGAAGATGTACTGCTTGCAGGCAATGAGTATAACAGGATGGAAGCAGTTGAGGTCTTTGCAAAGGAGGGGCCCCAGCTTGTTTTTGATTTTCTGATTAATGAAGCAGGAATTGAATTCAGTAAAAATGAGCTTGGAGAAATAGATTACACTGAAGAGGCTGCCCACCAGGTGAGGCGTATTGTCCATTATGAGGATCATACAGGCGACAAGATTGAACTTGAGCTTATTAAATATGCAGAGAAGCTGGGTATCAAGATTGCCTGCAACTATACTGCTGTAGATATAATAACAAACAACCATCATTCAAATGATACACAGGAAATGTATAAGCCCAGGGAAGTCATGGGTATTTATGCTCTCAATAACCAGACTGGCGAGGTTGATACTTTCTTCTCAGGTTCTGTTGTTCTTGCGACAGGGGGACTAGGGAATATTTACCAGTATACGACAAATCCTGATTCAGCCACCGGTGACGGACTCAGCATGGCATATAAGGCAGGTGCCGACATTATTAATGCTGAGTTTGTGCAGTTCCACCCGACATCCTTTTTCAACAAAGATGTAAAACGGTTTCTTATTTCAGAAGCTTTGAGAGGTGAAGGTGCCAGGCTTAAGGATCATGACGGGTATGAGTTTATGAAAGATTACTCCCCTCTCAAGGATCTTGCGCCCAGGGATGTTGTTGCCCGTGCTATCTTCGACAGAATGGCTAAAACTGGCCAGGAATATATGTTTCTTGATCTTTTTAATTATTATGACGGTAAGCCTCCGATTCAGAAGCGGTTTTCAAAGATTTACCAGACCTGTAATAAGGGGGGAGTCGATATCTCCAGGGAGATGATTCCGATAGTACCTGCAGCACATTATTTCTGCGGCGGTATTAAGGTTGGAATTGACGGGAAGGCTTCCCTTCAGAATCTCTATGCTGTGGGGGAGGTAAGCTGTACAGGGCTTCACGGTTCAAACAGGCTTGCATCCACTTCTCTTCTCGAAGGCCTTTTATGGGGCAAGAGAGCCGCTGATTCAATAATCCGTGATAATAAGGAAGTTGATATCAGCCGGGTAGGGCGTATTCCCGACTGGAAAGATCCACAGAGAAACCAGGTTTTTGATCCGCTGCTCGTTGATCAGGATATGAAGGCAATACAGCTGACAATGTGGAACTATGCAGGGATTATAAGGACCCGAAAAGGGCTTGAGAGGGCAAAAGCTGACCTTAATTACTATTCACACAGGATTATTAAATTTTATCAGCAGGCAAAGCTGAATACAGGTATTATTGAACTCAGAAACGCGTCAGTCTGTTCATCGCTGATTGTAGGCGCTGCAATACGTAATAAACGTTCTACAGGCTGCCATTATATACAATAGCTATCATGCGGAATTTTAAAAGGCTGATTCATATTAATCATGATGAATCAGCCTTTTTTATTGGCAAGCTTCTCCTGTATTGCGGAGAAAGGGTTGATTTAATGTATTTTCTGTTTACAGCAGGGAATTGATGAGAGCATCTATATCATCCTGACCGATATCAAGTTTTCTCTCAAAAGCAAGTTCAGCGTTCACAGTTTTAAGCTTTTTGAGAAGGCTGTAAATAATCAGCATCAGTATTTTAATACCGGAAGAGGGATTTGCTTTTATAAAAGATACAAAATTCCCCCTGTCTATTTTCAGGATTGATGTATCTGAAGAAGCTCTCACTGTTGCTGATCTCTTCATTGTCGTGAACAGCCCGGCTTCTCCGAAAAACTCACCTGTACCTAGTGTGCAGATATAGACTTCCTTTGCCTCTTCACTTTTTATAACATCTACATTACCATTGATAATGAAGTAGATTGTATTTCCTGCATCATCTTCTGTCAGTATATGATCATTTTCGTTATAGAAATTGATTCCGCCTGTATCAATGAATTTCCCGATTTCCGGGGCTTCTATTGAACGTAAAACAGTATTTTCTCTTAAATATTTGACAATAGTCTCTTTATTTTTAAACATCCTATTTCGATTATTATAGAGTGGCGGTCAATTGTCAATAAAGTATTTGAATATTCTTTAAATACTTTAATTTTATAAAACCGAAATATCAAAAAGAGATTTGACACATTATACTTTCTGACGCAATAATAAATAAAGGCTCAGCAAATTATGGATGGAAATGAAAAACTGAAAAAAGTTCTTCAGCTTGGAACAGAACTCAACACTGTACAGGATGTGGATATCCTTCTTGAAAGAATACTGCTTGAAGCCCGGAAATTCGTGAGTGCGGATGCAGGCACAATTTACCTTAAAGAGGGTGATTTCCTGGTTTTTGCCCATGCCCAGAACGACACGAAACAGAAAAAACTCCCCTACGGTAAAAAACTCATATATAATTCATTTAAAGTTCCGGTAAACAGGCAGTCTATTGCCGGTTATGTGGCTTTTACCGGGGAAACTCTATGTATTGATGATGTATATACTATAGGGGATGACCATCCATATCATTTTGATTCCACATTTGATAAAAAATCTGGTTATGAAACACATTCAATGCTCACATTTCCGCTCAAAGACTTAACAGGAGAAGTACTCGGCGTTCTCCAGATGATAAATGCAGTTACACCTGATGGGGAGATTACAAAATTTTCAGATGAGGATGAGCTTTATATCAACCACTTTGCAAGTTCTGCAAGTATTGTTCTTCAGCGTGCACAGATGACAAGGTCACTGGTCCTCAGGATGATAAAGATGGCGGAGCTCCGGGATCCCAAGGAGACAGGGGCCCATGTAAACAGGGTAGCTTCATATTCTGTGGAAATATATGAGAGCTGGGCCAGAAAAAAAGGTTATTCTGAAGATGAAATTGAAAAAACAAGGGACGTTTTCAGGATAGCGGCTATGCTTCACGATGTGGGAAAGATTGCGATTTCTGATACAATTCTCAAGAAACCTGCACGATTTACAGATGATGAATATTCTGTAATGAAGAGTCATACATATATCGGGGCGGGTCTTTTCAAGAACAAACATTCTCTGCTTGACGAGATATCTGCTGATGTTGCGCTGACTCATCATGAAAACTGGAACGGTACCGGATATCCCGGCTATGTTGATGTTGAGACAGGAATGCCTTTAAAAACAGCAGAATCAGGAGAAGCAGTTCCCCGAAAAGGGGATGAAATAAGTATATTCGGGAGAATCGTTGCAATTGCCGATGTATTTGATGCATTGAACTCAAAGCGTGCATATAAGGATGCGTGGAATGAGAATGATGTTCTTGAAGAGATAGGAAAACTCTCAGGGAGTAAATTTGATCCTGAGCTTGTCGATGTTTTCTTTGAAATAGTTGATCTTCTAAATGCTGTCAGAAACAAGTATCCTGACTGATATTTACTTTTTTGCTTTCAGACCCTTTGTAAAAACACTGCAGATAATACAGCTGCCAAATATTAAAAGCCGTCTGAAATAATTTCAGACAGCTTTTGTATAAATCCTGTTCTGTATCAGGTATTGAAAAGTTTATCAGAGATTTGCTTGTAAACCCTATCTTCTTCCTTTTGTTGAAGGGGCATAACCCGGTGCGAAATTCCTGTTTGATCCGTAATTTTCATAACACTGATTGTTGCGGAAATTGTTCATACCCGGGCCTCTGTCAGCCATTCCTCTGCCTCCAGCAACTCTGTAGGTTTTTCCGTTGACAGTTATTTCTCTCACCTTCAGGGCTGATTTTCCGTCAACTGCCCAGTCAGGTCCAGGAACTTTGAAGCCTTCAACTGAAACTGTATCACCGCTTTTAAGCTTTAGTGATTCAACTGAAGCAGGACCGATTATAAGTGTGAAATCCTCTTTGCCGGACTGTATTGACGGGAATGTATTTTCATTTAAAGTTATCCTGCCTTTGAGTTCAACTATTTCAACAACTGCTCCCCTGCCTTGAGCCGGTGCATTGTTCATCCCCCTGAAATTACCGCCCTGTCGTCCATAGTTACTCTGTCCGAAAGTAAGTGCAGCTGCAGAAAGCAGTATTACTGAAATAATAATTGTTTTTTTCATTTATGTTTCTCCTTGTAATTTTGTTTACAAAGAGAATCTAAACCCTGTATGTGAAGAGAATGTGAAGAGGGTATATTGATTTAAAGTATTAAGCTGTTTTCTGAGTATTGCGATTTATTTTATGACATGCATATTCGAAATAAAGGCTGCAAGTCACTGATACAATACCGGGTCTTTGCAGCCTGATTCTGATAATTGCTGCTCAGGCTTACATGATTAAATTCATAGCTGAACAGCCGGCCGGGTATCTTAATTCTATTCTGGTCGCAGAAATCTGTTTATACCTGTTTTTAATTTCCAGTATTAAGCATTTCCATAAGGTTTGCCATTTCTATGGCAGAGAGCGCGGCATCCCATCCCTTGTTTCCCGCCTTTGTTCCTGCCCGTTCAATAGCCTGTTCAAGCGTCTCAGTTGTCAGTATTCCGAATGTTATAGGAACATCCTCGGAGAGGGAAACCTGGGCTATCCCCTTTGCCGCTTCAGAGGCAACATACTCATGGTGTGTTGTAGCACCCCGTATTACTGCCCCCAGGCAGATAACAGCATCATACCTGTTTTTTTTCACTGCAGCCTTTGCTGCAAGTGGAATTTCAAAAGCGCCGGGAACTCTTATCAGTTCTATGTCATCTGATGTGCATCCATGCCTTATCAGGCAGTCTTTTGCCCCTTCTGTAAGTTTTTCTGAAATAAGTTCGTTGAATCTTGCTGTTATTACAGCAAATTTTTTACCTTCCGAAGTAAGCTGTGCATTATATTCTTTCATTTGATCTTTTCCTTATAAATATTTATTCGCTGCCCTTTATAAAAACCCCGCTTTAACTTATCCCCAAGCAGAGTTCCCGGCAGCTGTTTAAACTGCTTCTTGTGAAATCTGTTTTCTCTCAGACAGCAAGCAGATGTCCCATTTTCTCTTTCTTTACAGAAAGATATCTTCTGTTGTGTTTGTGAACTTCTGTAAAAATATTCTCTCTTCTTACATCAAAGCCTGCATCTGCAAGCGCATTCACCTTGTCAGGATTGTTTGTGAGAAGTTTGATCTTTTTTATGTTCAGAAGCCTTAAAATTGCTGCAGCCTCGCTGTAATCTCTTAAATCAGGCTCATGTCCCAACATTACATTTGCCTCGACTGTATCAGCTCCGTTTTCCTGAAGGTGGTAGGTTTTCAGTTTTTCTGTGAGTCCTATTCCCCTGCCTTCCTGTCTCAGGTATATGAGTGCGCCCCCCTCTCTTGAAATAATTGAGAGTGATTTTTCCAGCTGGTTTCCGCAGTCGCATCTCTTTGAACGAAAAATATCGCCTGTAAGGCATTCTGAATGAACCCTTACTGTTGCTTCCCTGTCAGGAGAAAGAGGCCCGCTGATCAGCGCAAACGGGGGTTCACCAGTGCTTTCCGGGTTTTCAAATGCAATCATTTCAAAATCACCGTAATCAGTCGGAAGATTTATCCCTGTTGTAGGTGTAAAATTTATTTTATTTATTTTTTCTTTCATATTTATTTACCCTCTTCTGAATGATGCAAGATCTTCGATTGTGACAATTTTCAATCCGTGTTTTTCAGCGAAAATTTCAAGATCTCCCACTCTTGCCATTTCCCCGTCATCCTTCATTACCTCGCATATGACTGATACCGGCTTGAGCCCTGCAAGCTTTACAAGATCAACAGAGCCTTCTGTATGCCCCCTTCTTTCAAGAACCCCTTTTTCAGCTGCAATGAGAGGGAAAATATGGCCAGGTCTTCTGAAATCATCACCTCTGCTTGAATCATCAGCAAGCTGCCTCAGTGTTTCCGCCCTTTCTCCCGCGGAAATTCCTGTTGTTGTACCCTCTTTTGCATCGACAGATACTGTAAAAGCTGTTGAATGGATGCATGTATTGTCCTCCACCATCAGCGGGAGGCTAAGTTTTTCCGCTTTTTCTCTGCTCATAGGGGCACATATCAGCCCTTTAGCGAACGAAGCCATAAAATTGACAGACTCTTTTGTCGCATATTCAGCAGCCTGGACTATGTCGCCCTCATTTTCCCTGCTGTCATCATCTATCATGATAACCATTCCGCCTTTTCTGATTATTTCAACAGCTTTACTTATATCTGTAAAAACGCTTTCCCTTACCATTGTATTCATTTCAGTACCCCCATTTATTCAAATCTGAAATTTTCAGACTGTTTTTATTTCCGTATCCGGATGTTTTTTCAAGAAATGCGACAACATAGCGGCCTATGATGTCTGTTTCAATATTTACTTTTTCCTTTACTTTTTTGCTGCTGAAAGTTGTTCTCTCCCAGGTCTCCGGAATAATATTCAGCAGAAAAGATCTGTCGTCTGTATCTGCAATAGTCAGGCTGATCCCGTCTACACAGACAGACCCCTCATTTACGCAGTACTTGAGTATCTCCTCTACTGCAGATATCCTCATATATCTGCTGTCTGTTTCCCCTGCAATCTCTTCAATCACTCCGGTTCCTGTCACATGCCCCTGGACAAGATGGCCTCCCAGAGGGCTGCTCAGGGTGAGTGATTTCTCAAGGTTTACCTCCCTGCTGCCTGAGAAGCTGCTGAAAGTTGTTTTCTTGAGAGTTTCCTCAACCGCCTGCACCATAAATTCTTTTTCCCCTGCTGTGACAACTGTCTGGCAGACTCCGTCAACAGCAACAGAATCTCCCGGTTTCAGATCCGGGGCAAGCCGTGCAGATTCAATCCAGATATCATATTTCCCCGAGCCTTTTGATATTTTTTTTATTATTCCCCTTGTTTCAGCCAAACCTGTAAACATATTTTATTTCTCCTTAACCGAATTCCGGTCTTCCTGATATATGAACATTGTCTCCGATTTTATTTATCTCCACCTCTTCAAGAATAAACGGTGCCTGAGTTTCCGTATCCTGAAAGCGGAAAGATGGAATCCCGTTTATGAAAAGCTGCGGCGAAATAAACAGCGAAATCCTTGAAACAAATCTTTCCGATACAAGTTCCGAGGCAAGTAAACTCCCCCCCTCTGCAAGAACAGATCTTATTCCCATGTCGGTGATTTTCCCCATCACATCAGGCAGTGACAGCTTACCGTAACTGTTTCTCATTACAGGATGGATTGAATATTTTTTACCGGTATGTTTTTTTATGTTTTCTTCTGAAGCTGTTTCGGGGCTGTAGAAAATATGTGTAAGGCCTGTATAGTTGTCATTGAGCAGCCTGCTTGCCTCCGGAATCTTCAGCGATGTGTCGAGTACAAGCCGCAAAGGCTGTCTCCCTTTAACATGCCTTACAGTAAGCTCCGGGTTGTCCGCAACAACTGTGTTCAGGCCCACAAGGACAGAATCATACTCTGCCCTCATTTTATGAACAGTTTTTCTTGATTCCCTGTTTGATATCCATTTAGAACTTCCATCCACTCTTGCAATGAAGCTGTCCAGAGTCTGCGCCATTTTCAGGTGGATGAACGGGGAGGATGTTTCTGCGCAGTGATGGTAGACCCTGTTCAGCCTTTTCTCCTCATCTGACAGGATTCCTGATATTACTGCTGTCCCTGCATCTTCCAGCATTTTAATCCCTTTTCCCGAAACAGCAGGATTGGGATCGACAGATGCAATCACAACTTTCCCTATTTTCTCATCAATTATTCTTTCACAGCACGGGGGATTAATTTTCCCGTTACCTCTGTGGCAGCATGGTTCCAGTGTTGCATAGAGAATGACATTATCTGATAAGTCAGTATCCGGATGATTCCTGTAAACATTATTGATAGCTTCAATTTCCGCATGCAGCGAACCGTGCTTTCTGTGATACCCTTTTCCTATTATTTCCCCGTCCCTTACAAGGACAGCTCCGACCATGGGATTGGGCGATGTTTTTCCTTTTCCCTTTGATGCCAGGGAAAGGGCTTTTTTCATATAGTATTCATGATTCATTTTCCCTCCTGTTATAAACAAGACGGGACATATACGACGGGATCCATAAAAAAAAGCCCTGAACAGACAGAAATTCTGCTCAGGGCGTAATTAATTCATGGAAAGACAAATATTTTTCTTCTCCCATCCGGACTGTACCGTCGGCATCGGAATTTCACCGATTCAATCTTCCGTAAGGAAGAGTCGCGGGCTTTAACCGCCGGTCAGGAATTGCTCTTCATTAAGATGAGCTCACCTTGCCCCGAAAAATACAGCAACATGCTATACCCGGCAGGTAATTGTTGTCAAGAGAACTGTACTGAAATATTTAATATTTAATTGCATTTTTAATGATACTGGAATAATAATTTGATTATAGTATGTTATATACTGGAGAAATTATGAAGAAATTAATGCTTATTATCCTGGCGGCAGCCGGTTTTTCCGCCCTCTATGCTCAGGATGTTACATATGAGAAGATGCGGGTTGTTGTTCTTCCGGGGGCAGATTCATCTGTGTCCGGATCTATTCAGTCGTCGGATACCCTGCGCCCTTCGGGTAATCTGACAGGGATTCTCAATATGACTATTGAGCAGATGGAACGTCTCGGACGCTTTGAAGTCATTGACAGAAGAACAACCGAGCAGAAGATGGAGGAGCTGAAACTCAAGCTCTACGGGCTTACAGATGATGAAGCTGTGATTGAACTGGGGATAGTTCTTTCATCAGATATCGGAATGCTTGTTGACCTTGTTTCATTCAATACGACCCAGTCTGAGAAAAAGATAGAGGTTGAAACAGATGACTCTGTTCAGGTCAGGTATGAGACAGTATATGATTCAGTAATCGATATAACAGTAAGGCAGTTTGAGATTAATACTGCCCGCACAATGAAGACAATAACTGTTTCAGGTGATGGCAGTGCGGGGAGTTCTGCTTCTGCAGAGGCAGAGGCATTCAGAACTCTCAGGAGCAGGCTTTATTCCAGCCTCAAGGAATTTTACCCTCTTCTTCTGAAAGTCTCTGAAGTGAGGGGAAAATATATCCTGTTGTCAGGCGGTGAAAATATAGGTGTGAAAAAAGGGATGAAATTCGATGTAATGGCATCTATTGGTGATTTCAACAGAAAAGGGCTTGTCCTTGTCGAAAAAACCTCTCCCGATTCCTCTGTTGCAAGAATACTCAAAGGTTTTGCTTCGATTGAACCGGGATATCTGCTTGAAGAGCGGATCAATAAATTCCCGGAGACAGCAATTTCTGCCGCAGTCTCAAGGGATTTTGAAGACAGGATAACAGCACTTGATTTTTCTGTGGAATTCAACACTTTCAGCCCGTTTTCCGGGGGATTTGATATTCTTTTTACAGTTACTGATCCTGAAGCGGATTTCCTGAGGACAAATATATTTGCTGTCTATAAACCTCTTCTTGGCGATGTTTTTGATTTCGGCATAAGGGGAGGGGGCGGTGTAACTTTTCTCTACGGCGTGAGGGATGATGAGGATCACAGGATTTCAAGCCTTGAACTCCAGTTTTCCATTGGAGCAATAGCTACTTCCTATCTGAATGAAAAGATTGCAGTTTTCTGCGCAGCTGATTACTTTTTTTACCCGGTTCAGCTGATGGACTGGTCATATTTCACAGGCGAAGGGGAAGACAGGACAAGGCATGATGCGGTCGGCGATACGCCAGACATTGACCCTGACGGTTTTTATCTTACTGCGGGTATAAAGATAATTCCATAACATGTTTTCAGGGCCTGATTACCGGTTTTCTGTGTTCTGCAGAGACATGTTTAGCTGAAAAACTTTATTATAACATTCCCGCCCTGTCAGATAAATGCTTCATCATTTTATTTGAAAACCTGCGCTTTAAAATAATTTTATATTATGACAGGAATTAAATGTTCAGTTTTTTATCTGCATCAGTTCTGTTTATCCATTTTCTCTTTGTTTTATTTGTTGTTTCAGGCTTCCTTTATACCGCTGCAGGGTATTTTCTGAAGCTTTCAGCTCCCCGTAATTTCATGTTCAGGATTATTCATTTATGCGCTGTTATTTTTGTAACAGTCCAGTCATGGATCGGAAGAATCTGCCCTCTTACAGATCTTGAAAACCTGTTCAGGGCCAGGGCGGGAAGCAGCCGCTACAGTGAATCATTTATGGAATTCTGGATAGAGAAAATAATATACTATGATCTTCCATTTGCATATTTTATCGCGTCATACACATTCTTCCTTTTTCTTGTATTACTGCTTTTCATTCTGTATCCACCACTTAAAAAAGTGAAATAAATGCATATGGGAAAGTGATATTGATTTGATGTTGAAGATTAAACTGAAAATACTTTCCTGCCAGATTTATACAGGATCAAACAAGATAATATATCCCTAAAAAAATATTTTAAATCTGATCTATTTACAGTTATAATTATATTCAGGACGGAGGTTTTTTATGTGCAATGTTATTAAAACAGCAGGCAGGCTTATTTTTTTATTTTCATTTTTTATTATCCTGTCATGTGCGACTACTGCCGGTAATAAGGCTGTTTCATTCTCTTCTTCGGAAAGTTCTACGGTAAAAAAGGCCCGTGTAATGAAAATAAAGAAACCCTATTCTCAGATTACATTGAGAAAATCTCTTGTCCAGTTTCATGAACTTATTAATAGTTTTGATTATTTCAACCAGTTTACATGGGGAGATTATATTTTTGAGGATTATCTTACAATAATTTACGGTCTTGACAGTTCCGTATACAGAACCGGTGATGGATGTGTGATTTCTGTTTATGACAGTAGCGGACAGGTCAGGGAAACAATTGGAAGATCTGTAATTGAAACAAACGGCAAAGGTGAAATCTGGTGGCAGACAGAACATACCAGGGAAGGGGAGGAGCCTGTTTTTTATGAAGTTCTGACTAACCGTTTTTCCGTCCCCGTTACTGTCCGTTTCAGAAATTCAGAAACAGGTGAAGCGTTCAGCCGCGATACTATGTTCGGGGAAAGTGTGCTTGATGCCATGCTGAGTATGAGTGATAAGGAGATTCAGGAAAAGCTGGATGAAGAACGTGATGAATATGCAGTCCAGAAACTGATGCCTGTCTATGAAAATATAAAAAATATAGGTGTTGAAGTTGTCGAGGCTGGAGGGAAAAAAATAGAGGCTGTTCATTACCAGGGGGAAATCCCTGATAATGGAGGAACCGGGACTCTTGATGTCTGGTATACTCCTGAACTGCCTCATGGAATTGTAAGAATAATAATGAACAGGACTACTGTTGCTGAAATTACTGAATGGATTTCAGGGGCAGAGAGAAAGATTACTGAAGACAGCCCCCATGAGCTTCCGGCCTACAGCACAGGCGGCGGTTCTGCAGATATTCCGGAATCCGGAAGCGCATATTCGGAAGGGACACCTGATGATCCTGTAAAACTGAGCGTTGATGAGGTATGGGAAGGAAGTGTTGAAGCTGAAGGGGTAAGTTATTATTTTTTCGAAGTACCTGAACAGGGTGATGTAAAATGCACTGTCCGGGATTTTAAAGGACTTGCGGAACTTTACTATTACGGAAATGATTACAGTTACAAAGACTGGACTACCGGATCAGAGGGCGGCGAGCTTGATTTTCAGGAATATGCCGCCCGGAAAGGTGATCTCCTTTATTTTACTGTGAATGATATCAGCGACAGCTATTCGGAAGGTGAGAAATATTATATTGATATACAGGTAGATCCTCTTCTTGATCCTTTAGGTGTGAGGATGCTGAATAATTACAGCAGTAATCCTGAAGTTCTTGATGAAGGTAAAAACAGGATAAAAATTTCAGGTTCAGATATTTCATATTTTGTTTATGTTATGAAAGAAGCTGGAAATATTGAGCTTATTGTTGATAATTATGAAAATGAGGATGAAAGGTTTGAATTCATAGATGTCGATAAGGGCTCCTACAGTTCATCAGGATATGTGGACAACAGTGAAAGCAGGCTGATCAATATCACCGGTCTTGAAAAAGGAGCCAGCCTTTATTTTTATCACGTCAGGAAGGACGGGCTGAAAAATAAAAAAATAAACATAACTGTAAAGTAAAAACAGAAGATTTAATTAATTCTCCAACTTGGATATCTTCGCAGAAAGCACTGCAAAGCCTGCAGCAAGATCTTCCCTGTGGACAATGATATTATCAGGCAGTTTAAGCTTGGCGCTGGTAAAGTTCCATATCCCTTTTATTCCGGCATCGACAAGCAGTTCAGCTGTCGCCTGCGCAAAGACTGCCGGAACAGTGATTATCCCGATTTTTATACCCATTCTTTTTACAAGAAGTTCAAGCTTGCTTATATCCATGATTTTTGTTCCATGGATTTCTGTTCCGATTATTTCAGGGTCTGTGTCAAATGCCGCAACTATACTGAGACCGTGATCTGCGAAACCCTTGTGTCCAAGCAGAGCTGAACCTAGTTGCCCGGCCCCGACAAGAAACGCTTCATTCGTGTTGTTCCATCCGAGGAATTCTTTTAATGCTATTAAAAGTTCATCAACTTGAAATCCTTTTTTGGGAGTTCCTGTTACCCCTGTAAGGGCCAGGTCTTTTCTTACCTGGATAGGAGTGAGTTTGAATCTTAATGCGATATCTGTTGCAGAAATCCATTCAATACTGTTCTGCTGATATTCTCTCAGTATCCGCATATAAAGCGGACCTCTTTTCACTGTAGGAAGCGGTGCTTTCATTCAACCTCCTGATTTATCGATAGGCACTTATCAACTTTTTATTATACATGAATTATATTATATTGCAACAAAATATCGATAAAATAATATCGTAAGAGTCTGTTTGTCTGATGTAATCATTGATTTGACTGTTTTTTTATTTTTTCCTGAACAGTATTTTTGCGGTTTCTTCTGAAAGTGCCTGGAGGGTGAAAGGTTTTGGAATGAAACTGTCTATACCTGCATCAAGCAGCGGTTTAATTCTTTCATCGTTGCTGGACCCAGAGATCAGTATGACGGCAATTTCCGGATTTATCTCTTTTATACCCCTGTAGGTATTCTGTGCAGATAATCCCGGCATGATAAAATCAAGTAAAACCATGTCGACAGATTCGCTGTTTTTTGTAATATATTCCAGTGCGTCTTTTCCGTTTGAAAATGCCTTTGTTTTATATCCGCAGAGTTCAAGCATTGTTGAGGAAGTCGATCTTATGCTTTCCTCGTCATCTATAATAACAATATTTCCGCTGCCTCTTATTATACTGTTGCTAAAAGATTCTTCATTATCCGGCTTAATCTTAATTACAGGAAAAAAAAGTGTGAACTCTGTTCCTTTTCCTTTTTCAGATTCCAGTTTTATGGAACCGCTGAAACTGTTTACAATATTTATAACCATTGTCAGTCCCAGACCGCTTCCCTCTCCCTTTTTTGTGCTGTAAAAAGGTTCAAAAATAAGTTCTCTGGTCTTTTTATCCATCCCTATCCCTGTGTCTGATATCCTGACAATACAGTATTTTCCAGGTGCAAGAGATCCTGTTTCTGTTTTTTCTTCTTCTTTTGCTATATTTTTTTCTGAAATTTCAATTGTTATTGTTCCGCCCCATTCTCTTTTGTCACTTCTCATAATTGTCATTGAATGGCAGGCATTTATCAGTATGTTTAAAAGTGCCTGCTCAAGCATGGAATAATCGCCTATGATATAGTACGGGGAGTTTGTTGTAATTGTTTTAATTTCAACCTGCTTGTCAAAACTGTATGAGGCAATATCAATAACATTCTGAACAGCTTTTTTGACCTCAACAGGTTCAAATTTTTTCTGATTTTTCCGTGAGAGGCTTAGCAGCTGCTGTATTATTTTTTTTGCCCTTTCAGATGATTTTTTTGCCAGTGCTGTATATTCCATAATTTCCTTTACCGGGATTTCATCTTCACTGTTTATTTCATATTCAATGAGTTCAATAGGCCCTATAATTCCCCCCAGAATATTGTTGAAATCATGCGCAAATCCTCCTGACAGCCTACCTATTGTTTCAAGCTTCTGGGCCTGCATAAGCTCTTTTTCTTTTTCCCTCAGCTCTGTAATATCATGAAGAATTGTTACTATGTTTTTTTCTCCTGAATACCTTGTCAATGCTGTTTTTTTTGCAATCAGGTTGAGGATTTTTCCCTCTTTTGTCCTGTGGGTGTCTTCATATGTGAGAATTGTATTCTTGTTCAAGACTGCCAAATCAGAAACAATGAATCTTTCAGCATCTTTTTCTGAAAAAATATCAAATTCTGTTTTACCGATTAATTCTTCAGGTTTTTTATCCAGTATTTCTGTAAATGCCTTGTTTACAAGTATATACTGATGTTTGCTGTTTTTTACAAAGACAGGATCCGGTATGATTTCAAGAAGCTCTTTAAGAAATTCTTCTGTTTTTAACAGTTCCTCAGTTTGTGCTTCCACCCTTTTTTTAAGAGTCCTGTTAATTATCATAACAAGGAAAAAGGAGAAAAATGCTATAAAAAGGACAATTATATCAACAATGATGAAAATAAACAGCTTTGGATATTTTTCATACCATGGCTGACCCAGACTTATCCATTTGTCTATTATCTGCTTTTTTTCATTTTCCGGCATGGCTGAGAGTATTTTATTGAAAATTGAAAGAAGCTCGGGCATATTCCTGTTTATACCAACGGTAAGTTTAAAAGAATAATCTGTTTCTTCCGATACCTTCAGATTTGTCAATCCATATTCGGTGATGTAATATGACGCGCTTGCTATATTTATTACAAGCAGGTCAATATTTCCGTAGGCAAGCTGTTTTATCCCTTCAATATCAGTATCAAAATCTACATAATTAAGGTAGTTGTATTGATCTTTAACTGCGTTGAAATATGCATACCCGGTTGTCATTCCTGTCTTGTATGATAATGCCCTGTTCAGCTGTTTTAACGGCTTCAGTTCCTCTCTGCTGAGTATAACTACAGGAACATTTATATATGGTTCTGAAAAATCAAGATATTTGCTTCTCTCCTGTGTTTTTGTTATTGCCATGACTCCTGATGAATCACCGCTTTCAAGCTGTTTTAATACGGCGCTCCAGTCTTTAAGCTGTCTTGTTTTGAATTTAACAGACAGCCGCTTTTCAAATTCAGAGAGAAAATCAGCTCCTATCCCGATAAAATTTCCTCTGCCGTCAAATGCTTCAAACGGCAGGAATGCCGGGTCAGGTGTGAAGACAATGCTGTTTATATTGTTGTCAAGCCATCTTATTTCTTCCGGTGTAATATCTGTTTTTTCATTGCTGCCTGCTCCCTTCATACAGGAGGATAAAATGAGCAGCAGGAAAATGAGCAGAATAGATATTCTCTCTTTCATATATATAATATTAGAGAAAAAAGATGTGTTTTACCAGAACATTGGTCAAGATAAAGAATGAATAATTGTTTTTGATTATGTTTATTGAGGCTGTATACGATCAGGCAGATAACAGGCTGGTTTTTATCAATAATATGGTCTAATTCCCTTTAATCTGCTAGATTGTTTTCATGAACCTGATATCTGTAAACAGTCTTTCCCATACCGAGGGGGGAAGAGAATTATTCAGCAATATAACTTTCGGTATAAATGAAGGGGAGAAGATTGCCCTTCTCGGCCGGAACGGATGCGGCAAATCAACACTTCTCAGGCTTCTTGCAGGGATGAGAGGGGTGGAATCCGGTACAGTTGCCTGTAACAGCATTCTTAAATGCACATTTCTTGAACAGCATCCTGTTTTTAAGGAATCTGAAACAATTGCTGATTTCATTCTTTCAGGGAAGTCGGAAGATATCAGTGTCATCCGGGAGTATGAAACACTCTCATTCCTGATTAAAGATGGTGATGAGGAATTAATCAACAGGTATTCTGCTGTTATGGAGGAAATGGACCGTCTTGACTGCTGGTCTCTTGAAAGCAGGATTCATTCAATTTTATCAGAACTCGGAATTAATAATCTTTCACAGAGAATGGATACTCTCTCCGGTGGAATGATAAAGAAAGCTGCAATAGCAAGAACACTTGTCATAGATTCAAATCTTATTATTCTTGATGAGCCTACAAACCATCTTGATATCGGAACAATCCGGTGGCTTGAAAAATACCTTGCAGGATGCGGCAAAGCTGTTCTTCTTGTTACTCATGACAGGTATTTCATGGATGCTGTCTGCGGAAAAATTCTTGAAATTGAGGATAAAACTCTCTATTCCTATGATGGAAATTATTCCAGGTATCTTGTTACACGTTTTGAAAGGGAAAATTCCAGAGCAAGAGAAAATGACAGGATAAAAAATATTCTCAGAAATGAATCGGAATGGATAAAACGGGGTCCCAGGGCAAGGGCAGGAAAGGACAAAAAGCGTAAGGAACGTTATTTTGATCTCAAGATGCGGCTCACGGGAGAAAAAGAATCATCTGCATCTTTTCAGGTATCAGGAAAGAGGCTGGGCGGTAAGATTCTTGATATGATGGATATTGAAAAAAAATACCCCGGTATTACAGCTGTAAGTGATTTTACTTTCAGTTTCAAAAAAGGTGACAGGATAGGCATAATCGGACCAAACGGCAGCGGCAAGAGTACTATCCTGAATATTATAGCAGGAAGGACAGAACCGGACAGCGGTACTGTCGACAGGGGAATAAATACGAAGATCGGTTATTATGACCAGATGTCAAGGGAACTGCCCGGAGACATGAGGGCTGTTGATTATATTGAGGAAACAGCGGAAGTAATAACACTGAAGGATGGAAGTACGGTTTCCCCTTCAAGATTTCTTGAGATGTTTCTCTTTCCTAAAAATCTTCTTTATACAGAAATATCAAATCTTTCTGGGGGAGAAAGGAAAAAGCTTTTTCTACTTAAAATACTCCTTGAAAATCCCAATTTTCTTATATTTGACGAACCGACAAATGATTTCGATCTTCAGACACTGTCTGTGCTTGAGGATTTCCTTTCAGGGTTTGCAGGATGCACAGTTGTTGTTTCCCATGACAGGTTTTTCCTTGACAGGACTGCAGATATGCTTTTCATTCTGGATGGTTCGGGGAATGTTAAAGGTTATTCTGGCGATGTTACAGAATACTTCAGCGATCTTCCGTCAAAGCTGAATCAGGATACTGCAAAGGATACATTGCCGAAAAAGGAAAATAATGGAGGTTCGGGAAAAGCTGTCAACAGGAGTTCAAGAGGTCTTTCTTACAGGGAAAAGAGGGAACTTGAAACTATTGAGGATGATATACTTGCTCTTGAAACTGAAAAAGAGGAGCTTGAAAAAGTATTTATTACAGAAGCTCCGGGATCTGAGGAACTTAAAAATGCTGATTCCCGCTATAAAGAGGTAATCAGCCTTATTGAAGATAAATATGGCAGGTGGGAAGAGCTTGAAAATTCAGGCAACAGTTGAATTATTGGTAATTATCCTGTTTTTCCCGTTGTTTTTTGCAGCATATAATGCATCATCAGTTTTTTTCAATATAAATGAAATCTCCGGTATTTCATCACTCCTGTAAGAAGTTATTCCGAAACTGCAGGTTATTTTCCTGCCGGAAGGGGTTGTAACCTTCTCTATCTTCTGCCTGATTTTATTAACTGCTGAAAGAGCCTGTTCTTCCTCTGTTAACGGGAAAAATATATAAAACTCATCTCCTCCGAATCGGCCGGGGATATCTGATTTTCTCAATGTTTTATTCATGATTTTTCCAATTTCAATAAGAAGATTATCCCCTTCAAGGTGTCCTTCTGTGTCGTTGATAATTTTAAAATCATCTATGTCAAACAGGCAGAAAGAAACCTGCTGACTGTATCTCCTTGCAATTTCAATAAGCTGAGGCGTTGTTTCAAACAGTTTTCTCCTGTTGTAAAGATCTGTCAGGTAATCCCTGTAAGCCCTTTTTTTCAGTTCTTTGTTCAGAGAATTGATTTTTTCTGTATTCAGTTCAATTTCATAAAGAAAGATAATTCCCACAAGAACAGGGATGAAAAATGAAAGAAGGTTTCCAATTATCATTCCCCTGAGAACTACAGGTTTGAATATGAAAATTACCAAATTTGTTATAAACAGTGTGAAAAAGACCAGGAATGTTGTTTTTTTTGCAGTTCTTTTGATAATACTTTTTTTATTCAAAAGCAGAAATCCTTTTTCCATATGATACAGCAAGTTGTTGTTTTGTAATGAAAGCGGTTAGCAGTTTCAGTAATATTTATTTTATACATTCTTTTACCTGTTGTTGTCAATTTTAGAAACAGCAGGTATATAAGGAAAACGCTATGTATTGCCGAATATTGTATTTATTTTTACTGTTTTAATGGAAAAAGGACTTACTCTTCAGCAATATTGCCAGCAGAAAAAACTCTATTGTACTAACAGCTTTTATAAGACTATAATTAAGTATGATAAAAAAAACAGCATATTTTAAAATATTTTTTTTCCTGTTTCTTGTAACAGTTTCAGGTAATATCTTTTCAGAAAGCATTGTTATCCCTGTCGAAGGGATGATTGATCTGGGGCTTCCGCTCACTGTGAAGCGGGGAATCGAGGAAGCAGAAAATAAAAAAGCAGATTATATTGTATTTCTTATCAACACATTCGGGGGCAGGGTTGATGCTGCCACAGAAATCAAGGATGCAATTATTGGCACGGAAATCAAAACAGCCGCATTTGTCAACAGCAGGGCAATTTCTGCAGGTGCTCTTATTACTCTCTCCTGCGACCAGGTTTTCATGACTAAAGGTTCCACAATAGGTGCAGTAACACCTGTGAATCAGCAGGGACAGAAACTTACAGAAAAGCAGGTTTCATACATGAGGGCAGAGATGAGGTCGACATGTGAGGCAAAGGGAAGGGACCCCCTTGTCGGGGAGGCTATGGTTGATGAGAGTATTGTTATTCCTGATATCTCTGAAGAGGGGAAGCTTCTGACTCTTACTGCAGAGGAGGCCCTTGAGCTTGGATTTGCGGATAAAATCATAGAAGATGAAGATAAACTTTTTGAATATCTGGAAATTAAAAACAGTACTGATGTTACTGTCTCTCTGAAGGAGACTATTGTAAGGCTGCTTACCAATCCTGCTGTTGCATCAATTCTCCTGACACTTGGCATGGTCGGTATTTTCTTCGAGCTGAGAAGCCCCGGATTCGGGTTTCCCGGAATAATCGGAATCCTTGCATTTACCGCTTTTATAATGAGTCATTACATATTGAGAATGGCTAACTGGATTGAGATCAGTGCAATTATTCTGGGCCTAATACTTCTTGTTCTTGAGGTCTTTGTCATTCCCGGATTCGGTTTTGCCGGGATTTCCGGCATTATACTTGTTTTCGGCGGTCTTTATTTCTCCATGATCTCTGATATTCCCTATATGTCTGATTATGCGGCTGCAGGGGCAGCCTTAAGCACTATTATACTCATGTCAGTGATTTTTCTTGTGCTGAGCTATAAGACAGTCATAAAGACGAAGACATTCAGGCGTCTTACTCTTCAGGATGATCCCTCTACAGACATGAATCTCAAGGTGGAAACTGACACCTCCCTTGTCGGAATGAAAGGAACAGCAGTGACTGTTCTCAGACCCTCGGGAAAGGTTGATATCGGGGGAATGATATATCAGGCTGTAAGTAACGGGAGTTATATCGAGAAAAACACAATAGTTATTGTACAAAAAATAGAAAGCAACAATATTGTTGTTGCCAGAGAAAAAACAGAAAACTGATAAAAACTTGTTTTTTATCAGCAGCGGCAGAGACTTCCTGAAGGGAAGTGCTCGAAAGCGATATTGGAGGTTTAAATGATTGGTTTCCCTTTTCTAGTTATTATCATGACAATACTTGTCATACTTTTTCTTGTAATTTTTTTCAGCTTCATACCAATACCTTTATGGTTCAGTGCTGTAGCAAGCGGTGTAAGAGTATCTCTTATTCAGCTCTTTCTGATGAGATTCAGGAGAGTTCCCCCTAAACTTATTGTCGAGGCGCTTATTTCAGCGCAGAAAGCGGGAATTGATATAACAACAAATATGCTTGAAACCCATTATCTTGCCGGGGGGCAGATAATGAAAGTTGTACAGTCTCTTATTGCTGCAAACAAGGCAAAGATAAATCTTGATTTTTCCATGGCTGCGGCTATAGATCTTGCAGGCCGTGATGTGCTTGAAGCTGTACAGACTTCTGTAAACCCGAAAGTTATCGACTGTCCCAAGAGCGGAATGATAAGCGCTGTTGCAAAAGACGGCATACAGCTGAAAGGGAAGGCAAGGGTTACAGTAAGGACTAATATTGCAAATCTGGTCGGCGGAGCGACTGAAGATACAATTATTGCCCGTGTAGGCGAAGGTGTTGTCTCTGCAATCGGTTCTTCAGAAAGCTACAAGACAGTTCTTGAAAATCCGGATCTTATTTCCAAGGTAGTGCTTGAAAGAGGTCTTGATTCAGGTACAGCTTTTGAGATCCTTTCAATAGATATTGCTGATGTTGATGTCGGTGATAATGTCGGAGCAGCTCTGCAGACTGACCAGGCAGAAGCAGATCTCAAGATTGCCCAGGCACGGGCTGAAACCAGAAGGGCAATGGCTATTGCCCAGGAACAGGAAATGAAGGCGCGGGCACAGGAGATGCAGGCCAAGGTTATCGATGCTCAGGCCCAGGTTCCTCTTGCAATGGCAGAAGCGCTTAAAACCGGTAAAATCGGTGTAATGGATTATTACAGGCTCAAGAACATTGAATCTGATACAAGCATGAGAGATGCGATCAGCAGGGCCGGAGATGAATCAGCCGAAGGTAAAAACGGCGAATAGGGCAAACTGTTATGGAAGGTTTGATATTTTTCATTGCCATGATTATTTTCATTGTCAGGGTGATGAACAAGATAAAAAAAGCTGCTTCCGGCGGAGATAAAAAGAAATCTGCCGGAGCAAAATCTCCTCCGCTCAGGGACAAGCTTGAAGAGCTTATAAAGAGCATGGAAGAGGCAGAACGGCTCAAGAAAGAGGGGCAGCATGCTGAAGATGCTGATCGTGATTTCAAATCAGCATTCATGCCTGACGGAGAATATGAAACTGCCTACCGGGAAGAGGCAGAAGAAGCTGCTTATCCTGATGCAGAAGAAGTACATCAGGATTCCTATGCTGATGCCAGAGGTTATAAGGGTAAGGAATTCCTTAAAACAGTCTATTCCCGTGAAAGTTTTGTAAAATATGATGTAAAGGATGATACTCCGGAGAAAGACTACCGTAAAGAGGACAGGGAAGATATACCTGATGATTGGATTGATAAAAAGAAAAAATCTGAAAAATATTCCAGGGGGCAGGAAAAGAAAACTGCCGGAAAGAAAGACATCCGTTCACTTTCCGGGTTAAAGACTGCTTCTGTATCCGGGGGCAGAAGGAAAAAAGGGGGGATACTTGATACACTTTCCCGTTATCCCGATATACAGAAAGCTGTTGTTCTCAAGGAGATCCTTGATAAACCGGTATCTGAAAAAATCTGAATTATTCGGCAGAGGTTTTTGTTTAAATCAAAAGCCTCTGCTTTTTTTAAGCTAAGCTCATTTGATAAAAGTAATTTCCTTTTTTCTCTCAAAAAATTGAATTTGAAATATTTAAATCCTATACTATTCCTTATCTACATTTAAATATGATTATTTCATCATGGCTGCCGCATAAGACAGGGAGTTTATAAAGATGAGAAAATTTCAAAAATGGAAAATTCTGAACAAGATAAATTTTACCCTTGTTGTATCAATTCTTATCATTTCTGTATCACTGGCTGCAATAAATATTCTGACACTTCTAAACCGCAGTAAAGATGAAATAGCAATGTACAGGAAAGAGAATATCGAAGATGTGAGAAGCGATCTTAAAGACCTGATCGATGTCGTATATAACATTATTGAATCAAACTATGAAAACACAAGAAGTGATAATTATCTGTCCGGCAAATACGGAAGCAGGCTTAAGAGTACGGTTGAAATTGCAGAGACAATAATCAGGGAAGAAATTGCTGATTATGAAGAAGGGGTAAGGAACGAGGAAGAGGCTAAAGAAAGGGCAGTGAGCCGGATCCGCAATATCAGATATGACGGCGGTACGGGATATGTCTGGATCAACAATACTCTGGAGCCTTATCCTGAAATGGTAATGCACCCGATAAGCCCGTCTCTGAACGGAGAAATCCTTGACAGTGAAAAATACAATACTGTCGGGGAGGAAAGGGAAAACCTCTTTGTTGTATTCAACAGGGTCTGCAGTGAAAAGGGGGAAGGATTTGTCAGGTATTTATGGCCTAAACCGGTTCCCGGAGGTGTCACGGAAGAGCAGCCGAAACTTTCCTATGTAAGGCTGATAGATGAATGGGACTGGATTATAGGGACTGGTATCTATATTGATGATGCTGTTGATCAGGCAAAGAGTGATACTATCGGGATAATCAGCAGGATGAGATATGACAGGGGTGTTGGCTATTTCTGGATCAACAATACTTCGAAGCCTTATCCTGAAATGGTAATGCATCCTGTAATCCCTTCTCTTGACGGTCAGGTTCTCAGTAACCCGGAATATAATGTTGTCGGAGAGGAAAAGAAAAATCTTTTTACAGCTTTTGTTGAAGTTGCTGAAAAATCGGGATCCGGGTTTGTTGAATACCTCTGGCCCAAGCCGACAGAGGATGGCACCACTCTTGATCAGCCCAAGGAATCCTTTATCAGGCTTTTCAGTCCCTGGAACTGGATTATCGGAACAGGTGTATATATCGATGATATAAATGAACAGATAAAGATCAGGGAAGTATCAGTGAGATCTGATGTTGTCAGGACCATGCTGATAACTGTCGGTATTACCGCATTTCTCATACTGGCAGTAATTTTCCTGAGTGGTTTTGTTATCAGCACAATAACGCTTCCCATAACAAAGATTGCTGATATGACTAAAGTTGTTGCAGAAGGGGATTTAAGACGTAATATAGTTATCAGTAAAAAAGCTGCAGGTTCTGATCTTGAGCCGGGAATATCCGGGAAAGAGGGACTTTCCTGCTGGGATGAAATAGGGAGTTTCGCTCCTGATCACAGCAGGAAGGTGATCTGCAGGCATCTTGAATCAGGTTTTCATAATAACTGCTCAGAATGCCGTGTATATAAAAGCGATAAAAATTCTGATGAAACTGGAATACTGGCGCGTAATTTCAACCTGCTTACAGGCAAGCTTAAAAAATCAATTTTATCGATCAAAAATTCATCCTCAAGAAATATTGATGTCAAGAAAAACCTTATCGAAACAACAGAGGAAACATCTGCTGCTGTTGTACAGATAAAGGCAAATATTGACAGTATTTTGAAGCAGATTCATATACTCAACAGCAGCATTTCCACATCAACATCTGCTGTAGAAGAGATAAGCAGCAGTGTTAATTCTTTCAACAGCCAGATAGATAATCAGGCATCAATGGTTGAGCAGTCAACAGCATCTGTTTCAGCCATGATCAGATCGATCAAAATGGTTGCTGATATCACAGACAGCAAAATAGCAGCTGCCGGAAAACTGAATAATACTGTAAGGAACGGCGGGGAGAAACTTGTTCTTACAGTAAAACTGATAGATGAGATAAATAAAAATGTTGACAGTATAAGCGATATGGCTCGTGTTATTAATGAAATATCTGAACAGACTAACCTTCTTGCCATGAATGCGGCAATTGAAGCTGCCCATGCGGGGGATGAGGGGAGAGGTTTTGCTGTTGTTGCAGATGAAATACGTAAGCTTGCTGAATCTTCACAGAAAAATTCCGGTGAGATAACAAAGACAATAAAGACTATTATTGAGAAAATCCAGAATGCAGACCGGACAAGCGATGATATGAATTCAGCATTCAGTGAAATTTCAGATGAAGTGGGGTCTGTTATAAATGCCCTCTCTGAAATTCAGATGAATACTGAAGAACTCAGAACAGGGACTGATGAAATACTAACAGCAGTGAATTCTCTGCAGGATATTTCTGTCAGGGTAAGGGAAAGCGCAACGGAAATAGGAGCCGGTACCGGGGAGGTCGCATCTTCGATGGGAATGGTGAAAAATATTTCAAATGAAGTTGATCATGCGATAAGTGAAATACAGAATGGTACTTTGGAAATATCCGATGCAATGTTTATTGTCAAAAAGCTTACCGATGAAATCAGTGAAATAGGTGATGAACTTGAGCGGGGAATAAATCATTTTAAAACCTGACACAGCTTATATTTTAAGGATAATTATAGATAATTTTAATTTCTGTATACTGTATTTCATTTCAGATATCCTGTTTGCATCCTCACTATCATTTTTTATTAATACAATTTAATTTGGAATCTCATATCGTTCTTTTGCTTATATTCTTCAGCTCTTAAACAATAATTGCGTATCGATAAAAATGTAGCTATTGACAAACCAGCCTTATAAGGATATAAATATATCGATAAGAAAATATCCTTATAAGGCTGGTTTTTATGGAAATTGTCATCTGCATGGGAAGCTCCTGCCATTCGCGCGGAAACAGGGAAAATGTCCGGATTGCACAAGACTTTGTCATGGATAACGGTATTGAAGGTAGTGTAAAACTTACAGGCTGTTTATGTATGGAAGAATGCAGCAGAGGCCCTGTCATCTCCATAGACGGAAAGAGATATTACAATGTTGATCCTGTTGTTCTGACAGATCTTCTCAGAAATTCACTCAGGGAGAATTAAATATGGATTTTCTTTTTCCTGTATATACTGAAAAGACTGAATGTCATGACTGTTTTAAATGTGTCCGCTACTGCCCTGTAAAGGCGATAAGCTTCAATAACGGGCATGCAAGAATTGATCCTGACCTCTGTATATACTGCGGAAAGTGCGTTTCTGTCTGTCCCTCCCATGCCAAGAGGGGACGGGATGAACTCGGCAGAATATCGGCGCTTCTTGAGAGCGGTGATAAGATTGTACTTTCACTTGCCCCTTCCTATCCCGGGGAATTTCCTGAATTTTCCAGAAACCAGCTTGTAAACGGGTTGCTTGAACTGGGCTTTTCAGCAGTCTCAGAAACAGCCCTGGGAGCTGAAATAGTATCATCCGCATATTCAAAGATGCTTGAAAAAGAAAGCGGACGTATTATTATATCTTCAGCATGCCCGTCAGCTGTAGAATATATTGTCAAATACAGAAACAAGGCTTCAGAATATATTTCCGATACAGGTTCTCCCCTTACAGCACACTGCAGAATGCTTAAAGAGATTGACAGCAGTTTCCAGATAGTTTTTGCAGGTCCCTGCCTTTCAAAAAAAAGAGAAGCTGATGACAATCCCGACCTTATTTCAGCTGCAGTCACATTTGAGGATATACGGGATCTCTTCAATGCAAAGGGAATCAACCCGGATACTGTCTCATCTGAAAAGCATGAGTTTTTCCCGTGTGAGGCGGGGAAGGGAGCTCTCTATCCTATTGACGGCGGCATGTGTGAGAGCATAAAAAGCTTTTCCGAATGCAGTAACACTGTTTTTATGAGTATTTCCGGTATGACTGAGATAGAATCGGCGCTTGATAATATCCCGTTACCGGAAAAAGATGAAAATTTATTTCTTGAACTTCTTGCATGCAGGGGCGGTTGTATCAATGGTCCCAAGAGCTGCAAAAGGGGCGAGACTGTACGAAAAAGAAGAGATGTCCTGAAGCAGTACAGGGATAAAAGTACAGACTTCAGCCCTGATTTCAATGAAATTCTATCTAAAAGTTCTTATTTTCCCGTCACATGCAGCAGAAATATATCTGTTCCTGAAAGGAAAACACATTCCGACCTGGAGCTGATAAGAGTAATGGAATCTATCGGCAAGTATTCTCCCGAGGATGAGCTTAACTGCGGCGGCTGCGGATATAATACCTGCCGGGATTTTGCCAGGGCTGTCCTTGACAACAAAGCTGAATCCCTGATGTGTGTCTCCTACATGAGAACTCTTGCACAGAAAAAGGCAAATGCGATTATTGAAAAAATGCCTTCAGGTGTTGTTATTGCTGACAGTTCTCTTTCCATAATTGAATGCAACCGTAATTTTGCAGAACTCCTGGGTGAAGAAACACTTCTCCTGTGGGAGAGCAGGCCCAATCTGTCAGGGGCAAATCTTGAAAAGATGATCCCTTTTTCAGGTCTTTTTAACCAGGTTGCTGAATCAGGCAGGGAAATCATAGACAGGAAAGTTGAATTCAAGAAAAAGGTGCTTTCAATAACTGTTTTCCCTGTTCACAAGGGGCAGGTAACAGGCGCAATTATCCAGGATGTTACAAAACCCTGGGTCAACCGGGACAGGGTTATAAACGATGCCCGTAAAGTTATTCATAAGAATCTTGAAACTGTACAGAAAATTGCCTATCTCCTGGGTGAAAATGCCGGTGAAAATGAAGTTATTCTCAATGAAATAATTGATTCTTTTTCAGGCAAGGATATTTCCGGGGAGGACATGTAGTGTCTGACAACTATTTTCTGGAAATTGATTCTGCCCAGATTTACAAGAAAGGGCAGCTTGTGGGAGGAGATGTTTTTTTATCCCAGAGAAGCTGCGATGAAAGCAGGACTGTCTCTGTTCTCTCCGATGGTCTCGGCAGCGGGGTTAAGGCAAATGTGCTTGCAACTCTTACAACAACTCTTGCCGCAAAATGTATCGACGGCAGGGTATCCCCAAAAAGAACTGCCCAGGTAATCATGCAGTCCCTGCCTGTCTGCAGTATCCGGAAAATCAGTTATGCAACATTTACAATAGTTGAAATTGAAAATGACAGATCTGTTAAAATTGTGGAATTTGATAATCCTCCCTACATTCTTATCCGCGGAGGAGAGGTTGTCTGTCCTGAAAGGACACCTGTAAAGATTGAAAGCCCTGTCAGTTCAAGAAACACGCTCTTTTCATCCCGTTTCAGGCTCCAGACCGGGGACAGAATAGTTATTTTTTCCGATGGAGTTACACAGTCGGGAATGGGCAATGCCTCATACCCGTTCGGATGGGAACATGAAAAAATCAGTGAATGGATTCTTTCTCTTATCCGCCGCAACGGAAATATCTCTGCACGAAACCTGGCCCGTGAAATTGTAAACAGGGGTGTGAGAAATGATATTTATACAGCAAAGGATGATATTACAGCTGCTGTTTTCTATGTCAGGGAACCGAGAAAACTGCTTATTGCGACAGGTCCCCCCATAGACAGGGAAAAGGATTCCCTGCTGGCTGCAAGAATAGATAAGTTTAACGGAAGGGTTGTTATTTCAGGCGGGACAACTGCAAATATTATTTCAAGAGAGCTTGACCGCCCGGTAGATACAAAAATGTCAAATCTGGATTCAGATCTCCCCCCCTCTGCATCGATGGAGGGAATTGAAATTGTTACAGAGGGTATATTCACCCTCAGCAGGGTTGCAGAGATTCTTGAAGAAGAGAACCTGGATGAAATAAGGAAAGAAAACAGCGCCACAGCAGTGGTTGAACTTCTCCGTGACAGCGATGAAATAGAGTTTCTGGTAGGGACCAGAATTAATGAAGCCCATCAGGATCCGAATGTCCCTGTCGGGCTTGAAATAAGGAGGAATATTGTCAGACGGATAGCTGACATCCTGTCAAACAACTTATTGAAAGAAGTCAAGGTTGATTACATTTAGCAGAGACTTTCTGACATGAAAGTGCTCGAAAGCGTTTAAGGAGTTGAGTATGAGTGATTTAAAGACTGTTGAAGAAGCAGTAAGACTGCAGAAGGTATGGGAAATTCTGGACAGGTATGATTCTGATCCGGGAAAAATTATACCTATACTTCAGGCTGTTCAGGAAGAATACAGATATCTGCCTGAAGAGGTAATGATTCTTGTTGCATCTGTGCTGAGAATGTCTCCGGCTAAAGTTTTCGGTATAGCAACATTTTACAGCCATTTTTCACTGGAGCCGAAAGGTAAATATGTTATCAAGGTCTGTGACGGTACTGCCTGTCATGTAAAAGGTTCGGGCAATATCATAAAAATGGTTAAAAAATGTCTGGGACTTACCGGAAAGGAAATAAGTACTCCGGATCTGCTTTTTACACTGGAGACAGTATCCTGTCTTGGAGCGTGCGGCCTGGCTCCTGTTGTTGTTATCAATGATCAGGTGTACGGACAGGTTGATGAGGCAAAAATGAATGAACTGATTGAAGAAATCAGAGAAAAGGAGGCTGCAGAGTAATGGCTGTTGCAAATCTTGATAAAATAAAAAGCAAATATATTTCTGCGAGAAAAGATATAGACAGGAGAATTATTGTCTGTGCGGGAACCGGTTGTCTTGCAAACGGATCCAGAAAAATTTATGACCTCCTTGTCAGCCTGCAGAAGGAAAGAAATATCCGTGTCGATGTAAAACTGAAGCCGGAGGAAAAATCTCCCGAAGTACTTGTATCCGGAAGCGGATGCCAGGGATTCTGCCAGGTAGGGCCACTTGTTACAATTGAACCGGATGGAATAATGTATGCTCATGTTAAACCGGAAGATGTTGAGGAGATTGTTGAAAAAACAATAATCAGGAATGAGGTTATAGAAAGGCTGCTTTATACTGATCCTTCAACAGATAGGAAATGCCGGGGGCAGGGCGATATACCTTTCTATGCAAAACAGAAGCGTACAGTCCTGAAAAGCTGCGGAAATTGTGATCCTGAAGATATCAATGAATATATAGCTTCAGACGGGTATGAAGCTGCAAGGCGGGCCTATCTTCAGATGACACCTGAAGAAATCTGCAATGAAATGAAAGCTTCCGGCCTCAGAGGCCGAGGCGGCGGGGGATTCCCGACAGGCAGGAAATGGGAACTTGCTCTCTGGCAGAAAAGTGATAAGAAATACATAATCTGCAACGGTGATGAGGGGGATCCCGGCGCATTTATGGACAGGAGTATTCTTGAGGGAAATCCTCATTCAGTTATAGAGGGAATGATGATTGCTTCCCGTGCCACAGGTTCTGATGAAGGATATATCTACGTAAGAACAGAATATCCGCTGGCTGTTGAAAGAATAAGAAATGCTATTGCAGATGCTGAAGCGGCTGGAATTATCGGAAACAACATTTTCGGAACTGACAGTTCTCTCAAGCTTCATGTCATGGAAGGTGCGGGAGCATTTGTCTGCGGTGAAGCAAGCGCAATGGTATCCAGCATAATGGGTAACCGGGGAATGCCCAAGCCGAAACCCCCGAGAACAGCTGAGAAGGGACTCTGGGAAAAGCCGACTGTTGTAAACAATGTTGAAACACTTGCTGCTGTTCCGTTGATTATTCTGAATGGTTCGGAATCATACAGCAAAACAGGCACAGAAAAATCTCCCGGAACTAAAACCTTTGCACTTACCGGCCATGTAGTAAATACAGGTCTTATAGAAGTTCCTTTCGGGACAACTCTCCGTCAGATAATTTTTGATATCGGCGGCGGTGTTATCAATGAAAAAGGGGAACTCGATAACAGTGATTTCAAGGCTGTGCAGATAGGAGGGCCTTCAGGAGGGTGTCTTACAGAAGAACATCTTGATATACCTCTTGATTTTGATTCGCTCGGCAAGGTCGGGGCAATGGTAGGTTCAGGCGGACTTGTGGTGATGAACAGCAGCACATGTATGGTTCAGGTTGCAAGGTTTTTCATGGCATTTACCCAGCATGAATCATGCGGAAAGTGTGTTCCCTGCAGGGAAGGGACAAGGCAGATGCTGGAACTTCTTGATGACATAATTGAAGGAAGAGGGACTGAAGAGACTCTCTCTCTGCTTGAAGAACTCAGCAAAACTGTAGCAACAGCTTCGCTGTGCGGTCTCGGTAAATCAGCCCCGTCTCCTGTTTTATCTACACTGAAACAGTTCAGGGAAGAATATCTTTCCCATGTTGTTGATAAAAAGTGTCCTACAGGAAACTGCAGTGCACTTGCTGTCTACAGTATAGATGCTGAAAAGTGCAAGGGCTGTACTCTCTGTGCGAGAAAGTGTCCTGTCGGAGCGATTTCAGGTGAACGCAAGGAGCCGCATGTGATTGATGAGAATCTGTGTATAAAGTGCGGTGCATGTGCTGATGCATGTAAATTTGATGCTGTAGGAGTTGTATAATGAGTAAAGGTTTTGTAACTGTTAACAATAAAAGAATACCTATAGAGGATGAAAAAAATCTTCTTGAAATAGTAAGAAAAGCAGGAATAGAACTGCCTACTTTCTGCTATCATTCAGAGCTCAGTGTATACGGGGCCTGTCGTCTCTGTATTGTAGAGGTTGAAGGTCGGGGGGTAATGGCTTCCTGTTCAACACCTCCACGGGACGGAATGAAGATAAAAACATCAACAAAAAAACTTCGTGATATAAGAAAAATGACAATGGAACTTCTTCTTGCAAACCATGAGATGAACTGTCCTTCATGCAGCAAGGAGGGGAGCTGTAAACTTCAGAGCATTGCATCAAAACTGGGAGTTTCCGATATCCGGTTCAGAAAAACAAGGGAAAAGATGGATCTTGATACCGGTTCACCGGCCCTTGTCAGGGACCCGAATAAATGTATTCTCTGTGGAGACTGTGTGAGGTACTGTTCGGAAATACAGGGAATCGGAGCTATAGATTTTGCCTACAGAGGCGAGGAAGTAAAGGTAACACCTGCATTCAATAAGAGTCTTTCAGAAGTGGACTGTGTTAACTGCGGCCAGTGTGCTGCTGTCTGTCCCACAGGCGCTATTGTTCCCCGTTCCGAGGTTGATGCAGTATGGAGTCTTATTGAAGATGAAAATACATTCACTGCCGTCCAGATAGCTCCGGCTGTCCGCACAGCTCTCGGTGAGATGTTTAACCTGACTGGTCAGGATGTAACAGGGCGGATAGTTGCCTCATTGAAAGCTCTGGGGTTTGACAGGGTGTACAGCACAGCTTTCGGTGCTGACCTCACTGTAATTGAAGAATCAAATGAGTTTCTGGAAAGAAAAAATGAAAGCAGGCTGCCTCTTTTTACATCATGCTGTCCAGGCTGGGTGAAATTTGCAGAGCAGTCATATCCTGAACTTCTTAACCACCTCTCTTCATGTATGTCTCCGCAGTCAATGACAGCAAGTATAGGAAGGAAAATCCTTGCAGATGAGGAGGCTGTAGATGGCAGGAAGATAAAAATGGTATCTGTGATGCCGTGTACTGCGAAAAAATTTGAAAAAGACCGTAAAGAGCTTTCTGTTGATGGAAATCAACTTGTTGATAATGTCCTTACAACACAGGAACTCGGAAAAATGATTATGCAGGCTGGTATTCTGTTTGATGAAGTTGAACCGTCATCAATGGATCTCCCAATGTCTTCAAGTTCAGGAGCCGGAAGCATATTCGGCAGATCCGGGGGAGTTGCAGAAGCTGTGATCAGGTATACTGTTGCAAAATCAGGTGAAGATATCTCCAGTCAGGATTTAAGCTGTGAACACCCTGAAGACAATCCCGGTATTTCAGTCATGAACATATTGCTGAATGGGGAGACTGTTAGAGTCTGCACAGTCCAGGGACTTAAAAATGCGGATAAGGTAGCAAGATCTGTCATAGATGGCAGCTGTGAATATGATATTATTGAAGTAATGGCATGTCCAGGCGGATGTGTCGGAGGGGCAGGCCAGCCGGTTGATCCTGAAGGAAAGATGAGGCTGAAGCGTTCAAGTGCTCTTGACGGAATTGACAGGCGGGAACCTGTAAAAAATACAGCTCAGAACCCTTTCATTGACCCTGTTTATACCAGATATCTTGGCGGCAAGGCAGGAAGCAGTGAGGCTCACAGCCTTCTTCATACTTCATTTGAAAGCAGAAAAAGGATACAGACTGCTGAATACAGTCTTGTAAAAACAGATGTCAAAAATCCTCTTGAAGTCAAAGTATGTGTCGGTACAGGATGCTTCCTCAGGGGATCCCAGGCAATATTATCAAGTGTGATTAAAGAAGCTGAAAGCAGTTTCAGCGGAAAAGTCTCTGTACAGGCATCATTCTGCAGGGAAACATGCGACAGGGGACCGACTGTAAGGATAGGAAACAAAACTCTCTACAAGACAGATACGGATGAGGTCCTTGCAGAGATAAAAAAGAATCTTCCATAAATTTTCTAGATTAAGGATATATGTTAAAAAGTTTAAGGGACTCCACAGGGAGTCCCTTTTCTATATATGACAACAAAATTATCAAGGCAGTTATTTTGTCCTGTTTATGAATATCATGAGTGTTCTACACTGCCTGAGTTATTCGGATGTTTTATAAATATTTCTGCAGTTTGTTTCTTTTACAAAAAGAATCAGGATAAATGCGATTAAACTGAGCGTGATATTCATGGAAAAAGCTTTTCTGTAAATATCCACAGCATTTTCCAGCATTGAATATTTGTCAATCACCATACCTGCAACTACAGGAATAACAGCTGCCCCCAGGAATGTTCCGAAACTGATAAAAGATGTCGCCATACCTGAATATTTCGGATCATTTACCTCTTTTCCAGTTGACCATGCAAGTGTTGCTGTTGCATTGAAAAAACCTATAAAGAAAAACCATGCTGTAAGAAAGGCTATTGGGGGTTTTGCTTTATAAAATACAAGGAGAACCACCCATAAAAGAAGCACCAGTGATCCGCATATTAAATACGGTATTTTTCTGCTTTTGATTTTGTCTGAAATAAATCCGAAAAGGATTGCTCCAGTACCGGTACCTATGGCGAGCAGAAGCGTAATTTTACCAGCCTGTATACTTGTGTAGTTGTAAACATCCATAATATAGCTTACGCCCCACAGGTTCAGTGTAAAACCGCTGCCTCCAAGGCATATTGTTATAAAAAACATCGGCCAGCTGTGAAAATTTTTTATAATATTCATTAAAGCGTTTAGAATATCACTGAAAGATGCTGCTTTTTTCCGGGAAGCAGAATTTGATATTGCCGGAAAACCTTTATCTTCAGGCTTATTTTCCACAAAGATAAATACCAGTACTGCAAGTGCAAGTGTAATAATACCCATCCATATAAATGTTGCCCTCCATGTTAATAAAGCAACAACTGCCGCAAGGGGCGCCTGGGATACTGCCCCTCCGAAATTCCCGATAGAGGCGCTGATACCTGTCATTGTGCCGAATTCATCTTCCCTGAACCACTGCGTCTGTATTTTGAGAACAGATATAAAAACCACAGATGTCCCGAGACCCATTATAAGCCTTGATATCATTGCAACCGGAATTGTTGTTGCTGATCCCAGAAGAATTAACCCGGCAGCAGTAACAATGCAGCTTGCAATAATAGTCTTTTTTGCTCCAAGTGTATCAGCAAGAATTCCCGCCGGTATCTGCATAAGCATATATGCATAGAAAAACATTGCACTTAAGTTTGCAAATCCTGTTGATGTCAGACCGAAGGATTCCATCAACTCGTTCCTTATTACACTTGGAGCAAGTTTATGCAGAAAAGCAAAGAAAAAGACACTCGCCGGAAGGATATATATGATCCATCTGTAGCTGAGTGCTTTTTTCAGGCTTTTTTCAACTTGATATGTCATTAAGTAAAACTCCCTTTTCTTAAATATGGTGCATGGAAATATGAATATAGTACGTGTACTAAAGTAAGATAGCATGATTATGATTCTGTGTCAAATAATATTAAAAATAGTACGTGTATAAAAAAATGTTGACAATTAAAATAGTACATGTATATAATTTAGTCGGTTGCAGGATAATATGAAATAATGCGTGTATTTATATATTTTACCTTTAAGGTATGTGATCAGCTAGGAGGTTGTTAGGAAAATGGGAAATCTTTTTGTAGATAAAGAAAGATGCAAAGGGTGCAGTTTTTGTATTGTTTCATGTCCAAAAAAAGCAATATCAATGACAAGTGATTTTAATAAGAGCGGATATAATTATATTCAGGTAAATAAGGAACCCTGCATACTATGCGGTATTTGCTACACTGTTTGCCCTGACGGTGTTTTCAGTATTGATGAGTAGAGGAGAGGCTTTAATGAGTACAAAAAAAATGATGAAAGGAAATATTGCTGTTGCGGAAGCAGCAGTAAGGGCCGGGCTTGATTTTTATGGAGGATATCCGATTACCCCGCAAACTGAAGTTCTTGAGCATTTTTCATACAGAATGCCGCAGGAGGGAAGATCATTTGTTCAGGCTGAAAATGAAATATCAGCAATAAACATGGTTATTGGTGCTGCAGTCTGCGGTCGAAGGGCTATGACTTCTTCATCAGGTCCCGGAATGGCGCTCAAGCAGGAGGGGATTTCATATGCTGCAAGATACAGTCTTCCCTATGTAATGCTTAATGTCCAGAGATGGGGGACAGGACTGGGATCGCTTGATACATCACAGTGCGATTACTGGAGAGAAACCCGCGGCGGGGGAAATGGAGATTATAATACCATAGTTCTTGCTCCTTCATCAGTTCAGGAGCTTGTGGATCTGATGTATGAATCTTTTGATATAGCTGAAAAATACAGAAATGCTGTTTTAATATTATCAGAAGCAGCCCTCGGGCAGATGATGGAACCATGCATAATGCCTGATTATAAAAAAGCGGAAAAGCTTCCTGACTGGAGATTTGACGGAACAGGAACAAGAGATCATGGTTTCGGTTCACAGATGGAGATGACTGAAACTGTCAGAAAAAAAAGAGAAATAATGCAGAAGAATGAGCAGCGGTGGGAAAGCTATATGACAGAAGATGCTGAATATATTTTTGTTTCTTTCGGGCTGCCGAGCAGGGTCTGTAGAGATGCAGTTGGAAAACTGCGGGAAAAAGGGGAGAAAGCAGGTTTAATAAGGCCTGTTACACTGTGGCCTTTTCCTGTAAAGGCTTTTGAACAGCTTGGTCCCGGTGTAAAGGGTCTGATATCTGTTGAATCAAATGACCTGGGGCAGATGGTTGAAGATGTGGCTTTGACTGCCAAAGCTGTTTTTAAGGAGAAATCAATGCCTGTTTACAGTTATGCGGCAGGGAGAACATTGCCTTCTGTGAAAAAAGTTGTTGAAAAATATTATGCTGCGAAAGATGGAAATATCAAGGAGGTCTTCTAATATGGCTAAGGTAAAAAAAGCTCCTGCAATCTGGGGGGAAACACATCATCCGTTCTGCACCGGCTGTGGACACGGAATAGTAACACGGCTTATTGCTGAAGTTCTGGAAGAGCTCGGGCAACTGGACAATTTCATGTTCAGCCTTGGTGTTGGATGCAGCTGCAATCTTCATCATTTCTTTAAAGGGGATAAGATGCAGTGCGCCCATGGAAGACCTGCAGCTATGGCTACAGGAATGAAAAGAGTATCTCCTGAATCTGTTGTAATGACATACCAGGGTGACGGCGATGCAGCTGTTATAGGTATAGCTGAAACTCTGAATGCTGCCTACAGAAATGAAAAGATTACTGCATTTGTGATTAATAATGCATTATTCGGCATGACAGGCGGGCAGATGTCCTGGACAACACTGCCGGGTATGAAGACCAAGACATCAGTTAAAGGGCGTGATTGTTCGGTGACCGGAGATCCTATAAAACTTGTTGAGATTATTTCCTCCCAGTTCAATGTTGCATATGCAGCAAGGGGAGCGGTTCATAATGCAAAGGAAATCAATAAGACAAGAAAATATATCAAGAATGCTCTGGAAGCACAGTTGAACGGAGAAGGGTATTCTATAGTTGAATTCCTCGCGCCATGCCCTACAAACTGGGGAATTCCCCCAATTGAGTCATTGGACTGGGTTGAGAAAAATATGCTGCCTCATTATCCGACAGGCGAGTTTAAATCCAGGAAGGGGGAATAAAATGAAAGAACTGGTTTTTTCAGGTTTTGGCGGACAGGGGGTTTTAACAGCAGGTCTGGTTGTTTCCCAGATGGCAGTCGATTCAGATAAAGAAGTGACATGGATGCCTGCATACGGGCCTACAATGAGGGGCGGAACAGCGCACAGTGTTGTTAAATTCAGCGATTCAATAATCGGCAGTCCCAATATGGAAGAAATAGATATTCTTGTTGCAATGAACAGTCCTTCTGTCGATGCGTATGGAGCTCTTGTCAAAGAGGGTGGTTATATAATTGTCAACAGTGATATTGTCGCAGATCAGCAGCAGTACCCTGACAATGTGAATATTGTTAAAGTCCCGTGTATTACCCTTGCAGGGAAGGTTAATAATCCAAAAGGTGCAAACCTTGTTGCTATAGGAGCGCTTATCAGGAATTGTGAGCTTTTTACCAGAGAACAGGCTCTTTTATCCATGAACAGATTTTTTAAGGATAAGGGCAAGGAAAAATTCAACGAACTGAATACTGCTGCATTTGAGTCAGGGTATGACATCCAGAGGGAAGAAAAATGAATATAAAAAAGCTTATAAAACCGGAAAGCGTGGCTGTAGTAGGTGTTACTGACAGGCCCGGAAGTTTCGGATGCGCTGCAGCAGTTGGTACTGCTGCAAGTTCTGTGGCTGACAGGGTTTATTATGTTCATCCTGCCCGTGATACTTTAAACGGACGGAAATGCTTCAAGTCAATTGATGAAATCGAAGACACAATTGACTGTGTTATTATATGTACTCCGAAACCTGCTGTTGTTCCTATTTTGAAGCAGGCCGGAGAAAAAGGTGTAAAGGCTGCAATAGTATATGCAAGCGGTTTTGCAGAAGAACATTCAGATGAAGGTCTGGCTCTTGAAAAGGTAATGTCTGAAATTTGTGAAGAATACGGCATTGCTCTTCTGGGACCTAACTGTGCCGGAATATTGAATAATGTTGATAAAATAAACTTATGGGGTCTCACTTTAAACATTGACATGAACACAAGGCCGACAGGAATCGGAATTGTGGCACAGAGCGGATTTATTGCTCAGCATATCATGATGAGAGACTACATGAATGTTTCCTACTGCATATCTTCAGGAAACGGCAATATTGTCAAGTTTGAAGAGTATCTTGATTTTCTTGTGAATGATGATAATACGAAAGTAATCGCTCTATATATTGAAGGTGTAAAAGACGGCAGGAAATTTGCCGATTCCCTGAAAACAGCAGCAAGGAAGAGAAAGCCTGTCATAGTCCTGAAAACAGGCAAGTCTGCTAAAGGTGCTGCTGCAACAGCTTCCCATACAGGTAATCTTGCAGGTTCAGATTCATCCTTTGAAGCAGTGTTTAAAAAGTACGGAGTTATCCGTGTAAGGGATCTTGAGGAATTCATGACTACAGCCCAGATGTTCAGTGTACTGAAAGGCAATTATCCGAAGAGCAATTCTTTCTGCGGTATAAACCTTTCAGGAGGGGAAAATGCAATCTGTGCAGATCTTTGTGAGTATTACGGTATTGATCTTCCTGATTTCAGGAATGAAACAGTATCTGAAATGGAAAAATATCTGCCGGGATTTGCTACTGCCCAGAATCCTCTTGATGCAACAACAGACTTGTTCAGAAACAAGGAAGCGATAGCTGGAATTATTAAGGCTGCCCGCAGGGATGAAAACATTTCTGCAGTTGTGCTTGGTACAAATATTGAAGGGAACGCAAGCCCGAGAATGCATGACTTTACAGATGCATTAATAGATGCTGCCGGGGAAAAAGACATGTTCCCTATATTTGCCGTACCGTCATATGAAGCTTCAAGAAACAAAGAACTCCGCCTGAAGCTTGAAAATGCAGGTATACCTCTTGTTTCGGGCGGCCAGTCCGGATATTCATGCATAAGTTATCTTGCGGAATATTCTGAATATGACCATGAAAGCAGAACGCTTGAAATTGCTGTTCCCGAAAAAAACGCATCAGGTTCAAAACCCCTTTCAGAAGCTGACAGTAAAAATCTGATTTCAAAGCATGGTGTAACTGTGCCTGAGTATATTGTTGTTAATTCCAGAGAAGAAGCCAGAGAAGCAATGTCCCGGCTGAAAGCGCCATATGTCATGAAAATCAATTCAGCAGATATTCTTCATAAGACAGATGCCGGAGGCGTCAGGCTTAATATCATGAATTCTGATGAGGGAGAAGAAGCCTTTGATCAGATTATTTCCAGCTGCAGAGAATATAATCCGTCAGCTGTCCTGAATGGAGTGCTTGTTCAGGAAATGCTTGAGCCGGGAACTGAAATGATTGTCGGTATTAAAAATGACCAGACTTTCGGACCGGTTGTTCTTGTAGGTATGGGGGGTGTATTTGTTGAAGTCTTCAAAGATATTTCTCTTTATCCTGCACCTGTCAGTAAAAAAGAAGCACTCAGTATGATCAGTGAATTAAAAGCATTCAAGCTTCTTTCAGGTTACAGAGGAGGAAGTGAGCATGATGTTGATGCGTTGTGTGACCTTATTGTGGACCTTGCTTCTTTCGCTTCTGAAAACAAGGATCTGGTCAGGGAAATTGATCTGAATCCTGTTTTTGTTTACGGGAAAGGTAAGGGTGTCCGTATCGTAGACGCGTTAGTGATAGAAAACAGGTAACTGAGCTGAATACTTTTTAAAAGGAGGATTTTATTTAATTTTTTGAGATTTAATTAGTAATATTTTTAGGAGGAATATTAATGATTGTTTTGTTGGTTTTTTGTGCAGTCTATATAACAATTGGTTATATGGTTTCTAAAAAAGTTAAAACTGCAACTGATTTTTTTGTTGCAGGAAGAAGTATGCCTCTTATTATTGTAGCATTTACCATTGCTGCTACACACTTCGGAGGGGGCTGCTTTGTAGGTGGTATTGAATGGGGTGTTGAAAAAGGTGTCTGGCCCGGTATGTATGCCGGTATCGGTCTGGGTATCGCTTGTTTTATTTCTGCATTTGTTGCCGGCAAATTCAGAAGTATCACAAATGGAATTACTCCCCCGGATTACATCGAATACCGATACGGATATTCGAAATTCCTGAGAGCTTATCATGCTATTGTGTATATTACAGGAACAATTGCTATTATAGCTATTCAGTTTATGGCTTTTGCTGCTCTGGCAACAGTTGTTGGGATATCTTATAATGTTGCTGTTATTCTTGGAGCTGTCGTAGTTATTGTTTACACCTATATGGCGGGCATGTGGGGAGTCATGTTGAATGACTTTATACAGCTTGTTGTATGCATGATATTTATTCCTATCATTGTTTTTCTCGGATTAAAAATTACAGGTATGGAAAGCGGTGTTACAGCTTCAGCTCTTTTAAGCCAGCCGTTTTTCCCCCAGCCGGAATCAGTTCATGATTTTCTTTATGCAGTAGTACCTTCTGTAGTGGGATCAATTTTCGCTTATGAATATTTCATGAAATGGCAGTCAACCAAAAGTTCAGGTGATGCTGTTAAAAGCTGTATCGTCGCCGGCTGTATTCTGATTGGTCTGTCTATTCTTGTCGGGCTTATGTCGGGAATCGGAGCATCTCTTTTTCCGGGAGTTCCGGGAAAAGAAGTTGTTGCAAAAATAATAAATGTTACACTTCCCAAATGGGCCGGGTATATATTTCTTGCAGCAGTGCTGTCTGCAATTATGTCTACATCAGATTCCCTGATGACATCTCTTGGCGGTATGTTTGCGCATGATCTTTATCATAAAGTTTTCCATCCTGAAAAGGAATTTGATGATCTGAAATATACTCTGACAATTTCAAAAGTTGCAACTGTTCTCGGCGCTGTTTTCGGAGTTGTTATTGCCTTGAAAATCTCCGGTATTATCGGAGTGATGTTCTGGATTTCACCGCTTCAGGCCGGTTGTATTTTTACACCGATTATCGGAGGAATAATATGGAAAGGCGGAAATAAGCAGGGAGCAATCGGTGCTGTTATAATAGGCGCTATTATGGCTCTTGTTGATATGACTGGTTTATATGCATGGCCGGAAAGAATGCTTTTCCCGATGGCAGGCAGCATGATAGCTTTCTTTGCTGTCAGTACTTATTTTAATAATAAAAACAAAGTCGAAGAATCAGCTGTTTCAAAGGTAAATGAATAAAAGCTTGTAAGGGAATCACTGGAAACATGGTTTTTCTTATAGATTCCCCCCTTCGGGGACAGGTGCCTTGTGGGCATACCTCTAAGGAAAAATTAGAGGTGCCCATAAATTAACGGCTCTGTTTTACAGAGCTGTTTTTAATAATACATACGGAGAATACAATGAATGTGAAACCTAGAAAAGTGATGGAATCAGTACAGGGCTATGTACCTGGAAAACCTGTTGAAGCAGTAATGAGAGAGTATGGCATAACTGACGTTATAAAACTTGCGTCAAATGAAAATGCATTCGGTTCTTCTCCCAAGGCAAAGCAGGCTGTAAAAAACATGATGGATGAAATCCAGATTTATCCTGATCCGGGAATAACCGCATTGCGCGAAAAACTTGCATCAGTGTATGACATGAATGCGGCAAATATCATGGTTGCCAGCGGTTTAAGTGAAATACTTCTTTTGCTTCCCACAGCATTTGTTGATTACGGCGAGGAAGTAATACTTGCAGATACTACATTTACTCCATATGCTGCAAGGACTAAGATAATAGGTGGTAAACCTGTTTTTGTTCCCATGAAAAACTGGGTACATGATCTTGATGCAATGGCTGATGCTATAAATGAAAAAACAAAAATTGTCTGGATATGTAATCCGAATAACCCCACAGGAACGCATCTGAAAGAAAAAGAGCTGCTGGAGTTTTTTGATAAGGTACCTGACAATGTGATTATTGCATATGATGAAGCTTATACAGAATATGTGACTTCAGATGATCACCTCAGGGACAGTCATAAACTTATTGAGAAATATGAAAACCTGGTTGTTATGAGAACTTTTTCCAAAATATACGGATTGTGTTCTCTGAGAGTCGGATACATTTTTGCTCATGAAAAAATAATCAAAGAACTTTCCAAGGTTCGTAATCCGTTCAGTGTTTCAAGGCAGGCTCAGGCAGCAGCTCTTGCTGCGCTTGATGATACTGATTTTCTTGATATGTGCTATAACGAAAACAGGAAAGGAAAAAAAATGCTTTGTGATGCATTTGACGAAATGGGGTTTTATTATCCTGAATCAGAATCTAATTTTATTTTTGTAGATGTGAAGAGGGATCCACAGAAAGTTTTTACTGACCTTCAGAAACTTGGTGTTATTATAAGACCCCAGAAAGAGACTTTCCTGCGTGTAACTATAGGAACTGAAGAAGAAAACAGACGCCTGATAAATGCTTTGAAAACTGTTTGTTCCAGATAAAATAACTTCCTCAATCATTTTAAAAAAACATAAGCTACAGAGAAAAAAATTATTCTTCTCTGTAGCTTTTTGCATATTCCTTATCAAAGTTGAGTTTGAATGATTTCCCGATAGATAAATTTAAATTTGAATATTCCCTGTATGCAAAATCAAAAAGAGATTTAATAGTACTTTCTTTTTCTCCAAGCAAACCGAGAAACAGATCAACATAGTATTTACAAATTTCAATTTCCGGAATTTCATATTTATTATCAAGTGTTTCATGAACCAGGGAAGGTTTGATCCCGGGAATTGCTACCATGTTCAAATGGAGCTTGTGCTTGGGTTCTTCATAAAGGGTTTTGTCTGGCGATGGATAAAACCTTAATGAGTCTTCAATCAGGTTACTGTGATATTTTTTATAGATATTGCCTTTTGAAAATTCATAAAAAAAACTGCCGTATTTTTTATTGTTGGTCAGAAGAAGCATATCAAAAGCTAAATTCAAAACAATACTTTTTTTGGGATCAATATATTCTCCATATTTATCCTTGAAAATATTATATGTATTCTGCCTGATCTCGCTGTAAATTAAACCTGCAAGATCATCTTTTGTTTTAAAATAGTATGTAAACTGACCGAGATGAATTCCTGTTTCTGCAGAAAGTTGTCTGAATGTAGTTTCCTTATAACCCTGTGTATAAAAATATTTCTTTGCTGCTGTAAATATTCTGCTGTATGTTTCTTTGCCTTTGGAATATTTCCCTGTCATTTGTTTCATTGTAAATATAGTAGCAGATTGGCCTGGTTATTTCAAATAGATTAAAACTGTCAGCTGAATATGTTGAACAATAAAGATTATTATGTGATGTTAAATTTGATTATTAAATTTACTGGTAAATTGGCCGGTATATTATATGATTATTATATAGCTGATTTTTAGAGAAATATAATGCTTAAGAAATTATTGTTTGCAATCTTGCTACTGACAGTATCAAATACTCTTTATTCAGATGAAATTGTGTTCGGGATGGTACCTGATGCAAGACCCACATCTTTTATTGATGAGAATGGAAAACCTGCAGGTTTCTTTGTTGAGCTGTTCAGCAGGATAATGGATGAACTGGGTATTTCATACAGGTATGAAATTGCCAGCTTTTCACGGCTATATCCTAAAATGATATCCGGGGATATACAGCTGTTTGCCGCTCTTATTAAAAATCCGGAGCGCGAAAAACTCTTCTACTTTCCAGATACTCCTGTTATTTCAGGATGGGGCCAGCTCTTTGTTGCATCTGATACTGATTACTCTGAAATAAACCAGTTGAACGGCAGAAAAATAGGTATTATTGCAAATGATATAAACGGCAGAAATTTCAAGAAATTTGCCTCCAGTCTCGGAATTATTTATTCAATAAAGGAATACCTCACTTTCAGTGATGTACTTAACGGTGTAAGAACAGGAGAGGTTTATGCCGGGGTTATTTACAATGCATCTCTTGCCGGGGTTGAAGGGGTAAAACCGACTTCCACAGTCTTTAATCCACTGCCCGGATATGCTGTTACTGCCAGGGGATCAGGTTTTGAAGAGAAGCTTGACCGTATTATGGAACGTGTCAGAGAGCTTAAAGAGGATAAAGACTCATATTATTATAAACTTCTCAACAGCTGGATGTATCAGTCAGAAAAAATAAACAGGAAATTATATATAATTTTCATATCTGTGATTCTGTTTTTTTCAGTTGCTGTTCTGATCATGTATTCAATTAACAGGTATCTGAAAGCTGAAATATTTAAAAGGACAAAAGATCTTGAATTTTCAAATAAAATAGTAGCAAACAGCGCTGAAGGGATAATGATTACAGATTCCAGCGGGCTGATACTTCAGACAAATCCGGGATTTACAAGGATAACCGGGTATTCCGCAAAAGAGGTGCTTGGCAGGAATCCATCACTGCTTCAGTCCGGGGTCCATGACAATGATTTCTACAAAGAGCTCTGGAAATCTCTTCTTGAAGAAGGTTACTGGAAGGGTGAGATTGTAAATAAAAGAAAAAGCGGTGAGCAGTATATTCAGTCGACTTCAATAGTGTCTATCCGTGATAAAAACGGGCAAATTTCAAATTTTGCAAGTATTCTTGCTGATGATACAATGAGGCATATTTATGAAGAACAGCTCCAGTACCAGGCAAACCATGATATGCTGACCGGTCTTTCCAGCAGGCATCATTTCTCAGAGAGAATTTCCGAAGAAGTTGTCAGCGCAGACAGGAATAAAAGCTGTCTTTCAATGGTTCTGATAGATATAGATAATTTCAGGAATATCAACGATGCATACGGTCATAATCAGGGTGATAAAATGCTTAAAGCTGTGGCGCATCAGCTTAAAATCAACCTGCCTGAAAACAGCTGCCTTGCCCGCCTGGGGGGCGATGAATTTGCAGTCATCTCCCCGGTGAAGGACAGGAATGAGGCAGAGGCTGTTCTCCCTTCAGAAATATTATCCCTTTTTGACAGGCCTATCGAAATTGACAGCGAATTGCGTATTCATGTTTCTGTTTCCCTGGGTGTGGCAGTATTTCCGGATAATACAACAGATCCATGGGAGCTGTATAAAAAGGCAGATATTGCAATAAATGCAGGGAAAAAAGAGGGAAGGGGGAGGATTTCCTGTTACAGGGATGACATGGACCTTTCTGTACAGAAAAAAATTGAGTATGAAAATCTTATCCGGGGGGCTCTTAAAAGAGATGAAATCTGTGTTTTCTATCAGCCTAAACTGGATCTTGACAGGAAAAGAATCTCAGGTGTTGAAGCTCTTGTAAGATGGAAACTCTACAACGATATCCTGATTCCCCCTGATGAGTTTATTTCAATTGCAGAGGAAACAGGCATTATAATCCCTATAGGGGAATTTGTTCTTAAACAGACCTGCTCTGATATAGGGGCCTTGAGCAGTCAGCTTGGATACAAGCTGAAGGCTGCGGTAAATCTTTCCGGTATACAGTTTTCATCAGAACTGGACAGCATGGTTTTGAAGGTTCTTGAAGAAACATCATTTGATCCTGAAATGCTTGAACTTGAAATAACAGAAAGCGTTGCTGTAAACCACCTTGAAGAAGTCTATTCTGTTCTGGGCAAACTCAGGGAAAGCAGGATCAGAATTGCCATGGATGACTTCGGTACAGGGTTCTCTTCTCTTTCATATTTAAAAGATCTACCCCTTGATATTCTGAAAATCGACAAGGCTTTTACACATAATATACCTGACCTTAAAAATGATACTGAAGTTGTAAAGCTTATAATATCAATGGCGGATATTCTTGAGCTTAAAGTTGTTGCGGAAGGCGTAGAATCAAAAAAGCAGCTGGATTACCTGGTGAGCCAGAAGTGCCGGGAGATCCAGGGATATATTTTGAGTCCTCCTCTTGATATTGAGAAACTCAAGAAACTCTCTTCAGAATTTGACTATGAAGAATGGCTGGATAATGCCCTGTAAATATAATTTTATTTGCAAGGATAATTTTCGCTACAATAAAATCCGTCTTTGATATTTAGCTTATTTTTTCCTGAGTGCATTCTCAAGAACTTCGGCAGCATTGTAGGAACTTCTTACAAAAGGTCCGGATGCCACGCTTTTGAATCCCATTTTCAATGCTTCCTCTTCATAAAACCTGAAATGATCAGGGTGTATATATTCTTTTACAGGGTAGTGTTTTGAAGAGGGGGCAAGATACTGCCCGACAGTCAGAATATCACATTCAGCATTTCTCAGGTCCCTGAAGAGAGAGAGTACCTCTTCCTGTTTCTCCCCGAGACCTACCATTATTCCCGATTTTGAAAAGATATTATTCCCTTTTTCCCTGATTCCCCTTATCACATTGAGAGACTGGATATAATCAGCCTGGGGTCTTACCTCTTTGTAAAGCCCTGGGACTGTTTCGACATTGTGGTTTATTATCTCAGGACCTGCCTCAATTACTTCCGAAAGTGCTCTGCTGTCCCCCCTGAAGTCGGGAATAAGCACTTCGACAATTACATTTTTACAGGCTTTTTTTACTGCCCTGATTGTTTCTGCAAAATGGGCAGCTCCTCCGTCAGGAAGATCATCCCGGGTTACAGATGTAATTACAACATGCCTGAGTTTGAGTTCCTTTACAGCCTCGGAAATATGATCCGGCTCGTTTTTATCAAGAGGGACAGGCAGGTTGTTTTCCACATTGCAGAATCTGCAGTTTCTTGTACATGTTCTTCCCATAATCATGAATGTTGCTGTTCTTTTACTGAAACATTCCATCTGGTTCGGGCAGTTTGCCTCTTCGCAGACTGTATGCAGTGAAAGCCTTGACAGCATCTCTTTTACATCAGAAATATTTGAACTGCTGCTTACTCTTATTTTAAGCCATTCAGGCTTTCTTTCTCTCATCAGTACTCCTCAAGGACAACTTCTTTTTCATTAACATTTTTATAACCGAATATATCTGCAAAATAACCGGCAGTCATCTTCTTCATCTGTTCAAAGTCGTTGGTTTTTCCAGTCTGTATGTCGAGAGAGGTTACTTCCCTGTCTGTAATTCCGCATGGTACAATCCATTTGAAATGATCAAGATTGGTGCTGACATTGAATGCAAAACCATGCATTGTCACCCATTTTTTTACAGCTATTCCTATCGCTGTAATTTTACTGTTCCCAATCCAGATTCCGGTGTATTTTCCCTCTTCCCTTTCTGCAGCTATGCTGAACTCTTTATTAAGCATTTGTATGAATATTTCTTCTATCCTGAGAACATATTCCTTTATTCCGATTCCCATTTTTTTTAAATCAATTATCGGATATCCTACAACCTGCCCCGGGCCGTGATATGTTACATCGCCACCCCGGGAGATTTCATATATCTTTATCCCTTTCTCATCCAGGAGATCTCTGGAAACTGTAATATTGCTTTCAATTCCCCTCTTGCCGATTGTTATGACAGGATTATGTTCCACCAGTATCAGCGTATCATTTATTATTCCGTTCTGCCTTTTTTCAAGCATTATCTCCTGATACCTGAGTACTGATTTATAGTCTCTTCTTCCAAGATTGATAATATCGAGTTCCACTATTTTAAAATACAGCCCATTATACCGAATGTCCATATTTCACAAGGATTATTATGTATAAACTGCTGCAATATGGCAGGATTGTGGCCATATTTACAGTTTGCTTACAGGTATTTCAATAACTGTAAGATGTTCAGATTCAGCCGAAGAAATAAAAGAATCAATGACAACCCTTTCAGAAGCATCGCCGCATATCCTGTAATTGTTCTTTTCCAGAAAACTGAATATCTTCCTGTAATAAACAGGTGAGCTGCTGTGATCTCCGCAGTTTACAGATACTGATGCATAATCCCCCGGGGGGAGAATTTCTGTATATCGGTTTTCCGTTCCGCTGTCCTGTATGATAAATATCGAGTTATATATGCTGTAAATCCCTTTCTCAAGGTTCTCCCTGCTCACCGTAACCCCGACACGCCCGATAATAATCGAGGGATCAATTCCTGCGCTGTTTTCAAGTTTTCTGAGATTAAGCTCAAGCCCTGATATGTCGGAGTAATTCTCTTTGAGGCGGAGAATTTTTCTTTCAGGAAATCTTTCAAGTTCCACTTTTCCGAAATCAGCATTATTCAGTACATTATCAAGTTCAGCAATTCTCTCATTGAGAGATTCAGTCACAGTCTTAAGTCTCTCAATTTCCGCTTCATTTATTTTCCTGTATTCAAGCAGCTTGTCTCTGAATGAGCCTGAATCCCTTGTTTTTATGTGTTTTTTTATATCATCTATGGAAAATCCCATATGCCGCAGGTATTTTATCGAATTCAGCATTTCAAACTGCTCTACTGAGTAATACCTGTAATTGTTTTCCGGGTTTATTCTGGATGGTTTGAAAAGACCTATTGAATCATAGTAGCGCAGTGTTTTGGAGGGGATGTTATAGAGTTTTGATATTTCACCGATTGTGAAGAATAATTTATCCATGAAATAATTTTACCAGCTGGAAAAAGTTGACCCCTGTAATGGGAAAAAACTTGACCTTCCAGTTACTGGATAGTTTATCATGCATATATAGGCTGTTCCATACAATTATTGGTAAAACAGCTGGAATCAGCCTGCTGCCTCAGGAATAAGCAGTCAGGTAAATGGAGGAAACTATGGGCAGAATACTGATAGAAGATGGAATATTTGAAAAATATCCCTCTTTCAGAAGAGGTATTGTAATTGCGAGAAATATGAAGAACAGGGCTGATGATACAGGGCTGTATGAGATGCTTAAAGATACTCTTTCAGAGCGCTTTGATAATCCTGTCGATCTTGAAAATGATCACCGCATAACAGACTGGAAAGATGCACACAGAGAATTTAATTCAAATCCCAATAAATTCCCTCCTGCACATATTGCGCTGATAAAAAGGATTCAGAAGAAGAAAACCGAGATTCCCTTTATAAATTCTGTAGTAGCTGTCATGAATATAGTTTCAATTCAGAATATCCTGCCGGTAGGGGGGGATGATATTATTGCCCCTTCATCCACATTCAAGCTTGGTGTTTCAGACGGTTCTGAAAATTTTATTCCCCTTGGTATGCCGGATAGGAGTGAGAATCCTGAATCTGGTGAAGTTATTTATTTCATTGAAGAGAGTAAAGATGTAATGTGCAGGAGATGGAACTGGAGAAACGGGGACAGGACAAAGATAGGTGAGAATACTGAAAGTATAATAATGAATATTGATGCAATCGGCGGGGAGAGTGAGAAAAGGGCGTTACAAGCGCGGGATATGGTTGCAGCTCTTCTTGAGAAATACTGCTCTGCAGAGACCGAGACTGCGCTTCTTACACCTGGAAACAGCATATATGAATTCTAACCTGTGAAATGATATAAAATCAGGCAGCAGGGGATGGATTTATTTGATGTTGGAAATCTGCCGGAAAATGACAGAATGATTCAATATTCAATAATTCCAAAACTGAAATCGACCTGTTAAGTTATTTCTCTGTATTATTTAATCTTTCCGCTTGTTTAAACAAAACAGATTACACGGTATAATTTACCCGGAGAGTGAAGATGAACAGATCTTATATTTATATGACTATTGCAGCGCTCTGTTGGGCCGGTGCTTTTATTGCAGGCAAGATCGGAGGGGCTGTTGTAAGCGGGGTTGAGATGAGTTTCTACCGCTTTGCAGTCGCAGTTGTCTGTCTTTTCATATACGGAGAGATAAAGAAAACCTCTTTCCGCCTGCCGCTTCGTAAAGCTTTAGTCATAATGCTTATAGGTATTTTCGGAATGGTGGGATATCATCTTCTGTTTTTTGCCGCTCTACTCACAATTGATGTACTTGAATCAAGCTCGATAAATACTCTCAATCCCCTGCTTTCCGCGTTGCTTGGTTTTCTTATTTTTTCAGAGCCGATGAACAGAAAGGGGCTGTTTTTTTCTTTTGACCGCATTTCTCGGGGTTCTGACAATTATTGTGAAGTGGGATTTTGCTCTTCTTTTTTCAGGTGGATTCAGTACAGGTACTTTTCTGATGACAGCTGCCATGGTTATATGGGTTGTTTATTCTCTCTTAATCAGAAAACATGGCTGCGGAATATCATCAGTTGTTTCAACTTTCTACACCCTTTCAGGTGCTTCGCTTTTTCTTCTTCCGTTTATTCTTGTTAATGGTATATCTCCGTTTTCCTATTCTGCTAATATATGGGGGCGTATATCTGTTTATGGGGATTTTTTCCACATTTCTCGGATACACTCTTCAGCAGGATTCTATCCAGAAAATAGGTGTTTCCAGGACTAATTTTTTCATCAACTTTGTCCCTGTATTTTCAATGGTAATGGGTGTTGTTATTCTCGGGGATCAGTTCAGGCCTGTTAATATAATAAGCCTTTCTGTTATTTCTGCAGGATTTGTCGGGTTTCTGAGGGAAAAGGAAAAGCTCACGCTGAAAGCTGGATCCTGAAACTGATTGCAGGCAGTGATTGTTAAAATACATATAATTTTACTAGGCAGACTGTTAAGCATTGAGTTTTTTCTGTTTATTCGCAGGTCGGGGTAATAAGGCCTGCCTTCTTATCTTCACTTTCTTGGGATTTTTCGTGTAAAGGTAGCTACTCTTCTCGCTGGTTTAAAAATACCCCGCTGCTTGTAAAAAAGCCCGTATCTGGCCCGTACCAGCTGGAACAGGCGTAAAACCGGCTGGTATGAGCGCCAGAGGTGTAGTTGATTAATAACAGGTCCTGTTTCTCCCCTCATCTTTCGCCCTGTACAAGGCGCTGTCTGCTTTTTTCAATACAACTTCGAGCGCAGTATCACTGCTGCAGCTGCATTCTGCTGCCCCGATACTTACCGTGATTTTTATAACTTCATCATCTATTGTCCAGCTGCTTTCCTCTACTGCTGTTCTAAGACGCTCTGCAAGTTTTATTCCCCCGTCAAGATCTGTTTCAGGAAGTATTATTGCAAATTCCTCACCGCCAAGCCTGCCGAAAATATCATTTTCCCTTATAATGCTTTTACAGAGATTTGTAAATTCTTTAAGTACAACATCTCCTGAATAGTGTCCGTATGTGTCGTTGACTTTTTTGAAATAATCAATATCCAGCATCAGCAGAATTACCGGGAAGCTGTATCTTCTCCCTCTTGCAATTTCCTTTTCAGCCAGTTCAATAAAATGTCTTCTGTTGCTTATTTCTGTGAGGAAATCCTGGGAAGCTATTTTGTTCAGCTCCTCTTCTCTCAGTTTTACTTCGTTTTCATAGAAAAGAAAACTTTTTGCCATGTCAGATAATTCATCATTCCCCTCAACAGTTATCCCTATGTCAAAGCCTGCAACTTTTTCAAGAATTTCACCGTTAAGGCGCAGCAGCCTCTTTGTCAGTTTTTTCCTCACATAAAGGACCATGCCTATGGAAATCATCAGGGTGGCAATAAGAAGTATAAGAAAAAAATCAAAGAAGCTGTTTATCAGGTTTGTGAGTCTTGCTGTCTGAATTTCAGTATATTCAATTACACGGTTGAAAATATTTGAACTTATGTAGATGAAATCATTCAGCAGTGTTCTTGTGAAGTTTCCCCTTCCTGTTGTCTTGAGTGAAATTTTTGTTTTTTCCTTAACAAGGTTTAATAACCCTGTTTCTCCCAGAATAATTTTTTTTAGATTTTCTAAATCAGATTCATAAAAATGCCTTGAAGAGTCTGGAAAATCATACAGCTGTTTTTCCATTTCTGCCAGATCCGATATTATCTGTTTTTCAGTCTTGTTGATATCATAAAAAATATTCATCTGGAAAACTGCACCGGCCTGTCTTGTTATACCGGATATCTTGAAGTACCAGGAAATTGTGTTTCTGAATGTATTTGCATTAAAAACAGCTCTTTCTTTTTTTCTTTCAAGATCCTGGTATTTTTCAAGAAACAGCATGAGATCATACATTTTTTCTAGTGCAAGATTATTATATTTGATTTTTTCTTCCACAAGTGAGTTGAGTTCATTCAGTGTGTCAGTAATAATTTCTATGTGGTTCCTTACATTCCTGTCGTTGAATTTTTTCCTTTCCTGTATTTCTTTGATTATTTCAGTTGACCTTAGAATATCCTCATATGCAAGTCTTCTCTCGGGATTTGAATCTGAGGCCATCAGCCTCTCTGTATCTATAAGAAGCTGTTTTACTTCATTGTTCAGGTCTGAGCTGTTTTTGATTCCGTGGATAGTCTGTTCAGAAAAATTCAGAAATGAAATCCTGATATTTATAAAGAAGAAAAGTGATAATCCCATTACCAGCATCATCATGAATATTATTACTGACTGGCTCAGGGTAATAGGACCGGCTATGCTCCGTTTTTTTATTTTGCCTGATTTATTCCCGGATAATTTCATTTTCTTTTCAGCCGCCCTTCTATAACAGGTCCAATAATCTGTTTTTTCTCGATGTAAAGTCTCAGCACTTCCCAGCTGTTTAGAGGCTCTTTCATATTCTCAATAACTTCTGCGCTTTTAAGCATGTTAAATCCGTCTCCGCCCTTTTTCATGTAATCCAAAACTGAAAGAGTATATGCTTTTTTCTGTTCGAGCAGTTTTCCACCTATAGTCACAGAAATTACCCTGTTACCTTTTTCCGCATCAGGACTGTATTTTACTTTCATTCCTGAGACCTGGAGAAAGCCTCCGTTAATCTCTTCAATTCTGCTTAATCCGTGTTCAAGCATCTGAAGGATTTGCCTGCCTGAGACATATACAGGAATGACTTTATTGTAAAACGGCAGTTCTCCCTGTATTATTTTTCTTGTAAAGTCAGTTCCCGGATTGTAATACCTGTTGCCTCTTATTGAGCCTCCATTGATGACTGCAATATCTGTATTGTAATAGTCTCTCATTGAATCGGCAACAAAATTTCCGAATGCATTTTCTTCTGTTCTTACTTTATCCCTCTTCGTATTGAGGGGTAATGAAGTTGTTCCGGAAACAGCACTCATTATTTTATTCAGCGTTCCGAGATAATAGTCGATTTTCTCCTGAATTTCCCTGTCAGGACCACATGTGTTGAGCAGTACGAAGGTGCCTGTTGTATCTACCTCTGTTACATCCCCTTTTTTTTCAACTTCAATATTGAGCAGCAGGGAATTCCCGTCTGATGACCCGTGTTGGGCGAAAAATCCCTTTTCCAGCGGAATTATCCTGTCATTTTCTGTTTCTGATTTTAAGATTATATCAACCAGCCCTTCATTCAACAGTTTTTCTGTATTTGTTATGTTCTCTCCGGTAAGCAGTATAATGATATCTGCCCCCTTTTCCCTTAGCATCCTTGCTTCCTGTTCGATAAAAGCAGGGTTGCTGTTAACAAAAATCCTTTTTGCCAGGTAACTTTCCCTGACTTCTGCTGCGAGAATGGAGAAAACTCCTATTTTATAACTTCCGACTGAGAATATTTTATGCCTTTCCATCCCCTCAAGCGGTTTATTTGTAATAGTATCTGTAGTATTTGATGAAATTATTGGAAATCCCGCTTCACTGATTCTCAGAATTAATTGATCTTCTGAATAGGCAAATTCCCTTTCATCAACAGCCATTACTTCAGGGAGGATGCTGTTTAATATATCAATCATGTGAGTTCCGTAATCAAATGATGACATTATGCTTGGGGCAAGAGAGTCTCCCCCGTGAAGAAATATGAAATTGTCATCAGAGTTCCTGTATTGTTTTACAAGAGTCCCGAGTTCCGCAAGTCCCCCCCTGTTTTCCCCTGTCTCAATATCAGGCAGATTTGATACATAGAGTATTTTTATATTTACAGGGTCAGTGTGTGCGTAAACTATGAAAATAAGAAAAAGTAATGCTTTCAGAATTACAGGCCGCAATGTTCCGGGAAAAATAGTTTTCATGTCTATAATTATATTTTAAAGCTGGTATTTTGCAATTAAAGTAATAATTAATAAAGATGTTTATTTGTCAAAGCATGCGGGAAACAGTTCTCTCCTTTTTTATAGACTGCTTATTGATATTTTTTTCTGAATTCAGAAGGTGTCTGCCCGATTCTGTTTTTGAAAATACTGTTGAACGAGGATTTTGAACTGAAACCTACTTCAAAAGCAATATCCAGAATTGAGTAATCTTCATATTAACTGTCTGAAAGCAGTTTTTTTCCTGCAAAAGAACCTGTATATTTATCATAGGAGTGAAATATTGATGAAGAATATATATATTATCCTGCTGCTGCTGTGTTCAGCAGTTTTATATTCAGAACCCGGATTTTCAGATACTGACCAGTATGAATTCGGAATTGACACTGTCCAGTTCCCGCCGGGAATTGACTGGAAAAAAATAGAAACAGAAAATTTTAAAATTATATATCCTGCTGAGCTTAGAAATGATGCTGAGAGAATACTGAATATGCTTGAATATGAAAATAATGTGCTTGAAGGTATTCTTGATACAGAAATGTCAAAGTGGACAATTGTTCTCAATAACACCTATGCCCTTCCCAACGGTTATGTTGCATCAGCGCCGGAAAAGTCAGAGTTTTATTCTGTTCCTCCCCAGGGAGCTTTCGCAGGAACAACTGAATGGTACAAACTGCTTACATCGCATGAAACATACCATATGGCACAGATAGATAAGCTTAATTCAGGATTCAATAAACTGATCGGGATCTTCACCGGAGAGGGGGGGAGATCTGTATTTATACACCTTTCAGTCCCCGGGTGGTATTTTGAAGGCGATGCTGTTCTTACAGAAACCCTCTTAACAGAGGGGGGAAGAGGCAGGCTTCCTGATTTTGAAAAAGAGATCAAGTCTATTCTCCTTTCCAATAAGAAATACAGTTATTACAGTGCTCTGAATAATTCATATGGTGATTATTATCCTAACCATTATAATCACGGATATCTTCTTGTGACTTATATAAAGATGAAGTACGGAACAGAGGCGATGAATGAAATACTCAAAAGAACTGCAAAGCTTTCATTTATCCCTCTCCGTTTCAACAGTTCCGTGAAAAAAGTTACAGGAAAAAGGGTTGCAGAGATCCATGAAGAAGCAATGGAATATTATAAATCTGAATGGGAAAAACAGGAGGCTGAGAGAGGTTTTTCCGTGTACAGCTATATTACTGGAGCTGATAAAGGTTTCAACTCATATGAACCTCTCGGCTGTGATGGCGATGATATAATTGCAGTAAAATTATCTCTTGATAATATAACCACAATATACAGGATCAGCCCTGACGGCAGCGAAGAGAAAATATCAGAAGTTCCCTACAGCTCTTCAGCCTACAGCTATAAAAACAAGTCCTTTGTATGGAGCGAAGCTGTAAGTGATATCAGGTGGGGCAACAGAATATATTCAGATATATTTACAGCTGATTCAGATTTCAGAAACAGGAGAAAACTGACTTCGAAAGGATATTATTATTCACCTGATCTAAGTCCTGACGGAAAAAAGATTGCTGCGGTTGAAGTGGCGCCTGACAGGAAACATATAATCAGAATAATCTCTGCAGAAAAGGGTCAGCTTATTTCCTCTCTTGAAAACAGTGAAAACTATGTAATAACCTTTCCAAGGTTTACTGAAGACGGAAAATCAGTTGTTTATACAGCATCAGGAAGCAGAGGAATTGCTGTATTTAAAGCAGATGCTGTAACCGGTGAAAAGATTCTTTTAAAGGATTTCAGCTGGATAAATATTAAATATCCGTATTTGAGAGATAATACACTTTATTATGTTTCCCCTGAAAACGGGATAGATGCGGTTTATACTCTTGATACAGATACTATGTCTGAGCGAAGAATAACTGACAGCAGGTTTGCTTCAGGCAGATATTTAATAAAAGAGGACAGTTCTGTTATATTTGCAGACTACACTTCCGGCGGGTGGAAAATAGCTGTAACCGGGCTGAATAATGCCGGTCAAAACTCTTCCGAAAACTTTTTTTCAGGTACCGATAGAATTGAAAAACCTGGTTCTGATGAAAACATTAAAACCCCTTCTTTTTTCAGAAATGTTGATATGAAGGGACTGCTTCCGGGCGGGAATGAACCTCTGCTTGCAGAAAAAAATATTCCTCAGAAGAAGTATAATGAATCAGAATACTCAAGAGGACTCAATCTCCTTAACTTTCATTCCTGGGGACTGATATATGACTCTGAAGATGACAGTATGGGCATAAATCTTAAATCAAACGATATATTCAATGATCTTTCATTATCCCTGTCAGGCTCATACAGTTTTGAAGAGGAAAACTATAATTTTCAGACACTTCTGGAATACGGAGGATTTTTTCCACTCATAAAAGCAGGCTACAGGCTGAAAAACACAACTGTTACAACAGAGCTTTCAGATGATACGGAATATGAGGAATCATGGAGGGAGAATACTGCTATACTTGGCTTGCAAATTCCGTTCAATTTTTCCTCATCATTTTATGAAAGACATCTTTCATTCTCTGCCACTGCAGAGTTTACAGATTATTCAGACTGGAAAAGTGAAAGCAGTACCGGTGTAAACAGGAACGGGTTTGAAATACCTGTTATTTATTCAGTTTATTATTCCGTGCTTAAAGATATGGCTCTGCAGGATCTTTATCCTGAGCTCGGTATCCAGCTCAGGCAGAGTTATATTGATTCAGCAACATCTGATATTTATTCTCTTGTCAAGTCGGATGCATCAGTTTATGTTCCCGGGCTTTTTGAAAACCATGGTTTGAAGTTCAATGGATCCTGGTATAAGAACCTTAATGATAGTTCTGTTTTTCCTCCGTCAGATATTGCAGTATCAAGAGGATATGATCTTAAACTTTACAACTCTGCATTCTACGGATCAGCAGATTATGTTCTGCCTCTCTTTTATCCTGATATCCCGTTCAGCAGTTTTGCGTATCTTTCAAGAATATACCTTAACCTGTTCAACGATATAACATTTGAAACAGGGGAAAGAGATTCTGATTACCTCTATTCAGTCGGATGCGGTTTCAATTTTGAACTGAGCTGGATGTCGACACCTGTCAGGAGCGTAATTAAAATCAGAACGCTTTATAATTTTGATGAAGATAAATACAAGACAACTGTTCTTGCTGTTTTTTAAAAAATTAAATAATCAGCCGGATTTTATTCCGGCTGATTTATGTTGCAGTCAGTCCTGATGAAGTTCGAATATATATAAAAAAACAGGAATAAAGGATTATTTAAATATTGGATTGCTTACAAGTGGCAAAAAATATAACAGTGTTGTATTATATCTTAAAATAATTGGAAAGGTGTACTGGTTTGGGAAAAGTATTACAGCTTGAATCCGGCAGATTATTCAAATCATATGTGAAAATGATAATTGAACCCAGGGGATTTGAATACATACCGGTAGAAAAAATATCAGAAGCTTTTGATATTTTAGAGAAAAATGATATAGATATAATTATTACCGGTAACCAGCTAAAGGACGGGACTGGTGAGGATTTCATAGTAAGACTGAACAGTTCAGAATACTCATCTATTCCTGTAATTATACTTACTTCAACAGAATCTCTGGAACTCAGAACCAGGTTGTTTTCTCTGGGGATAGTGGATTATATTCTGAAGAAAGATATGACTGTCGAACGTCTTGAAAATTATTTTGATACAATACTCAGGCAGGATACTCTTCTTAAAAAAATACAGAAGGAAAGAATAGCAGTACTTGATGACAGCAGGCTTGAGCTCAGTGTTATCAGCAGTATATTCAAGCTGAATAAAATTGAAAATGTTTCCTATTATTCTGATCCTGATGAGTTTTTGAAAAATGCTGATAATTACACATTCTATTTTGTCGATATGGTACTTCCCCGTTATACAGGTGAAGAAATAATAATGAAACTGAGGCAGAGAAACAAAAACTGTGTAATTATTGTTGTGTCAGGTGTCTCCAATTTCAAGATTGTGTCGCATGCTATAATGCATGGGGCAGATGATTATATAAGCAAGCCTTTTGACAATGCCATTCTCATGGCCCGTCTCAAGGCAAATGCAAGATCATATTTTCTCTACAAGGAAATTGAAAAAAATGGCTGTAACTGACAGCCTTACAAACATTTATAACCATAAGTATATTTGTGATAAGGTTTATGAGCTTGCAGAAAAAACTAAAAAAGTTAAAATTCCATTCTCTGTAATACTTCTGGATATTGATTATTTTAAATCAGTAAATGATAACTACGGACATCAGACAGGGGACAGAGTTCTTTTAAGTATTGCAGAGCTTTTAAAGGCAGAATTCGGTCCTGAGTCTGTGTGCGGCAGGTACGGCGGTGAGGAATTTCTTGTTATTCTTAAAAACAGGGGACTAGAGGATGCTGTAGAAGATGCTGAATCTTTCAGAAAAAAAATTGAACAGCTTGTTTTCAGAAGTGAAAATTTCTCAGTTACAATAAGCGCCGGTGTATCAGAATATAACGGTGAAACAGCATCTGAAATCATAAAACAGGCTGATGATTTCCTGTACAAGGCAAAACAGGAAGGGAGAAACAGGGTTGTGTTCAGGTAGTTCAGTACCCTGATTCCTGTTTATTTCGCTTTGCTGATCCTGTTTCTCCGGAGAACTTTCAGAAATTATTAAAATCTTCCCTTAATAAATATTAAAACCCGGATTATAATAAACCGATGCAGGCTTTGATATTAATAGCTTCTCTGGGCGCGATTCAGGGATTTATAATACTCCTATCGATTCTCTTCAGATTCAGACATGGAAAAATAATGCCGCTGGCTCTGCTTCTGATTGTTTTTTCTGTGCGCCTTGCAACAATACCAACATGGAATCTAGATATTCTTCTGAAATTGCCCTGGATATACCCTATGACAGCACCGCTTCCGTTTCTTTTCGGCCCGCTTTTGTGGTGGTATATAAGAGAACTTGGAAGCGACAGATTGAAAACGCCTAAGCCTCTCTTTATTCATTTTATACCTTACTTTCTGGAATTATCTGCTCTTGTATTTACTCTCATATCTATGTCTGCATCTGAATATCAGAATTTCATTACAGATGTGTTTACCGGGAATCCTCCGCTGTGGCTTCCTGTCAGAAACGGATTAAAAGTTATTTTGAATATTGTATATATTGTTATGTCTGGAAGAACTGCATTCGGTGTGAAATCGGAAAAACTGTCCGGCTCCAAAAAACTCTGTGCCAGGCTGCTTATCATTATTCCGTCAGGAGTTCTTGCCGCATTTGCCTATGTTGCGCTTCCCCCTTCTGTTACACAGGATCTTGCAGGCGGAATTGTCCTTCCGTTTTTTATACTTACAACGTCTATGGCAGTTCTTATTTACGTTATATCTTTTTTTCTTCTGATTGCCCCGGAAATATCTGCTTTTGAATATCCAAAAACTTCCGGGAAAACAGAGCCCCTCTGTTCCGAAATTGAGTGTAAAAACCTTCTTGATATGGTAAGTGCTAGGTTTACAGAGGGTGTTTTTCATAATCCAGATCTTGTTATAAGGGATCTTGCTTCTGAATTTGAGGTGCATCCTAACCGCCTCTCTTTTGCAGTGAATCGATGCTGCGGTGTAAGTTTTAGAACTTATCTTAACAGAAAAAGGCTTGAATATTTCATAGACCAAATTAACAGTGATGTTCAGAAATTCCATCCGATTATTGATATAGCTTTTGATGCAGGGTTCCCTTCAAAAAGCACTTTCAACAGGGTATTCAAGGAAGAAATGGGGATTACACCATCTGAATTTGTTAACAGCATTAAGGGCAGAAACACCCTGCAGTAATAATGTCAGGGAATAATTCCCGTTCCTGTAATTTAAACTGATAATCCTGCAGTAACTTATTGCATAAAAGTCTCATTATGCATATTGAGACGACAGATTCTTTAGATAGGCTTATTCTTTTAATTGTAAATTCAGTATGGATTTATTAAAAACAGATAAAAGGATAAACCAATGAGAAAGATTAATTTAATTTTTTTGATTTTAACAGTTATTATGTTTTTTGCTTTTACATCTTGTGAGGACTCGGGAAGCAGCAGTGATGATACTACTACAGGCAATTTCACTTGGAAATACTCTTAGTCTTTCCGGCACAATAACAAAGACATTTAATTCTCCACCGAATACAACTCCTCCTACATGGGAAAATGGAACAACATCAGATGATGCAACCACAGCAACAGCTCCATATGATATTGATAATACTACAGGTGGAACAAATGATGGTGCGGAATTGGATTCCGACAGTGATGGTAATGATGCTGATGATTCTTTTACCTTCAGTTATGCAGGAGCTCCCCCTTCAACAGATCTGGTAACTGCGGGAGATTGGGGATTTAACTCTTCTGTCTCCGGTGCAAATGTGTATTCTGCTGAAATCCGGGATACAAATAATGAACAGGTGAAGGAATTTGAATATACCGGAACTTATGCTTTGTGGTATGAATATATCTATGCTTCTGAAAATACAGTTATAAGCGGAACAGCAGTAGATGGAAGTCTAACTTATACTTTTGATAATGTCTCTCTTTCCCAGGGATGGAACAAGGTTATAAGCAAAACATCTGATGGTTCAACATATACTTATACAGGAGGTACAATATCCGGTGCTGTCTGGACTTTTATGGATTAAGCCATGTTTTAATTAGTATATATAGCTGTTATCAAGGCTGTCTTTTAATAAAGGCAGCCTTTTTACTTTAGAGATAAAATATCATTATATACTAAATAAGTTGTAAATTGTTATGACTGGTAATTCTGTTAATAAAAAGATTTAAAATTGTAAAGAGAAATACACTTAGTTATAGAAATGTTTATTCAGTTTTCTCTCTGATCTTGAGCTTCGTATCATTTGAAGACAGCATTTCTGGAAATTCAAATAATGGATCAACTATCCGTGTAAGTCTTAAAGTAATTGACTGTTATGGCCTCCAGAGTCCTGCTTGTAATCAGATATTAACTTTCATGCATCTCCTTAACACTTTCCCCATTTGATTTTCCTTACTCAATAAATCCCCTTTATTCTGATATTTGATTAGTCTCTAATAACAAATCTCCCCTGAATATTTTTTTTCTTTATTGGCCAAATCAGAGGAAAGAAGCTATAATATATATTTACCTGATCCTGATAACTGTAATTTAAAAGAAGATTATTTAATTTTTGCAATTATATAATTAAAAATCAAAAAGGAGAGATTTCTATGAAAAAAACACTGCGTTTATTTCTGATCATTTCGGTAGTGCTGCTGACTCTTATATCATGCAGCCATTCTCCCATTGCCCAGCCTGATGTTGAGCACAGTCTTGTTGTACTTCATACAAATGACCATCACGGGCATCCTGTGGCTTTTTACAATTACCCCGCTCCCGGTCAGGGGGGACTTCCTGCACAGGCAACACTTGTGAAAGAGATAAAATCTGGTAATGAAAATGTACTTGTGCTGAGCGCAGGGGACTTTAATACTGGCCGTCCCGAATCAAATTTTTTCAAGGCTGAACCGGATATAATCGGCATGAATTATATAGGCTATGATGCCCTTGCAATGGGTAACCATGAATTTGATCCAAGTGCGAAAGATATGCAGTCTCAGATTGCTTTATCAGAATTTCCATGGCTCTGCGCAAATGTTGTAAAAGAGGACGGAAGCTATATCGATAATGTTGAACCCTATATAATCAAGGAATACGGGGCTTTCAAGGTGGCGCTGCTCGGCCTTCTGGATTCAGGAACTGCTGAAACAGGAAATCCTGAAAATATCAAAGGTTATGTTTTTAAAGATGAAGTTGAAGTTGCAAATGAGCTTGTTCCTGAACTTAAGGAAAAAGCTGATATTGTAATAGCACTGGTTCATATGGGACTTTATGACAGTGCAGAAGAGGGATCAAAACGTCTTGCTTCACAGGTGCCCGGGATTGCAATGATAATTGACGGACATACCCATACCAAAATGAAAGAACCTGTAATGATAAAAAATAATGAATCAGGTAAAGAGGTTCCCATTGTACAGGCAAGTGAATGGGGCCTTTATATGGGAAAAGTTTTACTTAAATTTAAAAATGGTGAAGTAACTGGTCTTGATTTTGATCTTGTACCTGTCAATGTGAAGAAAAGGGAAAAACTTGCGGATGGAAGCAGTGTATATCATTTCATTGATAAGGAAATTCCGGAAGATAAAGATCTTGCCGCTCTTCTGAAACCCTATGTTGATAAGGTGGATGCTGTATTGAGTGAAACCATTGGAGAGGCCTCTGCTCCTTTCCTGAATGCTGAAACACGTAACATGGAAACAGCAATTGGAAATATAGTATCAGATTCAATGCTCTGGTTCTGTAATAATCAGAATCTGAAAGCTGATTTTGCGTTCCAGAACGGAGGGGGAATCAGAACAGATATTCCCGAGGGGGAAATAAAGAAGCAGACAATCTATGAAGTTCTCCCTTTTGATAATTCAGTTGCTCTTGTAACTCTCAAGGGTTCAGATGTTATCAAGCTGTTTGAAAGAACACCTGAAACAGTCACACACGGCGCAATGCCTCAGGTATCAAAAGGTGTGTCATTCGTGATTGATACAGCTGCCGGTACGATTTCAGATCTCAAGATAAACGGCAAGGCTGTTGACCCTTCAAAGGAATACAGAATTGCAACAAACTCATATCTTGCAGCAGGCGGCGACGGGTATTCTGTTTTCAAGGATCGGGTTGATTTTTATGATAGTTCACTGATGCAGAGAGATGCGTTTATTGAATATATTATATCTCTCGGCGGAAAAATAGCTCCGGTTACAGAGGGACGAATTACTCTTAAATAGTTTTATTATCAGGGGGAGAGATAATCTCTCCCCTGGTTATGTTTTCAGTAATTTATTTATGGGTAAAAAAGATCAATAACCGGTAGAGTTGATATTATATATATCAGGTTGCCGGATTAAGGCCATATATTTTTTAAGGCTGATCCGGCTGAATCATGTTCTGAAAATACATATAAATATGAAGTACAGATATTCATCAGTTAATGACAGACTGATCTCCTCGGAAACAGAAGAACTCGTTCTTGAGCAGCTTCTGGGAAAATCATTTATTTACCGCATGACAGAGCTAAATGAATTTTCAGATACAGAATATTCAATACTGGAACTTTTTAAAGAGGCTGAAAATGCAGGTATCAGCTGCGGTTATAATCCAGGCAGTATCCTGGAAATGCTTGAAAAATTCCTCAAGATTAACAGTAGTCCGGAAAGCCCGGTATTCATTGTAATTGCTGAGGGGAAAAATCCTGTCATTTTTATCGGACATGATATTTCCTTTTTCAGGAATGGAAAAACTTTTAATTAATCATTTCAGAATATTATCAAGATCAATGTAATAAATGATTTGTGATTTAAAAACACTTCTTTAGATGGTTCAGTCTGTAAGTATTATACCGGAAAATTATGGTTTATTAGACCATTATAAAAGGCTGCCCTTAATAAGAGCAGCCGGAAAATATGGAAAGAAGAAAAGTTTTTATTATGCGCTTTCGTAGTATATTCTGTCTTTATCTATACCAAGCTTGTCCAGTTTATCCAGTGAAGCATTTATCATCGGTTTGGGGCCGCACATATAGATTTTATATTCATCAAGATTAAGTCTGTCCATTGGTCCTGTGACAAAACCTTTTTCACCGTTCCATTTGTCATCAAATGCTGCAACTTTGATGAATTCGAATTTATCATTTTCTTTTTCAAGCTTTTCGAATTCCTCCCGGTAAATAAGTTCATCTTCCCTGTTAACTCCGTAAATGAGTTTCACCTCTTTTATATTCTCTTTCTCCACAGCATCTTTCACCATAGGCAGGAAAGGTGTTATTCCAATTCCTCCTCCGACAAAAAGAGCCTTGTTTGTGCTGCTGTCAACAACAAGCTCATCGCCTACAGGTCCTTCAAGAACAACATTCATCCCTTCTGAGAAATCCCTGAAAAGAATATCTGTACCATATCCGCCCGGAACCTTCTTGACAGTTACACCTATTCTGCTGTTTACCTCATCAAAGAAGGAAACTGAAAAAGCCCGGAACATTTCAGGATTGTCTTTAATTTTTACAAGTATGAACTGGCCGGATCGGAACTTGATATCTCTGTCATCCAGCTGGAAAATAAATTCTCTGACATCTTCTTTCAGTGATCTGATTCTAAGCAGTACAGTTTCAAATCTCTTCCTGTTTTTCCCTGCTTCCCTGTTTATGTTCTTCATCATGAATTCTGAAGTTGTCTCATTTGCAAGTGTAAGTATCTGTGCCGGGCAGTGGGCTACACATGTTGAACACTTGAGACAGTTTATATTATCGAACTGGTTTGAACCGGAGAAATTTTCATATGGTACAAGCTGCATCGGACATACCCTTGCGCATTTTCCGCACTTGTGGCACTGGTCTTTATCAGAAACTGTTATTTTCTCATCAGTGATTTTTGTCACATTGATTTTTTTCCCCAGAAAATATGATGCTTTCTGCATGACACCCATGGGGCAGAAATTACACCATGTTCTGGGACTTATGAACAGTCCCAAAATTCCTCCAAGCAGAGTAACCATTACATAACTGCTTACAAAAACAAAACCTATTTTATCCCAGAATGCAAGTGTTCCGTAGAGCCCTGCAATCCGTATGAAACGGGATATCAGTCTGAATGAAAACCATGATAAAAACCATGATAAAAACAGTATTGATACTATTTTCCATTTGAAAAAGCCCGGGATGCTGCTGTTTCTGCTGAAAGGAAGAAGAAGTGAATCGAAAAGACTTCCATGGGCGCATATATTTCCGCACCAGAATCTGCCCTTGAAAAAAGAGAACAGAATAAGCCCTATAATAACAGGTATTACCAGAAGTCCTATCTTCGGTTCAAACTGTCCTCCGACCGCTACAAGCAGTGTAAAGAAGAATGAATATTTACGTATTATGGTAAAAGCCCTGTTTGCTTTTATGTTGAAACGGGGTTTTTCTGATGCTGTTTTAATATTGATTACCATTAAGGGAATCCTCCATGTATAGTGAATTATGCTATATAAGAAAAATACTATATAGAGGTGGTGTGACTTTGTCAATAATTTAAGCAGGATTCTACAAAAAAAGTAACAATATTAAGATGTTTTAGTGAAAACAGTTCTCTGATAAACTATAATTACTATGCTGTGTATGATATATGTAATTATCTGCTGATATTAATCGAATAGATTCTTTTTAGTTATGTGGTATAATAATCGCAATTTTCAATTATTGTATGTGGAGTGAAAAATGGATATAATTCAGGTCCTTTCAACAATCGAAAAACTTTGTCTAGCATGCGGCAAAATGGAAGCAATTATTGAATCCAGCATGAATGCAGTGATTGAAGTCGATCAGTCAGGAAATGTCATTTCATATAATCCGGCATTTATCAGAATTTTCAATATAGATCCCAACCAGAATGAAGTTCTGAATATAAATGATGTATTTGATACAGACAACGGAGTTCATTTAACAGAATATCTGAATCCCAAAAAGGATGTTGTAGTAAATGCCATTAAAACTGTAGTTGTAGATTCAAATAATCTTCCTCATGAAAAATACTTTGAATATAAAATTATTACTATTCCGGGATTAGACAAGCAGTCTTATATTGTAATTATTTCAGACAAGTCTGAAGTAATTACAGCTCTCGAAAACCGGGAATACTATATAGAAACATTGTTTAATTTAATAAAGGAAATAAAAGTGGACAGCAGGAATACAATTTATCATCTGGCAAAGCTGGTTGAATTAAGAGACTCAACTACCGGAAAGCATCTTGAAAGGGTTGAGCAGTACACAAGAATTCTTGCTGCAGAATATAAAGAGAGATTTTTTGAAAGGGACAGACGGCTCACAGATGATTATATCGAGGATATGGCTATTTCTTCGGTTCTCCATGATATAGGAAAAATTGGAATATCTGATGTAATAATAAATAAAAACGGTTCGCTTACATCTGGTGAATATGAGGTAATAAAGCAGCATACAATTATAGCATCTGAAGCTCTGATAGCTCATAAGGGAAAGAAGGATTTTCTTGCCATGGGGAGGGAAATCGCACTTACACATCATGAGAAATGGGACGGAACAGGATATCCTAACGGTCTGAAAGGGGAAAGAATACCTTTGTCCGGAAGAATTGTTTCACTGTGTGATGTTTACGATGCACTTGTCAGCGAAAGGTCCTACAAGATTGCATTTGATCATAAAGAAGCGGTTGAAATAATTACACAGTCCGCGGGAAGCTCATTTGATCCAGAAATTGTGGAATGTTTTATTTCTGTTGAAGATAAGTTTAAGGAAATAAGGGCAAAGAATTTATAAATTAAAATTATCTATTGTCTTTTTGAATTATAAAAATTCATTTTAAAAAGAAGTTAATAACCCTTATTTATTTATGTACGTTTTACATGAAAATGTTTAAAAAAAGATATAAAAATATTCAAAAAATCTTGCATTCATCAAACGTCCAAACTAACATTAATAGCAGTTTTATTATTTAAATCATTTATGATCCTGCAAGGGACCTCATGATTATAAAAGTTAATTTTCAGTAATGGTATAAAGAAAAAAGAGTAAAATATTGGAAAAATGATTATTAAATGTAAACTATTTTCAGAAAGAAAAAATTCTTTTTTTTGTAAAAGGTGTAAGCCTCTCCTGTTTTTAGAGAACCGGTTTAATGTATATAATTTTCGGTTGTTTTTTATTTTAACCCGGTACAATATTTCACTTCTGATTTTCTTTTCAATAATTGATTTATATATTCATCAGGTTTCTCATTATCTTTCACTAAATCTGAATATCCTGAAAAATATACCCGGTCGATTTTCTGTGCACCTGGTTTGATATATGTTTTTCTGGGGGAGGTATCATGAAATTACAAAGTAAATTTTTATTGCCTGTAATTTTAACAATTCTTACAGGTATGATATCTCTGTCATCTGTACTTTATAATTTTTCAAAGACAGAGATTGAACAGAAAACAGAAAGCGAAATATTCAGTATTGCTGATTCCCTTATTATCAGTATGGATGAATATTTTCTGGCAGCAGAAAGAGAGGTTGTTCTCCTTTCCGGGGACAGCGATTTCAGTACTCTTTTTTCCGGAAATAATCCTGACAGATTCAGCAATGCGAACAGAAAACTTTCTGAAATTATCTCCAGGGCTCCGCAGTTTGAAATGCTTTTTATTACAGATACTGAAGGGGATCTTATTGCATCAAATGTTGAATCAGCTGTCGGTGCAATAAATGTTTCAGACAGGGAGTACTGTAGCAAGGCTAAAAAAGGTGATACATGCTTTTCGGATGCTATTATCAGCAAGGCAAGCGGAAAACCTGTAATTGTAATTGCAACACCTGTTTTTTCAGGAGGAAGCATCAGCGGGGTATTCGGAGCAACAATTGATATCAGTGATTTCAATGGAACTTTTATAGATCCTGTTAAAGTCGGTAAAAACGGTTATGCATATGTAATTGATAATGATGGAGATGTTATATCACATCCCGACAAATCAAAAATACTTTCAGAGAATTTTGCAGGGTATGATTTCGGAAAATATATAATGAATGAAAAAAACGGGTACACAAGATATATATTCAACGGAGTCAGGAAAGCTGCAGGGTTCAGGACAGGCAACAGGCATAAATGGACAATTGTCATTACTGCGAATGATGCAGATGTATATTCCGGTGTCAGGAAGATCGCAAGAATCAGTATTATAATTACAATATTATGTATTGCACTGATTTCACTTGTTGTTTTTTTCATTGTCCGGTCAGTTGTGAGACCTCTGAAGCTTGCAGTTAAATTTGCAGGAGCTGTATCTGAAGGTGATCTTTCAGTATCATCTGAAGCTTCTTTTTTGAGGAAGAAGGATGAAGTGGGGGATCTTGCAAATGCACTGAATAATATGAAGGAACATCTCAAGAGTATTGTAATGGATATAATGGCAGCATCACAGAATGTTGCTTCAGGCTCTGACCAGCTGAGCAGTTCAGCCCAGAAAATGTCCCAGGGTGCGACAGAACAGGCATCTTCAGGCGAGGAAATATCTTCATCGATGGAACAGATGAGCGCCAATGTCAAACAGAGCGCGGCAAGCGCAATGCAGACCAGGGATATAGCAAGAAAATCCTCTGATGAAGCTGCATCAGGCGGAGAAGCTGTTAGACAGACTGTCGAAGCGATGAAGAAAATTGCGGAAAAGATAAATCTTGTCGAGCAGATTTCTCGTAATACAAATCTGCTTGCTCTCAATGCAGCTATAGAGGCTGCCCGTGCCGGTGAGCAGGGTAAGGGGTTTGCTGTTGTGGCAAGCGAAGTAAGAAAACTTGCTGAAAACAGCCAGAAGGCATCAGGCGAAATCAATGATCTTGCAACAGCCAGCCTTGAAATTGCTGACAAGGCAGGATCTACAATAGAAAAGATAATACCTGATATTATAAGAACTTCAGAACTTGTTCATGAAATAAGCTCTTCAAGCGAAGAGCAGCATTCGGGAATACTTCAGATAAATGATGCGATTCTGCAGCTTGACCGCGTAATTCAGCAGAATGCCGCTGCTTCGGAAGAGTCTGCAGCAATGGCAGAGGAACTTGCCAGCCAGGCAGCGCGGATGCAGGAGTCTATGCGGTTTTTCAAACTGGGCAGCAGTGATTATTCATCTTCAGATAACAGGGGAAAGGTTTATAAGCAGCGGATTATTAAATTCCCGGGTAAAAGCAGGAAACATATTAAGGGAAACCGTTCTGAAGAAAAACATCCTGATAGTAAAGTATCCCATAAGCAGCGTGTGAAAACTTCTGTTATTCATGACAATATTGTTTTAAAGGACAATAATGACTCATATGATTCTTACAGGGAATTCTGAACTTGTAAGTATTGAAAATTCCTGTTCCCTGTTGTTTCATATAAAATATAATTATACCTGATTTCCTGTTTCAGGAAATCGGGCTTTTTCATCCTCATATCAGGTGTTGAATAAAAACTTTTTCTTCTCATGCTATTGTCAGATAAAATCTGATTCCCTCTGTGTTAATTAATGCTGATGTAAAAAATATTATAAATTTTCTTTCTTATTCTCTGCTAATAAATTACTATATATTATATATTGCTTGAAAAGGGAGATTGAAAATGCTGACTGAAAAGGACCGGGAAGGAAAACTGCTTTATAGTTCAGATACGCACAAGGTGATATGGCTGGGAATTGATTCCGAAGAGGAAAAAGGAATAATTCAGGCCAACCAGTATCTTATTATAAATAATGGAAAGGGTATCCTTCTGGATCCGGGCGGTGTACACCTGTTTGCACGTGTCGTTGCAGTCGTAAGCAGATATATTGATCTTAATGATATCACAACTGTTTTATATTCTCATCAGGACCCGGATGTATCATCCGGTATAGCTTTATGGATGGGGATAACAGACGCTGATATATATATTTCTGAATTGTGGATCAGATTCCTGCCTCATTTCGGCATTGTAGATTATAAAAGAATCAAGCCTATTGAAAAGAAAATGCCTGAAGTACCTCTCTCTTCAGGTTCTGCTGTGAGATTTGTTCCTGCCCATTTTCTTCATTCAGCAGGATGTTATTCATTTTTCGATACAGCATCAGGAATCCTTTTTTCCGGTGACATCGGTGCTGCTGTTTTTGACAGTAATTTCGAATACCTTGTTGTTGAAGATTTTGAAAAACATATACCTCTGATAGAAGCGTTCCACCGCCGCTATATGGGGTCTGAAAAAGCCGCACGGCTCTGGGCCAGCCATGTGAGAGCATTAAATACTGATATGATAGCTCCTCAGCATGGTTCAATTTTCAGGGGTGAGAATGTCGAGAAATTCCTGAGCTGGTTTTCCGGTTTAAAGTGCGGAATGGATATTATCGATGAGATATACAGGTAACAGGAAAAAATGATATGGAAAACCAAAATAAATATTATGAAACAGCTATCAGGAAATTATCAGGTGGATTTAACCAGGCTGTAGTCCAGTCTTCAATAAACCAGAGTTCACTGAAAATTATTGAGGAGAGTATTGCCAATTCTCAGAAGTCCATAGAATCTATAGTTGCTGCATTTGAGGAGATAAGAGCAACAAGCAACAGCACTGTTGATTTTACTGAAAAAATAAACAGTTCTATGGATTCATACCTTGAAAACACATTTTCCATGAAGGAGACTGTTTCTGAAAGGGTTGAGGAGCTTAAAAGCGCTGATGAAAGAGTTTCGGAAATTGATAAGAAATTTGAAAGCCTTAAAAAGGATTCTACAGATGTTTTTGATATTACTTCAAAGATAGAAGAAGTTGCAGAGCTTACAAATATTCTGTCAATAAACGCTTCTATTGAAGCTGCAAGAATAGGAAATGAAGGGGCCGGATTCAGGGTGATTGCCCAGGAAGTGAAAAAACTTTCAGAAATGACAGGTACTTTTGCACAGGAGATATCCGGTACAATAAAGAATTTCAGTCTTGTCATTGACGGTATAAACAACCAGATGAAAGGCTTTGTCAAAATATTCAATTCACTGAAAAAGGATATGGAAAAATTCCAGGATGTTTTTGACAATAACTCGGAAATAGGTCGAACTGTGGGAAGTAATCTCACATCAATCAATTCATCTGTTAAAGAGCAGTCACTTGCAATTGAAGAAGGACTCAATGAAATGACAAATGCCCTTGATTTTCTTAAAGATACATATTCTGTATCCAACGCGCTGCTTTCTACACAGAAAACTCTTGAAAATCTTCTTAAGAAAATGTAGTAATTCAATAAAGTTAATTTATGATAAATGTTCTATTAGTCGAAGACAATTTAACCGCTATTAATGTAATTAAGGCTTTTTATAACAAGATAGAGGGATTCTCTGTAATCGGTGAATGCGGAAATGGTGCCGAGGCTCTGGATTTTCTTGAAACAGCATCTGTTGACCTTATTCTTGTTGATATTATCATGCCGGTCATGGATGGGCTGACCTTTGTTGAAACATTAAGAAACAGGCAGAATTATACAGATATAATATTTGTTACAGCTTTGAACGAAACAGATGCTGTAAGAAATGCGCTAAAATACGGAGCTGTGGATTATATTGTGAAACCGTTCAGTTATGAAAGATTCTTCTGCACCATGCAGAACTATAAAATGCGGTATAATTTTTTAAGCAAAAAAAGATCAGTCAACCAGTATGAAATAGATAAAATTATAAACAGCTCAAATGATTCGTCGTTCAACAATATGCTTCCGAAAGGTATAAATCAGCTTACTCTGAACAGTATTCTGGAAGTACTTGAAAAAATGGAAGATGATTTTACCGTAGATCAGCTTCTGGAAAATATTGATATGAGTAAAGTCGCTCTCCGGAATTATATGCGGTTTCTGTCCCAGGAGGGAATTGTTGAATCGCGTATAATAAGGGGACATGTTGGCCGCCCCCAGTATATATATAAACTGGTCAGATGATAAATTCTGATATACTTTTCCCAACCGGATAAAGCAATTTTCAACATAAAAAGTTCTGTATTAAAAATATTTTAACATCTCCTGATATTATTTTTCTGTTTTAAGCAATGTTATGTACTATACTAATTATGATTCCGTAAAGGAGAATTGCAAAATGGATATTGACTTAAATACTGTCCTTGAAAAAAGCGATTTGTTCTCACATGTTAAAAAAGATTCAATTGAACTGATAAGCCGACATTTCAGGAAAGTAACTTTTAATGAAGGACATATAATATGCAGGGAAGGTGATGCCGGTGACAGTATGTTTGTTATTCTCAGCGGTAAAGTTGCTGTTTTGAGGGATATCGGCTGGGGCGAAAGGGAACTCAGCAGAATGGAATCGCCAGAAGTATTCGGTGAAATGGCTCTTCTGACAGAAGAAACAAGATCTGCAACTGTGAAAGCTCTTGAAAAGACTGAATGTCTTCAGCTTGACAGCGGAAGCTTCGATATCCTTCTTGATCAGGACCCGTTATTTGCTCAGCAGGTTGCGAAATTTATGACCAGACGGTTTTCCGCAATGACCCAGAAAACATCTGATGAACTTCTGGGAGCCTACAGGGCTCTTATGTTTGCCATAGCTGATCTTACAGATTCCAGGGATCCTGAAACAGGGGCACACCTTGAGCGGACAAGAAGATACTGTGTAACTCTTGCAGATATGCTTTCCCGTCACCCTAAATTCAGAAGCATTATTTCCCACAGTTTTATTGAAAGTATTTATCATGTTTCTCCTCTCCACGATGTCGGGAAAATAGCTGTTCCTGACAAGATTCTTCTCAAACCGGGAAAGCTTACTCCGGATGAATATGAGATAATGAAGACTCATACAACAGCAGGTGCCGGTGCTTTTGACAAGGTCCTTGAACAGTGCGATACAGATCTTTTCAGAATGGCAAAGAGGATTTGCCTGTATCATCATGAAAAATGGGACGGTACAGGTTATCCGATGAAAATCTCAGGGGAAGACATACCTGTTGAGGCCAGGATTATGTCATGCGCAGATGTATATGATGCCCTGAGGTCAAAGAGGGTCTATAAACCCCCATTTTCAAGAGAAGAGACCTGCGGGATATTAAAAGAATCCTCCGGAACTTCATTTGATCCTGTTATAGCTCAGATAATGGTGGATAATATCGGATTATTTGAAGACATTCATGAAAAATATCAGGACTGACAGAATTATTTTCTGTGATGCAATTCCTTATCCATATCCATGTTTAAAACAGGGCGGCTGATTGAAATAATATTGTGAGGATTTATGATCTTCTGATATATGAAAGTTCTTTTGGAAGGACGATGTTGTTGCCGTAACAGTCCTCTCCGTAACCGTTTTTCGCAAGAAGCTCCAGGTCTGCAAGGACTCTTTTATCTCCTTTGAATGTGACAGTCAGATCAGTTTTCAAATCAATTTTCCCCTGGGCCAGCAGAAAGGCAATAACCCTGTTTGCAAATTCGCCAAGTGTTTCCTCATCAACAGGCTTGAAATCAGGAAGAGCGAATTCCGGAGAGTAGTTGATTATTTTATTCTCCTCAAGAAGTTCGTAAAAAATATTTCTAAGCCCTCTTTCAAAATTATGAGCACATTCAGGATCTGATATTGAGTTGAGTTTGCAGATTACCTGGGAAAGATTTCTTCTTTTTTCTGCATTAATTTTTTCATTTACACAGAACAGTTCCATCGGGTGGGCTGCATCATACTTCTCGTTATCCATGACCAGATAAACTTCACTTCCGTAATGCTGGATAATCTTGGCAACCAGGGTAGAAGGCCTGACATGAAATCCCCTGTATTCCGGAACCTGTACTGTAATTGAACCTTCTTCCGCATATTTCCTTATTACTTCCCGGCAGAGAGTTACCCCTGATGTCAGAAACTGGTTCGCGTAATTCAGGAAATAGTCAATAAGTATTTCGAGAATTTCTTTACTGCTTACAGGAGATGTATAATATTTGGAACTCAGCCCGGACAGTTTCATCATATGCCTTTCATAAAAATGAATCAGGTCGGTGGATGCTTCCAGAAGATGATAAACAATTGAAACATGGCCCCTTATCATCTTCAGATCTTTATCTATATTTTCGATATCTGAATTGGCAATATAAGTATCATACTTGCTTTGAAGATTGTGATATTTTGTTTCCAGGATTCTGATTCTGTTTTCGCTTATCACTTCAGGGATCAGTTTTTCAAGATTGTTATTTCTGTTTTTTTTAATATCATTGAGAATATTGCTTTCACTTGCTAGATTTAAATATGATGTAGCCAGGTTTACTATTACTTCTTCAGGGGTATTTATATGCCTTTTTACAACATTGGCTTCCAGTATACCGGGCGGAGGAGTTATTAAAAAGGAAAACTGACGATCAGTTTCTTTACCCTGTTCAAGACCGGCATCTTTATAGTATTTGATAAAATCATCAAAACTGCTTTTCAGTGCAGAATAAAAAACTTCCAGGACTTTTTCTGTATCATTCAGAAAAACATCAATTCCGTTTAATAAAAAATACTTCGGAGATGCTGACTTCAGATGCAGAGTTATATATGCTGCATTTGTAAAAAGTTTAATTGCAGCTGTATACTCCCTGAATGATCTCCAGTGAATATTATTCAATGCATTGTAATGATCCAGAACTTCTTCCAGCCTCGATGAAACAGAGTGTGATTTTCCCAGAAATATTGTATTAAAGACATTGCTGATATCATTTTCTGTCAGTGCATATTCAGCATAGGTAACGAGGGGGCGGGAAAATACATTTATATAGTTTTCAAAATCATTATTATTAAGTTTTTCGCTTTTATCTAACACAATATATATTTAACTTTTAGTCCCGGAAAAAGTCAAAGGATTTAATTACAAAAAAATTATTTTTTTAAAATTTATTTCAAAGAAATTATAAAATAACTATTCCTCTGCTTTCTGTAAAACAGTTGATGCTATTTACTGAATCATATGTTATTGTTTGATTATAAATTATACATTAGTTGAATACTTGCAGGAGCCGGAATGAAAATCAACATAAACAGAGTAATCAATCATCTTGAAAAAATAGCTGAATATAATACTACACCTGGAAATGGATGTTCCAGGTTTTCATTTACAGATGAAGACAGGGGAGTGAGAGATTATCTGACCGAAAAGATGACGGAGCTGGGGATGACTGTTACAGTTGATTCTGTCGGCAATATCCGGGGATGGCTTGCAGGCAGAGATAATGACCTTCCAGTAGTCATGTGCGGCTCCCATATTGATACTGTTGTTAACGGCGGAAACTACGATGGAGTCCTCGGTGTTGTTTGTGCTCTTGAAGTCGCCCCAGACTATTGTTGAAAACAGTCTGGAAATAACAAACCCGTATGAAATAATAATCTTTTCAGAAGAGGAAGGTGTAACTTTTAAATATAATCTTGTCGGCAGCAAGGCAATTACCGGATTATGCACTCTCGAAGATCTGAAGGAAAAAAAAGACAGCAGCGGCATGTCCATGTATGACAGGCTGAAAGCATTCGGACTTAATCCAGACAATGTTCATAATGATATTATTGATCCTGCGAGAATCAAGGGACTGATAGAACTTCATATTGAACAGGGAGCTCGCCTTGACCGGTGGAAAATACCGGTAGGGGTTGTTGAGGCAATTGTACAGCTTGAGTGGTTCGAGATAGAAATAAAAGGTGTTTCAAACCATGGTGGAGCATCAGCCATGGAACACCGGACAGATCCCATGGTTGCATCGGCTAAAATAATTTCTGATCTTCCGGGAATTGTCAGAAAATATGGGGATGAAACAACAGTTGCAACATCGGCAAGATTATTATGTGTTCCCAACATGCCTAACATAATTCCTGAATCTGTGAAATTCACACTTGATTTACGGAGTAATAATAAAGAAATTCAGAGTAAAATACTTGAAGTTATAAAGGGACGGCTTGCGCAGTATGAGGATGAAGGATTCTCCTGTTCTATCGTAAAACTCACAGAAGCTGACGGGGTTCCTCTCTCAGAGGAAATTGTTGAAGCAGTAAGGAAATCTGCACAGGAGGAGGGGATTGATTATAAGGTTATGGTCAGCGGCTCAAACCATGACTGCGGAATTATGGCCAGGCAAATCCCTGTTGGTATGATATTTGTCCCTTCAGTAGACGGCAGGAGTCACTGTAAAGAGGAATATACAAGGAAAAAAGATATAGAAAAAGGATGCCAGGTTCTTCTTAAGGCATTGCTAAAGCTTCTCAGGTAATTTTATATATTTTATCTTGAACCAGCTTTTAATATTTATTCAGTATTACAACGGGAGCTTTTTATGAAAAATAATAACATTATCTATAATTGTTTTCTCAAGCTTGAGCAAAGCACTGTCCTTGTAAGTATAAGGCAGGGATTCATTATGATGATGCCGGTTTTCATGACCGGTGCAATAGCTCTCATGATATTAAACTTTCCTGTTCCATCTTTCCAGGATTTTATAAATACTTTCTGGAATGGAAGACTGTCAATGTTTCTGAACCTTTTATATGAATCAACATTCGGTCTTGCCTCGGTATTCCTGCTGATTACTGTTACATATAAATATTCATCAAATATTATTCAGCAAACAGGGATACTGAATATCCTGTCCTGTATTGTTGCCATAGCATCATATATTTCAATCCTTGGTATTAAACCTGAGATTATGAATAATAATGCCAGTCAGCAGGTAATACTGTTAACAGGTTTGAATGTTCAGAGTATTTTCAGTGCCCTTGTCTGCTCTGTTCTGTCGGCCAGGTTATTCCTGTTCCTGTTCAGAAAGACTTCTGCTTTTTTTGATTTTACTGAGTTCAGTATTGATATTGACTACAGAACAGCTTTGAGAACACTTCTTCCAATGATGCTGACAATTTCCATATTTGCCGTTACCTCGCTGTTGATAAAAGCTGTTTTTGATGTTGCTGGTTTAAATGAAATTATAGCAAAGCTTTTTGTAGCTCCGTTTGAAAAACTGGGAAGATCTGTCTGGAGCGGTCTTCTGATCCTGTTTATGCAATCTCTTTTATGGTTTTTCGGAATCCATGGAAGCAATGCTTTTGAAACAGTTAATCTCACAGTATTTAATGATATTCATGGCGAAGTTATTATCAAGACTTTTTTTGATGTGTTTGTTCTGATGGGCGGATGCGGTACATCCATATGTTTAATAATATCTATTTTTTTATTCTCGAAACTCAAGGTACAGAAATCTCTGGGGAAATGTGCTCTTATCCCTGTCCTTTTCAATATTAATGAGATACTGGTTTTCGGACTTCCAATTGTCCTTAATCCGCTTATGTTTATCCCGTTTATACTTACTCCTCTTGTTTCTTTTTCTGTTTCATATGTTGCTGTTATCAGCGGTCTTGTTCCAGCTGTTGTTCGAAGCGTAGCCTGGACTACACCTGTATTTTTCAGCGGATTTATTGCTACCGGTTCAATACGGGGACTTCTTCTTCAGGTTTTTATAATTACTGTCGGGATCTTTATTTATGCTCCCTTCATAATTCTCGGTAACAGGTTACATGGTATTAAAACAGCCCATCTTGTTAAAGAGATGTCGGATCATGTTAAAATAACTCTTGACAAGGGGTGCAGTCCTGCGTTGTTCAGCCGGAATGATTACCTGTCAAAAGCAGCCAAAGAGCTTGCCTTTGAACTGCGAAAATCAATTGAGAAAAAGGAAATTGAATTATTCTACCAGCCGCAGCATGATAATTCCGGACAGATTGTGGCAGCAGAAGCACTTCTCCGCTGGAAATATCTGAATCTGGAATATATTTTTCCTCCCCTTGTTCTTGAGATTGCAAAAGAGGATGAAAGCTTTTCTAGTCTTACAGATTGCATTATTGAAAAAGCTATAAATGATACAAGTTTAATAAACAGTGAATTCGGGAAAAGAATCAGTATTTCAATAAATATAGATTCCGCACAGTTAAACAATCTTGATCTTATAAAAAGAATTATAGGAAAAGTAAAGGAAAGAAATATTATTGATAATACTTTCGGGATAGAACTGACAGAAGAATGTGAGCTGAAGGACCAGGGGCATCTTTCAGAAGCTTTTGCCATCCTGCGTGACAATAAAATAAAACTGGCAATTGATGACTTCAGTACCGGGCACACATCGCTTGTGTATCTTCAGAGTAATAAATTCGATTATGTGAAGCTTGACGGATCTCTTGTCAGAAAGCTTATGACGAATGAAAGAAGCCTTGATATTATTAAATCAATTGTTGATCTCGGGAAATCTCTTGATTTTGATGTAATTGCTGAATATGTGGAAAACGAAGAGCAGAAAAATATACTGAAGAATATAGGATGTTCAAAATATCAGGGGTACCTGTATTCACCTCCATTATCACTTCCGGATTTTATAAAATATACAAAAAAGAGTATGAATAAAACAGTTGCAGACATATCAAATAACAATTAACAGATGAGATAAACAGGAGAGATTGCAGGAAAAACTGTGATCCCTCCTGTTTATTTTGGGATATATATTCTGTATCTTTATTGCAGGTCTGATTATTTTTAATTATTTAAACAACGGAATTATTTCCTGTTTCAGTACATCTACCATCCCGAGGTCTGACATTTTTGCAGATGGAATTACTGGGAGTGCAAGTGTAACAATCCTCAGAAGGGGGTTTGAAATTTCTGTAAGTCCAAGCTCCCTCAATGCCTTTTTCATAAGGCCTGCTTCTTTGGCCAGTTCTCTGCATGGTTTTGTTGAGAGCAGTCCTGCCACAGAAAGCTGGAGATTTGCCTCTGTTTTTTTATCCACGGCACAGCTCATGCCCCCCTTCATTTCAACAAGATCCTGATAAACAAGATATGCATTTTCAGGATTATCATAGACAATTGTCATATTGTGGCTGTCATGGGAAACAGTACTTCCCACCGCTCCTCGGGATGTTCCGAAATTCCTGACAATTGCCAGGGCTTTTGTTTCATGGTTTTTATGCCTGTTGATTACAATCGCATAATTAAGGTCCCTGTGCTGTGATATATCAAGGTATCCGTTTATGACTGGAAGTTTTACAGTTTCAAAATTAGTAACAGAAACTACATGGTCAATATATGAAATTATTGTTGTCTCAATCTCCCCGTTTTCACCGGTGCCTTTATCCTGAAATCTTCCTTCTTCAGTTTTTCGACAAAGATAGTATTGCTATCTTCAATTTCATATTTCTTTTCTTCAATCCTTTCTACTAACATGTTGTTTTCAGCAACAAGTTTCCCTTCAAAAAAAAACTGCTGAAGGTTTCAGGTCTTCCAGCGATTTACACTGAACAAGATCTGCAATAAAGCCGGGGGCAATAGCTCCCATATTCTTTATTCCCAGTTCCCTTGCTGTGTTCAGAGTAGCGCTCCTGATTGCATCAACAGGATTAAGGCCTGCTTCTATTGCTGTCCTGACAACATCATTCATATGCCCTTTCTTAAGTATATCCTCAGGTTCCCTGTCATCTGTACACAGGGTCAGGAAATCCAGATACCTGAAATCCTTTATATTATTGACTATATCGGAGACATTTTTACTTATGGAACTTTCCCTTGCATCGACAAATATTCCTGCCCGCATTTTATCTCTTGCTTCCTGGCCTGTCCTGCTTTCATGATCGCTGTTAGGACCTGCGGCAGCATAAGCTGAAAGATCTCTTCCGCTTACATGCGGGAGGTGTCCCTGCATGAAAAGATCCCTGTCCTCGAAAACCCTGAGAATATCAACCATTCGCCTGTCATTGTTTATCACACCCTGAAAATCCATTACTTCTGCAAGTCCTGTGACCCCGCTCCATTTCAAGCATTTCCTTCATGTCATCAGCAAAGAATTCAGCTCCCGCATTTTCCTTCCGGGCACTGCAGGTACACATGAAGGGGCAAGGATAAACTGCCGCATTGGAAGGTCTTTGCTGCTTTCATGCATATACCTGACTCCGTTAATTCCGCAGACATTGGCAATTTCATGAGGATCGGTCACTACAGTTGTTGTCCCGTGGGGAATAACTGCCTCGGCAAAATGGCGGGGAGTCAGCATGGAACTTTCTATATGCACATGGGCATCTATCAATCCCGGAATAATGTATTCCCCCCCTGCATCATAATATTTCCCTGCTTCCAGTTTCTTTTCTTCTCTTTTCAGGTTATCAGGATCGCAATGTATATGAGCAATATGTTTGTCATATATCCCTATGCTTCCGCTGTATATTTCCCCTGTTATGACATTTACAATTTTTGCATTGGTTATAACTAAATCGCATGGTATTTTTCCGATTGCAGCATCAATGAGTTTTTCCTTGTTAGCTGGTAGTATTTTCATAGTTATCTCCTGTAACTGATTTTTAATTTTATAAATCGTTTTTATTTTTCTGTGAAAAAAGCTGCCGTACAGCCTGATGCTAAGAAGAATATGAAATTTATCCGGCGTAGGGCAGCTTATGAAGTTTGAAGCTGAAATATTACAGAATTATAAAATAGTAAACAAGCGGAACACACAGGAGGTAAAGCCCCCAGTGGACTTCCCTGAATTTACCTGTAACAAGTTTTATAAATGCATATGAGAGTATACCAACACTGATACCGTTTGATATGCTTGCAGTATATGTTGTGAATAGTATAGCAGCAAACGGAGGAAATGATTCTGAAAAATCAGCAAAGTTGATATCTTTTAGGCCTGACATCATGAAAAGGCCGATAATAATCAGTGCAGGAGCAGTTGCAACACCTGGAATCATTGCAGCGACCGGAGTCAGGAACAGTGTCAGGAGAAAGCAGGTTGCAGTTACAACACCTGTAAGGCCTGTTCTTCCCCCTTCCTCTACGCCGGCAGCAGATTCAATATAAGTTGTTATAACTGATGATCCCATAAGCGCCCCTACAACAGTTGCTACAGCATCAACTAAAAACGGTTTATTTATATTCGGGAGATTTCCTTTTTCATCAAGAAGCCTGGCCTTTGCAGAAACTCCGAGAAGTGTTCCCAGTGTGGAAAAGAAATCACCGACAAAAAAAGTAAAAATGAAGGGGAATAGAGACCATTTCAGTGCGCCGGCAATATCAAGTTTAAAAGCTATCGGAGCTATGGAAGGGGGGAGGGTAACAAAACTTTCAGGTACTTTTGTAATCCCCATAGGTATACCCACAATTGTTGTTATTATGATGCTTATGAGCAGTGCGCCTTTAATCCTGTTTGCCATGAGAACAACTACGATAGCAATACCAATAAGGGCAAGAACTGCATTCGGTGTTCCCAGATCACCTATAGAAAAACCCCTGTCTGTGAAAGACATGAAGCCTGCACTCTTGAAACCAAGGAGAACAATAAAGAAACCTACAAGTGCTCCTATTGCAAGCTTAAGGCTTTTGGGAATCATCTTTACAATAACTTCTCTCAATCCGAGAACCGTAAGAAGCAGGAATGCTGTTCCTGAAATAAATACCATTCCTATAGCAGTCTGCCAGGAGACAATGCCGCCGAGTACAAGTGTAAAGGCGAGGAACGCATTACTTCCCATTGCAGGTGCAAGTGCAAACGGCAGGTTTGTATAAAAAGCCATGAATAATGTAAATACAGAAGTAAGCAGAATTGTTACAACTGTAACCGCGCCGAAATCCATACCTGCCTTGGACATGAAAAGAGGCTGGAGAATTAAAATATAGGCCATTGTCATGAAAGTAGTTATCCCTGCAACTACTTCTGTTTTTATATCAGTGTTTCTTTCTGATAACTTAAAGATTCTTTCTAACACAGAAACTCCTTGGTGTAAAAAAATTAAAAATACAATGAACTTATAGTTCCGGGTTCTTTGGTGTATGGAATCTTGAATTATAGAAACTGATAATGAGATTGATCAGGTTCAATTATCATAGTCCTGCAGAATCTGGTGCAGGGTAGAAACATCCAGGCCGTTTCCCCGGACATATATGTTAATTGTATTTTATTGCCTGTATTATGTCAGTTTATGCGGAAATAATCTATTGCCTGATTTCAGACAAATGAAAATTATTCTTTTTTTGTCTGTTTAACTTGTCCATCATAAAAAAAGCATCTGCTGTTTGTTTTTATTGTGCTGAATAGTATAATAATTATTATAAACAGTTTGAATTGGAGAAATAAGTTGAAAAATCGGCACTGCTGCTATTTTTATATGTTTCTTTTTCTGATCTTTTTTTTATATCCAGTTCTATTCAGTAACTCAGAGGAATTGCTGAATGATTTAAACTATATGGGTAATGACAATAAGCCATTCATTTTTGAAGAAAAAGGTTTAACAAAGGGAATATCTGTAGATATATTAAGATTGATCTGGGAAGATCTTGGAATTCCTGACCAGCAGATAAAGATCTATCCATGGGCACGTGCTTTAAACAATCTTGAAAATGATGAAAAATCAGTATTAATTGGAATTGTAAGGACATCGGAAAGAGAGAATATTTGTAAATGGGTCGGCCCGTTTGCAAAGCTGAGGTTTGGTGTATTTGCACTGAAAAGCCGTTCCATTGTGATTAAAAATTTTGATGATTTAAATTCCTACATAATCGGAACAATCAATAAGGATATTGTTGAAGAAATTATAATTCAAAAAGGCTTTAAAGGAAGAAAGGAAAGTTCAAGTAAAAATATCCATAATTTAAGAAAACTGAAAGCGGGGAGAATTGATCTTGCAGGTTCGTTTGAAATATCATTTTATGAAGATGCAGTAAATGCCGGTTACAGTGCTGATGATTTTGAAATGGTTTATGTATTAAAAGAAACTGAAGCTTATTTTGGATTTAATAAAAATATACCTGATGAAATAATAAAAGAGTTTCAGAATTCTCTTAACAGGAACAGGGATAAAATTGATGATATTATTGATTTTTATTTGAAAAGGTAAAAAACATGTTATAGATTAAGATCCATATATTTCAGTTTATTTACCGCCTCCACTCTTTCGTCTCTTTTTTAGAGTTTCAGCTTTAAATACATTAAACAATATAAAAACTGTTTTTTAAGAGTATGAACATTATAGATCATATTTATAATGTTCATACTCTTAGTTTTACCGGATAGAATCAGTAGTTTAATTCAACCCATTCTGCTATTTTTATTTCCTTTATAAATGAGCTGCGTAATTTTTCCAGGATGAATATTAAAACAGCTTCAATTATACTGACAATCAATATAAGCTGAGCAAATACTGGTTTATATTCGTTTATTGCCATGAAATAGAATGATACGAGCAGCAGGATTATTGATGGTAAAGCAATTCTTGTTGCTATAGTGTAAATAGATATAATTGTGTTTTTCTTCATCGATTAATCTCCTTGTAAAATAAATTTTGTAACGATTTTGTAATCAATGAACAATTACATACAGGATTTACTCATGCATTTGCCTGATAAATCCCTACATATTTACAATAAAATTTAGTTATATCTTTTAATAAGTATTATACTTATAAAAATCATATATACCTTATATTATATATATAGTACATTGCATGGGGAAAGTCAATATGTAATTTCCGCCCTGTTTTGGTATAAAAAGTTAAAAAACAGAAGTTATATCTGATAATACACCTCTTATATGAGGATGATTTATTTGCAAAAATCTGTAATACTATGATCATATGAACATCTATGATGACTTGATAGAAAGGAAAAAGGAACTTGATTGTCTCTATGAAATAGCAGCATTGCTTGTAAGTGGAAGGCCAGATGACAGAAAACTGCTTGCAGAATTTGCTGATTCTCTTGCAAGGGCCATGACTTATCCGGAAATATCAAATGTAAGTATATTGTCCGGAAATGGTGAATGTCTCTATGGCAGGGAAAACCCTTGTTCCGGTGCTTTCTGCGCGGAATCCGTTATAGATAATTATGAGACTATTAAAATATGTATATGGTATGATCCTCCTTCAGAATTTGTTGAACGGGAGAAAAAGCTGGTTATCTCTGCCGCTTCACTTTTATCAAATGCGCTGCTGAAGGAAAACTATTATAAAAAGCTTGAAGAAAAAACAGAAGAGCTTAAAACCAAGAATTCAGCTCTTAAAGAAATCCTTTTTCAGATTGATCAGGACAGGGAAGAATATATAAACTCGATAAAAAATATTGCAGAAACACAGATTTTTCCTCTGATATGTGAACTTGAAAATTCCTTTCTTTCTCCCAGACAGACTGGCCTTATTAATCAGATTAAACTCCAGCTGGAATCCCTGTCAGGTTCGTTAAAAAGTAATCTCAAGGGTGTCTTTGAACGACTAACTCCGAGGGAAGTTGAAATCTGTACACTGATAAAAAACGGTACTTCTACAAAAGAAATAGCAATGCTGCTTAATATTGCTCCCCAGACTGTTGAACGGCATAGAAATACAATACGGAAAAAGCTTGGTATAAACGGAAAAAATATAAATCTGATAATGTATCTGAGGAACATGTACTAAACATGTAGAAAATATTTCTGTTTTTTTCCGGTTGTTCTGCAGTTTTATTACGCCTATATTACAGTATCATCATGAGGAGGCAAAGCTGTAATTATGGGTAAAATTATAAAACTGACCGAAGATGATTATAAAAAACTGGTTCATATAATCAGCGTATATAAAAAATCCAACAGACTGAAATCCAAAAATTTAAGGCAGCTTGCTGAAGAACTTGGAAATGCCCAGGTTGTTGATGACTGTGAATCACTGACTGATGTTGTTCGGATTAATTCAACTGTAATTTTTAAAAATATAAAAACCGGTAAAACCGAAATGGTTACAGTTGTTTTCCCCTCGCAAACATCACAGGACGGATCAAGAATATCAATTTTATCACCCCTTGGAACTGCACTCATAGGAGAAAAGGAAAAAAATATCACAGTGTGTTATGCTCCTGAAGATAAAATCGAATTAAAAATCGAAAAAATCATTTCTCATAATTCTGTATTAACCTTTTAGAAAGAATCTGATAATTTGTTTCAGAAGTAATTTTGTAATAAACTATTTAATGTACAGCTCATTATTCAGGAAGATTAAATTATTTTATTGCTGAATATTGTTTGTATAGATAGTGTTTTTGCCGCAGGAATATATATGGCTGCATATCAGTCTTTTTCAGTTTTAACTTGTTTACTTTATAATAAGTATTGATGAGTAATTATTCATTGCATTACGCGACTCTTCACTCATATAGGGATTTTCAATTTTAATTATGATTTTATTCTGAAGATCCGCTTTCTGGATAATATCCTGATAATGCTTGTTGAATATTTTTTCAAATACTCCGTTTTTTATGATTTTATCAAATCCTTTTTCCAGTTTTTCCTGTAACACTTTTTCTGACGGATTTAAAAAAATAAATACAGGTGCATTATAAGATAAAATTATATCGGGAGAAACCATCAGGGCAAACTGGGGCCTTTTTGCGACTTCTTCCCATATTTCAATCATTCCGAGAGGCAGGGCGTCAAAGCGGCCGGAATCAAGCATTTTCATCAGGTTTTCATGTATATAGGCAATACTTCTTATTACTTTCAGACCTGCATTTTCAAGGATATCAGCATCAGGCCAGTCATGTCCCTGTCCGAAAGATATTTTTTTAAAATCATTAAGTGTCTTAAATGAATTGAATTTCCATTTATCATTTTTTCTGATTACAATTAACCGTTTTCCGAGGCATCCCCTTAAAAGCGGTATACGTAAAACAAAAATATTTTGTTCCCGTTCCTGTGATGTCATTGTCCAGAATATATTAATTTCATTTCCAGCTCTCAGTCTTTCCATTGCTCTTTTCTGTACCATTATCTCTTTTGACGGTTTGAGAATGTAATCCTGAAAAGGCTCCTGCGCCTTCAGGGCTTCTGTAATGAGCTCTTTAATATAGGGGGTCCATGGTTCTGTATCACTGGTTCTGCTGTATACAAGGGTGTCTGATATTATGTTATTGACTGAAATATTTAAAAGTAGCAGTAGGAAGAATAGATTTTTTATATGAGGTTTTAATAAAATATTTTTACAGTTCATTTAATAATAATTATAGTATTTATAAATGCATTTTCAATACTATTGTTAAGCACTGCAGTGGATGTTCTCTCTTACAGGCAGATCAAACCGGCTTAAATTAATTATTGAAAAATAAGTTCAAATGACAATTTGTGTCTTGAAAATCTTATAATATACAAAATTGATAATTTCTCAATTATACTAATTAGTATAAAGCAGTGTATTTAAATTTATAATTATCAATGAAGGTTATTATTATGAAGAGAATATTTCTTCTACTTATTCTGTTGCTTCTCAGTCATGATGTTTTCACCCAGGAGAAAGTAGTCAAACTTGTCACTCTGGGAGGGTTTCCCCCCTTCTGCATAAAGACTGATGAGGCTGCTGAAAGCACACAGATAATACCTGCCGGTTCTGATGCTAAGGGGTTTGAGGGACTGACCTGGGATATTGTGAGGGAAAGTTACCATGCAATGGGTTATACAATTCATCTGTCTATTTATCCATGGGAGAGGGCAAAGCATGTGCTTGAAATAGGATTATGCGATGTATTATTTCCCACAGGCAAAAATTCTGAAAGAGAAAAAATATATTATTACTCAAAAGAACATATTATCAGTTCAGATTTTCTCATGTACGTGAGAAGTGATGATAATTTTAAATGGGAGGGATTAGAATCCCTGAAAGGAAAAACAATTGCCTCAATCAGGGGCTTTAATTATGGCGATGAGTGGAATAAAATTGATACAGTAAACAAGTATTATGTTAATTCCATTGAACAGGGATTTTTGATGTTGAAGGCAAAAAGAGTTGACGGTTTTTTAGGATATGAGAATACCTGGGATTATATTCTGAAAGAGAACAGGCTGACCTCTGAGTTTAAAAAAATGCCCCGTTTTGATTCGTCGTATGAGTTCCTGGTTTCCTATATTGCAAATAAATCATCAAGATATATTGATGATTTTGATAAGGGAATAATGATAATTAAAGATAATGGGAAATTTTACAGGATATTCAAAAAATGGGGCATAAAATATGAATGATAATACCTTTGTTCAGACTTCATTGTTTCTGATATTTCCCTGAAAATAAAAGAGTTGATATTAAAAAAGAGAAAACTCTGATTAAATTATTTTTATAATATGTGAACATTAAATATTATTTTCTGATTGACAAATTCCGGAAAAGGAATATATTGAATTTATATTTTGCAGCAGACAAAGGAACCTATATGCTAACAATGTCTGCTTATATCTTTTTGGATAAAGTGGCTGAAAAATCAGCGATTTTAAGTTGAGGTATAAGTAGGAGGTTAGGATAGGTTCCAATCCTCTCTCCCGAATATCTATGAACATTAGAATCAGCAGCCTCTTTATCTGTTTTCAAGGAGATCGTAACAATGAAAAGACTGTGGTTTCTTACTGATGGTGTGAAATTAAAGGGAGTTTATGCATCTGAAAAAGAGGTTGAACGTGAGTATCAGAGATATGAAGATGACCCTGATTTTAATTATTATGATTATTATGAAGTAAAAATAAACGATCTTGCAGATTACCCTGATGAATATGAACTGGCTATGGATAAGGGGTATATCGATTTTTAAATTAAACAGGGGGGGATGTCGATATTATATTGTTGCAGGATGAGACAGCGCTGAATAAATCTACATAACTTTGAACAGAGCCGTAAAAAAGAGCATGAACTGGTGGAGCAGAGAGAAAAGTCAATTATTGAACTGCAGAATGCTTTAACTGAAATTAAAACTCTGAAAGGTATACTGCCTATATGTTCCCACTGTAAAAAAATCAGGGATGACAAGGGGTATTGGAATCAGCTGGAAGCCTATATTAGGGATCATTCAGAAGCGGAATTCAGTCACAGCCTCTGTGAAGAATGTGCAAAGAAAATGTACCCGGAATATTATGATGAAAATGATTATAAATAGCAGGATCCGACGGCATTGCAGATTTGTAAGACTGTATTGGAATGTTATAATATTTCAGTAACAGTATGGAGAGGTATTATGCAGAAAGAAACTACCCTGATACTCATAAAACCCGGTGCTGTCCAGCGGGAACTTGTGGGAGAAATAATAACCAGATTTGAAAGAAAGGGAATTAAGATTGTCGGGCTTAAAATGCTCCAGATGAATGAGAAACTTATCGATGAACACTATGCTCATCTCAGGGATTTACCATTCTTTGCAGATCTCAAAGATTCAATGATGATTACACCCCTGATTGCAATGGCGCTGGAGGGGTATGATATTGTTAAAAGGGTCAGGACCCTGACCGGGGCAACAAATCCGAGAGAGGCTCTCCCCGGTACAATAAGGGGCGACTTTTCCATATCAGTGAGATGCAATGTTGTCCACGCATCTGCAACAGCTGATGAAGCTCTCCTTGAAATCAGACGTTTTTTTAAAGAGGATGAAATATTCAGATACCAGAGAATGAATGTAATTGATTACTCTGCAGAATAGATGCCTTTTGACTATAGCCCTCATGCATGTTTTCGCGAGAGGATTTTCCAGTAGAAAAAATTGCAGTAACTGGAATCTCTATTACAGGAGCAATGCTTGTTTGAATAAAAAAGCTGAATCCGGAATAACTGGCTTCAGCTCTTTTATTTTTTAAAAATTAAAAAGAAAATCAGACAGCTTCAAGCCCGCATTTTTCTAGCAGTCTTATGGCATATTCAATTGAGACAGCATAACTGAATCCTGTCTGGTAATCAGGATGCTCATTGCCTTTAACAAAATCACCCCCGTCTTCAAGCGGTGAAAATCTGCCGATTATTATACCTATAACCCTGCCGTCATCTGCATTAACAAGCGGTCCCCCGGACATCCCTTCATGTACAGTGCTGTCGAAAAGCAGCAGTTTTGTCCCGTTGTCTGATACTATTTTGCTGCTGAGCATTGTACCCTGTGCAGTCAGGTTGTGCAGGTCCTGGTGCCCGAATGGAAATCCGAAACAGAGAAGAGATGTTCCTATAACTGTGGATTCGGCAGACCCTGATAGATGATCAGGAGTTTCTATAAAAAACTTTTTCCTGAACCTGAGAAGTGCTGCATTGTGAACAGGGTCAACTTCTGATGTTTCAACTTCTATAGCTGATACTGTATCAAAACTGAAAGGTGTAAAGTCCTCAGAATCATGCGGCCTTACAACCATCAGGTTGTCATAATCATTTTCCAGAAGATGAGCAGCTGTAATGAGATATCCCTCTTCATGTATTAAAAATGAAGTACCGAGGAATACAACAGAATCTCCTTTTTTTCTTACCAGAAGAAAACAACCGGAAGAAAACTTCAGTGCCGTGTTTTTATACATTTTTATTTCCCCCCTTCTTTTTTTTCTTCTTCTCAAATACTACAAATGGTGCATCTGCACTTTCTATCTGAAATTTCTGGGGCTTTATTTTTACAGCTCTTTTGACAGAGAATGTCTGTACCCCTGTATATTCATTAAGACCTTTTTTCAGGCTGAAACAGAGTATAATAAGTACAATTCCAAAGGGAAGCCCTGTTGCAACAACAGCTGACTGTAGAGCGGTAAGACCTCCTCCCAAAAGCAGTGCTCCTGCAACAACACCTTCAAGTATTGCCCAGAACAGTCTCTGGGGAATAGGCGGATCAGGATTCCCTCCTGCTGTTATGATATCAATAACCATGGAACCTGAATCAGAAGATGTGACAAAAAAACTTATAACTACAAGGACCCCGAGAATTGATGATATATAGGAGAGAGGAAATCTCTCAAGAAGGAGGAAAAGAGAAAGAGGTACATTTTCAGTAACAGCATCTGCAATTCCTCCCCCACCGAAAAGTTCAATATAAAGGGCTGAATCTCCGAAGACTGTCATCCATAAGAATGTAACTATTGTCGGTATGCAGAGTACTCCCATCAGGAATTCCCTTATTGTTCGCCCCCTGCTTACCCTTGCAATAAACATTCCGACAAACGGTGACCAGGCAATCCACCATGCCCAGTAAAATACTGTCCAGCTGTTCTGCCATCCTGTGTTTTCCAGCGCTTCGTTCCATGTTGCAATTTTCGGGAAAAGCTGAAGGTAAGAGCCGGTGTTTTCAAAAAAACTGTTGAGTATGAAGAGGGTAGGGCCGCATATGAAAACAAACAAAAGTAATGAAAGTGCAAGCCATATATTTATTTCCGACAGTTTTCTGATTCCTGCATCCAGCCCCCTTACAACGGAAATTGTTGCAATAGCAGTGATTACTGCAATCAGGATAAGCTGAACAGTATGATTCTGTTCAATTCCGAAAAGATGGGCAAATCCGGCGTTTATCTGCTGGACACCAATCCCGAGTGATGTTGCGACTCCGAACAGTGTGGCAACAGTTGCAAGAATATCTATAATATTGCCCCAGAGACCGTGAATCTTTTCCCCCAGAATAGGATAAAAAATAGACCTGATTGATAAAGGCTGCCCCTTGTTGAAGCTGAAAAATGCAAGAGCAAGTGCAATAAGTGCATAAACAGACCATGCATGAAGCCCCCAGTGCATGAATGTAAAACCCATTGCGAGTCTTGCCGATTCAATAGTCCGTCCCTCTCCGAAAGGGGGTGAAAGATAATGAAACATGGGTTCAGCAACACCGTAAAATAAAAGACCAATTCCCATTCCTGCAGAAAACAGCATGGCAAACCAGCTTAATGTGGAGAAATCAGGTTCAGCATCATCTCCTCCAAGCCGTATTTCCCCGTATTTACTGAACATGAGATATAATATAAATGCAAGAATAATATTGACAGCTGAAGTGAAAAACCATCCTGTGGTTTCTGTAATAGTTCTTAAAAAAGATGTGAAAAAATTGCCGATCATCTGGTTGAAAATAATAGAAATAACGACAAATCCGATTATGATAGCTGCAGATGAAAAAAACACTGCCGGGTGTATATCAAACAGCGGCTTTTCCTTCCCTGTATTATTCAAGGTTATACTCCTTATTAATATTTAAATTATCAAATCTATAAAATATTATAATCTACATGGCAATGGAATGTAGTTTTATTAGACTGGTTTATGTGAAAATAATTTAATCCGAATTGTTTTTCATCAATAATCAAGGTAATTCAGCATCTGGTGACTGGGCGATGCAATAGAGCAGCACTGTGCAGTAAGCACCATAAATTTGACAAAAGCATCATTTATACTAGAATTTGATTTAATAAATAACAGGAGGAAACTATGCCTGACTCTGTTTATAAAATTATTGAACTGGTTGGAACCAGCCCGGATTCATGGGAAAAAGCAGCAGCCAATGCTGTTGCCAAAGCTGCTGAAACTTTAAGGGATCTGAGAATTGCGGAAATATCCGAACTTGATATGCAGCTCAAGGATGGAAAAATTGATGCGTTCCGTGCAAAAGTTAAAATATCTTTTAAATTTGAAGGACATCATTAATAAAAACAGAATAATTTAAGAGATTTACATTTTAAATCCTGATGATTATTAATCCTTAATACCTGTACAGTTATTAAGGATTAATAAATTCTTTTCCTCTCCGGCATTAAAACGTCTCAAATCCAGTCCAGTTCATAATATTAAACTAAATAATAGTATATTCAGTTTGTTCTGTCTTTTTCAGGGTATATAGTTTATTCGTCCAATTTTCTTGCAAGTTAGTGAAGATGTTGGATGAATATTCTATTTCCAGGAGGAAGAAATGAAAAAGATATTTTCACAGGTTCTGATTCTTTGTGTTCTGTTGGTATTTTCTACATCAGCAGTTTTTGCAGGCGGATCAAGCGAAAAAGGTGATGCAAAAGCTGAAAAAAAGGTGATCAAAATCAGTACAAAATTCGTTGATAACGAACAGACTGCAATTTCACTTAAAAAGGTTGTGGAAGAGGTAAATGAAAAAAGCGGAGGATCTCTGGAACTTCAGCTGTTTACAAGCGGTGTTCTGCCTATCGGTAAGGATGGTATGGAACAGGTTGTAGCTGGTTCTGACTGGATTCTTGTTGATGGTGTGAATTTTCTCGGCGATTATGTTCCTGATTATAACGCTATTACAGGGCCGTTCCTTTACAGCTCTTTTGATGAGTATTTTGCAATGACACAGACTGATCTTGTAAAAGAACTGAATCAGAAAATAGAAAAAGAATATGGTGTTAAAGTCATGTCTCTCGACTGGGTCTTCGGTTTCAGAAGCATGATGACTAACAAGCCGATTATTAACCCTTCAGATATGGATGGACTTAATATCAGAGTACCCACCAGCCAGCTTTATACATATACGATTGAAGCTATGGGAGGAAATCCCGTTGCAATGCCTTATCCCGATACATATGCAGCTTTACAGCAGGGTGTAATCAATGGTGTTGAAGGTTCAATCATGACTTACTACGGTACAAAGCAGTATGAAAATGTAAAAGAATACTCTCTCACAAACCATCTTCTTGGTGTCTCTGCTGTTACTATTTCCACAAAACTGTGGGACAAGCTTACAGAAGAGGAAAGAACAATTCTTGTTGATGCTTTTGAAATGGGAAGAGAAGATAATTTAAATGCAACTCTTTCAGCAGAAGGCGAGTATATCGATCTTCTGAAAGCAGAAGGTGTTAAGGTAAATAAAGTTAACAGCGATGCTTTCCTTAAGGCAGCAGCTCCTGTTTATACAAAATTCCCCCAGTGGACTCCAGGTATTTATGACAGGATTCTGTCTGAGCTTGAAAAGATTAAAGCAGCTCAATAGGGCTGATATGATATTCACGTTAGTTCACTTCTCCTCACAGGGGGGACGTGAATTTTACGTGCGATAGAACAGAAGGAAAATTCCTATGAAAGAAAGCATTAGAAAACTTGGCGTTCATTTTGAGTTGTACATAGGTGCTGTTTTTTTGACTGTTACAACAATAATTGTCATTATGAACGTAATTACAAGATATTTTCTGAACTTTACATTTAACTGGGCTGAAGAGATTGCTGTCGGCTGTTTTGTCTGGACCATCTTTCTCGGGCTTGCCAATGCATATAAAACCAGAGGACTTATAGGTGTTGAATTGCTGACCAACCTGGTTCCTGAGAAAGGAAGACCGTTTATTGTCTTTATTACATCATTTGTTGTATCTATTCTTGCAGGAACAATGTTTGTTTTCAGTTTCAAGTATGTAATGAACTCAACTAAAATAACAGCAGCTCTGGAAGTCTCCTACAAGTTTATATACAGCTCCATAGTCTTTTCTTTTGCGCTGATTACTGTGTATTCACTTTATTTCCTGGCGCAGAGTATCAGAAAGATAATTACAGGCGGCGATGTCAAGTTTGAGATTGAAGATGATCTTGAAAAAAAGCTTCAGGAAGAAGAGCTTGAGATGATGAGCCCTGGAAAGGAGGTTAAGTAATGGAAGTCCTGTTACCGGTAATAGTCCTGTTTGCATTGTTCTTTCTGAACATCCCCATAGCTTTTGCTCTTATGGGAGCATCACTGACATATTTTATATTTATCAATACATCCATGCCTATGGAGATGATGATTCAGCAGTTTGTCACAGCAGTTGAATCTTTCCCTTATCTTGCTGTCCCGTTTTTTATTATGGTTGGTTCAGTTATGAACCATTCAGGCATAAGCAAGGCTCTGATGGATTTTTCAGATGTCCTGGTTGGACATACAAAAGGGGGACTTGCACAGGTCAATGTTCTTCTCAGCGCCATGATGGGCGGTATATCAGGTTCTGCAAATGCTGATGCAGCCATGCAGTCAAAAATTCTTGTACCGGAAATGGAGAGGAAAGGTTTCTCAAAAGAATTTTCAGGAGCTATAACTGCAGCATCATCAGCAATCAGCCCTGTAATACCTCCGGGAACAAACCTGATTCTTTATGCACTTATTGCAAATGTATCTGTTGGAAGCATGTTTCTTGCAGCATATATGCCTGGTATATTAATGGCTCTTGCCCTGATGATTGCTGTTCATGTTATCTCTGTTATGAGAAACTACCAGCCGAGCCGTGATTCAATGGCTTCCCCTGCTGTAATTTTCAGGCAGTTCTCCAAATCAATCTGGGCCCTGTTTATTCCGTTTGCCATTATTATGGGAATGCGTTTCGGTATTTTTACCCCCACAGAAGCCGGTGGGATTGCTGTTGCATTTGCTGCAGCTGTCGGATTCTTTGTCTACAAGGAGCTCAAGCCCCATCATATTCCTTTGATACTCATGGATACTGTAAAAGGGACAGGAGCTGTTATGGCGATTATTGCCAGCGCTAAAGTATTCGGCTACTATCTGACTCTGGAAAGAATTCCCCAGATGATTACCGAATTCCTTGTTAATATGACAGGCAGTCCTTTTATCCTGTTAATGGTAATCAATGTTATGCTGCTGTTTATCGGGATGTTTATCGAGGGCGGTGCTGCCCTGGTTATACTTGCACCTCTCCTGGTGCCTGCTGTAAAAATGTTTGGAATTGATCCTCTGCATTTCGGTATCATCTTTATAGTCAACATTATGATTGGCGGCCTGACCCCCCCGTTCGGATCCATGATGTTTACAGTATGTTCCATTGTAGATATACAGCTGGAAAAATTTTTCAAGGAAGTCTGGCCATTTATCCTGGCTCTGTTTGCAGTGCTTATACTTGTAACATACTCTGAGTCTGTTGCCCTGTTCACTCTGAGATTGTTCAGCTGATTTTTTCTTAGTATAATGGACCCATAATCAGGACAGGATTAGTAATTTGATTGCCTGATGATTGCGGAGGTTGTTCAGACATGGTGATCGGAAAAACAACAAAAAAACTTGCAGTTCTCTTTCTTCTGCTGTTACTGATAATTGTTTCAGTATTATCAGTAAAACTGCGGGGATGGAATCTTCTGATGCAGAAGGAGCCTGAAGATCACACATTGAAAATATACAGCCCTTTGAATGAAAGGCTGATTATCCCCATTGTCAAGGAGTTTCAGGAAAGTACAGGTATCCGGGTTGAATATACATCTGCAGGTACTCTGGATCTTCTGAGTGCTCTTGAGGAAAAAGATGATAAATATCTTATGGATATCATGTGGGGCGGGGGTAAGGAGTATCTGGGCATATACCGGGACTTGTTTGAACCTCTTCACCCCGGCGCGGAATACCTTCTTGGTTATAATCAGCTCCCAATAGTCCTGATTTACAACAGGAAACTTGTTTCCAGGGATGAGGTGTGCCGCAGCTGGTCCGACCTGCTACATCCCAGATGGAAAGGGCGTCTGGCCCTGGCAGATCCTGAAGGTTCAGGGTCTGCTTATATTGCCCTGTCCTTTCTTCTGGAACTGAATATGAAAGGGGATTATAACTGGGAAAATGCCGCAAAACTGCTTTACAATGTCGAGGGTAAAATGCTTGCAAAATCATCTGAAGTCTATGACGGAGTCGCAGACGGCGATTTTGCAATCGGCATTACAATGGAGGAAGCAGCAATCAATTTAATTCATCAGGGCAAGGACATTGAAATTATATACTTGAAAGAAGGCACTCCTGTGATAGATGATTCAATCGCTCTTATGAAGGATGCAAAAAACAAGGAAGCGGCAAGAATATTTATTGAATTTGTACTGAGCAGGAAGGTTCAGACCTATATGGTTGACCGTTTTTACCTGAGGTCTGTAAGAGATGATGTAAAAGTTCCAAAAGGGTTGTCCTCAATGGCGGCTCTTAATATTTTTGATACCTCAAATCTATCCACATTTGACAGGAAGGAGATGATCCTTAAGAAATGGCGGCAAATGGCTTCTGTTAATGAAAAAAGGGATAGATAACATGAACCGGATCAGGATTTCTGTTTTTAAGAGGCTTTTCATATCCTTTATTCTGTGCAGTATTCTTCCCCTGATAATAATAGGGGGGTTGATGTACGGCTTCTCTCTGAATTTTCTTAATAAAACTCTTCACGAACAGACAGTAACTAGCATCAATACTTTTCATGAAAGGATCAACAGCAGGATTTCCGCTTATGAGATCATGATTGACAATATTCAGAACAGCCGGAAAATAAGTGAATCCCTGAATCCCGAAAGCGGACTTAAGATTGACAGCAATGAAATTTATGAAATCATGTATGAAGTCATGGTTGCGGAAGAAATAAAACCGGTTATTCATATCACAAACCTGGATGGAAGCAGAATTTTCTCCACCTCCAGTTTTCCTGAGAGTTATAAACCGGGATTGCTTGATAAATGGGGAGTATTCAGGGAAATTGACAACCTGACCCAGGGACCTGTCATCTATTCACAGGAGATGGGCTCTTCCCGGGAAGGGAGGACAATAATTGTTGTCGGTGACAGGATATATGATGAATCAGGAGTTCATACCGGGTATGTTCTGGTGGAAATGCCTAGACAGGTTGTCTTTGAAAAAGCAAGGGTGTTTAATTCAGGGCTGTCAATGCATATGGTAATACTTGATGAAAACGGATATACCCTGTTTGATACTGTCAACAGTGAAATGGAAGGGAAATTTCAGCAGGCATCGTATATGGATTTTGAGAAAATCAGAACTCACAAACCTATAAAACAGCTGACTGGAAATAATACATTTCTTCACCTTGAACACAGGGACAACAGGCTTAACACTGTTACCATCGTCAATGTTTCCTCAAACATCTTTCATGCTTTCAAGCAGATACTGACGCTGATTGTAATTGTCGGAAGTGTATTCAGTTTGTTCGCATCTGTTATCCTTGCTGTCCTGCAGGCAAGATCAATATCCCGTCCGATTAAAGAGCTTATCAGTGTTATGAATGAAGTTGAAAAAGGTGCTCTTGAGATACGGGCTGATATCAGGAACAGGGATGAAATCGGGGACCTGGGGAAATATTTCAACCAGATGCTTGACCGGCTGAATATATATATGGACCAGGTACTTGAAAAGCAGAAACAACTGCGCACAACGGAAATTAAAATGCTTCAGGCCCAGATTAAACCTCATTTTATTTACAATACACTGGATGTAATAAAATGGAGTGTAAAACTGGGACGAAATGAGGAAACAATAAGTGTTGTAACCAATCTTGCCCGGCTGCTCAGGTTTTCCATAGACAGTGTTGATGAATTTCTGACAATACGGAGCAATATTGAATTTATAAACAGCTATCTGGCAATTCAGAGAATCAAGTATAATAACAGTTTTGAAGTTATAACAGAAATAGATCCTGCGTTGATGGACTGTAAGATCCCCAGGCTGATTCTTCAGCCGTTTATTGAGAACTCTATTATCCACGGATTCGGCAAGACAAATAAAAGCGACGGAATAATAACCATTACAGGCAGGTTCCGTGACTGTGATTGTTCTGAAGAAGAGGGAAATTGCAGAGTCATAGAATTCCGGGTTTACGATAATGGAATAGGTATGACTGAACAGGAAATCGAGGAGCTTACCTTTGAAAGGCCTGAAAATCATATCGGAATCTACAATGTTGATAAGCGGATTAAAATGTATTTCGGTAAAGATTTCGGAGTAAGCATTAACAGTAAGACCCATGGTACAGAGGTTGTAATCAGGATGCCGAGTACCATGGAAGGAGACCTGCTGTGATCGGTATAGTAATTGTTGAGGATGAATCCTATATCAGGAAAGGGATGGTTGTTACAACTCCCTGGGAAGAATTCGGCTGCAAAGTTATAGGGGAAGCCGGTGACGGGCAGGAAGGGTATGACCTGATTGAAAAACTGAAGCCTGACATTGTTATTACTGATGTCAATATGCCTGTAATGGATGGTATAGAAATGATAAGAAAACTGGAGCATGTTTCAAATGCCGAGTATATAATTATATCGGGATACAGTGATTTCAGTTATGCCCAGCAGGCTATCAAGCTGGGGGTCAGGGACTACCTGCTCAAGCCTATCGATGATGATGATTTTTACCGAATACTGAGAAAGGTAATTTTAAACATAGAAAAAAAACAACGTATAGCCAGGCAGCAGGAGCAGAGCCAGCTGATTCAGGAAGGAAAGGAAATCCTTGCCCGGGAAGAGGGTTTTGATACACATAATGACAGCAGGCAGAAATATGTAACAAAGGCACTGGAATGGATTGAAAATCACTACAGTGAAAATATAGGTATCAGCGATGCAGCTTTTGAGCTTGAGATAAGTGAAAGTTATCTAAGCAGGCTGTTTAAAAGCTATATGGGATATACTTTTGTTGAATACCTGACCAGCTACAGAATCAGGGAAGCAATCAAGCTTCTAAAAGATCACCGCATAAAAATTTATGAGGTAGCTGAAAGAGTCGGATACAACGATCCCAAGTATTTCGGTATTCTGTTCAAGAAGCAGGTCGGAGTAAGCCCGATAACATTTAAAAACAGGTACATGTCAAAAGACTGATCTCAGCTGAATCTCAAGCATTGTAAATTATTGATAAAACGCATAATCTGAAAACACTATTTTCATGTTGTTCTTCAATTGACAGCTTATTTGAAGTATTATTTAAAGTACTGTTGATGTAAGGCATATGCAGATATAATAAAGCTGCACTGCAGGTACACAATTCATTATTTTTTTTTTGGAGGAGCTGGTAACTTAATGGAACATGTTTTTAAAAAAAATGCAGGATACTGTAGGTAAATATGCTGCAGTATTGTCTGAAGTTCTTAAAGTGGATGTTGAAGTTGCTGACAGTAATCTGGAAAGAATATGCGGAACCGGCAGGTTTGAAAAGAAAATCAACAGGAATAGAGGCTGATGAAGGATGTGCCTACCGTGAAGTAATAGAAAACCGGTGAAATGAGAATAATTGAAAACCCCGGTAAAGACAGCGTCTGCAGCCAGTGTTCAAAAAAAGACAACTGTGATGAAGTTTATGAAATAAGTACACCCGATAAAACTTGAAAATCAGGTCATAGGGGTTATCGGCTTTATCTGTTTTACAGAAGAGCAGAAAAGACATCTGACTGAGAATTTTAATACATTTGTGGATTTCTCAAATAATATTTCCGAACTTATTGCATCGAAAGCATTTGAAGTTTTTGAAAATGACAAAAGAATTGTTTTTATTGATCTCCTTAATAAAATAATTAATAAAATTGATCAGGGCGTTATTGTATATGACCGGAATTTTAGAATATCAAAAACCAATATTATTGCAGAAAAAATGCTTGATATCGGAAAAATTGAAAAAAGAGCAAAAAATAAAAATAGAAGTTACCGGCAACTATATACTTGATTCAGCAGAAGTTATTCTTGAAATAAACAGCATAAAGCATAATCTTGTAGGTAAGATATATCAAATCAATATTGGTGAATATCATAAATTATTTATTTTTAAAGATGCCGATATGGTTCGGGAGCAGGCACGGACTCTGGCTACATCAAAGGAAAAGATAGGACTTGAGAGAACACAGGGAAATTCTCCCCGGGTAACAGCACTGAAAAACAAGGTTAAAATGGTTGCAAAGACAAATTCAACTGTTTTTATTCATGGCGAAAGCGGTACAGGTAAAGAGCTTCTTGCAAGAGCTCTTCATGAAGAAAGTGACCGTGCCAATGAACCTTTTATCGCAATTAATTGCGGAGCCATTCCTGAGAATCTTATAGAAAGTGAACTGTTCGGGTACAACAAAGGGGCATTTACCGGCGCAGATCCGAGAGGTAAAATAGGTAAATTTGAACTTGCAAATAAGGGGACATTGTTTCTTGATGAGATTGGCGACATGCCTCTGTATGTGCAGGTGAAACTGCTCAGGGCACTTGAAGAGCGGGAAATTGTCAGGGTCGGTTCAAACCGGACTATAAAGATTGATGTACGGGTTATTTGCTGCAACAAATAAAAACCTTGAAGAAATGATATCTGAAAAAACATTCAGGGAAGATCTGTATTACAGGCTGAATGTTATTCCCCTTGTTCTTCCCCCTCTCCGTGAAAGGGGAGATGATAGTAAAAGAACTTTCAAATTATTTTTATCAAGAAGTATTCAGATCTTTTTGATAAAAAAGTGATAAAAGTTGAAAATGATTTTTATGATTGCCTTGAAAAGTATTCCTGGCCCGGGAATATCAGGGAGCTTCAGAATACTATAGAATATGTTGTAATCATGCTCGGTCACCCTGAAATTATAAAAGCTGATCTCCTTCCCAAAAAAAATAACTTCAAGTCCTATAAATTTTGAAGTTGAGGATTTGAACCTTGAGAAAATGGAGAGAAAAATTATTCAGAAAGCACTTGATCTCTGCGGGGCAGATATGGATTCAAAGAAAATTGCTGCTGATAAACTAGGTATTGGAATAGCAACTCTTTACAGGAAAATGAAGAAATACGGCATCTCCTGATTATCAAAATGATATATCATTATCATAATGATAATATTATTCCTCTTATCAATCGTATAATTTAAATGAAAAACCGAATAAAATTTCTCATAAATACTGATTAGACAAATAAAATATTATAAAAACAGGGGTATTTATAGAAATGTAAGTTAAATATGGCTTATCCCTGAAGTTGGTATGATAGTTGCATGATTATTGTAAAAATAACCGGGAGGTAAACATATGAAAGTGTTTGACGAAGTATTGGGAATTAAAGCAGTAGCCAGCAATGTTGTGAATAATGGTTTACCTGAGCTTTTTAACATGAAGGAAGTTGAAAGTGTAAGAAAATTCCACTCTTCAATGACAGGATATAAAGAAACTCCGCTGGTGGGACTTGATAGCCTGGCAGCTGAAATAGGTGTTAAGGGAATTTATGTTAAAGATGAATCTCACAGGTTCGGCCTTAATGCATTTAAAAGTCTTGGAGGTACTTACTCAATTGCAAGGATTCTCTGTGATAGGCTTGGCAAGAATATTGATGAAGTTTCCTTTGATTACTTCAAGTCAAGGGAAATAAATGAAAAGATAAAGGATGTTGTATTTGTAACTGCAACTGATGGTAATCACGGAAGGGGAATAGCCTGGGCCGCAACTCAGCTTGGATGCAGATCTGTAGTCTTTCTACCGAAGGGGGCTGCAAAGTCAAGGGTTGATGCTATAAAAAATGCAGGGGCGGAAACACATGTTACAGATCTGAACTATGATGATGCTGTAAGATTCGCTACTCAAAAAGGTGAAGAGAACGGATGGATCCTTGTACAGGACACAGCGTTTGAAGGTTATGAAAAAAATACCGAACTGGATTTCCCAGGGCTATATGACTATGGCTGATGAAATGCAGACTCAGCTTGAAGAAACCGGTGTTGATAAACCGACCCATATTTTTCTGCAGGCCGGGGTAGGCGCAATGGCAGGTGGAGTTCTCGGGTATTATGTGAACCGATTCAATGGAGAGCCCCCTATTACAGTTATTGTAGAGCCGAATGAGGCAGCATGCATATATAAATCAGCTCTTGCCAATGACGGCAAGCCTCATCGCGTGGAAGGGGATCTGAATACAGCAATGGCAGGTCTTGCATGCGGAGAGCCTAACACAGTTACATGGGAAATATTAAGGGATTTTGCTTCTGCATATATATCATGCCCTGATTTCATATCTGCAAATGGAATGAGAATACTGGCCAATCCTGTCGGCCTTGATAAAAAAATCGTATCAGGAGAATCAGGATCTGTCGGCGTGGGACTTATTGATCTTGTCATGAGAAAAAGTGAACTGTCTGAATTGAAGAATTCACTTGGATTGAACAGTGACTCTGTTGTTCTGTTTATAAGCACAGAAGGCGATACAGATCCTGTTAATTATAAAAATGTAATATATTACGGCAAAGACCGTTCGATCGCCTGATTTAACAGCAAATATATTGAATGAATCTCTAAAGGATGCCTGATTATCTGTATCATTGCTTGCTTGTATTAAATTAATAATCATTCAAGCAGGCAATTGTACAGGTTTTGAACTATCATGAGATTGCGATGCTACACCTTAAAAATAATATTTCTCAGGGTTTCTTCGTCTTTGTAAATAATCTTTGTTTTGTAGTATTTGAGATCAATATATGCTGTAGCCTGAAAACTCATCAAGGCTCCAGTCAAGAACAAGGGAATCATCATCTGATTCAACTACTGAAAAGTCTCCGTTAAAAGCAGGATAATTACTTCTAAACTCCATCAGTTTCAGCAGTCTTTTTACTACAGGTTTTTTCAATTTCTGTCCTTATTTCATCAAGTGTGTAGTTGTGCCTGTTTATGTCTCTTCCCTGGTGTGTTTTTTCTGCAAGTTCAGTATCGTTTTCACCGGCAAGTAATCCGACATAATAGACCTGAGGTATGCCGGGGGCGAAGAACTGAATTGTTCTTGCTGTAATATATGCGTCATCATTACTTCCCAGTGCGGAATAATATGTACAGTTAACCTGATAAATATCCAGATTCTTGTATTCCGGGCCTGAATATTTTTTTTTAACATTTGATCCCTGCTCATATAAAATATTAATTGTATTGTCAATTTCTTCTTTTTCCATTAAATCCACAACATCAACAACACCTATACCATCATGTGTATCAAGAGTAGTTATCTGTTTTCTGGGGCATATATTAAACCAGTTGACAAGGTTCTTGTTTGTGTTGAAGAAAAGTGCATGAAGGACAAGCATGGGAAGAGCAAAATCATATGCCCAATACCCTTTCTCTGAAAGCTTAAGCTGGTAATTGTAGTGTTCGTGCACTTCGGGGATGATTTCTGTATCAAAGGCAGAAACATAATCCTCAAACCATTCAATTACTTCCCAGATCTCCGGCTCAACAAAAAAACAGTTTGTTCCGAGTTTCAGGGTTGTGTACCCGACAGCATCAAGCCTGATCATTTTAGGCCTGTTTCTTGCAAGTCTTATCAAAAACTTTCTCATAACTTCTTTTGTTTTTGCAGAATTATAATCAAGATCAATCTGCTCATAATCAAAAGTACACCAGATTTTTTCCAGTGCTCCGTTGGGGCGCTCCAGAACAAGGTAGGGCGGGCGGGGTTTTCTTGTATATACTTTTTCAAGTACATCGTCAGGAATCCATCCATCCGGACTTAACTTATTGAAACTGAAAAACATATCAGCATACTCGCTGTTTTCACCTTTTTCTATATAATCAATAAAAAACTCAGATTGTCTTGAAATATGGTTAATCATGAAATCTATAACAAGATCAAAATCTTTTCCGATTTTTTCAACATCGCTCCATTTTCCGAAAACAGGATCAACTTCATCATAAGTTATTGGGGCAAATCCCCTGTCTGACGAGGACGGATAAAAAGGAAGAATATGAACTCCTCCAATTGCATTTTTTAAAAATCTTCTTAACACATAATGTAATTTCAGGAATGTTGGCTCCCAGGCTGTCTGGATATGTTATAATCTGTACTTTATTTTGTATTGCCATAATCAACCCTCTTCTTTTTATTTCTGTAATAAACAAGTCCTTCAATGATTCCTGAAGCGAAACTGTTTTTGGAAAAATAAACATTTCTGGATTTCTTCAGTTTTTCAAGTTCACTGCTGTAATTACCTACGACAATTGCCGAAGTATCGCCTCTGAGCATTTCTTCATCATTTCCGGAATCACCGCATACAATAAAATTACTTAAAGGGATATTCCATTTATAACTGATATATCTTAACGCTTTTCCTTTTGATGCCCTGAAAGGAAGTATATCGAGGAATTTATTGTGAGAGTATATCAGATTATATCGTAATCCATTGTAATTAAGCTTGTTGTGAATAGCAGTAAGATAATCCTTGACTGGTTGTATTTCACAGCTGATTTTAAATTTTTTCTGAGCATCAGCTTTTTGAAATTTAAGAAAATCAAAAGTTTTCAAAATATTAATAATCTGTTCAGGTTTCCACCGTTTTGAAATATGGGTTTCCCATCCTTATCATAGTAATGTTCCGGACCGTAAAAGATTTCTGATCCGACTGATGATATAATGATGTCCGGTTTGATCACATTGTTTTTTTCAAGAACCTCAACAGCTGATTCAAGATCCCTTCCTGTCCGCGACTGCAAAACCTATTTTATTTTCATTTTCCTTAAGTATTGTCATTAGTCTTTTTATATTACCTTCCGGACCGCCAATAAGGGTATTATCAATATCAGTTACAAGCATGTATTCCAGGTCTGTGAGCCGTTTCCCAACCTGTTTTTTTCTGTTAATAGTTTTTACTTCCGGATTCAAATGTTTTTTTTGATATTTCATATAACTGTTTTAAGTAATTGTTCACATGATTATCCCAGGAATAATATTCCCGTGTTTTGAGAACCCCGTTTCGTGAGAATTTGTTCCATAGATCTTCATGAACCATTATTTTTTTAACTGCTGATGAAATAGCATTAATATCTGACGGATCTACTAGAATACCGCTTTTACAATTGCCGATAATATCGTTCGGGCCACCATCTTTAGTTGCGACCAGCGGAAGGCCTGTAGCTGAAGCTTCCAGGAGTGTGATTCCAAAAGGTTCGGTTAAGGCTGCATTAACAAACACGCCTCCCTTTTCTGCTGCAATTCTGTATAATTCCGGAACCTCGAATTCAAAATCATGTTTTTTCGGTATTGCCATTTTTCCGTACAGATTGTATTTATCCATGAGGAGAAGCATCTTTGTAAGAACTTCTCTTTCATTTTCTTCTTTATCTGAAATATCTTTTCTTATCCCTGCATAGATTGCAAGATTTGCTATAGCCTGAAGATCATAGTCTTCTCCATAAGCTTTAATAAGACCTTCGATATTTTTTCTCTTATCAGGTCTGCAGAGAGCAAGGACGAGAGGTTTGTCCGGGTATTGGAAAAAATGATTAAGCTCTTTTAATATTGCAGATTTAGCAAAATACTGCTCATCTCTGTTTTCCTGTTCTGTAAATTGAGCTTCATAATACGGATAAAATTTCGACAGATCAATCCCCGGCGGAATAACTTTATAATCTGTTTTCTGATTATTGGTGTATAATATATACTGCTCGTTTACTTCCTGATTTGTGCTTGTTACAACTAAATCTGCTTTGTTTAAAACAGATTCTTCAACATCTATTCGCCAGTCAATTTTATAAAGTTTATTTATTTCCTGTTCAGATAATCCATCATTGATCAGTTTTTCTTTTTTTACTCTTCCAAGTGAATGCCCTGTGAAAATAAAAGGTATATCAAATATTCTGGAAATTTCTCCGGCTATATATCCTCCGTCTGCATAATGTCCATGAACAACATCAGGAACTCTGTTTTCTTTTTTTATATACTTAATTGTTTTGTCTATAAATTCATCCAGATGAGGCCACAGCAGTTCTTTTCTTAAATATTTACGTCCGCCGCACTGTATTCTGTTAATACGGAATTTATCGTTGATAATCTCCTCTTTAATACTGTAATCATCTGAAACTCTTTTATCGGAAATCAGTCTTGTGAATAAATCAACACGTTCTACATTCTTGTTTTTGGAAAGTTCATTGCAAAGTTCAATAACATATTTAATCTGTCCCCCTGTATCTGCATCATGTCCAAGCTGCATGTTTTCCGCGCGTACAAGTCCATGTATACTGAACATTTGAATATATAAACCTTTATTTTTCATTCTTTTTCTCCATTTCTCTTTTTAAATATCTATAAAAATCGTCTGTTTCCGGCAGGGCGCCATTTATAGAACAAATATAAGAAGCAAACTCTGAGCTTAAATTAAGTATTTGTTTTTCCGGTAGCTTCTTTAAATATCCTGCAGCTGCAACAGCTGAAAAAGCATCTCCTGCTCCGACAGTATCTGCAATATTCTTTACTTTTACCGCCTCGTTTTGCTGTTTGTATTGTTTATTTAACCATAAACTTCCATTTTCACCTTTGGTGATAATTAAATTAGAAATGTCATATTTATCTAAAAGAACAGCCGGATCCTGAATCTTTTCTTCCAGTAATAAATCATTGATTTCCTGAAGTTCATCATTGTTAATTTTAAGAAGGTTTGAATATAATAAAGATCGTTTAATTATTTCTTTATTATAACAGTCTGGTCTCAGATTCAGATCGCAGAATAATTCAGTTTTCCTGTACGATGTTTTTAGTATTGAATCTATTGTTTTAAAACCATTTTCTGATCTTTGCAGTAATGTTCCAAAATAAATCAATTCAGGAGATTTGTTAATCAATTCTCTGATACTGTCGGTAAATTCCAAATTGTCATAAGCGACATTTTTAATAATATCAAAATAATGTTCTCCATTATCCGACATTACTATTTTTACAATTCCGGTTTTATTATTTTTCTCGATTTGTATATCATCTATATTGAAATTATTATTTGACAGGAAATCAAGAATTTCCAATCCATTTTCATCTCTGGCAACTCTTGATATAAATCTGACATCAAAACCAAGTTTTTTAAGGTGATAGGCAAAATTAAAAGGTGCGCCCCCCAGTCTTTTACCTCCGGGAAACATGTCATAAAGAATCTCTCCAAATATTAAAATCATAAAGTATGATATTAATATACAACCTGATATTGCATATGTCAAATTTGCAGAATATAACGTTAACAGGCAAATAATGAGATTTTAAAATTAAGAGTTATGTGCAGTTATTAAGCTGGAAAATAATCATGATATATTTTGAATGAATCAGAGAAAATTTAGAATAATAAAAAACTATATTTTTTCATTGCTCTAAAATTCATTGTATTGCTTTATCGTATCCTTATTATGGTGTATAATCCGGTTTAAATAGATCAACTGAATAAGGCGACAATGGCTGAGAATAAAAATAAATCTCCAGATACTTCTTCTTTTTTCCTTCATAAACTGGAGTGTAATGTTTTTTTATATAAAAGAATCTTAATCATTCTCGGAATCGCTGCTCTTGGTTTTCTGGTAAGAAATTATTTATTTTTCCTGTTTGTTTATGACATAGCTGTTTACTACTTCCTGATTTACTTGACAGGTGCTGTAATAGTTCTGGGTACCCGAATAGTCCTGCCTTTATTCTATAGAAAACAATATTACCGCATTTCAAATATGCTGATTATTCTTTCATGTGCATATATTTTCTATTCATTGGTCATTATTTCCATTCTAGATTCAGTTAGTATCAAGGATTATAAATATGTGAATGACCATAATTACACAGCATATATTTTCGGCTTGGTACTTGTGGCATTTACTTTGAGGATTAGCTGGAAAATATCTTCTGCAATTTTTTTCAGCGGGATGGCATTATTTGTTTCTGTTTATAATTTATATACTCATTCTATTATATCTTTTCAATCAATTTTCCCCTTGCTGATTATAAATATATTATCTCTCTACTTTTCATATTCAAGGGAAAAATATTATCGAAATCTGTATCATGATAAATCCATTTTTGAAAACCAGTCAATTATAGACAGTTTGACCCAAGTATATAACCGTAGATACCTGTCAATTATTTTAAAAGACAGGTTTTCCATGAAAATACAACAAACCACTCCATTCTGCTGTATTTTTACAGATATAGATCATTTTAAATCTGTCAACGATACTTACGGACATGATACGGGGGATAAAGTTTTAAAACAATTTGCCGAAGTCCTGCTTTATGCATCAAGAGAATCAGATGCTGTTATACGATTCGGAGGTGAAGAGTTTATTATTGTTTTAAATGATACACAGCTGAATGAAGCATGTAAAATTGCGGAAAGGATACGTAATACGATTGAAACAACGGATTTCAATACAGTTGGTAGAAAATTAACAGCCAGTTTCGGTGTAACTGAAGCAGAAAGCGGCGATGTTGAGGACGATCTTTTGAAAAGGGCAGATAAACTTCTGTACCAGGCCAAGGAGGAGGGGAGGAATCGCTGCTGCTGCGGGTAAACAAGTTTTTCATCTACAGTGTCCTTGAGTTGTCATGAAATTGGTGTCTTTCTTTGATGTGTTTATTTTTCATAAATGGAAAGATAAACACGCTGAATTATTGAATGGGGTGTTGCTGCTGCATAAGTTCAGCTAGAAAATGCTGTTGCAGTAATATATAAGAGCCGCTTTGAGCTTTTGTGTAAATTTTATATTTCAAGTATCAAATTGCCCTGTTTTGTCTATTCCATTACAAGAGAATATGCTTTCCTGAATAACCTCATGTATTCATCTTTTCCGATTTTAGTTTCTCTGTTTAATTCAATAGTGTTCATGTTTATAATTAAAACGATAAGAAGATGATGCTTGTCAAGAAAATCCTGTTCAGTAAATTCCTTGTATTCTGTATACTTGAAATCGTCAATAAGAAATGTAAATACAGGAAATAAAAGTTTAAATTTGTTCTCAGTCGTTGTTTCCGGTTCAAATGTTTTGTTGAAATCCCTGATTGCTATTTTGTATACATCGCCATATTCCAAAACCATATCATAGAGAACATCAGCAATAATCAGGTAGATATCAAAAAGGTTCTTTTTATAATGATCTTCATTGTTTTTAATCATTTTTAAAACATTTTCGACAAAAATTGTATAAAATTTTTCAACAACTTTATTGATAATATCTTCCTTGGTTTTTAAGTAATTAAAGACAGCATTTTTTGAAACTTCCAGTTTTGACGCCAGTCTTCTTGTCGAAAAGTTGTAAAACCCTTCCTCTCTTATAATGTTAAACGCAGTATCAATAATTATATCTGTGTTATCAAAGATTGGTTTTCTCGGCATGATCACTTTCCTTATGTTTTCAATTTATGATTTTTATTTACATAATTCAATATTCCATTGATTTATCTTGACAGATTATAACACAGATAATAGAATATGGGCACTGCCCAAAAAAGCTTTTTAAGGTGAATTGACAGGCAGTTATGGAGGTCTATATGTTTAAAAATCTTAAAATAGCTACAAAATTATTGTTATTCGGTATTTCAGTTATGATAATTCCGCTTATAACTGTTGGGATTTCTTCTGTATCAATTGCCGGAAAAGGGCTTACAAGACTCGCAGAAGAGCAGATGTCTGAAAGAGCAAAGGAGCTTGCCCTTCTTGTTGACTATGTTATTTCAGATGAAATGAAGATTGTAAAGAATCTGGCGCTTCTTGATGTTTCTATTGATGCTTCTGTATCTGTATATAAAGACGATTCATCTGAAAAATCAAATAAAATTAATGCTTTAAATAAGACTTTTTCTAAAATATTAAAGACAGAAGGGCTTGGAGAGCATTATCAGGTTCTTCTTGCTGCAGATAAATCCGGAATTGTATTTGCTGCCAGTGAAAATAATTATCTGGGAGTGTCTGTTAAAGACAGGGATTATATAGTAAATGCTCTTAAGGGAAAACCCAATATAGGAGCAGTAGGAATAAACAAAGTAACAGGAGAACCTTTTATTCCTTTTGCTGTGCCTGTCTATTCTACTGAAGGCTCTGTTATTGGAGCTGTTGCGACAATTGTTGAAATCTCTTTTCTCAATAATATCATCACAAATTCAAAAATCGGTGATACCGGTTATGCTTTTATTATTGATAATACCGGATTGGTGATTGCCCATCCGGATTCAAAACTGAATTTGAAATTAAATATTACAGAGCTTGAAGGAATGGAGCAGTATGCAGCAAATATGATTGCCGGAAAGAGCGGCGTAGAGAAATATATATTTGAAGGGGATTCAAAAAGCTGCGGCTATGCACCTGTTAAATCAACAGGGTGGAGTCTTGCGCTTACTCTGCCGGATTCGGAATTTCTTGCACCTGTAGTTCTTGTTCGAAATATTGTAGCTTTGGTAGGAATTTCAGCCTTAATTATCGGTATTGCCGTATCACTTTTATTTGCAAGAAGCATTTCCACAAAACTGAGGGCAAGTGTTGATTTTGCGTCAAAAATTGCTTCAGGCGATCTTTCTGCAAGTATGGACATTGACCAGAAAGATGAAATCGGACAGCTTGCAAATTCTTTAAAAGATATGGCAGAAAATCTTAACAGAATATTACTGGATATTCAAAACGCTTCAAACCAGGTAGCTTCAGGATCTCAGCAGATATCATCTACATCCCAGCAGATTTCATCCGGAGCAACTGAACAGGCTTCAAGTACAGAAGAGGTTTCCAGTGCAATGGAAGAGCTGGTGGCTAATATTCAGCAGAATACAGAAAGTTCCAAATCTGCAGATGACATTTCAAAGAAAGTTGCTGTAGAAGCTGCAGAGGGAGGAGAGGCTGTAAATGAAACAGTAGCTGCGATGAAGAGTATTGCGGAAAAAATAACCATTATTGAAGATATTGCAAGGAATACCAATATGCTTGCTCTTAATGCTGCAATTGAAGCTGCAAGAGCCGGCGATGCTGGTAAGGGATTTGCAGTTGTTGCAAGCGAAGTTCGAAAACTAGCAGAGAATTCCGGAAGCGCGGCTGCCGAGATTATTGATATTTCCATTAACAGCGTAAAGGCTGCTGAAAAGGCAGGTAACTTAATCAATGATCTTGTTCCCCAGATACAGAACACAGCGGAATTAATTCAGGAAATTAACACTTCCAGTATTGAACAGAACCGCGGGGCTGACCAGATAAATCAGGCACTGCAGCAGCTGGATACTGTTATTCAGCAGAATGCTTCATCATCAGAAGAAATGGCTTCCATGGCAGAAGAATTGAGCAGCCAGTCAGAACTTATGAAAAGTAATGTGGATTTTTTCAAGTTATCCGGAAGTGAACAGATATATTCAGCCGTTCCTGAAACTGTAAAAGAGACAGAAGAAAAGAAAAATTCATCTGCCGGAAAAACAAAGAAGCCGGAAACTGAAAAATCATATGATTATGACAATAATGACGGGTTTAGTGAATTTTAATATTGATAATATTTTTATACTGAAGTGAATTGATGTAATGTAATGTAATGTGATGTATCATTCATATTGTTATAAAAATCGACCGCGGAGAAAGCAGGTGTTTATCTCTGCGGTTTTTATATTATATATTGCTGTGAATAATTTTCTATGAATAAGGATTATTTATTAAGTCTGTATCTCAGTTATTCCGGAACTTCTGTCTGGAAAGGAGTGTGTGTATTATTTTACAAATGTTCATAAACTCAGGCTTAAGTTTAATTGAAAATTACCTGTTTTTCTGATATTTTAGAAAATATAAAACATCCCGGAGGATAGGCAAAATGGCAATTGAAGCAGTAAGGGAGTATTTCAGTCAGTTCGGAATGGATGAAAAAATCCTTGAATTTGATGTATCCAGCGCCACAGTTGAACTGGCAGCTCAGGCGCTTAACTGTGCACCTGAAAGGATTGCAAAGACATTATCGTTTACAGTTAATGATGATTGTATCCTTGTTGTTGCAGCAGGCGATGCTAAAATAGATAATTCAAAATACAAGAATCAGTTCGGGAAAAAGGCGAAAATGCTCAACGCTGAGCAGGTTGAAACATTCACCGGCCACAAGGTGGGGGGAGTGTGTCCTTTTGCTGTCAAGGAAGGCCTTGATATTTATCTTGATGAATCACTTAAAAGATTTGAGACTGTTTTTCCCGCATGCGGAAGCAGCAACAGCGCAATAGAACTTACACTTGATGAACTTGAAAAGTATTCAGGATATGAAGACTGGGTTGATGTCTGCAAAAACTGGGACTGATCCTGGTAATTCAACGATTTCATGAAAAGAGATTAAAAATAATTCAATCCCTCTTCAGCTTCAGTAATTCCTCCCTTTCATTAATAATTTTATTAAGCATAGGGCGGGCAATCAGGGATGAAATTAAATAAGAGAGAGGCATGGCCAGAAATATACCCCGCAATCCTGCAAGATAAGAGCCGATATAGGCAAAAGGGATGGAAAGGAGAAATGTCTGTACAATTGTCACTGCTGCCGCATTAATGGGTTTCTGAAGGACAGTCATTGCAGAGCTTGCAATCAAAACAATTCCATATACCCCATATCCTGCAGGAACAATCAGCAGATATATTTTTACAGCTGAGATTACTTCGGGATCACTGCTGAATACTGAACATATGCGGGAGGCAAATATAATCAGGGCGATGACTGCTGTCATTCCCCATATCAGTGAAATTTGATTGCTGATTCTTATGCCTGATTTGATCCTGTCAAATTTTCCAGCTCCGTAATTCTGGCCTACAAAGGGCCCCATCACTGCGGAAAGGGATAAAATCACCATCAGGACAAATACTTCGATTCGGGTTGCTACGCCAAATCCGGCAACAGCTGCTGAGCCATATAAGGAAACAATGCTTGTCATGATTCCAGCGGCAAAAGGGAGTGCAATTTTTGTCAGTGCTGAGGGAGCACCAATGTAGAGGATTTGACGCCATGAATCAAGAATTGAATGAATATCCGGTTTCTCATAGATTATCATCTTCTCTTTAAACTGTATTATTATGAAGGATAACAGCATCATTATAGCGCGTGACAACACTGTTGATATTGCAGCCCCTGTAACACCCATTTCCGGAAACGGACCGATACCGAATATCAGAAGGGGATCCATGATAATATTAATTAAAGCAGCGCAGAGTACAATTAAACCGGGAGTTTTTGTATCACCGGATGCACGAATAGCATTGTTAGCTACCATTGGAACAACCATGAATACTGCCCCCCGGTACCATACAGTCATGTACTGCCTTATATAAGGCATGGTTTCAGGTGTTGCTCCAAGCAGCCGGAACAAATCATCGATTGTAGCCAATCCGGTGACTGATATAATCCCTACCAGAAGGAGAGACAGGCTCAGGCTGTCTGTCGTGATTCGCGATGCTTTAAGATGGTTCCCTTCTCCGATGGCACGGGAGACGATTGCAGAGACCCCGATGCCTACACCATGCGCTATACTTGTTGCAAAAAGAACTACTGGAAATGTAAAACTTAAAGCTGCCAGCTGAATCGTTCCCAGCCGGCCAACAAAGTATGTATCAGTGATATTGAATATAACCATGCCAATCCCGCCCAGTATTGTAGGGAAGGTGAGTCTTAGTAATATTTGGGTTATCGGACCGTCAGTTAAACGTGCAGTTTTCATGTTCATGTAGAAGTCTCCTTTCTGTAAATACGTAATGCTGCAGAGCAAATTATTTTCTCTGCTGAGATGTATCACTTTTAATTGGAAAAACTCTGATTATATTTTGGAATATTTGATATTCCTGTAATTTTCTTCAGATATATGCTTGTCAGTTTTTTTTAACAACTGAAGCAGTAATGTGAATTCCTGTTGTGTCATTGCCGTTGAGATGGTTGTATAAAGTGTCTCTCTCATTTGATACAGCGGCATACGGATTGAATCGCTGTTTTCTGTCAAAAAAACTCTGTAGGCACGGCGATCCTGTGAGTCAGTTTCCCTTTCAATGTAGCCAAGCTGCTCCAGCTTTTTAAGAGACCTTCCGACATTGCTCCTGTCAATCTCAAGTTTTGAGATCAGTTCTTCCTGGCTGCATCCATCGGGATAATAAAGGTACATCATCATGAGTATCCTCATCTCGATATGATTCATTCCCAGGGGGATAAGTTCTCTGTTGGCAATTGTCCGTATTTTTTTCATTATGCTGTGCAGAAGCACAAAAAAATCTTCTTCTTCATTCATGTTTTTATTCTCTAATCTGTATATGATTTATTATTATAAATGCATGCGCACGCATATATAATAATAAATCATAATAAAAAAATCAAGTAAAAGATACAAAACCCTGCAGTTCCTCCCTGGTGCACAATGCAAGTCCCTGAAATATGTGCTTATGCTGAAAATTTCTGTGAAAACAGGGGGTAGTGCCGCTGAAATGTGGATGCTTTTGTTGTTTTGCAGCTCCACTCCCGTGGAGGAAAAGTACAAGGTATCTAAAATAGATAACAATTATAAAGAAAAACCTGATAACTTGTCATAATTTACTATACTGTTGTAAACACAGATATCTTTTTTGAAATCAAACTGCATTAAACAAATATACAAGGCCATCAATAAAAGCCTTGCTTATGACAGAGAAATGGTTATCATCAGGGTAATTTTCAAAGTGGCAGTTTAAACCTTCAAATCCGCAGTTAACAAGGTTTTCGTAAAAATCACTTACTTCTTCAATATACGAAGGTGTAGGCTCTACTGGTGTACATGAAATAAAAACATCTGAATTAAGTTTTTTATTCTTGTCCTTACAGGAGTTCATCATCCCGAAAACAGCCTTGCTGTCCCAACCGACAAATGGTGATACCATAAGGAATTTATTAAAATACTGTTTCTGATTAAGCATTGTGTAGGCTGCAAAAACACCCCCCATGGAATGGGTGGCAAGTACATTCAATGAAGGATCAATCCGGAACATTGATTCAAGTTCGGGATTCAATTCATCAAGAATAAAATTATAAAACAATTCTGCCTTTCCGCTTGCAGGCACATTAAAATTGGGATTATTGTAATTAAAAGAGGGATCTTCTGTAGGTGTGAAATCCCTTACACGGGTCAAAAGCCATGGAATGCCCCCCTCTTTCGTAACCAATGCTGACTACAATCATTTCAGGAATAATTTTTACCCATTCCGAAATTGGCCCCCAGATTTATATAGGACATAATTGTAGTTGCAAGGCCGAAAGCAGCATCACCGTCAAGAACATAAAGTACAGGATATGATGAGTCTGAAAACTCATAGCTTCCCGGAAGCTGTACTCTTACAGTGAGGTTGTCTCCTGTATTTTCTGATTCAATCTCAAAGCACTGGATACCTGGCTGAAGCTTTGTAATATTTTTTAACATTTTTATCTCCTTGAATTTTTATCTTTTTTTATTATAGGGGATAATTAACAGAAGACAAGGAAATATTTTAATGGACAATATCCTGAGAGTTTACTGGCAGAAAGATACAGGTTCCTCTTATAATTAACAATGAACGGTTTGTAATAATTAGGTAGATTAACCTGGTAATTTAATTTTGATCTCAGTGAATCTGATAAAAAAGATTGTGAAAGAGTTTGTTAGCTCCTATAATAAATACAGGCATAATAAGTAATTATTGATATTCCCTGAATGACTGCAGGCATAAACTATGGTAAAGTTATCTGTGAATATATTTAATTCGGACATGTATAACAATTTAAATATGAGTTCAGCATAAAATATATGTAAACATGGTTTTTCAATTGAAATTGATTGAATTATTTAATATGAAATATATAAACCTTGAAAGGAAATTAAAGGATATGAAGAATATTTATTATTTTGCCTTAGCTTTGCAGTTATTCGTAGTGCTTATTATGCCTGAAGAAACTTCATGTCTTGAGTTTTCCAGCCAGGAAACAGAGTGGATTTATCATGTAGAAAAGCTGAAGTTCAGTGAGGTAGAATGGGAACCTCTTTCTTATGTAGATGAATATCCTGTATACAAGGGAATCATAGCAGATTACCTTAAGATTATAAGTGAAGCAACCGGGATTGAAATGGATTTTATTCAGAGTAAAACCTGGCAGGAAGTTCTTGATAAGTTTGTCAGTAAGGATATTGATCTTATACCGGCATTATCAAGTGATGACTATATCGGTACCGATGTGCTTTTAACAGAGCCGTATATTTCCTTCCCTCTGATAATCGCAACCAGGCCTGATATTGATTTTATCAGCAACACTAATGAACTTGTCGGGAAAAAAGTCGGTGTTGGGGAAGGGTATACAAGTTATCATTTTTTAAATACCAACTATCCTGATATTGAACTTGTTACTTCAAGTAATGTAGTTGAAGGTCTTAAAATGCTGCACAATGGAAAAATAGATGCATTTGTCGGCCACATGGCTGTTGTCATGGATGCTATTAGAAAATCTGATATGGATCTCAGCATTGCCGGTAAAACTGAATATGTATTTGAACATCGAATTGGACTTCCTCCTGAGCATGAACTGACTGTTTCTATTATCAATAAAGTTCTTGAAGAAATAACACCAGAGGAACATAACAGGATCTATAACAGATGGATCAAAATGAATGTTGAAACACCTGATTACTCTCTTGTGTGGAAGATCCTTCTCAGTTCGATTGCCATAATTATTATAATAATATACAGGTACAGGCGATTGTCAAAAGAAAAAAAACAAATACAGCAGTTATTCAATGATCTCAATATTTTGAAAAATGAATTGGAAGTCAAAAACTGCGAGTTAAATAAGCTGGCAATTACAGATCAGCTGACAGGGCTTTATAACCGCGGCAAGCTGAATGAAGCACTTAATAATGAAGTGGCTTATTATGAACGTTACAGCCGTCCATTTGGTATAATATTGATGGATATTGATTTTTTCAAAACAGTGAATGATACATATGGTCATCTTGTAGGCGATATGATTTTAGTAACAATTTCAAAACTGATGCAGTCCAGCATCCGTATTACAGATATTCTCGGCAGATGGGGGGGCGAGGAATTTCTGATAATCTGTCCCGGTACAGACAGGGAAGGCATTGGGAAAATGGCTGAAAAATTGCGGAATACGATTGAGAGCTATAATTTTCCGGAAATTAAAAAATCTACTGCAAGTTTTGGCGGGACAGTATTCAGGGAAAATGAGAATTTAACACAGATAATCAAACGTGCCGATGATGCCTTGTATCAGGCGAAAAAAAGCGGAAGAAACAAGGTTGTAATTCAATGATGAGTTTTTAAGCTGTTTAGTGTAAATTTCATTTGAAAATTAGTTGTTCTTAATAATCTGTGGAGAGGATGGTCATAGCAGACTGTCTCTTTAATAAACAGATTATTTTTAATTATAATAAAAGCAACAGATATCAGATAAAACATCTTGTCATTTTTTTTTCAAATTATTTAACAGTTGTGATATTATTAAATATGAAATTCAGAAAACTCGGGAATACAGATTTAAATGTTTCAGTTATAGGACTTGGAACTTATCAGTTTGGAGGAAGCTGGGGCAAAAACTTCTATGAAAAAGATGTTAAAGAGATCCTTGAAGCTGCAGATGATTGCGGGATAAATTTTATTGATACAGCAGAATGTTACGGGGTTGATCACTATGCAGAAAAGCTTATCGGGAAAACATTACCAGGGCCAAGAGATAAATGGATTATTTCAACAAAATTCGGCCATAGGAGAATAGAAACTCTGAAGAATTCTGATGCATGGAGCATTGAGGAAATAAAGCTGCAGCTGGAAGAATCACTTGAATATTTGAAAACAGATTATATTGATATATATAAATTCCATTCCGGGTCAAATGAGGATTTTGATAATCAGGAACTCTGGACAATGCTTGACAAGCAGAAGCGTGATGGAAAAATACGATATCTTGGAATATCAATGTCCAGAAAGAAAAAGGAATGGCGGGAACACCAGATTAAAAATGCAAGAAATGTTGGTGCTGATGTAATACAGGTAAAATACAACCGTCTGGAAAAAAATGCTGAAATAGATGTTCTTCCGGTATGCCTTAGTGACAATATCGGCGTAATAGCACGGGTTGCCCTTGCCAGCGGACTTTTAAGCGGCAAATATCAGAACATAAGGGAATTCAGTTCCAGTGAATCAAGAGCCAAAAAGTATCCGCCTGAGATGATTACATCAATGCAGAAAACTATTGATGATATTATAGCGAATGAACTTCCGGAAAACATAACATTAGCTCAATACGCTCTTTACTGGGTCCTGAAGCATAATGCTGTCAGTTCTGTAATCCCCGGGTGCAAGTCTCCCGAGCAGGTGAGACTTAATGCTTCAACAGCAGATCTTGAAATTATGAATTACAGGCATCCTCTGGATATAAAATATCTATAAGAATAATGGGGTTATATCATAGAGATCCTTCATGAAATTTACTATAAATCTGCTGAAACTCTGAATATTGATACAATGGAAGTCTGTACATAATCCGGCAGAATAGTTTGTATAAAAAGATTGTGAATGAATATGATGAATGGTCTAACAATTATATACGTTATCTGATATTAATATAATTCATTCAGGAAAATGTAAAAAAACAGTTGTTGCTTAAAGTCGATTTATTTGTTTGTCTTGTTGTAAAATCCGGCCAGGTAAAACAGGTGGTTTTGCAGCTGCAGGGACATGTGATTTTATAAAGTCTGAAATTAACAGGAGAATAAATAAAATACCTGATTATTTGAAAGCGGGAAGATGGACAAATACCTTTTTGATAAATATTTTACTGAATTTGAAAATAAAAATATCATAGTTGATAATTATGTAAGGGATAAGCTAGGTCTAAAAAAGATAAACACCTTTATAAGAGTAGATGATTTATACATATATTGTATTCCTGTAGAACTGTCTCTTAAAAAATGCAAAATAATATTGATACTTAATGAAAAAGAGATTTCAATTTTTAAAGACAAAAAAAACAAATTACGATTGCATCTGAAATTTGACAATGAGTTTCTTCCCAGTAAAGAAGCATCATTCTTTTTATGGATTAAATATATAAATGCAGAAAAAATAATGTCTCTGAAAAATGGCTGGAAGGTTGATTTTGAGATTAATTCCATATCATGTATATATCATGAAGTAATAATTAAATACTTTCTAAAACAGAAAACAAACATGGATATATATCATAATAAAAAATCAAAATTATATAAAAGAAGCAGTTTTAATGAATTATGTTTAAAGGAAATTGCTTCTATCAACAATGAAAAATGTCTGATTTTGAAAATATCTCTTGAAAAAATATATTTATTGATAAACAAGCATTCCATAGTCTTGAATGATCTCAAAGATAGCATTGTAACTGTAAAACTGTTTGCAAAAGATACTTCGTTTTATATCAATGGTTCAACGAAAACAATCAATGAACTGAATAAAATACCAGGTGTCTCTGTTGCTGAACTGGAGATTGAGTATTCTCCATACCTTTTCGACCTGATTGCCCATAGTTGAATCCAAAAAATTATTCTTATATTTAATGTCCTCTCTCTGCAGAATCCTGTCTTATTTTGTTAATATTATACGTTAGTGGTTATATGAGAGATTTGTTCTAAAAAATCCATTAAATAAAGATGTGTGTCTATAAAAAAATACTGCTGTGCATAAAGATAGCTGTCAGCATATTACAGCATAAATACTAAAATATTCAGAATCTGTGATATAATCCCATGATTATCATCCAAAGCTTAATAAGAGGTCCGCTATGAACAGGATTTGCTATGCAGCATATAATGAAGATTTTATAGAACTTGCAGGAGGGATCTTTGAAAAACTCGGAAAATCTGTTGATATCCAGATTTACAATCCTGAAAAGCCGGAGGAACTTATACAGGAAGGACTCAGGGTAATAATTGCAAGGGGAAGAACTGCGATGAAAATCCGAAAAACCACTTCCCTTCCTGTTGTTGAAATTCCTGTCCCTTTTGAAGATTTGATCCAGGCATTAAACGATGCCAGAAAATTCGGAACCCAGATAGCAGTCATCGGATTCGGAAACCTTCTCCAGGGGCTTGAAAAACTCAATCCCCTTTTAAATATCAATATAAAACAGATAAGAACAAGCGATGAAAAAGATACAATTGAGCAGATGCTTAAACTGAAGAATGAAGGGACTGATGTTTTTGTCGGGGGGAAACTCCAGGCAAGAATTGCAAAAAAGCTGAACATGAACTATGTAAGGATTGATTTCAGTGAAAAGGCTCTTTCTCATGCAATAAGTGAAGCAGAAGCACTACTTGATACAATAATCAGCAATGTAAGAAAAAATGAAGAGCTTAATGCTGTTCTAAATAATACACATGAAGGATATATTGCAGTAGACAATGAGGGGAAAATAACTCTTATAAACAGGACAGCTACAGCTTTACTTCCAGACAGCATAAGTCCTGAAGGGCAGACCCTGGAGGATATTTTTCCTGAACTCAAAGAGCTTAACACTGTTCTTAAAACAGGGAACAGCAGGCTCCAGGAAATTACCCGTCTCAAAGATACATCTGTGCTGTGCGATCTCATTCCGCTCAAGATAAACAACAATGAAATAATAGGTGCAATAGCAACATTCAATGATATCAACACAATCACCAGGGGGGAGCATAAAATAAGGAACAGGCTGCTGAATAAAGGCCTTTTTGCTTCCTTCAGGTTCAAGGATATAAAGGGTAAAAGCAGTTCAATCAGGGATTGTATTGAGAATGCAGGACTTTTTTCAGAAACAGATATGACTGTTCTGATAACCGGAGAGACTGGAACAGGAAAAGAGCTTTTCGCACAGAGCATGCATAATGCAGGGAAAAGAAAAAACGGTCCCTTTGTTGCTGTCAACTGTGCTTCTCTTCCGGAAAGTATTCTTGAAAGCGAACTGTTCGGCTACGAGGAAGGGGCGTTCACCGGCGCAAAGAAAAAAGGGAAAACCGGACTCTTCGAACTTGCCCACAATGGAACAATATTTCTGGATGAAATAAGCGAAATGCCGTTGACTCTGCAGGGGCGGCTCCTCCGTGTTCTGCAGGAACGGAAAGTAATGAGACTTGGAAGCGACAGTTTTATTCCTGTCGATGTAAGGGTTATAGCTGCGACCAATAAAAAACTTCGCAACATGGTGAGTGAGAGAAAATTCAGGGATGATCTTTTTTACCGTCTTAATGTGCTTACTCTTTTTATTCCCCCGTTGCGTGAGAGAAAAGAGGATATCTATGAGCTGTTCATTTTTTTCTGGATGCAGACAAAAAACTCTGCGCCTGAAATACTGGAAGCAGCGGTTAATGAAATGAAAAATTACTCATGGCCGGGAAATATAAGGCAGCTGAAGAATTTTATATCAAAACTGAGCATAATCAACACAGACAAGATTATTACACCAGAAACTATACGGAATATGATAACAACATATGAACCATGCGACGAAGACAGCTGTGAAGAAATTTTCAAGAGGAAAATCAGCCCTGTAGCAAAAGAGGATCTGATTAAAGCTCTTGATTCATCCGGAGGCAACCAGACAAAGGCTGCAGAACTTCTCGGTATTCACAGAAGCACTTTCTGGAGGCTGTGCAGAAAATTCAATATTTAAATGTAGTTGCATTGCAACATATCTGTTGTTGCGTTTGCGACATGAGCGACACTGAATAATCACTTCAATAATTCATTTTTGCAATATAATACCGCAAAAACCTGCAAATTCTGTAAAAACCAATCTTAATCCCCTGATTTTTTATAAAAAAACAGATCTGGCACAAGCTTTGCATTATTACTGTTAATTATCCATAAAATTGAGGTGACAACAGTGATTGATTTACGAAGCGATACTTTAACAAAACCTACAAAAGCTATGTATGAAGCTATATCAGAAGCAGAGCTGGGAGATGAAGGACGTCTTACAGATGACAACAGGGGAGGCGACCCCACCATAAGACTGCTTGAAGATAAAGCAGCAGAAATAACCGGCATGGAATCTGCCCTTTTCTGTGTAAGTGGAACAATGGGAAATCTTCTGGCCCTCATTACATATACAAATTACGGTGATTACTGCGCGGCAAATGAATATCTTCATGTATGCAAAAGTGAAAAAGGAATTTTTGCTGAAAGGCCTGGAGGAATAAAGCCGCTTTATTATAAGACAGATTCCCTTGGATCTCCCGACATATCTTCAATAGACAAACTGCTTAAAGATAGCAGGGTAAAAGCCCTGTGTATTGAGAATACAAACAACTTTTACGGAGGTACATGTCTTTCTCCTGATTATATGGCTGAAATATCAAGAACAGTAAAAAAACATAATGTGCCGGTACACATGGACGGAGCAAGACTTTTTAATGCATCGGTCGCTCTCAATACCGATGTCAGGGAGTTTACAAAGCATACAGACTCAGTGATGTTCTGTATTTCAAAAGGACTTGGGGCTCCTATGGGTTCCCTCCTGTGCAGCAGCAGAGATTTTATATCAAAAGCAAGAACAAACAAGAAATATCTCGGCGGTGTACTCAGGCAGGGAGGTATTGCTGCTGCTGCAGGTATTGTTGCGCTGGAAACAGGTCCGCAGCAGCTTAAGGCAGATCATAAAAATGCAAAAGCCCTTGCTGTTGAATTAAGCGGAATAAAATCCCTGAAAATCGATATGAAATCAGTTCAGACAAATATTCTTAAAGTTGATGTTTCTGAAACAGGAATGGATGCAGAAACTTTTTCATCTGAGCTGAGAAAACTCGGAGTACTAGTAAATGCAGTTGATAAAAACTGCATAAGGGCAGTCCTCTACAGGGGAATCAGCAGTGAAATGACAGCGGAAGCTGCCGGTATATTCAGGAAGCTGGCAAACTAGGTTGTTTATGAAAGGATTTTAAATCCTTTAAAAATATAAAGAGGAGTATTATATGTTTACATGGTGGAAAAAGCAGTCGCTTTCCATGAAAGTACTTATCGGAATGATTTCCGGTATTGTAGTTGGTTTGATTTGGGGACCAGGCGCAGTACAAATCAAATTTATTGGAGATATTTTTATCAACCTGCTGAAAATGACACTTATTCCAATTGTTTTATTTGTAATGAGTTCTGCAATCTGCAGTGCAAAAAATCCTAAAACACTGGGAAGCATTGGAGGAAAGGTAATTGGTTATTACATGCTTACAACTGTGCTCGCAGCAGTGATCGGGCTTGTTGTGGGTAAAGTCCTTCAGCCGGGAGTCGGGTTTTCTTTTGCAGGAGTATCTACCGAAGGTGTAAAACTTGCCGAATTCACATCTTTCCAGAAATTTGTCCTTGACCTCTTTCCGAAAAACATAATTGCATCAATGACAAAGGGAAATGTTCTCCATGTAGCTGTATTCTCAATATTTCTCGGTCTTGCTGCTGTTTATATGGGTGAAAAGGGTGAACCAATCAGAAAAGGACTTGAACATCTTTCAAACCTTGTCCAGTCCCTTGTCGGAATAATTATTTCATTCTCACCAATAGGGGTTTTCTGTCTGATGGCAGCAACTTTCGGAAAATACGGATCAGACCTCTTTGGACCAATAGCAAAACTGCTCGGAACATTCTATTTCGGTGCAATTGTTCACTTCTTCCTTGTTTACATACTCCTGCTCTGGATTGTGACAAAAATCTCTCCATGGACATTTATTAAAAAAGCAGCACCTCTTATGATTTATACCCTGAGTACTTGCAGCAGTACAGCATCTATTCCGATGGGACTCAAGATAGCAAAAGAAGATTTCAAACTTTCAGAAACAGTATCTAATTTTACAATTCCTCTCGGATCACAGATAAACAAGGATGGTAACGGGGTCCTTCTTCCGATAGTGCTTATCTTTACAGCACAGGCTTCAGGTATTCCAATTTCAATACCCCAGATGTTCCTCATGGTGGGATTTGCAGTTCTTGTAACACTCGGCGGTGGAGGAATCCCCGGATCAGGAATTGTAAAAATTGCAGTTCTTGTTGCAACATTCAACCTTCCTCTTGAGATTGTACCTATAATGGCTGGTCTTTACAGGCTAGTTGACATGGGAATAACAACACTCAACTGTACAGGAGACCTTGCAGGAGCTGTTATAATCGATAAACTGGAAGAAAAAAAGAAAGAAAAAGTAGCATAATTTTACAGCCCTGCCTGTACAGGCGGGGCTTTTATATCTGTGAGAGAACTTATTTTTAATATATATTGTAAAGAAAATCAGTAGCTGCAGCAGGAGTAAGTATCTTGGTCAATTTTGAAGATATTGTATCAGCTGGAAAACAAATAGGTCCCTATGTAAAAAAAACTCCTCTTATTGAAAATTATTTTCTAAGCAGTAAATTCAATACAGAGATTATCTTCAAGCCTGAAAACCTTCAGCTGACAGGTTCATTTAAAATCAGGGGTGCTCTCAATAAAATCCTTTCGCTTACAGAAGATGAAAAGAAATCTGGAATAATTACAGCTTCATCCGGAAACCATGCTCTGGGGGTAGCCTATGGAGCAAAACTCTGCGGAATAAAAGCAATAGTAGTCATGCCTGAAAATGCCAGGAAAACAAAAATTGAACTGGTAAAAAAACTGGGCGCTGAAGTTGTTTTATACGGGGAGACTCCTGTTCAGAGATATGAAAAAGTATCTGAAATAATCAGGGAAAGGGGATGCACCCTTGTTCATTCATGCAATGACAGTAAGATAATTGCAGGCCATGGTACTCTGGGCCTTGAAATTACCGAGGAGGCAGGTGATGCAGACACTGTCATAGTGCCTCTCGGGGCGGGAGCCCTTGTATCAGGAATAGGATGTGCTGTCAAAAAAAACAACGGCAGTATCCGGGTAATAGGAGTTGAAACAGAAGCCATCCCCCGCTTTACAGCAAGCATGAAGGCCGGCAGACCTGTTGATGTCCCTTTCATCCATACAATTGCGGACGGGCTGAAAATGACAAAAACATTTCCACTTCTTTATGAAATGACAGAAAAATATGTTGATGATATTGTCTGTGTTTCTGATGACAGTATCAGACAGGCTTTCCGGGAAATACTGTTACATGGAAAACTCCTCGCAGAACCATCGGGAGCAATAGGTCTTGCAGGTATTATTTCAGGAAAAATAAACCTGAAAAAAGGAAAGAAAAATATAATTGTGCTGTCAGGCGGCAATACAGACAGTGACAATGTAAGGGACCTTCTTTCAGATTAATATAAAACCTCTTCAAAGATTTATTCAGGGACAGGGAACTCTATAAAAATATTTATTAGATCAGGGGGATGTAACTGAAGAACTGTTTAAAAAACGTGTATTTATGACTTATGAAAGGTCAGGGGGATTATGATATCTTCCGGAAAATGTGTAGTAAATATGTAGTATCTGTTTCTGTTTTTTTCAGGTTGTTCAGAAAAATCTTTAATATATAGTATTCAGACTATGTACAAGATTACTGCTTTTTCTGATAAAGAATTACGTCTGGTTGATAAATCTGAGGAGATATTACAGAACTCAGGAAAAGATATATATGCTACATTTATGAACCAGAAAAAAACTCTTATATCCCTTGCAGTTCTGGTTTCCAAAACACCATCGCTTAAAAGCAGGAAAAGATATGGATTGAATAAAAGAGACATAAAAACCATGTCAAATACAATAATTCAGTTCAGTACTTCGAATCCCCTGCTTTTACCTACACGGGCTATAATGGGGAGGAGTTTTATACTTTCAAAAATAAATTTCTTCTATTTTCTTCTCAAGGTAATATCAGATTATAAAACAGACTCTGTTCTTGTAAATGAAATCCAAAATACATGCAACAGTCTTGTTTTTTCATTAATGGCGGAAGAGACTTATGAAGCAATAATAAAGAATAATGTTACACACAGGAAATTTAAGCAGATTGCTTCTGATGAACTTGCTCATCTCTGGGAATTCAGAATGGATCGAAACCTTGATTCATTTTCTCCTCCCCTGATGGCTCTCTGGAAAGAACGATGTAATTTGATCCCTGTTCTTGGTACATTACAGGGGACATCAGAAATCCTGAAGCTTTCCATAAATCTTTCTGAAACATGGGGGAAATTTCTGTCATCTGCTCCCGGCAATGCTGGTTTGGAATCTGCTCTAGAAGAATTTGTTTTCGGGTTAAAACATGAGGAAATTAAACATTTACGCAGCAGGATGAAAAGTCTTAAGATCCCTGCAGTAAACAGAGAACAATCTATTGAAATTCTTAAAAAAGATAAAATCTATGAAGAAAAACATAAGATATTTATTAATGGAGATGCCAGGGAAATATATTCCTTTTTTCAGATGCGTCTTGGAAATACTGTAAAAAGAGAAATTAAAAATACAGAAGGGCCCAGGCAGACAATTGAAGAACTTTTTCTGATCTACCTTCTCAACCAGAAGAAATCAATTTTACCGGGAGTGATAAAGAAGTCAATATCCAGGGTTTTCAGTGATGCATAGATAACCGTATTATTGTTTAAAACAGTTTTGTTTTTTCTCTTTCAGTGTAATAAAATATTTCAGAGGGATAACAGTTCTTCTGGCCTTTTTCTTTTTAGAGATGATTATGTACAGATTCAATTCCCAATTGGAGAGACAATATGATAAAAAAACCGGCTTTAATTGTTGATGAAGGTAAATGCAGGAATAACATAAAAAACATGGCTGATAAAGCATCCAAAAACAATCTTATTTTTAGGCCGCATTTTAAAACACACCAGTCACTGGAAATAGGAAGATGGTATAAGGATTTCGGCGTTGATAAAATTACTGTTTCATCAGTAACAATGGCTGAATATTTTTCTGCAGAATGGGATGATATTACAATTGCTTTTTCTGTTAATCTGCTTGAAATTGATGAGATTAATTCCCTGGCAGAGAGAATTAATCTCAACTTGCTTGTTGAATCAGAAGAGGCAGCATTATTTCTGAAGGAGAACCTCAGCCACAGTGCCGGTATTTTTATAAAGGTTGATTCCGGTTATAAGAGAACAGGTGTTGATCCTGACAATTTAATATTAATTGACAGGATTCTCAATGTTCTGGAATCTTCTGAAAAACTTATCTTCAAAGGGTTTTTGAGCCATGCTGGTCACACATATGACTGCAGAAGAAGAGAGGATATTATTGAAATTACAGAAAGATCATTTGATATAATGGATGTTTTAAAAAAACACTATATTAAAAAGTTCCCTGAACTGATTATTTCTCTCGGTGATACACCGGGATGCAGCATTACAGATAAATTCCGGGTTGCTGATGAAATACGCCCCGGAAATTTTGTATTCTATGACCTTACGCAAAATCAGATCGGATCGACCGGGATTGAGAATATTGCAGTTGCACTTGTATGTCCTGTTATTGCTGTACACCGTGAAAGAAATGAAGTTGTCATATATGGCGGCGGTGTCCATTTTTCAAAGGACAGTATTAAGGATGATGAGTACGGCACAATTTACGGTAAAGCAGTTGAATATGACAACTTAAGATGGAAAGGTCTTATTGATAATGTATATATCAGCAAGCTTTCCCAGGAACATGGAATTGTGAATGTTCCTGACAGTGAAATTGACAAATACAAACCAGGAGATATTATCTGCTTCTTACCTGTACATTCATGTTTAACTTCCAATCTCATGAGAATTTACCTGAGTACATCCCGAAAAATAATAAAGCGCTTATAAATATCTTCTGGAGTATAATGAGGCTGGTAAATATGAATCTTTAGTCTTTATATATTTATTTTACAGGAAATTGATTTTTACCTGAATATTCTTTCTTTGTTGAAGCCAAATTACGTCAGCAGAAATGTCAATAGATTTTACATACTAACTGGCCCCTGGCTAGCAGAGCTAGTTTTATTAAAATGAATTATTATCCCTGAGAACCCCATATATTAAATCACCAATTATATAGAAATACTCATAATTTATTACTTTATCCTTAAGGCAAAAAGCAATATTCAAGGGAAAATATAGCTTCCCTTTATGTGGTTGTAGGTAATATCTCTACCAGATCAGTTACAAGTGAAAATTATTTTATATATATTTCTGAGGAATGATTTGATCCCCTGGAGATGCTTTATCATTTTTGAAAAAGTTATTATTTCTGAAAAAAATAATAATTAGTCAAACTGGTTTTTTGTTTGAATAACTATCATAAACCAGATGTAATCGGATATTTTGCGTTTAAAATTGGAAATACTGTTCATTGGTATGATTATTGCATAAGTTTTGTAAATTCATTTAGGAGGATTATTTTTATGGAAAATGAACAGCGAGAGATCAAGTTCTTTGTTGACAGTTTGAAGCTCAACGAATCTGTTTCTCCACAGGATTACTATGAGGCAGTTAAATCAGCTTACAAGGACAGGACTCGTCAGGTCTATTTTATCTGGAAAAAATTGAAGGAACTTTATCCCGAAGTTGATGCAAATAAAGTTATTGCTGAAGGATCCTGGGATTTTGGTGTATTCCAGGGTGAGCAGATCAAAAAAAAATATACCGGTAAAAGTATTGGCCCCAAAGAAGCTGTCCTCGGTCAGACATCAAAGGGCGGGTGGTTCGTATTCAAGCAGGAAATTACTGAATTGAATGACAAAAAAGCAGTAAAGATTTTTCATCAGTGCCCCCACGCGGAGGCTCTTACTGAACTTGGCCTTGAACAAAAAGAGATAAAAATGTTCTGCCGGGACATGCTTGGTCATTGTGATTATGGTATATGTGCCCCTTTTGAAGATGTGGAAATTGATTTTCCCACTACTGTTGCTGATGGTGAAGGTCATGGCTGTGCAATGACAATAACCCGAAAAAAATAAATTCAGAATATTATTGGAGAAAAGAATATGAAAAGACAACCGACTTTGATTGAGGCAGTTATCCCGATAATTGGTGTATTTGCATTACTTGGAATTGGATATGGAGTGTATGGTCTTTCCACTCACGGCTTGCTTGTACTTGCCGCATTTATTGCAGCAGTAGTGGCAAAAAGGATTGGTTATACATGGGACGAAATGTTTGATGGAATAAAAGAAAAAATATCTTCATCACTGACATCGATTTTTGTAATGATTTCAGTTGGGGCTGTGATAGGATCCTGGATTGTTGCAGGGACTATCCCTATGATGATTTATTTTGGAATAAAAATAATCAGTCCTCAGTATCTTCTTGTGACTGCTTTTCTGGTAACTGCTGTTGTTTCAACTTTTACAGGTACTTCTTTCGGATCTGCTGGAACAATTGGGGTTGCTATAATGGGAATTGCAGGAGCTCTTGGCACTCCTCTTCCAGCAGCAGCAGGAGCGGTAATTGCTGGTGCTGTTTTTGGCGATAAGTTGTCTCCATTTTCAGATACAACAATTCTGGCGCCTACAGCAGCTGGTGCGGATCTCTATGATCATATTAAGCATATGCTTTATACTACAGTTCCTGCTGCTATTCTTGCAATTGTTGTTTATCTTGTTACCGGTTTTGCAACACCTGCTTCATCAATGACAAGTCCTGAAAGAGTTACAATGCTTCTTTCTCAACTTGAAACCATGTTTAACTGGAATGTTTTTCTGCTTATTCCCCCTGTAATTATTTTTTATGGAGCTATCAGGAAACGACCAACTGTTCCTTTTATGCTGCTCTCTGCAATGGTTGCAGGAGTGCTTGGAATCATATTCCAGGGATTTTCACTGAAAAATGCATTTACAGGAATTGTAAAAGGATTCAATGTGAAACTTATTCAGGTGGCTGGTTTTGATAATGCAGATGTAATGAAAGAGGTTGCTACTCTTCTCAATCGTGGTGGTATGAGAGGAATGATGGGGACCGTGCTCCTGATTATCTGTGCACTTTCTTTTGCAGGAATTTTAAGCAAGTATGGCGCAATTGAAGTTATCCTCGACAGACTCCGTCAGAAGATCCGTTCTGTCGGACATCTTATTTCATCCACTGTTGCCTCGACAATTCTCATGAGTCTTGCTACTGGAAGTTCTTATATGGCGATCCTCATTCCCGGTGAACTTTTTACAGGATTTATATAGACAGAAAGGGCTTGAAGCTAAAAACCTTTCCCGTACACTTGAAGATTCCGGGACATGTGTGGTTCCTATAATTCCATGGTCAAGTTGCAGGTACTTTTATGGCTGGAACATTAGGGTGTTCCGACACTCTCTTATCTTCCATGGGCAGTTCTCTGTTATTCAGGATTTATTTTTGCAATTATCTATGGGTTTACAGGATTCGGAATTGCTAAAATCAAAGACCAGGTTGCAGAATCTTAAAGAATTTTTTTTATATGCCGGATGCTTGATTGTGGTGTCCGGCTATCTAAAAATACATTTCTATATATAACAGTTGTAAGGGGTAAGATTTGGAAACCGAAAAATGGGTAAATCTTCTTAAATCGCAAGTGAGTCCCTGCTATTGGCTGTACAGAACCTGTTGCAGTTGCAATAGCTGTTGTTAATTCATATAAGCAGATTGAAGGAGAGATCCTTAAAATAAGTATTGAGACAAGCCTGTAATATATATAAAAATGGAATGCGTGTTGGAATTCCCGGTACTGATGATAAAGGAATTGCTTTTGCAAGTGCACTTGCAATTGTCTGCGGGGAAGCTGATGCCTGGACTTGAAGTATTTAAAAATGTTGATGCAGACTGTGTTGAAAAGGCAAGGAAAATACTGGCTTCAGATATAATTGATATTAAAGCGACAGATAAAGAGGGGGATTTTTACATCCATGCCCTTGTAGAATCTGATTCCGGTCAGGGTGAATGTACAATTAGATCAGGCCATACCCAATATAGTAAGCATAAAAAAAAATAAACAGGCAGTGTTTGAAAAATGCTCAGGAAAATGAGAGTGAAGAAATATCTGATAAATATAAGTATCTGAATATTTCATCTATTCTTGAATTTGCAGAAACTGCAAATCCAGCAGATCTTTCTTTTCTTATTGATGGTGTCAAGATGAATATGAATATGGCAAATATCGGCTCAGATACACCATACAGTTCAGGTCTTGGTAATAAGTTATTTTCTCTTATTCATCAGAAGAAACTATCAAATGATATATCAAATAAAATCCGGGCAATTACAGCTGCTGCGTGTGATGCAAGAATGGCTGGAGTAAAAGTTCCTGTTATGAGCAGTGCAGGAAGCGGTAATCACGGAATTACCGCAATATTGCCTGTTGCCATTGTTGCCCGTGAACTGGATAAATCTGATGAAGAGCTTGAACGGGCACTTGTAATAAGTCATCTTATAACTGCATATATTAAACAGCATACAGGTACACTTTCTCCGATATGCGGATGTGCAGTAGCGGCAGGGATTGGGGCCTCAACAGCTATTACCTGGCTTTTAGGGGGTAAGGAAACAGAGATTGAGTGTGCAATCAACAACATGATAGGCAGTCTGGCCGGAATGATTTGTGACGGGGCAAAGGGAAGTTGTTCATACAAGGTTGCAACTGCAAGCTATGCGAGGCTTACTATCAGGCTCTTATGGCAAAGAATAATATCTCTATTGAAAATTTTGACGGGATTATTGGTCATGATGCTGAGGAAAGCATTTCGAAATCTGGGAATAATCAGTCAGAATTCATTAAAAAAATGTGGATAGTGATGTGATTGATATACTATCATCTTATTGATTATTTACATATTCTTCATTCTGGAATTTTATAAACCTGTCTGCAGTTTTGTCCTGGGGGGCAGGAGGCAGATTGGTTTATAATTTGCCCAGTTTTCTATACAGAGTTGTCAGGCTGATGTTAAGCTCTTTGGCAATTTTTTTCTTACTTTCTGTTGAATTTCCATATTCATCAAAGATATTGTTTGATTACCTTTTTTTTCTATTTCAGTAATCACCGATTTTATATCCTGTTTTTTTCTCTCACAAAATGCTGGCAGGGAAGCTGTATGTCTCTGTTTGTTATATAATCGGGCAGGTGTTGAATCTGAATCTCATCGGAAAAAGCAGAAATTTATTCCATATTCTATCAGATTTTCAAGTTCACGAATATTACCGGGCCAGTGATATTTTTGTAAAAAACATTTTTTTACTTCCTGACTTAGTTGTTTACTCCGTTTATGAAGTTTTTTTTGTAATTATTCTCACAGTAAGTAATCTGCAAGAATCAGGACATCATCTTCTCGTTCTCTCAGGGCCGGCAGATAAACTGGAATAATATGTAATCTGAAAAAATAGATCCAGCCGGAACTCTTTATTGATAACTTTTTCCTGTAAATTGCTATTGCTTGCAGCAATAATGCGAACAATTCAGATTTACTGGTTTTATGCTGCCGATTCTGCTGACTGTTTTTTCCTGTAGAACTCTTAATAATTTTGCCTGCCAATTAATGGGTATTTCTGTGATTTCATCAAGAAATAGCGTGCCCCCTTCAGCTGCTTCAAACTTTCCCTTTCTTCCCAGAGGATCAGCACCTGTAAAATGATCCCTTTTCATATCCGAACAACTCGGATTCAATAAGTGATTCCGGAATACTTGCACAGTTTACTGCAATAAATGGCCCGTTTCTGCGATAGCTTTCATTGTGAAATAGAGCGGGCAAAAAGCTCTTTTCCTGTTCCGCTTTCTCCGGATAGCAGAACATTCGAATCGGAGTTTGCTGCTATCTGTGCTGCTTTTATTGCACTTTTAAAAGTATCGCTTTTACCTATTATTGAAGAAAAAGTAATAACATTTTTTATCTTTATAGTCTATAACCTTGTTTATCATTTCTTTAATAGTATCAAAGGTTATAATTGTGAAATGGTTTTTACTTTCAAGAATTATACGGTTTATTTTATAAATAACTTTGTACTGTTTATTTTTAAGATTCCAGTATGCCAGAGATTCAACGTTTTCATGAATTCCAAGTTTGATACCTGAAATAATTTTATTAAGTTTTGAATTGATAATAGTCTCTTTCGACATATTTAAATCCAGATTTGTAATGGCGGCGGAATTTATATGATTTATAGCGAAATCTTCTCCAATAACAATAATTCCCTTATCAATGCAATTAATGACTTCGTTGAGTTCTGCTTTGTGACTGATGATTTTATTGTGGAGTTCAAGTCCAACAATTTCGTTTTCAATGACTTTTTTCATATGTCTCAGCATTGACTGACATTCACTTTCTCTTCCGTAAATACTCTGAAGTTGATCTTCAGTGAAACAGGCCAGACTCACAACACCGATCGGTATCTCTCGTATCAGAATGGGGAGGGTTATATTTTTTTTTTCAAAGCAGGTTGGAAAACTTGGGCATTTGCGGCAAATTTTATTCTGATGCTTATCATTATTGACAGCAGGGAGTCCTGTTTTCAGGACTTCTCCAAAGATTGAAATTTTTGGGCTTTGTGTATCAATTTGTTCAAAGAAATCACCTGTCCCTGCAATCCTGCGGAAATTTGAATCAACTACAGTGATATCCATGTTTAAAGTTGAAGAAACGAGTTCGGAAAGATCCTGTATTTTTGGTTGAAGTAGCTTCAAATATGAGTGCATAATAGACCTATACAGTTTTTATTCCAGAAATATACAAAGAAAAATAATTTTCAAAGTAATTATAATGATTATAGTTGTTCTTTATTTAAATTACAAGAGTGTTGTTAGTTACCATAAAAAATAAAAGGGGCTGCTTCAGCTAGTACATGTTTGATAAAGTCGCTATCAGTCTTGAACTGTCTTGTATTCTAAAAGCGTGAATAAAGCTGTATCTGATTGTGATGTTGGAAAATGTTATAAAATTATTGACAATGTTATCTTTGGCCACTATTCTGTCAGTAATATCATGGAAATATTATATTTAAATATCAGTATTGCAGGCTTTTCCTGGAGGATACAATATGAATAATCAGATTCAGAAAGACGGATTAATTCCAGCAAAACGCCGGGATACTATTTTCAGCATAATACAGGAAAAGAAGATTGTAAGCATCGGCGAATTAAGCAAACAGTTTAATGTTACTGAAATGACAATAAGACGTGATCTTGAAGTTATGGAAAAAGACGGATTACTTGAAAGAACACATGGAGGTGCATTGATATCTGATCATATAAGCCTTGAACCTTTATATGCACAGAAAAGTCAGAAAAACAAAATAAAAAAAGAAGCTATCGGGCGTCTTGTTGCAACCCTGATAGATGAGGATGATACTGTTTTTGTCAATTCAGGCTCCACAACACTTCAGTTTCTCAGGTTTGTTTCCAAAGAAAGGGTTAAAATTATTACAAACAATGCCAAAGCTCCTTCTGAAACCCTTTCAGAAAAGGTCAAGGTTATTATGATAGGGGGGGAACTGAGGAGAGAATCTTTCTCTCTTGTCGGGGAAACTGCTTTCAGAACAGTGAGGGAAGTGTATGGATCAAAAGCAGTAATAGGTGTTGACGGATTCAGCCTGACTCATGGTCTTACAACACCTGTCTATGCAGAAGCAATGCTTAACAACCTTATGATAAAACAGACAACCGGGCTTGTTATTGTAGTTGCTGATTCTTCCAAAATCGGAAAAGTGTCAAATTTTCTCACTTCAGAAATAGATAAAGTAACTGATCTGGTTACAGACAGTGATCTTGATGAAATGTATGTTTGTAAAATCAGGAATATGGGGATAAGAGTTCATATAGCTGATATTTCTGATCTTTCATAATATACAGTCTGTTTTTTTAATCAAAACTTATCATAAATAATATTTACTCACTGAAAAACATACAGCTGTTCTGACGCTGTATGTAATTATTTACGTTATTAAATGTTAAAAAATGTTAAAAAATGTTGACAAAATGTAAAAGTATGTAATAATGACAGTGTCAATATGTTGTTAAATGATAAAAATGTTTCTGATCAAGGGGAGTTGAATGGATTTAGCTGCAAGATGTGTAACAACGAATCATTTCTTAAAGATAAAAAATCAGATAAAAGATATGAAAAAAATAATCAGGGATCCTGTTCTTGTTTTTTTTATTTTGCTTGTATTTGTCACTGTTTTTTTATTTATAGTTCTTCCTCTGTATAAAGTAATAATACAGAGTGTTATCAGTGAAAATGGTTCTTTTACCCTGGAAGGGTATCTAAGGGTTTTTAAATACTCTGACAATATCAGGGCAATCTGGAATTCCGTATTTCTTGGATGTGTTGTAGGAATCCTTGCCACAATGATTGGGTTTCTCTTTTCATACTCAAGTGTCTATATAAAAATGTCGGGGAAAAAGATTTTTGACCTTGTTGCAATGCTCCCGATCATATCTCCTCCGTTTGCTGTGGCTCTTTCAATAATCCTTCTTTTCGGCAGCAGGGGGCTTATTACATATAATGTGCTCGGAATAAGAAATTTTAATATATATGGTTTAAAAGGGCTTATATTTGTTCAGACATTAACCTTTTTCCCTATTTCCTATCTTCTTCTGAATGGAATGATCCGGGGTATTGATCCTTCAATGGAAGAGGCATCAATGAATCTGGGGGGAAGCAGGTGGGAAACTTTCAGAAAAGTAACAGTGCCTCTTGTTTCACCGGGACTAATCAATTCATTTATCCTTGTTTTTATTTCTTCAATAGCTGATTTCGGAAATCCAATGACAATTGGAGGCAATTTTCCGACCATGGCTACCCAGGTTTATCTGCAGGCTATAGGGAATTATGACATGCAGGGCGGGGCTGCAATTGCAACTGTACTTCTTAATATTTCTATTATACTTTTCATAGTTTCGAAATACTGGATTGAGAAAAAAGTATATATAACTGTGACAGGAAAGGCAGCAAGGGAAAGAGTCATGATTGAGGAAAAGCACATACGTTATCCTATTGCTGCCGGTGTTTACCTGCTGTCGGGAATTGTGCTTCTTCTTTATGTTCTTATTCCTCTCGGCTCCTTTGTGAAGCTGTGGGGAATTAATTACAGTTTGACACTTGATCATTATAAATATGCACTGTCTGTCGGAACAAAGGCTATTCTCCAAACTACCTGGCTGTCCCTTATTGCAATGCCTATAACCGGTATACTTGGTATGGTAATCGCTTTTCTTATTGTCCGGAAAAGATTTATAGGAAGGAATCTGATTGATTTTACATCCATGCTCTGTATTGCTGTTCCGGGCACAATTATTGGAATTGGATATATTCTTGCTTTTAATTCAAAACCTATAGCAATTACAGGAACAGCCGCAATTCTGGTTATTGCTCTGGTTGCCAGGAGTATACCTTTGAGTATAAGGGCGGGAATATCTTCTCTGCAGCAGATTGATCCGGGAATTGAAGAAGCTGCAGCAGATCTTGGAGCCGGGTCCGCGAAAGTATTTACTTCTGTTACCATCCCCCTTATAAAAACAGCTTTTTTCGGAGGACTTGTCTATTCCTTTATAAGAAGCATGACAGCTATAAGCGGCGTAATCTTTCTGATTTCTGCCAGGTATAATTTTCTTACAGTGCAGATTCTTGATCAGGTTGAAACAGGAAAATTTGGTGTTGCATCAGCATTTTCTACAATTCTGATTCTTATAGTATATTTAATGATTTTGATTTTATACAAGTTAATCGGGTTTGTCGGCGTCAGTAAAAAAGATGTTAAATTTGTTTAGGTTTGAAGGAGAAATAATTGGAACAGAAATCAAAAAATGTAAGGTTTGAAAATATATCCAAAGAATATATAACCCATGACGGGAAAAGTCTTTTCAAGGCTGTTGATAATATTTCACTTGATATTAATGCAGGGGATTTTGTTACCCTGCTTGGTCCATCAGGCTGCGGAAAAACAACAACGCTCCGGATGATTGCCGGATTTGAAATACCCACCAGCGGTGAAATATATATAGGAAATAAAAAAATTAATAATGTGCCGCCCAACAACAGGGATACAGCAATGGTTTTCCAGAGTTATGCTTTGTTTCCTCATTACAGTGTATTCGACAATGTTGCCTACGGTCTCAGGTTGAATAAATCAAAAGTCAGTAACGGAAATATTAAATCAAAAGTTGAGGAAGTTTTGAGTCTTGTGAATCTGGACGGACTTGAATCAAGGAGTCCCAACCAGCTTTCAGGAGGTCAGCAGCAGCGTGTTGCTCTTGCCCGTGCCCTTGTAATGGAACCCGAGGTGCTGCTTTTTGATGAACCGCTTTCAAATCTTGATGCAAAACTGCGTGCTTATATGAGAACAGAAATAAGGAAAATTCAGCGGAGACTGAATTTGACTAGTATCTATGTTACCCATGATCAGGTTGAAGCTATGAGTATGTCTGACAAGATAATCATCATGAACAAAGGGCGGATTGAGCAGGTGGGAACTCCCCAGGAAATTTATCAGCATCCGAAGACATCCTTTGTTGCTGATTTTATCGGGCGGGCCAATATTGTTGAGGGAACAGTCAGGAAAATTGAAAGTGAAACTGTAAATGTCGACTTGTTTGGAAATACTCTCAGAATTCCGGCCGCTGCAGAAAAAGAATATGAAATAGACCAGAAAGTAAAACTGGTTATAAGACCTGAATCAATATCAGTCGGAAAAAAAGGTCAGCTTGACGGCGTTGTTACAATGTCAACTTATATGGGATCCAGACAGGAGTATTCGGTATCAGTTAACGGTTATCCCCTTTTTATCGAAGAGGCAAATCCTGTCGGAAAGGAAATATTTTTTGATGATGAAAAAGTCAAGCTCAGTGTTCAGGAAGAATGCATTCACATTATTTGAAAAAATAATGAATCGGTTTAAGGAGGTGTCGTTCAGCAGATAAAAAAATATGTATTACTTGTTAAAAAGCTATCACTTAATACCAGGATGCATGTTCTTTAATATTTTTGCCTGAAAACTGGAATACAGGATAGGAAGTAAAGAAGTCATTTTTAATTATAGGAGTAGGTTATGAAGATTATTATGAGAAATGTTTTAATTTGTGTGGTGTTTATGTTATTGCTGGCAGGATGCAGTGATAAGGGTTCCTCAGCAGGCAGTAAGAATGATACAGGTTCTGCTGAAAAAGCTGTATCAGATCATGTTACTGTTTATATGGGAGTTCTCGAAGAAGAGGCAATTATCAAAGCCCAGGAATTTGAAAAAGAAACAGGGATCCGGGTTGATTTTGTAAGGATGAGCGGTGGAGAAATTCTGAGCAGAATTAGAGCTGAAAAAGAAAATCCGAAAGCCAGTGTATGGTACGGCGGTCCTGCTGATTCTTTTATAGCAGCTGCTAATGAGGGCTTGCTGGAAAAATATGTATCAAAAACTTCACCTAAAATATCTGAACAGTTTAAAGATCCTGAAGGCTACTGGACAGGTATTTATCAGGGATATCTGGGATTTGTCTGTGACGGAAGATATTTTGATGAAAATAACATCGACCTTCCAAAATCATGGGACGATCTTCTGAAACCGGAATTCAAGGGAAATATAATTGTTGCCAATCCAGGTTCGTCAGGAACTGCCTATACTTTCCTCTCAACAATGGTTCAGCTTACAGGGGAAGAAAAGGCTCTCAGCTATATGGGAAAACTGCACAAGCAGATAAAACAGTATACAAAATCCGGTTCAGCTCCTGCAAAATCAGCAGCACTTGGAGAATGTGCAATAGGTATCACATTTCTTCAGAACGGCTTGAGACATATTAAGGAAGGCTTTGAAAATGTCAAGATATCTGCTCCTGAAGAAGGCACAGGGTATGAAATAGGTGCAGTCGGAATAATAAAGGGAGCTCCTGAATTTGAAGCTGCCAAAATATTTGTTGACTGGTCACTTACAAAAGAAACTCAGGAAATTGGACAGAAACATGGTTCATATCATTTCCTGACTAATGTAGATGCCAATCCTCCGGCAGAAGCTGCCCCGTTAAAAAGTACAAAACTCATCAATTATGATTTCAGCTGGTCAGGCGCAAACAAGGGCCGTCTGGTTGAAGCATGGAATAATGCAATAAAAGAATAGAATAAATCAGGGGATTGCAGGGTGTGTCAAGCAGTCTGCAGTTCCCTTTATATAATGCTGTTTATTACCAGCTGCGAAATTCTCAACAAACAGGAACAGGGTCTAAAATGAAGAAAATGAGTGAACTTGAAATTAATGAATTACTTGGTAACAGTATTAAATGCAGTTGCGGCAGAGAACATAAGATTGATATTGATGATATTCTGATATCAAGCGGTGCTGTTAATTTGTTGCCGGGAGTTTTGGAGAAAAATGGTTTTAAAAAAGCTTTAATGGTTACTGATGATAACTGTTATAAAGCTGCCGGAAAACAGGTGGATAGTGTTCTCTCTGCAAAAATTGAAAAACTTGAAACATGCATACTGAAAAGCAGTAACTCAATTGTGCCTGACGAATTTACAATCGGCTCAGTAATGGCAAAGATAGATGATTCGGTGGATCTGATAATTGCTGTCGGCAGCGGAACAATCAATGATCTTTGCAAATATGTAAGCAACAGATGTAAAATACCTTATATAATAGTGATTACTGCACCTTCGATGGATGGATTTGCTTCTGTAGGATCTGCTCTGATAATTGACAACCTCAAGACTACTTATGAGGCTGGATTTCCGAAAGTAATTATTGCTGATACCGATATCATTAAAAATGCCCCCCTGAATATGATTTTTGCAGGATTGGGTGATATGCTTGGGAAGTATACTTCTTTGTGTGATTGGGAATTGGGCCGGATAATAAATAATGAATACTACTGTCCCAGTGTTATTGAAATGGTAAGAGAATCGGTAAAAAAGTGTATTGGAGACACCGAAGGAATCAAGAATAGAAAAATTGAATCAATAGAAAACCTGGTGGCAGGACTTGTATTGATCGGTATTGCAATGGGGTTTGTCAGGAATTCCAGGCCGGCTTCCGGATCTGAACATCATCTGTCGCACTATTTTGAAATGATGTCATTAATGAATAATAAAACTCCTGTTCTGCATGGTATTGAAGTAGGTGTAACAGCTGTTGTTATTCTGAAGCTGTATGATATGCTGCTGTCAGCACATGTTGATTTTAATGAAGCACGGGACAAAATAAACAGAAAAAATATCAGAAACTGGACTGATGCTGTACATGGCGTTTTCGGAAAGGCATCAAACGCAATAGTAGAGCAGAATTTAAAAGAAAACAAATACAATAAAAGTGAATATATAAAAAGGGTAAATGCTATAGAAAATAACTGGGATGATATTCTTTCTACAATAAAAATAGTAATTCCCGAAAACGGAATTATTGAAAAAATCCTGAAAGATCTCGGTGCATCTCATACTCCGGCCCAGATTGGAATCAGCAGGGATTCACTTTGCAGCGGAATCAGAATGTCAAAGGAGATCCGAACAAGATATACAATTCTTCAGCTGCTTGACGATATTGGTCTGCTTGACAGTTTTTCTGAAAAAGTTTCAGATTTCTTTTTTAAGAAACCTCTGAATATTCCGGGCATGTAGAATTTCAGAATAAAGTATTTATTTTGTTTATCTGTAAGTGAATTACTGAAATTGTTATTAAAAATTATTTTCCGGCTCTATGGGCAAGTGAAAAAGACAGGGTATATTATTAATATTAATCATTTTATATCTCTTTAACTGAATATTATGCTGAATCACTATCGAATAAATGTTTGAACATGTTATAGTCTTATGGGGTTTTATAATAATCTGTTATATAATTATTAAAGGCATATATAATGAGAAAAAAATTCAGCTTAATCATATTATTACTAGTTATCTCAATAATAATATTTATTATTTACAATGTTCATGATCTCAGTAATAAAAGCAGTGAAAACCAATACAATAAACTGGTTAATGACTTACATAAAGATACAACTGATTTTACTTCATGGATCAGCAACAAAAAGGAAATCCTGAATACAGCAAAAGATTTTGTTGATAACTTCAGTTATGAAGAAATTACCGGCTGGAATACATTGAACCCGTATCTCAATATAAATAATGATGATCCTGATATTTCCCAGATATATATAGGTTTTGCATCCGGTGAATTTATAACCGGAGGTGAGTGGATACCTCCTGATGATTATGATCCGAGGACCCGTATATGGTACAAGGAAGCTATTCAGGCAAATGATACAATTATTTCTGATGTTTATATTGACCTGGAAACCGGAGACAGGACAGTAACTATAAGTTCTCCTCTTTACCTGGACAGTAGATTTGTCGGTGTCATATCAGCTGATGTCTTCATGAATAATATCAGTAAATGGCTTGCAAATCAGATAAGCGGCAAAAATATATATACATACCTGCTGAACTCTGAAGGAACAGTTATTGTTCATACACTGAGACAGGACCTTGTTGGTACAAATATATTTGAAAAACAGCATTACGAATCCTACTTTGCACGGCAGGATTTATTCCTCAGTTACATTGAAGAGGTTAAGAATACAAACCAAATTGTACGGATGGAATATGTTGCTGCCGGCAAAAAGACCAGAGGCATCATCAGAAAAATAGAAGATGGTGAATGGTATCTTTCTGTAGCAGCTGTTGAAAACCATGATATTATTCATTTCATCAAACTGAATAATAAAAGCATTATATTCAACTTGCTGATGCTGGGAATTATCCTGATGCTTCTTCAGCTGATAATCCGCATTAAACAGGAACTGGAAAAGAAAAACCAGCTTCTTACATTAGACAATGAAAGAGATTTCCTTACAGGTATTTTCAACAGGAGATATTTCAACCTGTATATGGAAAACCTGTGGAAGTCTGCAGATGGTTGCTCTGAAATAAGTCTTCTGATGATGGATATCGATCACTTCAAAGGTTATAATGATACTTACGGCCATATTAAAGGGGATGAAGTACTGATATCTGTTACAAATCTCATCAATAATACGATAAGAAAACAGGATGTCTTTGCCAGGTATGGGGGAGAGGAATTTATACTGGTACTCGATCAGGTGTCTGAAAGCGATGCTGAAAAAATAGCAGGGAAAATTGTTCTGGCTGTTTATCAGGCTAATATTGAAAACAGTTCTTCTCCGAATGGAAGAATCACATTAAGTATCGGTGTTGCATCTATGAAACACAGCAAAAATGTTGATGTCCGCCAATTCACCAACAGTGCTGATCAGGCATTATATAAAGCAAAAGAAAAAGGGCGTAACACAGTCGTTGTTTTAAGAACATAATATATAATCGTTATCAACTTGAAACCTTTGTACTGCTGTGCGGCCGGATTTCAGCAACACTGCTATTGCGGGACAGCCTGAAACTTTGCAAGGGGGGCCATTCTTGCTTTATTCAAATGCAGAATATCTCCTGATAAAGAAAAATTGTCGCACTTTGCAAGTATGTCAAGAAATTCCCTTTCAATATCAATACCTGGACATGACATCATGGTAGTCATCATTTCTGAAAAAATGATTCTGCTCCCTTTTTCAATTGTGTAGCTGCCATTGAAAATATTACATCCTCCTGATCCTGTAATCCTGTTGTTTTCTTTTAACAATATAAAATGAGGTTCCTTATTGAATTTGTTATTTTCTGTTATTGCTCTTCCGTTCAATTCTATTAATTTCCAGTATATTCCGGTAATTTCAGTTATCTCGGGATCAGCAGATTGTGGAACATTTTTATTCTCTGTGGTACAACCGATTAAAATAGCTGTAATTATTATTAAAAAGAAAATTGTTTTTTTCATATTATTTATCCCTTAAAAAGTTTTTTTACTTCAAATGTTATAACAGATGAAGTATAAAAATATTACTGTTTACTTAATATATTATAAGTTTAATTTCTGTTGTTGTCTGCTGTAAATGCTGATATTGAATGTTGTATAGATTTATTATGTCTTCAGTTTTTTTGATCCATTTTTTATATGGAACAGTAAATAATATTCAATCAGCAGTTAATTTGATATAATCAGATATCTTCGACTGAGTTTAATTACATTATTTATAAATATTTTTTGTGCGGAGGAAGATTTGTTTACAGAGTATTTGCCAACGGCTGATTGTTCATCTTTTCTTGAAAACATCTGGTTTTCTGATAATTCCTCTGACTCAAGAATAATTTTACCTGATAATTACTCTGATATTATTATTCCGCTTGATAGTTCTGATCCGGTAAAATATGTTGGCCATATGACATCTTATCTTGTCCACAATCCGAAATCAAATGAGAAACTTCTGGGGTTGAGATTAAAGCCCGGGTATTCTGTTGCTTTTATCCGGGAAGAAATGTCTAAACTTACAGATAAAGTTGTTGAATTATCTGCAATACAAAAACATACATTTGATAAAATCAAAACAGAATATATTAAATATGGAAAATTTCCCTTTGAAGCTATTTCAAGTAATTTATTTACATGCTTTGATGGATTTAAACAGGATCCGTATATTTCTGAATCAATTAAATTAATAAAAAAAACATCTGGAAATATTAAGATTGAAATCCTGGCTGAAGCTGTCGGTATAAGCCGTAGAATGCTGGAAAAAAAGTTTATTAAAAATCTTGGTAAAACCCCAAAACGTTTTGCACAAATAGAACGGTTAAATGCATTTATTAAAAACAAGGATAGCCTGTATGTAATGAATTACTATGACCAGTCTCATATGATAAAAGAGTTTAAAATGCTGACAGGGATGCTCCCTTCGGAAATTCTCTCTTAGTTCGCATTTTTACAATACAAAAAAAAATATTTCTATTATCATTTTTCTATATTACTGAAATGGGGGCGCGATTATGAACAGCTTATCTTTCTGTTTTTTTACCAATAAGGTTGAGGAATGTATTTCTTTTTATAAGGAATATTTTTCCGGTAAAGTGACTTTTGATTGTGGATGGTATATAAATATCTCCCTTTTGGAAACTGATTTTTCACTTCAATTCATGCAGCCGAAGGGGACACAAGCGCTTTTTTCCGAGAATGGAATAATGATAAATATAAATGTTGATGATGTTGATGCAGAATATAACCGCCTGGTATCCCTGGGCATAACTATTGCCATGCCGTTGGAAGACCACTCCTGGGGGGACCGTGGTTTTTCTGTTGTTGATCCTATTGGTAACTCTGTATATGTTTATTCGGATAGGGAACCTTCTGAAGAATTTGTTCAATATTATAAATAAGAATTATGAAAGATGATAAAGTAGAAAAATATCTCGAAGAACTTTAATCAGCAGCAATAGATAAGTTTTGTCTTATACAATTGATTCTCACTGTCCAGTTTTGTGGGGTAAACTCAAAAAATCTTCAACTTGTCTTTATCGGGCTGGAATAATTTGAATTACATTAGCTAATTAATAAATCTATAATAATTGATATTTAAGACCTTCTTTTTGTGAATACCAGTACAGTTTTCCTTTACTTATTCTTGGAAGTCTTAATTCATAATTCCATTCAGGATAATGAGAAAAGATTTCAATCTTACCATTTACTATAAAGGCAGAAAATGAAATATAATTATCTTTTTTCATTGGATGATTAGAAGTGATGTACCAGTCATATTCAACTTCCTGAATTATCATTTTTTCCTTCTCTTTTGCTTCCTCAGGTAAACATTTCTGTAATGTCCTTCCGCAACATGAAATTTTAGGTATCCCGGTACTGAAAATCAGGTTGTTGCATGATTGACAAATATAAAAATTAATTTCCTTTATTTTACTTTTTTCTATATCATTTTCATCCAAACTTCCAAGCAGCATATCATTCAAATTGACTTCCAGGTATTCTGATAATTTAGGCAGTATTGAAATATCTGGAAGCCCCAATCCCCGTTCCCATTTTGATACAGCTTGTTCAGTTACATTGAGAATATTTGCCAGGTCTTTTTGAGTCATCTCTTTTTCCAATCGTAAACGTCGAATCAATTTTCCAGTTTGTTCATTTGTCATGTTTCATACCTCGAAAAACTTTACTGTAATATAGTCAGTACTTCAATGAACGTATCGTTTAGTTCTGTTATAAGCTTTAATCTCTACCAAATACCGACCTGTCAAACTGATCGTAATGAGTAATTCTCTTGTAATTATACATATCAAACTGATCATTATTTGAATCTACAATTATTACATCCATGACATTTGCTCTGTTTGCTGCTTCAATTCCAGATTTTGAATCTTCAAATATTATAACATTTTCATTGGGAATATTTAATGAATTAATTGCTTTTAGAAAAAGATCGGGATATGGTTTTCCCCTTGATGTACCATCGTTGTAGATAATATTCTCTTTCTTGAAGTATTTTAACAAATCAAACTTTTTAATGAAGTAATTCATATTTGATTTACCTGATGCTGTTGCAATAGCAATCTTAATATTTTTTTCAAGCAGATAGTTGAAAAGTGATATACATCCCGGGGCTAATTCTACATTAACTTTCTCACAAGCCTGTCTGTATAATACTTCTTTCTCTTCAGTCATTCTGTCAGCTTCAGATTGTGATACTTTTCTTTTAAAAATATATTCAAATGTATCGATAGCATTTCGTCCATGAGCATGTTCTTCAAGTTCTTTTTGGCTAAGAGTCACATCATGTATTTTCAAGTATTCATGCCATGAATTATTTTGATAGATTGTATCCCAGAAAAGAGTTCCGTTAAAATCAAAAACAACACCATAGTCCCTCATAATCATCCCTTTATATATAAACAGAAGAATATTTTATTAAATTCCAGTAATCCGGAAAAGGAATTATACATGATTTTTTTAATTTGTTATTGTAAATATCATTTTATCATCAGAAAAAGGATCTATAGTTAATATACCATCTTCAGAAATTTTATATTCATAATCAATTGTATAAAATAGATCTTCAACTTCTTTTTCCGCTTTTTCTTTTGATTCGCCAAATTGCTCTACATAATAATTTATTAAAGATTTTTTTGTGAATTTGCTATATTTGTAGGGAGATTCGCTGCCTTTTCCCATTTCAAAATCAGAAAAGTATACAGAATTGATATTAATTTCTGCTTCAGAATCTGATATTTTTGATATTGTTGCTTCCATCATAGGAGAAATGACTTTTTTGTTTTCATCAAGAATATAGAATGTCATAATGTTCTTATTTATTGTTACTTTAAGGTTCAGATCTTCATCTGATTTATAGCATTCACCATAGTAATTATCTATGGCAATATTCTCATTATTTGAGATATTCTCTTCAGTTGTTGAACATGAAAATAATACTAATAATAACAGTAAAATAAGGCTTTTTTTCATTTTTCATTCTCCAATTTTTTTTATAATAAATTATTTTATAATAAGGGATATATTATATCAATAACGAAAATATATGTTCATTAAAATGTATGTTCCCCTTCTGTTGCATAAGTCGTCAGTGGAGAAAAATAAAAAATATTTCTCTTGTTTATCCATGTATTATATGTTTAATTTCTGTTACAGACTGCGAAAATGTTTGTTATCCCCACAAATCTCCAGTCATGAATATTTTTATTGAAGTAGTTTTACTACTATAAGAGTTAAAGTATAAACTGTTGTTTGATGAAAATATATTCAGTATCAGATCTTATTTGATCTATTTATCAATCCCAATAACGCTTAATTCATGAAATCTGTTTCTAATATGATCTGATAGGAAATCAACAGTTTTGGATTGTAATCCTGGGGCCTTGATCAGGGAGACAACAGCTGATGGTAGTTCTGGAAAACCTTCATCAGGTCCCAAAATCTGAACATTTTCAGGGATGCTGTTTTTCCCGACTGCAGCTATTGCTAATCCCCCCCTGACTGCTGCAAGAATTCCGGAGGTGCTGGGACTGCTGAATGCAATACGATAATCTCTACTTTGATTGTCCAGAGATTTAGTTGCCCATTGGCGGTAAATACACTCTTTATTATAAACAGCCAAAGGCAGTGGTTCCTTTTCATGTGTTAAATGCTTGGTTGATGTAATCCAGACCACTGGTTCATGATGTATAATAATTCCACGTGATTGAATATCATTGTTTATATGTATAACCAGATCAAGCTCTCCATGATTCATAGCTTTAAGCAGCTTAGAACTTGAATCACAGTACACATTAAGCTGAACCTGGGAGTAAGCCTCAGAAAAACGTGAAAGAACTTCCGGTAACAGTCTATCAGAAAAATCATCAGGTGCGCCAAGCCGCACACTGCCTGAAATTTCCGGCTGGAATATAGCTGCAACAGCTTCATCTTGAAGTTTTAGAATTCGACGAGCATAATGAAGCAAGGTTCGGCCCTCTTCTGTGAGTATCATGGACCGTCCATTGCGCAAAAATAACTGTTTTCCTGTGATTTCTTCCAAACGTTTTATTTGCATACTCACCGCAGATTGTGTACGGTGCACAATTGAAGCAGCAGTTGTATAGCTTTGCATGTCGGCGGCTGTAATGAAGGTTCTTAACAAATCAGAAGGTAATTCCATGCCTCCTCCTTATTTAGTATCAATAATATTGATGTTTGATATCAATATTATTCGTTTCCCTTATGAATAAAAATGGTCTATCTTAAGATTAAAGTCAACTGGGGGATAAAATGAAAAATACAATACCCGGAATCAGTCTTTTTTAAAAATTTTATAAATAAGGTTTTATACCCAAAGGAGGAATTATAATGGGAAATATCAGTGAAGAGTATAATCAGATAAGTGATAATTTCTGGAAAGTAATCGAGATGCAAGGGGAACTGGGGGAAGTTTACCAGGCACATTACAATAAAACTTATGAGCCAGGAGTCCTTGACACTAAGACTAAACGTCTTATGGCAATGGGGGCTGCTATTGTTATGGGGTGTAAGGGGTGTATTCTCGGGCAATTAAAAAAGGCTATTGATGAGGGAGCAACAATAAATGAGATTATGGAAACCTGCTCTGTAATGATTTCCCTTGGCGGATCAATGGCTGGATCTAAAATATCAATGGAAATGGTAACATGAAATCCCCATAGGATGGAAAATAAAATTCCCCACCCTATAGGAAAAAAAAGAGTCAAACCTTAGTATGTAATCACGACAAAAACTACCAGGAATGACTCAAATGATTACTATGAATATGTACCAAAAAATAAGAGTTTTCAAGAATAGAGGATATTCAAAAAGGAAAATATCCAGAGAATTAAAAATCGACAGAAAAACAGTTAGAAAATACTTTGAAATGTCGGAAGCAGAGTATCTTGAATACCAGATAAACAGTGTAGAAAAGGAAAAGATTTTTGCTCCTTTCAAAGATGAAATACTGAATATTTTTAATTTAAATAACAATAAAATATACACTTCATCAATCTATGATGTTCTTGAAGAAAAATATGGAGAACTTCCCGGCACTGAAAGGACTTTGAGAAATTATCTCATTTTCTTAAAGAAAACAGGAGAAGTAGATAATTACGAATACAAGAGAATCTATACACCGGTTGAAGAACTTCCACATGGAAAACAACTACAGCTTGATTTCGGAGAAACTGAAATAGAAACCGGTGAGAAAGTATATATCTTTGGAGTCATTCTATCTGTAAGCAGATTCAAGTATGCAGCAGTACAGAAGAGGCCGTTTAAATCCATAGATGTGATAAATCATTTACTTGATACCTTTGAAATAATAGGAGGGGTACCTGAAGAAATCGTGATTGATCAGGACAAAGTCATGGTTGTTAAAGAAAACAGCGGAGATATTAAGTATACAAAAGAATTTAAAGCCTTCAAGGATGAGCAGGGGTTTAAGATGTATGTCTGCAGAAAAGCAGACCCTGAGAGCAAAGGTAAAGTCGAAAACTTTGTGAAATTCATCAAAAGCAGTTTCTTTTCAGCAAGACATTTCACATCCTTTGATCAAATACAGGAGGCATTAAATAATTGGCTTTCAAGAAGAGCTAACGGTAAAATATGCCAGGCAACTGGAATAATTCCTCAAGAAGCTTTGCTTAAAGAGATTCCACATTTTAAAAAATTAAAGCCGTCTATTTTCAGAAGGGAAAGCATCATAAATAAAGAATCAAGGGAAGTAAATAGTAAATCATTGATAAGTGTTTCATCTTCATTTTACTCTGTCCCTAACAGGTTCAGAAAAAAAACTGTCTGGATTTACCAAACAGATACAGACCTTTTTATCTATGACAAAATAGATGGAGAAGAGATTGCCAGGCACAAAATCTCACCGATAAAGGGGAAAAAAATAACCAAACATAATCATTTCAGGAATTATGATTCCAAGCCCGATGAAGTTATCAAAAAATTAAAGAACAGATTTAGCAGTAACTCATGGAAACAATATGTTGATCAGAATTACAAAAAATACAGCAGGTATTACAGAGATCAGCAGCGCGAGCTTTATGCTTTCATAAACTCAAATCCTGATGATAAGTTAATAGCAAAAACTGCAGATTTATGCATTGAAAACGGAACACTATCTGCAAGGAATTTTGAAGAGTCTTATCTTTATGTAAGAAGCTGTGAAACTGAAAATTATCCGGATATTCTGCCACAGCTTCTTACAGGAATAAAAGCTGTAAAACATGAGAATAAAAACATAGAAGTAAAGAAAAGGGATTTAAGTTACTACACCTCACTTGTAAGTCTTTTAGGAGGTGCTTTATGAGCTGTTTTGATTACTGTACAGGAATACTTGATAGTCTAAAGCTTAAAGGAATATCTGTTAATCTTGATGAGGCACTTGAAAAAGCAACAAAGGAGAAAATATCTCATCTTGATTTTTTAAGCATCCTTCTTACAGAAGAAGTACATTTCAGAAATGAAAGACGTCTTCATAGAAATCTTACAGGTGCCCATTTTCCTGTAATTAAGGAACTTGAGACATTCAATTTTTCAAGAATAAAAGGGATAACTGAAGAACAGTTAAATAATCTCAAGGATTTCAGGTGGATAGATAAATCTGAAAATATCATGTTCTTTGGACCTCCCGGCCTTGGGAAAACACATCTATCAATTGCTCTCGGGTACAAGGCAATTGAAGCCGGATACACTGTCTGTTTTGAAAGGATAACTTCACTAATAAAACTGTTGAAAACAATGGAAACTATGAGATCAAGTTCATTCAGAATAAACAGGATTCTCAGATCTTCGTTACTAATTATTGATGAAATAGGCTATACGCCTATCGACAGAAAAGAGGCCAATCTTTTTTTTAATCTTATCAGCGAACTCTATGAAAGATCGTCAGTAATAATTACTTCAAATAAAGGTTTTGATCAGTGGTCTGAAATGATGGGTGATGAAATCATGACAACAGCAATGCTTGATAGGCTTTTACATCATGCGCATGTTTTCTCCCTTGAGGGAGATTCATATAGAATTCAGGAGAAAAAGGGGGTATAATTTTTTCTGCAGGTGGGGGATTTTTAATTTCCTAAATGTGGGGAAAATGACTTGCCATTTCCATATCAATTGTCATGGAGCTGTTAAAAGATGTTGGCATGATTGATGATGAGAATTAAACGTGAAATAGTAATTTAGAAAAGTTGTTAACAAGGAATTTTTAGTATTTTATTATTGCAATTATATTAAAAAAACAATTTGTTTCAATCATTATTTAATATAGGTATTACTTTCTCTGTTTGAGAGAGAAATACCTATATTTATTATAAATCCCTTGTGCATCTATAACCCAACATGCATAAATATTTTAATAGACATAATTTTACTACGGTACAGGAACGCCTATTCTGATTTCTAAGAAGTAATAAAATGATTGTGGATGAATGTGTTAACTGTTATGCCTGTGAATATTGGCCGTGGTAAGGTGGTGTGTGATGATGTTTTATTGGGATTGAATCCTCATTTTTATAGAAGTTCTACATAGGACAAGGTTCGGACATAATAAAGCGACACTACGGGATCCAGGCTGATTGAATAAATATCATAGAAAGGTAAAAAAGGATGGAAACTTTAGGCAATATTAACTTTTACAGTGTTTATTGAATCAAAGAATCCTTTTGTTCCATTACAACCTTAATAAGATTAAATAATTATAAAAGTTTTTTAACTTTTGGATATATTTTATGATGAATTTTTGTAAAGCTTTTTACAATGGCAGGATCGAACTGTGTACCTGATCCTGCTTTTATAATATTTAAAGCTTCATCATCTGATAACGCATTTTTATAGGGGCGTTTTGAAATAAGTGCATCATATACATCAGCAACTGCCATAATTCTTGCGGCAAGGGGGATTTCTGTTCCTGTTAATCCTTCAGGATAGCCATGACCATCCCATCGTTCATGGTGATATTTTGCAATTTCTATTGCAACTGAAAATAATTCCTTTTTTTCTACATTTAACTGGGCATCCTGTAATAATTCAGCACCTACAATTGTATGCAATTTCATTTTGTCGAATTCTTTATCACTTAACTTTCCTCTCTTTAAAAGTATAGAATCATCAATAGCAATTTTTCCGATGTCGTGAAGGATAGAAGCTTTAATAATGTTCTCAATATAGCTTCCACTTAATATTTTATTATATTTGGAGTGATTTTTAAGGCGTTGTGTGATTAATTCTATGATAATAGGAACTCTCACCAGATGGTTGTGAGTTTCAACATCTTTTAATTCAGCAACCCTCCCCAGAAGGGTAAGTGAAGTATTAAAAAGCTCTGTTGAAGCTTTTTTATCTTTTTTTTCAAGATTGTGAACAAAATCTGAATAAATATATCCTGAAACAATAAAAATGATAAATATTAGCAAAATTGAAAAAAACTCTTTTGAAATGCTATCTCTGAAAAAAAATTGGGTAATAGAAAAATAAATCACTACAACCGAGCTATATATAATTATGTTTCTTTTTCTTGAAAACATAATTGATATTATTATTGGATAAGCTAAGAGTAAATTATTCTGATAGAAAAGATTTTTCTCAAAAAAGTTCATAGCCATTACTGTAACAATAAAAACAGAAAAAAATAGATGATCTGCTACATGATGATAGTTTTTATTACGAAGTTTAATTACAAATAGGATTAAAACATTTAATGAATTGAAAACAACAATTCCTGGAGAAAAATAATCTCGGGTAATCAAATGAGCTAGATTATGAGCATTGTTTAAAACTGTATAAATAATTATACAGATATACTGTATCTGATGATATGTATTTTTTTTTAGATTAGTAATTTCCATGATGTAATCCTCATTTCATATTAATTATCTATTGTACCATAACTATGAGATATTAAAATATAAAAATTAATAACTTTACATAATTTAAAGTTATTAATTTTCTATAATTAATAAGTAAAGGTTATGTGACGCTTATATAATTGCATATAACTAATATGGTAATTGTTAGCGTTATTGTTTAAGTTTTTAGTTTGTACTTATTATTTCATTTTAGAATTTTATTAAGTCTGATCGAAAAATAAATTATAATAATCCACCTGAATTATCATTTGAAACAGATTTTTCGTAATAGATAGTTTATTTTGACAAAGATAATATTACTGCTTAAATCCTGTAGATTCGTACAATCGATAATAACAGAATATCTTGCAAGAGAGTTTGTAAAGCAACAGATAAAAAGGATTGTGGATGAATGCTTTAACTCCTATAATGAATACAGGCATCGTAAGAGTATTGATGATATTCCCGACGAAGCTTGTTAATGAATATGATAAAAGTGGTGTATGACTCTGTTTTATTAGAATTAAATCACCGTTATTATAGATGTTCTACATTGAAAAGGTGTGGATGTGGTTTTTCATCGATACGGGTATTTGTAGGTTAAATATGCATAAAAAGTTCAAAAGTCTTAATATTTTTAAATATTTATTACTGTTTTTTCTTTTTACAACATTGTGTCAGGGAAATGATCCTCTGGTCGGTGAATATGAATATTGGTCTGATAATTTTATTATACGTAAAATATTAATTACAAAAAAAGGAGATACATCTTATAACGTAACTTTATTTCATGATAATTATAATTATCAAAGAAATGGCGAAATAATAGATGACTGTTTGAGAATTAATTACGATGAAACTGAGGATCTGGTTATGTATCTCAATGGTAACTATGAATTGCGTATGTATAAAATATATAAAAGAATGAATTCTCCAGAGGATCTTGAATGGGTATTCTACAGAATGTGAAAGTAATAATAATTTTGTTGCTTGTTATGAGGATACCTGGCGTATTTGCCGAGGAAATCGTAAAAAAGAATAGTCTTGGTGGACAGACAATAGTTATGGTTCCTGATGATAAATCATATCGTGAATATATTAAAAAAGTCTATGATAAAGAAAATAATCTCATAATGATTGAAGAAAAATATGGATTTGCTACTCTTAAAGAAGTTCCCTATTTTCTTCATATAACATATTTCAGCAAGAAAAATAGGGATTTGATATCTGTTGAAAGATTTTTCAAGTTATCTGAAGCTACCAAGATGCAAGGTGTTTATAAAAGCCTTTCATATTATTTAAAAAATCAATTAGTGAAAGAGATAACATTTCATGATCCATCTCTGATCAATGTAAGCAGCAATGAAATGAAGTATAAGAAAATAGTAATTTATAAAGATGGAATAGTAATATCAGAAGAGACTGTTCTGGAATAATTGAACTGAAACAGACTTCATGATCATTGTAATATTGCATATTCATGTCTGTCGATAATTTTATAAAAGCATTGACTCTGGATGCAATACTCTTATTCCAACAGATTGAAATTATTGTTATAACTCCTTATGAAAGGTGTGAAATATGTTATTCACAAACAATGAAAATAAAAAAAATACATTTATTATCCTGTTTCTTTGTTTTTCAACTTCAGTGTTTTTTTACATGATAACAACTCTCCTTTATACGTGGAGTACTCCAAAATGGCTGAGCAATTTGCCCAATGCATCGGGATACAGATTTATACAGGCTATAAAGATTTATTTTATTTGCTGTACAGCCTATTTTTATAATAGAGCTATATTGTTGCAATCAGGGAGAAAGGAGTTTTTTCTGAAAGAGTTTTCAATTGCATTTCTTCCTGTCTTAATGTTCTCAGCCATGGTGATATTGAATATGTCTCTTCAGAAATTACAGTTGTTCACAGGATTTGTTGACATACTGATCTGGATATTTCTTATGTTTCTTATATATAGAGACCAGCTCAGGGCAGATGATGAAAAAAGAAACAGACAGTCAGGATTAATATGGTTCTGGTTATCTGCAGTTCAGTTTTTTTTGGGAGTTCTTTTTGCAGTAGAAATAATACCCGGTTTCATATCTACAGTTATCCGATTGTCAGTTTTTGGAGTATGTTTTTTCGATACTATTTACAAGTTTTCAAAGCATCTCCCCCCCAATAAATTTAATGTGGCTGAGCGTTGTAAGCTTTCCAAAAGAGAAACGGAAGTATTGTCTCTGATTGCCAGTGGAAAAACCAATGATGAAATTGCAGATAGTCTTTATATTTCTGTTTCAACTGTAAAAACTCATATTTCCGCAATTTTCAGAAAAACCGGATCAAGAAACCGTCTTCAGGCATCTACTTTGTATAAAAAAGATGAAAACCATACTTTTGACTGATACCAGAATAACTGACAAGGGAGATAACATATCTGACAAGAGGTATAATTCTATGAAGAAAATAATTCTAAGATCAATCTGCTTTTTGGGAATGCTTATGCTTGTAACAGGAAGTGTAGTCATATCCTGCGCAACAGCTCCGGGAATGCATAAAGACACATCAGTCTCTCTTAACACAGGAAAGAATACAAAAGGGGAAATATACACAACATGGCTTTTCAGTGATATCCAGAAAGTAATAATAACAAACAGTTCTGATCGTTCAAGAAAAACTGAACTCTCTCCCGGGGACTGGAAATACAATGAGACTACTACCGAATTAATCCTTTTGAGTGATATTTCTTTTTCAGATTATATTATCACTGTTGAAGGTAATATTAATTTCCCAAATACATTTATATTAAACAACATTGATAAAGATAATGATATCCTTGTAATTCTTGATAACAGACTTGGTATAGATAGATATGACTATTATTTTGATAAAGCCGAAAAATCGCTTGTTTTTCGAAATGACCTTAATCTAAAAAAAGTTGATTGGTATATCTCCTATTCTACTTCCGATGGGGGAGCTTCAATAGGTGATTGGAAACCTGAAAATCAGGACCAGATGGCTTATTTTGAAGCTGAGCACAGAAAAAAATATCTGGATTCATGGTATGACAGTCAGGAAGCTTTCTGGTTTCTTGAATCAGGAAACAGTTCTGATGAACAGGATAAGAAACCAGTACTTGTTAGAAGGGCGGCAGCTCCTGAAGAATTAAATAAGATGAAATCCTCTCCTGTTTCAATATTTAAATACAGGGGAATGACAAAGAATACAAAACTGGAAAAGGAGCTTGGATTTGATATATATCTTCCTGAAATTATACATACTGAAAATCCCACTAAGGTTTTCAAAATATTTACAAAAACTATTGAAGAATATTACTCTTCAGGTGTTCTGAGTAGAAAGCTTCATATATCATATAAGGATGAAGCATCGGAACTTTCCAATCCATCAATGATTAATGTGATACTTTCTCCTGTTTCTGCAAATCCAGAGGTCTATGAAAAACCTGACTGGATAATAATGGAAAAATATATTGATTTGGGGAAAACAGTCAAAAAAACAGATCAATGGGCTATGCAGATATATGGAGTTGATAAAAAACCTGAAATAGTACAGCTTAGCTCATGGAACTGGAACGATGAATCTGCTAGATTTCTTGTTGAGTCAGAATCTTCAGAAGAAAACATATCTGAGTCCTTTATTAGGAAAATTATCAGTGCAAGGGCAAAGAAGAATAATTGATTTTTATAGAAATATATCAGCGATTATCAATATACCTATTAATAATCTTTTATCAGCAAACGAAAAGTTATTTGGAGGTTTATCATGAAGAAATGGTATGATGAGGCGTATGAATGGGAAATCGAGGTAACAGGTTTTCTTTGAGGTAATCAAACAGAACGGTATTGCTGAAACGGTGAAGAAATAGGAGATAAGTACACCTGTACTTATGGCTGCCTTGTAAATAAAGACGGTTACGGTATTTGTTCAAAAGTAATGATGATGATGTTCTCAATCATGGAGGCGGTCAGAAGTGGCGGTGATTTAGAAAAAATCGGTGGTAATAGTAAATATTGCAAGGAAATAGTATGCCCGGATGGTTGCATTATGTTTAGGATGACTGCAAAGAAATTTGGAAATGAGAATTTTTATAAGGGGAAATACTTCGGATAACTCTAATTTTCAATGTATTCAGTTTCAGGATCATATTGTTGCAACACTATATCTGCGGTTGTTTTTTTATAAAAGATCAGGATCTGCAGGTTGAATGCTGTTTTAACAAAAATAATTACACCAGGTGGTTTCTGTATATTTGAAATCTTTATAATACTCACTCTGGAGAGGGGAGTATTATTGAATTAGTTTCTGACTGACATCCTCACAATACCCATGAATGATTTTTTATAGACTTAGTTGTGCAATGATATGGGAAATGATAACGTAAAATCTATTATAAGAATCCTGCTTATCATTTCCACATATTTAGATTTTCCATGCAAGTGAATTATAATTAATTGTCAGTGAGCTGTCTCCATCGACAGTAATTTTTGGACCATCACCGCCATCACCTGTCTCAACAGTCCCTGCCATGTTATTTAAATCAATAGTAACTGGTAAGGAATCAATTGTAAAAAGAACTGCATATTCTCCTGTCGGGAATGTGTATTCCACAGATAAATTATTTGGATCTTTTAATGTTGAATTAAATGAAGTTGTATCTGAGAGAATAAAATCACCTTCAATAATTGGTGTTGTTCCTGATTTAGCTGCTGGATATGTACCTGTGAAATCTACATCATCAGCATTATAGATTTTATAAATAAATTTGGAGCTGGTATCGGGTGAATTTAATACAGTTAGTGTAATTGTTCCATCTTTTCCTGAAGTTGATGATTCACATGATAAGAATAATGTATGTACAATAATTAGTAATAATAATTTTTTAATAGACAAAGATTTCTCTTTATTTTTAATAAGGTAATATTTTAACACAAATGTATTATATTGTTAATATTGGACATCACATCCTACATTCCATTGCAAATTGACCTGCAGTAACATTAAAATCCCGCAGATTAGTACAGTGGTGAATAACAGAACAACCGACAAGAGAGTTTGTCAGCAGCAAATAATAGGCTTTTAAGATTTTCTTGATTCTGAAGAAGCTTATTAGATTCATGATAATGAATCTAAATATACAACTTTATATTATTCAGTTTATGGAATAACTGGTGTTCGAACTGGAATATGAGCTCCAAACATGAATGCTCATGATGAAAGGATTCATAAGATAAGTTCGTCAGCAAGCAATTTTGAATATTACTCCTTCTGAATAATATTTTTGAAGAGAAGAATCTGTTTTAATGTGCCATAATTACAAAAAGTATCGCTTCAGAATTAAGACCTCTAGTCTGAAATTTTTGGCGATGTACAAGATTTAAAAGTCAATTGTTGAAAAAGTATACTATCAAAAAAAGTCTGTAAAAATAATTTTAAGTGTCCCTGTTGAAATTCCATTATCCTGCTTCTAACAATCACTTTTATTGACAATATAGGCGTTTGCCTATAGATACTACATGATAATAGTATTAGGGCTTATGACCTTCTTCCTGTATAATTGACCTACTTAATTAAGGTAATACATTACTCGAGTAGGAGGTTAACTAATATGGATAAAGAAGAGATAAGAATACTTACTCCGACTAGTATGCTGGGTTACGGCTTTCCTATAGAAGATTTTAAAAGAGGCTTAAGTAAGAATCCGGACGTTATCTCTGTTGATTCCGGATCGACAGATAGCGGTCCGCATAAATTAGCTCTTGGTGATATGACCTGTTCATATGAATCTTATTATAGGGAAATTGACATTCTATTATCTGCGGGACTAAAACATAAGATTCCAGTTTATATAAGTTCTGCAGGTGGCGATGGAACTAATATTCATGTTGATTTATTTGCAGAAATTGTAAGGGCAATAGCATCAAAGAAAGATTACAAAGTAAAGATGTGCTTGATTTACAGTGATATTGATAAATCTCTTATAAAGAAAAAGATGGAAGAAGGGAAAATAACCCCCTGTGGTCCTGTTCCCGATTTAACAGAACAGGATGTTGATGATGCTGAAGCAATTGTTGCACAGATGGGGATTGAACCTTATATAAAGGCGCTGGATGAACATGGGTATTTTGATATAATAATATCCGGAAGAGCATATGATCCCGTTCCTATAGCTGTTCTGGGTATTAAGAAAGGTTTTGATCCTGGATTGTGCTGGCACATGGGTAAAATTATGGAATGTGGTGCTCTTTGTGCAGAACCTTCAGGACGGACAATTTTCGGAACACTTAAAAAAGATGGATTTGTCATTGAACCATTAAGTGAAAAACAGAAATGTAAGACCTATTCGGTTGCTGCACATACAATGTATGAAAAAACTCATCCCTATTTATTGCCAGGTCCGGGGGGAAGTCTGGATCTGTCCGAATGCAGCTTTGAACAATTTTCAGAAAGAGCTGTTAAAGTAACAGGCAGTAAATTTAAACCCTCAAGTAATTATACTGTAAAACTGGAAGGTGCTTCAATAATTGGTTATCGCAGCATCAGTATTGCAGGTGTTAGAGATCCCATCCTTATATCTCAAATCGATGAAGTAATTACACAAATTGAGACAGATGTAAAAGATTATTTTAAAGAACTGGAAGAAAAAATTCAGCTTATTTTTCATGTTTATGGCAAAAACGGAGTTATGGGGGAATTAGAGACTTTATCGGATAATCCTCCAATGGAGCTGTGTATCATTATAGAAGCTGTTGCTGAAACTAAAGAAAGGGCTGATGCTGTTTGTAATAAGGCCCGTATTTCTTTATTGCACAATCCGTATGAGGGACGAATTGCTACTGCTGGTAATGTTGCATTACCTTTTACCCCTTTGGAAATACCACTGGGTAAGGTATGTAAATTCAATATTTATCATTTAATGGAAATTGATGATCCTGCAGAAGTATTTCCAATTAAAGTTGTGGAGATTTAAGATGAGTAAAAAGCTTTATTTAAAGGATATTGCTAAAGTTATCCGAAGTAAAAATGCCGGACCTTTTGAAATGACCATGGATATAATATTTAAAGATTCAAAAGATTATCAGGCTGTTAAGGATAAAAAGATAATAACAAAGGAATTGATTTCAGAGTTATATAATATTCCAATTGAAAAAATAATATCTTTTGTTTACTTCGACATTGCAAACGGAATAAAAATAACACTGCCGCGACCCAGGATGCAGGGGAGTGTTGGTGAAACAGATATGCATGCTGCTCAGCAGCATGTTCCTCTAATGTTTGTAGAGGTATCTGGTTAATATAATAAAATCAGGAGGGATTTGAATTATGTTTAAAAGGAAAAATGCTGTTAAAGCATGTATTGTAACAATTATTTTATTATTAATTGCTTCATGTGCTGACAACTCTCAGTACCCATCGAAAAAAATTGATTTTCTGTGCGGTGGAGGAGCCGGCGGCGGTTGGGATACAACTATAAGATCTGTAGCTAATGTTCTTGAGAAAGAAAATCTTGTTGATAAACCAATGCCTGTTACAAATAAGACAGGTGGCGGCGGCGGAGTTGGTTTGGCTTATCTTGCTAATCAGAATTCTGGAAATGATTATATGATCACTGTTTACTCGCCACCTCTTTTGCTGATAAATCTTAATGGATCAACTGAACTGAGTTATAAAGACACTACTCCGATTGCAAATCTTATTGCAGATTATGCATGTTTTACAGTATCCAAAGATTCAAAATATAAATCCATAAATGATGTTATGGATGCTCTTAAAAAAGATATAAAAAGCGTAAAAATTGTAGGAACATCTTCAATTGGGAGTATGGACCATTTACAGTTCCTGAAGATTGCAAAAGCTGCAGGTGTTGAAAACGTGAGTAAAATTGACTATGTAGCTGCGCAGGATAATGCTGGCGGTGCTATGGTCCTTGGAGGACATGCTGATCTTTTCTCATCAGGAATTGCTGATGCCAGAGGCCTGATTGAAAGTAAAGACTTAATACCATTGGCAGTTACTTCAGAAGACAGAATCGGAACAGGAATAATGGCAGAAATCCCTACATGTATTGAATCGGGAATAGATGCTACTTTTATTAACTGGAGAGGTATTTTCGGACCTCCTGAAATGTCTGAAGATGTACAGAAATATTGGGAAGAAACTCTTTCAAAGATGGTAGAAACTGATGCATGGAAATCTATTTGTAAAAAGAACGGATGGAATGCAATGTTTATATCACAGGAAGACTATATTCCGTTTATTGAGAAGAACAATGAAGACTATAAAGTTTTATTAAAAGAACTTGGAATGCTTGGAAAATAATTTTACTAAAACTATACAGTGGCTAAAAAATTAAACCACTGTATAGTTTTTAATTTGAGGAGAATTAACAATGGCATTTAGTCATAATATGCTTGCTGGTTTTTTCAGTTTTATTTTCGGAGCAATATATTTAATTTTAACCATGAATACAGATAAAGCTACTGTTGGAAATCCTTTTGCTCCGCTTGTTTTTCCTGGTATAGTTGCTGTCGGATTAATAATTTTAGGATTGTACTTAGTAATAATTGAAGTAGTAAAAAAGAAAATGTTTGAAAAAAAACAGCAAAGAAGTGTTTCAGAAATTTATCAAATCAGGCTGATAACATACACATGCATAAGTGCTTCGTTATATGCTTTTTTATTTGAAAGAGCCGGATATGTTATATCAACTATTCTTTTTATAGGATCGGTTTTATTTTTATTAAGAGGTGTTGAAAAGTGGAAATCAAACTGCATAATTACATTTGTATTTTCTATTGGTATTTATGTTGTTTTTGTCAATGGCTTGGGGATTCCTTTGCCCGCTTTACCGTTTATCAGGATTTAGTATAAGGTGGAAATGAAATGTTAGAGACAATGCAAAACTTGTTATATGGTCTATCAGTCGCAATGCAGCCTGAGAATTTGATTTTAGTAATGATTGGGGGGATCCTTGGAACTGTAATCGGGATGCTTCCCGGTTTAGGCGCAGGAACCGGTGTTGCAATACTGCTGCCAATGACATATCAGCTGGGGCCGGTAGGTTCTCTTATTATCATGTGTGGAATATTTTATGGCGCCATGTATGGGGGCTCAAGAAGCTCAATACTTATTAATACACCAGGAGACGGGGCGGCGATTGCTGCAACTTTTGACGGATATCAAATGACAAAAAACGGCAGGAGTGAAGCTGCTCTTGCAATATCGGCTATTGCTTCATTTGTCGGAGGTATTCTTGCTACTGCGGCAATGATCTTTTTAGCTCTTCCTGTTGCCAAATTTGCAATAAAATTCGGACCGGCTGAATATTTTTTAATAATGCTTGCCGCTCTTGCTATGACAATTACCATGTCCCGCGGAAATTATATAAAGGGATTTGTCAGTATGTTTTTCGGACTTGCTTTAGCAACAGTAGGTCTCGATGCTCAATCAGGTGTAAACCGGTTTACATTCGGAGTAATGGAATTACAGCAGGGAATTGAATTTTTAACTGTTATAATAGCATTATTTGCACTGGTAGAGGTTTTTAAGTGTTATAAAGATATAAACGAAGGTAAGAAGGAAATAAAAAAGAAATTTGGTAAAATATGGATAACTAAAGATGATTGGAAAAGATGCAAAATGCCTATCATCAGGAGTGCTCCTTTAGGATTTGCAATAGGGGCCCTTCCCGGAGCGGGAGCAACAATTGCTTCGCTTATGGCTTATAATACTGAAAGGCAGCTGGCAAAAGATCCTGATAAATTCGGTAAAGGTGAAATAATTGGTCTAGCTGCTCCTGAATCAGCAAATAATGCTGCATCTGTAGGTTCTATGATTCCTATGCTGACACTGGGGATCCCCGGTTCAAGTACTACAGCTGTTATGATGGGTGCTTTGATGATGCTTGGATTACAGCCAGGACCTTTGCTTTTTCAGAATAATCCTGATATTGTATGGGGATTAATGGCAAGTATGCTTATAGGCAATGTTGTTCTTGCTGTAATAAACATTCCTCTTGCAGGAGTTCTGGTAAGAGTTCTTTCAATTCCACCCAAAATACTGTATCCCATTATTCTGGGATTGTCATTTATCGGGGTTTATGCAATCACAAGCAGTGTGATAGATTTTTTCCTTTTGATAATATTCGGGATCCTCGGAATGTTTTTTATAAAAGTTAAAATACCTACTGCTCCTCTTATCCTGGGTATGATTGTTGGTAAAACAATGGAAATAAATTTTAGACAGGCACTTGTCCTTTCTAACAATTCATATAGTATATTTGTTGGTTCAACAATTTCAAAAGTTCTATGTATAATTATAGTTATAGCTTTACTGATACCATTTGTAAAATCTAAAAGAAGTGTGAAGCAGACAGAAAGTGTTTAAGGAAAAAAATCATTAGGCAGAGTTTCTTCAGGGAATGGACTGCCTAATGTTTCCTTTATTTTATCAATTGCCATTTCTTTAAAGGCCAGAAGAGATTTTGACTGATAATAATTATTATTATATGCCAGAACCAGTGTTCTTTCTTTGTTTTTTGTATCAAGAGGGATGTAACACGGATTGATTTTTGTTCTGAAATAATTTGCATAAGTATCTGGCATAATTGTGATTCCTACTCCCAGAGCTGATAATCTTTTGGCAGTATCAATGCTTTTTGTTTCAAGAATTATTTTGGGGCTGCATTTCAGTTCTTCAAAAAGTTCATCTATATAATAACGAATCCTTTGCCCTTTTTTTAAAAGAATAATTTTTTCATCTAATAAATCTTTGATTGAAAGGGAATTCCTTTTTTCTTTTTTCAGTGATTTATATAATGGGTTATTAGAGGAAAAAGCAACAAGGAGTTCTTCCTTTATCAAGATGTCATACGATAATTCTTCTGATATTATTGGGAGGCATAAAAAAGCAAGTTCAATATCACCGTTTAATACCATTTGTTCAAGTCTTTCAGAATTTTCTTCTATTACTTTTACTGTAATGTTAGGATATTTTTTATAAAAATGGGGAAGAATAGTCGGGAGTATGTAAGATCCTCTGTAAACAGGGACTCCAATTATAATTTCCCCTGTTTTTAAATTCTTGATATCATTTATTTCCTTGGACAGCCCTTTTTTAAGGTCAATTATTTTCTTTGAATATTCAAGATACTTTCTGCCTGCATGTGTTAATTTAAACCCACCATGAGTCCTGATAAATAGTTGTTCGTCAATATTATATTCTATTTTTTTGATATATTGACTTAATGATGGTTGTGATATAAATAATTTTCTGGCAGCTTCTGAAATTGATTTTTCTTCTGCAACTTTCAATACATATAAAAATTCTCTTTCATCCATTTTGTAACCTATAGCAGATAATTTTCGTTGTTAAGGGATTTGACTAAATAAATTACTCTTAAATCCCGTAGTGTCGTTTTATTAAGTCCGTAGATATCTTCGATTATATTTTAACATGCCGATAGAAAAATATGTTCAATTTAATCTGTAATTTATTGAAATTACTGTATTAAGAACATTCTGTAAAAAAAAATCATTGATTTAAATTATCCTTTTACTAAAGAAAGAAAACGAGATAATAAAAAACAACTGAATCTTTTAGAAAAGAAAATAAAAAGGAGTGAAAGATTTATTTACGTTTCAGGTAACCTGTCGAATTTTGGAGTTTTTTCCAGTTCAGTATCCTATTTCGCCTTATTTTTATAAACTAAATGACCAGCTGGTTTCTCAAATATTAAACTGGTCATCGCAACTATCAGGGAACAAAGCAAAACACAAGGTATAACAAACAAAATAGCTTTAATCTCATAGGTGATAGAAATACAGGTACCAAGAATTGGAGACATGATCCACCCGATGCTTCCTGCCAATCCCTGAATTCCAAAAAGAAAACCTCTATGATTAGCAGGGGTCTTCTCTGCAGTACTTGATGTAATAACAGGTTCTATTCCACCGATTAAGAAAAACAAAAGTCCATAAAACCCGATAAAGCATGGCAGAGTATTAACGAAGTACAGGCTGAAGCTCAGTATAACCCCTAACGCTAATAAGTGAATTGACAATTTCATTTTATTTACCCGGTCTCCTAAGCGGCCGAATATAATACCTGCCATGGCTGTAGCAAAACCAACTATCCCATTTATAGATCCTGTAGTCTGTGCTGCCCCTTTTATACCACCAAGAACACCCTGTACATACAGTGGCATATAGGGGCTGAATACACTTCTTGATATACGTTGAAAAAACAGCATAAAAAGCAAAAGAATAATATAGGGTGTGAAAATATTATTCCACTTTGGCTTCATCCCCGGCTTATAAAGTTTTTTCCCATAACTGCTTTTGTCTTCTCTAACAAAGTAAACAACAAGAACAAGGCCCAAAAGCATCAAGCTGGCACCGGTAAAAAAACTGGCCCGATAGCCAAAGGCTTCCGCGATACCCCCCCCCACAAGAGGTCCTAATGAATAACCTAAAAAATTAGAAGAAGATATAACCCCAAGGGCATATGTCAGACGTTCTTTTGGGGTATTCGCTGCAATAAAAGTAGTAGAGGCAGTAATAGTTCCTGTAAATGCCCCCTGAAGAGCTCTTAATGCCACAAGCTGCCATACGTGATTCACCAGCCCCATGCAGCCGATAACGATTACTGCTGCGCCCATAGCCCGCATAATCATCATTTTCCGTCCAAAACGATCTGACAGCAAACCCCAGATGGGAGCCATAATAGCCATAGTTACAGCAGGGGCAACAGCAAGTACCCCTGTATAGATTTTGATTTCAGTTGGATCTGTCAGCCCCAACTGCTGAATAAAGTAGGGAATAAATGGAAGTCCCAACCCAAAACTCGCGATCGACATAGTTTGTGATACCCATAAAGTTGTCAGATTGATTTTCCAATGTTCCAATGCTTCACTTCCTTGCTGATTTATGACCTTCGAATAATAGCACCATATTTTAAACTGTAATAGTATAAAAGGTTCAGCTCTGGCAGAGAAAAAATAATTCTTACTTGGAGAGATTTTTTTTATATATGTCCCTTTTGGTTTGTTTAAAAATAATAGAAGTACAGGTTTTCTTTTTAATAGTTCAAGTATGATACATGGAGTGAAATTTGACTGGTTTTCAATTCTTTTATTATTAGATCTGGAACTTTTTTAAAACAATACATTAGAGAGATTGTATTCTCTTTATCATAAAAACTGAAACTGGAATAAACTGATTTCAAACAGGCTGACAATCAATAAAAAAGGACTCCACCAAATAGCAAAGTCCCTAATATTGGGCTTGGCATACCCCCAGGTCCCCCAAGTGTGAATATTATTCGCAGATGTAATATCGCAACAAGACGACAACTGATTATTGTAAGATACACACTAAAAAATAGTATCTGTAATTGTCATAATGATTATTTATATTTTACTATGATTTGGCTCTATGTGGATAGAAAATCTCATATCATATCATCACCTAATTCTTCTTTTACAGCCGATTCGACCTTATGTGCTATATTATGGCCATTCTCAACAGTAGTATTTGAGTCTATTAAAATATGTAGATCTACTGCAGATATATTACCAATTCGTCTTGTTTTTAAATTGTGGGGGTTGTAAACACCTTGTGTTGAAGATGCTACCTGCAGAATTTGGTTCTGGATCTCTCTAGGTAATGCGATTTCTAAAAGTTCATTTATACTGATTTTTCCAATATGAAATGCTTCTTTGATAATAAATAAACTTAGTAATATACCGGTAATAATCTTGGTTAGACTCAAAACGATATTAAATATTGCTCCGATACCGGTTGTTTTGTTTGCTTGCTTTAAACGTTCTTTAGAATTGGTTGATGAATTCGTATTCCGCATTTATTGGGTCTCCTTTGAATAATTATTCGAGGGGTCCCACGAAATACTCGCTGCTAATGCCCGATTAATTTTATTTAAATAAAACCATCTGATCCCTAAGTAAAATTATATAAATGCATTTTTCTAAAAAAGTAAAGAACGAAAAAGAGAAATTATAATTTATTATTTATATAGGTAGTCTCAATACAAGACATCGTATCAATGTATAATTACATCAATAAATATTTTTTCTATAGATTTATATCATCCCAAATAGATCTTTTTATATGGTTCTTCTGTCTGGGGCCTCCTCCTATCAAAGATAGTGATCTTGATTTTTGTATAATTCTTCCAGATTCAGATCAGTCTCAGGTTCGTCTGGTTGCATAAGTTGTCCTTGGAGAAAAGAAATAATTTTTCTATTTTTTATTTATGTGTAGATTATATGGCGTATTTCTGTTTCTGCCTGCAAAAATATTTGTTATTCCCACAACCTCCAGGCATGAATATAGTCTCGGACAATTTTGCAACGGTCCGGGATACGTTTTTTAAACCTGTTTCAATAGAATCCTGATACCGCTCTGGTCTTTAAGTTCTAATGCCGTATTTCTTTAACTTATACTGTAAAGTCTGTCGCTTTATTTTCAGATAAGCTGCTGTTTTTGTAACCGATTGGCCGGCAGCTTCGAAGGCTTCTGAGATAAGAGCCTTTTCAATATTTTCCAGATATGTGTCGAGGCTCTGATTTTCTACCTCATTAATATGATATCTCTGAATATCTGGTTTAGAACGGGCAGACAGGTTAAGGTGTTTTTCATCAACATAAATTGCATCTTCACTCATGGAAACAATGGACATGAACATATGCTCCAGTTCTCTTATGTTTCCTGGATAATCATAATTGATAAGCATTTCTTTTGCTTTTTCCGTTATGCCCATTACATTTTTTCCGAATTCTTTGTTGTATTTACTGATAAAATATTCAACCAGCGGCAGAATATCCTTTTTTCTGCTTCGAAGAGGCGGGAGGTTTATCTCGATAATCTTCAACCTGTAATATAAATCCTGTCTAAGCTTTCCACCGTCAATTAAATCTTTAGGGGTTTCATTAATTGTTGCAATGATTCTTACATCGACCGGGATATCTTTTGAGCCACCGACTCTCCGTAGATAATTTTCCTGCAGTACGCGCAGGAGTTTACTTTGAAGATCAACAGGCAGGGAATTGATTTCATCAAGCAGCAGGGTGCCGCCGTTGGCCTGCTCGAATATTCCTGCGCGATCAACCGCTCCTGTGAAGCTTCCCTTTGCTGTTCCAAAGAGTATACCTTCTAACAGGCTATCGGGAAGTGCTGCGCAATTTTGAGCTATAAACGGTTTGTTTCGTCTGATGCTTTCATTGTGAATACTGTGTGCAATTAATTCTTTACCGGTCCCGGTTTCTCCGTAAATAAGAACAGAGGCATTCACCTTTGCTGCTTTTTTTGATCTTGTAAGAACTTTCTGAAAAACATCATCATGACACACAAAATCCTTAAATGTATAGGTTTTTATTCTCTTGCCAATTTTCTTTGAATTAATGTTTTCATTCTGCAAATCAATAATAGTATCAGACATCTTCTTGATATCTGTAACATCTCTAAGCTATTTCTATGGCAGCAATTACTTCATTCTCTTTATTAAGGACAGGTATGGTGGTATTTATGGTAGTAATTTCTTTGCCGTAATGGTTGATATATGTTTGATTGCAGTTATTGGTCTTGTTTTTAAATTTCAATGCTCTGATGAGAGTGCTTTCTCCATCCGGAATATTTGACTGCACTTCATTAAGATTTTTTCCAATAACATCCTCCGGTTTCATTTCTTCGAGCTTCGACATGCTTTTGTTGTATAAGAGGCTCATGCCGTCTGAGCTGACAATGTAGATACCTTCGCTTACGTTTTCGGAGAGGGTGTGCATAATATTCTGATAATCTTCTTTAGTCATAAGTTTATATAATAACATAACAAGACGATGCCTGCAAAATATTTTGCACTTTTTTTCCTGTAATATATATTTCCAAATGTATATAACCTTTATTTTTGCACTCTCACCAGTCCAAATAAGCTGAATTACAGAGTTCGTTGCAAAATATTCGGCATTTTTGCCGAATATTTTGCACTTAAAGGCGAAATATTCACAAATATTTCTGATTTCTAATACTTAACTGTATAAAAATTACTCCAAACATTTCATATTCAGCATTTTTTTGTGGTAATAACAATATAAATCACCTATTTAATGACTTGGCACGGAATATGTATGGGGTCTTTTAAGGTGCTTGAACAAAAATACTGACAACAGAGAAGGATTAGAGAAACAGAGTTTAAATCTGAATAATAAAATTATTAGTTATATACGTGAGCCGGTAGGCCTTGTTTTATTGATTCGAAAAGGAATATATCAGGGATTCATTCTGCAGTTTTTTCATATAACCTAAGTGAAATTTATTGTCAAGCAGATACTCTTAAAGGCTTTTTCTTTAAAATAGCTATTTATGGTCTTTTTAAAGAAGCATTTGCTTTTTGAAGGTAAGAGCTATTAAATAAGCTTGATGACTTCAGAGAACTTTATTTGCGTTAAAGATCGATGTATGAAAAAACTAAGCGGAAATTTTCTATGTTTTGCCATTTTTTAAAATATAAATTCTTTTAGGGGGAGGTATCTATGGATACATTTATGAATTTTGTGGGCATTATTGTCGGATTTCTCTGGGGATGGCCACTTATCGGTATTATTACCGTAACTGCGATTATTTATTCGTTACTGCTGAGATTTTTCCAGTTCAGAAAGTTCGGATTTATAATGAAAAACACTTTCGGGAAAATGTTTAACAAGGAAGTAATCGGCGAAGGAAACTTAACTCCGTTTCAGGCAGCAGCTTCTGCATTGGCAGGAACTCTGGGAACTGGAAATATCGCAGGAGTTGGAGTTGCAGTAGCAATCGGCGGCGCCGGAGCGCTTTTCTGGATGTGGGTAGTTGCTCTTCTTGCAGCAATTGCCAAATATGCAGAAATTGTTCTGGGTATGCATTACCGTGAAAAAGATCCGGAAACTGGTATATACCGGGGCGGATTTATGTACATTGTAAAGAAAGGTTTGGGTGAAAACTGGCGATGGCTGGCTTTTATCTGGAGTCTTCTCTTCTTTCTACAGTTTCTCATCAGCGGAGCAGTTCAGTCCAACTCAATCTCAGATGTTATCAACCACTCTTTTGGAGGAAATCATCTTGTTGTAGGTATTATTATAGCTGTACTCTCCGGACTTGTTATTCTCGGCGGTATCAAAAGAATTGGGAAGGTTGCAGAGAAAATGGTTCCTATCATGGCAGTAATTTATACATTGGCAGCTTTATTTATTATACTTGCAAATGTTACAGCAATACCTGCTGCACTTGCAACTATTGTAAAATCAGCCTTTACAGGTATGGCTCCGGCCGGAGGCTTTGCAGGTTCAACTCTAATGGTAGTTATTCGAAATGGTTTTGCCAGAGGTGTATACTCTAACGAAGCAGGAATGGGAACTTCACCTGTTGCGCATGCAACAGCGACAGTCGATCATCCTGTCAGACAGGGTATCTGGGGCATATTTGAAGTCTTTGTAGACACAATAATTGTTTGTACAATGACTGGTCTTGTTATCGTTATAACAGGCGTTATTCCAAGCGGTGAGGTTGGAGCAAGTCTTACAGCTACAGCTTTTCAGACAGGCTTACCTGGACCTGGAGATTTGATTGTTACAATTTCAATTCTGTTTTTTGCCTACACAACAATTTTAGTAGCAGAATATTACAGCGAAACTGGAGCAGTGTACTGCTTTGGTAATAAAGCGATTATGCCTGTAAGAATTGTATTTCTTATAGCTGTTGTTATCGGAGCTGTAGGCGGACTTCGAATTATCTGGGGCCTTCTTGACCTGTTTATGGGTATAACTGTTGCGATTAACCTTATCCTCCTTATAGGAATGAGGAAAAAAGTTGTAGAATTAACAAAAGAATTTTTTACTAGCACAGTAGGGGTCAAAGAATAGAAACTGCGTAATTACTTTTTTAAGGGAGCAGGAGTACTCCTGCTCCTCTTTTTTATTGGAGAAACATATGGACATAAAAAAAAAGATAGAGACTCTGAAACAGGAGCTGGTTGAGCTTAGAAGAGACTTCCACCAAAATCCTGAGCTGGGATTTCAGGAATACAGAACCCAGGAAAAAGTAATTGAATATTTAAAAGCCTGCGGGCTTGATGATGTAAAAAAGATTGCAGGGACTGGTGTTGTTGCTCTCCTGTCAGGGAGTAAGCCGGGCAAAACAGTTCTTCTTCGTTCAGATATGGATTGCTATTCCTGTAGAGGAAGAGACAGGACTTTCCTTTGCCTCGAAAGAAAAGGGAATAATGCATGCCTGCGGACATGACGGTCATCTTGCAATGCTTATGGCAGCTGCAAAAGTCCTTGCCGGGATGCGGGATGAAATTGAAGGTAATATTAAATTCGCATTCCAGCCGAACGAAGAGGATGCAGGCGCCTATAAAATGATTGAAGAGGGTATAATGGAAAACCCCGGTGTAGATGCTGCTTTCGGAGTCCACCTCTGGTCACAGATCCCATCCGGTACAGTTGATATTGTTGACGGCCCTCAGATGGCGGCAAGCCACTACTTCTACCTCACTATACAGGGTAAAGGCGGTCATGCAGGCTTTGCCCATGAATCCATCGACCCTATCTATCCTGCAACTCAAATCATCCAGGCAGTACAGGCTATCCAGACCAGGGAAACAGATGCGCTGAATCCCTCTGTCATAATGTTTACAGAATTTCACGCCGGAAGCAATATGACGATAGTCCCGGAAAAAGTTAAGATAAAGGGATCCATACGTTTCCTTTACGAGGGGGGAGAGAAAATCTTTGAGAGCTTCGAAAGAATAATTTCAAACATATGCCAGGCTCATCGGGTTAGTTACAAGCTTGAGTTCAAAGTGGGAAATCATCTTCTGTCCAATAATCCTGAAGCTGCAGCTGTGGTTCGTTCTGCCGCAAAAGAGACACTCTGTGACCCTTCCAAAATAACTTCAAGAATAAGGACTATGGCTGGTGAAGACTTCAGCGACTATCTTAAGACAACACCCGGGGCCTTCTCCTTTGTAGGGATCAATAATCCGGCAATAGGTTCAGATTATCCTCACCATCATCCAAAATTTGATATTGATGAAGATGTACTTCCTGTTGGGGCAGAGCTTCATGTCCGCACTGCTATTAATTATTTAAAAAAATAAATAGATAATCAGGAAAGACTGCAGACCTGTAAAATAAAAGCTGTGTGATTTAAATGAAATGATACACGAAAATTTTGCATGTGAGAAACATATTTATTCTTTCACATACAAGGATAGATTAAAACGGAGATAAAAGGAGCTCATTGTCTTATTCAATGAGCTTTTTCTCCGGAAGAAAATTAATATCCATTTTTAGAATGATAATTACATTATTCCATTCTTTTATTTCAAATAAATATCCATTACTTCCTGTCATCTCAACCTCTTAAAGAAGTTGTTTTCTATCTGGAATTGTACGCAATGTTCCTCCCTTCCATGGAAGATGTTCTACAAGCTGTTCTCTCTGCCCTATATCAGGACCTGATGGAAGAATCTTTCAGGCGGCACAGGTATAAACAGGATAAGAATATGTAAGATCAGGATTAACCGGTTGGTATGTTGAAAAACAGAAGAATGGATAAGGGCTGATATGATTTGCAGAATATTCTGATAATCTTCTTTGGTCATCAGCGCATATATATGCACAATATGATAATGCCTGCAAAATATTTTGCACTTATTTTATGTAATATTTATATCCGAATGCATATAACCTATATTTTTGCACTCCCACCAGTCCAAATAAGCTGAATTACAGAGTATGTTGCAAAATAATCGGCAGAGATGCCGAAAATTTTGCACTTAAAGGCGAAATATTCACAAATATTTCTGATTTCTAATACTGAACTGTATGAAAATTACTCCAAACATTTCATTTTCAGCATTTTTTTGTGGTAATTATAACAAAAAACACTTATTTAACGTCTTGGCACGTAATATGCATATAGGTGTATGAAAGTGTTAGAACAGAAATTCTAATAAGAGAGAAGGATTAGAGAAGCGGATTTAATTTTAAATCTGAATAATAAAAATATTGGTTATCTATTGGGACCGGCGGGTTTTGATTTACTGCCGGGGGTTAAGAGAGAACGATCCAGGTAATTTAAGGAAATAATAACAGTTAAAAAAGTTTTTAATATTTAAAACCCAAAGAAAAGCGTGCCTTTTCTCTACCGGAACGCTTTTTCTGAAATACGAGTCATTTCCTTTTTTGAACTTCAGGACGTGACTATCGATATCAGGTGACAAGTAATAATAAAAGAAAAACAACTCGAAGGGTTCTACCGCTGAGAGATAGGTTATAAACAACTTTTAAAGAGGTATCAAAATGATCAGTGAACAGGAATTAGAAAAACTTTCATTTGAAGGAGCACCAAAGATCAAGGTGACCCCTCCGGGACTGGAATCACAGAAGATTCTTTCTTTTCAGAATGAGCATGAAAGTTCAGCAGTTAGTTATTCAAAAGGTATGCCTATGGCTTTAAAGAAGGGGCGGGGTGCAACTATCGAGGATATGGATGGAAATATCTATATCGATATGTTCAGCGGCGCAGGAGTTATGGCAGTAGGCCACAGCCATCCGGAAGTACTAAAAGCAGCACATGAGCAGATAGATGATGTAACTCATGCACTTGATATTCCGACACCTACCAGACAAAAAATGGTAGAAACACTTGGAAAACTTCTTCCAAAAGAATTAAGCCGTGTCTTTTTTGGAGGACCGACAGGCTCTGATGCAGTTGAGCAGGCAATTAAGCTTGCCCGATGGAATACAGGACGTGACGGAATTATTGCTTTTGAAGGTGCTTATCACGGTATGACAGGAATTTCTCTTGCCATGACATGTGATGCTCACCATCGTACAGGACTCGGACAGCTTGTCCCTGGAGTTCAGTTCCTTCCTTACCCGTATAAATACCGTAATCCGTTCGGCTGTCCTGATGATGATGTTGATTTGCAGGCAGCAGAAAACCTTGACCGTGTCTTATCAGACAGCCATTCAGGTTATTTAAAACCTGCGGCAGTAATTATGGAGTCGGTACAGGGTGAAGGCGGAACAATAATTCCTACAACACGGTTTATGAAACGTGTCAGGGAAATTTGCTACAAGCATGATGTATTGATGATTTGTGATGAGATCCAGGCTGGCCTTGGCAGAACCGGAAAGATGTTTGCTTTTGAACATTTTGATATTGTTCCTGACATCATTACTATGAGCAAGGCGCTTGGCGGTATAGGATTTCCTATTTCTGCAATTGCATACAGGGAAAAACTCAACAGCTGGCCTGCCGGCAAAACTATTGGAACATTCAGGGGTAATATGGTTGCTTATGCTGCAGGAGCGGCTGCTCTGAACTGGATGTCTGAGAATAAAATTCCGGAAAGAGCCCTTGAGCTTGGAGCTAAGGCAATGGTTCCTCTCAAAGAACTGGAAAAAGAGAGTTCCATTGTTGGTGAAGTTCGCGGAATCGGACTCATGATAGCAATAGAATTGGTTAAGGATTCAGAGACCAGGGAACCGGCTGCCGATTATGCCAAGATGGTTAGAAAGTACGGCCATCAGAGGGGAGTCATGATCGAAGTTGGAGGCCATCACGGAAATGTAGCAAGGCTTCTTCCTCCTCTGGTAATTACAGAAGAGTACCTTATGAAGGGAATTGAAATACTTTCTGATGTAATCAGAGAAATTGAAGCGGGTAAACTCGCATAAATAAAATAAACAGCGTGAGATACAGGTTCTGATATGTATGTAAAATTAATCGACAAATCCAATCTGAAATTTTTGTATGTAAAGGGCATCCCTGTATTTCACGCTTATATATATGGAGAAAAAAATGGGTAAAAAAAATAAATATAATGTAGCTGTTGTCGGCGCAATGGGGCTTGTGGGAACAGAAATGATAAAGACTCTTGAAAAAAGAAACTATCCTGTTGCTGAATTCAGGCCGCTTGATATAGCAGAGAATGAAGGCAAAGAAGTAATTTTTAACGGAAAAAGCTGGAAAGTCCTGGAAGCCAAATCTGAAAATTTCAAAGACATAGATGTGGCAATTTTTTCTGCCGGAGGAGATGCCAGTAAAGCTCTTGCACCTGAAGCAGTAAAGCAGGGAGCTATAGTAGTAGATAACAGCTCACAGTGGAGAATGGATCCTGAATGTCCACTTGTTGTTCCTGAAGTTAATCCTGAGGACCTGGACTGGAACAAAGGTATTATTGCAAATCCCAACTGCTCTACTATTCAGATGATGGTTGCTCTTAAACCGCTTCATGATTATGCAGGAGTTAAGAGGGTGGTTGTATCTACTTACCAGGCAGTATCAGGTTCAGGTAAGAAAGCTTTTGACGGCTTAAAAGCTGAAGCTGAGGAATATATCAACACTGGAGAATTAAAAGAACCAAAAGCATATAAATCCCAGATTGCTTTTAATTGTCTTCCTCATATAGATGTGTTTCAGGAAGGCGGATACACCAAGGAAGAATACAAGATGGTCAATGAAACAAAAAAAATCCTTGATGAAAAAATTAATGTTAATGCAACCTGTGTAAGAGTTCCTGTCTGGTATGGTCATTCTGAATCTGTAAATATTGAAACAGAAAAAAAGATCAGCAGGGAAAAAGCTATGGAGCTGCTAAAGAACGGCGAAAGTATAAAGCTGATTGATGATGTTGATAATGATGTTTATCCAATGCCGCTTATGAGTAATGATGAAGATCTCACAATGGTAGGCCGTGTGAGAGAAGATTATACCATTGATAATGGTTTAAGTCTGTGGGTTGTTTCCAATAACATCCGTAAGGGAGCTGCTCTGAATGCAGTTCAGGTGGCTGAAACCCTTATAGAAAGAAATCTTGTTTAATACCCGGCGGGATAAAAATAAATAAATTTCAAACAAAATTGATAAGCAGATCTTCTTGCATGTTATCTAAGGAAAACTGTATTCAGGCTGAGAGAAGCAATATCTGGAATTGAAGCTGTAGAAATCAGCTGCGATTATAAAAATGCAGTTAAAGCTTACGAAACAGCAGTTCCTTGTAATAAAGAAGATCTGCAATTTACTGATGAAGAATAGGAGTTTTGTGAATTGAAAGTATGTAAATTCGGAGGCAGTTCTGTTGCAGATTCTGCTCAAATCAGAAAAGTAAAGGCAATATTTGAAGAGGACCCTTCAAGAAGTCTTGTAATTGTTTCAGCTCCTGGGAAAAGAAATCAATCAGATGAAAAGATTACTGATTTACTTTATAAATGTCATTCTCTGGCTGAACAGGGGAAATCTATTGATATTCCTTTTAATCTGATTAAATCAAGGTATCTGGAAATAGCAAAAGAACTGCAGATTTCTACAGATCTTGAGCCGGTAATTGATGAGATAGGGATCAGGATTAAAAACGGTTGTACACCTGATTATGCAGCCAGCCGCGGCGAGTATTTAAGCGCCATGCTGATTGCGGATGCTCTTGGAGCTAAATTTATTGATGCTGAAAATGTAATACGGCTTACAGAAGATGGAAGGGTTCATGATAGTTCATATGAGCTTTTAGCTGAATATATGAAAGGTGAAAAACTAGTTGTTCTCCCCGGTTTTTATGGAGCTACCTTGAAAGGCGAGTTAAAGACTTTTTCAAGGGGAGGGTCAGATATATCAGGTGCAATTGCTGCAAGAGCTGTAAACGCAGATGTTTATGAAAACTGGACTGATGTTTCCGGTATACTGATGGCAGATCCGCGCGTAGCAGAAAATCCAAAACCTATAAAACAGATAACATATCGTGAAATCAGGGAGATGGCTTCTATCGGTGCAAGTGTTTTTCATGAAGAGGCAATTGCACCAGTGAAGTCAATTGGTATTCCGATAAATGTCAAGAATACAAATGATCCTTCTGCACCAGGTACATATATTGTTGCAGACAGGGAGACAGAGGGTGCATTGATTGTTGGAGTTTCCGGAAAAAAACCTTATAGACGAATTACTGTTGAAAAATTCATGATGAACAAGTCTCCTCAAATATCAGCACAGATTGTTGAGAAATTAAAAAGTGAAGGTGTTGATGCTGAATTTGAAATGAAAGGTTTTGATACATTGAGTCTATATGTTGTTTCTGATGGAAGAAGTGAACAAGAATGGGAACTTATTTTCAATAAACTTGTAGATGAGATACAGGCAGACGGTTTCTCAATTGGCGATGAAGTTGCGGTTATTGGTGTTGTAGGTGAAGGTTTGAAGACTGATCCTGGTATATCTACTAAAGTACTTACTGCATTGAAGTCCTCTGATATTATAATTGATGCAATAAATTATGGAGGATCTCCAATCACAATGATGATTGCTGTTCCTCTTGATAAATATGAAAAAGTTATCCAGGTCCTGGTGGATAATATGCAGGATTATCATAAAAGTGCAGTCTGAAAATACCTGAAAATAAAAAAAGGTAATATAATTAGACAGTATAGCAATCGAAGGTGTATTGCCTTCAGCAATTATTTGGAGAATACTATGGAATCTCTTGTTACGGAACTTAATAAAACACTTGATGGGAGCTCAATATATAAACTGTTGTCTGATTTTGGGAAAAGATTTTATTTTCCCAAAGGTATTATTGCACAGGCTGCAGAAGCAGGCAGCAAAGCTGAAAAATTCAATGCAACCGTAGGTATGGCTACCGTTGAAGGTAAGCCGATGTTTCTTCCTTCAATAAATGAACATCTTTCAGGTCTTGATTCATCAGAAATATACAGTTATGCCCCTACAACAGGACTTCCCAGGCTGCGTGAAATGTGGAAAAAAGAAATGGTCTTTAAAAATCCCTCACTTGAAGGGAAGTCTGTTTCAAATCCGATAGTAACTGCAGGCCTTACTCACGGTATATCAATTATTGCAGATCTATTTGTAGACAAAGATGATGCAGTAATTGTCCCTGATATGTTCTGGGGGAATTACAGGCTTATAGTTGAAGGCAGATGCAGAGGAAAAATTCTCAACTTTCCGTTTTTCGACGGTGACAGAATTAACCTTAAAGCGCTTGAGGAATCCGTGCGTTCTGTTGAAAACAAAAAAGCAGTTGTTTTTCTTAATTTCCCCAATAATCCCACAGGATATTCTCCTTCAAAGATGGAAGCTGATGAAATTATTTCACTTTTCGTAAAACTTGCTGATGAGGAATTCAGTATAATGGTTGTATGTGATGATGCCTATTTCGGACTGTTTTATGAAGACGAGACAAACAATGAGTCACTTTTTTCAAAGCTTGCCGATGCTCATAAAAATATTCTTGCGGTAAAGATTGACGGCGCAACAAAAGAAGAGCTTGTATGGGGATTCAGGGTAGGTTTTATAACATATGGCGGCAAGGATATAAGTTCTGAACAGTATGAAGCTGTAGAACGCAAGACAATGGGTGCTGTCAGGGCTTCTATTTCAAGCTGCAGCAAGATATCGCAGACACTTCTTCTAAAAGGTCTTGAAAGCAGATCTTATCACAGTGAAAAGGATGAAGCTTTTAAAATAATGAATGAAAGGTATTTAAAGGTTAAGAATGTTATATCAGGAATTCCATCTGATGTGCCGCTTAAAGCGCTGCCTTTTAATTCAGGATACTTCATGACTTTTGAAGTAATTGAAAAAGATGCTGAAAAGCTCAGAAAGCTGCTTCTGGACAAATATAAAACAGGTGCAATTTCCATAGCAGGAAAATATCTAAGGGTTGCTTTTTCTTCAGTAGATATTGAAAAAATTGAAGAGCTTTATAGTATAATTTTCAAAGCAGCTAAAGAATTATAGCTGCGGCTGGAAAGGAGTATAAAATGGCTACCAGATCTTCAATTTATCATTATGCCGACTTGAAAAAAATGTCTCGCCTCAGGGCAATTGCCATATCCATGGTTACCACCAGAAATGACAGCGGTAATATTGAAATGCGGGTAAGCCCGGAAAGAGCATATGAAATGGCCAGGCAATTGCCTCATATTTCTGTTACAGATTTACCAATTTACGAACCTGCCAGGAAAAGACTGGGGCTGGGCCCCGGTGCAACAGTTCTGGATGATTGTCACGGTTCGGTTGTCGGCAGAACAGCAAAGGCAAGGATCTTTTATAACAAACAGGATGCAGCTACCAGGAAAAAACTTGAAAATATTTGTCTGGACGCTGTTTATGAGATGAAGCAGAAAAAAATTATTATGACTGAAGCAATTCTCGGTATGGATAAAGATCTGATGCTGCGGGCAATCCTCAGTACAACACAATCAAATGCCTCTAATATGTTTAACTGGCTTGTAAATTTTGCCTGGGTTGATTCATTAAGATATGAATATGAGAACAGTAAACAATTACCGCTTCAGGATATACTTTTTATATCATATCCTGAATGGAAAAACACAAAATATCCTGAATTCGGAGATATGCTGGCTATTTTTGATCCTTATGAAAATGTCGTGTTTAATCTGGGGATGAGATATTTCGGCGAACTGAAAAAAGGGACATTGACCTTAGCCTGGTCGAGCGGAATGCGACTGGGACAGGTTGCCTGCCATGGCGGAATAAAAGAAGTTGATTTCACAAAAAGCAAAGAGTCTCAGAAACTGGGTAAAAAGGTGATTGGTTTTTTCGGCTTGTCCGGAAGCGGTAAATCTTCGCATACAAATTCCAAGGATAATAAAGGTTCATTACCTGATGGGGTAAAAACGACAATTTTACATGATGATGCATTTCAAATTGATGTAAAGAACAAGTGCTGCCGTGTCTGGGAACCCAGCCTGTTTGATAAAATGGATTCCAGGGACCCGGACCACCCGGACTGGAACTATGTGATATCAACTCAAAATAATGGAACAATCGAGAAAAACGGAAAAGTCGTTCCTTTAGCTCTGGATATAAGAAACGGCAACAGTAGAGCTATTCTTGACAGAGATTTACTTGGGAATTATACAAACAAAATTGGATACCCGAATTACATTTGCTGGCTGATGAAAGATTCTACCCTGCCTCCTGTGCTGAAGTGTGAGAGCAGGGAACTGGGAATTGCCATGGGAGCAACATTAATGACTAAGCGGAGTACAGCGGAGAATGTATCACTTGAAGATATGAAAAGGCTTGTATTTGAACCATACGCTAATCCGTTCAGGGTATATGAATTATATAAAGATGTAGAAGGCTTTTTAAATGTTGTAAATGCAGGGACCGAGTGTTATGTCTTTAATTCCGGTGGATTCTGGAAGAGCAGTGATACAGATTTAACAGATATATCTTTGAAATCAAGTCTTCGCTTACAGACTGCTGTTTTAATGGGAGAGCTTGAATGGGAAGAGTGGGATATGCTCGGCGGCGCACTTGTCCCCAAGCCTGAAGTGATTGACAGGATTATACCAAATTACAGCCATTTATATTCTGTAGACAATGTAAATAATAAAGAAGATTACTTGAGTATTTTAAAAGAACGGTTCAATCAGAGGAAACAATTCATTTTAAATTCTGATATAAACCAAAAACCGGATCTTCTGAAAAAAATGTTGAATGCATTTGATAACCTGAAGGTTTAATAACTTTATCCCCGTACCGTTACAAAAGTCGTTCGTGGAGATTTATCAATGAATTTAGTAATAAATCTTCTTTAACACTGATCTCCCAGCTGTATTGAACTAACCCCCACGTGTTCTCCAACATTTGAAGGTTCGTTTTTTCCAATCGATTTGTAATCAGAATAATACTCCCGCTGATAAGGTGGGATTATTCTGTGGTTAGTAAGATTATCCTGCCCGTCCGGTTGCATAAATCGTCCGTTGAGAAAATAAATAATTTTTCTGTTTTTTATCCATGTGTAGATAATATTATATGTCTTATTTCTGTTGCTGCCTGCAAAATATCTGTTATCCCCGCAATCCCGGGTATGAATATTATCGTGGATATAATTTTGCAATGATACAAAGGTGAATTAAATTAATCCTTTTGAGAAAAGTATTTAAAATGGAAAAAAACTATTGTGTTACTGTTCTCTTTAAAAGAAAACAAAATATAAAAGGAGTTATAAATGGTTTTTCATGTTTTAGATATTTCTGTAATTGGAAGTAATTTTAAAAAAATCATTAAGAAACAACATGCCAGAGATTTGATTATATATTCTCTGGCAATATTAACATTTCTGTCATGCAGTGCAGATGCTTCTGCATCAAACAGTACAGGATCCGGCCGTAATTATCCTTTTGATTCACTTGTTATTCCCGACTCTGATGCTGGTAAAGTTATATATGTTGATTCTATAAACAAGGAATCTTTGCTCTGGCGCGAGTTTACATCATCTGATGTGAATGCTTCTTCTTGTCACAGATTTATGCCGTCTGATGTATTTATTGACAATTCAGGGAAAATATATATTTCAAGCGCGGGTAAAGATGTTTCGGGATTATTTTCTGTATCTGATACCGGTAATTCTATCAAGAAAATGTTTGTTGATGGCGACAGGGTTGATGCTTTTACAATCGATATAGCTGAAGGGATCTTGTATTTTACGCTCAATGACAGGGAGGAAAAGTCTTTAAGAAATCACTTGATATTTCATCTCCTGCTTCTGTAGTCTCTGGTATCGGTATGCTTCAGGGTTATAGGACTAGCAAGTTCAATGGAATGTGTCTTGACGGGGAGGGGAATCTCTACCTAGCTTTTGAAAAATACGATCCGGGTGCTTCATCAGGTTTTTGTTAAGTAAGCCTTACGAAGAATTTATTATCGGAATATTATCTTCTTCCTGGAAAACAGCGCGGGAAAGATATTACAGTTCTTAACGGTAAAACATACGGTGCAGTTTTTGAACAGAGAAGCTGGGATCCTGTTTATACTTTTGAAAACAACAGGATTATATGTTTTGATGCCTCTTTCAATGCTATAGATACAATAAGCTCTTCTAAAATGTCAGACAAGGAGTTTTACGGTCCCAGCAGGTTTCTTCCTTCTGGTGATTCAAGATGGCTTTATATTATTGATGAGAATACTATGGTTCCTATGAATGATGAAAACAAGTATAAAATGAACAGGATAGTTGCACTTGATACAAGAAGAGAAGAGGATTTTTTTCTTTTTAATCCGTCTGATGTGGAACCAGGTCATGATCCGTTTTATTTCTATATGCACTGCTAAACTAGGATGAGAGTAATATATTATACTTCAAGTATTGCAGGTACTGGAAGAATTGTACAGGGGATTTCTATCTGCCAGGGATTGAGACGGATGGGGGTCTCCTGTGATTTTTTAATACTCAGTAATGCAGATGCTGTAACAGCTTCAATTGCAGATAGGCTTAATGTTAAGCATTTTGAAATACCGGCTGAAACGTCCAGACAGCTCGACAGCAGTAATTATCGAGAATTCGCTCTCTATCTGACTCTTGTAGAACTTCAGCCTGATATACTGATTGTTGACAGGCTCTGGTTTACACTTCACCATTTTATTGGCAAAATAAAATGTCTTAAAATATTTTACTCTATCCAGGTTTCTGATGATTTTTATAATATCAGCCTCCCGGGGGGGGGAGCTGAAATTTTGCCCCTCTCAATATTCAAGAATCTTTACACAGGAAGTTATAGAAACTCTTAATGCCGCTGAACGAATATTGGATTTTGTCATAAATATAATGAATTAACAGCTCAATTTAATTTTTTTATATCAAATATTTCTGCAGATATAATTTTGCAACGATACGCCCTTCTTACATTATTTACTTCAATATTTCTGCTTTAAATTCTTCTGTGTTGGGACTCTTTGGCTCTTTAATACTCCTCTGTTTCTGAGGATATTAAGTGTCTACTGTTTTGGGGAATACCATCTTTATATATAGAAGATTATTAGAATATGTAAAAAATAATTATAAAAATTATCATTTGTAATAAAAAACTTGACATATAGAAAACCTCAAGTTACTATTTTTACAACATTATGAATATTAATTCACATATGTGAGGTTTTGAAGGACAGGGGGAAACATGAATACTCGTCGAAAGGAAATCCTTGCACAAGTAGCTGTTTGGTATTATGAGGATCGTCTGAGTCAGGATGAAATAGGTAAACTGATTGGGAAATCTCGTTCAATGGTCTCAAGAATGCTTAATGATATCCGTGAGTATGGTTTGATTGAAGTTAAAGTACGATACCCTCTTAAGCGTAATCATTTAATGGAAAAAGAAGCTATGAGAAAATTTGGATTAAAGGATATTCGAATTATTAATACAGAAAACCTTGTTAATCAGGATATGATCGCAAAAATGGTCGGTAAACTTTCAGGCATCTGTGTAATGGATTATCTCAAGCCAGGTATCAAGGTGGGTGTCGGGTGGTCCAGGACAATTTATTCCACCCTGAAGAGCATGCCTGAAATAAAAATCAACAAGTCCGAGGTTGTACAGCTTTCAGGATCAGTTCTTCTTGATTCTCCCGAGTATGATGGAATTGATATGACTAGAAAGCTTGCAAAGAAAATATGTGCAGTGTATTACTACTTCCCGGCTCCGATGGTTGTTAGCACTAAGGAAATGAAAGAAAGAATGATGAACGAAGTCGCAATTCGAATAGCCATGGAAAAAGCTTCACAAGTAGATCTTGCAATTGTAGGAATAGGAAATGTTGTTAAGCATAATTCCGGTTTAATGGATGGAGGACTGATTGATCAGTTATCACTCAAAGAGCTTGAAAACAAACACCCTGCGGGGGATATTCTTGGAAATCAAATTGGAAGAAGTGGTGAAATACTGGATGTCGATTTAAATAAAAGAGTTATTGGTCTTCATCTGGAAGAATTAAAAAAGATCAAATCAGTTATTGCAGTTAGTACCGGGCCTGAAAAGATTATGCCTATTTATGCTGCAATAAAAGGAAAATGGATAAATATTCTGGTTAGTGATGATAAAACCATGAAAGCAGTTCTTTCAATGGCAAGCTAAAAAAATAAGGAGTACTTAGTGATTGAAAAATATGGATGGCTTTTTTTAGTTGTTGGTTTGCTGTGGGTGGTTCAACTTATACTTTCACTTTTTCAAACCAGGAGATTTTATAAGAAATACTATGAGCTTAAAAAAGATGGAGATGCTTCAAGCATCGGTATGGCTGGTAGCAACTGGAAAAGAAAGATTTATGCAGTACTGGTAGTTAATAAGGAAAGAGAAATTATTCATGCATGTAAACTTTCTGGATTTACCGTTTTTGCAAATCTGAAAAAAGTTAACAGTTTGAAAGGATCAAAGATTTATGAACTGGAAGAAAATCCAGAGAAGCTTGATCTGGATAAAAAACTGCTTGAAGCTTTTATAAATTCCGCAAAATTCATAATCAAACATGATAGGGAAAAAAACTTACTTGAAAAGCCTGTTTAGTAAGGTTTTGAAAGTAGGATAATTTTTTTAGTCTGAATTATCAGGCTTGTAACAATTACATTCTTAAGGAGAAAATTATGGAAAGTTTAGCAAAATTTGCTGAAAGTTTTATCGGGCTATTCCAAACGGGCGGCCAAACGTTTCTGGGTCTTGTCACAGGCATTGTACCATTGCTCATCGTATTGATGACAGCTGTAAATGCACTTATAGCATTAATAGGTCCTGAAAAAATTGAAAGAGTTGGGAAATGGGCAGCTCGTGATGGGATTCTTTTTTATCCTATCAGATATATACTGCTACCGTTTCTGTCAGTTTTCTTTTTGACAAATCCGATGGCTTATACAATGGGGCGATTTTTACCTGAGAAATTCAAGCCCGCATTTTATGATGCAGCTGTTTCATATGTGCATCCGCCGTTGGGGATTTTCCCGCATATAAATCCTGGAGAAATCTTTGTATGGTCAGGTATTGCAGCAGGAATTACCCAGCTGGGTCTTGGTCTTGGGGACCTTGCTATAAGATATATGCTTGTTGGTCTTGTTGTTATTTTTATCAGAGGTATTGTGACTGAGAGAATAACTGCTGTTATGTGGAAAAAAGCAGAAGTATAGGGGGAATATATGGCAAATGCAGTAATAAAATCTTTAAATAAAATTGGACGGGGAGCCGGTACTGTAGTAGCAGCTCTTTATCAGGCAGGACGGGATGCTGTTGATTCTGTTATAAAAAATGTTATTCCTTTTATGGCATTTATCAGTTTGATAATTGGTATTATTCTGGCAACAAATATTGGAACAATTATTGCAGAAGGATTAACAGGACTTGCAGGAAATATAATTGGACTTCTTATTATGTCTGTAATTATTGGTCTTCCATTTTTATCTCCCCTTCTTGGCCCAGGTGCTGTTATAGCTCAGGTTATTGGTACTTTGATTGGTGTTGAGATAGGAAGAGGAAATATAGCACCTCAGTATGCTCTTCCCGCTTTATTTGCAATTAATCCTCAAGTTGGTTGCGACTTTATACCTGTTGGTCTTTCTCTTGGAGAAGCAGAACCTGAGACAGTTGAGATTGGTGTTCCGGCAGTTCTGTTTTCCCGTATGGTTACAGGACCTTTAGCAGTTGTTCTTGCTTGGTTTGCAAGTGCAGGTCTCTATTCAAAATAAATAAGGGAGAGATGAATGTCATTTTGGAATAAATTAAAAAAGGCTATGGTGGGGGAAGCTCCTGAAACCGAACCGGTAAAGAATGAAGCAGAAAACACTGAGGCATTAGAACAGAATCCTGTAGTTGAACCTGTAAAAAGATCATCAAATGGTGCATATAAAAGATGCCGGATTAAATGTGGTTCAAGAGGATGGGGCGGCCCGCTTGAAATAGAGCCTACTGATGATAAGAATCTGATATATTCTGTTACTGGCGGAGGAATACACCCTGTTGCACAGAAAATTGCGGATCTTACTGGGGGCGAAACATTTGATGGATTTAAATCAAATGCTGATTTCAGCAAAATTGCTGTAGCAGTAATAGACTGTGGTGGAACTGCTCGTGTTGGTGTTTATCCGATGAAAGGTGTTCTTACAGTAGACATTCATCCCACATCTCCTTCAGGTCCTTTGGCAAAATTCATAAACGAGAAGAATTTTGTTTCAGGTGTTAAAGAGAATGACATCAGTATTGTTGAATAAAATTATTAGGGACTGGAATTCATATTCCAGTCCTTTTAACTGAAAGGATGAAATATGAGTGTTGAAAAATACAGAGCAACGGTAACATCTATAGGTGATTTTGCCGGTGAATTTATTAATGAAGGTGTTCTCGTATTCTTTGCAGAATCAGCGCCAGATGAACTTAAGGAAGTTGCAGTTATACATAACAGATCCGAACCTCAGATATCAGATATTGCTGTTGGAGATACTATCAGTTTAGGAGGGGAGAAATTCCCTGTTCTGGCAGTCGGTTCTGTTGCAAATGAAAATATCAAGAATCTGGGACATATTGTAATAAAATTCAATGGTTTAAATGAAGCTGAGATGGATGGGGATATTACTGTACCGGAGGTGGGAATTCCCGTGATAAAACCCGGTCTGGAGTTGAAAATAACATCATAACACAACCAGGAGAAGAAAAATGAGAGAAGCTAAATTTGTTATTAATCACCCGATTGGGCTTCATGCCCGGCCGGCAGCAAAATTTACGAAACTGGCAAAGGGATTTACTTCAAATATAAAAATAAAGAATATTACTAGAGATAGTGATGTAATAGATGCAAAAAGTCTGGTGAAGCTTATTAAACTGGCAGTTGCACAGAACCATGAAATCCAGCTCTGGATAGATGGAGATGATGAAGATAAGGCTTATGAAGCTTTGAAAGTATATATTGATAATATTGAGAATGAAGATTAGCTGATTCTGTAAAATTTAAATAAGATTATACTATAAAATTATGAACTCAAGGACAAATAATGATTCAAATAAATAATAAGCTCAGATCCCTGGCTGAAGAGGGAAAATCAATAAAAGTCGGTTTGATCGGCGCCGGTCAGATGGGCCGGGGTATGGCTAATCAGATAGAGACAATGAATGGGATGGAGACTGTTGTTGTAGCTGATATCAATGTCGATCTTGCTGTAGAGGCTTTTAAAAACGCTGGTGTTGCTGAAAATGATATAAAAAAAGTTGGAAATGTAACTGAAGCAAACCGCTGGCTTGAAGCTGGTAAGCGTGTAGTTACTGATAACCAGGAAATAGTTTCCAGGTCTGATATTATTGATGCATGTATTGATGCAACAGGTGTTCCTGAAGTTGGGGCTGTAATGGCCTATGACGCTATTCAGAACAGGAAACATGTTGTCATGCTTAATGTTGAAACTGATGTAGTTATTGGTCCAATGTTAAATAAAATGGCGCAATCTAATGGTGTTGTATATACAGGTTCTGCAGGGGATGAACCCGGCGCTGTAATGGAGTTATACGATTTTGCAGAAGCCATAGGTTTGGAAATACGCTGCATGGGCAAAGGTAAAAATAATGTTGTTGTTGCCGGATGTACTCCAGAAACAGTTCAAGATGAAGCTGTCCGACGGGGCGTGAGTCCTAAAATGCTCTGTGCTTTTAAAGACGGGACAAAGACAATGGTTGAAATGACTGCAATGTCAAATGCAACAGGACTTGTTCCTGATGTTATTGGCGGGCATGGGCCTTCTGCTACCATTGAAGAAATGCCTAAGTTGCTGAGCCTCAAAGAAGAGGGGGGAATTATGAACCGCTATGGGACTGTTGAGTATATCAATGGTATTGCCCCTGGCGTTTTTGTCATGGTTTCCAGCGAAAGCAAAGAGCTGCATTATCAGATGAATTATCACAGTATGGGAGAAGGTCCAAATTATATTCTGTACAGGCCGTTCCATTTATGTAATCTGGAAACCCCTATATCTGTTGCAAGAGCCTATCTTGAAGGAAAACCCACAATTATTCCTAAGGGAGGTCTTGTTTCCGAGACTATCACTATTGCAAAAAGAGATCTTAAAGCTGGAGAATACCTTGATGGTATCGGTGGATTTACTGTTTTTGGATCAATATGTGAATATAAAGAAGCTAAATCGAAAAATGCGTTGCCTTTGGGACTTATTACTCCCCGTACAAAGGTACTAAAGGATATTAAGTCAGGAGATATTGTAACTTATGATTCAGTTTCTGTTGATAATGATTCAGCGATTGTTCATATGAGAAAGATTCAGGATAAGATATTTAATTAACTTGTATTTTTACTTAAATCCCGGTTGGTGATAGCATTTACTGACCGGCTTTTTATGAATTGAGGTATTATATGAAAAAAATCTCCGGAGTTATTGCCAGCGGCGGAATTGTCCGTGGTAAAGCTTACTATTATAAACAACCGGAACTTACTGTGAAAAAGCAAATTGTTGTTGATACAGTTGCTGAACTTGATAGGTTTAAAGCTGTCAGAAAACAGGTTGAATTAGATTTAATTAATCTTTCCAATAATTTCAAGGAAGGAGCGGAAATCTTTGAGATACAGATTGAATTTTTAACCGATCCTTCTTTTGGAGGAATGATTGAAGATAAAATAACTTCCGATGGTTGTAATGCTGAATATACTGTTTCCAGTGTAACTGATGAGCTGGCAGAAGAGTTTTCTGAAATTGAAGATGAATATTTTGCACAAAGAGCATCAGATATAAAGGATCTTGGCTCACGAATAATAAAGAATCTCCTTGGTATTAGTAATAAACCCTTTTACGACATGACAGAACCGTCTATTGTAATTGCTCATGATCTAACTCCAAGTGATACTGCTTATATCGACAGGAATATGCTTCTTGGAATTTGTACCGAAACTGGAAGTTCTACATCTCATACAGCAATTATTTCAAGGAGCATCGGTATACCTTCTCTTGTCGGTTTGAAAAAAGTTGAAATTGATTCAGGTACTGATGTAATACTGGATGCTATTGAGGGGGCTCTTATTCTCGAACCGGAAGAAGATCTTCAAAGTGAATATAAAATAATAGAAGAAAACTATAAAAAGAAAAAAATGGAAATAAATGCCCGGGCATGTGAAAAAGTAATTACCCGTGATGGTGAATATATTGAGGTTTTTGCAAATATCGGTTCAGTTTCAGATGCCAGGCTTGGAAAACAATTTGGAGCTGAAGGTGTTGGACTGTTAAGAACTGAATTTATGTTTCTTAATCGAAATGTCCTGCCAGATGAAGAAGAACAGTATAAGTGGTATTGTGAGATTGCTTCTGTTTTCCGTGAATCCACAGTTATTATCAGAACTATGGATATCGGAGGTGATAAAGAACTCCCTTCTTTCAACCTTCCTGAAGAACAAAATCCTTTTCTTGGGCAAAGAGCTATCCGCCTTGCGCTGGCTGAGCCTGAATCTCTGCTTATTCCCCAGCTAAAAGCAATTTTAAGGACACGAGCAAAGCATAATGTAAAGATTCTCCTTCCCATGGTTGCACGCACATCTGAAGTGATTCAGATAAAAAAAGCTCTTTATGAAGCCTGCCAAATACTGGAAAAAGAGCAAAAAGAATATTCTGATGTCGAAATTGGAATTATGGTTGAATTACCTTCAGCTGCACTAATGACAGATGTCTTTGCAAAAATGGTTGATTTTTTCAGTATAGGAACAAACGATCTTACCCAGTATGCATTGGCTGTTGACAGGACTAATGAGATGATTGCAGATATTGCAGATTATTTTGATCCGTCAGTATTGCGATTAATTCAAATGGTTATAAAAAATGCCCATAAACATGGTAAGAAAGTAGGAATGTGTGGCTCAATGGCTGGAGATCCTCTTGCATCAGCTCTTCTGTTGGGTATGGGCCTTGATGAATTCAGCATGGCCGCTGGCATGATCCCTGGTATAAAAGACCGTTTGCGTAGATATAAAAAGAGTGAGTTGTCCCTGCTTGTTGAGAATTGCATTAGTGCTTCTGATGCTGAAACTGTCAGAAACTTTTGTAAGCCATATTTACTTTCTGAATAGAAATGTTTAAAAAATGATGAATTATTAGCGTAATTATAAATATTGTTATAGAAAAATGAGTCTCTTAATAAATCTATATAAAGCTCTGAATCTTTGATATAAAAAAGATTGGAGCTTTTATTTTTGGGCAGGAGAAACTTGATTAAACTGCAGTATAAATTAAAAATATTTTTTGTAATATTCAGTCACGTACCGCGTACCGTTGCAAAATTACGTCCGTAGATATTTTCGGTTATATTTCATATTGTCGATAGTAATATATGTTTAAATTGTTCTGCAGTTTGGTAAAGTTTCTACTGTTATTCACATTCAAGAAAAGAAGATCTTTGATTCTTATAATTCTCTCGTTGAAGAAAGAAAATGATATCCTGAAGCGGCATCTTAAAGTGTCTGAGAAGGTAATAAAAACTAAGAAATCAGAACGTTTTATTCTGTCAGTTCTTTGCAGCATATCAGGCAGGGTAGAGAAGCATCTTTGCATTGTAAAACCTGAAACACTTCTAAAATGGCAGAGAGCTTTCATCAAGAAACAATGGACTTATAAAAGAAAAAAGCCGGGCAGACCAGCTTTAACAAAGCAAGTCAAACAACTAATTTTGCAGATGAAAAAAGACAATTTTCTCTGGGGAGCAAGAAGGATTTCTGGTGAACTGAATAAGCTGGGAATAGATATTCATTACACTACAGTTTACAGAGTAATTCAGACTTTCAGAAAAAATGGCTATATAAAACCATCAGGCAGCTGGGAGATATTCCTTAAATCACACTGGGAATCTTTGTTTGCAACAGATTTCTTCACAATAGACAGTCTTTTTGGTAAGAGATTGTATGTTTTCTTCATAATACAGCTAAAATCCCGCAGATTAGTACAGTGGAGAATAACAGAACATCCTACAAGGGAGTTTGTCAGGCAGCAGATAATAGACTTTGAAGAATCCCTTGATAATGAACATGCTTATTTAATTCATGATAATGGATCTCAATATACAACGATAGATTATTCTGATTATGGAATAACTGGAGTCCGTACTGGAATCAGAGCACCAAATATGAATGCACATGCCGAAAGATTTATAAGATCAATCAGAAAAGAAGCTCTTGATCATTTTATCTTGTTTTCAAAGAAGCAGATAAAAAAGATTGTTGATGAATACGTTAACTACTATAATAAATACAGGCATCATCAGGGAATAGATGATATTCCAGAGAAGTCTGTAAGTAGAAGTTCTGGCAAGGTCGTTTGTGCCGATGTTTTATTCGGACTGCACCACCATTATTACAGAAGTTCTGCATAGAAAGAGTTGCGGACATAATTTTGCAACGGTACGCGATTGGAAATAATTAAGAAATAGACTTGAAAATTGGCTACAATTTTGGCTACAAAAACAAAAAAGGCTACTTAGATGATTCTAAATAGCCTCGTAAGTCCCTGTCCAGCAAGGAATAAATTATTCGGGCTGGGCGGATTTGAACCGCCGACCCCATGTCCCCCAGACATGTACGCTAAACCCCTGCGCTACAGCCCGTATTTGCAAGGAAAAGATTAGCATTTTACTGAATTCCTGTCAATTATCAGTATATTTCAGCCAGCTTTTCTGTGTCTCATAAATAATTCCAATAGCATATTAAACTGAAATCTATACTAAAACAGGTTGCCTGTTTTCTTCATAAGAATTATCAGGCTTCTCAGGGTATTCAAAAGCCGGAAATCTGGGTTCTGTTTCTCCTATGGAATATCCCCATATTGTTTTATATTCATCAGGGTCTTCACCCATGTGAGATAACTGCCTCAGGTATTCTCCGACAGGTTTTGATTCAATAATTATGATGTTATCCATCTGTTCAATAACAGGACTGTGGTTTCGTGTTGTATCATGGTCGAATTTCAGAATTCTCCTGCCTCTTCTTGTGATCCCCACTGTCCGGAATGTCAGGCTTTTTCCTACCCCCGGGAGATTTAATACATTCCTGTCTGTAGCAAGGAAAGGAAGATTTTCCATATCTCTTATAAGATTTATATTCTCAACAATATTACCTGCGTCAAGCTGGTTGGATTTCAGGAAATCAATATACTTGTCCGGGATTCTGCCTATTTTTTTTTCTTCAATCTGTTCCTGAACAGCCCGGGCATTTGTCGCAAAACTGTGATAGTTTTCCATGTAGCCTTTAACAGAAAATGTATAGTATGTAATAACTCCAATATTGTTTAGGACTTTCCTGAGCTTGTTTGTGTGTCCTCTCCTTGATGCTGCTGCAGTGAAAACCAGCTGGTTTGTGACAATCCATCCGGCTTTAATTATTTTTCTTACAGCTTTTTTTACTTCAGGTGTGATTTCCATTGCAGACTCAAAATGGGTTTGTATGATGAACTGTTTGATACCTGCTTCAGAACCCTTTTTTCTGAAATCTGAAAGTACTTTAATCAGCTTGGGTGTTATTCTCTGGGGAAGATACACAGGTAGTCTTGAGCCTAGTCTTACACGTATTATTTCTGCCGATTTTTCACTTTTCAGTTTATTATTTTCTCTTTTCCTTTGTGCCATTTCACAGACAGCATTCAGTAGCTCATCAAGTGTTTTATCAGAGCTCATAAAAGCATCGCCACCGGTAATAAGTATATCTTTGAGCTCTTTATCTGTTTCAAAATAGTTTAAAAGCTTTTTTTGTTTTTCCGGCCATTTTTCATTCGGAATCAGTGATTTGAAATCGAAGTTCAGATTTCCATTTTGAAAATCATACATTCTCTGGCATGATGAACATAATCCGCCGCATGCTCTTCCCATGGATTCGGGGATCAGTATTGCAACTTCAGGGTATCTTCTATGTATGTTATGCGCTGTTGGAAGTATCCATCCTGCAGCGTTGGGTTTCCCTGGTTCTACAATATCCTCTTTTTCCCATGCAATAATATTTCCGAATTCATTGACAAAATTTCTGCTGTATAACATGTAAGCCCTGATTGCAGAATCTGCATAGCTTTTTTTTCTTTTATCAGTATCAAGAAGGGAAAGATAATATGGATTAACAAAGAATGGTATCCCTTTTTTTTCTGCATCTCTTAAGACTGTCATGGTTTCAGAATCGAGTGAGTAATTCAGCATCCGGTTCAGCATTTCAGGATCCCGTGCGGAAAATTTGATATGAAATCGTTTTGTATTCCACCATTCATTTACTTTCTCTTTTTTCTTTTCATGAGTCATATCATGATCAAATACATATTTCCTGCTTTTTATTTTTCCCGAATCAATAAGCTCAATAATTATATTTATTATACGTTCCTTGTTTTTTCCCCTTTTTATGATTATGTTCTCATCCAGGCCGGATGGATGTTTTTCCATCCAATTCTCAACCTGCTGTTTTGACGGGAGGGGATATTCTGTTCCTGAAAACTGCCGGAACAGTTCAAGCATATCGGCAAAGAAAAAATATTTGCCTCCGCCTGTCCCGTATTTAGCTGCCAGCCATAATATCTTAAACGGGTTATTTATTATCCGTTTGTTTTTTACATTGAGATCATCATATATGATATTGCTGTGATCTATATAATCAAGAATCCTTATTGCTGCAGTTTCTTTTTGTGTCAGTTTTTCATAGATTTTACGGCCGCTTACTTCATTCTTGTAAAACATATAAGCCTGTTTATTTTTTTGAAGTTCGTATGTTGACCACTCTTTTAAAGAGCTGTTTACTTCTGATTCATTGTTGGATGAAATCAGTATTTCTTTGAGTCTGCTGTTTTCTGCCAGCAGCTGTTCAAGCTTTGTTTTTGCTTTATTTGTGATTTGAGTTGTTTCTTCTGTTCTAATCTTTTCCATAATCTTGTGCTCATCAATTGAACCGCAAAATAAATTTACGGTTCTTTTAAAATTTGTTATATTAAGATTCCAATTTTCTGTTTGATGACTCAAAAATAATCTAAAGCAAGCTGAAGGAATCAATGATAAAATTCCCCGGAATGCGGCATATATTGGTTTTTATCGTTTATTCAACTTTGTACACGAATAAATATCCACTAAGAAACAGGTGTTATCTTGCAGCATTTCGGATAAATAAAATACCGGGAAGTTAGTCGGAAGTTTTATATCAAAACGAATAATTTCCCGGTACAGAAGGATTTAAAAACACATGAAATGTATGTGTGTTGGCTTTATTGTATATACATATATGTTATTTTGCAACAAAAATTTATTTCAGCTTGAAATTTTCATTAACTGAATATGCGAAGTTGAAAGCTGTCGGAATTGGACTATAATTATAATAAGGAGAAGTGAATGGTTGTATATCTTGTAAAAATACATGTAAAGAACGGTTTTGAAGATGCGTTTATCAAAGCATCTCTCCTGAACAGGGAAGGGACGAGGAAAGAAGAGGGGAATATCCAGTTTGATCTTTCTCAGGAAATTGAAAACAGCAGTGAATTTATTCTTTATGAAGTTTATAAATCTGATGAAGCAGTTGCAGCTCATAAAAAGACTTCCCATTATCTTAAGTGGCGGGAAACAGTTGAAGATATGATGGCTTTGCCGCGAGAGGGGGTAAAATACAATCCGGTGACCTGATTGTTATATTTTGAAAAAAGGTTAAGTTCCGGTGTTGTTACTGACGGTTCTGCAAATAATTTTATATGACTGTATTTTTTTATCTGCCTGAGGGTCTGAAATATCCTTGTTCCGGTTTATTCTGTTTTCCCGATTCCAGTGCCCTGATAAGCTTTTCTATAATCAGCTTGTATGTGCTGTATTTTATTTCGGGAGACCTCCTGATCTCATCAATTACCCTCTCTTTCTTGCCGGGAGCAAGGTAGGATAAGAGAATTCCCCTTTCAAAATCTGAAAAATAAATAACAGAAACTGCTATCTCTTTATCATCTGTTGAGTTGAGAATTCGCTCTGTTGTTATCCTGTCAGAATTATGAATTAGTTTATATAATTTACGGTCAGGTGTCATATAATTATTATATAACAAAAAAAAATAAAACATGGTGATTGTCAGACAAAAGTGTTTAATCTTTCTTTGATTTTTGCTATTAATTTTTATGAAAGGTGTGAAATATAAATTATGTGAGGTTTTTTATGGATAAAATTCCTGGTAGGGATCTGGTGGAGTTTCTCTCCGACAACAACCAGCTCCAGTATATTAACTTCAAGCTGGCATCTATGGGTAAACCCTATTTTTACAGCCTGAAACCAGACCATGGAGTCGGTGACAACGGAACTGGTGAAATTTCAACCAAAAACTTTATCGACATAGCAGGAAACCTGATTCAGAACTACAGCGAAAGAAACCGTCTTTTATCAGATTATCTCTGCGCTGCAGACAAGAGAATCAACAGTTTTCTAAAAAGGTATTTTGACGGAATAGGGGAGGAAATTGTAAATATTCCTTCCGGTACGTTTGTTCTTGACAGATATGGTCTTGCAAGGCAGATGAGTCTTCCTCCTGACCGTAATGAATTTATAAATCCGTACATTGAATCATACAGAATAAAACAGGGGGTTCTTCATAATCCCCGTCATGACAGAAGAACTACTATAGGGACATTCCATATTGTTGCTGACGGGCTTCCTGTTCCGGCAGACAAGAAAGAGGTTCCAAGAATTGCTTTTGCAAGGCTTCTCAAGGCGGCATGTAATCCGCCGGATGAACTTATGACTCTTCCATTCACTTCTTCGCAGGAAGAGAAGGCTCAACTTTTTACTTCGGTTTATATGAAACCGCTTGTTTCCCCGGAAGTCCCCGGTGTCATGTCTGAGAAGAGAATGGAGATCAGGTATTTTGCTCCATCTTCCCTTATAAGTAATATTGATTTTGTTGAATCAATTTTCGGCAATGCCGGTGATCCTGGACTTGTTGAGAATGATTCTGCTCTCGATGTTGACAGATGGAGCGGGCATACCGGCTGTATTATTCTTGCTCCGCATATTACCGGAAGCCTTACCAAGAAAGAACTTGGTCTTCCCCATTATGATGATGCAACAGCACGAGAGCGAAAAGACGGCATGTGCTGGAAAGATGACGCTGAACTTTATAATGACGGGGTTCCTTTCAAGATTACATGCAGAAATTCCGACGGTGTCGTTGTTACAATTATTGGTGATAACTATTTTGGATACAGTAAGAAAGAGGTTAAAACCCAGATTTCATTTGCAGCAAACCTCCTCGGCCTTGCAGAAGAGGAGCATGCAGGAGGCGCCTTGGTATTTCCCCGAAGGAGTCTTGGCGAGCAGTACTATGCAGAGGCAAAAGGGTATTCTTTCGAAGAAGTAAAGAAGATGTACGGCGATATCATGGATATACATCCCGACAATTACGGTGTTGATAAAAAATATCCTAATGTCATTTATATCCCTGAAAAATCAGATGTAAGTCTCTACAAGCAGAAAATAATCTGGGAATACAACGGGGAGGAGAAATCAATAAAACTTCTTCCTGAAAAGAGATATATTCTTCCTGACGGAAGCAAGGTGCATATGCAGAAGCATCCTGCAGCTCCTGTATGGAGACTTATTGGTACACATCCGCTTGGTACTTTCTGTCATAAGCCGTTTACTGTATCGGGAGGCGGAAAGTCTGAAATTTCAAAATCCCTTCTTAACTCTGTGATTTATGATACTTTCTATATAAATAATCTGAAGGAAGATTTTGATCTTGTTGAGAAAATCATAAACTTTGATTATAAAAACAGGTGGGAAAAAGACAAAGACAGAACAAGGCCTTCGAGACCTTTCCTGAGTCCCAGGAGATCTGTAGGCTCTGTTATCAAGCTTCTCACCCCCTCTGTGCTTTATACAAAGGAATATAATGCTTTCCTTAACTCATATCCAAACCGGATAAAGGCGCTTGCCCTTTACATCAAGCGGTTCTACAGGCCGGAATGGGGTAATGAATGGAGAAAGTATTTTTCTGTTAGAATCATAAACGGCAAGGAAGGTAATGCTCTTCATTTCAACGGAAGAAAAATTACTGCAAGTTACCTTAGGGTAGGTTTTGCGCCGGATGATATGTGGTATATCCATAAACTAAGGACAGACTTTATTGCATCTGAAAAACTTCAGCAGGAGGATGACATTTCTGTATCTGTTACTCTTGGAGCTGACAAGCTTAAAGGCCTTTCAGGGAAATATGAAAACAGTGTCAAGATGATTAAAAACTGTGAATTCAGACTTTTCCAGAGACCTGATGAAGCTATTCACAGAGGTTATGATATTGAAGCTGAACAGGACCTTGCGGGAAATAATAACTTCATATCAAACTATGAACCTCTTACCAGGGATAACGCAAAGGAACTTATTGAAAGCGCAATAAGTTTTGAAGAATATACAGAACCTATCAAAGATATAATAAAAGAGGGAGCAAGTGCTGAAGAGGGTACATGGTTTATTGCACCTTCCCACCCGCGGGTTCTTCCAAGCGGACGAAGTACAAACCCCAGGTATCTCCAGACAAGGCCTGACCTTACAGATCCGGAACTCTATTACAGGGGTGAAATAGGACAGAGGCTCTACAAGAAAATTCCTCTTGATCAGCCGTGTTATGTTCCGGTTGATGCTGTACTCCCGTCAAGAAGAAACAACCCTCCTGACAAGAAGAAAGGTATCAAGGGGTTGAGTGTATATAATCCTGTCCATTATCAGGAACTTCCTGAACTTTTCATGGATTTTATCTGCAGCCTTTCAGGGAAGTCCCCATCTACAACAGGGGCAGGAAGCGAAGGTGCTCTTACAAAGGGGCCTTTCAATATGCTTTCTCCGGTTACAGATCTCAACAACGCACTTCTCTCATTTATTCTTACAGGGTATTCAGGCTACACATCTGTTGCAGGATGGGTAGGAAGCCAGACAAGGTTTGACCATGATATAAGTATTCTTATTCCGGAAATATGGAGCCGTCTGAAGCCTGAAGAAAGAGAACCTGCGAAACTCATAAAAGAAGGTTCTCTCGAAAAAGTTGAAGATATGGAATGGAACGGAAAGAAAGTACTTACAAGCAGGCTTGGATACAGAATTACTGAAAATTTCCTTTTCAATTATCTTGGTAGGATTTTTGATGAGCCTCTTGCTGTTTTCAACAAGGATATGCTCAGACCGGAAAGACAGGATATTGACGGTTTTATCGAAGGTATGAATGAGATTCTTGATGCCCAGAAGAGAGTTTCCAAAATTTATTTTGAAGACGGCAGTGTCGAAGGTGCCATACCTCCGCTGAAGGCTCTTCTTCATATTATGGCTAATGACAGTTATGAAGGAAAGGATATTCATGATCCAGAAATCAGGAAACTGTTTGACAGGGACTATGTCCTTGGCAGCGACTGGTATAAAGAGAGACTCAGGAAAAAACAGAACAGGGATATAGCCCACTACAAGAAGATTATCAGTTATCTTGAAAAATTCATGTCAAATAAAATAAACAGTGAACTTGCTGTTAAGCTTTGTATAGATGAAAGGCTTAAGAAATGCAAAGCCCAGCTCAAAGAGGTAAAATCTGACAAGTATCTTAAATTTCTCGAAGGTACTATCGGGCTTGATCCTGTTTACGGTATGGAAGAATAATTCAGATATGTGTTTAATTAAACGGCTCCTTCAGGGAGCCGTTTTTTTAATCCTTTATTTTGTATTTTTTCCTGTATTCAGGAATTTCAATCATGGGGGGACGTTCCTCCTCCCTGATGTGAATTTCAATTGATTCGTAGTTGTTGTTATGCGCCTGGTACTGCCGCAGGATGTGAGCATAGTGGTCTTTCAGTGTAATAAGCTCATGCGCTTCTGCTCTTTTCAGAAATGCCTGGAGAATGCCGAATGCCATTTTTCCGAGGTCTCTGGTCGGCTGGTTTCTGTGCACCCTCTGGTCAAGGTCTGTCTGAGCAAATGCCTCAAGCCCCCATTGTTTATAGACATCGAGAAGATGGGATGTTTCAACCCCGTAGCCTATCGGGAATGGTATTTTTTCAAGCACATCTCTTTTTACCGCGTATTCTCCTGAGAGAGGCTGGATAATCGGAGTGAGCGCGGGATAGAAAAGTGAAAAAAGCGGCCTTATGAGTATCTCTGTTACGCGCCCACCTCCTGACGGTCTTATCCCGTCGGAAAAAGCAAGCGGACGGTCATAAAACGCTTTCACATATTTTACCTCATCCTTGTAGATGAGAGGCGCTACAAGGCCGTATACAAATCTTGAATGGATGTTTTTTATATCCGCATCAATATAGACTATTATATCCCCTTTAAGCTGGTAAATTGCTTTCCAGAGATTTTCTCCTTTTCCCCTCTTCGGCTCCAGATCAGGAAGAATATCCGATGCCAGGTAAGTGTCAGCTCCGAATGATGCAGCTGTTTCAAGTGTTTTGTCTTCTGAACCTGAATCTATTACTGCGATTTCATCAAGCAGGGGAACACGTGTCATCAGTTCTGATTTGAAAATAATTATTTCCTTGCCTATTGTTTTTTCCTCATTCAGGGTGGGAATACAAAGGGATATCTTAAGACCTTTTTTCTCTTTTTCCTTAACAAGGGCTTTCAGGTCTACAAATTCCGAATGATGAAAAGTATTGTTTTGCAGCCATTTATCAGGATTCATCGCAGTACCCCCTGTCAATTGATACAATTATTCCAATCAGCTGTATAAGCCCTTTTGTAATCAGAGAAATATCAACATGTTCATATATCTTGTCTTTTCTCATGCCTCTTGTCATTCCTATGGTTATTGCAGGTATTCCCCGGTCGCTGAAGGCTGACAGCTCAGATGTATCAGGCTGTATCCAGCTTTTTATATCAAGGTGCCTGAGCATGTTTCTGGCACAGTTTGTAAGAGGGTGGGAAAAGGGAATGCCTCCGGGTTTTCTCTGTGCAATAATATTCAATGCAATATCAATTCCGTAAAATGAGGAAACTTCAGCAACAATATTCTGTATCCTGTATTTAAGGTTGTTTACCATTTCTTCCGATTCACTTCTGATTTCAAACCTCAGAACACCTTCTGTAGGTATTGTGTTGAATGCAGTTCCGCATTCCATTGATCCAAGAATTATGGTTGTCCTCGGCTTGCTCGGGATAGGGATCTGCTGTATCTGTGTTACTATCTCGCTTAAAGTCGGAATAGCCCCGATTGTACCGAACCTCTTCCAGTCATAGTCTTCAGGCAGATGATAGGTAATCTCAAACCTCATCATACCTACTGAACTGTGGCTTATTTTTCCGAGTTTGACTCCATCGACACATATTCCCGCTTTAATCGGGTATTTTGTGTTTGAAAGAAAAAACCTTATTCCTCCTATGCTGCCCTTGCCAAGGCTTCTTGCCGATCCCATCAGGATAAGGTTTGATTTCAGCTTGATATCCAGTTTTTCAAGAATCATTGGTAGAACTGTCAGTGTTGCAAGCCCCACAGCATTGTGGCCTATTCCGGCCCCAGTTATTCGGTCTGATTCAACACTTACCGAGTGGTCAATCTTTTCACTGAAGAGGGTGTCAAGGTGTGAAACAAGAAGTATATTCTTATCCCCCTCTGTTCCGGGCAGAAGCCCCAGCGCGTTGCCTGTTTCATCTGTTGAAGTATTCTGCAGGTTGCTTTCTGTGAATTTGTCGAGTATAAATTCAACTCTTTCCCTTTCGTTGAATGTAGGTGCAGGTATTTCGCTGATCATTACAAGATTTGCAAGAAGAGTTTCCCTCAGTTCATTTATCCGGGATTCAAGTTCTGGAAGATCAGCTGCAATATCAGGTATTCTGCTCTCCATTTAAAGTTATCCTCCTGCAATTATTGTAGTTTATAGATAGGCTTAAATCAAATTATTTAATCTTTTTTTGATAACTTCAGTTTATTGATAAAATATAAAGTCTAATTTGGAGTTATGAGTTGAAAGGGGGATTGTTTGTTTCCAGGTATATAATATAAATCCGGATAAAAAAAATCCCGGTATTCACAATCTGTGATCCGGGATTTTTCTGATATTGGTTTACAGTTTTATTTCGCTGCCTGCCGAAAGACTGTTCCGGCATATTTATTCTGAATGTTTATTTATAGACTTCCCATGAAGTCCTGATAAGAGTATCAACATCAGAGTACTCTGCTTTCCATCCGAGTATTTTTTCCGCAAGGACGGATTTTGCTATCAGTTTTACCGGATCTCCTGCTCTTCTTCCAGATATTTTGGACTTGATTTCTTTTCCGGTTATTTTTCTTGCTGACTCAAGCATTTCAGTGACGCTTATCCCGCTTTCGCTTCCAAGGTTTACTTTTATGCTTTCTTTTTTCTCTGCAATATATTCCATTGCCTTGAGGTGTCCCTCTGCAAGGTCTGTAACATGGATATAATCCCTTATACAGGTCCCGTCCGGGGTAGGGTAGTCATTGCCGAATACTTCAAGCTGCTCCCTCATTCCGCATGCAACTTCCATTATCACAGGCAGCAGGTTTGCAGGGTTTTTCTCAAGCCCTTTTATTTTTCCGTTTATGTCATAACCTGCTGCATTGAAATACCGGAGCGATGCATATTTTAGCCCCTTCAGCCTGTCGTACCATTCGAGAAATCCTTCAATTTCCAGTTTTGTGAACCCGTAGTAGTTTTCAGGGTTTTTTGGATGTTCTTCATCTATAGGGAGATAGGCAGGTTCCCCGTAAATTGCTGCTGAAGATGAAAAAACTATGTTTTTTATCCCGGCTTTTACTGCCGAGTTGAGTATATTTATTGTCCCTGTAATATTGTTAACTGAATATTTTTCCGGCTTTATCATTGATTCTCCTGCTGCCTTGAATGCCGCAAGATGTATTATTCCGTCAAATCCCTCTTTCATGACAGAATCAAGATCATCTGTATTCAGGATATCTCCTTCCATAAGAGTTTCATCCTCAAATATATTCTCCCTGCATCCTGATGAGAAATTATCAAAAACAGTTACTGAGTGGTTATTGTCAAGAAATTTTCTTGCTACATGTGATCCTATATATCCGGCTCCGCCGATGATTAATACTTTGATAAAATTACTCCTGAATTGATTTTTGTCTATTATAGCTTATTAAGAGGGGTGAGTGAAGTAAGCAGTATGCAGGGGCGGGTAGCTTGGAAAATCACCGGTTGCAGGACGCTTACACAGAATACCCTGCTCTAAAGATAAGAGAGATGAGGCGATTATTTTTCTATTGAAAAAACTGATATTTCGTCAAAATCAGCATCCCAGACAAGTTCAGGGTTTCTCCTGTCGGAAATTTTAACGCCGTTTTCAATGAAATAATAATGATGCTGTCCCGGGTTCAGCCTGAGTCTTATATAGTACTCACCCGGTTTTTTTTCCTTCATATAATACATGAAAGGATCCCAGTTGTTGAAGCTTCCTGAAAGATATACGCTGCTGCCCGGATTTCCCCTGTGGTAGAAGTATGTGTAATGATCCTCGGTATAGGGATATACAGCTTCATTGTCAGGAATTTCCGGGAGTTTGTATAATGAAATTTCCACACCGTTCGGTTTTTTAAGAATATGGACTGAATGGGGGTCTGCCTGCCAGATTCCGTCAACTATTACCCTGTATTTTATTTCACTTACATCGGGTTTATTGATCACAAGATAATATATTCCCTCATGTGTTCTTTTGTACTGGTGGATTTTTGTATAGTTTTCAAAATCAAATGCAGCCCCGACAAATGCAGGTTTATCATTGCTTTCAAGAGAAAATATAATATAATTGTCAACAAGATCCGGAGGACCTGATTTATCAAGATTAATGAGTTTCTTGTTTATATTATATCCTTCAAGTTCTATTGCACCTGCTGTTAGAGGCAACACAAGCAATACTGTAAATGCAGCGAGTCCTGTGAGAAATCTCTTCATATTCTTTTTTTCGGCTGAAATATGACAGGGCTTGATTTTTATCATATATAATTTGCGGGATATTTACGGCTCAGGCAGTTCTCTGTATTTTAAAAAGGTTTTATCAGATTTTTTCTGATATGAAAAAAGTGCCGGAAATCAGGAACTGAATCTTTCCAGTCACCTTCTTGACCTTTCATAATATACTTATTAAAGTTTTATCAGACTGCACATATCTCTGTTTACAGGAGAATGTGACAGCTGGAATTATTTTTATTTTGTTTTACCGGACTTGATCTTGATTGGAGGACAGGTACCGTTTGGGAAAAAACAGAGAAAACCGGACATTTATTATTCTGACCCGTTTTAAAAGGAGAATCTATGATTTTGTGTATTGATATTGGAAATACCCAGGTTTTTGGAGGACTCTTTAATGATGGTAAGCTGTGTCTGGACTTCCACAGAGTCAGCAATGAAGCTATCTCTTCTGATGAACTTGGTCTTTTTTTTACTGCTATCCTGAGGGAAAACGGATATAACCCGTCAGAAATCTCTGATATAGGGTTCTGTTCCGTAGTCCCGGAACTTATTCAGGTCATGCTTTCATGCTGCAGAAGGTATTTTAATATAGAACCTTTTCAGCTGCAGGCCGGTGTAAAGGCAGGACTAAAGATCCGTTATTCACAGCCCAGAGAGGTAGGATCAGACAGGGTTGCAAATGCTATTGCAGCTGTTAACATGTATCCCGGCAGAAATATTATTATTTATGATTTCGGGACTGCAACCACTGTTTGCGGTGTATCGGCAAACAGTGAATACCTGGGGGGAGTTCTCCTTCCCGGACTGAAAATATCGATGGAAGCAATGTCAAAGAAAACAGCAAGGCTTCCCGAGGTTGAAATTGTAAGGCCCAAGTCGGTCTGCGGCAAATCAACAGTTGAAGGTATCCAGTCGGGGCTCTATTTCAGCAACCTCGGTATGATCAAGGAAATTAAAAACAGGTTTATATCTGAACTGTTTCCTGAAAGCATGCCGGTTGTTATTGCGACAGGTAATTATGCAGGGCTCTACAAGCGTGAAGATGTTTTTGATGTTATAATCCCCGACCTTGTTCTTCTCGGTGTTTATCAGGCGTTAGTGTTAAACAGAAAAGAGGAGAAAAACAGATGGAAAAAAAAGAGTACTGGTCAGACAGGCAGCCGGAAAGATGGAGAGTAAACCTGGGCCTTGCTGAAATGCTGAAAGGGGGGGTAATAATGGATGTTGTTACTCCTGATCAGGCAAAAATTGCCGAGGATGCAGGTGCCTGCGCAGTTATGGCGCTTGAAAGAGTTCCCGCAGATATACGTGCAGCCGGCGGTGTTTCCAGAATGTCAGACCCCGCAATGATTAAAGGTATTCAGGATGCAGTATCAATTCCTGTAATGGCAAAATGCCGGATCGGGCATTTTGCTGAAGCCATGATTCTTGAGGCTCTTGAAATTGATTTTGTCGATGAAAGCGAAGTTCTCACCCCTGCCGATGACTTGTATCATGTTGATAAATCCCGCTTTAAAGTACCTTTTGTATGTGGCTGTCGAAACCTTGGCGAGGCTCTGAGGCGTATAGGTGAAGGAGCTGCCCTTATAAGGACAAAGGGTGAACCCGGAACAGGCGATATAGTTGAAGCAGTAAGGCATATGAGGACTTTGAAGGAAGATATCAGGCGGATAGCAGCTCTTCCCAGGGAGTCTCTGATGACAGCAGCAAAAGAAATAGGCTCTCCCTACGAGCTGGTACTTGAAGTGGCACAGAAAGGCAAGCTTCCTGTGCCTAATTTTTCCGCAGGCGGTGTTGCAACACCTGCAGATGCTGCGCTTATGATGCATCTCGGGGCTGAATCTGTTTTTGTCGGATCAGGTATTTTCAAGTCATCCAATCCTGAAAAGAGGGCAAAGGCAATAGTCGAAGCTGTAACTTGTTATGATGATCCTTTCAGACTTGCTGAAGTATCAGAATCACTCGGAGTTCCGATGACAGGAATAAACTGTGATGAGCTGATTCCACAGCAGAAGATGTCTGTACGCGGATGGTAGCCTATGTCTCATACTGCGGGAATACTTGCCCTACAGGGGGGATTTGAAAAGCATGAGCAGGTTTGCAGCAAACTTGGTTATAAGGTCAGACTGGTTAAAAACCGGTCTGATTTTAATCATATTTCATCAATAATAGTTCCCGGCGGGGAAAGCACTGTCATGCTCCGTCTTTTGGAAAGGAGGGGATTGCGAGAATATCTTTCTGATGCTGTTATAACAGGCCTGCCCTATTTCGGTACATGTGCGGGGCTTATTATTGCTTCAAGGGATGCAGACAGGCTCCCGTTCAAACCGCTTGGACTTATTGATATTGAGGTTGAGAGAAACAGCTACGGCAGGCAGAAGGACAGTTTTCATGCTGAAATTTCTACACCCTTGTCAGGCAGCGGAATTTTAAGGGGGATTTTTATCCGAGCCCCTAAAGTAACAGGTGTGGGAAAGCATGTTGATAAGCTTGGGTATTTAAAAAGGCAGGCAGTAATTTTCCGGGAAAAAAATGTACTGGCAGCGAGTTTTCATCCCGAGCTTACAGATGATAATTCTCTTCACAGATATTTTTTCAATGAAGTTGTATACTGATTATTGAAATATTTAATAAAAAAGCCGGGAATTTGTTTTTCCGGCTTGCTTTTTTTTTATAATAATGCGATATTCTTATTAGATGAGTCTAACTTTAATAGATAACTAAAGTTAGACTCATCACACTCCTATTAATTGATGTGTATTGGGATACACAGAGTATTCAGCTTTTATCCGTCATAAACGCTGAATGTAAGACATTAAACTTCCTGTTTTTTCATAAAGCGGTATTCACCTGAATACCGCTTTTTTAATAACCATATACAGCGTTCTCAATAATAAACATCTGATCACGCTATTGTTTTTAAGCTTTTTTTATTTATTAAAATAGTATAGAGTTTAACTGAGCCGGCAGTTTGTATTTGTTTTACCTGTTTTATAATTGGAAATAATAATTTTATCCGGGTAAAAATATACTGCGGTTTGTAATAACAATTTATATTTTCGATATGAAGTAAAAAAATTGCATAAAATAACAAAATTAGGAATTTCGGCCTAAGTAAGTATTCCCACTTTTCCGACATTCTGAATAAGGGATTTATGCCTAAGTTAGAAGATATTGAGCAGTTTAAAAGACAAATTAACTCACTGGGAAACGAAGAGCAGATACTTGCTGAGCGCGGGGAGAAAATTGTAGATATACCCCCTCCTGAACAGGGTGTGCCTGATGATATTTCTGCCCTTCTCAATGATATCTCAGATGTTGCTGAATCTTCTGATGTAATTCCCGGTGAAGGCGAATCTCCCGATGTTTTTGATACTGATCTTGGATCTTTGCCCGATGAAGGTGAAACAGGTCCTGAGACTTCTGCTTTCGATGAAACCGGCAGTATTCCTGATCTTGATTCAATGTTTGAAAGTTCTGAATCTGATATTGAAAGCGATCTAATGTCTGATGAGCTTGTTGCTGAAACAGCTGAAGAGGATTTTTCACTTCCGGATCTTGAAGAATTACCAGAAACTGCTGAAGGTGAAGCTTCTGAAGACTTATCAGAAGATATGTCGGGTATGTTTGATATGCCTGAAGATCTTGATCTTGATGAGGATTTAATTTCAGACACTTCTGATATCGGTGATATTGAACCGGAGAGTTTTGATATTCCGTCATCTGAGGAATTTGCAGCTCCTGAAGAATCAGCTGAGGAAATCGGCGGAACTATAGAAGATTTCGGTAATATTGAGCCTTCCGAAGCCGGAGATTTTGATATATCAGATCTTGGTGAGGATTTTTCAATTCCTGATATTGATTCAGAACAGGCAGATGTGATTTCTTCTGAAGAAACTTCGGAAGATTTGATGCCTGATGATATTATAACCCCGGATGAAGCTGCGCCGCCTTTCGATGAGTCTTCTGCTGATGATTTTTCCGGTATGACTGATGTTCCTGATTCAGATTTTTCACTGCTGGAAGGGGAGGAAGCTGTTTCAGATGAGTTTGATGAAGGGCTTGATTTTGATGCTGGTGAACTGGAAGCCTTTGATCTCCCTGATGACCTTGATGATGGAGCAGAGACAGCAGATTTAGCAGAAGAACCTGTTTTTGATGAAGTTCCCCAGGATGCCGGAATTGATGAAGAATTCGAAATGCCGCCTGAACCTGCCGAAGGAAGGGGCGATACAGATATTGAAAGTTTTGAAAGTGAAACTGAAGATTTTGAAATTCCTGATATTTCAGAGGAGTCTCAGGATGATGTTTCCGAATTTGAAGATTTTGACCTTCCCGAGGACCTTGATGCAGATCTGGAACCTGAAACAGCTGCGGAAGAATCCGCAGAACTTCCCCAGGCAGAACCGGCTGCTGAATCAGATGAAGAGTTTGATCTCGGCTCGCTAGAAGATATATCCCTTGATGATGAATTTGAAATAACTCCTGATGATGATCTGGAAGGGGAAGACAGCCTTGGCAGTCTTGAAGATCTTGGAGATCTTGAAGATGTCGGAGATATCAGCGCTGCTCCTGAAGCCTCAGCTGGAGAGGCTGATGAATTCAGCCTTGAAGACCTTGGCGAGGAATATTCAAGTCTTGAAGAGATAGAAGAGGAAATAATTCCTGAAAGCCCGGGGGCGGGTGATTTTTCAGGCGGACAGGATTACGCTGTTCCCGAGACTGCAGAAGAAGACCTTGAGTTCAGCATAGATCAGGAGAAACTCGGACGTGTAACAGATACTCTTAATCAGCTGCCGAGAAACCTGAAACTTACTATCGAAGATTTAATCGGCAACAAGGGACTATCCGGTAAAAGGCTCAATAACCTTGTGGATAAACTTGCAACAGGTGCATCTGTAAAGGAAATAGCAGGTCTTGCTGAAAAAATCACCGGCAGAAAAATAAGAATCCCTTCACAGTATGAAAGAAAAACATGGGAAGAGCTTGAAGAGGAAAAAAAGACTTTTGCCTATATTCTCAGGCACCAGATTCTTCCTTACGCAGGCAAGGTTGCTCTTTTTACAGTAGCTCTTTTCTTTACTGTTTTTGTCATTAAAAAGCAGGTATATGATCCTGTTTATTCATCCTATCTTTATAACAGGGGGTTTGAGCAGCTTGAAAATGAAAATTACAAAGCATCTGACAGGCTGTTTAACAAGGCAAGCAGGCTGAAACCGTTTAAAAAACAGTTTTACAGGTATGCCGAAGGTTATATTGAAAGGAGAGAATATACACGTGCCGAACAGAAATATACAGAAATGCTCGGTCGTGCGCTGAGCAGTGAACGGGAGAAAAGCCGGAAAGATCAGCATACAGGTTATTTCCCGACCGACAAGAAAGGATTTCTTGATTTTGCAGTTTTAAAAACATTCTATATGGGTGAATATGCTGAAAGTGACAGGATTCTTGATGATTTTATCCTGCAGAAAGGAAACAAGTGGGATTATGAAGCTCTCCTTGCCAGGATAGATAATTTCCTTAACTGGGGGGAACTGGAAAACAAGCAGTTTGATTCTGCAGAATATGTTCTTAATGATTCACTTTCCAAATTCGGCAACAAACCGGGGTTGATTTTCAGAAAAATGGCATATTATTTTCATTCCGGTAAAATCAATATTTTAGAGGAAAAAGCACTCTCCGATGTTGAAGCAGGAGAAGCGAAATCTGTTGATGCCAGAAAATATTATTCAATTCTTGGAGAATTCAGGAATTATGTTGAAAACATAAAAGAGAAATATGCAGATTCCTACATGATTGCAGATTATTACAGGTATATGATTGATCATGATAATCTTGACGGTGTTGAAGAAAAACTGATCTCTGTTTCAAACCAGGACAAGAACCTGATCGAACCTCACTATCAGCTTTCAAGATACTGGAACAGAATGGAAAAGAAAGATCTTGAAAGGAGAGCCTTGAGTACAATAGAAAATCTTTTGAATAAAACAGATATGGGTTACATACGCGATAATTATCCGCATTCATATAACTATGCTGTTTCCCAGCGTAACCGTATGGATATTTTAACCCAGAACAGGCTCGGAAAATTCTATTATAATGATAATGAAATCCTGGATGCCCAGCGTTATTATAAAAAAGCTGTCGACAGGTTTGAAAAATATTATCCTCTTCCCGGTGATACAGCTTCCTACGGTCATATATATGAGGATCTCGGTGATGTATATTATTATAACGCGGGAAAATACAACGAAGCTCTTAAATATTATGCAAAGGCATTTAATACCGGGTATAAAACAGATAATCTTGATTATAAAATAGGGTTTATCAACTACAAGAACAGAAACTACAGCAAGGCAGCAGAAAAATTCTATGACATATCGCTGAATGCGAGAGAAAATGAAGCTGCTCTGTTTGCATTTGCCAATGCTTCATTCAACTATGATGTTTTCTCCCCTGCAAAGGCCTACTATGACCGTGTGATAGAAAAGATGGAATACTGGCGGGAACATGAAAAAGTATTTGATCTTGACAGAAGAAAGGACCAGCGGGAAGTTCTTGAAAAATTGATGCAGGTTTATAACAACCAGGGAGTTACCCTTTTTAAACTTGCTGAGAAAAATCATAACCAGGAATACTATTCAAAATCTCTTGTATATCTGTCACAGTCATCAGAGCTTTATGATACTTTAATGCGTGATCCTGTGACTATGGATAAGACACTTACAAAGCCGCTTGCACAGCTCAACATGAAATGGATCCTTCTCAATTCGGGATGGAAGAACAGTACTTATGCAAAAAGCGTTGTTCCCTACAGCAGCGACAATATGTCTCTTGATTCACCTGTAATCTATAACAGCATTGACCATGACCTTTACGGGCGGGTCAGCAGGACCCTGAAATAAATATATCTTTACCTGGTTTAATGCTCAAATAATAATCTTCTGACATGTGGAATTTTTTCCTTATAAAAAATAGCGGGTTTTTATCTTTTATCTATCAAAAAAAATGCAATAACGCTTGAGTAAAATTGTTTTATTAGACATTATGAATTAGATGCATCTAATAATTAAATACCAGTCTAATAAGGGGTTTTTATTTTGAAAAAAAGTATAATATTGCTGGCAGCAGTTATTCTGCTTGCCGGATGTGCTACAGTTGAAGATTCAGAAAGTGCTGATAAAGCAGTATATGAGACAATTAATGCTGCTGTTGTAGGCGACAGGGTAATGAATGTTGCAGCAAGGCTCGGGTATATGCCGAAAGTCATGTCGGTAAGAGCCAGCCAGTGGCCAAAGGCAAAAGAATATCCTGCCAAACTTGTCGGTTGTCCTGTTAAAGTAACAATGAAGGACAAGACTATTCTTCCCGCAATGATTGATAAATACAGTCTTGATACAGTACTTGTTGAGAAAAATGACAACTTCTGTGTTCTCATGAAGAAAGCAGACTGTATGAAGATAGTTCCAGTTATCAAAGACAAAAATGTAAAAATAGAAACTTTTGATTTCTCCGAAAGTCCGGAAGAGGGAATAATGGCTGTTGCTGAATATTTCGGAAAGGAAAAAGAGGGTAAAAAACTTGTAAAAAAATACAGGAGAGATCTTGCGGCAGCGGAAAAAAAGATCAGTTCTGTAAACCCAGGTACGAATGTAGTAGTGCTGAGAGGTATTGAAAAGGCTGATACAGGCAGAATATTTATCAGCGCAGAATCAAAAGGATTTTATACAGATCAATACTTTCTTGAGCCATTCGGCTGTTCAAATATAAGTGACAAGCTTAATACAAACAAAAACCAGATTGTTAAAGGTTATTTTCCTGTTCTTGATCTTTCTGTTCTGAAAGAAGCAAATCCTGATGTTATTGTTCTTTTCGGAGCCAGAGAAGGTCTTGTAAAAGCTATTGATAAAGCTGTCTCAAAAAATCCTGAACTCGGAGATATCCCTGCAATTAAAAATAATAAAATTATCACAGACCTTCCGTGGTTTATCGGATCTGATGTTTTTGAGTATCCTGAAATCCTCACAAAATGGATTGAAGCTTTCAGTTCTCTTTAAAAACAGGAGAAGTCAAGGCATGAATAATCGGAAAAAACTAATAACAGTATTATTTTCAGTTTTGTTCATCTTATGTTTAATATTTCCTGTGAATTCTCTGGACAGGTTTTCTGTTCAGAGAATTAAATATGTTTTTAAACACACAAAAAGTATTGATGAAATAAAATCAGGCAAATCTGTTTATTACAGAATCAGCGATAAAAGCAGCAACCTTCTCGGATATGCCTATTTCGGCAGTGAGAAAGGGTATGCCGGTCCTGTGAAATGTCTTATCTGTCTTGATAATGAAAAAAAAATAAACAAAGTGATTGCCTATGAGGCAAAAAAAGAAACTCCGGAAATTGCAGGAAAATGCCTGAAAGAAAGCTGGCTTGATCAGTTTATTGGCCTTGACTGCAGCAATGTGCCGTATAACAAGTATGAATTTGATGGTTGCGGTATAGATGATGTTTCCGGCGCTACAATAACTTCGGCTGCAGTTCTTGAATGCATTATTCAGGCAGTTGAAACAGATTATGAAGGAGAATAATTATGAAGAAGTTTGCAATATGTTCAGCGCTGCTGTTTTTCAGCATTGTATGCGTATGGGCGCATACACCTCTTTTATTTATTGAAGATAATGAAGACGGTACAATATTTATTGAAGGGGGATTTTCCAACGGGGCATCAGCTTCCCGGCTTCCGGTGCTGATTGTTGAAGATAAAGCTTATACAGGATCTGAAAAAAGCTGGGAGGGGAAAAAAATCCTTTTTGCAGGCAGTCTCGATGAAACAGGTTGTATGGAAATTGTCAAGCCTTCCGCTTCAAAGTATGTTGTTGTTTTTGATGCAGGTCCCGGGCATATCGCAACTGTAAAAGGTCCGAAGCTTATGGATGAGGAGAAAGAGGACTGGGAAACTGCTATTAAAGAGAATAAGAAGAAGATAAGAAAATGGGAAAACAAACTCAGGGGTGAAGAATAATTCATCAGATTCCCTGTTTTGAGAGTTGATTGATTCAGGATATTTTAAAGATTGGCAGGCTCTGATAATTCATGAAATGATGCTTAGCCGGGAGTTTAGTCCCGGCTGTATTTGTAATCATATGTCCTGTAAGAGTTGTAAGTAAGAATCCGCAGGGGTATGGTGATTTTTTTGCCTTATTATTAGTCTTGACTAATAATATTAGAAAAGTAATAATGAGCTAGTGTTCTGTAATAGATGCATTTTGTTCGTATAACTTACGGGGAGGAGACAGGTATGCTGCCATTAATTATGCTGCAGTCCGGTGATAATGCTGTTGTTAAATTTTTTGAAGAAAATGGAAGCAGTTTTACAAGGATAAGAAGTATGGGGATTGATATAAATACTCCGCTTTCTGTTGTTACGTCACAGGCAGATATTAACGGACCTGTCCTTGTAAGCGTAAATGGCTCAAGATATGCAATTGACTATAATCTGGCTGTAAAAATCATGGTACAGCCTTTGTAGAAGGAGATGGGAAATATAATGAGTACACTTAATGAGATGAAACAGGGGGAAAAATGTGTTATCAGGGAAATAGCTGTTTCAGGTATTACTCTGCAGAGACTTGTCAGTCTCGGTTTTACTCCCGGAGAAGAGGCTGTTGTTGTAAGAAGAGCTCCTTTTCTTGATCCGTTTGATGTAATGGTCTGCGGATCTAAAGTTGCTATAAGAGAAAATGAGGCAAAACAGATAAAGGTAGAGGTATTATGAGTAATACTTCAGAAATTACCACAGCAGTTAACAGTTGTAATATAGCTTTTGCAGGGCAGCCTAATTCAGGCAAATCGACACTTTTTAATATGATGACAGGGGCAAGGCAGCATGTTGCAAACTACCCCGGTATAACTGTTGAGAAAAAGACCGGAGAATATACATACAACGGGAGCGAGGTTTGTATTACTGACCTTCCGGGGACATACAGCCTTACTTCATATTCTCCAGAGGAAAGAGTTTCCCGTGATTTTATTTTAAATGAAAAGCCTGAAGTAATTGTCAATATTGCTGATGGTTCAAATCTTGAAAGACAGCTTTATCTTACATTTCAGATTCTTGAAATGGGGCGACCTGTTGTAATGTACTTGAACAAAATGGATGTAGCGGAAAGCAGCGGTCTTCTGGTAGACAGTAAACTTCTGGAAAAGGAACTTGGTATTCCTGTAATTTCCGGAAGTGCAAAGAAAAAACAGTATATAGATGATCTCAAAAATGTAATTCGTGATGTTTACCGCAAGAATATAGATATAAATCCTTATCAGCTTGATTACAGTGAAAGAATGGAACCCCAGATAAGGAAGATTGAAGCTGCTCTTGAGGGTAATGAGAGAATTGACAGGGATCTGCCTTTAAAATGGCTTGCAGTAAAGCTGATAGAGCATGATGAGAAAGTTATTAAGGAGCAGCGGGAGAATTTTTCAGATTTTGACTCTATTCTGTCTCTTGTCGACAAGCTTGAGGAAGAACATAAAAAAGAACACGGCCACAGTTTCGAGATAGAAATTGCGCTTGCCAGATCTTTTGCTGCCAAAAGAATAGTAAAAAAATGTGTTAAAAAAATTGAGCTGGATGATCAATCTATTGAAAAAAACAGGACCAGGGAAAAAGCCTTCCTTTCAATAGGCATGGGAATCCTGTGTTTTGTTTCTGTGTTTATTCTGAACAGTATTGTTGATAGTGTTTTCGGGTTTTTAAGAAACTTTTCATTTTCCTGGATAGCGGTTTTTGATAATCCGGGAAATTATAATCTCTTCAGATGGTTTTTTTCCTCATTTTTCTCAGTCCTGTTTACATACGGAGCTTTGAAAATTTACAGAGAGGGATTGTCTGTCAACAGGACAGACAGGGTTGACCAGGTGCTGTGTCACAGGGTTTACGGACCACTTATCCTGCTTGAACTGATTCTTGTGTTCTACTGGATAACTGTAATACTCGGATACAGGATGACAGACAAGGTATTTCCTGTTTTCCAGTTTTTCAGATCAGTTGTGTCGCAGCTTATTCCTCCTGACGGCATTGTTGAAGGGGGACTTCTCAGGGGGCTTCTCCTTAATGGTGTAATAGACGGCGCGATAATGATTCTAAACTACCTTCCCATATTTCTTTGCCTGTTTGCTCTTGTCGCATTTCTGGAAGATGTCGGGTATATGGCAAGAATTGCCTTTATTATGGACAGGATCTTGAGGAAGTTCGGTCTTCACGGGCAGTCAACTCTGCCCATGATACTCTCCGGTGTTATTATGGGAGGGTGTGTTGTCCCCGGTGTAATGTCAACCAGGACTATCAGGGATAATAAATCACGTCTTGTTACAATACTTATACTTCCTCTTCTTAACTGCATGGCGAAGATCCCGTTTTATGTGCTTATAACAAGTATCTTTTTTGTAAACAGCCAGTGGCTTATTCTGGGAGGATTATCTTTTTTTACCCTTATTACTGCCCTTCTGGTTGCGAAATTCCTCAGTACATATGTTATTCACGGAGAGGTTGAACCTTTTGTTCTTGAGCTTCCTTCCTTCAATCTTCCGACATTAAGCGGAATAGTTGTCAGAACCTGGGAAAGACTCTGGCATTTTATTCAGAAGGTTGTGACTATTGTTATTGCTGTTTCTGTTGTTATCTGGGCCGGAATAACTTTTCCTGGTATTAGCAGTGAAGCGGAAAGCAGGTATTTTACTGAACAGGAAAGGAAGATTGAGGAATTCGGTATAAAGCTGTCAAATCCCTATACAAAGTATATAGCATCAGAAAAGCAGCTTGTTGATTATATGCAGTTTGAAGAAAAGTATAAAATTGCCAGCGCCATGAATCTTCTGAAATCTGAAAAAGTCAGGAAACAGATCAACTCGAGGTTTTTCCTCGAAAATCCCGAGTTTGCAAAAATTGTTCTTAAAGGGAAAATCTTTCTCGGGGAAAATATGCCGCTTTTTGAGTCATATCTTGAATCATATGAAAAAGATTTTGATATGTTTAAGGAAAGTTACAGCAATGCATCTGAAAGCAGCAGGGATCTGGTTAAATCAGATTTCTATACAAAATGGATGAAGGCTAATCCGTATTTCTTTGCAATTGTCAGGACAGGTGATTTGAAAATCAAAGGTGATACTGTTCTTGATAGTGACGCTAAAAAGACTGCAAAAGTACTCCGCTCTGTTAATGCCGATTTGAAACTGCTAAGAAGAGAATATAAAAAAGAAATTCTTGAATCATCTGTTCTCGGAAGAACCGGCAAGTTTTTTGAGCCTGTAAGCCGGCTTGCAGGATTTGACTGGAGGGTGAATGTTGCTGTGCTCGGCGCTTTTGCTGCGAAGGAAGCTCTTGTCTCGACTCTCGGAACAATATACAGCGTTGAGTCGGGAAGCGGTGATGACGGCAGTCAGCTTGAAGAAAGAATTAAGGGTGGCGAAACAGGCCTCAGTGCATTGGATGGTCTTGTAATAATGCTTCTGATCGCGTTGTTCCCTCCCTGTGTCGCTGTAATGATGACTATAAAAAGCGAGACTGGCAGCTGGCTGTGGATGGCATTTTCTGTTGTTTACCCGGTAGCTCTTGGAGGGATTATAGCTGTAATTGTGTATCAGGTCGGAACTCTGCTTGGATTCTGACAACAGGCCTCTATCAGTCTGTATAAACAGTATGGAAGTCTTTCAGTCTGTACTGCAGGATCTGAAATTGCTGTTGCGGAATTACCTCCGTATGCTGATAGATGATGATCCTGAAAACAAATTAAAACAGATGCAGGTGTATTGCAGAGCTTTATATGTGTCTGTTTTGCTGAGAAATTAAAGCAGGGATATGACTACTTAATAAACCTGTCTGTATATAAAAGGAGTTTAAATAATGAATCTGACTGCATGCAAAAAAAGATTATTAATTGTGGTTTTTATGGCAGCTGTTGTTGTTTCCGGAGTTTTTGCCCATACCCCCATTCTTTACATTGAGGATAATGGCGATGGAACAGTTTTTGTTCAGGGTGGATTTTCAAACGGTTCAAGCGCTGCAGGTGTAGCGATTTATGTAAAAAGCATAAAAACAGGAAAAACATTATGGGAAGGTGAACTCCCCGATATAAGTGAAATGGACCTTGATATACCGGGTGAGCCATACACTATTACATTTGATGCCGGCCCCGGCCATGTTGTTACAAAAGAGGGACCTGTTCCTCCCGGTGGATTCGGTGCAGGTTCAGAAGTTTCAGAAAACGAATCTTCAGGCAGTTCTGCAGAAAAAAGTGCTGAATCATCCTCTTCCGGCAGTCAGGCCCCTGTGGACTGGACTCCCCTGGATACAGCTGCGGCAATGCCTGATACAGGAACTCCTGTTGTAAGTATTATTGCACTTGTAGTAAGCCTTATAAATATGTGTCTTCTCATCCTTGTTTTAAAGAAAAAGTAGTAGTGGGTTTTATAAAGGTGAAAGGCTGATATCGGTTTGCTTTATAATATGGATTTCTTCACCTCATAAAAAATAATTATGTGGTGATGAAAATAAATTATTTAATAAAAATATTTTTTAAGGAGGGTACAGAATGAAAATAGTTAAATTGCTCGCAGTTTTTCTGCTTTTTTCTGTTACTTCAGCTTATTCACATTTTCAGTTGATATATACACCTGTATCAAAAATCGCAGAAGATGTGAAAGAAGTTGATTTTAAAATGGTTTTTACTCATCCGTTTGATGCCGGCCATACAATGGATATCGGAAAAAACGAATCTGGTGAAGTAAAAGGTTTTGAGGAATTCTTTGTTGTTCATAAAGGGAAAAAAACAGATATCAAACCCGGCTTGAAAGAAATTGAATTCGCATCTCTTGAAAATTCAGGAGCAGCATTTGATTTTACATTCAACAAAGAATTCGGGCTGAGAGGAAGCGGTGACTGGGTGTTTGTAGCGGTTCCTCATCCCTACTATGAGGGAGCTGAGGATATCTACATCCAGCAGATCACAAAGGTAATGATAAACAAGTCTGATATTGCGACAGACTGGCAGGAACGTCTTGCTCCCGGTTATCCTGAAATACTGCCCCTGGTGAAACCGTACGATGTATGGGCAGGCGGAATTTTCAGCGGAGTTGTTGTTGATTCTGAAGGTCAGCCTGTGCCTTTTGCTGAAATAGAGGTTGAGTATATGAACTACGATATTGATATGGCAGCAAACAAGTTTTCCGGGGAAAAGAAAATTAAAAAAGACGGACACGGCGCGGCAGTAATTCTTGCAAACGCTGAAGGTTGTTTTGACTTTATTCCACCCCGAGAAGGCTACTGGGGATTTGCAGCTCTTGGAGCAGGTGGAGAAATGACTCATGACGGCAAAGAGCTTTCTTCAGACGCAGTGTTGTGGATAGAAGCTGCTAATCTTGAAGTTGAAGCAGCAGCTGTACCTTCTGCAGATACTAAAGCTGAAGTAAAAGAAGAGAAGAGCAGTAATACTGTTATTTATATTGTTATTGCTTTTGTTGCAGTTGTTGCTTTAGCAGTATTTAGAAAAAAGAAAAAATAAAAGGAGTAATATAATGAAAAAAGGATTATTAATATTATCAGCTTTAATGTTTGTTTTTAGCGGCGCCAATGCTTTCGCGCATTTTCAGCTGGTTCATACAGATTCATTTGTAATTGATGAAAGTACAACAGAAGTCCCAATGAAACTTGTCTTTACACATCCCTTTGATGCCGGCCACACAATGGATATTGGTAAAAATGAAAAAGGGGAAGTTAAGGGAATTGAAAAACTTAATATAACACATGCAGGTAAAACTGTAGATTCTGCAGATAAGCTTAAGGAAATTGAATTTAAATCACTCGAGAACTCAGGTGTTGCATATGACTTTGTTCTTAATAAAGAATCAAAATTCAGAGGCGCAGGCGACTGGGTAATTACAGCAATCCCTCATCCCTACTATGAAGGGGCTGAAGATATCTATATTCAGCAGATAACAAAAGTTATTCTTAATAAATCTGATATAGCAACAGACTGGTCAGACAGGGTTGCAGACGGGTACCCGGAAATACTTCCTCTTGTAAAACCTTATGATGTGTGGGCAGGCGGAATTTTCAGAGGTATTGTTGTAGACGGCAGGGGAAATCCTGTTGCAGGGGCTGAAATTGAAGTAGAATATATCAACTATGATATCGATATGAAAAGCAACGCTTTTACAGGTGAAAAGAAAATTAAAAAAGATGGACATGGTGCTGCAGTCCTGATTGCAGATGAAAATGGAAACTTTTCATTTGTTCCCAACAGGGCCGGTTTCTGGGGATTTGCTGCACTTGGTGCTGGCGGAGAACTTACATTCGATGGAAAAGAGCTTTCACAGGATGCAGTTATCTGGATAGAAGCAAAAGAGATTGAATAAATAGTTATAAATACTTACAGTGCGAAAGGTTAAAACCAGCTGGATATTTTATAATAACTGCTATTAAATAATATTAAAAATAGTGACTGGGCTTAAAGAAAATATTTTGTTGACATCTTATAGTTTTGGAGTTAGTATAAACTAATAATATAAGATGTGTCTAATAAACGAGGAGAGTGTTTTGAAAATATTTCTAGTTGGTGGATTGGTAACAATTGCTGTTGTATTTCTGCTCAGACGGTCATACAGGCTGTTTACAGGAAAAGAAAGTTCCTGCAGCTGCAGTGAAGGATCGTGCAGCTGCAGCGAGGGAACATGCTGCGGAGACAATTGCACCTGTAAGGATTTAAAAAAATAAAAATTAAACAGTTTCTTCCGGGATTTTCCCGTCCCGAAGATATAGATCTGACAGCTGCGGAAGTTTTCTGCAGCTATACAGGTTGTTAGTGCCAGATGAAAATGTTGCCCCATATGCACATTTTTATCAGCTTGTGAATTTTCTTATTGTGTTGGTCTCCATGATGGCTGCGTTGAAAAGTGCCGACGTTATTTTCTGCAGACATGAAATGGAGGTGAAAGGATATGTTTCCTGTAAAATGTATCTTTTCGGAATTAAAAAAGTATTTTTAAATAGAAAAGGGCCGGAATAATTATATCCGGCCCTTTTTTTGCTTTTTTTTAAAAAAACGGATAATCATAGCCTGAGTTTCATCAGGAATATTTGTCGAAGTTATGATTAAGTAATTATTCTTTCAAATAAATATTGACACAACGAGATGTAGTATATAAAATTAGATAAGACTAACAAAAATAGTAAAAACTTATTAGTGTGACATGGATATTTAAGGGAGTCTTATGACAGTAGTTAATATGGATATGGTTTGTGGCTGATTTCAATATCAACAGGATAACTTTTCACAGTTTTCTGGAGAGTTTGACCAATGCTCTTGAGGCGAGGGATCAGTATACAGCTGGTCATTCAGACCGGGTGGCTGTTCTGTCTGAGCTTATAGCAGGAGATATGGGGTTGTCAAAAAGCAGTTGTGAAGGTCTTCACATTGCGGGGCATCTGCATGACATTGGCAAGATTGGAATACCTGATGGTATTTTGCTGAAAACAGGAAGTCTGAAAGACTGTGAGTATGAAGTTATAAAAGAGCATTCAAGGATAGGCTGGAAAATTCTGAAAGATATACCTGGATTTGAATCAATTGCAGAGATAGTTGTTCAGCACCATGAACGGATTGACGGGAGCGGTTATCCCTGCGGACTGAGTGGTGATAAAATCAGCACCGGGGCTAAGATAATTGCTGTTGCTGATACCTATGATGCCATGACAACTTTCAGGACTTACAAGGATCCTGTAAATCCCGCTGAAGCAGTCAGGATGATAAAAAATGAGGCAGGGATAAAATACTCCAGTGAAGTTGTTGAATCAATGGTTAATGTTCTGGGAAGATATATCAGCAGTAAGGAGATAATGGATGAAGATCTTTGTGCATCACATATATGAATATAAAAAAGGGTTGAGAAAACTTGTTTTGTACACCGGCCCTGTAAGTGAAAAAGAAAGAATTATTGATAAGCTTGAAAAACATGAAATAAGTTATATTGTTGATGATGTTTCTTCTGAGAAAATAAATGTATTTTTCGGTGCCGGAGAATGTATAAATGTTCTTCGTAATTTCCAAACACTTGAGCTTGATAAACTTTCTGATACCGAGGATTTTATTCTGGGCGCAATGCTTGGGTATGATCTTATCATACAGTGCAGAAGATTTGTGAAGCGTAAGAATGGAGCGGATAGGAAAAATAATTTAATAAAGACAGAACAGCATGATCAGAATAAAACAGTAGCCTGTAATTACAAAACAAAAATCAATCATCTTGAGAAAGACCTGCAGGAAAAAGATTTCATTATCAGGAAAAATGAATACGATTTAAAAACTATTAAAAACAGAATTGAAGAATACGAAATCAATGAAATGATTCTGAAGGAAGAGATAAGCAGGCTTGAGTTTGAAAACTGCAGTGTTGAAGGATTTGAATATGACGATGAATGCAGCTGTTTTGAACAGAATAACTGTGAATATAAAAATAGAATAGATTCTATAAAGAGTTCTGTTGATCTTTCAAGTAAAACAGTACTGCTGGTGGGAGGGCGTAAAAAGCTTAAAGAATACTGCCGGGAAATTGTTGAATCCGGAAACGGCCTTTTCGTTCATCATGACGGAGGTCTTGAAGATTCCAAGAAGAAACTGTCATCTACAGCTCTTAAGGCAGATATTGTTATCTGTGCCCTTGACTGTATCAGTCATTCAGCCTGTAAATCAATGAAAAAAATATGCAAAAAGGAAAATAAGAATATTCTGTATCTGAAAAATACAGCTGTTAGTACTTTAAGCGAGCAGATAAAAGCTGTCTGCTGATGAAAGAAGCAATAAATAAAAATAAAATAATTGCAGATAACCTGTAATGGTTATCTGCTGTACAACGGAGGTTTTGTATGGTTGGTATTATTTATGGATCATCAACAGGAAACACAGAAAGAGCAGCCGGAATAATTGCTGATAAAATCAACGGCGCTGAAGTGAAAAACATTTCAGATGTTGATGAGGTATTTATCAACAGCTGTTCATCTCTTGTTCTCGGTTCCTCAACATGGGGAGCAGGGGATCTTCAGGATGACTGGGAATCAGGAATCAATACTCTGAAGAATTGTGATCTTTCAGGAAAAAATGTCGCTTTATTCGGATTTGGAGACCAGGAAGGATGGGGTGACACTTTTGTGGATGCAATGGGTATTATTTATGAAGCTGTTGTTGAGACAGGGGCACATATAGTGGGTAAATGCAGTACAGACGGATATTCATATTCATCATCAGCTGCTGTTATAGACGGAGAATTTGTCGGGCTTCCGCTTGATGAGGACAACCAGTCTGATCTTACAGAAGGCAGAGTCGAGGCATGGGCTGAAAAAATAAAAGATCTTATTAAATAGGTTATAAGGTAGATGGGGCCTTCATGGAAAAAAACGCTAAAGCGTTTTTTGAGATCCCCTAAGGTACTGAATTAACTGTTAAAAATATGAGATCAGGGCCGGATAAATTTCCGGCTCTTTTTAATGTTAATTTTAAATAATGAAATAGAATACTATTTATTAAGGAGTTTTTATGGCAAAAGAACTGCTTCTTGCAAGCCTTTCATTTGGTTTTTTTGTTGTTTGTCCCAGAATGGCCGGAATGCTTCCTCTTATATCTAAAAACACAAATTCATCTGTACTTATGATTGTTTTAACAGGGACATTATGTTCCATTCCTATTCTAATGCTGATGGTAATGGTTTTTGGTAAACTTGGAATTGCCGGCGCTTTGGCAGTCTGTGTTCTGACAGATCTGTGTGCCGCGGTAATAATGGGCGGTATAAATGTGAAGGCCGGATTTGAGACATTTATTATCGCTTTGTTTGTTATCGCGGGAGTAAAAGCTGCCCCTTTAATTGTGAACAGCATAATCAAATAAGTCTGTATGGGCGGGAATCTAAGTTAAAATCCGCAACAGCGGGTGTTTGAGATTTTTATAAACTTTTTAAGTGTAATGTTTATAAGCTGAAAACAGTCTCCTGTAAATAAAATACAGGGAGGGAGCTGAAAGATAAAAAACTGCCTGGTTTAAGAAAAATATTATGCCAGGCAGTTTAAGTTTAGCTGTAATGAAATAACTGAACAATCAGGTTTTATTCTTTTGTTGAAAAAAATTATTTTCTTGCAATAACAAGGTCCATGGTCCCTATTGAAAGAGACAGCGTTTTTGTATGGACATTTCTAAAACCGGTTTCAAGCATTTTATCTGCTACCAGATCCTGCGGCATTGAAAAATCATATGTTGATATTGAAGAAGAGAACCAGCTGATAACCATATCTTCCGGTGCCGTTTTATTTTCAGAAAAACCGTCATGAAGAGATATAAATACTCCCCCTTTGTTCAGCGCGCAGTATATTTTTTTAAATACAGGATTAAGGTTGTCTTTTATGAAGTTGAATGTCGCCCGTGCATAAACAAGATCATAATTATTCCCGATTGAATCAGTCGTATAGTCTCCTGCCATCACATCTATCTTTTTTTCCATTCCGTAGTCCCGGATTATTTCTTCAGTTGTTCTTGCAATAGGGGGCTTGTCAAATACAGTGCTTTTTATCCCGGGATTTTTAAGAACAGTTGCAATACTGTCAATTCCATGAGCTCCTCCAAGGTCGAGCATTTTTTTCATGTTTGGAAATTCAGGGAGTCTGCTTATTATTTCTGAAACTGTTTGAGATGGCCCGGAACGGGAAAAGTCTCTCATAGCTCTGGTATGTTTTTTAAAACTTTCATCGGAGAAAGTAGTTTCATTATATCCTGAGCCGGGACCTTTTATCAGAAAATCCTTCATCTGCTGTTTGCTTTGAAGTATCCATTCGTTATTCATAATAAGAAAAGCACCTATATAGGTTTCTTTTCCTTCAACAAGAAAGGTGCTTGACAGTTCTGTGTTTATGAAGCAGTTGTCTTTTTTTCTCAGCAGCTTTAAAGAACAGAGCGCATTTAAAAACAGTTCTGTATTGCCTTTATGAAGATTAAGTTTTTCAGCTATATTTTCCGTACAATTATAGCTTTCTGTCTGGTTGAAAATATTTAATTCAACTGCATTCATGAGAAGCCATGCTTTAATCCCTCCGTATTGAAGATCGTATAGTTTCTTAAAATCAATTGAAAGTTCAGGCAAAAACATTATTCAGTCTCCTTTATTCGCAGGGCGTGTTTAATAAGGTTTTAACTTCTTGTCTTAACTTTTCCGGGGGAGCCGCTTACAATGCGGCCATTACTCCCGCACGCTGCCTGTTTTTATATTTTACTGTATGGCTTTGATAGTACATTGTGTCCGAAGTGTACTAATACTGTCATACAAACAATACCTTACAGATCAACATCCCTGTTTCTTGCAGCGGGGGATGTTGATTTTTGTAATTGTATTTTTTTAAGCATCTTTAATTCTGTTGAAACAATTATAAGTCCGAACACTGTTACAAGTAAATCTCCAAGAGGATAGGAAAGCCATACCCCTTTTTCTCCCATCAGTCTGGGGAGTATGAATGCCAGAGGAATGAAGCAAAATATCTGTCTCCCCATTGTCAGCAGTGCTCCCTTGCCGGCATTTCCAATAGCCATAAAGAGCATTATTGCCAATGCAATAAAACCATAAAGAATAAAACTGGACATGAATATTCTGAAAAGAACAATTCCCTTTGCTACAATTTCAGTATCTGTTATAAAGCATGAAAGAATGAAAGGGGCGCAAAGCTGGAAAAAGAGCCACAGAGCACCTGAAATAACAGAAGATATTTTTAAGAAAAAGAAGAATGATTTTCTCACTCTTTCATATAATCCTGCCCCGTAGTTGGCTCCTATTACAGGCTGCAGCCCGTATGAAATACCGAAAATAGGAATATAAAAGAAACTCATGACTCTGAAAGCTACGCTCATAACTATATTGCTTGAAATGCTGTAAACAGAACTCAGAGAGAGCAGTATTGACAGCTGAACAGCAACAGCGATAGACATAAACATTCCTGATATGCCGATTTTTATTATTTCCGGCATTATGTCAAATGATAATCTGAAACTTTTCGGAGAAATACTGATAGAGCTGTTCTTTGAAAAGAAATGGATAAAGTCACCTGCAACTATAAGAGCCTGCCCTATAATTGTTGCTACAGCGGCTCCTTTGATTCCCATCCCAAAGACGATGATAAATACAGGATCAAGCGCTATGTTGATAATTGTCCCTGCAGCGATTATTTTCATGGCACTGCCCATCTTTCCTTCTCCCCTGATAAGGAAATTCAGCGCAGGTCCAAGTGCTCCAAATATGAAACCAAGTGACAGTATTTTCATATATTCAATTCCCAGAACAAGTATTTTCCCTTCAGCTCCCAGAAGAAGCAGTATTTCCTCTGCAAAATAATATGTGAAAAATGTAAGGATTAGTGAGAGAAATGACACAGGCCAGAAGACATTTCCAAATACCTTGTTCATTGTATTTCTGTCATTTGCCCCGAGTGCTCTTGAAAATACAGATGTTGCTCCTGTTGCAAAAAGACTCAGGATTGCCTGGTTTACAAGGATTACCGCATACCCCATTGTAACCGCGGAAACAGCCTCCGGACCTATGAATTGCCCTACAAAGATGCTGTCTACAAGGTTGTAGAGTCCAATGACTATTCATACCTGCCATTCCCGGGATTGCCATTTTTATGAACAGTTTCCCCATGCTTTCTTCAAGAAGATCTTTTCTCATATCTTTCATATTTACCTGCTTTATAAATAGTTAACTTATACTGTCGTTGCATTGACATGATTAGATATAACTAATAAACTTATATATATGAATAATGAACATTGTTCGTTAATTTGTCAAGTGACAGATAGTCAAATAGATAAGGGGGGAAGAGTGTTTTTCAGGTTGTTTATATCAGTTTTTTGTATGTCTGCAGTTTGTCCTTTTGCTGCCAATGCAAAAGAATTATAATGCCTTTTATGATATTGAGGGAAAAAGGATTAAATATTCTGAAATGATTGATGGTATTGCCAATTGTGATTATTTCTTTTTTGGGGAATTGCACAATAATTCTGTTTCCCACTGGCTTGAACTTGAAATATCAGAAGACCTTTACAGGATTAAAAAAGACATTGTTCTCGGGGCAGAATTCTTTGAGACAGATAATCAGCTTATTCTTGATGAGTATCTTGCCGGAATAATTGATGAAAAGCGGTTTGAGGATAATATGAGGCTCTGGCCGAATTATTCAACGGATTATAAACCGATAGTCACCTTTGCCCGTGAAAATGGGATTCGTTTTATTGCAACAAATATTCCGAGGCGTTATGCATCATTTGTGAACTACAGGGGGCTTGATTCTCTTGAGTCTCTAAGCGATGAAGCAAAGAAATATATTCCACCCCTGCCTGTTCTTTTTGACAGTGATCTTCCCTGCTATAAAAACATATCAGGGTCTTCGATGGGAATGAAGCTGAAAAACATGATTGGATCTGAAAAAAAACTACATCTTGCCGAGGCTCAGGCAGTCAAGGATGCTTCTATGGCATATAATTGTGTTGAATAACTGCAGAGAAGGGGAATTGTTCATCCACTTTAACGGTTCTTATCATTCAGATAATCATGAATCAATTATCTGGTATATTAATAAACAGATTCCAGGGGCAGGTATAAAGACTCTTACAACTGTTCTTCAGGCAGAAGTGGGGAAGCTGGAAGAGCAATATATTGGAAGAGCTGATTACATAGTTGCGGTTGATGAAAATGTTACAGCAACATATTAAAAGGATATAAAATTATTTTCATGGAATATTTGCAGGTCGGATCTGATATTCTGTGCTTATTTTGGGGATCAGGGTTGTGTGGTCTGCGGCCGGGATAACGCCTTACAGAAGCTGTAGCCTTTTGCTTTTTTATCTTTACAAGGCACAGACAGTTCCCCAGGCAGGCAGTTTGACATCTGCCTGCTGAATCGGTGATTATAAAGTGATTGACGATTGTATTTAATAGTTTTATATTGAATGAGAATTCAATATTGAAGAAGGTTGCAATTTGGCACAGGTACTGAAGGAAGAAATATACAACAGGATTAAAGATGCTGCCCGCGATATGTTTTATTCAAATGGATATAAATTTACAACAATGAAAAATATTGCAGAGAAATCCGGAATCCCTACAGGACTTATATATTCCTACTTCAAAAACAAGGAAGACCTGTTTTCGAAGGTTGTTTATCCCGCATATTCCGGTTTGAAGTCAATAATAGAATCAGAGCCTGTGTCAGATATTCCGGAAGAAAACCTTTTTGAATACGAATTACCCCAAATTTATTAAATGCATATCAAGGTATCACCTGGAAATTGTAATACTGGTCGACAGGAGTTCCGGGAGTCTGTACTCGGGATTCAAGGATGATCTTATTGATGATGTTACAAGGCATCTTAAAAAAACACCTGTGCTTAAAGACAGCAGTTTTTGACAGAATATTTTATCACATACTTGCAACTAACTTTATGGAGGGGGTTTTTGAGATAGCCCGCCATTATGTTGACCCGGAATGGGCAGGGATGATGTTCAGGCTCCTGATAAAGCAGCATCTGTACGGGACTGCCGGTTTGTAAACAGCAAAATTTTTTATATCAATATTGAACGCTTATTCAATAATAACGAGCAAAAATTGAATTGTTGTTCAGTAATTAAGGAGGTTTATATGATAATTCATGAAAGAAAGGGGGTAGGGGATGAAGAGCTGTGATTCCGGTCTGGATATTAAATCAAAAAGCATGACATCTTCTGTTTTGTCTCTTTTCAGTGTTGTTCTGGGAATTGTCCCTTTTGTACTTGTTGTACTGATGATCGGAGATCTGGCAGCGGGAGTATTTGGATTGAAACACTTGTTAATCTACAGTTCCGGCATACTCACATGCCTGGTTTTAAAATCCCTGTTTTACGGACTTTCAATATGGAAAGCCCATGATTCAGCATATAAGGTGTTGTCTGATATACGCATTGATATTACAGAGCATTTGAAAAAACTGCCTCTCAGTTTTTATCAGAGCCGTAAAACCGGGGATCTTATAAAAATTATCAGTCATGATGTTGAGCAGGTTGAGCTTTATCTCGCGCATGCCCTGCCGGAGATTGTATCAACAGTATTTGTCCCTGCGGTAATTCTTGTTGTTATTTTCTTTATTGACTGGAGGCTTGCAGTGTCGCTTTTTTCAACTGTGCCGCTTCTGTTTTTCTCCAGGTCTATTTTGAATAAATTATGGGGAAAAAGTTTCAGGAAATTCTCTGAAAGTACAAAAAAAATGTCTGAGGATATGGTTGAATATATTGCTACAATACCTGTGATAAAGGCTTTCAGTAGAGAAGAAAACAAGACTGAAAATCTTCTCGGGGGAATGAATGATTATATCAGCTGGGTAAAAAAGGTGCTGGGCAGCATATCAGTCCCGCTTGGGGTTATTTCGCTTATGCTTGATGCCGGTCTTGTGTTTATGATTATAGCAGGTTCTCTGCTTTATACACGCGGGGATGTTAATATTCAGCAGTTTGTTCTTTCATTGATACTCGGTGGTTTTTTTTCATCATCATTTGCAAGGCTTGCCACATTTCAGCATTTTGGTATTGTTTTCAACCAGTCAAAAGAAAATATAAATTCCATTCTCTGTGTTGAATGTCCCGGGAAAACTGAATATTTCAACGAGGCGGCGCCTGGTGATATTGAAATAAGGAATTTAAACTTCAGTTATCCGGGAAAGAAAAAAATACTCGATAATATTGATCTTGTTTTCAGGGAAAAAAGTGTAAACGCGATAGTCGGCAAATCAGGATCAGGGAAAACAACACTGGCACAGCTTATTATGGGATTCTGGCTGCCTGACAGCGGTTCTGTAAGTATAGGAAACCGGGACATAGCCCAAATTTCTGAAAAAGCCCTTTCAGAGCTTCTCTCAATAGTGCAGCAGGATGTTGTTCTTTTTAATCAGTCAATTGAAGAGAATATAAGAATAGGGCGGCAGGATGCGACACTTGAAGAGGTTGAAGAGGCAGCAAAAAAAGCTGGGATTCATGATTTCATTACAGACCTTCCTGAAGGGTATAAGACATTGACAGGGGAACTGGGCGCAAGGCTTTCAGGCGGAGAAAAGCAGCGTATTTCCATTGCAAGAATGATTCTTAAAAATTCACCGATTATTATTCTTGATGAGGCGACTTCCGCGATAGATCCGGCTAATGAATACCTTATACAGAAGGCAATTGAAAACCTGGGCCGTGAAAAAACCGTTATTATGATTGCTCATAACCTTAACACTGTCATTGATGCGGATCAGATTGTTGTCATGGATGAAGGAAGGATTTCTGCTTCAGGGAAGCATGATGAGCTTATGGATGTGTCTTTATTGTACAGGGAAATGGTTGAGCAGCAGGATCTTGTTGACAACTGGCAGATAAGGGAGGATGAAAGATGATTAGAGATATATTGAATAACATGACTGTCCGGGGTAAGTGGATGATAATTACTGCAGTTGTTTTTTTTATCCTGTATTCATTTTCCGGTACTGCTGTCATTGTCCTTATACTTGATATGATTAACAGGGCAGCAGGGGGCAGTGAAACAGATATCAGTATTTACTGGTTATTCCTTGTTCTGCTGGTTGTTTTCAAGGCAGCTTGCAATATTGCTGCAGACATGGCAAAGCATTTTGCCGGGTTTGATATAGTACAGGGGATCAGGGAAAAGCTGATTCTCAGATTGAAGCAGTTTTCCCTCGGATTTTATTCAAAAGAAAGGCTTGGTGAGATCAGTACAATAATACACAAGGATGTTGATAACATGGAGGCAGTTGTTGCTCATATGTGGACAAGGATGATCAGTGATTTTGTTGTTACAGCATTGCTTTTTACATGTTTTGTTTGTATAAACTGGAAGCTTGCTGTTGCAATGGTTTTCTTTATTCCTGCCGGACTGTTTCTTCTTTGCAAGGGGATATGCTCTGCATCTGACAACCAGAAAAACACTCAGGACAGTCATGCCGACATGGTAAGCCTCTTTGCCGAATATGTAAAAGGTATACCTGTGTTTAAATCTTTCAGCAATAACCGGTGTTTTCAGAACCGCTTAAACAGCAGTATTGAAGAATTCGGGAATAACAGCCGGAAAAATGCAAAACTTGTTGCAGGGTACCTTGGAAGATACTCGTTCTTTATTGAGCTTTCATTTGCTTTTCTTGTTATTTCCGGAGCGTACCTTGTATATGTCAAGGAAATAGACCTGTTTACATATCTTGTTTTCATTGCTTTAAGCAGGGAATTCTACAAACCTTTTGCAAACATGGAAGGACACTGGCTTAATTACATAAAAGTGAAAGACAGCTTCAACCGTATCCAGACTGTGTTGAAATCGCCTGTAGTCGAGCTTCCCGGAGAAACAGAAATACCGGATGAATTCAACATAAATTTCGATAGTGTAAATTTTTCCTACAGTGAAGGGGCGTTTGAACTTGATAACGTTTCTTTCAGTCTGGAACAGAACAGCCTTACAGCGCTTGTAGGTCCTTCAGGTTCCGGGAAAACAACGATAACCAATTTGTTGCTCCGGTTCTGGGACCCCTCCGGCGGATTTGTAAGAATCGGGGGTGTGGATATCTGTAATATTGAGTATGATTATCTTCTGTCAAATATAAGTATTGTCATGCAGAATGTGATTCTGTTTTCAGATACTATATACAACAATATTCTGATTGGTAAAAGAAACGCCTCACATGAGGAGGTTGTCAGTGCTGCTGAAAAGGCAATGATTCATGATTATATCATGGGGCTGCCGGACGGGTATAACACATTGGTGGGGGAAAACGGTGTCGGGCTTTCGGGCGGTCAGAAGCAGAGAATTTCAATTGCCAGGGCTTTTCTGAAAGATGCGCCAATTGTCATACTTGATGAGATAACAAGTAATGTTGATCCGGTAAATGAGTCGCAGATTCAGAAGGCAATAAGCAATCTGGCTGAAAAAAGGACTTTCATTGTTATTGCACATCATCTTAATACTATAAAAAGCGCCGATAAAATAATTGTTTTTGAAAATGGAAGGATTGCAGAACAGGGTAAACACTCTGACCTGGTTTTAAACAACAATCTTTATAAAAAGCTGTGGGATTCGCAGAAACTGGCAGGAGAAATCGGGATTAAGGAAAGGAAACTGCTGGCGTTTTAGGTGTTGGCTGAATTGAAACATACATGTTATATAACTGGTTTGATGACATTCTGAAATTGTAATCAGTTTAAATAATAAAAAATAATAATAATAAACAGATATATTTTTCTGTGCTATTGACAAAATTAAAGCAGGGAAATATTCTGTCCTTAAAGTTAGGCTAAACTAACAAAGTGAGAATTCTCTAAAAAAGTATCATCTATAAGTGCAGAAGCGAAATGATGGATGTAAAAAAGTTTAATTTAATATTTTTCAAAAAAAGTCTGTTATTAAAAATATTTAGAAGGGGAAACAAGTGTCAGGTAAAGTTAAGTTAATTACAGCAGCTTTAATATTTTGTTCAGTGTTTATCTATGCTGAAGAAAATACAAATTTTGAAGAAACTGATGAAGTAATTGTTACAGCTTCGAAAAAAGAAAAGAATATTCAGGATGTTCCTGTATCTGCTGTCATAGTGGATGATAAAGAGGTTAAAGAGACTCCTGCCCAGAATATAGCGGAAATATTGAGGGATATACCGGGTGTTGAAATTGCAACAACAGCTTCAAACGGTATGAAATATGTATGCATAAGGGGAGAGAGTAGCAGAAGAACACTTCTTCTTATTGATGGTCAGCCTCTGTCACTCCAGAAATCAATGGACGGCCCCATGGCAATGCTTGGAAAGTCCCAGATTGAAAGAATTGAGGTTGTTAAGGGCCCTGTTTCTGTCCTTTACGGATCAGAAGCTATAGGTGGTGTAGTTAATATTATAACAAAGAAAGGGGGGGACAAGCCGTTCGGCGGAAGTATTAATTACAGCTATGATACAGCAACCAGAGGTTTCAGGGGCGATAATATTATTAACGGGAATGTAAACGGTATTGAATATACATTTGCATACGGCCTTTCACGATATGATGATACAGAAACCCCTGACGGTACTCTTGATAATAATGGTGAAGACCGAAATTCTGGTACCGGCTCGGAAAGCGATGAATACAGCGCATATCTCGGTTACAAAAATGATAAATTCCATACCGGAGCAAAATTTGAAGTATATCAGAGCGAGTATGAGGTTTATACAGATCTGGAAGAACTGGGTTTTCCTGCGGGACCGATTCAGGATATGAGTATGGATATTCCAGGGTCGGACAGGACAAAAGGTTCTGCTTTTATAAAACTGTTCGATCTAAATGATTTTATCCCTGTTATTAGCTTTGATACTTATTATCAGTATACAGAAAGGGATTTTGATATTTTCATGGATTATTATATGTATCAGAATCCTCCCGGAATGGTTGTGATGGATTATGCAAGCCATACTGCAACATGTAATAAACAGAAAACACTAGGCGTGAATTTTCAGAGTGACTTTGCTTACGGATCTCATTATATTATTTCCGGAGTTGATTTCAAGAGGGATGATATTGACGGTACCGAGAAATCATATACATATGAAGGGGCTGTAATTCCTGCATCCAAGGTTGATGAAAAGTTTGAATATGATTCCTGGATGAACACATATGCATTTTTTGTTCAGGATGAATGGGAAGTACTTGATGACTTTTCTGTAACTGCCGGGGGAAGATACACATTTATTTCATCCGAGCTTGTTGATACAGATGATCCCGGTATGACTCTCCAGGAGGGGGACTCAACAGACTGGAACCTTTCTTTCAGCCTTGCATCAATCTATCACATTTCAGATGATTTCTCTGTGAGAGGAAGTTACGGCTCAGGATACAGGCACCCCAATCTTGTTGAGCTTTATATAGGAGCTCCGGCTCATGGTACGGGATCAGCTATTGCTGGTAATCCTGATCTTGACCCTGAAACATCGCACTCTTTTGAGCTCGGGACAAATTATGACGGAGAATACTTCTATGCAGACCTTGCGGGATTTTTTACAACTGCAAAAGACTATATCTCAACAGATAATACAGAATACATAAATATCGGAGGGGCAGATACTTTCGGAGCTGAACTTTCTGTTGCAGTTGATACACACCTCTTTGGTATTACACCGTACTCTGATCTTACACTTATCAGAAAGAAATATGATTACGGCAGCGGTAAAACTGTAGAAGATACATGGAAGAGCGGTGAGCCTCTTTTAAAAGGCAGGTTCGGTGTAAGGCATGAGCAGAAGCTTGCAAAAGATGCTGTTCTTGACAGTGATCTTTATTCAAGGTTTGCGGCAAAATCAGAAACAGAGTATTCAAGCGGCACTGAGACCGAAAGTGACGGGTGGATAACCCTGAACTTCAAGACATCTCTTTCATATAAAGATATGCTTAATGTTTATACAGGATTTACAAATATCCTCGATGAAGAATATGAGCCTGTAGGAGAACTTACAGCTCCCGGAAGGTCATTCTTTATCGGAGCGGGATACAGCTTCTGATGTGTAAAAGATCAGCTGTTGCTTTAAACTGGTCAGAGGAAGCTGTTTCTGAGGTCAGAAAGGCCCCGGATTTTGTTCAGCCTATGATCAGGGCTAAAGCGGAAAAATATGCTTCAGAAAAAAAAATTACAACAATTACCACGGAGCTCCTTGCGGAGCTTCGTGGCGGTTTTAATGTTGTGCACAACAAAAGTCACCTGTCAAAACATGAAGGTATAGAAAGGTTTCATGCGAATACAGGAGATCTTCCGATTTATTCCGGATTTAACAGCAAACCCTCTGTTCATGCAGGTGCTTCAGGTAAGTCTCTTAATGAAAAAGATGCAGCCTCAGTCTCTGAGAAGCTTTTTGATAATTTACTGCCCGTAGAAAAGGCTGTTGCATACATCCATATCCCTTTCTGCATAAAAAACTGTGATTTCTGTGCTTTCTACAGAAACAGGACAGATGCAGACAGAATGGATGAATATGCTGATGCTCTTGTTAAAGAGATCAAAATTACAGGGAAAAAGCTTTTTTCTTCAGGATTTCTCCTTAATGCTGTTTACATAGGGGGAGGAACTCCTACAGACCTTTCAGAACTGAGTCTTGGAAAGCTTCTTGATGCCGTGAGGCAGTGGTATCCAATGGCAAATGACTGTGAGATTACATTAGAGGGGCGATTATTCGGTTTTTCTGACAGAAAAATTGATGTATGCCTTGAAAAAGGTGTTAACCGCTTTTCTTTCGGGGTTCAGAGTTTTGATACCAGGCTAAGGCAGAGTGTTGGACGGATTCTCTCAAGAGATAAAATTCTTGACAGGCTATCCTTTATAACATCGCTTAATCAGGCAGCTGTGGCTGTTGATCTCATTTATGGGCTGCCCGGACAGAGTCTGGAAGGATGGAAAAGAGAGCTTGAAACCTTAACAGAAGAGACTTCAGTTGACGGGTGCAGTATTTATCAGCTTAATCTTTTTCCCGGGACCCCGATAACTGAAAAAATCAGAGAAGGCAGGCTTCCGCCTCCAGCTGATTTTAAGCAGCAGGCTGACTTTTTCAGATTTTCAAATGCATTTTTCCGAAACCGGTTTGCTGTAAGGGCATCTCTCCGCCATTGGAAAATTTCATCCCGTGAAAGAAGCCTTTATAATATTTATTCCAAATATGGGTATACCTGTATTCCTTCAGGGTGCGGCGCCGGGGGCAATATCGGAAATTACCGGCTTATGCAGGGGATGAGCCTTGACAGTTATTATAGACAGGTAGAACAGGTGAGCAAGCCTGTCGGGATGATAGCGGAAAAAGATACTGATGATTCTCAGTTCGGCAGAATAACCGGTCTGATTGAAGAGTTTTCCGGGTTTAATTTAAGCGATCTTCCCTGCCCGGAATCAGGGGAAAAATCAGCTTTTTATAATCCGCTGTTTTCACAGTGGGAAAAGGCTGGAATGATTGTTTCAGAAAAACAGGGAAACATTAGGCTTACAGAAGCAGGGGAATTCTGGAATGTGAATATTGTCCAGAATATTATTGATTACTATAAATGGAAAAGAAACAGATGATTAAAAAGAAAAAATACTGGGAAAGCTGGGAGATTGTATCGATCGGGATATTTGCCGCTCTGATACGGATTTCCAGCTTCCTTGTCTCAATAACCGGGGGAGGTATGAATCCTGTGGCAATGATTCTGAAAAATCTTATTGCCACGTCCCTGCTTGTTATTCTTTTATACAGGGTAAGAAAATACGGGGTTCTTTCCCTGTATGTTCTTATCAATTCAATAATGACGATGGTTATGATGGGGCGGGGGATGATGATTGCCCCGATGGCTCTTCTTGCAGGTCTTATCGGTGACTGGCTGATTGTTCTTCTGGGGGGGTACCGTAATACTGCAGCAGTTCTTATCGGACTCGGGTTCTATGAGACTGCGTACAGAATAGCATCTCTGGGACTCGGTTTTCTCTTCATGAGGGAAAATATAAACCTTCTCTATTTTGCAGTGATAACTGTTTCTATCGGATATACAGGATGCATTGCAGGAATATTTACCGGTATGTATTTTTCAAAAGAACTTAAACATGCGGGGATAATACGGTTATGATATTTCAGAATATACGGGGCGATGGTTTTATCCACAGGGTAAATGTTCTTACCAAGATAATTCTTTCTCTGATTTTGTCAGTTTTAATTGTTTTTCTTGATCAGAAGGAATCTCTTTTGATTTTTTTTGCAGCCTCATTTATTTACGCGGGAATGCTGAAGAAATTCAAGGCCATGTTTGTCTACTACCTGATGATTCTTGTAATGTTTTCAATATCACTGTTTTTCTCATTCCTTATGGGAAAAATAATGTCAGGACACGGTACAGGGGACAGTGATTTTTCAATGCTTATCCCTTTTTTAAGGGTATCGGTCATGTCCAACATAACCATGGTGATAGCGTTTTCAACATCTATGGATTCTCTGATAAATTCCCTTAAATTCCTGAGACTTCCTTCTTTTATATATTTTCCGCTTATTGTGATTATAAGATTTATTCCGTCGTTTATTAATGATGTTAAATATATCAGGGAAAGTCTGAAAGTCCGGAATATCAGTGTTAATTTTATAACTATAGTAATTCATCCCCTGATGTCTGTAAGGCTTCTGATTGTTCCTGCCGTGATAAGGGCATTGAGATCATCAGATGAACTGTCAATTGCTGCTGATATAAAAGGGATAATCGACAGCGCTGATACAGGCAGGTATGCAGCTGTTAAACCGTGCAGGGAAGATTATATTATAGGGATTCCAGCAGCCCTGATTATTGCGGCTGGTCTCTTAGTGGAAAGGGGTATACTTTCATGATACATGTAAAAAATCTTTCATACAGCTATCCTTTTTCAGATACAAAAGCTCTTGAAGATATAAATCTTGAAATAAAGAAAGGGGAAGCAGTTCTTATAACAGGGCCTTCCGGCTGCGGTAAGTCAACACTTTCCAGGGTGTTGAACGGTCTCATTCCCCATTATTATCTCGGAAACCTTGAAGGAAGTGTCAGGGTTAATAACATTGATAATTCTGAACGCCGGGTATGTGAAATCGCGAAAGATGCGGGAAGTCTTTTTCAGGATCCGGAACAGCAGTTTTTTACTCTTAAAGTACGGAGTGAGCTGTCACTTATTAATGAAATCCGGGGAGATGAACCTGATGACATAAAAATCAAAGTTGAAGCAGTCTCTGAAAAGTATAAGCTGGATAAAGTTCTTGATTCTTCTATTTTTAATCTTTCAGAAGGGGAAAAACAGAAGACAGCTCTTGCTTCTTTATCTCTTTCCGGCAACTGCATAGTTGTTCTTGATGAACCGACTGCGAACCTTGATTATCAGTCAACAGAAATGCTTGCATCCCATCTTTCAGATCTCAAAAAAGAGGGAAAAACAATTATAGTTGTTGATCACAGGCTTTACTGGCTCTCATCCCTCATTGATACAGTTTATATAATGGACAGGGGGCGGATTGCAGAAAAAGGGAACTTCGGTATTCTTGAATCTGATCAGGTTGTCGGGAAATACGGCCTCAGGCAGCTTTCTGTAAAGAAGGGATTCGGTTTTCTTGAAGATGTGGGTTCTCCTGAAAATAATGGAGAGGCATCAGGAAAATGTCTCGCAGTTGAGAATCTTAATTTTAAATATAAAAAAGGTAAGTCTGTGTTTAACTGCTATTCTGTTAGGATTCCCTCCGGCAGTGTCTGTGCGGTTGTAGGAAAAAACGGAGCGGGAAAAACCACATTCGCGAAACTGCTGACCGGACTTTTGAAGATGAAGGATGGGGAAATAATACTGAACGGTAAAGCTGAAAAGGGAAAGGAGCTCCTGAAAAAATCCGGTGTTGTTTTTCAGAACACTGATCATCAGCTTTACATGAAAACAGTTTTTGAAGAACTTACAGCAGGAAGGAAAAAAACAACGGAAGAGAAGAATAAGGCAGAGATGATTCTTGATGAGCTCGGGCTTATTGATTTCAAGGAAAGACATCCCCAGTCCCTGTCGGGCGGACAGAAGCAGAGACTTGTGATTGCGTGTTCGCTGATGAAAGATCCAGATATTCTTATTCTTGATGAACCGACAAGCGGGCTTGACGGAAAAAATCTTTCCATAATTAAAAAGATTCTAAAGAAAGAAGCCATGAAAGGGAGAATAATTCTGATAATAACCCATGACTATGAGCTTATGCAGGATACGTGTGATTATAAAATAGAAATAGGAGACAGGGAGGAAACAACATGAAAACAATGGTGGTCTATTCAAGCAAGACCGGCAATACAAAAAAAGTTGCAGAGGCTGTTTATAAAGTCATGCCGGAAAGATGTGAGATATACAGTGTTAAAACAGCTCCTGATCCGGAAAGTTATGATTTTATAGCATTCGGATACTGGGTGGACAAGGGCGGCCCTGACAGCAAATCGCTTGAATATATGAAGAAGATCGCAGAAAAAAAAGTCGCAATTTTTGCAACGCTTGGGGCATATCCGGATTCAATACATGCCCTTGAATGCATCAATGCAGGTAAAAATATCCTTGAAGGAAATACTGTACTCGGAGATTTTATCTGCCAGGGGCGGATAGATCCGGCGCTGACTGAGTGGATGGAAAAACTCCCCCCGGACCATCCTCATGCCCCTGATGAGGCAAGAAGAAAAAGGTGGAAAGATGCTGAAACTCATCCCGATGAAGAAGACCTTGACAGGGCAGCTGACGTGTTTAAAGGAATAGTGGCCAGGTTATGATTGATTGACACTGAAAAAAAATCAATGCTTAGATATTACTGAGATTATTATTTTTATCAAACTATAAAAAATATGGAGGAAGAACTATGGAAGAAATCAAAAAAGATATCAGGCGGCTTGAGATAGCCGGTCTTTATACACTAAGTTTTTTAGGATATTTAATGCACTCTATCCTGCATAATATGCTTTCTCATGGCATGGATCCAAAGATATTGGATGAAATTGCCAGCATGATGAAGCAGCCTGGCATGCAGATAATGATTTTTATTTTTGTAGTAATGACTATCGCTCCCGCTTTCATGTCATTTGTAATGAAAAGTAAAACAGGGTGGAAGACCCTGTCTGTTTTAGCTCTTATTGTGATGCTTTTGAATGGTGTCCATTCACTGCTTCATTTAGCTCAGGGCGATATATTAAATGGGGGAACAACATTTGTTATGCAAATGGTTCCGGGAATTCTTGCGCTTATATGGTCTTTCAAATTTCTTAAGACTTTCAACAAGTAGGTGAAAATCTTATGAGAAAATATTTTTATATTTTTACGGTAATATTTTTAAGCATTATACTGTCTCCTCTTTCCGCGCACACTCCGCTCATGATGATTGAAGATAATGAAGATGGTACTTTGACTGTTGAGGGAGGTTTTTCTACAAGCGCCGGCGCGGCAGGTGTGAATTTTTATGTCAAGACAAAACTGGAAGGGAAGGTGCTTGTGCAGCAGAAATTCCCGGAAACAAGCATTATAGAAGTTAAAATCCCCCAGGAACCATATTATCTGGTTTTTGATGGCGGTCCGGGTCATAAGGTTGTCAAGGATGGTCCGCCGCCCCCCGAAGGCTTTACTGTAAATATTGAAGCATCATCCATGCAGCCTGAAAAATCTGATATGACAGGTATCCCTATCCCTGTTCCTGTGTTGATTATTATTTTAATTTCAGCTGTTTTATCTGTTTTTATAGTGCCGAAATTATTAAAACAGAAAAAAACAAATCCCTGATAGTGTCTGCTATTTAAACGGCACTGTTGGAAATCTATGTTTCCCATAACTGTGCCGTTTTTTCTGATATTAGAATTCCCCTGTATAATAAAACACTCATGATATTTTTATCCGTGGTTGTGTAAAACTGTTTCAGATAATTTAACCGCCAGTAATGATTTTGCCTGGAAAGCAAAACTGCACGATTTTAATCGATAAAAATATATTAAAATATATTGACAATATTCTTAATGTCTTCTAAGTTGTATTAATCAAATAAAATTAGATTAATCTAATTAAAAATTAGCTTTTAAGAAGGAAATATGCAAAATGCTGAAAAAAGATAGTGTTATTAAAAATTTTACTGTTCTTTTCCTTGTTTTTTTCTGCTTAAACGGGGTATGGGCCCAGGATGCAGAAGATAAAATAAAGGAAGAAGAAGATAAAAAAGAAGCGGTTAACGAAGAGAAACCGATGGAACTTGACAATATCATAGTTGCTGCAACAAGAGACGAGTCTACAGCTTTTGATACAGCAAACTCTGCAGTAGTTGTTGATAACGAAGACATTCTAAGATCGCAGGCAACTTCAATGGCGGATCTGCTTGAGGATATCCCGAATGTGGATTTTGACAATTCATCTGCAGGTCCGATTGAAAGATATTCATTAAGAGGGCTCGATCAGGATGAAATAATAGTGAAGGTTGACGGCGTTAGACAGACTTATCAGGCTGCAAGCGGTATCGGCGCAAGTTCAGCTCCAATTGATCCATCGCTTATCAAGGAAGTCGAAGTTGTCAGAGGAGCTGCTTCTGTTCTTCACGGCAGCGGGGGTATCGGCGGTGTTATAACAATGGAAACAGTAGATGCTGCTGATCTTCTTAAAGAGGGTGAAAATAAAGGCGTTTCTCTTCGTTCCGGTTATTCTTCGGCTCTGGAAGAATATACACAGGTTGTATCTGTTTACGGCAGGTCAGATTATGCTGATTTTATTTATTCAGGTTCTGTAAGGAATTATGGAGAATATAAATCAAGCAGTCCTGATTCAAAAAACGATTCAGTAGAGAGGGACGGAAATAGTGTTTCTGCTCTTGCCAAGCTGTCTCTTTTTCCTGATGAAGACCAGGACCTCTCATTATCTTTCAATGTCTTAAACGATGCTCTTAAATGTGGAAGTACTGTTGAGTGCGGTACTGATCAGCAGAGAGTAAATTTTTCTTATAATATTTTTGAAGACAATGGTCTTGTTGATTTTCATCTAAGTTCCCAGTATGTGAACCGGATTAATAAATATGACAATGGAGTAAGAGATCTCAAAGATGATTTCCATTCAATAGGAATAGATGCCTATAATAATTTTTCAGGCGCTTTTGTAGAAGCTGTTACCTACGATATAACAGTAGGGGGAGATGCTTCTTTTGATCATCAGGAAGGAACTGATGCGGGAAATCCTGATTCATCAAGACCTGACGCAGATGCAAAAGACCTTGGTGCGTTTGCGAGATTTGATCTGGGGATTTATGACAAAGTCCATATAATACCTGCCGCAAGATATTCATATTATGTAAGGGAAGCTAATGAATCTGTTTTTGATGCTGAAGATCAGAAAGAATCAAGACTCTCCCCCCAGATAGCTGTGCAGCTGACACCTTTTGAATGGGTCAATGTTTACGGATCATATGCTGAGACTTTCAGGGCGCCTACAATGGATGAGATTTATTTTGAGATGGATTGGGCTCCTTATCCTATCAGGGTTGTTGCGAATCCTGATCTTGATCCGGAAGTAGCTAAAACATATGAAGCAGGTATTGGTTTTAAATTTGACAATATAATAACAAAAGATGATGCCTTCAGGGCAAAAGCTGTCGTATTTACAGAGACTGTTGAGGATTTTATAAGCGCTTCTCCTGATTTTACTATGAACGGCGGGATCATGGAATATACAAATATAAATACAGGGGAAGTTAAAAGAACAGGTTTTGAGCTTGATTCCGGTATCAGGGTAAGCAATTATTCTGTAGATGTTGCATATGGAATAATTAAAGGGGAAGATCAGGATGATAAAGACAAAAAAACAGGTTCTGTCCCCCAGAATGTTACTGTGAGGCTTGGCGCTGCTGTTCCAAAAGCAGGTCTTGCTTTTTTCTGGAAATCTAAATTTGTAGATGAAAGTGATTATACTTTAATGGGCGGTTCTGATGATGCCTACAATGTTCATGGCGCTGGTATGGTGTGGAAAACAGCTGAAAAAAAATCTGCTGCTGATTACAGGGTAGACCTTGCTGTTAATAATATCTTTGATGAAGAATATGAAACCTATAGGGGATCTACAGGTCCTGCAAGAGATGTAAGAGTCTCCTGCACAGCATCCTTTTAGTAATATTTCTTAAAGCCGGGTTTTCCGGCTTTAAGATTTTAAAAAAAGGTTGTTTTCATGCTGTCAGCTGGTGATATTCTTTAGATTTTTTTGTCCATGATCGGTAAAACAACCTGAATTGAAAACTATATATGATTTTTAAAACACACCGAATTCTAATAATATTTCTAACACTATTTATCTCAATAGACCTTTATGCAGATGATAATCTCGAACCGCCTGTTCATGCTATGTCACTTGGAGATGTTCCCGCATATGAAGCAGACTTCAGATCTTTTAATTATACATCTGATAATGCTGTCAAGGGAGGTGAACTCAGGAAGCATGCGTTAGGTACATTCGACAATTTCAATCCCTTTACGATGAAGGGAAAACCTTCCGCAGCTTTTTATCTTACTGATGATTCGCTCTGTGTAAGGTCTGCCGATGAGCCCTATACTGTATACGGCCTTATAGCAGAATCCATGCAGCTTGCTAAAGACAGGTCGCGTATTGTCTTTAATATTCATCCTGATGCAAGCTTTCATGACGGAAGCAGCATAACTGCCCATGATGTTGTGTTTTCTTTCGAGACACTGATTAATAATTTCGGAAATACAATCAGGATCTTTTTCAGGCATGTTGAATCAGTAAAAGCTCTTGATGACAGAAGGGTAGAATTCCGCTTCAGTGCGGATGCTCCAAGGGAAATGCCTCTTATAGTTTCATCGCTGCAGGTGTATCCTGAAAAATGGTGGGGTAAGAGGGATACTGACAGCACTACGCTTGAAATCCCTTTAGGCAGCGGTCCTTACAGAATTGCCTCTTTTGAACAGGGAAGAAACATAGTATATGAAAGGGTAAAAGATTACTGGGCAAAAGACCTGCCGGTAAGGAAAAACCTTTATAATTTTGACAGGATAAGATATGAGTATTTTATGGACAGCGCTGTTGCTATGGAAGCATTCAAGGCAGGTCTTTATGATATTCATGAGATCACATCTTCCAAAAATATCAAAGCAATAAATAAGATGCCAGATATCTCTGTTGTTAAGATCCCGCATTTAAAGCCTCAGGGTATTGAAGGATTTTTTTTCAACATCCGAAGAAAGCCTTTTGATAATCCTGATGTAAGAAAGGCACTGCTGCTTGCCTTTGACTGGGACTGGATAAATACGCACTATCTTAACAGCCAGTATGTTCAGTGCAGCAGTTTTTTCACAAATTCAGACCTTTCAGCTTTTCCCAATACAGAGCTGAAGGATAATGGAAAATATTCAGGATCACCTTATAGCAGGCAGAAACTCATCAATGCATCCCGGCTCCTTGAAAAAGCAGGTTGGTCTGTTGAAAAGGGAAGACTTGTAGATGATAAAGGGATCCCGTTTACATTCCGTATACTTACAAATTCCACCCACAAGCAGAGACTTGCCCAGCCTTGGATAAATTCATTGAAGCAGCTTGGTATAACTGCAACTGTTCAGCTTGTCGATTCTTCGCAGTTTATAAACAGGCTAAAGAATTACCGGTATGATGTAGTTGCATCAGGACATGGGCAGCGTTTATGGCCGGGAATGGAAATCTCATTCAGCTGGCATTCAAAATATACGCAGCCTGACAGCGGAGGGCGTAACCTTATCGGTTTGTCAGATCCCGAGGCTGACAGACTTATCGAGGCTGTAATCTCATCACAAAGCAGAAATGAGCTTCGTAAATATGCACAGGAGCTCGACAGACTTCTCATGTCCGGTAATTATGTTGTCCCTTTAGGTGTTTCAACAGATTATAAAATCGCTTTCAGGGACTGTATAGCTTTTCCTGAAAGCTCTGCATGTTATGAGATCAGCGAGGAAAGCTGGTGGTTTAAAGGGGCGGATGACGAACTGTTTGCTGAACCGTTTATCGGATCTGCCAGCGAAACGGAAACTGAACCGCATATAGCAGCAGATACTGAAGCTGATTCAGAACCAGGAAAGGGGGATTTTTAATGCGCCGTTATTTAGCTAAAAGACTGGCATTTGCAGTCCCCACACTGATCGGAATACTTACTGTAAATTTTTTTGTTGTTCAGCTTGCTCCCGGCGGACCTGTAGAATCAATGATTGCCCGTATGCAGGGAGAATCAAACGGGTATATGGAAAGAGCAACAGGACAGACTGAGGAAACTGTCGACAGGTCAAAGTCTGCAGAGGGAATCGATCCTGAACTGATTAAGGAAATTGAACATTATTACGGATTTGACAAGCCGATTTATGTGCGTTATCTGCAGATGATTAAAAGCTATATCTGTTTTGATCTCGGAGACAGTTTTTTCCGGGACAGGACTGTTATAGAACTTATACGGGAAAAAATACCGGTTTCTGTTTCTCTTGGATTATGGTCAACTCTTCTTATATACTGCATATCAATACCGCTGGGTATTGCGAAAGCTGTAAAGAGAGGAACTCCTTTCGATTCATACAGTTCTTTTATTGTTGTTACAGCATCTGCAGTTCCGTCATTTCTAACAGCAATGCTCCTTATAATAGTATTTGCAGGGGGCGACGGGCTTCAGCTTTTTCCTCTGAGGGGCCTTGCATCGCCGGGGGCATCAGAACTTCCCTTTTTTAAACGTATCCTTGATTACCTGTGGCATATAACTCTTCCTGTGGCAGCATTGACAGTTGGAGGATTTGCAGGATTAACTCTTCTGACCCGTAACTGTTTTCTTGATGAACTTGGGAAGCTTTATGTTGTTACAGCCCGTGCAAAAGGGGTAACAGAGATAAAGGTGCTTTTTCATCATGTATTCCGTAACGCAATGCTTATTGTTATATCGGGATTTCCTGCTGCTTTTATCGGTATTTTCTTTACAGGCGCAATGATGATCGAGATAATGTTTTCTCTTGACGGTCTGGGTCTGATGGGATTTGAGGCAACTGTTCAGAGGGATTTTCCTGTAATGTTCGGAAATCTTTATATTTCAACTCTTATTGGACTTGGAATGCAGATTATCAGCGATATTACATATTCCCTAATTGATCCCAGAATAACATTTGAATCCAGGATTAAATAATGATTAAGTACAGACGCAAAGGGTTCAGACCTGCAGGCATGATGAAGAGACGCATTCAGTCATTTTCCCGAAACCGCCGCGGAATGATCTCTTTTTACATATTTGCATTTCTTTTTGTTTTTTCTCTCTTTTCAGAACTGATAGCAAATGACCGCCCTCTTATAATAGCTTTTGAGGGGGAAATCCTTTTTCCTGCTTTACATGAATATTCAGAAAGCTATTTCGGCGGTGTTTTCCAGACAGAAGCGGAATACAGGGATCCATTTGTAAGGGAGCTTATTAATAAAAAAGGATGGATGATCTGGCCTCCTGTAAGGTTCAGCTATGACACAATCAATCTTGAAGCTGCAGGGCCTTTTCCCTCTCCTCCGTCATTCGAAAACATATTAGGCACTGATGAATCGGGAAGAGATATATTTGCCAGAATATTATACGGTTACAGGGTTTCTGTTTTTTTCGGATTATGTCTTGCTGCTGTATCTTCAGTTGTTGGAATACTGGTTGGTGCTTTTCTCGGATACAGGGGCGGCTGGGTAGATATTGCAGGGCAGAGGTTTATTGAGATCTGGGGAGGAATCCCGGTAACTTATATACTTATTATTCTTTCAAGCTTTATAGTTCCGGGATTCTTCATGCTTCTCGGAATAATGCTGCTCTTCAGCTGGATGGGGCTAGTCGGAGTAGTGAGGGCGGAATTCCTCAGGTGCCGTAATATGGAATATGTCACAGCTGCCCGCGTTCTTGGAGTAAGCGACTGGAATATTATAATAAGGCATATTCTTCCAAATGCTGTTGTTGCAGCTGTTACATATCTTCCGTTTGTTGTTAACGGTTCAATTGTATCACTCTCATCTCTTGATTTTCTCGGGCTGGGGCTTCCTTCAGGCACCCCGTCACTCGGTGATCTTCTTGCTCAGGGGAAGGCGTATCTTTCTGCTCCCTGGATAGGGCTTTCAGCATTTGCAGTCCTTGCTCTTCAGCTGATATTTCTTATTTTTATCGGAGAAGGGATAAGAGATGCTATCGATCCGTACAGTGAGGAAATAAGATGAAAAGAGCTCTTCTTGAAATTGAAAAACTCTGTATAGAGATAGAGACTCCTTCGGATAACGGAAAAGCTGATGTTGTCAAACCTGTTGATAATGTCTCCCTGATTCTGGATAAGGGTGAAACCGCGGCACTGGTCGGAGAATCCGGTTCAGGTAAGAGTCTTACAGCAAGATCTGTCCTGGGACTTCTTCCCAAAGTTGCAAAAGTTAAGTCAGGATCTGTGATCTTTGATGGTGAGCGTATTATTCAGCATGATCCTATGCTGAGAGAGATAAGAGGCAGAAAGGTTTCTATGATTTTCCAGGAGCCGATGAACAGTCTTAATCCTCTTCATAATGTTGAAAAACAGATATCTGAAGCTGTTACTGTACACAGGAAAATAACTCCCGGCAAACTTAAGGAGAGAGTTATTGAGCTTCTTGAGCTTGTTGGAATTAACCGGGCAGAGGAAAGGCTTGCTTCATATCCTCATCAGCTTTCCGGCGGACAGAGGCAGCGGGTTATGATTGCAATGGCGCTTGCTAATGATCCTGAACTTGTAATAGCTGATGAGCCTACTACTGCTCTTGATGTTGTTGTTGCAAACCAGATTCTCAAGCTGCTGAAATATCTTCAGAAAAACATGAATATTTCAGTGCTGATGATAAGTCATGATTTACGGGCAGTTGCCAGGATTGCTGAGACTGTCTATGTTATGGAAAAAGGAAAGGTTGTTGAAAGCGGCAGCTGCCGGTCTGTTCTTGAAGATCCGCAGCATCCCTATACAAAAACTCTCCTAAGCATGACTCCTGTAAGCAGGATGCCGTTTTCAGGTTCATCTACTGTCCTTGATGTAGAAAATCTGTCTGTGAGTTTCTTTATGAAAAAATCACTTTTCAGGAAATCCAGGGGAGAGATAAAAGCTGTTGATAATCTTTCATTAAAACTTATGAGAGGGGAGCGGCTTGGAATTGTGGGAGAATCAGGCAGCGGGAAGACAACTCTTGCAAAAGCAGTTTTGGGATTACTTCCTTTTGAAGGAAAAATACTTGTAAGCGGGAATGAGCTTAAGACTCTTAATAATAAGGAATTATCCGGTCTGAGACAGTCTATGCAGGTCGTATTTCAGGATCCTTTTGCAAGCCTTAATCCCAGGATGACAGTGGGCGACATAATCATGGAAGGTCCTCTTGCGAAAAAATCACACCTTAGCCGGAAAGAGCTGAATGAGACTGTCATCAATATGCTTGATTGTGTCGGTCTTGATAATTCATATACAATGAGGTGGCCGCATGAGCTTTCCGGCGGACAGAGGCAGAGGGTTGCGATTGCAAGAGCGCTGGTTATGAGACCCCGGCTTCTTATTCTGGATGAACCGACCTCATCTCTAGACAGTCAGCTTCAGTATACAATTCTTGAGCTTCTTTCGAAGCTTCAGTCTGAATTTGATCTCAGCTATATGTTTATTACGCATGATATGAAGCTTGTGAAGAATTTCTGCCACAATGTAATAGTAATGAAAAACGGCAAGGCTGTTTCTGCCGGATCTGTTGATGAGGTATTTCACAATCCGGATGATGAATATGTAAGAACACTGGCTGAGTCTGCTGATATTTTTGAAGCAGAAACACAGCTGCTTTACTGAAGCAAAAGCTGCCTGCTCTGCAGGTGATTGTTGATTGAAAACAGACAGCATCTGTCTGAATATATAAGGAGAAAAATTGTGAAAAAAATAGAATTTATAAATACAGCACTTCTGGGAGACCGTCTTGTTGATACAGCCCGTTTCCTGGGATTTCATCCCAGTCTCATGGCTACAGCCCATACTCCTATGATAGAAATAAAAATGCCTGTTTCCCGCCAGATTGAGTGTACAGCCTGTGTTCTCGGGGCTGAAAGCAAGGCTTTTTTCGGAACCGCAAAAAAGATGGGGATAAGCAGAGTTCTCCTGGAAAGAAATAATAATGAGGATGAAATTGATGCATCAAAGGGGGCGGATTTTATCAGAGAGCTGGGATTTGATGTTGAGATTGTAGATTTTACTCAAGGTGTTGAAAACTCTGTAAAAGAAACATGCAGAGCTCTTGGAGTTGAAAGAAAAGCCCAGGTATATATTGACAGATATAATAAAGACCTTGAAAAAGCATCATCTCTTATTCCGGAAAAGCTGAATAAAAGAGTACTTGTACTTCTTGGAATGACTAATAATGGCTTTGATAAGGAATTTCTTTTAGTTGAAGAAGCAGGCGGCGTCAATGACCTGATACTGAATCCTTCAAGATGCCTTAATGTCGGGGAATTTATTGAACCGGACCAGGAAAATAAGGAGACACATTTTATCCGGGTTGTAGAGGGATTGTCCGGAATTGTCGAAGCAGCTCCTGATATGATTGCATTAACATGTGATGCTTCTCCCGGACTCAAGGCACTTAACTGTTTTGCATCAAAAAATCCGGAAATACTGAAAGTCCCGGCCATAGCAAAACAGGCTGTTTTTTCACTTCCCCACTGCTGTCATACTGAGCCTATGGAAAGACCTGCTGTTCTTGAAGTTTGGGCAGAGGCCCTTGCCCGGATAACATAATAAATCCGGCACTTTAAAAAATGGATGTAGATAAATGATTGATACTGTAATTTTTGATTTTGACGGAACACTTGTGGATTTTATAAATACAGATATTTTTGCCTTAAGAATGCTTGCCCTGAATATTGATGAAGATATAGACGAGGATGAGTTTATAGAAACTTCTGTTTCCGAGATCATGAAATTCCATTCCCTTGTAGAGAAAGATAAGGCTGATCCGCAACAGATGCATGAATACCGGCTAAGAGGAGCTCTGGAGAAGTTCGGTATAGAGTATTCTGAAGAACATCTGAATAATTACAGCAGCTGTATTATTAATAACTGCAGGCCATATGAAGGGGTAGAAAATCTTCTGAAGTCATTACAGGGAAATTACAAAACAGGCCTTTTAACTAATGCATATAATGTTTCTGAACAGATGGACCGGATACGGAAATCCGGACTGGTAAAATACTTTGATGAGATAGTAATATCCGGCGAAATAGGAATCTATAAACCGGATACTGAAGTATTTAAACATATACTTCAGAAAATGAAATCAAATCCGGAGAATACTTTATTTGTTGGCGATTCGATCCAGCATGATATTGAAGGTGCAAAAAAGGCAGGAATGATAACCGCATTAATTGCAGATAATATTCATGAATATTGCAACTCTCCGTCAGATTACTTAATTAGCAGAAACAATATAGACAGCAGAAAAATTATCAAAGATATAATAAAAAAAGAACAGGAGCAGTAGGCAATCAGCTATTCTTTATTGCCTTATAATTCAGGATTATTTTTCCGGACTTAATTACTCGTGTCTTATTATATCGGCTGCAAAGTATTTTATGTAATGTTATCCTCTTGACAAAATATAAAAAAGTTAGAATTATCTAAAAAGATAAGATATATCTAATTAAAGGTATGCCGCATCAGGATATAATTATTTGTTAAATACAAAGTGTTCTGCAGTAAAATATGCCTATGTTTTGTTTTAAAAAATATAAAGGAAAAAGGTTCCAGGTATAATGAAATTAATATTCATGGTAATTCTAAAAGTTGAATATAAAAATGAAATAATTATTGAACCGGATATGACATATTCAAAAGAGGCAGGCATATGATTGATTTCTTCCAGAAAACAGGGGTTTCGGGAATTTGTATTTCTGCTGCCGGACTTATAAGCTTATATCTTTTTATAAAAAACACGGTTTTTATCACAATGGTTGAAAGAGGATTTTACTGCGAATTCAGCCGGATTGAAAATAATGAAAAAGATATTCTTGATAATGATATTGAATGCAGGAATCCTATAATGCTTGTTCTTAAAGATATTGCAGGTGTACACATTGACCACTCGGGAGATCTGAGGGCTGAAGTTGCATATCTTTTTAATAAATATTTTATAAAAACAGGCAGGGCTCTTGTTGTTCTCAAGCTTATATCCTCTGTATCCCCCCCTTATGGGGCTTATGGGGACAATGCTTGGGATGGTGTCAATGTTCCGTTCCCTCTCTCTAGAAGCTGCAGATACAGCCCTTCTTGCATCGGGAATATGGGAGGCTCTGCTTACAACAATAATGGGACTTGCAGTCGCAATACCTTCTATCTGTTTTTATTATTACCTTGGGCTCAAGGTAAAAGGGATTAAACTTGACTGTATTGAGTTCAGCTACAGAATTGCAAGCAGGATAAAAGAAAAGGGAAGCAGCTGTGGATAACGGTTTTTTACATGACGATGATTTTGAGGGAGGGGTTGATCTTACTCCGCTTCTCGATGCTGTATTCATACTGATTATTTTCTTCGCAGTTGCGACCACTTTTTCAAAACCTGTGCTTGATATAGTTCTGCCAGCTTCTGAGACAGCGGAAGTCTCTGGTTCATCAACTGCTGAAGTAACAGTTTCAATCAGCCGAGAAGGGAAAATTACTTCGGAGGGTGTTTTATATACAGAAGATAATATTGCTGAGCTTATGAGAACAGATATGGAGAAACCTGTTAACCTGTATGTTGATGAAAAAGCTCCTTTTGAAAGTTTTCTTATAGTAATTGACAGTTCAAGGAAAGAAGGCCGGGATAATGTCTATATATCTACAGAAAAGAAAAAGAGATGAGTATGACAGGAAAAGCAGTATTATTTCAGTAACTGCTGTTTTATTTCTGCTTATTTCCGTATCTGCTTTTCCTTTTATTTTTAAACCTGATAAACCTGGGTATTATGAAAAAGCAGAAAAAAATATTTCTGCTGCAGTGCTGAAAAGAGTTTATAAGATATCCGAACCTGTAAAGACTGAACCTGCGGTACCGAAAAAAAAGGAGGATAAATCATTAGAGAAAAAAAATCCCGTAGAGAAGAAGCCATCAGTTGAAGAGCCTTTAGATAAAGAACCTGAAGAAGTATTTAATGATAAAGAAGAAATATGTCAGAATGCAGAAGACTCTTCTGAGTTAGCAGTATCAGAAGAAATCAGTTCTGAGCAGTCATCAGTAAATGTAAAAAATATAATAATTGCAGAGCTTGTAGAACTTATAAATAAAAAAAAACGCTATCCCTCATCAGCCAGAAGAAGAAATATAACAGGGACTGTTGAAATTATTATTCATATAAACAGTTCCTCGGTAATATCGGGTTTTTCAATTGATGCGTATGACAGCAGTATTCTGAAAAAATCAGCAGAAAAAGTGATGAGACAGCTTGTTGATACAAAGCTTTCATCAGGAACTGCTGACGGCATTTTCTGTGAAAATTCCAGTCAGATATATTCTCAAGTAGTATTATTGTATCTCAATTTTTCTTTCAAGGTTGTTAACTGTCGAAACATGCAACATAAAAAAACGGAAGAAATGAAATGTTAAAAAAAACACTGTTCAGTCTTGGCATAATTGGATTATGGTGATAAAATTAGATAGTGCTAATTAAGTTAGATGGGTGGAGTATGCAGAGGAAAAAAACACTGGTGAAAAATCTTATATTAAAGACTGCTGAAGATGAGTTTTGCCTGAAAGGTTATATGCATACTTCTATCCGGGGAATAGCAAAAAGGGCCGGTGTGTCAGCTGCGAACATGTATAATTATTTCCGGAGCAAAGATGAACTCTTTGAGGCTGTACTTAATCCTGTTCTTTCTGATATTGAGAAGGGAAAGAGTTTTCTTGAAAGTCCCAGGGCTGCTAAAGAGATATCTGATCTTGATGATCATCTGAAAATGATAACATCTGTAATAGAATATGTCGAAAAAAACAGGAACATTTTCAAGCTTCTGTTTTTTAATTCTGCAGGATCTGTATATGAAGATTATATAGATGGTATTACTGAATGGTATACAGATATGACAGCAGGTTTTTTACCGTGGATGTCAGCTCATTTTAATGTTGATGAAATCAGTGTCGATCGCTTTGTTCTGCATAATATTTCCGGAATATGGATACAGTTTTTCAGGGAGGCCCTGATGCATGGCACAGAGGGAGATGAGTTTGTTGATTCAGCCAGGAAAGTAATGACTTTTTCTTACAGGGGATGGAAAGGTCTTTTTAAATATAAGGTGCTTGTCTGATATTTTTTTTTGAACAAAAAACGAACTGTGTTCGTTATTAAATGGAGGTTTGTATGTTTAAGCGGATTATTCTGATAGCTGCAGTATCTGTGTTTGCTTCTTTTTACGCAGGTGCTCTGTCAGGCAGAGATATTATGGTTCAGGTTGATGAAAGAGATGACGGGGATACCCGTAATTCTTCAATGACAATGACTCTTGTCAATAAAAGGGGAAGCAGGAGGGTTCGAAATGTTATTTCCTACAGCAAGGATTATGGAAAAGATTCGAAGAAAGTCATGTATTTTACAAAACCTGAAGATGTAAAGGGGACATGTTTCCTGAGCTGGGAATACGATGATGTTTCAAAAGAGGATGATAAGTGGCTTTATATGCCGGCCCTCAGGAAGGAAAGAAGAATCAGCGGGAAAAGCAGCAATGATTATTTCATGGGAACTGACTTTACCTATGATGATATGGGAGACCGTAATGTTGATGAAGATAACCATACTCTTGAGAGTGAAGATGTTTATGAAGGACGCGACTGCTGGGTAATCAAGTCTGTTCCAGTTGAAAAGGGGGAATACACATACAAGAAGGTGTGGGTCCGCAGGGATAATTTCATGGTTGTTCATGTTGAATATTACAACAGGGTCGGTCTTTTGAAAGTCCTTTCATGCGGAAGGATAGAGCAGATTGACGGTATCTGGACAGCCGGGGAAATGGTCATGGAGAATATCCAGGAAAAACATAAAACTGTTATGGAATTTTCAGATATCAGGTACAACAGTCCTGTTAAAGACAGCCTTTTTACAGTTGCTTCCATCAAGAAGGGAAGAATCAGATAGGTAAAGTATTATGGGAATAAATATAGAAAGAATTAACATTAAATTCCGCAGCCTGGGATTGCTTGTAATAAAAAAAAGAATCCTGTTCCTTTTGACTTTTATTCTTCTTGTCGCAGTTTCATTTCCCGGAATGAAAGGATTAAAAGCAAACTATTCTAATGACAGCTGGTTTCTTGATAATGATCCTCTTATTAAGGTTGAAAACAGGCTCAAGGATATTTTCGGAAACAACACCAACTGCGCAGCCCTGATTGAAGTCGATGAGATATTTGAAAAGAATATACTTGAAAAAATAAGGGAGCTGGGAAGCGAGGTTGAGGAAAATGTCCCGTATGCTGATGATGTGATTTCAATAGCAGATCTTGAATATATTGAAGGAACTGACTGGGGGATGGAAGTCGGACAGCTTATACCTGATGATATACCTTCAGACAGGAAACTGCTTGAAGTGCTGAAAGTTAAAGCCCTTTCAAAGCCTGCTATCAGAAACAAGCTTGTCTCTTCTGATTCAAGAGAAAGCTGGCTTGTCCTTAGGCTTTTGAATTATCCCGAAAACTGGACAGAGGATAATAATCATTTTGAATATATTGTGCGGGAAGCAGAGAGGAACCCTGAGCTTTACTCCGGGATAGATGTTTCAAAGCCGCTTGATCCTGAAGATATTGCGGGAATTATTTTCAAGCGGATAGTAAGGCAGGACAAGTATGATATTCTTAACAGCACAGCTGCAGGGCTTCCTGTGCTGATATCAGACAAGAGGGAATTTTTTTCTCAGGAAACCCCCCGCCTGATGATGCTGGGCCTCCTTGTGTCTGTTCTTGTTCTTGCGGCAAGCCTCAGGTCGCTGCGGGGTGTATTGTTTCCTGTTATTACAGCTGTTTCTTCAATGATAATTACTTTTGGAATAGAGGGGTATTTCAAGGCAGAGTTTGATCCTTCAATGATACTGATCCCCGCTTTTCTGGGGCTTGCTGTTTCCATAGGGTATTCTATCCATGTTTTCAGTTTTTTCAGGCAGAACCTGATTCTTTCAGGCAACAGGAGAGATGCGGCTGTTACCGCTATTGAGGAAATAGGCTGGCCTCTCCTGTTTACAGCTCTTACAACAATTGCCGCGCTTTCATCATTCCAGTTTATACAGGTAAAAACCTTGAGGTGGGTCGGGATGACATCGTCTCTGATGGTTGCTGTGACTTATGTTCTCTCTGTTTTCTTTTTTCCGGCACTCCTGAGTTTCGGAAAAACCGGCAGGATGAAACTCGCAAAAGCCGGAAATCGGTACGGGGGCAGCATGCTGGAAAAGATTGGAACATGGACAACTGAAAATCCGGTAAAAATAACAGCTTTTTATGCGGTTTTCTCCGTATTCTGCATAATCGGACTCACAATGATTGAAGTTTCATTTGATATAAAGGACTCAATGGGGGAGGGGATTCCCTATGTGAAAAGAAACCTTCATGTCGGGGATTCTTCGCTGGGATCTATATATTCATATGATGTGGGGATAGAATTTCCCGGCATTAATGATGCGAAAGACCCTGAAAACCTGAAAAAGTTTGACACTCTTGTCAAGATGATTGAAAAATATCCTCTTACAAAAAACACATCATCTCTTCTTGATGTAATCAAGGATATCTATTCAGTTCTCAACAGCAATAACGGTGCATATTACAGAATACCTGATACAAGGGAAATGATTGCCCAGGCTCTGCTTCTTTATGAAAATGCCGGGGGGACGGAGGCTGAGAAATGGGTCGATTACGACTATCAAAGGCTCCATGTTGCTGTCAATCTCAAGTATTACAACAGCAGCGAGGCGATAAGGGAGTTTGACGAAATAAGGAAAACCGCATCAGAGATGTTTCCTGGTTCCAATATTGTGCTTTACGGGTCAATGCCTAAATTTACCGACATGATGTATAAGGTTTCCTGGGGGCAGATAAAGGCGTTTCTTATTTCAATTCTAATCATTGCTGTCCTGATGATGATTGTTTTCGGAAGCTTTACTACAGGGTTAATCGGGATGATACCCAATATTTCCCCTGCCCTGGTAGTCGGGGGAATTATGGGCTTTTTTAATATCCCCCTTGATATGATGACATGCACAGTCATGCCCATGATTATGGGGCTTGCTGTAGATGATACTATTCATTTTATCAATCATTCCCAGTTTGAATTTCAGAAAACAGGAAATATCCGGGAGGGTATAGTAAGGACTTATCGGAGGGTCACTCCGGCGCTTATCATGACTTCAATTGTCCTTGTCCTGAATTTCTCTGTCTACACATTGTCTGTTGCAAAGTTTTATATCCATTTCGGAATACTCACTGGAGCCGGAATTTTTACAGCTCTTGCTGCCGACCTTTTAGTGACACCGGCGGTAATGGTTTTAAAGGAGAGAAGGAGAAAAACTTCTGCTGATAAAACAGGTCTGCCCCGGGAATCGGGCAGCAGATCATAATTTACATAAAGTTTTTTGAAAAAGACTGACTTGCAGAGTTTCTGCAGGTCAGCTTTGGATTCATGAAAAACAACCCTGATGTTTTTATTTATTAAAGATCGGAGGAATTAATAATGGATGGAAAAATTAAAGTTGAAAAAGGCAATATACAGGAAACACTTCTGCTGCCTTTATGGGGAAGAGCTTTTGAAACTCAAAAAGACAAACCCAGGTTGATAGATAACAAAGCTGTGGAAATCATTAAAAAACTTGATTACGATTTTTCAGCTATTGAGGATACACAGTCGATGTCGCAGCATGGATGGGTAGCACGATGCCTGCATATAGATAAGAAGGTTCGCGATTTTATTAAAAAGCACCCTGAGGGATCAATTGTCAATATTGGCTGCGGCCTGGATACAACCTTCAACCGTGTAGATAACGGAAAAATCACTTTTTACGAACTGGATCTCCCTGATGTTATTGAACTCAGGAAACAGCTTATAAAAGACAGTGAAAAGCATATAAGCATTGCGTCCTCTTTTCTCGAAACCCGGTGGTTTGAACAGGTGAAAAGTTCAGACGGATTGCTCTTTATCTCGGGAGGAGTATTCTGTTATTTCAATGAAGAACAAATAAAAAGATTTTTTATATCTACAGCAGATTATTTCGGATGTTGTGAAATATATTTTGACGCCCTTTCTCCTTTCGGAATGAAAATTGCAAACAGGAAAGTTCTTGAATCTGGAGGGATGGGCGGTTTTTCAGGTGGCTGGGGGCTGAAAGATGTTGAATCCATTGAAAAATGGGATAACAGGATAAAAGTCATAGATTCAAAACCCATGCATAAGGGAATGAAAAAAGGACTCAGTTTCAAGACTAAACTCATACTGTCTATTCCTGATCTGCTGGGTGTTTGCTTAATGGTGCATCTGAGAATTGAATCTTAGAAGAAAAGGAGTTTTTATGAATGTTATATTCAGTTTAATTAAAGAGAAAAAAAAGGAATTTGTGTTCTGCGCTGTACTTGCTTCTCTGGGAGCAGTACTTGCAATTGTTCCCTTTATTCTTATTTACTATATAATCCGGGTTTTTATGACAGATGCTTCGTCTGTTGAAGCAGGATTAATAATCAAAATGCTGCTTTTTGCCCTGTCAGCAGTTATATTGAGATATTTTTTTGTGGTTTCATCATTTGTCTTCAGCCATATAGCGGCATTTGATCTTCTTTACATTATAAGAAGCCGTCTTACTGAACACCTCGGGCACCTCCCTGTGGGTTTCTGGTCCGGAAACAGCTCCGGAAAGATCAGGAAAATCATACAGGAGGATGTTGAAAGGATCGAGAATTTTGTTGCACACCATGTTCCCGATGTTATCTCAGGCACTGTTCTTCCTGTTGTTACTATAACAGTCCTGTTTTTTATTGACTGGCGTCTTGCCACAGCTACCCTGATACCTCTTCCTCTCGGGCTTCTCATGATAAAGCTCATGTATTCGGGCATTGCAACCGGAGGTAAAAAAAGATCTGAAATGTGGAACACATATCATAAGGCAATCGAAAACATGCATACAACAATAGTCGAGTTTGTTCAGGGGATGCCGGTTGTCAAGGTATTCAACCTTACTGTTGATTCATTTAACCGCCTCAAAAAATCTGTTGAAAAATACAGGGACTTCACTGTAATGCTGTCTAAATCCCAGACACCGTTTTACTCCATGTTTAATGCTATAACACTGGGAGGAGGCCTTTTTATAATACCTCTCGGGATTTATCTTCTTAAAACAGGGCAGACAGATGCTGCATCGTTTTCCCTGTTCCTGATTCTCGGTACTGGCTGTTTCAGGGAGTTTGTGAAAGTCATGACAATAGCCGGGCACTGCGAACTGATTTTTGCCGCCGGAAACAGGATAGGTGAAATCCTTGATGAAAAGAAATTACCTGAACCTGAAAGTGCTGAAATACCTCAGAAATATGATGTTGAAATCAGGGATCTTTCATTCAGTTATAAAAACGGGGGGCCGAATGTTCTTGAAAATATCAATCTCAAGATGGAGCAGGGGTCTTTCACAGCAGTTGTAGGTATGAGCGGCGCGGGAAAAACCACACTTGTGCAGCTAATTGCAAGGATGTGGGACACAGAGCATGGCGGAATATTTATAGGCGGTAAAAATATCAAAAAAATCGGCAGCGAAAATCTTAACAATTATGTCGGAATTGTGTTTCAGGATGTTCAGATGCTTACAGATACAGTCAGGGCAAATATATGCATGAACAGATCTGATGCGACAGATGAAGAGGTCCGAAAAGCAGCTGAAACTGCGTGCTGCCATGATTTTATAATGTCTCTTCCTGACGGATATGACACAGTAATTGGAGAGGGTGGAGATGTTCATTTAAGCGGCGGAGAAAAACAGAGAATATCTATTGCCAGAGTAATACTGAAAAATCCCCCTGTAATTCTTCTTGATGAAGCCAGCTGTTACGCGGATGCAGATAATGAGGTGAAAATCCAGAATGCTTTTTCAAATGTCATGAGGGACAGAACTGTAATTGTAATCGCGCACCGTCTTTCAACAATTATTCATGCGGATAACATAGTTGTTGTTGATAAAGGAAGGATTGTCCAGCAGGGAAGGCATGATGAGCTTATTTCCTCCGGAGGAATATATTCAGGCATGTGGAAGGCCCATACTGATGCAAAAAACTGGAAACTTGAAGATGTTAAAGAGGAGATCATTGCATGAAAGACGAAAAAACAAACAGGCTTTTCAAAAATTATAAGTGGCGAATCGCCGGTCTTATAGGGGGAAACGCTGTATCAAATATTCCGCGCGGAGCTTTTACAGGAATCCTGTTTCTTATTATCATGAATATTTCCATCCCTGTAATTGAAAAGAGGGATTTTGATTATGATCTTTTATACAGGTATTTCTACATGTATGCGGCGGCGTTTTTAATATACATAGTCCTTACAATAATCAGCCAGCGAAACAATTTTATTCAGAGTTATACTATAGGGTCAGATGTAAGGCTCAGGCTCGGAGAGAAACTAAGGAGGCTGAGTCTCGGATTTTTTAAAAACAATGATCCGGGAGATGTAACATCAAGAATGCTTCATGATGTAAACAAGGCAGAGGAAATCCTGTCGCATAACCTTCCTGATATTGTTTCTGCAGTTATTGTTCCGGTACTGCTTGGATCTTTTCTCTGTTTTATCAATCTCAGGCTCTCTGTTATCCTTTTTACAGCAGTTGCTGTTTCCCTGTTCTTTTTCACTGCAGGAAGAATAATAATCAGGGTGCTGGGGAAAAAACACCTGGAAGCTGTGAACCGGGCATCTTCAAGAATCCTGGAATACACACGTACAATAAAACCTCTCAAGTCATTCAGCATGACGGGGAAAAGTTTTTCTGAACTTGACAGGGCTATGATTAAGCTCAAGAAGCTGAGTTTTATTTCAGAAGTATGGACAGGTATTCCGGTTCAGATAGCCATGTTTATTCTTGATGCGGGTTATCTTGCAATGCTTTATTATGCTGTTAAATATACTCTGGCTGGAGATATTGCAGTTTATGAACTTTTTACATTCACCATACTCGGGTTTTATTTTTTCGAACCGATAAAAAATGCCGGTGTTATTCTTGTTCTGCTAAGGCATGCCGCCAATTCTACAGACAGGATCAAGGAAATATTCAGTGCACAGGAGCCTGATTACAGCTCAGACTGTATGCCTCCCGATAATCATGAAATTAAATTCGAAGATGTGTCTTTCAGGTATAAAAACGAAAATGTACTTGACGGTATAAATTTTTCTGCATCTGAAAAATCAATGACTGCCCTTGTAGGAGTGTCAGGGTCAGGTAAAACAACAATTACAAGCTTGATCTCAAGGTTCTGGGATATCCAGGGGGGCAGGATAAAGATTGGCGATACAGATATCAGAAATATCAATCCTGATCTCCTTCTGAAGGATATATCGATGGTATTTCAGGATGTTTATCTTTTTAACGATACAATTGCAAACAATATAAAAATCGGCAGGAAAGATGCTACAGATGAAGAAGTTGAAAAAGCAGCCAGGCTTGCATGCTGCCATGATTTTATTTCATCTCTTCCTGAAGGGTATGACACTGTTGTCAGTGAAGGGGGCAAAACTCTCTCGGGAGGGGAAAGGCAGAGAATTTCAATTGCAAGGGCAGTTCTTAAAGATGCTCCTGTTGTTCTTCTTGATGAGGCAACCGCATCGCTTGATCCGGAGAATGAAAATGAGATACAGAAAGCTATTACCAATCTGGTTAAAAATAAGACTCTTATTGTCATAGTTCATAAATTCAATTCCATACAGAATGCTGATCAGATCCTTGTGCTTGACAGGGGGAAGATCACCCAAAGCGGAAGGCATGATGAGCTTATTTGCAAAGACGGACTTTATAAGAAACTGTGGAAAGCACAGCAGCAGGCAGGCAGCTGGAAAATGAGGAGCGCGTAATATGGTTGTACCGGAATTGAAATCAGATTTCAGGAAGCTTAACAATATACTTTATCATAGTTATATCCCTGTAATTCTCAATGCTTCAGTTAATGCCGGAATATTTGAGACCCTGTCTCTGAAGGGGCAAAGTGCAGCAGAAATGGCGAAAGCTATGAAATATGATTATGCGATCCTGTCTGCTGTCCTTGATGTTCTATATTCTGTCGGTCTTGCTGAAAAAGAAGTTGATATATACAGCCTCACAAGCCTGTCTGAGGATTTCATGCTGGAAAAGTCTGGTGCGAACCAGATAACAGGCATCAGGATGTTTTCAGGAAGCAACGGGATATTTAACAAGCTTGGGGAATACCTGAGGGACGGAGCTTCTTCTTTCAATAATCTGATGTGGAGCAGTGAGGATGCTGCACTTTCAATGGAAAAATTTTCAATGGGAGGGCCTGTCCAGTCAGCTGTCTCTTTTGTTTCTGAGCAGCCTGAGTTTAAAAGCTGCAGAAAGATGTGCGATGTTGCAGGCAGTACCGGTTATTTCTCTCTTGCGCTGATCGGGGAAAACAGAGATCTCCGTTCTGATATTTATGAAACATCTGAAGTGTGCAGCCTTGCACAGAAGATCAGGAAAAAGGAGATAGAGGAAGGGCTTCTGAAATTCATTGCGCATGATTGTGAAAATAATGCTCCCCTGAATGGATTATATGATATTTATTTCTGTTCCAATTTTCTTTACCAGATGGGATTTGAAGACAGCCTTGAGGCTTTTTTCAGGGAAGTAAACAGGTCCATGGTAACAGGCGGGCTCTTTATTTCCAATCATATTGCTCCTCCTTCTAAAGATGAAGACAGGATTACTGTTTCCCTTGTGGAGCTTATGACCAGATGCATGGGATACCCAACGCATCAGCTGCCTGTAGAGAAACTGGAAGAAGCTCTCTCTAAGACAGGATTCGGAGATTTTCGCCGTGAAGAACCGTCAGATGCTCTTCCGTTTCCGGTAGTGAAGCTTGCAGCTGTTAAAATTTGCGAGGTGTAATGATTGTTTTTAATATTCTGATACAGCCGGGGAAAATATTACATTGTGCAGTTGTTCCCCAGAATCGGAAATCAGGGAATTATGCTTGAAAAAATTATAAAAATTATTGAAAAGGGAAAAACTGTTTCTGTCGAGTGTCTTTCTGTTCAACTTGGAATCAGCAGGAAAATGACTTCCGTTCTTCTTGAAAATCTTGAAATCAGCGGATACCTGAAAAAAACAGGTAAAGGCTGCGGAAGTCTTTGCAGATCCTGCCGAAGTATGTGCGGCAGGAAGACCGCCTCTGAAACAGGGTACTGGGAACTTCCGGAAAAAGGTAAATAAGAAGCATTAACATGTTTTTGGAAAAACTGAATCAGAACTTATTGAAGTACAGATTTTGAATATTGTATCCGGATGAAAATGGATCCGGATACTTTAAAAAAGGTAAATAAAGGAGATTATAAAATGAAAACTTTGAATCTGCTTCCATCAGGCAGAAATGGAGTTATTAAGTCGCTGAAAGGGGGGAAAGGATTTCTCAGCAGAATTACTTCCATGGGATTTACCCCGTCATCAAAAGTAACTGTGATACGAAATGCTGAAAAAGGTCCTCTTCTTGTTCATTTAAGAGACAGTTTTATTGCTCTCGGGAGAAAAGAGGCTTCTAGGATTGAAGTTACAGAGGTTACAGAATGAGCAGTTCAGTTGCTGTAAAAACAGCTAAAATAGCTCTTGCAGGTCAGCCGAATACAGGGAAATCAACTGTTTTCAACAGGCTGACAGGTTCAAAGCAGCATGTTGGGAACTGGCCGGGTAAAACAGTTGAGCAGAAAGAGGGATTCTTCTTTTATGAAGGCAGTCAGTTTAATATTGTGGATCTTCCAGGTACATACAGCCTGACTGCCAATTCAGTTGAAGAAAGAATTTCACGGGATTTTCTGATAAAGGAAAAACCTGATGCTGTTATAGTAATGGCAGATGCTTCTCAGCTGGAAAGGACAATGTATTTTATAGCCGAGATTAAGCTTCTGTCTTTACCTGTAGTAGTCGCTCTGAATATGATGGATGTGGCTGAAAAAAACGGATTGATAATTGATACAGAAAAACTTGAAAAGGAAACCGGATTAAGGATTATCCCTGTTGTAGCTTCCAGGGGAGAAGGAATAGATACTCTCATTGATGAGGTGTGCAGATTATCAGACTCATCTGAAATGGGAGCAGTCCGGGATATTCTTGATATTTATCCTGCGGTTTGCAGAAATATCTATGATATTATCAGGGGAAATGATACAGGAATATATTCTGCAGACTGGCTTGCTGTTAAACTTACTGAAGATGATTCTGAAGCAATGGAAATCGCTGAAAGTATTCTTGATAAAGAAACTATGGACAGGGTAAAAATACTCCTTTCAGGTGCAGGGGAAGGCCCCCTTATTGCGGCCGGTGCCCGGTTTGACTGGATTTCCGGAATTGTTTCAGCTTCAGTTTCAAATACTGGAAACGGAAAGTCCGGGAGAAAATGGGCCGGGTTTGACAGGGCGGCGACACATCCTTTCTTCGGTGGAGTAATAGCTGTTTTTGTAATGATTTTTGCTTTTGCAGCAGCAATGGCTGTTGCAATGCCTGTAATGATGCTTATACGCCCTGTAACTGTTTTTATAACAGATTTCATACGGAATACATTGACAGTATTCTGGCTGGGTTCCATGCTTGCGGACGGACTTATTCCAGGTATAAGCGTTGCATTGATGATGCTGTCATATATAACAGGAGTGTACCTTGTATTCGGTTTTCTTGAAGATGTTGGATATCTTCCCCGAATGGCATATGTTTTTGACCGCCCCATGAACAGGATAGGGCTTCACGGAAAATCATTCATGCCTCTGATAATGAGTTTCGGCTGCAATATTGCGGGTGTGACAGGGACAAGGGTGATTGATTCATGGCAGCAGCGTATGGTAACCCTTGTCATGGCATCTATTGTTCCATGTCTTGCCTTGTGGGCAGTCGTCAGTTTCATAGGAGCGATATTTTTTAAATCAGCAATGCCTTATATTGTTCTCTCCCTTTTTGCAGCAATGCTGCTTCATCTCTCTCTTACTTCATTTGTGATGAGAAAATTTATTGTAAAGGGAAAGACTACAGGTCTTATAATGGAGCTTCCTCCGTATCACAGGCCGAACTGGAGAACAATTCTTTCCCATGTGTGGGTACAGGTAAAAGCATTTCTGAAACGGGCTGTTACCCTTATTGCATTTCTTTCCGTAATAGTCTGGGCCCTTTCTTTTCAGAAAGACGGCAACATGGATAATTCCGTACTTGCTGTAATTGGTAAATTCTTTGATCCTGTAACCTCGTTTATCGGTCTTGACTGGAGACTTTTCATCGCACTTATTGCTTCAATGATTGCAAAGGAAGCATCGCTTTCTGTTATTGCTGTTCTCTTCAATGTCGGGGGAAGCGCACTTTCCATTACTTCCTTTTTCTTTTCACACGGCGGATATGAAAAGGCAGCTCTTGCAGGTACAATTCTTGACACAGTTTCTCCTGCATCGGCACTTGCATTTATTTTTGCATTCTTTTTTTCAATCCCCTGTATAGGAACAGTGGCAACAATTTATTCAGAGACAAAATCACTTAAATGGACTGCGGGAAGCTCTGTCTATTATTTACTGACTTCATTTGCTGCAGCTGCTCTGGCCTACAGAGTCGGGTTGCTTATATTTTAACGGAGATAGATTATGTGGTTAATTATGATACTGTATAAAGACTGGAAACGTAAAAAGTTTAAATGAAAAATTCTGCTGCAAATAAAAAGCAGTGTCCATCTTAATGTGTTTTCTCCTGAAACAAGTTATACAGTTCCAGGAGAAGCACATTGTTTATCTGGAATAATGGCCGGAATAATCCTGATGATTCCTTTCTGCATTATTAAAAACTGTATTTTCCTTTTACCCAGACAGACCTGTTTTTACTGAATGTATCAAAAAAGATATCTGTGCCAGCTGTGAGTCCGAAATTGTCTGTCAGCATATATTCTGTGGAAAATCTGTCATACCCATCATTATCTGTTATATTGAAATAGACCATATTTGAAATCTCAAGGTTGTCCCTGAGCATCTTTTTCTTCATGTTGAGTGTTGCATACTGTCTCAGTTCATCTGCTGCTATGTTGTCAGAGTAATCAATTATATAATCAGTTCCATACTGGAATAATACAGTAAAGCCTCCGTCCCCGTACCAGTCAACTCCAATCATATTTTTAAGGTATTTATTCTCACTGCTTTTATTTGCTGTTTCAGTGTAAAAATGCTTGTTGAAATAAAACGCGTTTTCATTCCTGAGTACAAGAGATCCGAATGGTTTTGAAAATTCGAGCCCTATAATATCCAGGGTGTTGTATTTATATACCGGGTCATCATCTCTTGTATGGAAAGCTGAAAATGCCGCATCAAGACCTGCAAGATAATACATTATCCTGAAACCTATTTCACTGTTTTCAAGACTGGTTTTTACAGAAGGGGCATTGATGCTGCTGATAATTTTCCCGTTATCCCATACTGAGTCTTTTTCAGGATATATACTCTCTCTGAAGACAGGGATCCATATAAGTTCAATATCCATATTTCCCGGAAAATAATTTATTTTTACCGACTCAACAGGAATCCTCATATCATCGAGTTCAAGAGTATTGTATTCGCTGTAGTCGCATGGGTTTATTATATCTGTTATTCTTATGCCGTCTGCTTTTCCCCATATATGTATCTGTTTTCCGATCCTCATGGACCATAGATCTGATGAATACTCCATGTATATTTCATGAAGATCAACTGCCTGTTCATCTGAAATCATATTTTCATAAATATTAAGAGAAGCAAATATATAGCTTTCATCCATTTCTGATTCAATATTATATCTCAGTCTTGTTCTTGCCCCGATTATATCCCCGTTTTCTATCCTTCCTGAAAAATAGCAGTCTGCAAATCCCCCGGTTTCAACAGCCTGTATAGCTTCAGTTGAGATCATGAAAATAAGCAGTATAATGTATAGATTGTTTTTCAAAATATCCTCCTTTATTTAAATAAGAATCATCAGATCCTGTTTTTATATCTGTGAAAAATAATTCCCTCATGTTAATAGTTCAGAACTGTGTTTTTACAGTTAAAACCTGTATATGAATTGATGGAAATGTCTAATAAAGAACAACGTTCGTTAAAAAGTTAAAAATATTATTCCCCTCTGTTTTCCAGTAATCCCATCCACCCGCTGTATGTGAAAGACATCAGATCTTTTGCATATTCAAGAAGTTCCTCTCTGTTGATATCATGCATCAGAGATTCCCTTAAAAACTGTACCCAGAACGCAACAAGATTGTGTGCTACAAATCTGTTTATTCTGACCGGTTTCGCTCTTTTTTTAATGCTTATATTTTCCATAGCGCTGATTGAAAGGTCTGTGTACCATTCTGTAAAATCATCGAAATAGTTTTCATAGGATGAACCGTAGGAATTCATAAGGAGCATCTTTAAAAAGTCCCTGTTGCTGTCGATAAAATCCACAACCGGTTCAAGGAATTTGAGATGAAAGTCCATTGTAAAAGTTTCTTCATCTTCAGAATGATTTTTAAGGAATGTTTTTACATTGTTTATGCTGCTGATAAGAGGGCTTAATATATGCTGATAAAGTTTATCCTTGCTGTTGAAATAGTTATAGATATTGCTGAGAGATACTCCCGATTTCTTTGAGATGGATCTTAGTGAAGCATTTTTATAGCCTTTTTCTATAAACTCTTTTTCAGCTGCCCTGATTATTGCATTTTCGACTTCATCTTTTTTTATCTGCAAGATTAATACCCTTATTAAGGAACAGTGTACTTTTATATATCTGTATTGTCAATAATATAAGATTTACTGGAGTAATGAAGCAGCAGAAAAAGAATTATTTAATCTGCTGAATAATAAAAAATATTGTATATCTTTTAATAAATAATATAACGATATACGGGTATTCTGATTGACATTACGCTAATTGCAGCATATTATCAAAATAAAGTTAGATATGGGTAACTAATGGAGGGCTGTGTAGCCATGCAGCCTGCATATCTGGTTTTAGTATAAACCTTACCAGGTTTTATCTGTACAGCATTATGATGAAAATGATGGAAAGATAAATGTATTTTAACAGTAGTAATAAGGAGAGTAGTATGTTTGATGCTGCAGTAAAGACTTTTCCAGGCACAGGAATAACTACATTTGAAGATATGGAAAAATTCACTTTAAATACTGTAAAGAATTTGTCTGAAGCAGATATTAATCAGGAATACATTATAAAAGATATCGCATCTGATGACGAGGAACTTAAAAATTTTCTTTTTACTTTAGGCTGTTTTACAGGCGAACCTGTAACAGTTTTATCTGTTCTTGCAGAAAATTATGTTATCTCTGTTAAAGATGCAAGATACAGTATTGATACGGATCTGGCAAGATCAGTTCTGATATAGTTTAACTGTATCATTTTTTTTGCCTATTGAATTAGGTCGGTATAATTAAATAGGACTAATGCAACACAATAATAGCTGTCTTAATATGTTAGGCAGCGGGAGGAAAGATGAGAATCGCACTAGCTGGTAACCCGAACAGCGGGAAAACCACTCTGTTCAACGCTATTACAGGTAAAATTGAACATGTGGGAAACTGGGCAGGAGTAACTATTGAAAAGAAAGAGGGAGATATCAAAAAAAACCTGAATAAATCAGGCGCAGATATCAGGGCAGTAGACCTTCCCGGCGCTTATTCAATGTCTCCTTTTACTTCTGAAGAAAGTATAACAAGCAATTTTGTTGAAAATGAAAATCCTGATGTAATTATAAACATAGTGGATGCCACAAATTTGAGCAGAAGTCTTTTTTTCACAACTCAGCTTCTGGAATTAAACATCCCGGTTGTTATTGCCCTTAACAAGAGTGATTTAAATGTAAAGAAAAACAGCAGTATTGATATTTCTCGGCTGTCTGAAATTCTCGGCTGCCGGGTTGTTGAGACAGTTTCTACAAAATCAAATAACAATGGCCTTGATAAGCTTATTTCCGCAGCTGTGGAGATTAAAGGAAGCTCACAGGCTGCTCCATTTGACAGCAAAGGTGTTGATAAAAAGAATGCCGAGTCTGTAAGAGCATCAGATATCAGGAGATTTGATTTTGTAAAAGATGTTGTGAGCAAAGTTGAGTCTAAAGCAGGTAAAAGCAGCGAGCAGACAGCCGGAGATTCTGCTGACAGGATTCTTGCCAATAAATGGCTTGGTATTCCTGTATTTGCAGCTGTTATGTGGGCAGTTTTCTCAATATCACAGACACACCTCGGTCCTGTTGTTGCAGATATTCTTGTGGGCTGGATCGATAGTTTCTACGGATTTGTGGAAGGGCTTCTCGGCGAAGGTGTCTCCCCGGTACTGAGCGCACTTCTTCTTGACGGTATTATCGGCGGTGTAGGCGCTGTTGTGGGATTTCTTCCACTGATTATGGTTCTTTTCTTCCTTCTCGCACTTCTTGAAGACTGCGGTTATATGGCAAGAGTTGCTGTTGTTATGGACAGGTTTTTCAAGAAAGTGGGACTCTCCGGGAAATCAATAATTCCAATGATTATAGGAACCGGCTGTGCTATTCCCGGCGTAATGGCGACAAGAACAATCAAGAATGAAAGACAGAGAAGAACAACTGCAATGCTTACTCCATTCATGCCATGCGGCGCGAAACTTCCTGTTATTGCTCTTTTTGCAGGAGTATTCTTCAATGATGCTGCATGGGTTGGAACTTCAATGTATTTTATCGGAATCGGTATTATTATTCTGGGCGCTCTTGTTGTTGTAAGAATTACAGGCGAGAAAAACGCAAGATCATTCTTTATAATGGAGCTTCCTGAATACAGGTTTCCAAGTATTAAAAGGGCAACTGTTTCAATGTTATCACGGGCTAAAGCCTTTATTGTAAAAGCCGGTACTATAATACTTCTCTGCAATGCCGCGGTTCAGATAATGCAGACATTCAACTGGCAGTTCCAGGTAGTTGCTGAAGGCGCAGAAGGAACAAGTATACTTGCAAGTATTGCATCTCCTTTCGCTTTCCTCCTTATTCCTCTCGGATTCGGAGTATGGCAGCTTGCAGCCGCAGCAATCACAGGGTTTATTGCAAAGGAAAACGTTGTAGGAACACTTGCTGTTGTTTACAGCATTACAAACTTTATTGATACAGAAGAACTTGCTCTTGTCTCAGGACAGTCAGATGTTGCAGGTATAATGGGACTTACAGCTGCTTCAGCTCTTGCCTATCTTATGTTCAACCTGTTTACTCCTCCCTGTTTTGCAGCAATCGGAGCAATGAACTCGGAGATGGAAAACAGAAAGTGGCTCTGGGGAGGCATCGGTTTCCAGTTCGGCATGGGATATATTGTTGCATTCTTCACATACCAGATCGGAACACTTATTACTGAAGGTGTGCTTAGCAGCGGATTTGCCGCAGGGCTTATTGCTGTAGCTCTTATGATTGCCTTTGTTGTTTCACTTGTCAGAAAAGGGGACCGAAAAGCAGCCGCTAAAATGAATAAAGCGGCATAGGAATAATGAAAAAACTTTGTTTTTTCATTAAGCGACAGAGACTTTCCAAAGGAAAGTGCTCGAAAGCGATTAACAAGTGTTAAATGTATAATGAAAAAACATTGTTTTTTCATTAAGGAGGCAATTATGGCTAATATTGCAGTAATTCTTGTACTTCTTGGAATTATTACATTGTCAGTAAGAAAAATTGTTATAGAAAAAAGAAAAGGAACAAAATGTATTGGCTGTCCCTATAGCGGAAAAAACGGGGGAAAAGGCAGCTGCAGCTGCTTATAGTTTGAGTGTATATAAACAGGCTGTCTGTACATGAATTAAGTCATAATGCAGACAGCTTTTTTTAACATCAAATTATTATGGTTTTAAATTAACTTTATTGTTGAGCATGAGCATAGACAGGATCAATAATACTTAAACTGGTGTGTATTTGAAAAGATTTAGCTGGGATTATTATTGCATTTTAATCTGTTCAGGAGCGAGCTCTTAAATATAAACAGCTGTCAAAGATTTATATACGGGCTGATTATCAGAAAACCTGAAAGCATCAGGAGAATACTGCCTGCAGCAGGAAGTCCGTAATCCCTTATTTTTACCAGGTGTCTGTTTTTTAATCCGGAAATAAAGGACCTCAGAAGCCATACAACAGTTGTGTGAATAAGAAGTGTCAGGGTCATTCCCGCGTAGAAAAAAACAGCAGTGAGAATGCTTTCTGCAAACAGTTTTCCAGATATCATAAATACTGTAAGAATTGCTGCAACAGGGCAGGGCACCATTCCGATTCCAAGTGCAATCATCAAACACTCTTTGAAAGATGTAGTACTGCTGATTTTTTCCAGATTATGTGAATGCCCGTGATGGTGTTTTCCAGATGTGATTTTTTGATGTTCATCAGGATCTGTTTCTTTTTCATCTGTAAAATCAGGATTGTTTATCTCACAGTGCCTTTTTACCTGTTCTGCTTCAGAGTCGTGTTTATGTGGGGAATGAAAAAGATCAAACAGGCTTTTTAATGCCATTGCGCAGAGTATTACACATGCTGCAACTGAAAAGTATTTTATGAAGACAGGGGACTGAATACTGATTTTTCCCTTTATAATATACCATATCAGGTAGACCATAATTATTGAGTTGAATACATGAAAGAACATCCCTGTGATTGAGGTAAGAAGAACTTTTATGTATGTTCTTTCCGAAGTAAGCATCCATGCCAGTATTATATTTTTGCCGTGCCCCGGTGTCATTGCATGAATAAATCCGTAGATAAAAGCAAATCCCGCGATATAAAAAAGCAGGTTTAAATTTTTATCTGTCCTGTAATCTGTTATTACATCTGAAATGTTTGTATTAACCTGTTTCTGCAGCTGAGTGATTTTTTCAATGAAATTATTATTTTTGACAGGAACTTTGCCTGAGGCTGAACTGTTTTCAGTTCCGTTGAAAAACGGATTGGAGCTTCCTGTCTGGCTGAATCCGTATCCGCCTAATATAAGTAATAAAGCCAGAACTGAAAGTATTATTTTTTTTCTCATTTCTCTGTAAATTCCACTAAAAGTTCATCAGGATTGACAAAGCCGGAATACACAGCTCCGTCCCGTGTAACAGATTGAAAACTGTTGTCATATGTTATTGTCTTTTCTTTGTTTTTTCTCTTTGTAAGACTGATATTATACAGTTCTGTGTTTTTGCCCTGTATAAATGAAAAAGATTTCAATGCTATGTCGCAGAAAAAAGTATCATCATAAATGGCAATAATAATTTTATTCCCCTTTTCTTTAGCAGACGATGTGTATGGTACAAAAAAACGGTAATGAACATCCTTACCTTTTATTGCAGCGCTGAAGTCTGATACTTCTTCAGGCCTGAATGTTTTCTTGTTTTCTGTTATATATGAAAAGTAGTTGTAGTTGATGAGGTTTGAAAATGCATTTTCTTCTACATCAGCAATTTCTTTTTCAGAAAATGATCCGTTTCTGTCAAGGTCGTAATCCATTATAAGCTGAGCAGTAAACATCGGATCAAATGTCCAGTTAATCCAGAAACCCCTGAATCCTGCAGAGTCAAATTCACATTCAATTTCTGAATCAATGAAAGTATGAGGATGTGTGTATGCAGAAAAATTAATACATAATAAAAATAATGCTGTTAAAACTGTTTTTAATATTTGTTTCATCTGGTAAATAACCTATCATAGAAAAAAATATGATGTCTATAAACGAATTGTTATTTACCGTGATATATATGAAAGATTCTCTCCTGATAATTTTAAGGCTTCCGGTTTACCTTTATCAGTTTGTTTAAAGTATTATTTTTTTAAAGCAAAATGAACTGCCTGTAAATAACATGATGCAGATAATTCTCAGACAACTTTGAAGTGATTTATTAATAGATAAATACTGTTTCCATTAATACTCTCAAGGTAGTTGCGTTATTGGAAATATTGAAAAAGTATATCCTCCGGAAGATACTGTGCCTGTTTTAATTAAACAGACGCAGTATCTGTTAATATTATATTCTGTAGTACAGCCAAATATTTATTTGAGCAGTTCTCAGAACTCGTTGAAACCGTCGTCAGATGCTGCCATTTTTTCTTCATAATCATCCTGATAATCAATTTCTTCAGTTTTTTCTGTATCTTTCTTATGCTTCATAAGATGGGCATTTTTCAGATGAAGATGCTCTTTCAGATTCAGGTGGTGATGTTTTTTCTGATCCTGGTCTGATTTGTCAAATTCCAGTATTTTTTCCCTGCCGCTTTCTTCCGTTTCTTTACCGACCTTGAAGAACCCGATAGTGCTGTTCATTAATTCAGCCTGTGATGATAGCTCTTCCGCCATGGATGCCATTTCTTCAGAATAGGAAGCATTCTGCTGAATTACGCTGTCAAGCTGAAGAATTGCATTGTTAATCTGCTCAGCCCCGGAATTCTGCTCTGCACTTGCACTTGTTATATCTTCAACAAGTTCAGATACTGTTTTGAATTCAGGAACAAGGTTTTCAATAACACTCAGTGCTTCCTGTGCTCGTGAAAGACTTGATGTTGATATTTCAGTTATTTCTGATGCAGCGTTCTGACTGTTTTCTGCCAGTTTTCTGACTTCTGCTGCAACAACTGAAAATCCCTTGCCAGATTCACCGGCACGGGCTGCTTCTATAGCTGCATTGAGAGCCAGCATATTTGTATTTCTTGCTATATCTTCAATAACGCCGATTTTTTCTGAGATGTTTTTCATTGCTTCAGTTGTTTCTTTAACCGCATTACCACCTTCTTCAGCTCTCTTTACAACAGATTTTGCAATTTCATTTGATTTCAATGCATTTTCACTGTTGAGCTGGATATTTGAAGCAAGCTGTTCCATGCTGCTTGATACTTCTTCTGTTCCTGCTGCCTGCTCGCTTGCTCCTGAGGAAATCTGCTGGGATGAATCTGAAATCTGAATACTTCCCGATGTGACCTGGTCTGCAGAGGTTGATATGTTCTGGATTATATCAACCAGGTTTTCAACCATTATCTGCATTGATTTGAAAACACCGATAGCTTTTCTGTCATCTACACGGATCCTCAGATCACCGTTTGCAATTTTTTCTGCAATATCCTTGATCACCGAGGGATCTGCCCCCAGCTGCTTCATCACACTCCTTGTTATCAGAAGTCCAAGTATTATTGCTATGACTATACCGGCAACCACTCCTATACCTATGATCACAGACTGCTGCTTGATAACACTGTCTGCATATGCATTTAGCCGGTCAGATTCCCTATTGATTACTTCTGAAGTCTCCTCAAGTTTGAGTGTGACCTGCTGCAGAAGAGGATCTGTTTTAGTCTTGAAAATATCAATGGCTTTATCACTCTGTTTTGCAATATTGCTTTCAAGCGCGATAATTTCCTGAAAATGCTCTCCAATATTATCCAGAAGAGTCCGTGTTGTGTTTATGAATATATTTCTCCTTGCAGAAGCTGTTCTTGCATTGTTGATGTCGATCAGCGATTTATGGAGATTTTCATGATACATCTTAATTTTATTGATATTTTCAGCATATTCAGGCCAGGTCTTTTCAAGGTTCCTGCTTTCCTCGCTTGCAAGGTATTTTCCGAGTCTGCATTTTGTGTGGTCTGTTTCTGCGTCTGTCCTTCTGTTGTTTAAAATATCCTGGGATACATTCAGCGCCCAGTCTTTGTGGCCTGAGAAAATTGATTCAAGCTTTTCAGAGAGCCCTATATGTTTAGGTACCCAGTATGATGAAATTTCTTTTGCTGAAGAATGAAGATCAAGATGGCTCTGTTCAATAGTGCTTAAAACATCAGCACAGTCGGGACAGATCTCCCTCAAATGCTTAAGTCCGCCACCGTAGAACCACTTACCGAAACCGCACTTGTGCCCGTCCATCTCTGCAGTAATTTTATCATCATTATTGACAAAAACTTCCTGAAGACTGTTTTTCCATTCTACATGTGCCTTCATAGCTGTTGTTAAGTCATTTTTCATGACAGCCATTTCCTCGGCCTGATGGATGACATTGTTGGAAATACTGCTCATTATAATAGCTATTGCACCGACAAGGAGGCAGATGAGAGCTCCTGCCCCGAACCCTGAAAGGATTTTATTCCGTAATAACATTTATTACCTCCGATACTATTTTTGAAATTTACTTTGGGATAAATTAATTATAGGATAAAATAATTATGAATCAAGGAATATGGTTTATTTTTTGAAATAAGATGTATCAGCATGGAGTATTTTGAATGAAAGGAAATGAAGCAGCTGCTCCCCGGACAGTGAATAATAAAAATTTTAATCCCCCTTTTTATCTGAAAAATCCTGTACTGCAGACAATACTTTCCAGTCTTAAAATCAATAACAAGAAGACTGAAGTTTTTGATAATATTTCTGAAGAAATAATTATACCGGCAGGGGAAAATATACGGCTTTCCGGATATTATTCCGGGTATGATAATAAAGAACAAACCGGAGAGAAGAGGGGAAAACTGCTGATTCTTCTCCATGGCTGGGAGGGGAGTGAAAAATCCTCGTACATGGTAAAGACAGGTAGGTTTTTCTACAGAAAAGGATTCAGCATTTTCAGGCTGAATATGAGAGACCATGGTAATTCACATCATCTTAATGAAGGACTTTTTTACGGAACCCTGATAGATGAAGCTTTTGCAGCTGTTAAAAATATTGCTGAGAGATTCGGGAAAGAGAAGGATATTTATATTGCAGGGTTTTCAATGGGAGGGAATTTTGCTCTTAGGATCGCGGGTCTTGCAGGAATGGATAATGATTTATCCGTTTCTCTGAAACGGGTTATTGCTGTAAATCCCCCTCTCAACCCATGGACCGCAACAGCAAACATTGATAAATATTTCATCATCAGAAAATATTTTCTCAGGAAGTGGCAGAGGAGTCTGCTGAAAAAAGAAAAAATATTTCCCAGCCTTTACAGCTTTTCCAAATTACCTGTTTCCGGAGGCTGTATGCGGCTTACAGAAATACTTCTTGAGAGATATTCCGAATATAAAGGTCTTGAGGATTATTTCAGCCGGTATACACTTAAAAAAGATTTTTTCAGTAAAATCAGAATTCCGGTTTTCATAATAACAGCTGAAGATGACCCGATAATAGATCCTGCTGACTTCAGGGAAGTGGCAGAGGCTGGCAACAGATTTATTGAACTGAATATGGAAAAGCATGGAGGGCACTGCGCCTATATTAAAAACATGAAACTTGATACATGGCTTCTTGATGAAATAGCTGAAAAAGCCATAATAAATATTTAGTTTATATTGCAGGAATATATCTGGTAAAATGATTTAAAAATGCCGAAAAAAAAGCATCCTCACCGGATGCTCTTAACTTTATAAGATTGCTAGATTTTACCCGCTACACTCACAGTAATATCTCGGGCTTTTTTAAACAACTGTTCTGCCATCTGGTATTCTCCCAGCTGCATCATTTCCATTCCTTTCTGGAAAAGTTCAGTAACATCTCTTTCCATTTTAAAATCTCCTATTATTGATTTCTGAAAACTCAGTCATCCGGAAATCTTCCTGTCATAAAATCCCGACTGAATCAAAATGAAACATAGATTATTTATATGCCTCTCTATATTTATCGGTACAAAAAAAAGCTGTTTAAGACTTTTTTGAAAATAATTAAAATCATGTAATTGATGGGAGGTCGCTGTTTATGATTAATTATTTTTATATTTATGGTTTTATGTAATATACTTAAACTTGATTATTTCAGATTAGCTTAAGGAATTGTCCAATGAGAAAAGGTTTATTTTTTATTATAGTTTTCTTTGCTGCTGTTACAGCAGGTTATGCACAGGAAGGTTTAAAACCCAGAATTGCAGTATTTCCTCTCCTGAATCCAAATAATGATAATCAGGTCGGTATAATTTCTGAAAATGTGAAGAAAACCGCGGAGCTGACTCTCAGGATGCTGGACCGGTATGAAATTGTTGAGATAGATGCAGTTGAATATGAAAACAGCAATGACTGGCTGGGAAATTATACTGTTGAAAACAGTCTCGACAGCATAATATTCGGCCGGGCCGATATGAGGGAAGACGGGTCTGTATTTCTGGAAATGTCTGTTTTCAGCAGGGGGGAAAGCCGGGTTACAATGACTGAAGATGAAACAGCAGAGACAGTATTTGATATTTTCGATGCCTCAGACCGGCTGCTGATTTCCATGATTGAAGCATTCAGCGGGATGGAACATATTGGTTTCGGAAGCATTGCATTTGCAAACAGCGGCGAAGAGGGCAGATACAGTGTTTATATCGATAATGTACTTATAGGGGAAAATATTGAAGAGCTTCCGAAAGTACTGAACGGGGACCGGGTTTTAAGGATAGAACAGAACAGGATGCTTGGCCCCTATATTGTAAAAGAGGAAGGCTTTTTCCTTAATGAGCATGAGGCAAAAGTTATTGATTTTTCTGTACCGGGATTTACCGATGAAGAGCTTCTGAAAATATCATCGCTTGAAAACTATATTGATAAAAACTGGGAAAAGAAATATTCCAGCAAGAAAATAGACCGTAATTTTGAAAAACTTGAAGAGCTTTTTTCTGTGACAGATTACAGCATTTCCTCGCTTGAAAAGAAAAATGCTGTTCTGGATAAAAAAAAAGAATGGCAGGTACAGAAACAGAAATGGGGAATACAGAAGGGACTTTCCATTCTTGACAAGAGGCTCGGTATTGCCGGTTTTTACGGGATGAATATGTCTTTTCCCGATTTCACATCTGATGATCCCCTTTCGGAACAGAAATATGAGATTGGACAGAAATACGGCGGATCTGTTTCTGTAAACATTTTAAAGTATCTGGCACTTCAGGCTGAATACAATTACACGGAGTTCAGGGCAAAGATTGACAGGAGTGCAACAGTAGATACAACAACAGTTGAAATTCAGGAGATACCTCTGATACTTCTCCTTCGAATGCCCAATAAGGTTATGAGTGCCTATGGCGGAGTCTCTTTCATGAAGAAGCTTGGAAACGCGGAAGTTGAGATTGAGGATGTTGCAACAGGTGACAAGACTACGGTGACAGAAGCTAATGATAATATTGTTAAATCTGACGGCAAGGCCCTGATACTTGGCGCTCTTTTTGAAATACCTCTGAACAGGAGTTTTCTGATGATTGATTTCAGGTATACAAAGGCTGAGGATGACTGGTCGACAGCTCCTAACGAAGAGCTTATCCCTAAATATTTCAGCATGACTGCCGGACTCGGTTTCAAGTTTTTCTGATATTACAGCTACTGATATATAATGTTCAGCAGGATATGCCTTGTATTCCAGTGTTATATACTTTGCCAGCGCTGCAGCCATGCTGGATTCAGAGATTCAGGTGTAATGTTTAACTGGATGTGCCTTGTATTCCAGTGTTATATATTTTGCCAGCGCTGCAGCCATGCTGGATTCAGAGATTCAGGTGTAATGTTTAACAGGATGTGCCTTGTATTCCAGTGTTATACACTTTGCTAGCGCTGCAGCCATGCTGGATTCAGAGTTTAAGGTGTAATGTTTAACATGATGTGCCTTGTATCCTGTTTTATACACTTTAGCAGCGTTGCAGCCATGCTTTGAATCAGAATTTCAGATTTATTATTTTCCAGGTGAACTGATGTTTCATGCAGTTATTCTGCTTATTGTGTGTGTTGAAATGAATGAAATATTCAGGGGGATGTTGCCTTAATTATGGGAGAAGATAAAAATAGTCCCGATGAAATCAGAAAAAAATACCTCTACAGGAGCCTGATTGTAAAGGGACAGGTCCGTGTCAGAGAGAAGACATCAACAAGGCGGCTGATCGGACCTGACTGTGCATATCATCTCTACTCGGTGATGAAGAGGGAAAATGATAGAGAAACTGATGACAATATGGATCCTGAGCCTGAGTTGAAAGAATCAAAATCAAAATTAAAAGTTGAATCAGAAGGGTTTGATTCAAAATTGAAGGCAGATTCTGAACAGGAGTAGTGACAGTCTAAGGTGAACAAGGTAGTGAAAAATAACTATAAAAAGAATTTATCTGCCTGAAATATACAGATATATTTAAACAAATAAAAGTAAAAAATCCCCTGAATATAAATGATCAGGGGATTTTAATAATTGAAATATCTGAGAAATTAAAATCTGTATCTGAATCCCGTTGTCAGCGCAATATCCTGCATTCTTCCGCTTCCCCATGCAAAGATATCGCTTTTCTCTCCTGTATTGAATGTCAGGTAGTTTATTATTTCAAAATCCTGGTATATGTTCCAGAAAGATCCGAATGTTGTCATGGCGGAAAGATCGATTGGCGAAACTACCGACTGAAGGGAAATATTGAATCCAGGGCTTATATTATAGACTATCTGCGGATATATAAATATCCCGTATGCCTTGAGCAGGTCAGTGTCTTCAGCATTATCGAAAAGATCTGTCTGCTGCTCCCAGTTGTGCCAGGGGAGGATGAGTGTTTCAAGTCTCAGGTTCAGAGATGAATCGTGGTCCAGGTTTATTATCTGAAAAAGGCTGAAACTGCATGAAAAGCTTCTCTTTATAATATCTGTGTCAGGATTCATTTCAGCAGGTATAGCTGCTGAGGCTGACATGCTCCAGTCAGGCCCTATGTTACCCTGCAGGCTTATGTAGGGCCTGTGTGTCTTTATTGAGGGATCTGTCTCTGTTCTTTTCTGCCCCTTGTAAAGATATCCTGCTTCTAATTTAGTACCGCCTATTCTTGTATATACTCTACCACCTATCGAGCTTTTTTCAATTCTACCCCCGGGATAGGATGTTTTTATATCCTCATCATTGATTTCTGTCTGCGGAGGCATGTAAATCAGTTCAACAAATGAAAATGAACCGAAAGGTGTATTTGTTAATGTCATCCATGCTGTTTCTGATCTTTTCTCCTCTTCAGTGAGGTCAACATAAGGGTTCAGGCTTCCGAAAAGAACATCCCCTGAATTAAAGACAATTCCCTCTCCCCATGTTGTTCTTGTTTTTCCGACTGTTATTCTGTGGTCCAGCATTCTTGCTTTTATATATGCTTTCCTGAGCTCCAGCAGAGGTTTTGTGTAGCTTTTATCTCCTGAAGCAGTATCCGGATCAAAATCAATTTCTATGAATCCTTTCACATTCCTGTTCTTCTGCGATTTGAATGTGAGTCCTGCATTACCGTGACCTGCCATATAAATATTATCATCCATCCTGTAGATTGTATTGTAGAGTTCAAGATCAAATTCCGATTTTGATTCAGCAGATACAAAAAGTGCTGATACAGCAAGAAAAAATATCATGAAGATAATCCTGAATCTATTGATAATATCTTTTGAAGATTTTCCGATGGTTGAAAATTCTGCTGTTTTTGAAGGTGTCGAAATAATTCCAGGTTTTAAGTCATTATCCCGGTATCTTACCATGTGAGTTCCTCCAGTGTGAAAGTAGCGGGATGGACCGGGGGATTTATCCGGTAGCTGTCTATTATAAGTTCAGTGCTTGAAGTCCTTTTCAGCTTATCCTTGATAATCATTGATGTGATTATTATTTTATCCTTGACCTGGTCAAAGCTGACGAGATCCATGGTTTTCAGAAGCCGTCCCGACTTTGAATAATATTCAGTTTTTCTCGGTACATAGAGTTCCGTATCAACCCATACTATCTGCCTCGGATATGCTATGTTTTTTTTCTTTGCATCCATCTTGATTACATGGCAGGTAATTCCTTCAACATCTTCTTCACCTGTGAGTATTACATTATACTTTGAAAGTGTATCAGTCCCCTCTGTAATATCCTCATATGAAATATCTGAACCGAGCATTGACTGCCTCAGGGCAGCTCCCTGAAGCCTGATTATTTCCTCAGCATCGGGATAGAACAGGTAGAGCTCATCAGGAGTCCTTAGTATCTTCTGCCCCCTTTCTTCAAGGCTTGTAAATTCAACCAGAAACTCCCTCTTTCCCCTTGCAATATTTACAAATTCACTTACTTTTTTCCCGAACCTGTCATTGCTGATAATTCTTCCTCTCGACTCCATTGTCCTGAATGTCTGGAGATCATCCATTTTTTCTATTATATCGTCAGCTGTCTCTGCAGAAAGAGTTGCTGCAGATGCGGTGAGCAGTATCATTATTATTAATGCTTTTAATTTTTTCATTGATTTTCCTCCTGATTAATCATGTTTCAGCGCATCGACTGTTTTAATCCTGTTAGCTCTTAAAGTTGGTATAAATGTTGAGACTGAAGCAATAACAGATGAATACAGAAATATTATAATACCGTATTTTAAAGTCGGAACAGGGTATAGAATAGTTGATATTTCAATATCTATATCTTCCATCGTATTCTGGAAATTCATACCTGTATGGTTCAGGATAAGGCTTATTCCAACTCCCAGCAGAACTCCCGCAACAGATGATATTATTCCTATGAAGAATGACTCAAGGAAAAAAAGCCTTACTATATTGCGGTCCTTCATCCCGAGAGCCTTCATCATCCCGATCTCCCTTGTTCTTTCATACACAACCATCATTGTTGTGTTGATTACTACCGAACATCCGAGAAGAAGAAAGAAAAACGCGAATATCATATATATCCTGTCAGCCATTTCAACCATTGCATAAGTCTCATTCCTGTCTTTCCAGTAAGCTGCCTCAATACTTGTAATTCCTTTTTCTTCTGTTTTTGAAATTATAGCATCAGCGAAATTTTTACCTTCCTCATCTGATTCAGCATCAAATTTAATCAGTATCTCCTTGACCTCATTCTTCATTTTAAGAAACCTCTGACCTGTTTCAAGAGGTATCATGAAAAACGAGTTTGTGAGTTCCAGGAGGGGGAAAACTGCAAGACCTGTGACAGTAAAAGTCATCGCGTTTGAACCTCGTCCCGCAGTTGATGAGAGGGCTGTAATCTTATCCCCGACCCCGACTCCCATCTTTGATGCAAGTTTCGCCCCCAGAACAGCTTCCCTTCCTTTTAAAGGAAACCGTCCTTCAGTAACTGCATCTTCAATTTTCTGAAAATTTATTTCATCGGGAAATTTTACTGCCATTCCCATCGCATTGTAATAATCATTTCCTATATAGATTCTTGAGGGAAATGTTATTCTCTCTGAAATCTCAGTATTCTTACCCATCGATGAAACTGCTTCTTTAATAAGGTCAGGATTTTCAACTGTAAGATGTATGGGATTAAGCTTCTTGTTCTTCTCATAATCAATATTCATGATTCTTACAGTACCAGTGTAAAAAGTCTGTATATTATCCGCAAGATCTATCTTCATTCCCTCAAGAAGCGCAAAAAGGAAAATTATTGATGCTGCTGCAACTGCAACTGCGCTGCCTGAAAGTATGCTACGCCTCTTGTTTCTGAGAATATTTCTGAAAGCTATTGCTGAAAGTTTCATATTAGATCCTCCATGTTATATGTGATCCTCAACTGCAAAATCATAAATTGTAAAACCACCAATTTATAAAACTTCAATTTACAAACCTCCGTCCCCGTTTACAGGTTATGAATGCAGGTGGGGATATCTTTTTTCACAGCTTTTCTGGTTGGAATGAATGATATGAGAAAGGAAAATATAATTCCTATTATAAATGCCGCAACAAATGCTTCTGTATGCCAGATTCCCCTCATTATACCGATTATCCTGTATCCGTAATTCCCCTCTCTCATAAGTTTTGTATAATCAATTCCATATATTACAAGCGGTATGTTTGCGATTGCTCCTAAAATAAGACCTGATACAGATCCGATCAGTCCTATGCCTGCAGATTCAATCCTGAAGAGCCATTTTACGGCGCTGTCTTTCATTCCAAGAGCTCTCATCATCCCGATTTCCCTGATTCTTTCAAATATTGCCATCAGCATTGTGTTTGATATTCCGACTGCTACTATGATAAACAAAATCACAATCATTACTGCACTTCCATTCTTATCTCCGTCAGATGCTGCCACAAAGTCAGGGACCATCTCCTGCCATGTATGGAAACTGCATCCTGTTCCTGCCAGCTGATTTTCAAGTTCTGATACCAGCCTGTTTGTCTGACTGCTGTTTTTGCCTGTCAGGTTGATGTGTATGTCAGTAACACTTCCTTCCATTTCAAGATACAGTTCTGCAAGTTCCCTGCTGATATAAAGAGATTCCCTGTTGACAACCGGATTTGTACAGTTGATTATTCCTGTTACTTCAAGATCCATTACCTGGAAGTAGCCGGATTTTGTTCTGGTTACAAGTGTCACAGGATAGCCGATATCAGCATTTATATCCTCTGCCAGCCATGAGCCTATTACTATTCCCTCTTCATCTTCTTCAGGGAATCTTCCTTTTTCGAGTGTATTGATTATGTCAAATACATTGCTGTCATTTCTGTAGTCAATTGCTGTTACCCGCACAGGAATATTTCCGTCTTCAGGGTAGGGATCCTGGTAAACCAGAAGGTCTGCGGAAAAATATGTCCTTTCAGCGTATGGTATATCAAGGCTGCCTAGTATGCCTGTGATTTTTTCCGTATTTTCAATGCTGTACTCAAGCGGGAGAAGGTCTTTGTCGTCCCAGTAGGAATCGGTTTGAATAACACCGCTTCCTGTCTCATACATGAAGAGGTTTTTTTCAGAATCAAATATTGCCCCGATAATCATTGAATCCATGAAGATGTAGAACGCAAGACCAACCGCTATAGATAATGAGGTGATTGCTGTTCTTTTCTTATACCTTGCAAGGTTTTTGAAGGCCAGACTGAAAAGAAATGAAAGCTGATAAAATGTCAGCCCTTTTGCAGTTTTGTTTCTGTTATTCATAATCAGCTCCCTGAACTATCGCTCTGAATACTTCCGTCATGAAGCCTTATCAGTCTTTCCGCATAATCCATAACCATTTTGTCGTGAGTAGAAAAGATGAACGTTATATTATGCCTGCTGTTCATGTCTTTCATAAGCCGCATTATATCTTCACCTGTGTGTGAATCGAGGTTTGCTGTCGGTTCATCTGCCAGTATTATTTCAGGTCTCTTTACAAGCGCTCTTGCAATTGCAACTCTCTGCTGCTGACCTCCTGAAAGTTTTGCAGGCCGTCTGTTTTCAAGCCCTTTGAGCCCAACCTCTTCGAGAATGCTGTATACTTCTTTTCTTATAACTTCTTCATCTTCTCCAAGCAGGTTTAATGAAAATGCGACATTCTCATAAGCTGTAAGTACAGGTATCAGGTTATAGCTCTGGAATATGAACCCTAGATTTTCCCTCCTGAACATGGCTTTTTCATTCTTATTCATTTCGGAAACAGCCTTTTCATTTATAAAAATCTGGCCACTGTCAGGATCATCTATACATCCGATCAGGTTCAGAAGTGTTGTTTTTCCTGAGCCGGATGGACCTGCGATTGATATGAATTCCCCTTTTTTTATGAGGAAATTGATATCTCTTAGAGCTTTAACCTCAGTTTCTCCTGCATGATATGTTTTTCTCAGGTTTTCAATTTTTATCATCTGCTACCTCCGTCCCTCTGGATGATTCTATAAATACTTCCTCAAGTTTTTCCCTGTCAATTATTCTGAAAAGTCCTTTGTCTGTTCCTAGTAATTTTTCTATGCTGTCCTGATAGAAATCCAATATTCTCAGAAAGTGGTCAAATGCCTCTCTGTTTGTTTTACTCGACAGAATAAGAGGTCTGACCATGTCGGTTACTGCTGCGCCGAACCTGAATATTGCTTCGGCGGCAAGATCGGGGAAATCCGTTCTGAAATATCCCTCAGTAATCCCTTCCTCCACCATTTTTCTGATAGATGGATATGCTGCTTTAATATTATTCTCAAGCATTGTTTCATAAACAATCTTGTTTTCACTGAGTCCAGAATGTCTGATATATATAAGAACAAGATCCCAGTTCTGGACTTTCCAACTCATTGCGATTTCAAAGTAGGAATTGAATTTTTCTATTATTCCTATATCTTTTCTTGATACTATCTCATCAAGGATTGTAAGAATTTTCCCGCTTTCCCTTTTTGTGTACTGATCAAGAAGATCTGTCTTTGATTTGAAATAATGATAGAATGTCCCTTTTGCAATTCCGAGAGTATTTATAATTTTCTGTACAGATGTTTTTTCATAGCTCTCTGCAAAAAACAGCGATGCTGCGCAGTCTATTATTTCATTCTTTCTCTTTTCATGCTGACTGATTGAATCGGATTCCATAAATCTCTCCTTAGTAGACCGACGGTCGGTCTAGGAATAATTATAAGTCGGTAAAATTGATAAGTCAATAGACCGGTGGTCGGTTTTTGCAGAATTAATTTGCCTGAGTGGTATTTATGCACTGTTTTATCTGGATTTCGAGGAGTATTACAGGGGGATTACGGAATTTTGAGTAAGGGGAAGGTCTTTTTACCGGGATTTCGGGAAGAATTTCCTGGAGAATGGGGGACGGAGGAACGGTGATTTTTGATAGACGGAGGAACGGTGATTTTTGATAGACGGAGGAATCTTTTTATTGTGATCTATTTTTTTCTGATTTATTTCATCATGCTGTAAAGCTTTTCTATTTCACCTTCTGTAAAATCACTCATTTTCCATATGCTGTTAAGTTTTTCAGCCTCTTCTGTGAGTTTTCCAATATCGAAACTTTCCACTTCTTTCCAGTCAGAAAATGATGCAGGTGAATTTATCTTTCTGTACCAGTTTGCAAGTTCTTCTATTACTCTGCCTCCGTCCCTGCTGTCTTTCAGTCCAAGTACTGTTGAACCGAAATTTGCGAGTCGGTCCCTTAAACTGTCTTTTCTGAGTTTCAGGTAGGCGGGGGTTGTGATTGAAAGGCCTGCGCCGTGGGGGAGGTTATAAATTCCGCTTAACGGGTGTTCAAGTGTATGACAGGGAATTCCCGCACCTTCCCATCCTGCTCTCCCCAGACCGTTCCAGCCCAGCGATGCTGTCCACATCACAGCGCTTCTTGCCTTGATGTTTTCCGGGTCATCTAAAAGTATATCCATGCTTTTTTTCACAGCAGAAGCAAGGCCTAGTGCATATCCCTCCTGAACAGGAGCGTAGCTGTCCTTATTGCTGAAAAAACCTTCTGTAAGATGGGAAATTATATCGACACAGCCGAATGCTGTCTGTCTCAATGGTATTTTGACTGTTACTGAAGGATCAAGCAGTGATACAACTGGTGCGCTGTATATGCTTCTTGTGCTGAATTTTTCCCTTGTTTTATCATTAGTAATAACAGACGCCTGGTTCATCTCGCTTCCTGTTGCAGGCATTGTTTGTATTGCAATGATGGGAAGCCCCTTACCGGCAGGTTTTTCCCTTGTATAGTACTTCCACAGTTCTGTTTCAGATTCTGTATAGAAACCGAGGGATATGGCTTTTGATTCATCAATAACACTGCCTCCCCCGGCAGCAATAATCATATCTGCACCGAAATCTCTGGCAGCTTTAGCTCCCTCATATGCATGTGAAAGAAGCGGATTGGGAGATACTCCGCTGTACTCTTTCCATTCGACACTGTTTTTTCGCAGTGATTCAGTTATCGTATCATAAACACCGTTTTTCCTGATACTTTCCTTTCCATATACCAGAAGAGCCCGCTTCCCAAGCTTCAGAGCTTCTTCTCCTGTTTTTGCAATTACTCCGTCCCCGAATTCAGTTCTTGTTGGTATCTGAAATGAAAAGTTTATCATGATTGCCCCCTGAAATATTTCTTTTAATAGAAAATATTGATAAATTATAAACAGCCTCTTGCAGGTATATATTATTGTAACATGATATTATCTGATGAAAAATCAGGTTTTTTATAGTCGGGGAATAAATATGGTAGTCAAGATACTGGGTTCAGATTTAAAAAGCAGAATTGTATATGAAAGTGCTTTAAAAGCAATAGAAGATGAAGGGCTTGAAGCTGAAGTTGAAAGAGTTACAGATATTGATGAGATTGTGAAAATGGGAGTTATGATGACTCCTGCAATCATTGTAGATGATGTCCCGAAAGCAGCGGGAAGAATATTCAAACAGCAGGAAATTATTTCAATTCTAAATGGCGAGAAGGTCAGTAACTGTTTCCTGTGCCCCGGAAGCAGCCTTCCCGGTTCCTGCAGCTGCTGCAGTTAGGAGAGAAAGCTGCTGCCAGGGATGGCTGAAAGGTTTAAAGAAATGTTTGTCTGGGGACAGAGTATGCTGCTTGAGATCTTTTCCTTGTAATAATTGTGTTGATACATAAAGCTCCGGCAAAAAAGAACGATGTAATATGCATCATGAATAGCAGATCCGGCTTTGCCAGGTTCATTGCAGAAAGTGTCATGTTCCAGAAACGGGGGAGGATCAGATACATGAGGACAAGCAGAAAAATATCCAGCAGATAGTGTAGTGTAAGTAGACAGGTTCTGTTTATTCTGCTTGAGAAAATGTTTATGACAACAAAAACTGCGTTAAAAAGAATGAAACAGGTCAGGACAAGGCATAGCTTCATGTATGTGTTTTTCGGTTTCACAGGAACGGGTTTCTTCCCTGAAAGGAGGGTGATAATTCCCGGTACAATACTTTTTGTATGCTGGCATTGAAAAGTGCTGTTCATATTTGTGAGCAGGACTATCCCTGTTTGATCTTCCGGTACCAGATAGATATAACATAGCGATCCACCAGTACCCCCCTGAATCAGATATACTTTTTTCCCCTCAATTTCTCCTGTATGCCATCCAAGGGCATATTTACCATGAAGGTCTGAAAATGAAGCAGAAACCACTGGCTGAAACAGTTTTCTGACATAGGATTCAGAAAGTATTTTTTTATCAGAATATTCTATTGGTCTGATAAGGAAGTCGGAAAACTTAAGCAGGTCTTCCATTGTCGATATATATCCCATAGCTGGAAAATAGTTTTCATAGACTGGAGCTTCCTTTATATAGACAGGATGCTGAAACCAGAGCTGATATCCGTGTGTCAGGTTAACAGCTTTTTCCGGATTATCAACAGTTTTTTTCAGGCCAAGAGGAGAGATAATTTTCCTCTGTATAAAAGTTTTATATTCAATCCCGCTTACTTCTTCAATCAAAAGCCCCATCAGGTTGAAATTAATGTTGGAATATTCAAATCTGTCTGCCAGATGAGGATAGGCTTTCAGCCTGGAATATATATTCCAGCTGGAAAATGATTTTCCTAGAAGTTTTTTCCTGAATAGCAGCCCATCCCTGGCTCTGAGTCCTCCAGACTGTGATAGAAATTTTTTCACGCTGATCTGTGAAACATCTGGATCTGGAGCAGAGGTGAGGTAATTGCCTAAAGGTGCATCAAGATCGATCCTTCCTGTTTCTGATAATTGAAGAATGCTGACTGCTGTTAAAGCTTTGGTAATTGAACCTATGTAGTATTGTGTTTCTGTGTCAATCAGTTTTCCGTAATCATTGCTGATTCCAAAGTTGTTTATATAGGATATTTTTCCTTCCCGAATAATACCCAGACTCAGGCCCGGGATATTACCGTTCTTTGCATTTTCTTTAATCCAGCTGTTCAAATCAGAAACAACTGGTTTTGTAAGAGGTGTAGGGAAAAGATGAAATGGGAAAAATAATAAAAGACATATAAGAGCCTGTAATATTCTTATATACATATATCCTCCATAGATTTATTTTTTTATATCCTGGAATTTGAAAATAGCTGGAACTTGCCAGTTTTTATATATTCTGCAAAATATACACTTTCTGATAACTCATTAAGTCAGAGCTGCTCTTTTTTAAAAAATTTACATGGAAAATCCCATGCTGAGTGCAAACTGCATTATTCCTGTATTCATATTCCATCCTGTGTTGGCTCCGACTGCGGGAATTGCCAGGTTGTTGAGGTAGATTTCAAATCCTGTGCCCGGGCCATGATACATTGTTGAATCTGTTAAATCTGATTCAAACATACCTGTTTCATAAAAACCCTTGATTGAGAATGTCCCCCATGAAAAATATTTTATCGGAATGTTGTAGGAAAAAACTGAAGATATATAGTTATCAGCAGTAACACCTTTAGGAAGAATGTAGGATCCTGTGGTATTTCCAAGACGCTGTTCTGCCTGGGCAGGAGTATCTCCCCATCTCCCTAGCAGGGTAAAATCTATAAGATGGTTTTTCCATGGGGAAAAAGACCATTCCGCACTGCTGTCGTATGTAACATAATCATCTGTATTGTTCAGACCCTGTCCATTGGTCGAACTTAGCTCCAGTATCAATCCCCTGTCATATGGGATCCCATGATAGATGTTTTTCCATTTCATACCCCCTTTAAACCGGAGATTATCCATATCAGAAGCAGGTGACGATGATGCTTTCTCTGTAGATGTCAGATGGGAAGTTTTATATGAAGTTGAAGCAGTCAGAAACAGTTTATCCAGAAAAGGGTATTCAACTTTAAGAGCTATACGGTAATCATCAGACTTGTATTCCCGAAGGATGTCTCCTTCTTCATTAACATCAGTGACAGTGTTTGGCCCGAAGCTTGCTGAAGCACCAAATACATTTTTGCTCCCCATGAATAAAGGGTCTTTATGGGCGACTATTGCTTTTGACCCGTCAGAACCGGCTGAAAATCCCAGTACCATGGTTTTGTTCAGACCCAGAAAGTTTTTCTCTATTGCCATTATTCCACCCCTCCAGTCTCCTTCCCCGGTACCTGAAAAACTTGGTAAAATAATCATTGTCCAGCGTTCCTTCAAATTGATCTGGATTCTGATTCCATCTTTTGTTTTAAAGCTCTTTACACCTACTTCAGGATTAAAAAGACCTGAACCCCGAAGTGCCTGGATTATCTTTTCTTCTGTTTCCTCTGTATAATATTCACCCACTTTTACAGGATGGATTATCTGCATAACAGTTTGTTCTCTGGTACGTTTTAATCCATTAAAAGTAATGTCTGTGATTCTCTCTTCTAAAGAAGCAAAGAGACAGCATATTATGTTGAAAAATATAAGCAAACTAAAAAAAACAATTTTATTCATTATTATCCTCACTAATAAGCATTTTTGTTAAAAAACCGAAAGAAAAAATATCTATATACTCATGTTTTCCCGGAGATGCGAAATATTTAATTCTTCACGATTTGAAATATTATCCTGTGTATCAGGGTTTGTTGTCGTTTAAATAAAATTTTCCAAATTATTATCTGGTTCATGTAATATCATAATCAGCAGTAGAACGGATTTTATTATCAGTTGATATTGAAACAGGATTTATAAATATCCATAATAGCCTCCTTCCCTTTTATTGTTTTTATACAATATGGTCAGGTGCCTTGCGGAACAATAGATGAGAATACTTAAAATATAAATTTAATCGTAGGTAATATTACTTATTTTAAAAGATATCGTATCAATTCGACTTTATCATTGACTCTGAACTTCCTGTAGATGCTGCTAATATGGTTGTCAACTGTTCGGGGGGATATGAATTCTTTTTCAGCTATTTCCTTTCTGTTCAAGCCTTTTACAAGATTTTTTAGTATGTCTTTTTCCCTGGGAGTTATTCTGTACCTTATAAATACTTGTTCATCAATATCATCCAGAGATGGAATTTTTCGACGGAACAGGTTTTTTTTCCCTATGTGCCGGATTAGAAAAATACTCCATAAAATGTAATAGCAGAGAAAAATAAAGGATATCTTCAAAATAAATATTTCACGGATAACAAAAAGGCTCCATACTTTAGTAAATAGAGATATTCCGCTGAATAGTAAAAGACTCCAGTTCGCCTTAAACATGATTCCCTTTCTGATAGATTTATTTTTGTAATTAACAGCCAGATTTATCAGCGTGATTGTTAAAATAACTGCAAGCAGCAGTATGTCCAGGATACTGTTGCTCTTCTCAAGATAAGGCTGATAATTCGAACCTGTAGTGATCCTGACAGCAAAATAGATTATAGGTAAAAAAAGAAAGACAGTGATTATTTTTCGCCTTCCCACAGCCCTCATGCTTTTCTTTTCCGGCATAAAAGTCAGTATCGCAAGAGTGTTCAAGCTGATTTTCAGGATAAACCCCATATACAGGAAAAAACTATATACGCTATTCAGTTCAAACCCTGTTACATCGATATAAGAGGACAGAAAATTGTAGAGGAAAAGGATTGTAAAATTTATCCAGAAAATTGTGTAAGAAAAGAGATCTCTTCTGTTATGCTCAATAATGTAATGCAATAAAAAAATGTTGGAGATAACACCCATAATCAGGGCTGTCAGATGTAAGAAGAAAATAACGTGATCCATAATAATTATGATATAAAGATATCATTATCAAGCTGGTAGTACCAACTATTATTTTTGTAACTTTGTATTTGTTTTCCGGATATCTTTTTTATAACTCATAACTTTTACTGTTGTTAATGATATAGACTCTTTTTTCAACTTATTGATGACAGAATGAGAATTAGTTTTCTTTCCTAACTTGAATAAATCAGGTTTGAAAATAATCTGAAATAGCCAAATTAACTGCTGTATAATTTTTTGATTTAAAAAACAATCCTCCGTCCCCCCATCAAAACTTAAACATCTCCTGATTACCTCCTTCATGTACTTGAATAATGCACATATGTGCATTATATTGTATTTGTAGATGATTAATAAAGGAGTTTTGAAATATTGAAAATAGCAATTGCCAGCGGTAAAGGGGGAACCGGGAAAACAACTCTTTCAACTAATTTATCAGCTTTTCTTGCTGAGAAAAACCGAAAAGTTGTACTTTCAGATCTGGATGTGGAAGAGCCGAATTCCGGTCTCTTTCTTCATGGTCAGTTAGTAAAAAGTGAAGACTGTTACAGGATGGTTCCCTCTTGGAAAAAAGACAGATGCAGTCTCTGTGGTAAATGCCAGGAGCTTTGTAATTTTAATTCCATAATCAAGGTCAGAGACAGTGTCATGGTTTTTCCCGAGATGTGCCACGGCTGTTATGCTTGTTCTGAACTGTGTCCCGAAAATGCTCTGCCAATGGTCAGGGAAAAAATAGGTGAATACAGGGAAATTAAAACAGAATCTTTTGATTTCATAGAAAGCAGACTGGATATCGGGCAGGAACAGGCTGTTCCGCTGATTTCACAGACACTTAAACATGTTGATGATAATTTTAATGAAGATTATATAAAGCTCTATGATTGTCCTCCAGGAACCTCCTGCCCGGTTATAGAATCAATAAAAGATTCAGACTTTATTATTCTTGTAACAGAACCCACCCCTTTCGGGCTTCATGATTTATCACTTGCTGTAGAAGCTGTAAGGTTTCTCGGCAAGGAATTCGGCGTTGTCCTTAACCGTTACGGTATAGGTAATGATGCTGTCCTTGAATACTGCCGAAGTGAGAATATCCCTGTTATTGCCAAACTTCCTAACGACAGGAGAATTGCTGAACTTTATTCAAAGGGAAGGCTTGTATACAGGGAAATTGAAGAATTCAGGTATCAGCTTGATTTAATCAGTGAACAGATAAAAAAGCTGATGAAAGGAGGCAATTAAGTGAAAGAGATAGTTGTTATTTCCGGTAAAGGGGGAACTGGCAAGACTTCAATAACTGCCTCATTTTCCTGTCTTGGGGGAAGTGATATAGTTACTGCTGACTGTGATGTTGATGCTGCCGATATGCACCTTCTTATGAAACCTGATTTCAAGTATGAGGAAGATTTTTACAGCGGCAAAACAGCTGTAATTGATCAGGATAAATGCAGCATTTGCATGTCCTGTCATGATGTCTGCAGGTTCGAAGCTGTTGATGCAATTGAGGGTAAATTATCTGTAAACGAACTTAACTGCGAGGGATGCGGATACTGTGCAGTTATCTGTCCTGCTTCAGCAATAAAAATGGAGGAGCAGAATGTCGGAAAATGCTATATATCAGGGATTAAGACTGAAGGGCAGATGGTGCATGCCAAACTGAAAGCAGGTGCTGAAAATTCCGGTAAGCTTGTGGCAAAAGTTAAAAATGAAGCAAGAAGAATTGCCGAAGAAACCGGAAAAGATCTGATAATTGTTGACGGATCACCCGGGATAGGCTGTCCTGTTGTCTCCTCCCTTTCCGGGGCAGATTTTACCGTTCTTGTAACCGAGCCGACTGTTTCCGGCCTTCATGATCTTAAAAGAGTATATTCACTGGTCAGGAAATTCGGGATTAAAACAGGATGTATTATTAATAAATATGATCTTAATACAGATAAGGCAGATGAAATAAAGGCTTTCCTGTCATCTGAAAATATCTGTCACCTGGCAGACCTCCCCCTATGATGAGAGTTTTACCGATGCAATGACTGAAGGAAAAACCATAGTAGAATACAGTGACAGTGTGATAAGTAAAATGCTTCAGAAAAGCTGGAATAAGTTAACTGAGCTTGTAAGCAGTTTATAGGGGGAATGATAAAATAATTGTTTTTATCATGAGTAAGAGACTTCCTGAAAGGAAGTGATAGAAAGCGGCAGAGACTTTCTGAGAGGAAGTGCTCTAAAGTGTTATAGGAGATTTTAATGAAAATAGTTTTTACTTCGAAAGGATATGACTGGAATTCCATGATTGATCCAAGATTCGGCAGAACAGAGTATATAGTGATTTATGATGAAGAGACTAAGAAACTTGAAGCTGTTGATAACAGGGAAATTATCAGCC